>CAWGIY010000009.1:0-706766 GCA_963822845.1 uncultured Chloroflexia bacterium | reverse complement strand
CTTGTCCGCGACCTTGTGTTGATCGGGCGAGCAAGCGTATGGTCGCGCCAGCCCGGGCGTCGCTCGGGGCCCCCTGAGGCACGGAGGCTCGCTCACCATGCGCTTCATCTCTGAGTACGGATATACCGTTAAGCTCGGCCAGGAAGAGGCCTATCAGCAGTGGCTGCGGGAGAACGAGACCGCGTTCGCGGCGAGCCACCCGGAGGGCGTGAAGTACCTCGGGAACTTCACGATGATCTTCTCGAGTGAGAAGCAGAGCGGGTTTTACAAGGTCTACCTCGAGCTCGACAGCTATGCGGCCCTGGACAGGCTCGCCGAGGCGAACAAGGACGCGAGCTCGGACTTCGGCCGGCTCAATCGCGAGATCTCCCAGTTCGGTGACTACGACCTGGCCGCGCCGTGGAGCAACGGGCTTTACAAGGCCGTCGTCGACGCGTCGATCTTCGACCCGACCACCTGAAACCGCCGATGGATCGCGCGCGACGTCCGTAGGATGCGCCAATGGGATTGATGCGCCAGCTGATCTTCATCGGCTTCGGCGTCATTCAGGCCGTTCTCGGGGCGCGGATCCTGCTGGACCTCGGCGTCCTGCCGCCCGACATGCCGCTCGTCGACCTGATCGTCCCGATCTCCGACGCCCTCGCCGCGCCGATCACGGCGATCGCCGAGCGCTTCGGCGCCGCGCCGCCGGACTTCGGCACGGGCCTGAACCCCGCGATCGTCACGGCGCTCATCGGCTGGTCGCTGATCGAGGCCGTCGTGCTCATGGTCCTCGGCCGCAGGTAGGCACGGGATTTGTCGAGCCGCGAACGGATCGGTTCGTCGTAGGGTTCGAAGGCGCCAGACAGGCGCCGAGAAGCTGGAGTACCGACACCGATGCGCCACGTGCTCATGAACTTCGTCCATCCCGATGACGCCGCCGCCTACTACGCGATGTCTCCGGAGGAGCAGCAGGCCGACGTCGAGCGGCACATTGCCTGGTTCCGCAAGCACGGCGACCACGTCGTCGGCGGCGAGGAGCTCGACGAGCCGGCCAAGGTGAAGGCGCTGCGCCCCGGACGGCAGGGCGATGGCGTCGTCATCACCGACGGACCGTATGTCGAGACCAAGGAGATCCTCGGCGGCTTCGTCATCCTCGAGACGGACACCGCCGAAGAGGCCCTGGCGATCGCGAAGGAATGGCCCTCGTTGACGTCGCAACCGAACGCCACGGTCCACCTGCAGCCGGTCTTCGTTCGCGATTGATTCAGGAGCCCGGCACGGACGTTGCATTGGCATGAGCATGGAGCTCGCAGCAGTCCTCATCGTCCTGGCGGTGGGGCTCATCCTGGAACGAAGCCGGCGCGCCGACGTGCGCTCGAGGATCGTCGACCGGCGCCGCCGCTGAGCGCCTCGCGGGCACGGCCGTGAGGGGTCATCGCCACTAGAATCGAGGCGATGCCCACCGACACCGCCGCGCGTTCACCATCGGCGCCGCGCCTGACGCCGAAGGAGATCCTCGACCGCCTCAACCCGCCGCAGCGGGAGGCGGTCAGCCACCTGTCCGGGCCGCTGCTCATCCTCGCCGGAGCGGGCAGCGGGAAGACCCGGGTCCTCGCGCATCGGGTGGCGTATCTCATCGCCACGAGCTACAAGCCGTGGCAGATCGTGGCGGTCACGTTCACGAACAAGGCGGCGAACGAGATGCGCCAACGCATCGCCGGGCTGATCGGCGAGGAGGGGGCGCGCGAGGCGACGATCGGTACCTTCCATGCCCTCTGCGCACGGATCCTGCGGCGCGATGGCGAAGCCATCGGTCTGACGCGAAGCTTCACGATCTACGACCGCGCCGACCAGGTGGCGCTCGTGAAGACCGTGCTGAAGAACCTCGACCTCGACGAGAAGCGCTTCGGGCCGTCGGGGATGCTGGCCTGGATCGGCCAGCGCAAGGACGAGCTGGCCGACGTCGCCACCGCCAGCAAGCAGGCGGCGAACTACTACGACGAGACGGCCGCCAAGGTCTATGCCGCCTACCAGCGGCAGCTGTCCGAGGACGATGCCGTCGACTTCGACGACCTGCTCATGCGCGTCGTCTTCCTGTTCGAGCAGCATCCCGCGGTGCTGGCCCGCTACCAGCAGCGCTGGCAGCAGATCCTCGTCGACGAGTACCAGGACACGAACCGCGCCCAATACCTCATCTGCCGCCAGCTCGCCGCCAAGCACAAGAACCTGTCCGTGGTCGGCGACGACGACCAGTCGATCTACTCGTGGCGCGGCGCTGACCTGCGCAACATCCTGGACTTCGAGGCCGACTACCCCGATGCCAAGGTCGTCAAGCTCGAGCAGAACTACCGCTCGACCCAGACGATCCTCGACGCGGCCCACGCTGTCGTGTCCCGCAACGAGGGCCGCAAGGACAAGAAGCTCTGGACCGATCGCGGCACCGGCTCCCAGATCACGCTGTTCGACGCGTACAACGAGTACGAGGAGGCGGAGTTCGTCGCCCGCCAGATCGAGAAGCTCGTGGGCGGCGCTCGCCGCGGCGGGATGGCCGCCCTCCTGACCAGCCGGGCCGAGGACGAGGACGGATCGCTGCGCTACGGCGACATCGCCGTCGGCTACCGCATCAACGCCCAGTCGCGCGTGCTCGAAGAGTCGCTCATGCGCTTCGGGATCCCGTACCAGCTCGTCGGCGGCGTCCGCTTCTACGAGCGGCGCGAGGTGAAGGACGCGCTCGGCTACGTCCGCCTGGCCCGCAACCCCGCCGATCGCGTGGCGCTGCTGCGGATCATCAACACGCCGGCACGGGGGATCGGCGCGAAGACCGTCGAGGAGCTCACTGCGTGGGCCGAGGGTCGCGGCGTCAGCCTCTGGGAGGCGGTGCAGGCCGCGCCCGAGAACGCGAACCTGGCGAGTCGCTCGCGGGCGCAGCTCGGTGTCTTCGCCGACCTCATGCAGGGGCTGATGGGGATGGTGCCCACGGAGCCTCCGTCCGCCATCTTCGACGCCGCGCTCGAGCGTTCCGGCCTCCAGGCAGCCATCCAGGACGGGACCGATGACGGCGAGGAGCGCTGGGCCAACCTTCTGGAGCTGCGCAACCACGCCGCCGAGTTCGACGAGATCGCCCCGCCCGAGGGCCTTGCCCGCTTCCTCGAGGAGGTGGCGCTCGTCAGCGACCAGGACGAGATGGAGGACGTCCCCGACCGCGTGACGCTCATCACGCTCCATGCTGCGAAGGGACTCGAGTTCCCGGTCGTCTTCATGGTCGGCCTGGAGGAGGGCCTGCTGCCCCATCGTCGTGCCCTCGAGGACGAGCGAGAGCTCGAGGAGGAGCGCCGCCTGGCGTACGTGGGGATGACCCGCGCGAAGGACCGGCTCTACCTCGTGCACGCGCACCATCGGTCGACCTACGGGGTCGGTGCCCAGGCGGACCCGTCACGCTTCTTGGCCGAGCTGCCGGAGGAGCTGCTCTCCGCCGAGCGCTCCGCCGCGCCGTTCCGCCGTGGCGGCGGCGACTGGCCACGCGGGACCGATGACGACGGGCAGTGGATGCCGTCCGGCTACCGCTCGCCGGTGCGGCGAGTGAACGAGCCGCTCCGGCCGGTCACGCTGCCCGACCTCTCCGCGCCGCGGCCGGTCGGCCGCGACCTCGACGCCGCCCGTGAGCGCGTGGCGGCGACCACGTACGAGGGGGCTGGCGTGGACCTCGGATCGGGGACGTTCTCCGCGCCGGGGGCCGGCGACGCGCTGGGGGCCGAGGAGGAACCGGTGTGGAAGGCCGGCGATCGCGTGATCCATCGCCGCTTCGGCGACGGGATCGTCGTCAGCAGCCGCATCGTGAAGGGCGACGAAGAGGTCACTGTCGCCTTCGTTGGCGAGGGCGTGAAGCGTCTGATCGCGGCGTACGCCGGCCTGGAGCGCGCGTCGTGACGGCCGAGACAGATGGGCTCGTGGCGGAGCTGCGGCAGGAGCGCGACGGCTTCTTCGAGGCGCTGTCGGCCGTGTCGCCGGAGTCGCTCACGACGCCGGGGCTCGTCGGCGAGTGGAGCGCGCGCGAGATCATCGCCCACCTCGGCTACTGGGCCGGGCACGCGGTCGAGGCGATCCACGCCGTCGAGCAGGACCGCATCGAGCCGGACGAGCTCGACACCGATGCCGTCAACGAGACCGTTGCGCGCGTCGCGCGCACGACCGATCTCGCCACGGTCCACAAGCGCGAGGCAGCGTCGTTCGAGGCGCTCATCGAGCGGTTGCAGGCGCTCGATCCCGCGCTCCTTGCGATGCAGCTGCCGGAGGGCGACACGCTCCTGGAGGCCGTCCGCGGCGACGGCTCGGACCACTACCGCGACCACGCCGAGCAGCTGCGCAAGGTGCTTGGGGAGCCGGCGCGTGGCTGATCGGTCCAGCCTGCTGCGCGACCTCGACGCCTCGCGGGATGCCTTCCTCGAAGTGCTGTCCGAGGTGGACCTCGCGCTGGCCACCGTGCCCGGCGTCATGGAGGATTGGAGCGTCCGCGACCTCGTGTACCACCTGGCGGTGTGGTGCGAGCACGGTTCGGAAGCCCTGGATCTCGCCTCCCATGGCCGCGCCGCGTCGTTCAGCTACTCCACAGGCGACACCGATGCGATGAACGCGAGCTTCCTGGCCGGGGGCCGATCCGTCTCGCCTGCCGATGCGCTGGCGCGCGAGGAGGCGGCCTTCGAGGGCTTTCGCGCGCGGATCGCCGGGCTCGACGAGGCGCTGATCGGCATCGAGCTCGGCAACGGCGACACCGTCGAGGCGGTCATCGTCTACGACGGGCCGGAGCACTACGACGAGCACACCGCCCACCTGCGCGCCTGGTTCGGGACCGATGTCGACGAGGAGGAGTCCGACTGAGGTTGACCAGGTCAGCTGATCAGACCAACCCTCACCGGCCGCCGGGCGGGTCGCCACCGCTAGACTCGAACCGATGACGGTCACCGATGCCGCGACCCGCGTCGATGAGCTCCGCGCGATCCTCAACGAGGCGAACCACCGCTATCACGTCCTCGACGCGCCTACGATCAGCGACCGCGAGTACGACCTGCTCTTCAAGGAGCTCAACGAGCTCGAGGCCGCGCACCCGGAGCTGGTGACCGAGGATTCGCCGACCCAGCGGGTGGGCGCGCCGGTGGAGGGCGGCTTCCCATCGGTCCGCCATGACGTGCCGATGCTCTCGCTCGGCAACGCCTTCGGCCACGACGACCTCCGCGAGTTCGACACGCGCGTGCGCCGCGGGCTCCAGCGCGGGCCGGACGACCCACCGGTGACGTACGTCTGCGAGCTGAAGATCGACGGCCTGGCGATCAGCCTCCGCTACGAGGGCCGCCGCTTCGTGCGAGGAGCCACCAGGGGCGACGGAACGACCGGCGAGGACGTCACACCCAACCTGCGGACCGTGCGCGCCATCCCGCTGACCCTGAAGGAGGACCCGCCGGGCGATCGGCTCGAGGTCCGCGGCGAGGTGTTCATGCCGCGCGGCGCCTTCGCGGAGCTCAACGAGCAGCTCGAGAAGGAGGGGAAGCCGCTCTACGCCAACGCCCGCAACACGACCGCCGGCACGGTGCGCCAGAAGGACCCGAAGGTCACCGCCAGCCGCCGGCTCAGCGTCTGGACCTACCAGCTCGTTGGTGCCCATGGGCTGACGACGCACTCGGAGTCGCTCGACCTGCTGAGAAGCCTTGGGTTCCCGGTAAACCCGAACGTGCGGCGCGTCGCGGGGATCGACGAGGTCATCGCCTACACCGAGGAGTGGTCCGAGCAGCGCAAGAACCTCGAGTACGAGACCGATGGCATCGTCATCAAGGTCGACTCCCTCGAGGAGCAGCAGCAGCTCGGCTTCGTGAGCCGGGCGCCGAGGTGGGCGACGGCATACAAGTTCCCCGCCGAGCAGGTGACGACGAAGCTCGAGGAGATCGAGGTGTACGTCGGCCGGACCGGCGCGATGACCCCGGTCGCGCACGTCACGCCGGTCTTCGTCGGCGGCACGACGGTCCGCAACGCAACGCTTCATAACATCGACGAGATCCGCCGTAAGGACCTGCGCGTCGGCGACACCGTCGTCCTCCAGCGTGCCGGCGACGTCATCCCCGAGGTCGTGAGCGCGGTCGTCGACGCCCGCGACGGCAGCGAAGTCGTGTGGGAGATACCGACCCATTGCCCGGTGTGCGGCACGCTGGCCGAGCGCGAGGAGGGGGAGGTCGTCCAGCGCTGCCCGAACCCGTACTGCCCGGCGCAGCGGATCGGCGGCCTGCTCCACTTCACCGGCCGCGGCGGGCTCGACGTCGATGGCCTCGGCTACAAGATCATGATCCAGCTGGCCGAGAAGGAGCTCGTCAGGGAGCCGGCCGACATCTTCCGCCTCGACGTCGAGACGCTGGAGGGCCTCGACCGGCTGGGCCGCAAGTCGGCGGAGAACCTGCACCGATCCATCGACGCCGCCCGCCACCGTCCGCTGAGCCGGCTCATCAACGCGCTCGGTATCCGCCATGTCGGCGAGACGACCGCGATCGACCTCGCGAACTGGCTGATGCGCGAGCTCCCGCGAGCCGAGATGGAGACCGATGCGGACTGGACCCGGCGCGCAGCCGACATGCTGCGCGACGCATCGGTCGAGGAGCTCACCGACGTGTTCGGGATCGGCCAGGTCGTCGCCGAGGGGATCGTCCGCTTCTTCGGCGACGAGCACACCCGCGACACGCTCCACCGGCTCATCGACGCCGGCGTGACCGCCGAGGCGCCCGCGCCCGGCGCATCGGTCGAGCCAGCGGAGGGGCCCTTGTCCGGCAAGACGCTCGTCGTGACCGGCACATTGCCCGGCTTCAGCCGGTCCGAGGCGGAGGAGGCCATTCGGGCTGCCGGTGGCCATGCGGCGTCATCGGTCTCGGCGAAGACCGACTACCTCGTGGCGGGGGACAAGGCCGGCAGCAAGCTGGCAAAGGCCGAGTCGTTGGGCGTCACGGTGCTCGACGAGGATGGCTTGCGTGCACTCCTGGAGGAACGGACTTGACCACGCAGATCCGCGCGGCCATCGAGGGCGCCAGCGCCTACCTGACCGAGCATCCCGACGAGGCGCGCTACACCGACTCGCTCGCCACCGCGCGGGTCTCGTCCGGGTTGGCCGTCCGGGTGGAGGGTCCGAACGGGGAGATCCTCGAGACCGACATGCCCGCCGCGGTCGGCGGCGCCGGATCGAGCGCGAGCCCGGGGTGGTACCTGCGGGCGTCGGTCGCCGCCTGCGTCGCCTCTCTGGCAACGATGCGCGCGGCGCAGCTCGGGCTGGAGGGCTTCACCTGCGAGGTCGACGTCGACTCGGAGTCCGACGACCGCGGCATCCTCGGCCTCGACGCCTCCGTGCCAGGCGGTCCGCTGTCGATGCGCATCCGCCTCCGGCTGGGAGCGCCGGGCGTTGGCCTGGAGCGGCTCGAGGAGGTCGCCGTCTGGGCGGTCGAGCACTGCCCGGCCTCTGACGCCATCCGGCGCGCGGTGCCGGTCCACATCGAGGTCACCGGGGAGTGACGCCGGTCTCCGTCCGGGACGCGGCCGCCGCCGACGCTGAGGCGATCGCGCGCGTTGCGCGCGCGAGCTGGGCGGAGACGTACCGCGACATCTTCGAGCCGGCGTTCATCGCCCAGTTCCTCGACGCGAACTACGCCCCGGCCGTGCTGGCGGAGCAGGCGTCACGAGCTGCCGGGCGGTCGGATGGTCACTTCCTCGTGGCCGAGCGCGACGGGTCGGTCGTGGCCTTCGCCCAGTTCGGGGTCGGGCCGCGCGGCCCGGAGCTGTCCCGCATCTACGCCGACCCGGCGCACTACGGCACCGGAGCAGGGAGCGCGCTCCTCGTCGAGCTCCATCGGCGGCTGGAGGGCCACGTGGACGCGTACGTGGTCGAGGTGCACTCGAAGAACGAGCGCGGGCGAGGCTTCTACGAGCGCAGCGGCTTCGTGATCGTCGCGACCGACGGGACGATGATGCCCGGCTGCGACCTCGTGCTGCGTCGGACGCTTCGTCCCGTGCGAGCCACGCTCCCGGTCGAGACCGATCGGCTTCGCCTTCGCTCGCTCGAGAGCGACGACGCGGCGCGCCTCTTCGACATCTACGGAGACGCCGAGACGATGAGCCTCGTCGGCCGCACCGGGCGGCCGGTCGCCGACCTCGCCGCAACGCAACGAGCTGTGGACGCGATCCGGCGTCACGAGCAGCTCCACGGCTTCGGGCTGTGGGCGATCGACGAGCTCGACGGTTCGCCGCTGGTCGGCGTTGCGGGCCTGGCCTGGATCGAGGGTCGCGGGCCGGACGTCGAGGCCGCCTACATCCTGCGCCGCGACCGATGGGGGCGCGGTTACGCGACCGAGGCATTGCGTGCGGTTCTGCGCATCGGCCACGACGAGCTTGCGTTGGAACGCATCGTTGCGCTGGCGTACCAGGAGAACGATGCGTCGCGGCGGGTGATGGAGAAGGCCGGCATGCGGGCCAACGGCACCGTGGAAGCCTACGGCCGCACGATGACGCGCCACGTCTCGGATTCGTAACCGCCTAGCGCTTTCCTCCCGCCATCCGCGTCGCGTCGGGGCGCTTGCGGAGGCGCCACATGGCTAGGATCCCGACGAGTGGCCCGAGCGCGAGGATGCCGAAGGCGAGTGCCCACGACCGCTGGTCGACCGGCTCGATGAGGGCGACCCCCACGATCGTCGCGGCCGTCAGCAGGAATCCGGCTGCCGTCTGGAGGGAGAGCGCCGATCCCGCTGTGCCGGGCGGGGAGAGCTCGCTGATGGCGGTCGAGAACTGTGCCGAGTCGGCCACCACGGTGATGCCCCACACCACGACGACCGCGAGGACCACCGCGGTCGGCGCACCGAACAGCAGCCCCGCGGCCACCGCGCTCGAGCCCGACAGGGCCATGGCCGCGATCGTCAGCGTCGTCCGCCCCAGCCGATCCGCGAGGGCGCCGGCGGCGATGCAGCCCATCGCCCCCGCCGCGACCACGAGGAACGCGACCGCGCTGGCGCCCTGGGCCGTCACGTCACCGCTGAGCGCCAGGCTGGCGGCCAGGAAGGCGGGGACCCAGGTCCACATCGCGTACAGCTCCCACATGTGACCGAGGTAGCCCAGATTCGCGAGCCGGACCGATGGCTCCGCCAGCGCGGCGCGCGCCTGCCGCAGGCTGAGCCGGGCGGCAGGGACCGAAAGCGGTCCGTCACGAACCGTGGCCAGGGCGATCAGCGAAGCCAGCACGCCCGGCACGCTGCCGGCGAGCACCACGAGTCGCCAATCGAGGTCGACGATCGCGCCCGCGGATCGCAGCGCGTGCGGCAGCGCGGACCCGAGGGTGATCGCGCCAATGAGCACGCCGACGGCCAGGCCCCGGTCGCGCCCGAACCAGCCGGCGAGCACCTTCATCGCGACCGGGTAGACGGCCGCGACCCCGGCCCCGCTCAGCGCGCGCAGCGGCAGCGCCGTTGCGAGGTCGACGGCGAGCAGCGCGAAGGCCGCGTTCGCTGCCGCGGCCACGAACGCCCCTCCGGCCACCAGCCGGCGCGCGGGAATCACGTCGGCCGCGCCGGTCAAGGCCAGCACGAGGGCGCCGATCGCGAAGCCGATCTGGACGGCCACCGTCAGCAGCGCCGTCTGCAGGCCGTCGATCTGCCACTCGGCGGCGATGAGCGGGGCAACGGCCGCGGCGCTGAACCAGGGAACGAGGGCGAGCACGACGACGAGGGAGAGGGCGACCAGCGTCCCCCAGCGCCCCTGTGGCTCGTCGATCACGCGGTGAGCTCTCCCCACGGACCGGTCCCGAACGGCGGGTACGGTGCGACGCGATCGATGAGCCCATCGGCGTGGCGCTCGAGGGCTGCCCGCAGCTGGCCGCGCGGGGCGATGACCGCGAACGCGTCGAGCATCTGATCGGAGACCAGCGTGGCCATCTCGTCCCAGCGCCCATGCCGGGCATGGCCCGACAGCGCCGCGCCGACCTCGCCCCAGCCGTGGTGCTCGAGGACGGACCGATACGTCGGCGTCGAGGCGTAGAAGCCGATCGCCCGTCGAGCGGCGGCGATCTCATCCTCGGTCGTGGCCACGATCACCGACGCGGCGATCGTGACGCGGCGCCCGCCGACCGCGACGGCTGGCAGGACGACATCGGCCAGGTACGACCGCGAGTGCATCGGGTGGACGATGAGACCATCGGCGACCTCGCCGGCCAGGCGGGTCATGCCCGCGCCGACGCCGGCCAGGTAGACCGGGATCCGCGGGTGATCGATCGGTCCGGGGTCGAAGAATGGCGTCATCAGCGTCAGCCGGTAGTGCTCACCGCGAAACGACGGGCGCGTGCCGGACTGCCAGGATTCCCATGCGGCGCGCAGCACGTCGACGTACTCGCGCATGCGGGCCACCGGGCGGTCCGACCATGGCATCCCGAAGCGACGCTCGATGTGGGCTCTCACCTGCGATCCGAGGCCGAGGATGAACCGGCCGCCGGACAGCTGCGCGAGGTCCCAGGCGGCCTGGGCGACCGCGAGCGGGGAGCGGGCGAAGGCGACCGCGATCGCGGTCCCCAGCTCGACCCGTTCGGTGTGCTCGGCGGCGAGCACGAGCGGCAGGAACGGGTCGTGGCTGGTCTCGGCCGTCCAGAGGCCCGTGACGCCGGCCACCTCCGCCGCCCGAGCCAGCTCCGGGACGCGAACGAGCGGCGTCTCGAAGCCGAGCGACGCGTCCAGCCGCATTCAGGCCGCCTCGGCCAGGAAGGACTCGACGAGGTCGTCGTAGCCGCGGAACGAGCTGCGCACCGTGTGGCCGCACTCCGGGTCGGTGATGAGGGTGGCGCCCGGGATGCGCTCCGCCACGAGGCGCGTGGACGCCACTGGCACCACCTGGTCGAGCTCGCCGGCGAGCACGAGGGCCGGGACCGCGATCTCCCCCAGGCGGGAGGTCACGAACGAGCTCGGGTCGAGCGTCGCCTTCAGCTCGCCGATGAACCGCTCCGGCGTCGCGGGCCGCGGCTGGAGGCGCGCGGCGGCCGCGAACGAGCCGGACTCATCCTCGGTGGCTGCCTTCATCAGCTGCGCCATGCTGGCGAAGAACGTGCCCCAATCGCCGGCCTCGCCGAGCGCGATCCATCGGCTCATGCGCTCCGCCATCGGCGAGGTCGCGGGCGTCTCCGAGGCTACCGCAGCAAGCACCAGACGCTCGACGAGATCGGGATGGTCCACGGTCAGCCACAGCCCGATCCGCCCGCCGCCCGACTCGGCCTCGATCGTCACCGGCGGGAGCTCCAGCCGACGGAGCGCGGTGGCAACGGCGTCGGCGATGACGCGCGGATGCATGATCCGCTCCGCGTCGGCGGGGTCGTCGGGCAGGGGGCGGCCGAGGACCGTGACCGGGTGGTTCGCCGTGCGGCGCGCCCATCGCTTCTCGAGGACCTGCTCCGTTCCGGCCAGTGGCCGAAAGCCGGTCTCGACGCCGCCGAGGACGACGACCGGTGGGGCGTTGCGGCCGTTGCCGAGCGTGAGGGCCTCGATCCGGCCGCGGCCAATCGGAATGGTCTGGGTGGGCACGCGGTCATGCTGCCAGATTCTCGACGCCGATCGCGGGCCGCCGGTCGCGCTACCATCGCTCCATGGCCGACATCAGCCGCGACGACGTGCTCCACGTCGCGAACCTCGCGAGACTCCACCTCACCGACGACGAGGTGGACCGCATGCGGGTGCAGCTGTCGAACATCCTCGAGGCGATCGAGACGCTGCGGGACGTCGACACCAGTTCGGTCGGGCCCACAGCCAGCGTCATCCAGCTCGAGAACGTCATGCGCGAGGACGTCGCCCGACCGGGCCTGACCCGAGAAGCGGCACTGGCCAACGCGCCCCTGCGCGACGACCCGTTCCTGCGCGTGCCGACGGTCCTGGAGGAGGGCCGATGACTTCGCCTCGCAGCCGACGTATATATGTATATACGCGCAGGCCCGATGAGCACGCTACCTCTCGCCGACCGCACGATCACCGAGGTCGCCGACGCCCTGCGCACCGGCACCACCAGCTCCCGCGAGCTGACCGATGCCTGCCTGGAGCGCGTGGAGCGCCACGCGGAGCGCCTGAACACGTTTTTGGCAATCGACGCCGATGCGGCCCGCGCCACGGCGGATGCCGCCGACGCGGCACGCGCTCGCGGCGAGGGTACCGATCGGCCGCTGCTGGGCATCCCATACGCGCTGAAGGACATCTTCGTGACCCGCGCCCTCGACGAGGACGGCAGGGCGCTGCCGGGCGGGCTGCCGACGACGGCGGGCTCGCGGATCCTCGCCGGGTATCGGTCTCCGTATGCGTCGTCGGCAGCGGAGCGGTTGGAAGCCGCCGGCGCGGTCCTCATCGGCAAGACGAACTGCGACGAGTTCGCGATGGGCTCGTCGAACGAGAACTCCGCGTTCGGTCCGGTCCGCAACCCGTGGGACGAGTCGACGGTACCCGGCGGCTCCTCGGGCGGCTCCGCCGCGGCCGTCGCCAGCGGCCAGGCCTACTTCGCCCTCGGCACCGATACCGGCGGCTCGATCCGCCAGCCGGCCAGCCTGACCGGCACCATCGGGATGAAGCCGACGTACGGGCGGGTGAGCCGATACGGCATGGTCGCGTTCGCCTCCAGCCTCGATCAGTGCGGGCCGTTCGCGCGCAGCGTGCGCGACCTCGCGATCGTGCTGGGAGCCCTGGCCGGGCACGACCCACGCGACTCGACGAGCGTCGACACGCCGGTGCCCGACTACGTCGCCGCGTTGACGGGCGACGTGCGTGGCCTGCGGCTCGGCGTCCCGCGCGAGTACTTCGTGGCCGGCATGGAGCCCGGCGTCGAGGCGGCGGTCCGCGCCGGGGTGGAGACGCTGCGCGGCCTCGGAGCGGAGATCGTGGACGTCAGCCTGCCCTCGACCGATCGCGGCCTGGCCACCTACTACATCATCGCCCCGGCCGAGGCCAGCGCGAACCTCGCGCGCTACGACGGCGTGCGGTACGGGGTCTCCGCTGGAGCCGACGAGCTGTGGGAGAACTACGACCGCACCCGCGGCTCGGGCTTCGGCCCCGAGGTGAAGCGGCGGATCATGCTCGGCACGTACGCCCTCTCGGCCGGCTACTACGACGCCTACTACGTGAAGGCCCAGCAGGTCCGCACGCTGATCAAGGCCGAATTCGACGAGGTCCTCACGAGCGTCGACGCCATCCTCGCGCCGACCTCGCCGACCGTCGCCTTCAAGATCGGCGCGAAGGTCGACGACCCGCTGGCGATGTACCTCAACGATGCGTGCACGCTGCCGGTGAACATCGCCGGCCTGCCCGGCATCAGCGTGCCGTGCGGCCTGTCGGATGGCCTACCCGTCGGCCTCCAGGTGATCGGTCGCGCCTTCGACGAGGCCACCGTTCTGCGCGTGGCCGATGCCTACGAGCGCGCGGCCGGCTTCGCCGACCTGCGCCCTTCGCTCGCGGTCGCTTGACGCGCCGCTAGACTGCGCCGAGATGCCAGAGGTCAGCCACGTCCGGATCGCGGTGCGCGATCAGGCCACGTTCAGCCGCGTCCTGCGCGAGGGGGGCGCCCAGAGTTTCCCGCAGTGGCTCTACGCCGAGCCAGCGGACGAGAATCGCATCATGTGGTGGGGTATCCGCTCGGCGCCGACCCAGTTCCTTGACGTCCCCGCGGCCGACGACCCGCGCTTCCGCCTCTTCCCCCAGGCCGTCGACGATTGGACCGATCCACCCCGCGGCCTCGTGCTCGCCACGGTGGACGCGGACCGGGCGGCGGCCGACCTTGCCCCCGCGCTCGGGGACGCCTGGCACGACACGGGCACCGACGAGCTGCTCGGCGCGAGCTGCCGGCGCATGACCCTCGGACGCGGCGAGCTCGTCCTGGCCGAGCCGTCGACCGAGGGCTACGCGGCGGCATGCCTGGCCCGCTTCGGCGAGGGACCGATCGCCGTTGCGCTCGACGGCACGACGGCATTCGGCCGCCCGTCAACGAGGAACCCCGTCAACGACGGACGCGCGACGTACGTGCGCATCGGTCCCCGGCCGGCGCCGATCCTCATCTTTCTGCCGGCGGGATGACCTCGGCGGACGCCGAGCATCGCGAGGCCGTCGAAGCCTGGCGGACCCAGCGCGACGCGCGGCTCCGCAGCGAGATGGGCTGGCTGGCCCTGGCCGGGCTCGGCTGGCTGAAGCCGGGCGTCAACCGCATCGGCTCTGCTCTCGATGCGGACGTCGTGCTTCCCGGCGGGCCGCCGCAGGCCGGGACCGTGACCGTCGACGAGGGTCGCGCCACCGCCGACGGTGCGTTCATCCTCGACGGCGAGCCCGTCCACGACCGCGAGCTGACCAGCGATGCCGAAGGAGAGCCGACGCTCCTGGAGCTCGGCCAGCTGCGCCTGTGCCTGATCGACCGTGGCGGCCGTCTCGCGATCCGGACCTGGGACACGAATGCGGCGGCACGCCGGGAGTTCGACGGCATCGACCACTGGCCGGTCGACCCGGCCTGGCGCCTCGACGCTCGCCTCGAGCGCACACCCGGACGGACGATCGAGGTCCCGGACGTCTTCGGTGTCGCCGAGCCCGAGCCGTCACCCGGCGACGTGGCCTTCGAGATCGGGGGACGGACGTATCGGCTCCAGGCGTTGCCGGGCGGCGACGCCGGCGAGCTGTGGCTCATCTTCGGCGACGCGACGAACGGGGACGAGACGTATGGCGGCGGCCGCTACCTCTACACCGATGCGCCCGATGCGGACGGCGCGGTCGCGGTCGACTTCAACCGCGCCTACAACCCGCCCTGCGTCTTCACGCACTACGCCACCTGCTCGCTGCCCTGGCCGGCGAACCGCCTCCCGATCCGGATCGAGGCCGGCGAGAGGGCGTGGCTCGGCGGCGTCGACCGCTAGACTCAGCAACGATGAGCAGCCAGCCCGCCACGCGCCGCGCCCCGGCCGACTTCCTCAACGATCGGGTGCGATCGATCCCGCCGTCGGGCATCCGCCGCTTCTTCGACATGCTCAACGAGATGAAGGACGTCATCAGCCTGACGATCGGCGAGCCGGACTTCACGACGCCCGAGCCAATCACCGCGGCCGCGATCCGCAGCCTCGAGGCCGGCGAGACGCACTACACCGCCAACGGCGGGATGTTCGAGCTGCGCGAGCTCATCGGCGCCAACCTGCGGGACCGATACGGGGTCGAGTACGACCCGCGCAGCGAGGTGCTCATCACCGTCGGCGCCTCGGAGGGCGTCGACGCCGCTCTCCGCGCCACGATCAACGCCGGCGACGAAGTGATCCACCACGAGCCGTGCTTCGTAGCGTATGCGCCGTGCATCCAGCTTGCCGGCGGCGAGGCGATCGGGGTCAGCACGACCGACGACACCGACTTCCGGGTCACCGCCGAGATGGTGGCGGCCGCGATCACGCCGCAGACGAAGGGCATCTTCCTCGGCTACCCGAACAACCCGACCGGCGCGGTGCTCGATCGGCCGGAGCTCGAGGCGATCGCTCGCGTCGCCGAGGAGCACGACCTGCTCGTGTACAGCGACGAGATCTACGATCGCCTTGTCTACGGCGACCACGAGCACGTCGCCTTCAGCTCGCTGCCGGGCATGCGCGAGCGGACGATCCTGCTCGGCGGCTTCAGCAAGAGCTACGCGATGACCGGGTGGCGCATCGGCTGGGTGGCCGCGCCCGCAGAGCTCATGGCCGGCATCGCCAAGGTGCACCAGTACGGAATCATGTGCGCCCCGACCTCGGCGCAGTACGCGGCCATCGAGGCGCTCCGCAACGGCGAGCCGCACCTCCAGGCGATGCGCACCGAGTATGACCGCCGCCGTCGCTTCATCACCGACCGCTTCAACGAGATCGGCCTCCCAACCTTCGAGCCGATGGGCGCCTTCTACTGCTTCCCGCGCGTGACCGATGCGACCGGCCTCGACGACTCCGCATTCGCTGAGCAGCTGCTGGCCGAGGAGCGGGTCGGCGTCGTCCCGGGCAGCGCCTTCGGCCCCTCGGGCGCCGGCCACGTTCGCGTCTGCTACGCCACCGCCTACGAGGAGATCGTCGAGGCGATGGACCGGATCGAACGGTTCGTGGAGCGCCATCGCGGGTGACGCTCCAGGGCCCGGGCCGGGCGGCCGCGTTCTCCACCACCGCTGACGCCTACGCCGCGACGATGGCGCCGGCGCTCGAGCCGGTCGCACGCGAAGTCGTGCGCCGCGCGCGACTGCTCCCCGGCGAGCGCGTGCTGGACCTGGGGACCGGGACCGGGACCGCGGCGGGCCTGGCCGGCGGCGACGGACGACACGTGACCGGCCTCGACGCGGCGCCGGGGATGCTCGAGATCGCGCGCCGCTCGTACCCGGATCTCGACTTCATCGAGGCCGACTTCGGGGCCATCCCGCTGCCCGACGCCTCATTCGACGCCGTCCTTGCCGTCCACGCTCTGCTCTTCGGCGACGACCCGGTCGCCACGCTCGCCGAGTGGCTCCGCGTGACCCGTCGCGGCGGCCGGCTGGCGCTCTCGGTGCCCGGCCCGCAGGAGGCAGCGCCGAGCAGTGTCCTCGGCGCGGTCTACGAGCGGTTCGGGATCGGATTCGGCGACTACCCGACCGCGTCCGACGTCGCCGGCTGGGCCACCGATGCTGGATGGGCGGACGTGAAGACCGACGCAGACGCGACGATCGTCATCCCGCTCGCCGACAACGAGCAGTTCCGGACGTGGACCAGGGTCGCGGCGCGCGAACGCGCGACCGCCGGCTGGAGCGCCGAAGAGCGGGAGCGGCTGAACCGCGAGCTGATGGCCGCCTCACCCAGGGCCGCAGACGGCAGCTTCCGGATCCCATTCGGCGCCCTCTTCCTGACTGCGGTGCGAGCGTGAGCATCGGCGACCTGCTGCGCGTCGCGCCCGGCACGCGGCCCGACCTCGCCGCGATCGACCCACGCAGCACGCCCGGCTTCGACGGCGGCAAGTCCGCGGCGCGTGCCCGCCTCGAGGAGCTTCGCGACGAGCTGGCCGAGTTCCAGGAGAAGCTGTGGGCCGAGCAGGGCCAGTCGCTGCTCGTCGTCCTGCAGGCGCTCGACGCGGGCGGCAAGGACGGCCTGATCCGCAAGGTGATGACCGCCTTCAATCCGCAGGGCACCCGCGTGACCGGCTTCGGGGTGCCGACCGAGGAGGAGCTGCGCCACGACTTCCTGTGGCGGGTGCACGCCGCCACCCCAGGGAAGGGCCGCATCGGTGTCTTCAACCGATCGCACTACGAGGACGTGCTCGTCGTGAGGGTCAAGGAGCTCGTGCCGGCATCGGTCTGGCAGGACCGATACGAGCGGATCAACGCCTTCGAGTCGCATCTCGCCGCGAACGCGACGCGGATCGTGAAGCTCTATCTCCACATCAGCCGCGACGAGCAGCGGGCGCGGTTCCAGGCGCGGCTCGACGACCCGGCGAAGCACTGGAAGTGGGACTCCGGCGACCTCGAGACACGCGAGCAGTGGCCGGCCTATCAGGCCGCCTACACCGATGCCCTCGAGCGATGCTCGACCGACGTCGCGCCGTGGTTCGTGATCCCGGCCGACCACAAGTGGTACCGCGACCTCGCCGTGGCCGAGATCCTGGCCGAGACGGCGCGGGCCATGGACCCGCAGTGGCCCGAGCCCGAGGGGGACGTCGCCGCCATCGTGATCCCGGACTGAGCTCGCTCAGGGGGCGTGCATGAGGCAGGCGCGCGCGAAGGCGAGCAGGCCGTCGATCGCCCGCTGACCGGCCTCGCTGGTCACCGCAAGATCGATCTTCGGATCCTCGGCGACCATCCGCCAGATCTCCTGCAGGGTGTCGGTCGACTCGTCGAGCTGCGCATCGGTCTGGAGGCGCAGGCCGCGGACGGAGGCCCATCGATGGACCTCGCCGCGCAGGATCCATGGTCCCTCGGGATCCGCGCCGGCGGGAGAGTAGCTGTAGTTAAGGAGCCCGACGTCGGTGGCCACGAACACGCGGAGCCGGCCGTTGTCGGGGTTGACTGTCACGTGGGTGGCGTACTCGTCGGCCTTCAGCTCGCCGATCTGACGCTGGAGGAGGGCGCGAGCTCGGCCCAGCTCGTCCCATTCGCCGATCTTCATCGGGGCGGAGCATAGCGCGTCCCTTGCGTACAATCGGTCGCATGGCGGTCACGACGCGGACCGAGTACGAGACGGTCATCGGCATCGAGGTCCACGCCCAGCTGCGGACCGAGTCGAAGATGTTCTGCAGCTGCCCGACCGCGCCGGCCGCGGGAGCGCCGGACGAGCCGAACACCCGGGTTTGCCCGGTCTGCCTTGGCCTGCCCGGCACCCTGCCGGTCATCAACCGCCGAGCAGTCGAGCTGGTCATGCTCACCGGCCTCGCGCTCGACTGCCATGTCGAGACCGAGGCGGTCCGCTTCGAGCGCAAGAACTACTTCTATCCCGACCTCCCGAAGGGCTACCAGATCAGCCAGTACGCGCTGCCGCTGACGTCGAACGGCCGCCTGGTCGTGGCAGTCCCGAGCGAGGGCGGCGAGGTGAGCATCAGGATCACCCGGGCGCATCTCGAGGAGGACACCGCCCGGATGCAGCATGCCGGCCGCGGCTACAGCGTCGTGGACTTCAACCGCGCCGGGGTCCCGCTCATGGAGATCGTCACCGAGCCGGATCTTCGGTCGCCGGCCCAGGCGCGCGCGTACGGCGAGACCCTCCGCGAGCTGCTGCGCGCCATCGGCTCCAGCAATGCGGACATGGAGGCGGGCAGCATGCGCATCGAGGGCAACGTGAGCCTGCGGCCCGCCGGTTCTGTCGCCTTCGGCACGAAGGTGGAGGTCAAGAACCTCAACAGCTTCCGCTCGCTCGAGCGCGCGCTGGCCTTCGAAGTCGAGCGCCACGCCGACGCGCTCGAGCGCGGCGAGACGCTCGTGCAGGAGACCCGCGGCTGGGACGAGGCGGCGGGGCGCACGGTGGTCCAGCGCTCGAAGGAGGAGGCCAACGACTATCGCTACTTCCCGGAGCCCGACCTGCCGCCCCTGCGACCGTCATCCGAGTGGGTCGCGGAGCTTCGTGGCCGGTTGCCGGAGCTGCCGGCGCAGCGCCGTACGCGGTACACCGATACGCTCGGGTTGTCGGCCTACGACGCCGGCGTCCTGACGGTCGACGCGGCGCTCGCCGCCTATTTCGATGCGGTCGTCGCCGCGGGCGTGGCCCCGAAGAGTGCGGCCAACTGGATAACGGGCGAGTTCACCCGGCTGCTCAACCAGCATGCCGCGGTTGGGCTGCGCGCCGATCGGGCCGCGCTGCGTCCCGAAGGGCTGGCCGAGCTCATCGGGGAACTGGAGGCCGGCAGGGTGTCGGCCGCGAACGCGAAGGGGGTGCTGGCCACGGTGTTCGAGACGGGGGAGTCGCCTCGCGCGGTCATCGAGCGTGAAGGCCTGGCACAGGTCTCGGACGCATCCGCCATCGAGGAGGAGATTGCCGTCGTTCTCGCCGAGCACGCCGATCAGGTCGCGGAGTACCGAGGGGGAAAGACCCAGGTGATGAAGTTCCTGGTGGGGCAGGTGATGAGGCGCACCGGCGGCCGCGTCGACGCGCGCGTCGTGAACGAGGAGCTCCGCCGTCGCCTCGACGCCTGACCTTTCTCCGGGCGGGGCTCCCGTCTGACATCGCCCCGGCACGGGTCATGCGTTCTGACCCACCGGGATTCGTTCGAGGATATCGGCATGCGCATCGCCCAGGTGGCTCCCCTCATCGAGAGCGTTCCTCCCGCCGGCTACGGCGGGACCGAGCGAGTCGTCTCCTACATCACCGAGGAGCTCGTCCGCCAGGGGCATGAGGTGACGCTCTTCGCGAGCGGGGACTCGAAGACCGCGGCTCGGCTCGTGGCCGGAACGCCGAAAGCGCTCCGGCTCCTTGACGACGTGATCGACCCGCTGGCCCACATGATCGTCCAGCTCGAGCAGGTGGCTGCGGAGGCATCGAGCTTCGACGTCATCCACTGGCATCTCGACTACTTCCACTTCCCGATGTCGCGGCGCCTCGGCGTTCCGCAGCTCACCACGCTCCATGGCCGGCTCGACATCCCGGACCTCCAGCCGGTGTACGCCGAGTTCGGTGACATGCCCCTCGTTTCAATCTCCATGGACCAGCGTGCGCCGTTGCCAGGGGCGCGGTGGGTCGGCTCGGTCCATCACGGGCTGCCGCCAGACGAGTTCGCGCCGTCCTACGAGACCGGCCGCTACCTCGCGTTCCTCGGCCGCATCTCGCCGGAGAAGCGTGCCGACCGAGCCATCGAGGTCGCGCGCCAGACCGGGCTGCCGCTGAAGATCGGTGCCAAGGTCGACGACGTGGACCGCGACTACTTCACGCGGCACATCGAACCGTTGCTGGAGGCGGACCACGTGGAGTTCGTGGGCGAGGTCGCCGGGCAGGACAAGGCGGACCTGCTTCGACATGCCGCCGCCCTCGTCTTCCCCATCGACTGGGCGGAGCCGTTCGGTCTCGTGATGATCGAGGCGATGGCCTGTGGCACCCCGGTGATCGCGAACCGCATTGGGTCAGTCCCGGAGGTGGTCGACGACGGTGTGAGCGGCTTCATCGTTCGATCGACGAAGCAGGCCGTCGATGCGGTCCGCCGAGTCGGTGAGCTGAGCCGCGAGCAGGTGCGCGCCTCCTTCGAGCGGCGGTTCACGGTCGAGCGCATGACCCGCAACTACGTTGACATCTACGAGCGGCTCATCGCCGATGGCATGGCCGCCGAGGAGCCCGCCAGCTTCGGCGTGGCGGAGCCGGCGATGCCCGAAGCCATCGAGGCGCAAGTCGCCGAGGTCTGAACGCCGCGATCAGGGCGTCCCGGTCCTCCGACCGAGCAGGAGAATTGCGTCGAGTTCGGCATCCGCCAGCCCGTGCAGGATCATCTCGGCCGAGCCGACGCGCTCGCGGGGCCCGATCCCGACCGCCGCCATGCCCGCCGCGTGCGCCGCGGCGACACCGTCAGCCGCGTCCTCGAAGACGACGCATTCGCTGGGCGGCAGGCCAAGGGCCGCCGCTGCCGCGAGGAACAGGTCGGGTGCCGGCTTTGCGGCCTCGACCGTGTGACCATCGCATATCGCGTCGAAGCGATCGGCGATCCCGAGTCGGTCCAGGACCTCGCGCGCGTTTCGGCTGGCCGATGCGATGGCCACGCGCAGTCCGCGTGCCCGGGCGGCATCGACGAGCTCGATGGACCCGGGCAGGACGTCGCTCGGCGTCATCGTCTGGAGCAGCTCACGGTAGTAGCCGTTCTTGCGGTCCATGAGGACGTCGGCTTCGGCCTCGGACACGGTCCGCTCACCGAGCACCCGACCCAGGGACTCCCGACGGCTGATGCCGCGTAGCGCCTCGTTCGCCTGCCGATCGAATGGCAACCCTGCCTCGTCGGCCATCCGCTGCCACGCTCGATAGTGGAGCTCGGCGGTGTCGGTGATGACGCCGTCGAGATCGAAGATGAGGCCCCGAACCGTCATGACTCGGACGCGGCGGCCGACGGCTGGCGGAGGTCGATGTCGACCTTCCGGTCGCGATGCACGAGGTGGAACGCCAGACGCGTCCAGTGCGACGGCAGTCGCGGATTTGTGACGACCTCGTCGCCCTCGAAGCGAACGCCGCCGAAGCCGAAGATCAGCGCCTGCCACACCCCGCCGGCCGATGCCCCGTGGATGCCATCGGCGGTGTTGCCGCGAATGTCTCCCAGGTCGGCCCGGGCGGCCCGCATGAAGTGGGTATACGCGTCATCGACCTTGCCGGCTCTCACGGCCATGATTGATTGAATGGCAGGCCCGAGCGAGGAGCCGTAGGTGTGATCGGTCCGGGCGGTGTAGTAAGCGTAGGCAGCGGCGAGCTCCGCCGGGGTCAGCAGGTCGGGCAGCAGGTAAGCGAGCATGAGCACGTCGGGCTGCTTGATGACCTGCGTGCGCGCGACACCCTCGATCCCAAGGATCGACTGCATCGAGCTCGTCCGCCCGGCGTACTCGGCGAGGTCGACGTCCTGGAGCGAGAAGTAGCCGTCGAACTGCTCGACGAGCCCGGTCCCCTCGTCGCGCGGAAGCTTGATCGCGTCGGCGACCTCACGGAACCTCGCCGCCGTCTCCCGCGCCGCGCCGAGGCGAGCGGCCCGCTCGGGATCGGTGTCGAGAAGCCAATCGGTCAGGTCGGCTGCAGTTCGGAGATGCCACGCCGCGAAGTGGTTGGTGAACGCGTTGTTGTCGACATGCTCGTGGTACTCATCGGGGCCGATCACGTCCGAGAACTCGTAGCGCCGCGTGTCGGCGTTCCACTCCGCGCGGCTCGCCCAGAAGCGAGCGGTCTCCAGCACGAGCTCGGCGCCGCGCTCGAGCATGAAGCCATCGTCCTCGGTGGCCGCCCAGTAGGCCATGACTGCGTGGGCGACGACGGCCGACACGTGGATCTCGATGTCGCCGGTCCAGATCCGAGTCAAGCGGGTCGGGTCGCCGGCGTCCGGCGCCCAGCGTGGCGTGACCTCGTCCCCGGTCTCGGCGCTCTCCCAGGGGATCTGTGCCCCCTCGAATCCGCCGGCGGTGGCCTTGCGACGGGCGCCCGGCAGTCGGTGATAGCGGTACGAGAGCAGGTCGCGGGCGATCGAGGGGTGCACGTGAGTGAAGAACGGCAGCATGAACGACTCGGTGTCCCAGAAGACGTGGCCGTGGTACCCGAAGCCGGATAGGGTCTTGGCGCCGATGCTGACCTGGTCGTCGCCCCGCGGCGCGGCGATCAGCAGGTGGTACAGCGAGCTTCGGATGGCAAGCTGGGCCTCCGCATCGCCGTCGACCACGACGTCGGACAGAGCCCAGTCGCGCTCCCACGCGGCGGCCGATGCTGCGAAGAGGCTGTCGAAGGACTCGCCGTCGAGCCCCCCGAGGCGCTCTATCGAGGTGCGGTCCGTATCGGCGGCCTCCCGCGAGGACGAGATCACGACGATCTTCTCGACGACCGCGGTCTGGCCGGGCGTGGCGTCCCAGCGCGCGACCGTGGTGGGACGTCTCGAGTCCTCCAGCCCACGAATCTCGGCCTCGACGCCACGGGCCTCCAGACGCGTCGCGAGGGTGACCGAGATCCCCGACTGCGTAGCTCGAACCGTCATCGACGCGATCGAGCCGTCGACGCGCTGGCTGGCCCAGTCGAGATGGGTCACACCGTCCCGGTTGCCGCTCGCCTCCAGCGGAGCCCGCACCTCCACCACGCCCGTGAAGTCCACGGACGTGATCGAGCAACGAAGCGCCCCGATGTCAGGTGCGGCAAGCGAGGCGAAGCGTTCGAAGGCGAGGCGGCAGGTCACACCTCGCGGGCTGCGCCACGTGACGTCGCGCCGCAGCAGGCCGGTCCGGAGGTCCAGTGCCCGCCGATAGTCGAGGATCGTGCCGTTCGCCAGGGAAAACAGCTCGCCGTCCACGGTGATCTCGAGCGCGGTCCAGTCCGGCAGGTTGGCGAGCTCGCTGACCGCGATGGGGTGGGGCACGAAGATGCCGTGCATGAAGGTCGCCGCCTGGTCACCTGGGTAGCCCTCCTCGAGGCTGCCCCGCGTCGAGAAGCGCCCGTTGCCGATGGTGAAGGCGGTCTCGGCGGCGCGCGAGCGTGCCGAATCGAGGTGCTCCTCGACCATGAGCCAGCCGGGGCGATCCGGACGTACTGGAGCCGGCGCTGACATCTCTCCCCTCGGGTAGGTGCGTGGGGTGCAAAGAACGGCGCCCGGACGATCTGTCCGTCGGCGTCCGAGGGACAATGCCACAGGCGGACGAGGGACGTCGGGATACCGAACATCACCGGCGGGACGCGGGTACGCTGCGCGGGTGCCCGGTGACGCCAGCCGATCCGCCCTGCTCCGCTTCGCGCACGACCTCCTCGACGAGACCGATGCGATCGCCCTGCGCGACGTGAAGTGACCGGACCGGTCGGTCGCGCCGCGCGGCAGGGTGCCTGGTACCGGCGTGCCGACCTGGCGCTCCTCGTCCTGTTCGCCGCGCTCACGCTCTTCACGACGCTGCTGCTCGTCGTGCCCGACATCGCGCCGGCCGTCGTCAACGACCGGCTCGACCTCGCCATCCTCACGGCCGCGCTCCTCGTCGCGGCCTCGGTGTCCGCGCTGGCCTGGAGCCGCGGGCGCGTCGCGAACGACGCCGCGGCGCTCCTGCGCGGCTCCGCGTTCGCCGTGCTGGCGCTGCTCAACGCCATGAACCTGACGATCGCGGTGGTCGGGGCCGATGCCGCATTCGGAGCCTCGCTCGACGATCCCGGCCAGCTGCCACTCATCGCGGGCATCGTGGCCCGCGGGGTCAGCGCGATCCTCCTCGTCGCCGCCGGTATGGCGGCGCTGAGCCGCCGGACGCGCGTGCTGCGTCCGTGGCCCATGCTCATCGGTCCTGCACTGATGGTCGGAGCGCTGATCGTCCTCGGCTACTTCGTCCAGGACACCCTCCCGATGCTCGCCCCGCAGCAGGCGCTCGACGCGATCGCCACCGACCCGACCGCCCCGCTGCCGCCCGGATCCGCGCCGGCGTTGGTCGTGGCACAGAGCCTGATCGGCGCCGCCTTCGTCCTCGCCGCGCTGCTCGCCCATCGGTCCTACCGTCGCAGCGCCCGGGCCGGCGATGCGATCCTCGCCGCCGGCTTCCTGATCGCCGCGTTCAGCCAGGTGCACACCGCGATCCACCCGGGCAGCTACGCGTCGGTGGTCACGACCGGCGACCTGCTGCGCCTCGGGTTCTACGTCGTCCTGCTGGTCGGGATCGTGGTCGACAGCCGGGACGACCTCGCCGAGCTGCGCGCCGCCACGATGGAGGTGCGGCGCCTTGCCGAGGCCGAGTTCGCGGCGGCGACGCTCGAAGAGCGAGCGCGCCTCGCCCGCGAGATTCACGACGGGCTCGCGCAGGACCTGTGGTATGCCAAGCTCAAGCAGAGCCGTCTCACCCAGATCGCGGCCTTCGACGGGGAGTCGAAACGGTTGAGCGAGGAGGTCGCCAGCGCCATCGACGTCGCACTCGCCGAAGCACGCAATGCCATCGCCGCCATGCGCGGCGGGGCCGAGAGCGGGCCGCTGTTCGACATCCTCGAACGCCAGGTCGACGACTTCTCGGACCGATTCGCCGTGCGTGCGGAGCTGAGCCGCAACGGGCCGGAGCCGTCGATCGGGCCGCGGGCCCGGGCCGAGCTCGTGCGGATCGTGCAGGAGGCGCTGACCAACGTCCGCAAGCATGCCGATGCCACCGTCGTGCGGGTCACCGTGGCCAGCGCCGATGACCTGCGCATCGTGGTCGTCGACAACGGCCGCGGCTTCCGCCCGGACGCGGTCGACGATGGCTTCGGGCTCGACAGCATGCAGCAGCGGGCGGCGCTCATCGGCGCCACACTGTCGATCAGCTCCAAGCCACAGGACGGCAGTCGCGTCGAGCTCGTGCTGCCGTTGCGGCGAGAGGAGAGATCGGTTGGAGGCTGAGGCACCCATCCGCGTGCTGCTGGTCGACGACCATGCACTCGTCCGGTCGGCGATCCGGCAGGCGCTCGACGCGCCCGACATCGAGGTCGTTGGAGAGGCGCGCAACGCGGAAGAGGCACTCGATCTGGCTCCTCGGCTCCGCCCGGACCTCGTGCTGCTCGACATCGACCTGCCAGGGATGACCGGCATCGAGGCGGTCCGTGAGCTGGCGCCGCGCCTGCCCGAGACTCGGGTCGTGATGCTCACGGTGTCGACCGATCGGCGCAACCTGCTCGAGGCGATGCGCCACGGCGCTGCCGGCTACCTCACCAAGGACCTCACCGGCGATGCCCTGCTCCGAGCCGTGCGCGGCCTGCGGCGCGGTGATCTGGCGATGTCGCGGCAGCACGCGGCCCAGGTCGTCGAGCATCTCCAGCGTGGCGGCCAAGGCGGGATGCCCGAGGAGATGAGACTGTTGAGCGCGCGGGAGCAGGAGGTCCTGCGGCTCCTGGCCGAGGGCCTCACCGACCGCGAGATCGCCGGCGCCCTCGCGATCTCACCGCGAACGGTCGAGAGCCACGTGAGTGCCGTGCTGCGCAAGCTCGAGGTCAAGAATCGCGCCGAGGCAGCGCAGCGCTATCGGTCCGGCTGACCGGCGAGTCGGCTCAGTGCCCGGAGAGCCGCCGCCGGATCCGCGTGAAGAAGCCGCTTCGGTCGTCGTGCTGCTGGACGCGTCGCCAGGCAAGCTCCTGGCCGACCGCGATCTCGATGTCGTGGCGCTTCGGTGACGGCTCGATCGGGATGGCCACGCGTCCACTGGCGAGCCAGTCCTCACGCTCGGCGGCAATGATCTCGTACGCCTGTTGGGCGATCGCGAGCGATGCCATGTCGGCCGGGCGGCCGCTGCCGGCGGCCTGCATGGCCTGGGTCCACGCTTCGCGGGCGGCGACATATCGCTCTTCGAGATCCTGTCCGTAGCTCGCCGCGTCGAGGCCGGCGGATGGACGAACGCTCACGTGCTGGGCGACCGGCGGTGGTTTCGGATCGATCGACGGCATCGTCGAGGCTTCGGAGTCGAGCTGGGTGGACCGCTTCATCGGCGAAGCTCTCGTCCGACGGCGGCCATCTCTGCGCGGAGGAGTCGCGGCTGGTCGACGTCGAGAGCCAGCCCTTCACCGTCGCGCAGGGTGAGGAGGAGCCGCTCGCCGGCGAGCGAGCTTTCCTCCAGATCGGCCAGACTCACGCTCATCACCACCTGTCCGAGGTGGACGAGTCGGCGTGAGGTGAGGTACAGCGTTCCGCCGTATCCGAGCGCGCCTTCGCCCCCCGGTTCCCTCAGGATCGCATGCGAACGCAAGGCATGGACCCGCTCCTCGGTGGCGAGGTGGGGTCGGATGACGTCATCGGTCTCGATGGCGGGAATGGGGCCGATGCGGAAGCGGTCACGGGCAGCTGCGGCCGCTTCCTCATCATCGGCCGCTCGGGCAGCCGCCATGGCTGCATCTCGTAGCGCGGGACCGTCCTCCGTGGACTCCTCGGCTGGGCTGGCCGATCGGTCCCGGTTCCGCGCCGCCAGATGCATGGGTGGACCTTAGGTCGAGCTCGGCGCCGCGAGCATCCGGAGATCTACGGAACCGGATACTGAGCGGCCGCTCCGTACCCGGACGAGTGGTGCGTAGGCGCAACGAGCCTGTTCCGGGTACGGACGCGGCGTTCCGTACCCCGCTCAGTACGTTCCCGGATGGTGCGTGACGGGCCCGCCCGCCACAGTGCCCCGGCATCGTCAGCTTGCGGGGTCCACGTGCCCGGACCCGACCGAGCGAGCTGACTCCGGGGGGATTGAGGTTGTTCATGCTGCCATCGGGTGCCCATCGCCGGCCGGGACGGACCGCTCTCGTCGTCCTCCAGCTGATCGTCTTCGTCACGTACCTGTTCGGTCCCACCTCCGCGCTGGCCGAGGACCCGACCTTCGAGCCGACCCCGACCGAGTCGTCGACTCCCGAGGCGACCCCCGAGGCCACGCCCGAGCCCACCCCGCTGCCGACCGAGCCGCCGACGCCCGAGCCGCCAGCGGAGCCTGCGGTCGAGCCGACCCAGGAGCCCGCCGTCGATCCGACGCCGGAGGCCACCCCCGAGCCGAGCGCCACCCCCGCGGGTGTGCCGTCCCCGTACCTCATCACTTTCGCCCCCGGCACCTCGGACGCTCGCCAGCTCGAGATCCTCTCGGCAGCTGGTGCGACCGATGTCGAGGCCATCCCGCAACTCGCGCTGCGCAGCATCCTGCTCGATGCCACCTCTCTCGGCGATCAGCTCGCGACCCTCCGCGCCACCGCGGACGTGGTGCGCGTCGAGGCCGATCGCATTCGAGACGTCGAGGCTGCCCCGACTGACTCCTCCTATGCCGATCAGTGGTCGCTGCCCCACATCGGCTGGGAGGAGCTCCACGGCTCCGTCTCCATTGCCGGTAGCGCGACCGTCGCCATCCTCGACACCGGCGTGGACGCCTCGCACCCCGACCTCGACGGCGTGGTGCTGCCCGGTTGGTCAGCGCTTGCCGGCGTCGACCCGCAGACCGATCCGAACGGGCACGGCACCTGGATGGCCGGCATCGTCGCGGCCGAGACCGACAACGCCTTTGGCGTCGCCGGCACGGCCTACGCGGGCGTCTCGGTGCTGCCGATCACCGTCCTCGGCGCCGATGGCACCGGACAGGACTCCGACATCATCGCCGGCGTCGTGCACGCGGCCGATGCGGACGCCGACGTCATCCTCACGGCCTTCAGCAACCCCGGCTTCTCGGCGGCCCTCCAGGCCGCCATCGACTACGCCTGGGACTCCGGCTCGGTCCTCGTCGCCGCCACCGGCAACGACGGGGTCGCGAGCGCCACCTTCCCGGCGGGCGACCGCGGCGTCATCGGCGTCACCTCGACCGATGCCACGGACGCGCTCGCCGCGTCCGCCAATCACGGTCCGGCCGCATTCATGGCCGCCCCGGGAGTCGACATCCAGACGACGACCTCGTTCGACCCGGCCACCGCCCAGCCGGGCGACGAGGTCGTCAGCATCTCCGGCACCTCGGCGGCTGCTGCCGCCGTCGCAGGCGCCGCAGCCCTGCTCCTCGCGAACGAGCCCCAGCTCTCGAACGGGGTCGTCGTGTCGCGCCTGGCGCGCACGGCTGACCCGGCCGGCGATCCCGCCGGCACTGGCAATGGCCGTCTCAACCTCGCCCGCGCGATGGCCGATGCGTCCCTGGACGAGCTGCAGCCCGCCGGCGTCGCCCCCCTCGGCGACGGCGGCCCCTTCGTCGGCCCCTACGTCGCGGCGTTGACGGCCGCGTTCTTCAACGGCGCCGCGACGACGCAAAACACCTCAGCGGCAGCAGCCGCCAGCATCTCCGTCACGAAGCCCGCGGCTGCCGTGCCGGGCGACCTCATGGTCGCCCACGTCGCCGTCGACGGCGGTACTGGGATCACGATCACGGCGCCCGTCGGTTGGACACTGGCTGATGATGGGACTAACACCGGGCGGGCGAACAACGGCACCAGCGTCGGTCACGCGATCTACTACAAGTTCGTCGGACCCAGTGACCCAGGGCCATACATCTGGACGTTGAGCCCCAGCACCCGGGCGGTGGCGGGCATCGTCGCCTACTCGGGCGTCGACAAGTCCGATCCGATCCTCTCTGTTGGGCCGGCCGGCACCGGCGCGACTACGTCGCGCCTCGCGCCAGGCGCAGCCGTTCCATCGGGCGCAATCGGCGCGACCCAGCTGGCCTTCTACGCCAGCGACAACGACACGACCCATTCAGCGCCGGGCTCGATGACCGAGCGATTCGACGTTAACCAGCCGGGCGGGGGCGGCTCGCAGCCTCCGACGGCATCTGGCCATGACGCGACCCTTCCGAGTCCGTTCGTCGGCATCACCGCGCCGGACCGGACTGCGTCCGGCGGCGCTGGCGCCGCCTACGTGGCACAGCAGGTCATCCTCAACGGGGATCAGCGCGCGACGTCGGCTGCGATCGGCTCTAACAGCCCGCTCATCATCCCGCGGCCGCCAACATTGCAGCTCAATGACTTCATGGTGGCCCAGATCAGCGTCGAGAGCGGAAGCTCGACCACGATCACTCCGCCGGCGGGATGGACCCTCATCCAACGCAACAACGCCTCGAGCAATGTTGGCCTGGCGACCTACGGCAAGTTTGCCGCCGCCGCCGACTTGTCCACCGCGTCCTACTCCTTCAGTCGCAGCACCGGCAAGGCGTCGGGAGGGATCGTCGCCTTCTCGGGTGTCTACCGTATCGATCTAGGCAACCCCGCCTCGAGCTTCACGACTGCGCAGATCGTCGCTGCCGCAATCGACGCCGTGGCGGCCGACAACAGCGGCGGCGGCTCGGCATCGATCTCCGACCCGCTCCAGGTTGTGACTGAGTATCCAAACGCCGTCCTCCTTCATCTCGTCGGCATCAAGGGAAACCGCACAGTCACGCCGGTCGGCGGCACCTTCGAGCGTTTCGAGGTCAAGCCCACCGGTGACCTTCCGACCTCCCAGGTCGCCGACGTGGTCCAGCCGGCGATCGGCACGAGCGCTTCGTACTCCGCATCCTGGGCGGGTGGGAACGAGGCGTGGGCTTCGCAGCTCGCGGCCCTGCGGATCAACAGGGCGCCGACCGCCACGGTCGACCTCAGTCCCACAAGCCCGACCACCAACCAGGTCCTGACCGCCACCGCCACCAAGGCCGACGCCGATGGCGACGCCGCCAAGCTGACCTTCGTGTGGAAGAACGGCACGACTGTGGTCAAGACCACCTCCGGAACCATGGCGCTCACCGATACGCTCGACCTGTCCCTGGCAGGCAACGGCGATAAGGGCGACGTCATCAGCGTGACCGTGACCCCCAACGATGGCATGGTCAACGGGGCCAATGCGGTTGACTCGGAAACCGTCGCCAACAGCGCGCCCGTTGTCACGCTGTCGGGCGCCAACAGCGCAGACGAAGGCGACGTGCTCAGCTTCAGCTTCAGCACGATCGATGCGGATGTCGAGGTCTTCACCCTCGACGCCCAGACCTGCGACGGCGGCAGCCTGTCCAACGACACCTTCAACGCCGCCACCGGCGCGGGCAGCTTCGACTGCACCTGGGCCGACAACGCCGACGACCAGAACGTCAGCGTCACCGCTCGGCGACGACACGACGGCACGACAGCGACAGCCTGAGCGTCGACGTCGCCAACGTCAGGCCCAGCATCGCCATCAGCGGCGCGGCCAGCGTCGACGAGGGCGCCCCCTACAGCCTGACCCTGGGCGCCATCAGCGATCCGGGCAGCGACACCGTCACCAGCTGGACCGTGCACTGGGGTGACGGCGACAGCGACACCTACACCAGCGCCGGGGTCAAGACCCACACCTACGCCGATGGCCCCAACACCTACGCCATCAGCGTCGACCTCACCGACGAGGACGACACCCACCTCGACCGCGCCAACGCGCTGAGTGTCGACGTCGCCAACGTCAAGCCCAGCATCACCCTCGCCGGACCCGACGAGGCCGACGAAGGCGACACCAAGCACTACACCTTCGTTGTCAGCGATCCGGGTGATGACGCCCACACCGTCAGCGTCGACTGCGGCGCCAACGGCGATGAGGTCCCGCTGTCCTTCAGCTACGAGCCGCTCGACGGGTTCGGCAGCTTCGACTGCGCGTTCCCCGACGGCCCGGCCGTCAGCACCGTCACCGCCACCGTCACCGACTCCGACGGCGCCGCCGACACCGATAACCAGCTGGTCGAGGTCGACGTCGCCAACCTGGCGCCGATCGTGACCCTGCTGGGCGCGGTCACCGCCAACGAGGGCGACACCGTCAGCTACAGCTTCAGCACGCTCGATCCGGGTGACGAGGTCTTCACCCTCGACGCCCAGACCTGCGACGGCGGCAGCCTGTCCAACGACACCTTCAACGCCGCCACCGGCGCGGGCAGCTTCGACTGCACCTGGGCCGACAACGCCGACGACCAGAACGTCAGCGTCACGCTCGGCGATGGCACCACCTCCGACAGCGACAGCCTGAGCGTCGACGTCGCCAACGTCAGGCCCAGCATCGCCATCAGCGGCGACCCCAGCGTCGACGAGGGCGCCCCCTACAGCCTGACCCTGGGCGCCATCAGCGATCCGGGCAGCGACACCGTCACCAGCTGGACCGTGCACTGGGGTGACGGCGACAGCGACACCTACACCAGCGCCGGGGTCAAGACCCACACCTACGCCGATGGCCCCAACACCTACGCCATCAGCGTCGACCTCACCGACGAGGACGACACCCACCTCGACCGCGCCAACGCGCTGAGTGTCGACGTCGCCAACCTGGCGCCGATCGTGACCCTGCTGGGCGCGGTCACCGCCAACGAGGGCGACACCGTCAGCTACAGCTTCAGCACGCTCGATCCGGGTGACGAGGTCTTCACCCTCGACGCCCAGACCTGCGACGGCGGCAGCCTGTCCAACGACACCTTCAACGCCGCCACCGGCGCGGGCAGCTTCGACTGCACCTGGGCCGACAACGCCGACGACCAGAACGTCAGCGTCACGCTCGGCGATGGCACCACCTCCGACAGCGACAGCCTGAGCGTCGACGTCGCCAACGTCGATCCGCTGGTGATCCTGTCCGGGCCGGCCAGCTCGGACGAGGGCCAGACCCAGAGCTACACCTTCGCCATCACCGACGCCGGCGCCGACACCTTCACCGTCGATGCCTCCGACTGCGGCGCCACCGGCGTCCAGTCGGCCTATCTGTTCGACGGTGTCGACGGCAGCTTCGACTGCAGCTGGGCCGACAACGCCGACGACCAGGACGTCAGCGTCACCGTCAGCGACGACGACGGCGGCAGCGACAGCGACAGCCTGAGCGTCGACGTCGCCAACGTCAGGCCCAGCATCGCCATCAGCGGCGACCCCAGCGTCGACGAGGGCGCCCCCTACAGCCTGACCCTGGGCGCCATCAGCGATCCGGGCAGCGACACCGTCACCAGCTGGACCGTGCACTGGGGTGACGGCGACAGCGACACCTACACCAGCGCCGGGGTCAAGACCCACACCTACGCCGATGGCCCCAACACCTACGCCATCAGCGTCGACCTCACCGACGAGGACGACACCCACCTCGACCGCGCCAACGCGCTGAGTGTCGACGTCGCCAACGTCAAGCCCAGCATCACCCTCGCCGGACCCGACGAGGCCGACGAAGGCGACACCAAGCACTACACCTTCGTTGTCAGCGATCCGGGTGATGACGCCCACACCGTCAGCGTCGACTGCGGCGCCAACGGCGATGAGGTCCCGCTGTCCTTCAGCTACGAGCCGCTCGACGGGTTCGGCAGCTTCGACTGCGCGTTCCCCGACGGCCCGGCCGTCAGCACCGTCACCGCCACCGTCACCGACTCCGACGGCGCCGCCGACACCGATAACCAGCTGGTCGAGGTCGACGTCGCCAACCTGGCGCCGATCGTGACCCTGCTGGGCGCGGTCACCGCCAACGAGGGCGACACCGTCAGCTACAGCTTCAGCACGCTCGATCCGGGTGACGAGGTCTTCACCCTCGACGCCCAGACCTGCGACGGCGGCAGCCTGTCCAACGACACCTTCAACGCCGCCACCGGCGCGGGCAGCTTCGACTGCACCTGGGCCGACAACGCCGACGACCAGAACGTCAGCGTCACGCTCGGCGATGGCACCACCTCCGACAGCGACAGCCTGAGCGTCGACGTCGCCAACGTCAGGCCCAGCATCGCCATCAGCGGCGACCCCAGCGTCGACGAGGGCGCCCCCTACAGCCTGACCCTGGGCGCCATCAGCGATCCGGGCAGCGACACCGTCACCAGCTGGACCGTGCACTGGGGTGACGGCGACAGCGACACCTACACCAGCGCCGGGGTCAAGACCCACACCTACGCCGATGGCCCCAACACCTACGCCATCAGCGTCGACCTCACCGACGAGGACGACACCCACCTCGACCGCGCCAACGCGCTGAGTGTCGACGTCGCCAACCTGGCGCCGATCGTGACCCTGCTGGGCGCGGTCACCGCCAACGAGGGCGACACCGTCAGCTACAGCTTCAGCACGCTCGATCCGGGTGACGAGGTCTTCACCCTCGACGCCCAGACCTGCGACGGCGGCAGCCTGTCCAACGACACCTTCAACGCCGCCACCGGCGCGGGCAGCTTCGACTGCACCTGGGCCGACAACGCCGACGACCAGAACGTCAGCGTCACGCTCGGCGATGGCACCACCTCCGACAGCGACAGCCTGAGCGTCGACGTCGCCAACGTCGATCCGCTGGTGATCCTGTCCGGGCCGGCCAGCTCGGACGAGGGCCAGACCCAGAGCTACACCTTCGCCATCACCGACGCCGGCGCCGACACCTTCACCGTCGATGCCTCCGACTGCGGCGCCACCGGCGTCCAGTCGGCCTATCTGTTCGACGGTGTCGACGGCAGCTTCGACTGCAGCTGGGCCGACAACGCCGACGACCAGGACGTCAGCGTCACCGTCAGCGACGACGACGGCGGCAGCGACAGCGACAGCCTGAGCGTCGACGTCGCCAACCTGGCGCCGATCGTGACCCTGCTGGGCGCGGTCACCGCCAACGAGGGCGACACCGTCAGCTACAGCTTCACCACGCTCGATCCGGGTGACGAGGTCTTCACCCTCGACGCCCAGACCTGCGACGGCGGCAGCCTGTCCAACGACACCTTCAACGCCGCCACCGGCGCGGGCAGCTTCGACTGCACGTTCGCCACTGCCGGCGTCTCCGACGTCAGCGTCACCGTCAGCGACGGAGATGGCGGCGCGCATACCGACAGCATCACGGTCGAGGTCCTCGGCGCCGATCTCGCGCTCGAGAAGACGGCTCCGGCCGGGCCGATCACCATCGGCGACGAGTTCGACGTGACGATCAAGGTGACGAACAACGGGCCGGCCGACAACGACGGCTTCACCGTCACGGACGAGCTGCCGATCGAGGTGACCTTCGTCTCGGCGACGACACCGGACTGCGTCCACGCGGCAGGCACCGTGACCTGCACGAGCGCTGGCCTCGCGGACGGCGACTCGGTCACGTGGACCATCACCGTCCGCGCGGACCTCATGCCCGGTGCCATCAACACCGCCACGATCGCCACGACCGAGACGACCGATCCGAACGCGGCGAACGACAGCGACAGCTCACAGACGACCTTCGCTCCGGGCAGCTTCCTCACCGATGTCGTCACGGGTGATCCGGACTGGACGAACCACATCGACGGTGTCGACGTCCTCTTCTCGAAGAGCGGCTCCGGCTCGACGACCACGTACAAGCTCAAGGCGACGAATCCGGGCACGTTCCGGTACCGCCTGTCGCTCGAGAACGAGACCGGCCTGGACATCCGCACCAAGGGCACGCACCTGCCGCATATCCTTCGGCACGGAACGACCCTGCGCGACCGCAATGGGGCATCGACCACGGTCTACCTGACGGTGCCTTCGATGCCGACCGACACGGGAACCGGCGCGAACTACCCGCTCACGGCGGCACAGAAGGCCGAGCCGGCGTTCGTGCTCGATGGCTGGAAGCCGGTCAGGGCCGCCCCGAACGACTGGTCGGACGACATGCCGATCACCGTCTCCTACATCCCGCACACGGCGCCGGCAGTCGCCGACTGCAGCACGGCGACGGGCTACATTCCGCTGCCGTCGTCGGCGAACGGCAAGATCGCGCGATGCCTCCGGATCGAGGGCCTGGAGATCCAGCGCCATCGCGAAGCACATATTCACGTGGCATACGAGTTCCGCTGGAAGGACACGACCAGCTGGGGCAGCTCGTCGGTCGATCCGACGATCGCGTTCCGCGCTGGCTTCAACTTCAAATCCACCACCGCCATCGAGCTTCTCGAGATGCCCGATGACGTGGAGGATCGGCTCGACCACGAGCTGCGGAAGCTTCCGTCCGCCGTCCGGCCGGCGTGGAAGGCCGAGTACATGAGCCAGTGGAGCCAGGCATACAAGGGCAGCCACGCGCTCGGCCTCGTCTTCGCAGGCGAGCGCAGCACCTCAGTCGGCGGATTCGTGTTCGATCCTTCGGCCAATGGCCGCCCCGACATCACCGTCCGGTTGTTCTCGTCGACGCCGTCGAGCGCCAACCGCTGCAATCCAGGGCTCGCCTACGGCTCGGGCTCCCTGGTCGCCTCGACCGCGACCTCGGCCGACGGGTTCTACTTCGTCTCGCAGACCGGCAACAACACCGGCGCGCCCGGGCCGAATACGTTGCCCAGCGGCTTCAAGTACTACGTTGCCCTGTGCGACTTCACGGCCGCGCCGGGAAGTGGGACGGCGATGCCATTCGCCCCGATCTACTGGCCGGCCCGCTCGATGAGCAGCTCGCTCGGGAACAAGGAGTTCGCCGAGGAAGACTTCTACGTCAGCGGACCCACGAGCCTGGCGTTCACGGCTCAGCCGGTGAGCGGCCGCGTGAACAGGACCCTCGGCACGGTCAAGGTCTCGCTGATGGACGGGTTCGGGCAGGTCCTGACCCTGGACACCGGAACGGGCGCCTCGACGGTCACGCTCTCGAAGGCCGCCGGTCCTGGCACGCTGACCTCCTCGTCCTCGTTGACGAAGACGATGGTCCAGGGCGTTGTCACCTGGACGGACCTGAAGCTCTCGGCGACCGGTGTGCACGAGCTCAATGCCGATGCCAACGGACCCGCAGGATCGGTCCCGGACAAGGACAGCCTGCCGATGAGCATCAGCCCCTGATCTGACCAACGAGCAGAAACGGACGGCCCCGCCATCGGCGGGGCCGTCTTCGTGCCTACGAGTTGCGGCGTTTCATGACCAGGTAGACGCCGGCTCCGGTTGCCCCGACCAACGCGAGGACGGGAAGAATTGCGGGGGGAAACCCGTCATCGGACGATTCCTCTCCGTTCGGCGCCGGCGAGGCTGGCGGGCTCGTTGGCAGGGGCCCGGTCGACGGGAACGGACTGAAGTTCGGCGGTAGGGTTCCCGCCGGGGGGATCGGCTCCGAGCCGCTGGGCTCGGACGTCGCGGTAGCGGCCTCGACCACGATCGTGCCCGTCATCTCATCGGGGTGCAGGTCGCAGTGGTACGTGTGGGTGCCGGGTGCCTCGAACACGTGCCCGTACGCCTCGTCGGGCTGAATCGTTCCGCTGTCCAGCTCCGAACCCTGGTCCGACGTGATCGTGTGGGCTTCGTTCGAGTCGTTCGTCCACGTCACCGGTTCGCCCACGAGCACCGTCACCGTGCCGGGTTCGTATCCCGTGTTCGTGATGGCGATCTCGTGGCTTGCCGCGAAGACGGTCCCCACCACGGCCAGGGCCAGGACACCAGCTGCGGGGATCGCGACAGCCCGCGTCCGCGGGTGCGCGATCATCGAGGAGCTCACGCTCGCGATTGTATGGGTTGTCGCCGCGCCACTAGCATTCCGTTCGTGGCAGTGAGCATGCGCGGCCTCGTGTTCCGCGGCGCCGGCCGGTCGCCCGGGATCGAGGCCCTGATCGTTGACGAGCCACGGGGCGATGAGGTGCTCGTGCGGATGGTGGCCGCCGGCGTCTGCCACTCCGATCTGCACGTGGTCGACGGCGACTGGACGCGACCGGCGAACGTGGTGCTCGGTCACGAGGGGGCGGCGATCGTGGAGCGACTCGGTCCGGGAGTCAGGCCGCGACCGCCGAGTGCGCCACGGCATCGTGGCATCGCCGTGGGCGACCTCGTCGTGCTGGCGTGGACCGCGCCGTGCGGCGGCTGTGCAGCGTGCCGGCGCCGGGAAGCGTGGCTGTGTGCGGCGCCTCGCGGTGGCGGGCATCGGCTCGAGCCCGAGGACGTGCGCATCCGGAGGCCCGACGGCACCCCGATCGGCGCGTACTCCGGAATCGGCACGTTTGGCGAGCGCCAGGTGGTCGCGAGCCAGGCCGCAATTCCGATCGACCCGCGCACGCCACCGGAGATTGCCGCGCTGATCGGGTGCGCGGTGACGACCGGGATCGGCGCCGTGCTGAACACCGCGAACGTGCAGGCCGGCGAGAGCGTCGTCGTCATCGGCGCGGGAGGCGTCGGCCTGTCGGTGGTCATCGGCGCGGCCCACGTGGGCGCAAGCCCGATCATCGCGGTGGACGCGCAACTGGCGAAGCTCGACGTGGCCCGCCGCGCGGGCGCCACGCACGCCCTGCTGGGGTCCGAGACGGCCGCCGTCGGCGAATTGACCAATGGCGGCGCCGACCACGTATTCGAGGCGATTGGCCTGACGGAGACCATCGAGCGAGCCATCGAGCTGGCGCGTCCCGGCGGCGCCGTCACGCTGGTGGGCATGACGCCGCAGGAGCAGCGTGCGGGATTCGACGTGTACCGCTTCGTCGAGGACGGCAAGGTCATCCGTGGGTCGAACTACGGCTCTGCCACGCCCGCGAAGGACTTCCCACGGATCGCGAGCCTCTACAACGAGGGCGGGCTTCCGCTCGACGTGCTGATCAGCGAGCGGATCGATCTCGAGGGCGTTGGAGCGGCGCTCGACGCGATGCGAAGCCGCGATGGCGCACGGCGGGTCGTCGTCTACTAGCGCCGTTCAGGCTCTGGGCCGATGCTTGCGCAGCAGCACGTCGATCGCGTCGCGATACCGGGCGCCGGAGGCGTGCCGCCGCAGCCAGTCGAGGTACTCCGGCTCGCGCCGCGCGACCTCGCCGAGCGTCCAGCCCTCGTAGCGGCCGAAGTCGAGCCGCAGATCGGCGCCGTCGGCTCCCAGCGGCCCGCGCGGAGCCCCATGCGTGGCGTCCTCGCGGGGGGTCGGCGGGGGAGCGCGACGGCGGTCGGACTCCCAGACGGAGCGCTTCACGGGATCACGGACCACCGACCACGCCCAGTTGAGGTCGGCCATCCGCCCCTCGGCGGACTTGTCGAGCGGCGCGCCCGCGTCGGGATGGAGCTTGCGCGCGAGCACGCGGTAGGCGGCGCGCACGACGTCCGGATCGGCGTCGGGCTGGACCTGCAGGATCCGGAACGGGTCTCGACGGTCGACCACGGGGCCTACCGCAGGGTCCGCTCGACGACTCCGCGCAGGACGGGCAGCGGCAGCGCGCCCTGCTCCAGCACCGTGTCGTGGAAGCGGCGGATGTCGAAGTCGTTACCCTGGCGCTCACGCGCCTCGGCTCGCAGGCGCAGCAGCTCGAGCTGGCCCAGCTTGTAGGCCAGCGCCTGCCCGGCATAGCCGATGTATCGGTCCACCTCGTTGGCGATGTTGTTCTCGCCGAGCGCCGTGTGCCCGACCATGAAGTCGATCGCCTGCTGGCGTGTCCAGCCCAGCGCGTGGATGCCGGTGTCGACGACCAGCCGCGACGCACGCCAGGCGTCGAAGGAGAGGACGCCGAACCGATCGGTCTCGCTCGTCAGCAGCCCCATCTCCTCCGAGAGGCGCTCGGTGTACAGGCCCCAGCCCTCGATGTAGGCGGTGCTGCCGTTGAAGCGCCGAAACGCGGGCAGCTCTTCCACCTCCTGCATGATCGCCAGCTGGAGGTGGTGGCCCGGCACGGCCTCGTGGAAGGCGAGCGTCTCGGCCTCGTAGCGCGGCCGCGTCTCCGGGGCGTAGGTGTTGACGTAGTACTGGCCCGGACGGCTGCCGTCGGCGGCCGGCTCGCGGTAGTAGGCGATCGTCGAGTGCTTCTCCTCGTGCGCCGGCATGACGACGACCTCGCACGGCGCCTTCGGCAGCCTGCCGAACCACTCGCCGATCGCGCCGTTGGCGCGGTCGAGCGACGCTCGCGCGGTCGCCTCGATCTCCTCGCGCGTTTCGAAATGCAGTGCCGGATCCTCGCGCAGCGCGCGAAGGGTGGCGGCCAGGCCATCGGTCCCGAGCAGGCGGGCGCCGAGCTCGACGAACTCGCCATCGATCCGGGCGATCTCCTCCAGCCCGATCGCGTGCACGTCCTCGGGAACGACGTCCAGCGAGGTGTGCGCGCGGGTCAGCAGTCGGTATGCCTCGGTCCCGCCGGGGATGTGTGCCAGTCCTGGCAGCGTGTCCGGCCGCGCGGCCGGAGCGATCTCGTCGACGATCACGGCGCGGTAGCGCTCGAAGGCGGGCCTGATCTCCTGACCGATGACGCCCACGAGCCGGTCGCGGATCTCCGGCGCGTCCCGCCGCGGGATCGGCCAGCGGCCACTCGGCATCCGGCTTGGCGAGCAGCTCGTCCAGCTGCTCGACGACCTTCGTGCAGAGCACCGCCACCGCCGTGCGGCCCTCGGCGGTCCCGCGGCGCAGGTCGGCAGCGGCCTGGTCGAGGAAGCGCGGCATGTCGCGCCAGCGCTCGAGGAGCGCATCGGCCTCGGCAGGGGACCGGATCGGCTGGTAGGAGGGGATGTTCAGGAGCTCGACCTGGGGTCCGTTCATGGGGTCGACGTTGAAGGCCATGACGTCGGCGTCGAGGAACGCACGGTCGACCTGCAGCGCATCGACCAGGGCGGCGCGGGTCGTCGGGTCGCCGTCCTCGCCAAGCCCAGCCAGCTCGAGCTCGAAGCCGTCGATCAGCGCGCGCCAGGCCTCGTCGGCATCGGACGAGTAGTCCTCGAGGCGATCGTCGTAGCGGCGGTCGCCGAGGGCCGTGGCGAACGTCGGATGGCGGCGGAGGAAGGCCTCCCAGTAGGCGTCGGCGAGTCGGTCGAGGGCGGTCGGAGCGGTGGCAGTGGTCACCGCGCCATGCTAGCGACCGCGACGCTTCACTGGATGATGCCGATGAACTCCATCGTGGCCATCATCCGGTCGAGCACGGCGCGGTTGAGCTCGAAGTCGCCGCCCATTTCCGTCGTCGTGCGCGCGACGAGGTTCGGGCCCTCCGCCAGCGTCGGCCCGAGCTGGACGACGTACAGGTACGCGGTCTCGTCACCATCGGAGACCACGACCCGGTAGGCCGGCTGCGTCGCGCCGATGACGCCCTCGGCGCGCTCGCGCTCATCGCCGTCGTGTACGCGGTCATCGTCGATGACGAAGATCTCGATGGCGACTTCATCGGGCACGTCACCGGGCGCGCCGGTCTCGTACTCGGTCGGCGCGAACCAGCTGCACGTCGGCGTGCCGCCGATCTCGGCGTTCGTGTTCCATTCGGCGGGGAACTCCACCTGGTAGCCGTCGTCGAGGTTCTGGCAGTCGAAGCGGTCGACCATGAGCGCATCGGCCTCGGCGTTCGCCGCGATCGTGAATCCACCCTCGCCCTCGATCGGGGTCGATGACGGCGTCTCGTCTGGCGAAGCGGTCTCTTCGGGCGAAGGCGTCGCATCGGCGGTCGCCGACGGCGACGGCTCGGGGATGTCGGTCGGCTCGGCCGGCGTGCTGGAATCGGCGGTGGGTGTGCACGCCGCCAGGACGAGCAGCATGGCGATCGGGAGTGCGCGGGGGAATCGGGTCATCGAGTCTCACACTGGTGGACATTCCGCGACGGTGCATGCTTGCACCGCGTCGGGGGCATCCTAGCGGGCACCGGACGACCGCGAACCGGTACGAACGTGTCGACGGATCAGGCCATTCCCCGCAGGCGCAGGAACTCCGCGTTCGAGGGCTCGCGGCCGAGGAACGCGCGCACGAGCTCGTCGGCGTCGCGTGAGCCGTTTGGCTCCAGGATCTCGCGCCGGTACTCCGCTCCCACGGCCGGCGACAGGACGCCTTCCGAGGCAAACCGGCTGAACATGTCGTCACCGATGACGTTCGCCCACAGGTAGCCGTAGTAGCCGGCGTCATAGCCGCCGAGCAGGTGGCCGAAGCCGGCCAGGAAGAACGTGCCCTCGGGGTACGGGAGACCGGTGATCTCGAAGGTCTTGCGCATGGCGAGGTCCATGTCCGGCGTCACCGGCTCAGCGTGCAGCGCGAGGTCGAGCTGGCCGTAGTAGGCCTGCATCGCGGTCATCAGGCCGACGTTCACGAACCGCGCTCGCGCGAGCTGATCCACCAGCTCGGCCGGCATCGGCTCACCCGTGGCGTGGTGCTTCGCGAACCGCGCCAGCACCGATGGGTCCCACGTCCAGTGCTGCATGATCTGGCTCGGCGCCTCGACGAAGTCCCACTCGGTCTCGGCGCCGCTGAAGCGGGCGAACTCGGCGCGCGTGAGGCTCATGTGCAGGATATGGCCGAACTCGTGGAAGAGCGTCTCGACCTCGGAGTGCTTGAGGAGCGATGGCGTGTCACCCGACGGAGGCGTGAAGCTCGCGACGATCGCGCTCACCGGCGCGACGTAGTCGCCGTTCGCGTCGCGATGTCCGATGACGAGCGGGAATGCTGCCGCGTGCCCGAACTTGCCGTCCCGTGGGAAGAGGTCGGCGTAGAAGTGGGCGATGTGCCGGCCGGTCGCGGAGTCGAGGATCTCGTACAGGCGGACGCTCTCGTGCCACGCGTCGGCTTCCGGGACGACCCGATACTCGAGCCCGAACGCCTCGCCGGTGATCGCGAACATTCCCTCCACCGTGGGGTCGAGTGGGAAGTACTCGCTGATCCGGTTCTGATCGACGCCGTACTCCGAGCGACGCAGTGCGTCGTCGTAGTAGCGCCAATCCCAGGCCGTGATCGGTCCCTCGTTGCCGTCTGCGGCGAGCAGGCCCTCCAGCCGATCCAGCTCGAGGCGTACGGTCCCGGCGAGCGACGGCAGCAGCTCTTCGTAGAAGGTCCGCACGCGCTCCGGGTTGCGGGCCATCTTCAGCTCCATCGCGTGGTGCGCCCACGTCGGCTCGCCGAGCACGGCCGCGATGCGCCGCCGCAGGTCCAGGGCCTCGTCGAGCAGCGGCCGGTTCTCCGCGACCGCCCGGTTCCAGTTCTTGGTGAAGAGCTCGCGCCGCAGGTCTCGATCGCGCGCCTGGTCGAGGAACGGGTTGAGCTCCGGGTAGTCGAGGCTGACGCGGAGCGTGCCAGGCGTCTCGCCGGGCGACAGCCGCTCGACGTACGACTCCGGCAGGCCGGCGAGCTGCTCGCGGGTCACGTCGATCCCGTCGCGGTACTCGTTGACGTTGCGCTGGAAGGCGACCTCGACCTCGACGAGCCGGGTCCGGAGGCGCTCGAGCTCGGCGCGGTCCTCGGCCGGCAGCTCGTGGCCGGCACGGCGGAAGTCGCGCAGCCAGTGCTCGAGCAGGCGCGCCCGCTCGCCGGTCAGCGCCGACGCCTCGTCGGTGGCGGCGAAGGTGCGGACCACGTCGTAGAGGTCCGTGCGAAAGGCCACCGCGACGCGCCACTTGTTGAGGCGCTCCTCGGCCTCGGTTCCGGCATCGCGGACTGCCGCATCGGCATGCACCTGGCCGAGGAACGCGGCGCGGCCGTAGGCACGGACGAGCTCGGCGGCGGCCAGCTCGAGCGGGAGGAGGGTGGCGTCAAAGGATGGCGACGCGGCCACCGCGCCGGCAACGAGGGCATCGGCGCGAGCGACGGCCGCATCGGTCTCTTCGTTGACCGTCGTGACCGTCGCCGCGGTGTAGTCGTAGAGCATCGGCCGCATCGTAGCCGAGCGGGCGTCGGCATAGGTCACGCACGCGGCGCCTCTTCGCGTCACCCCAGCGTGCGATTCCCGCCCCACGGGCGTACCGGAGACTCAGTCGCCGGTTTCCCGTCCTACGGGACAGTTAGCGCCCGAGAGGGTCCCTCCCAGCCTCCAGGCCTCCCGCCCGAAGGGAATTGGGCCATTGATGCGCCGATACGCCCGCCCCACGGGAACCGTACGCGCCGCTATCGGCGGCTCGGGACCTCCTGGAGCAGCCAGCCATTGCCGTCGGGGTCGCTGAACGAGCAGTACGTCCCGAAGTCGCCGCGTGAGGGATCGAGACCCGGCGTCTTGCCCTCCGGGCCGAAGTGGAATGGCTCGCTGATGTCGAGGCCGCGACCGACGAGCTCGGCACGGGCCGCCTCGATATCGGTCACCACCAGGTGGAATCCCTCGTAGCTGCCCGGCTCCTTCGTCGACATGCCGATCCCGAACGTGATCGAGCAGGCCGATCCGGGCGGCGTGAACTGCACGACTCGGAAGCTGTCGTTCGGCTGGTGGTCGACGTCGCAGACGAAGCCGCACTGCTCGGCGTAGAACGCCTTCGCGCGATCGACGTCCGACACCGGGATCACGATCGCCTCGAGCTTGAAGTCCACCATGGAGCACCTCTTCGTTGGTGGTCTCAGTTTGACCGATGATTCCCGTTGCGCTCATCGGTCAAAGGGGGGAGCGACCCATCTCGAGGTGATCTGGCATGCCCAGCGTTCGATCTCGCGACGGAACGTCCATCGGCTACACGAGCATCGGCGGAGGGCCGCCCGTCGTCCTCGTCGACCCCGCCGGCGGCTTCCGCGGCTTCGGGCTCCTGACGCCGCTCGCCGAGCGGCTCGCGTCGGACTTCACGGCGATCACCTACGACCGACGCGGGCGGGGAGAGAGCGGCGACACGCTCCCGTACGCGGTGGAGCGCGAGATCGAGGACCTCGGCGCGATCATCGACGTCGTCGGCGGATCCGCCTTCGTGTACGGCTTCTCATCGGGCGCGATCCTCTCGCTCTGGGCGGCCGCCGAGGGGCTGCCGATCCGGAAGCTCGCGCTCCTGGAGCCGCCGCTCGCCTTTGAGCCCGAGCCGGAAGGGGAGGACCTCGGCGCCAAGGTGGCGGAGCTCGTCGAGGCCGGCCGTCGTGGCGACGCGTTCATCCACTTCAACCGTGCCATCGGCGTGCCCGAAGAGATGCTCGACGGCATGCGAGACGCGTCGTGGTGGCCGGCGGCCGAGAGCCTGGCCCACACGCTCGTGTACGACACCCGCGTCTCGGCCGAGTTCGCGGTGGAGCGGCTGGCGGAGATCAACACGCCCACCCTCGTCGTCGACAGCTCCGCCAGCGACGAGCGTCTCCACGAGTGGTCCAGGGCCGCCGCCGGCGCGCTGCCAAACGGCGTCCATCGCACCCTCGAGGGCGAGTGGCATGGGGTGGCGCCCGAGGTCCTGGCACCGGTGATGCGCGACTTCTACCTCGCCGACCAACCGGTCAGAGCTTGATGCCGTACCGCGCCTTCAGCTCATCGGTCCAGTCGTCGAGGATGTCGAGGCCGTAGGCGTCGGCGGCGGCGTTGTACCGCTTCGTCCACTCCGGCCCGTGCTCCATGAGGATCGGCGCGATCTCCTCGAAGTACTTCTCGAGTCCACCGGGCAGCACCACCTCGAGCACACGCGCGGGCTGATCGCCGACGTTCCACATTGCGTGCGGCACCGATCGCGGCTTGATGAGCCAGCTGCCGGTCGGCACGTCCTCGACGATGTCGTCTGCCGTGCGCACGCCGATCGGCCCCGCCAGCACCAGCGAGAACTCGTCTTCGCGGGTATGGAGATGCGGCTTGATGAGCGTCCGCGGCGGAATCGTGACCTCGAGCATGCTGAGGGCACCGTCGGTCTGGTCCGCGCCGATGCCCCAGCGGAAGGCGGTTTCGTACAGATGGAGCGTGCTCGCCTGGTCGGGAAGGACGACCTTCGCTTTCATGGACCGATTCTAGGTGGGCCGTGCGCCCCATGGGTTGGCCTGGTCAGCTGGCCTGGTCAACCCCTGAAGGGCGACGTCACCGCTGGAGGCCGATCTCCAGCGGCGTCGGGAAGCTCCCCGTCACTCGCGTCGGCCCCAACCACGCCTCCAGGCTCGCAGCCTTCGCCTCGATCGCGCGCGTCGTCTCCGCACCGACATCCTCGAGCAGACGCGGCACGACCTCTCCGCTCCGCCGCTGCGCCCAGCCGCCGACGATGCGGCCGTCGACCCAGATCGTCGGTCCGGCGTTGCCGGCCGTGTCGAACAGCTGCGGCCGATGCGGGCCGAGGTACCAGTCGCGGCCTGTCCAGCCCATCGTCGTCGCGTCGAGCGCGGGCAGCATGGCGACCCACGGCTCGGGCCGCTCGACCGGTTCGAGGTCATTCGGCAGGGCGTACCCGACCACCCCACCGTCCAGCTCAACCTCGACGGCGCCGATCGTCTCGAGCGCCTGCCGCGTCGCGCCGACCGTCCACCCGGTCCACCAGCGCACGTCGTCGCGCGTGGCAGGCCCGAAGGTGCGAAGCCACCGGCGCACGAGCTCGGCGCGCGCCCTCCCGACGTCCATCTGCGGAATCCCCGACGGGAACCAGCGCTCGATCGGGCTCCAGCGGAACTGGCCGCTGACCCAGCTCCCGCGCGGGCGGCCGCGCCCGATCCTGCCGTCCAGCGCGAGGTGGTGCACGACGCGCGAGATGACTGCCATCGAGCCCTCGTAGCTCTTGCCGCGCGCGACCGTGAATCGCTCGGCCAGGCGCGGGTCAACGTCGCGCAGCTCCCGGGTGGCGACTTCACCGCGCTCGCGGATCGCGGCGAGGGCGACCTCCTCGAGCTCGGCGAGGTGCCGGCCGGGGTCGGAGCCGATGTCGGCAGCCGCCAGCATCTTCACCGTCCGCGGTCGCTCGCGGTCGGCGACGTCGCGTGAGCCGGCGGCGAAGACCATCGGCACGTCCGGAAGCGGGATCAGGAACAGCGTCCGGCGCATCGCGAGCATGCGCAGGACGGTCGGCTCCTCGTACAGCTCCCGCTCGATCGAGGCCGGCGAGGCGTCGACCATTCGCGCCCAGCCCTCGAGGAAGACGGTCGCCGGATCGGTGGCGTGGAGCACGACGAGCGCGGATGCCGCCTCGGCGAGCGAAGGCACCTGGGTCCCATATGCCAGCAGGTGACGGACCCCGAGGCGCGCCCGCCGCTCGTCGTCGCCGATCTGAACGGTCGTCATCGGCCCGATCCTATCGTCCGGCCAGCCACTTGCAGGCCATGAACCGATGAGAACCGCATCACGTCGCGGTCAACTCGTCACCACCGCAACCAAGGAGCACCCCCGGATGAACCTCAACAGCATCCTGATCGGCTCGGAGAACCCGCAGCGCCTTGCCGACTTCTACAAGAAGCTCTTCGGCGAGCCAAGCTGGAGCGATGGCGGCTACATCGGCTGGTTGATCGGCTCCGGCTCCGTCACCGTCGGGCCGCACGACAAGGTCACCGGCCAGAACCCACAGCCGGGCCGGATCATCTGGAACATCGAGACGCCGGACGTCAAGGGCAACTTCGAGACGTTCAAGACGGCCGGCGCGACGGTCGTGGCCGAGCCGTACGGCATGGGCGACTCGCCCGACGAGGGCCTGATCGCGACGTTCGCCGATCCGGACGGCAACTACTTCCAGCTCATGAGCCCGATGCCGGCGGAGGTTCCCGCCTGACCGATGCGGGCGCGGCTCGGGCGCCGCGCCCGACCATCAGTGTTCTCGCTCGGCGGCTGCTGACGCGCGCTTGGCCGCGGCGCGCTCCATGTGCTCTCGCTGGCGCGTGCCCGCTCGTTGGAGCACGGCGTTGGCGAAGGCGAGGATGACCGAGACCCCGGCGAGAACGTAGAAGATCGTGAAGATCTTGCCGACCGCGGTCTCCGGCGTGAAGTCGCCGAGCCCGACGGTCGTCAGGGTCGTGACGCTGAAGTACAGCGCGTCGAGCGGCCCCCAGCCTTCAACGATCCAATAGAAGATCGTGCCGGTCAGCAGCAACCCGAAGACGACGACGTACAGCGGCCGCGTGTTGGGGTCGCGACCGCCCTCGATCAGCGCGCCGAACCAGATACGCAGGAACCGCATCCATCTGGCCCCAGGTTCAGCCCCGGCTCAGGCGCCCGCGGGCTGCTCCGCGCTGGACCCACCCATGAAGCCGGCGACGATCCAGGCCATTCCGGCGACGAGGAGCTGGACTCCGACGAAGACGCCGATGACGATCCCGCTGACCGGGATGTTCGTCCACACCCAGAGGCCGAAGAGAATGTTGATGACGCCCAGGACGATCATCCACACCGAGCTTCCAGCCCGGCCCATGAAGGCGCCCACGATGCGAACGACGCCGTCCGCGACGAGCATCGCACCGATGACGACGGTGACGGCGATGGCTCCGGACAGCGGGTCAGCGACGAGGTTGAACCCGACCAGGACGTAGAGGATCCCGAGCACGAGCTGCAACAGGCGCCATCCGAGCCCGAGGTCGGTGGTGAATGCGCCGATGAAGGTGGCGATGCCGGCGATCACGAGCACCCAGCCGATGATGACCGTGGTCACGAGGCTCGCGTCGATCACGTTCCACAGCGCGACCAGGCCGAGGATCACCAGGACGACGCCGAGCGCGATGAACCAACCGCGGCCGCTGCCAGCGTCCGAGTCGGGGGTTGACGCGATGGTCATGCTCCGTTGCACCTCCTCTTAGCTGCCGCGCCCGCTGCGCGAGCTGCGGCGCGTTCCGAGTATGCGCCAGGAGCGTGCGCCGTTCCACGTTTTCATGCGTCCTGGGCGATGGGCGTTTCTGGACCCCGTCGGTATGCTGGCCCCGGAATCCCTTCGTACGAAGGCGGCGCACATTGACAGACGCGACGGCTGAACCGACGACTCGACCGCGCCGGCGGTGGCTGCTCATCGGCCCGCCGGTCCTGATCCTTGTCGCGAAGGGTGTGAACACGCTGGTCCAGCTCGCTCTCACGGACACCCCTCCGGATCGCATCGGGCTCGTGATCGCCTTCGCAGCGCTGAGCATCTTCGCCGCCTTCGCACTCCTGGTCGGTGGTCGGATCGGCTGGTTGCTGGCCATCGGCGTCCTCGGCTGGGATCTGGCGGCCTCGATCTTCCTGTGGTGGATCGGCACGCCCCAGTACGTCGCCATGGCGCTGCTCGCGGTCTGTGCGTTCCTCCTCACCACGCCGGAGATGCGCGCCGCCCACACGCGCAGGTCGGAACCATGACCACGGCCGAGGCGCCGACGGCGATCGTCCAGCAGCCGGGAACGCGCCCCCGGCTCGACGCCGCCGACATCGATCTGCTGCGTGCCTTCGAGCCGGTCGTGCGCTTCACGAAGGGCGAGTCGTTCCTGCCGATGAGCGTATCGGCCTATCTCGAGTCCGCCGTCCGGATGCGCAGCGAGGGAAGCCGCCGCCACCACGTGGTGGAGACCGACGGCACGCTCTCCGAGCTCACCCTCACCGACGGGGTCAGCGATGGCGTGGAGGCCCGTGACTTCCTGACGGTGGCGGGCACGGGCGACGACGAAGACATCCTCGCCAGGATGTTCGATCGCGACAGCCGCCAGGCCGTGGGATTCCACGCCGGCGGGGGCCGCCTCGCTCGTGTCGGCTACACGTCGCGTGTCATCGACGCCCTCTTCGCGATCTCGCTGCTCGCACGGGGGCGGGTGCCGGGTTCGCTTGCGCGACGCGCAGTGCAGCGCTATCGGTCACTGTCGGCCGAGAGCACCGTGCACCCGTACTACGGTCGCGTCGTGCGGACCGCCACCTGGACCGCGCTCCAGTACTGGTTCTTCTACGCCTTCAACGACTGGCGCTCCGGGTTCAACGGCGCGAACGACCACGAGGCCGATTGGGAGCAGGTGCTCGTCTACCTCGATACCGATGCGGACCGCCGCGCGGTGCCGGTGTGGGCTGCCTACGCCCAGCACGACTACCACGGCCGGGACCTCCGAAGGCGCTGGGACGACTCCGGGCAGCTCGACCTCGTCGGCGATCACCCGGTCGTGTACGCGGGCGCCGGATCGCACGCCTCGTACTTCCGCCCCGGCGAGTACCTCGCCGAGCAGCCGGTGCGCATGCCGGCCTTCATCCAGCGCATCGGGGCCGTGGTCTCGACGCTGATTCGCGGGAGAGGAGGTGGCGAGGCGGGGGGCAGCGTGATGTCGATTGCCTTCGTCGACTTCGCGCGCGGCGACGGCGTGAGCATCGGTCCCGGCGCCGATCGCAGCTGGGATCCGGTGGTCATGGACGAGACGCAGCCCTGGGTCAGCGGCTACAGCGGCCTGTGGGGCATGTCGGTGGAGGACCCATTCGAGGGCGAGGATGCCCCTGCCGGACCGATGTTCAACCGCGACCGCAGCGTGCGGACGTCGTGGGCGGATCCCGTCTCGTTCGCCGAGCTCGACCTCGAGCCGCCGCCGTCGCAGGCTGCGACACTGCTCCGCGAGCGAGCCAAGGCCGTCGACCGACGGCAGGCCGAGCTGGCGAAGGCCATCCCGCCACTCGAGCGCGAGCTGGCGGCGGCCGGAGCCGAGGACAGCGCAACCACGGACGATGCCCGCACGCCATCGCGCGTCGCGGAGCGCGAGCGGCTTCGCGCGGCGTTGACCGACCTGCAACGCGAGCGTGAAGAGAATGAGCTCAGACTCGGCGACCTCCGGCAGCGGCAGGCGGCCGCGCGGGAGGGCGTGCGGCCTCCGCCACAGGCCCACCTCCGGCGCATACCGGCGCCGACGCCGGCCGGTGAGGATCGGACGGGGATGCTGCTCGAGGCATGGGCGGCAATCAGCGTCGGCCTCATGCTCATCGTCCTGGTCGGCGTGCTCCTCCTGTCGCCGCGGTTCGGGCTCGCCATCGCGGTCGGCGTGATCGGCCTCTTCGTGCTGATCGAGTCAATCCTCCGCGGAGGGGTCATCGGCCTGCTGGCCACGTGGGTCCGAATCCTGGCAGTCGTTGCCGCTGCCATCGTGTTCGTGAACTTCTGGCAGCTCGGCATCATCGTCGCAGCCATCGCCGCCGGCATCTTTCTCCTCCGCGCGAACGTCGCGGAGCTCCTCGACGCTACGAGGCCGAACGAATGACGACCGTCGCCGCAACTCGATCCCGCAGTGGGTGGCAGCGCGTCGCCTCCTGGGTCTTCGTCGTGCTCACCGCGATCGCGGTTGCGGGATCCGTGGTCGGGTTCTGGGTACATCGGACGGTGCTCGACACCGACCAGTTCATGGCTGCTGTCACGCCGGTCGTCGAGAGCGAATCGGTCCAGGCGGTCATGGCCGACCGGATCGGCGACCAGCTGCTCGAGGCCCTCAGCCTCGAGACGCGCCTCGGCGAGCGGCTCGCGCAGGCCGAGGATCGACTGCTGGAGCGCCTGGCCGAGGCGCTCGAGCTGCCGGACGTGGTCGTGCGCCGGCTCGCGAATGCGAGCCTCGGCCTCGACTCCCTTGCCCCGATGATCGCGGCCGGCGTCGAGACCCGGATTCGCGCGGCTGTCGAGACGTTCCTCTCGTCGCCCGAGGGAACGAGCCTGCTGATCGCGACGATCGAGATCGCCCATGAGCGCTCGGTGCTCCTGCTCCGGGACGAGATGGACCAGCTGCCGAATGTCGTTGTCGAGGAGGGAGAGGTCCGGCTCAACCTCGTGCCGCTGATGGCCGAGGTGCTGCGCTCGGTCGTCAATGCCGGCCTGGACTTCGTCGGCCTCGAGCGCGAGATCCCGCCGTTCGACTCGAGCGAGGACGCGACCGCCGCCGTCGAGCGATTGGCATCGGTGGTCAATCAAGAACTTCCGCCCGACTTCGGTCAGGTGCGACTTGGATCGGAGGCGTCCCTCGAGCGTGCCCAGGGCCTCGTCCGTGCCTTCGACATTGCGCTCTGGCTGCTCGTCATCGTCGGGCTCGTGGTCGCGGCGCTCGCCATCTGGCTGGCGCCGACGGTTCCCGCGGGCCTGGTCCGGGTCGGCGCCGCTGCCGCGTTGGCCGCGCTCGTCGGGTGGATCGCGGTCCAGTTCATCTCCGCGCAGGTCGTCGATGCCGCCGCGACCCCGGAGGGGCGCCTCGCAATCGGTGAGATCGTGACGTCGGTCGTCAGTGGCCTGGGCGGGATCGCGCTCACGCTTGCCGTCCTTGGTCTCGCGGTCGTGGTTGCCGGCGTCGTCGTCGATCGGCAGAGCGGCCCGGCACCGGCTGTTGCCGTCGTCGGCGGACCGCCGCCACCGACCACGCCTGGGGCCCCGCCGCTGGTGCCGCCACCGCCTGCCGTGACCCCGAGCCCGACGGCAGGCTCCGGCACGACTAGTCGCGCGCGCAAGCCGGCGGCGAAGTCGGCCGCGAAGTCGACAACGGCGAAGCCGGCCGCGAAGTCGACAACGGCGAAGTCGACGACGGCGAAGCCGGCCGCGAAGCCGACGACGACGGACGTGCCCAGTGCGGAGCCTCCGAAGCCGGCGGCCACGTCGGGTGGGGAAGGGAACCCGGATGCGACCGCGAGCGCCGACCCGCCGACGAAAAGACGCCGGCGGCCTCCGGCCACCGGCGCCTGACGCGAGGGTAGGGGCTCAGCCGGGCGTTGGCGGGACGGGAGCCGTGTTCTGCGCGGGCTCGTCGACCCAGATCGTATCGATGTCGCTCGTCGTCATGGCCTGCCAGACGGCGCCAACCGCTGCCAGCGCGAGGTAGATCAGCAGCCACACGAATGATTGGCTCACGACCGCGTCCACCGCGCCGTATCCGAGCTCCTCGGGCTCGATCTGCTGCAGGACGATCAGCACGCCGCCGAGCGTCGCACCGGCGCCCCAGAGGGCCGTCACGGCGATGACGATCGCGCGTGGGAGCCGGAGCACGATGGCGGCGAGCGCGAAGCCCACGCCGACGGCCAGGCCGAGCAGCCAGCTGACAATCTCGAGATCGAGGTTCAGCGCCGGCAGGAGCGCGTTGCCGATCGCGAAACCCATGCCGCCAACGGCCAGCACGATGCCGAGCGCCCACCAGAAGTAGGCGAGCAGTCCGAACACGATGCCCACGACGACCGCGGCAACGATGCTGAGCAGCGTCGCGAAGATGCCTTCGTTGAAGATCAGGAACACCGCCTGCGCGCCGACGACGGCGCCGAGGACGAAGCCGAATACCGGGAGGACGGCCCGGAAGAGACGGTAGCCGAAGAAGCAGGCGACGAGCCCGATGGCGACCGCGATCAATGCGACGAATAGATCCATTCCTCTCCTCCTGTTTGGATGGGCCAAGGGCACATCCTGGCCAAAACTCTACACCGGAGCGGCAACCGATTGGCCGCCGTGCGGGCGCGGCCCGAGGCGCCGTCAGGTCCTGCGGCGACGCTCCCGCCAGCCCTCGATCAGCAGATAGGCCGCTGGCACCACGAGGAGCGTGAGGAAGGTGGAGCTCAGCAGGCCGCCGATCACGACCGTGCCCAGCTCCGCGGCGATGATCGACCCCTCGTTGAACCCGGCCGCCAGCGGGAGGAGCGCGAAGATCGTCGCGATCGCCGTCATGAGGATCGGCCGCACCCTGGTATGGGCGCCGCGGATGAGCGCCTCGTGCAACGGCACGCCCTCGGCACGCAGCCGCACGACGAGGTCGAGCAGCACGATCGCGTTCGTGACCACGATCCCGATGAGCATGAGGAAGCCGATGAGGGCGCTGATGCCCAACGGCCGCCCGGTGAGCAGCAGCGCCGGGAAGGCGCCGATGATCGCCAGCGGCAGGGTGAACAGGATGATGAACGGGGTCAGCAGCGAGTTGAAGGCGAGCACGAGCATCAGGTAGACGAGCAGGATCGCGATGCCCATCGCGGTCAGGAGCCCGCCGAACGACTCGGCCAGCTGCTCGCTGACGCCGCCGATCTGGATCGACACGCCGGCCGGCAGCTCGTCGGACGCGTCGAGCCGCTCGACCTCGGCCGCGATCGCGGTGGAGACCGCGCCGGTGTTCTCGTCGGTGATCTCGGCGGTGACGGTGGCCGACGGCGCCGCATCGACCCGGCTGATCGTCGGCCGGGCGTCGACCTCCTGGACCTCCGCGACGTCGCCGACGGTCACCCCCGGGCCGACCGGGATCGCCTCCAGGGCCTCCACCGACGTGAGCAGCTCGCTGTCGAAGCGGAGGATGACCTCGAGCGGGTCGTCGGCGTCCACGGGCTCGATCGATCCGGCCGGGATGGGGGAGAGGACGCCCCCGATAACGCCCGCGACCTGCGGCGCGCTGACGCCGGCCGCGCCCGCCCGGGCCGGATCGACCGTCACCACGACCTGGCGCGCCTCGGCCACGAGGTCGGTCGTGATCGTTCCGAGGCCTTCGACCGACTCGAGGGCATCGACGACCGTCGCCGCCGCGGCCTCGACCGTTTCCGTGTCCGGGCCGCTGACGACGAGGGCCGCGTCGGAGCTGCCGGCCGCGCCGGTCGCCTCCTGGACGGTGGCGTCCCAGCCATCGGTCTCGACCGCCGCGAGCTCCTCGTCGAGCCGCTGGGCGGTTGCCTCGAGGTCCGCCTCGGTGTCCAGGCGGACGAAGAGCTGCGCCGAGTTCGCCGGCCGGCCGGACGCAGCCGCGACGAGGGTGCGGAAGCCGGTGTCTCCCTCGGGCGGCACGGTCGTCTGCACGAGCTCGACATCGTCGTCGGCGATGATGATCTCCTGCGCCTCCACGGCTCGATCGCGCACGTCCTCGGAGGTCGCTCCGGAGGGCGGCGCAAGGCTCACGGTCAGGAGCTTCTCGCTGCCGGCGTTGATGAACTGCACCGGGATCAGCGGTGCCAGGGCGAGCGTGGCGACGAACAGCAGGAAGGCGATGCCGATCGTCGCGGCAGAGCGCACTCCGGAGCCGAGGACGAACCGGATGGTAGGGTCGTAGAGGCGGACCCAGATCGAGCGCCGCGGCTCCCCGGTGGCGTCGACGTCATCGCGCGGGACGCCGACCCAGAAGTAGGCGAGGACCGGCACGACGGTCAGCGCGACGACCAGCGAGGCCAGCAGCGCGAAGGTCACCGTCAGCGCGAAGGGCAGGAAGAACTGGCTCACGAACCCGCCGGCCAGCCCGAGGGGCAGGAAGACGGCGACGGTGGTCAGCGTGCTCCACGTGATCGCGCCGGCCACCTCCGAGGGGCCACGGAGGGACGCCGTCAGCCGGTCGTCGCCCATGGCCCGATGGCGGTAGATGTTCTCGAGCACGACGATCGAGTCGTCCACCACGCGCCCCACGGCGACCGCCAGGCCGCCGAGGGTGAGGATGTTGATCGTGATCCCGGTGAACTGCATGACGATCAGCGCCACCAGCAGCGAGAGCGGGATGCTCAGCGCCGCGACGAACGTCGAGCGCACGCTGAAGAGGAAGAAGAAGATCGTGAGGATCGCGAAGAGCGCGCCGAGGCCGCCCTCGCGCAGCAGACCGTCGCGCGACTCGATGATGAAGGTCGCCTGGTCCGACACGATGTCGATCTCCAGGCCCTCGTGGCGCTCGACGATCTCGTCCAGGACCTCGCCGACGGCCTGCGACACCTCGACCGTGTTGGCGGGGCCGGTCTTGCTGACCGTGAGCCCGAGTGCCTCCTCGCCGTTGATGAAGCCGTAGCCGGTGGCGGCAACCTCGATGACCTCGATGGAGGCGATCTCCCCGAGCGTGACCGGCGTCGGCGTTCCGCTCGACGGATCGACGCCGACGACGAGGTCGTTCAGCGCCTCGACCTGCTCCACCGTGGCGGTGACGGTCACCGGCAGTGCGGCCTCTCCGGTATCGAGCTGGCCGGCCGGCACGGTCACGTTCGCCGCGCCGAGCGCCGCCTGCACCTGCATCGGACCGATGCCGGTGGTGGCCAGGGCTGCGGGGTCGAGCGTGATCTCCACCTGCTCGCTCAATCCGCCGGTGATCTCGGCGTCCGCCACGCCGGGGATGGCCGCGAGCTCCGGCAGGATCTCCTCGCTGGCAATGGTTCCGAGCTCCGTCAGCGAGGCCGATGACGACGAGACCGCGGCGATGACGACCGGCGTCTGGTTGAAGTCGAATGGTGTGACTGTCGGCTCGACGCCATCCGGCAGTTCGATGCCGTTGACGGCATCCTCGAGGTCGGCGACGGCGGCGTCGACGTCGGTGCCGAACGCGAACTGTGCGATGACGAAGCCGATCGAGTTGGCCGAGGTCGAGTTGACGGTGTCGATGCCCTCGATCGACTGCACCGCGTTCTCGATCGGGGCGACGACGTCCTCGACGACCTCGTCGGCCGCGGCGCCGGGGTACGGCGCGATGACCGTCACGATCGGGAACGAGACCTCGGGCACGAGCTCCTGCTTCAGGCTGCCCCAAGCCAGGATGCCGGCCAGGAAGAGCCCCGCCGCGATCAGGATGGTGACGCTGCGCCGGCTGACGGCGGCGCGACTGAGCCAGGTCATTGGGTCTCCTCGGGTGAGTCGCCCACCGCATCGGTCAGGAGGCTGATGGCGCGTTCGATCGTTTCGACGTCGGTATCGGAATGCAGGCGGAGGAGGAGGTCGCGCATGCGCGCCCGCCCGATCTCGGACATGTGCTCGATCTGCTCGAGCGCGTCGTCGGTGGCCCGGACGATGACCTGGCGTCGGTCAGTCGGATCCTCCGCGCGCTGCAGCAGCCCGCGCCGGACGAGGCGATCGACCGTCCCGCTCGTGGTCGACAGGGCCAGGCCAAGGCGTTCCGACAGCGCGCCCATCGAGAGGGGGCCCGCTGCAGCGACGACGTAGATCGCCTTCAGCTGGGCAAGGGTCAGGCTCATGTCGACGAGGTCAGGAGTGTTGAGCGCGACCATCCGCCGGTGAAACCGCTCGTAGGCCTCCATGGCGCGCGCCACGGCTCGGGTCCGGGATGAGGCAGGAATCTTCGGGTTCTCCGGATAGATCGTTCGGAGCGAAGTATTACAGAGGCGGCGTGGACGCGCAAACGGCCGATGGTCCGGAGTCAGAACGGGATGATCGCGAACCTTCCGATGGCCACCACCAGGGCGAGCAACCCCAGCACCGAGTTCACCGCGATATTTCGACCCTCGCCGGGACGCCGCAGGTGGAAGACCGCGGCCGCGACCATGAGCACGGCCAGGGCCGCTGCTGCCGTCGGCACCAACCACGGCAGGATGCCCGTCAACGCCGGCAGGACCAGGCCGATCGCACCGAGCACCTCGAGCACACCGATGATCCGCAGACGATCGCGCCCGACGGCCGTGACCCAGGCCATTCCCGGCTGCGTCGCCATCCGATCGTAATTGAGGATGTGGCCAATACCGGCGGCAAGGAAGGCTAGCCCCAGGAGCACCTGGAGGACCCAGAGCACGACATCGGTGTCCATCGCTCAGACCGGAAGGAGCACGGCCACGAACCCGACGACGACGCCGATCGCCAGCGCCCACAGGCCGATCTGGCGCGCGCGCCGGCGATCCAGGGCGCGTGCCTCGTCGTCGGCGACGGTGATTGCCTGCCCGAGCGCGCCGAAGTTGAAGATCCCGCGCGAGCCGAAGCCGGCGCAAAACTTCAGCCATGCCTGGAGGTAACCCGAGGCCGATGCGGCCGCCGGCAGGATGGCCACGAGCCTCGTCACGGGAGGGGCGCCGATGAAGATCAGCGCGGCGAGGACGACGAGCGTCGCGACCAGGCCCACGTGGCCCGCCATGCGTCGTCGTGCGATCTCTTCGGGCCCGATGTTGCAGACGCCGGGCTGATAGAGATCCGCACCGCCGGGCGAGGTACCAGCTCCGAGTGTGAATGCCGAGATCGTCATTGGTTCCTCCTGGACACGTGCGAACTCCGAGCCAGGCGCCGCATCGCGCGCATGGTCTGGCGTGGGGTGGGGGGTGCGGGGAGTGCGCTGGCGCCCTCGCTCCGCAGGCCGTCGAGGACGATCGCGAGGAAGCGGCGCCAGGCATCACGGGCCGCCCCGCGGGTGACCTCGACGACGCCGGCATTGGCCATGAACAGCAACGCCAGGTCCTCGGCAACGACATCCGCGCGGAGCGTGCCCTCTGCCTGCGCTCGCTCGATCACTTGGACCGACAGCTCGTAGCCGCGCGACCGATGCGCCTCGAGCGCCTTCGCGTTCGGGAGGGACCGGTTCAAAACGTCCGCCAGTCCACGGTCGGCCGCCTGCATGGCGCAGATCCGCTCGACGTAACCGGCAAAGCCGGTCCATGCGTCGGGCGCGGCGAGCGCATCCTCCGCGGCCTGCGCGTACTGGGCGAGCCGGTGCTCGAAGCAGGCACCGATCAGCGCGTCGCGTCCAGCGAAGCGCCGGTAGAGCGTGCCGATCCCGACACCCGCTTCGTCGGCCACTTCCTCGAGCGGCACGTCGAGGCCACGCCGCGCGAACGCCGCAGTCGCGGCGTCGATGATGCGTGAGCGATTGCGCTCGGCGTCCGTCCGCAGCGGGCGGGCCCGACCGGAGCTCATCAGGGGACCACGACCAGCTTGCCGATCGTCCCGCCGCTGAACGCCTCGAGCGCCTCGGCTACGTTGTCCAGCGGAAACGTCCGCTGGATCCCGACGCGCAGTGAGCCGGCGACGACGGCGTCGGCGAGGGCCGTCAACTTCTCGGGTGTCGGCGCCCCCATGACATTCGTCGCCCGAACGTTGCGCTGCGCGAGCGTCTCGACGTCCACCGCGCCGAGTGTGGTGGCGATCCGGCCACCATCGCGCACGAGATCCGCCATGGGTGCAAACGCGTCGCCACGGTTCACCGTGTCGATGAGCGCCGCAATGCCGTCGGGGTACTTCGCGCGCACCGTCTCGGCGACCTCGCCGGCGGAGTAGTCGATCGTGTCCGCAGCGCCGAGACCGCGCACGAAGGCCTCCTCCTCGCCGCGTCTGGCGGTGGCGATCACCGTCGCGCCGCGCTGAGCTGCGAGCTGGACTGCGAAGGAGCCGACCCCGCCCGTGGCACCGGCGATGAGAACCACGTCCGCCGGCTCGATGCTGATGGCGTCGACGGCGTCCAGCGCGGTGGCTCCGGCCAGCGGAATCGCCGCGGCGGTCTCGAACGGAAGGCCCGCGGGCTTGCGCGCGATGACGACGTTCGCAGTGGTGAGCCGATCGGTGTACGTGCCGTCGTGGAGCGGTGGCGCACTCGGGATGAAGCCGAGGACCTCGTCGCCGACGGCCACGTCCGAACGGTTGGATCCGCCATCGACGACGACTCCGGCGAAGTCGCGGCCGACGACCGTGGGGAGCGCGTGCTCCATCATGCCCACGAGACCGCCACTGGCCTGGTAGACGTCGAAGCCATTGACGCTCGCCGCGCGGACATCGATCGCGAGGCCGTCCGGAGCAACCTCGGGCTCAGGAAGCTCGACGAGGCGAGCGGGTTGGTCGGGTGCGGTGAGTGCGAAGGCCTTCATGAGACTCCTGACGACGGATTGCTGCCTAGAAATGGAGGTGCGACTCCGGTTTCGCAGCATGCTACCACGGAAAACGGAGGCTCGTCTCCGATTCCGAGACCGATGCCACCATCGTGCCACGATCGCGCGACCCCCGGCCCAGGTGCCCGCAGCGCCGTCCGCATCGCTCAACCTCGCCGGACTGGCGCACAATGCATCGATGGCCGAGACCGCACCGATCGACCCGACGACTCCGCCGAGCGGGACCGGCTGTGTCGAGTGCCTGGCGACGGCAGACGGCTGGTGGTATCACCTGCGCCGATGCGCGCACTGCGGCCACGTCGGCTGCTGCGACACGTCACCGTCCCAGCACGCCCGCCTCCATGCCGCCGCCGCTCGCCACCCCATCGTCGGCAGCTTCGAGCCCGGCGAGGACTGGCTCTACGACTTCGCGTCAGACCAGTTCGGCGAGGGTCCGCAGCTCGCCCCGCCGCATCATCGGCCGCTGGATCAGCCGGTTCCAGGTCCGGCCGGCCGCGTGCCGGCGGACTGGGAGAGCCGCCTGAACTGAGCGGGGGCGATCAGATGCGGCCGCTCCAGATCCCGACCGGCTCGAACACCATCGGCACGTCGACGAGGATCAGCTCTGACTGCTCCGAGGCCGTGATCCGCAGCTCGTCGGCATCGGTCACCTCCGCTGCGTCGCCGGTGGCCAGCGCCTCGCCGCCGAGCGAGGCGGCACCCTCGATGAGGTAGGCGTAGACGCCTCGCCCGCGGGCGATGGGATGGACCGCCTCAACACCCGCGTCGAGGCGAGCGACATGGACCGATGCGTCCTGGTGGATCTTCACCGCGTCGCTGCCCTCGGGGCCCATCACCTTCAGTAGCCGGTTCGATCGATCCTCGATGGAGAACACGCGCTGCTCGACGGCCGGCGTGAGGTCGGGCGTATCCGGCAGGATCCAGATCTGGATGAAGCGCATCGGCTCGTCCTGAGAGGCGTTGAGCTCCGAATGCAGCGCGCCCGAGCCAAGGGTCATGCGCTGGACCGATCCGGCCGGCAACGGGCCGAACGGCCCGCCGACGTTGTCCTGATGTCCGAACGTGCCTTCAACCACATACGTCAGCCCCTCGACGTCGCGATGGGGATGGAGCGGCCAGACGGCGCCGGGCTTGAGCCGGTCGTCGTTGAAGACCCGCATCGCGCCGAACGAGTCATGCTCGGGATCCTCGTAGCGATCGAAGCTGAAATGCCACCGCGCGCGGAACCAGCCGCCGTCGATGTCATAGATGTCGGCGTCGCGCCGGACCTTGATCATGCTCGTCCCGCTTCCTGGTGAGTCGTCCATTCATCATTGGCCGGGCTCGTTGGCTTGTCCAGCCGTGAGCCCAGGCCCGGCATGCGACTGGGCGCTGTCGGAGCGGGCGATCGCGCCCTCGCGGCAAAGCGAGTGGGCCGGTGGCGGGATGCGGAGACCCCGCCACCGTCCCGTGATGGGGCTACGGTTCGAGCGGGCAGGTGGTCTTGAACGTGAAGCTACCCCGGCCCAGCCTCGCGTCCAGCGTGTCGATCGTTCCCTCGAACGTCGCCTGGCGAGACTTGCTCTTGTCGGCATTGACCTGGATGCAGGTGCCGTCGTCGAGACGGAACCTTCCGCGCTGGCTGATCGTGGGACCGACGCCGGTCCACGTGCCGTTGGCCGTGATGGAGCCGCCGTCCGACTCCGTGCATCCGGAGGGATCACACACCACCTCCGTCAGCTCGATGACGGTCGGAGCGAGCGTGACCGACGTGAGCTTGCGACTCGTCAGCGTGTTCGACTCGCGCGTGCATCCGAAGCGGAAGCTGGACTCGATGCTTTCCCCCGTGCCCGGGTCGAAGGTGTCGTGGTGTTCGTTGTAGCAGACCTGCTCGCCCCGGAAGGTCGGATGGCCGGGCTCGAGGATCCTGCCCTCGAACACATCGATGGACTGACCCTCGCAGGTCACCGTCCCGTCCGGGTTGTCCACGCAGGCGTCGTTGAAGGCAAAGGCGTTGATGCCCGCTTGCCTGAACGTCGTCCACTTACTCGCCGCCGCGACGGGCGCGGCAAGGGTGAAGACAGCCACGATCGCCATGACCAGACTGGCTGCCCTGAAACCTGAGCGCATGTCGCCCTCCTTGCTGATCGGTCGTCATCTGCGACCGCTGGAGGGACGCTAGGCGCGGTGGCCTGCGGGCCGAGTGCGGCCGGACTGCGGGCAGACCGCGGCTCTCGACCGTCAGGCGATCGGTTCGACGACCAGCGTCAGCTGATCCCGGCCGACGACGCGGATCGGGTGTCCGGCCGACACCCCGCTCTCACAACGCGCCCGCCAGTCCTCGGCGAGCACGCGCACCATCCCCTCCGGTCGGCAGTCGGTGATGGCCCGGCCACTCGCCCCGATCAACGTCTCGGGGCCGACCTTTGCGCTCCCGCGTCGCGACCATCGCCACGTGCCCACCGTCTCGATGAACTCGAGGATCGCGGCGATAATCACGACCGGGATGTTCCAGGGGTAGGGGAAGACGAAGATCGCGAGGCCGATGCCGATGAGCAGGATCACCGCGCCATTCTGCGCCCCCGCGATGGCAGGCACCGCACGCCTCTCGGGCGGCGCCTCGGTCCATCGAGCCGAATCCACATGAGATGCGCGTCGCGCGACGTTCTCACGGTGGATCGAGGCCTCTCGCGCGTGAGGAGCGCGCTCGTGCGCGCCCCATGCGCACCTGCTCTCCGTGCACCGTGAGAAGCGCGCGGGAGATCGGGCCTCGCGCGAAGTCCCCTCGATGGGTCGAGGGGACGCTGCCCGTCAGGTGGGGAGGGCGGCGATGGCGTCGATCTCGACGAGGAAGTCCGGGTTCGCGAACGAGGGCACCTGGACCACGGTGATCGCGGTCGGGTTTGCGCCCCAGACCGCGAGCGACGCCGCGAAGCCGGCGTTGACGTCGCCCCCCTCGGCGAGGTGGATCGTCAGCTTCGCGACGTCGGTCTGCGTCGCGCCCGCCTCGGCGAGGACCGCGATGACGTTGCGCAGTGCCTGCTCGGTCTGCGCCTGGAGCGTGTCGCCGACGACCTTGCCGTCGGCGTCGACCCCGTTCTGCCCGCCGACGTAGAGGATTCGCGCGCCAGCCGGGACGATGGTGCCCTGCGAGAAGGCGGGGCTGGAATGCATGGAGGGTGGATTCACGTGCGTGATGGTCATGTTGGGATCATCCCGCACGAACCTGACCACCCGTGTCAGGAACCGTCAGACGAGGCGGCGATCGGCGGCCCAGCGCGTCAGCTCGTATCGGTTCGAGAGCTGGAGCTTGCGCAGCACGGCCGAGACGTGGGTCTCGACGGTCTTCACGCTGATGTGGAGCTCGTGGGCGACCTCCTTGTACGTGTAGCCGCGCGCGATGTAGCGCAGCACCTCGCGCTCACGCTTGCTGAGCAGGTCGAGCTCCGGATCGAGCGGCTGCGGCGCCTCCCCGCCGAACGCGTCGAGGACGAAACCCGCCAGCCGCGGCGAGAAGACCGCGTCCCCGTCGTGGACCCGCTGCACTGCCGACGAGAGCTCCTCGCCCGAGATCGACTTCGTCACGTAGCCGCGCGCGCCGGCGCGGATGATGCCGATGACGTCCTCGGCGGCGTCGGACACCGACAGTGCCAGGAACTTGACCTCGGGCCGCTCCGGTCGCACGGCTTCGATCACCGCGCGACCGCCCCCGGCCGGCATGTGGACGTCCAGCAGGACGACATCGGGCGCCCCATCGATGATCGCGGATACCGCGTCCTCGACGTTCCCGGCGTCCCCGACGATCTCGAGGGCGCGCCCCAGCTCGGATCGCACGCCGGAGCGGAAGAGCTCGTGGTCGTCGACGATGAAGACGCGGACCGTCACGATGGGGCCCTCCTCGGCAGCTTCAGGACGACCTCAGTGCCCACCTCGGGCTGGCTGTGCACGGTCGCGGTGCCGCCGTGGCGCTCCATGCGGCCGACGATCGAGTCGGCGATCCCGCGCCGGTCGGCGGGGATGACGGCGGGATCGAATCCCGAGCCCTGGTCGCGCACGAAGGCGGTGACCGTTTCCGTCTCGACTTCGACGTACACGCTGATCGCCGTGGTGCCCGAATGAACGGCGGCATTCGCCACAGCCTCGGCGCAGGCGTTGACGAGGCCGCGCAGCCGCTCGTCCATCTCCGCGTCGCCGACCACGACCGCCTCGACGCTGACCTGGTGCTGGCGCTCGATCCTTCCCGCCATCGCGTCGACGGCGTCCCGCAGCCGCACACCGGCGAGCTCGGGCGCGCGCCCGTACAGCCAGGCGCGCAGCTCGCGCTCCTGCGTGCGGGCGAGGCTCGTCATCTCGCGGGGCGACGTGGAGCGCTGGATGAGCGCGAGGGTCTGGAGCACCGAGTCGTGGAGGTGCGCCGCCATCTCGGCGCGCTCCTCCGAGCGGACGCGGCTGCTCCGTTCCTCGACGAGCTGCTGCCCCATCGTCCATACCCACGGACCGGCGAGGAGCGCCGCGCCGCCGAGGGCCACGATCATCCCCACCAGCACGTTGCCCACCGACTCCAGCGAGGTCCTCCCGGCAAGGAAGACGGCCATGCCGGCGAGGATGAGCACGGCACCGATCGCGAAGCGTGTGAACGACAGCGGCGTTCCCAGGCTGGCGAGGGTCCAGCGACCGTCGCCTCGGGCCCACAGGACCGCAAAGCCGATCGCGGCCAGCACTACCGGCCAGGCGAGGTTGCCCTCGAACCACAGCCCTCCGAGCCAGAGGAGCGCAAGCAGCCCGGCGATGACGAAACCGATCCCGAAGGCCCGCCGCGGCGTCGGGAGCGCAATTCGGCGCATCGCCGGCGGGGCGCCATCGGTCTCCGCCTCGAGCGGCGCGAGGAGCCAGGTCAGGACGTAGACGACGATGCCGAACCCGGCGGCGAAGGAGAGCACGACGAAGGCGACGCGCACGGCGTTGGGCTGCACGCCAAGGTGATGACCGATGCCGCCGGCGACGCCGCTGATCCACCGGTCGCTGCGGCTGCGCTCGAGGCGTGGAGCCCGTTCGCGGGCGTCGATCCGGGCCATGCGCGCCATGTTCCCACAGCACCATGGCCGTCCACGATGGGGGAGAACCCCGAGAACCGGCTGGTCGGTTCAGGGTCGGATGCGGGACTTCCCCAATGGTCAGCCGCGCTCGCGCGACCGATGATCGACCCATGACGACCGAACAGCCAACCGCCTCCCGCGTCCTCCGGCGCCGTGGCGACGACCGTGTCATCGGGGGCGTCGCGAGCGGCATCGCCGACTACTTCAACGTCGACCCGCTGCTGATCCGCATCGGCTTCGTCGGCCTCATGGTGTTCAACGGACTCGGCCTGCTCCTCTACCTGGGAGCGTGGCTGTTCGTCCCGACGGACACCGACGGCGAATCGATCGTCCAGCGCCTGGTCGGCCGCGGCGGGATCGTCGGCGTGCTCGTCGCGGCGGCGCTGGTCATTGTCGGCGCGAGCGTGCTCTTCAACGTCGTGGCCGGCATCGAGCCGCGCAGCGGCGCGGTCGAGGTCGCGGTCATCGCGCTCATCGGCATCGCGATCGGCGCCGCGCTGCTGCGGCGGCGCGAGCCCGATGTCGCGGCGGCGTCGGCGACGTCCGAAGCGGCCACGCAGCCCGTGCCTGCCGCGCCGCCGGTCGTCGTGCGGCGGCCACGGACTCCGCAGTCACCGCTGGGCTGGTACGTCCTCGGCGCGATGCTCGTCGGGATCGGTCTGCTTGCACTCGTGACCGGGATCTCCGGCGCGGCCGTCGATCCCGGGCGCTACTTCGGCCTGGCGCTCGCCATCCTGGGCGTGGGCCTCGTGGTCGGGACGTGGATCGGCCACGCACGGCTGCTCATCGTGCTCGGCCTGGTGCTCCTGCCGTTCGCGTTCGCCGCGAGCCTGATCGACGTGCCGCTCGAGGGCGGCTTCGGCTCCCACTACGTCAGCCCGAGCAGCGCCGGGGAGCTCGGTGACGAGTATCGGCTCACCGGTGGCGAGATCGTCCTCGACCTGACCCGGTTGGAGGACACCGGCGAGCCGGTGGTTGTCACCGCCACGGTGGCGATGGGTCAGATCGTCGTCCTCCTGCCCGAGGACGCCGGCCTGGAGCTGGATGCGTCCGTCGGCGGTGGCGAGCTCCGCATCCTCGGCACCGAGGAGGAGGGAACGAACCTCGAGGAGCGGCACGTCGTCGAGGGCGACGGCCCGCAGTTCGTCCTGGACCTCGAAGCCGGCCTGGGCGTTGTCCGGGTCGACACCCGACAGTTGCTGGAGAACCGATGATGATGACCCGTCACCCTGCCGACCTCGTCTCGCTGACGTTCGGCCTCCTGTTCGCCACCATCGGCGCCGTCCTGCTCTTCGGCAGCATCGATGCGCTCCGGTTCGACTGGATCGTTCCGGCCGTGACGATCATCCTCGGCGTGCTGCTGATCGTGGTCGCTCGCTCGCGACCCACGACGCCCGACGACCAGCCGACGGAGGGTTGACCGATGCGGGCCTGGCGCTCGGTCCTCGTCGCTGTCCCGTTCCTCGGTGCAGCGATCCTCGTCGCCGCCCTCTCGACGCTCGTCGGCGGCTGGCGCTGACTAGCCGGCTCGGGTCGCGAGCCAGTCCAGCGCCGCGCCGGCCGAGGTGAGTACGGAGATGTGGCCCTCGTCGGGAACGATCCGCAGCTCGGCAGTCGGAATCCGGCGCGCCAGCCACTCGGCGTGCGCGACGGGCGCGATCCGATCCTCGCGGCCGTGCAGCAGGAGTACCGGCGCCTCGATCCGGGCCGGGTCGAAGCCCCACGGCGCGACATAGGCCATGTCGTCGTCGATGAGGCCGCCCGGACCGTCCCGCAGCGCCGGCCCGACGACCGTGTTGAACCACGACCAGGGACCGGCAAGTGCGGCGTGGTCCGCGTTCGTGAAGCCCGAGCCGTCGTCGGTCGCGGTTGCCTCGTGGCGCACCTTGGCCTCGCGACCTGCTGCTGCGGCGCGGAGCGTCGCGACGCCGGGTGCCGCCATGCCGGCGAACCAGTCGAGCCCATCGGCGTCGTACGGTGCCAGTGCGGAGACGCCGACGACGGCGAGCGTGCGGTCCGGCTGCAGGGCAGCGCAGGCCAAGGCGTGATTCGAGCCGCCGGAGTGACCCATCACCGCAAACCGATCGACCCCGACGGCGTCGGCGACGGCAGCGGTCAGGACCGCCGCAGCGGCAAGGTCGCGGCCGGGATCGGCGCTCGAGTCTCCGTACCCGGGACGGTCGTACGACAACCACCGGATGCCCAGCCGATCGGCCGCCGCGAACAGCGGCTCCGGCGGCGTGCCGATGTTCGGCGTGCCGTGATGCCAGACCACCGCGAGCGTCGCGTCTCCGCCGGTGTCATACGCGTGCAGCGTCCGGCCATCGGCCAACGCCACGTCGAATTCTCGCGTCGTCATCGGGTCAGTGACCGCGCCGGAGGCGCGGACTCATCGGCCCGGGAGGTCAAGGCGCACCAGGATGCGCGGCAAGTGGCCGCTGTGACCGTCGGTGACGAGCACCCTGCGGAAGCCGGCGGCGTCGAACATCGAGGCGATGCCGACGAATCCGGCACCGACCTCGACCCGGCGGCCTTCGGGGTCGATCGGGTACGCCTCGACGCCCGGCGCACCCGCGGCCCTGGCCGCCTCGACCACGGCACCGAGGAGCGCACGGGCGATCCCGCGGCGGCGGTAGCCCGGCCGAATCTGGAAGCAGCCGATCGACCAGACCGGCAAGGCGTCGATGGCGGGGATCGTCCTCGAGTTGACGAGGCGCGGCGTCCCGGTCCGGATGCTGACGCCGATCCAGCCGACCGGCAGCCCATCGACGTAGGCGATGTACCCCGGTGGCGGGGGATTCGTGGCCGCCAGCTGACGCTTCAGGGTCTCGGGCCGCGACTCGCCGGTCGCCTTCGCCAGCTCGTCCTTGCCGCGCCAGGACTGGCACCAGCAGCCGACCTCGCCGCTGACGCCGAGCAGCGCTTGCACGTCCGCCCATCGGTCCAGCGTGGCAGGCACCACCTCCGGCGCCGGCGCCATCGGCCTGGTCATCGCGTCCATTGTGAACCGATGCGGCCTGTGGACTTGACAATACTGTGTGACACACACTATTGTCGTTGCCATGGTAGACGACGAGCTGCTCGGGACGCACCGGCAGGAGCTTCGACGGGGGACCGTGGTGCTCGCCTGCCTCCTGGCGCTGCGCGCGCCGGAGTACGGCTATGCGCTGCTCAAGCGCCTCGACCTGGCCGGCATCCCGAGCGACGCGAACACGATCTACCCGCTGCTGCGACGCCTCGAGGAGCGCGGGCTGCTCGAGAGCGAGTGGAACACCGACGACACGCGCCCGCGGAAGTTCTATCGCACCAGCCCGGCCGGCTCCGCGCTGGCCGCCCAGCTCATGACCGACATGACCGACCTGACCGCATCGTTGCACGCCCTGAACGGAGGAGATATCGAATGACCTCGCTCACCGAGCGCTACCTCGCGGCGACGCTGCGCGGGATCCCGGCGAAGCAGCGCCCGGACGTCGACCGCGAGCTGCGTTCCTCGATCGCCGATGCCGTCGAGGACCGCGTCGCCAACGGCGAGGACCGAGTCGGCGCCGAAACGGCCGTCCTCGAGGACCTCGGCCACCCGAGCCGACTGGCGGCGGGGATGACCGGGCGGCCGATGTTCCTCATCGGTCCGGAGCTCTTCCTCGCCTATCGGTACATCCTCTTCCTGCTCCTCGGCATCGTCGTGCCGATCGTCGGCATCGTGGAGGCGGCGATCGAGCTCAACGGCGGCGCCGGGATCGGCCAGGCGGTCCTCACCGGCGTCTTCGGCGCGCTGACGGTCGGCGTGCACGTCGCGTTCTGGGTGACGCTCTCGTTTGCCGTCGTCGAGCGGGTCGATCGCTCCACCTGGAAGGACAACGACCTCAAGCAGCTCAGGGAGCCGTGGACGGTCGCGCACCTGCCCGAGCTGCCGAGCTCGGGCGCGGTGAGCGTCGGAGATACGGTCGGGGAGATCGTGACGCTCGGCATCTCGATCGGCGGGCTGCTCTACCTGCGTGGCTGGTCCTGGGTGAGCGATGCGGAAGGCGAGCCGATTCCGCTGTTCGATCCGGCGCTGTGGGACTTCTGGTTCCCCGTGCTGATCGGCGTGCTCGCGCTCCAGGTGCTCTTCCAGATCGTCAAGCTCATGGTGGGGCGATGGACGATCGGACTCGCCATCGTCTATGCGCTCCTGCTCGCCGCCCTCGCGGTGCCGTTCGCCGCGCTGGCGCTGAACGGGGCCCTCATCAACCCGGCCTTCGCCGAAGCGGTCGGCTGGCCGCAGCTCGCCGACGGCGACGGTGTCGCGATGCTGGCTGTGGCGGCCGCGACGATTCTCATCAACGGCTGGGAGGCGATCGACGGCTTTCGAAAGGCCCGACGCCCGCAGCCCACAGCGGAGTACGCATCATGACCGTCGAGACCCCCAAATCCCCGAGCGTTCCGCCGCGCTGGGTCGTCCGGACGGCGTGGGTCGCGCACCGCGCGATCTACCGGGTCACCTTCGGTCGCATCGGCCTCTGGCCCCCGAAGCCGAAGCGATGGGGAACGATGCGGTTGACCACGGTCGGGCGCCGTTCCGGCCGGGAACGCGAGGCGATCCTGGGCTACTACGAGGACGGCGCGAACCTCGTCACGATGGCGATGAATGGCTGGTCCGACGGCGAGCCGGCCTGGTGGCTCAATCTCCAGGCGCAGCCTGACGCGACCGTCGTCCTTGCCGGTGGCTCCCGCGACGTGCGTGGCCGCGCCGCCCTCGGCGATGAGCGTGCACGTCTCTGGGCGCGATGGCGCGAGATGGGCGGCGACCTCGACGGCTACTCGAAGCTGCGATCGACCGAGACGGCGGTTGTCGTCCTCGAGCCGCGAGACTGATTCGCTCAGCCGCGGCCCGCCATGGCTTCGACGCCGTCAAGGATCCTGGCCAGGCCGAATTCGAAGTCTGCCCGATCGTCGGTTGGTGGCGCCTCGGCGGCCGCGGCAAAGGCCGCCGCCACGTGCGGAAACTGCTCGGTGGTCAACACCTGGCCGACGGTCTCGATGTAGCGGCGTTCGGCCTCCTCCCGGGTCAGCCCGCGCATCCCGGCGCCAATGGTGAGCTCGGCGTAGAGCCGGAAGTGACCGGCGACGAACCCGGACACGAGGTTCAGGACGCCGAGGCGATCACGGCCGATAGGCCCGAGTCGGCGAGGCCTTCGAGGAGCCGTTCCATCCATGCGACCTGGTTCGGGCCGAGGGGCGGCTCGGAGATCGGGACGCGTGCCACCCACGGATGGGCGCTGAGCAGGTCGAGCTGCGCACGCGCCCACTGCTCGACGGCCGCCCGCCATGGCTCACCGGGTGCGGGGGAGGGGGAGGCTCGCCGGCCGCCGCGTCGACGGCGAGGAAGACGAGATCGTCCTTCCCGCCCACGTAGCGATAGAGCGCCATCGTCGTCACGCCCACGCGCTCGGCGACGCGCTGCATGCTCACCGCCTCGAGCCCGTCGGCATCGGCGAGCGTCACCGCGGCGGCGACGATGTCCTCGAGCTTCAGCGACGGACGCGGCCCGGGCCGCGGCCGCTCGTCCCAGCCCCATGCCAGGTCGAGCGCGCTTCGCCGTGGCGATTCCTTCGGCTTGCCAACCATTTCGGAACTGTGTATACCATACACGTACAACTGCGTAAAGCGTACACAGAAGGGAGTCCGGGCGTGACCGCGTCCACTGGCGGCATCACCGTCACCGATCTCAGCAAGCACTACGGGGAGCAGGTCGCGCTCGACGGCGTCAGCCTCGATATCCCGCCCGGCGCCGTCCATGGGCTGCTCGGGCCCAACGGCGCGGGCAAGACCACCATGGTCCGGATCCTCTCCACGCTCGTCGCGCCGGACGGCGGGCGGGCGATGGTCTCCGGCCACGACGTCGTGACCGATGCCGCCGCGGTGCGGCACGAGATCGGGCTGACCGGCCAGTTCACCGCGGTCGACGCGTTGCTCACCGGCCACGAGACCCTCGAGATGCTCGGGCAGCTGCTCGACCTCGGGCGACGCGGGGCCCGCACCCGCGCTGACGAGCTGCTCGAGCGGTTCGACCTGGCCGACGCCCGCGACCGGCGCGTCGCCACGTACTCCGGCGGCATGCGCCGGCGGCTCGACCTGGCCGCCAGCCTGGTCGTCCAGCCGGCGGTCCTCTTCCTCGACGAGCCGACCACGGGCCTCGATCCGCGCAGCCGGCTTGGCCTGTGGGCCGCGGTCCGCGACCTGGCCGCGGCGGGCACGACGGTGCTGCTCACGACGCAGTACCTCGAGGAGGCCGACAAGCTCGCCGATCGCATCACGCTGCTCGACCACGGCCGCGTCGTGGCGGAGGGAACTCCCGGCGAGCTGAAGGCCGGCGTCGGCGGCTCGCGGCTGGAGCTCGTGCTGCCCGATGCCGCCACCTTCGAGCGTGCCCGTCGCCGCTTGGACGGCCGGGTCGTCGCCGCCGATGCGGAGCTCCTCACCATCGGGGTCGAGACCGATCGCAGCGCCCGCTCCGTCCGTGGCGTGCTCGACGATCTCGCAGCCGCCGACGTCGCGGTCGACGGCCTCTCGGTCAGCGCACCGAGCCTCGACGACGTCTTCCTCGCCATGACAGGACGTTCCACGGCGTCCCCGGAGGTTCCCGGTCATGTCTAGCCCGATCGCCAGCTCGCTCGTCATGCTGCGCCGCAGCTATCGCCTGTCGATGCGCAACGTCGACGGGCTCATCACCGGCATCGCACTGCCGGTCATGCTGATGCTCGTCTTCGTCGTCCTCTTCGGCGGGGCGATCGAGACCGGGACGGCCTACGTCACCTACGTCGTGCCGGCGGTGATGCTGCTGTGCGCCTCGTTCGGCGCCGCGACCGTCGCCGTCAGTGTCAACGTCGACATGACCGGCGGCATCATCGACCGCTTCCGGTCTCTGCCGATCGCCCGCTGGTCGGTCCTCGTCGGTCACGTCGGCTCGACCCTCGTGCGCAACCTCGTCACCGCCGCGATCGCGGTCGCCGTGGCGGTCGCGATCGGGTTCCGGCCGACGGCCGGCATCTCCGAGTGGATCGTCGTCATCGGTCTGCTGTCGCTCTTCATCCTGGCGGTCGCGTGGTTCTCGACGGCCATCGGCGTCGTCGCGAGCTCCCCCGAGGCCGCGAGCGGTGCCAGCTTCGTCTTCATGTTCCTGCCGTACGTGAGCAGCGGCTTCGTGCCGGTCGAGACGCTGCCGGCGTGGCTCCAGGGGTTCGCCCGGCACCAGCCGGCGACGCCGCTGATCGAGTCGGTCCGCGCGCTGCTCACCGGCGCGGATCCCGGCGCGTCCCTGCTCGTCGCCGCGGGGTGGTGGGGTGGGTTGGCGGTCCTGGGGTTCCTGCTCGCGGCACGCCTCTTCGCGCGGCGGGCGACCTAGCGGGTGACGTCGACCACGCAGAAGCGGTTGCCCTCGGGGTCGGCGAGGATCACGTAGTCGGCGTCCGCTGGCCGCTTGTCCCAGTGCACTTCGCTGGCGCCCAGGCCGATGAGGCGGCTGACCTCGCCGGGCTGGTCGTCGGTGTACAGGTCGAGGTGGATGCGCGGCGGGATCGTGAGCGTAGATCGCACCCGATCGAGCGACACGTTCGGGCCGTTTCCATCACGCGGACGGAGGAGCGCAAACCCCTCGTCGTCACCCCCCTCAGGGCCGCGCGGCACGTAGTCGAGGGCAGTGGTCCAGAACGCCTGCTGCTTCTCGAGATCGTCGACGCGGATGACGATGGAGCCGATCGTGACCATTGCTCAAGCCTGGCGGCGAGCGTCGACGGCGATCCAGTTCGCCTCCCACGACGCCCCGCCGTCATCCGAGAAGGACTGCTCGAATCGGCACGATGTCGGCGTGATGTCAGAGATGACGAAGCGCACGAGGATCGGGCGGCCGTCGAACTCCTCCTCGGACAGGAACTCTCCACGCCCATCGATGAACCGTCCGGCGGCTGGCGGGCTGATCCCGCCGCCTCGAACGCTGGCGGAATGGAGGCTCCAGGCGCTCGTCGCCGGGTCGTACAGGCGCAGGCTCATCGCCTGGATGCGTCCCGCTGGGCCGTCCACGTCCAGCTCGACGAGGTTCGCAGCTCCGTTCCAGATCGGTCGTACCTCGGACGTGCCGCGGTACCTGCTCCACTCCGTGGACCCGCTCAGCGGGCTCACGAGGCGGGAGAGCTCGGTCGTCCATGACCCGATCTCGAAGTCGAAATCGTGCTGCCCGTCGGCGCGGGCTCGGTGCTGTCCATGATGCAAGGCTAGCGCTCACGCCCGTCCGCGCGCCGCCTCCAGCGCCCGCTCGAGGCCGCCCAGGATCAGGTCGAGGCCGAGCTCGAACTCGTCGGCGTAGTCGTAGCCGGGCTGCATGACGTGGTCGGTCAGCATCTCCATCAGGTGCGGGTACGCGCCCGCCGAGAACGGCCGCAGCATGCTCTCCGCTACCTGCCCGGCGTCGGCGGTGGTGAACGGCAGGGCGAGCTGCGTGGCAGCGAAGCCGTAGATGTAGCTGTCGAGCACCGAGTACGCGTGAGCGGCCATGGCGATGTCGAATTCCGCGGCACGCAGGCAGCCGATGACCGCATCGTGGTGGGCGAGATTGGCCGGCCCGGGGCGGGCGCGCGACTCCATCAGGCCGATCGCCCACCGGTGACGGATCAGGGCGTCACGGACAGCGAGCGCGCGGTCGCGCATGGCCATCTTCCAGTTACCGCCGCCGGACGGCTGACCGATCTCGACGAACACGATGTCGACGATCGCATCGATCAGGTCCTCCTTGTTGGCGACGTGGCGATAGAGCGCCATCGGTCCGACCCCGAGCTCCTCACCGAGCCGTCGCATGGTGAGGGCATCGATCCCGGCCTCGTCGGCCAGGGCCATCGCCGCCTGGAGCACTCGCTCCCGCGTCAGCGGGGCGCGGCGCTCGGCCGACATCGTGGGCTGCGTGGTCATCGACACCTCCTGGGTCGCTAGCGTACTACGTAAACTTCGGGCTTGACGCCCGATTGTGTACGTCGTAGTGTACATCATACGCTTACAACGTACACACGAGGGACACCAAGAGATGAAGGCAATCACCCAGGACAGGTACGGGTCGCCAGAGATCCTCGAAACCCAGGACATCGAGAAGCCCGAGATCGCGGACAACGACGTGCTGGTGCGCGTCCACGCGGCGTCCATTCATGTCGGCGACTGGGTCCTCATGACGGGCGAGCCGTATGTCATGCGGCTCGGAACGGGTCTGACGAAGCCCAAGCAGCGCGTGCCAGGGACCGATGTCGCCGGGACGGTCGAAGCGGTCGGTGCCGGTGTACACGGCCTGCGAGCGGGGGACGAGGTCTTCGGATGGTGCAGCGGCGCCTTCGCCGAGTACGCGGCCGGACCCGAGGACCAGTTCGTCAGCAAGCCGGCAAACGTCACCTTCGAGGGAGCGGCCGCCGTGGGCGTGTCCGCGACCACCGCCCTCCAGCTCCTTCGCGACGACGCGAAGATCGAGCCGGGGCAGAAGGTCCTGATCAATGGCGCCTCGGGCGGCGTTGGCACCTACGCCGTGCAGATCGCCAAGGCGTTCGGCGCCGAGGTGACCGGCGTGTGCAGCACGAAGAACGTGGAGCTGGTCCGTTCGATCGGCGCCGACCACGTCATCGACTACAGCCGCGAGGACTTCAGGGCGGGTCGGGAGCGCTACGACGTCATCCTCGACAACGTCGGGAACCGCTCGATGGCCGACACCAGGCGCGCACTCACGCCGAATGGGATGCTGATCTCCAACGGCGGCGGACACAGCGCCGGGAAGCTGAGTCGCGTCATCCGGTCAGCCCTCGCGTCGATCGTCGTGCGCCAGCAGGCTCGACCCTCGATCAAGAGCCAGAACCGAGCCGACCTGGTCACCTTGAAGGGATTCGTCGAGGCCGGCGCGGTCACGCCGGTCATCGGTGGCACGTATGCGTTGGCCGATGCCGCAAAGGCCATCAGCCATGTCGCCGGCGGCCACGCGCGCGGCACCCTCGTCATCGCCGTGGCTCGCCCGCCGAATGCCGGCACTGAAACGGAGCGGACACCAATGGACGTGCCCGTGGCCGCTGCCGCAGTGGCGTGAGCCGGCGCTGCCGGTCCGCCGATACCCATCTCGTCCACGAAGCATCGAAAGGGAACATCATGTCCAAGGCCACCATCACGAAACTCCTCATCGGTAGTGCCATCGCCGCCGCCGCCGGCGCCTTCCTGACCATCGCCGCGATCTGGGGCGCGATCGCGAACGACGTGTTCGTCATGAGCGGTCAGAACGTCGTCGGGATCGAAGGCGGGACGCTCGCGTGGTTCCTGCTCGGCCTCGCGGCCATCGGCGGCCTGACGTTCTTCGGCGCCATGGTCGGTGGGCTCGTGTCGTGGATCGGCGCACTGCTGAACACGGCGCAGCTCGAGAGCAAGACCTGGTTCCTCGTCCTGCTTCTCCTCGGGATCTTCAGCTTCGGCCTCGTCGCCCTGATTGCGTACGTCATCGCCGGGCCAGACGGAACCAAGGAGGGCGTGCGGACTCCCGCGCCATCACCCGCATGACCAACGAGCGGCCGAGCACGCTGCCGATGACGGGCAAGACCGTCCTGGTCACTGGGGGCACGGGCGGGATCGGGAAGGCGGCGGCGACCCGCCTCGCGTCGATGGGTGCCCGGGTGGGCATTACCGGGCGCGATCGGACGCGGGCGGAGCGCGCCGCTGCCACCATCGACAACGAGTCCGGCAGCTCCGCGGTCGACGTCTTCGTCGCCGACATGTCGTCGCAGGCGGAGGTGCGACGCCTCGCCGATGAGGTCCTCGCCACCTACCCGCGGCTCGACGTGTTGCTGAACAACGTCGGCGGATTCTGGTCCCACCGGCACGTCACCGCCGATGGCCTGGAACACACGTTCGCACTCAACCACCTCGCGCCATTCCTGCTCACGAGCCTGCTGTGGGATCGGCTCATCGCAAGCGCACCCGCACGCGTGGTGACCGTGGCGTCAGGTGCCCAGGGACTGGGCAAGATCGACTTCGAGGACCTGATGGGGGAGCGGAAGTACTCCGGTCAGTCTGCGTACAACCAGTCGAAGCTGGCGAACGTGATGTTCACCTATGAGCTGGCCCGACGCCTCGAGGGGACCGGTGTCACCGCCACGGTGCTGCACCCTGGGATCACGAACACCGCCTTCAGTGCGGAGGACCCATCGAGGGCCTTCGCTCCGCTCGTCGCGGTCATGAGGCCGTTCATGAAGAGCCCGGCGCGAGGCGCCGATACGCCGGTGTACCTGGCCAGCTCGCCCGATGCCGAGGGCATCACCGGGCGGTACTTCGCCAACCGCAAGGCGAAGTCGTCGAGCGCGTCGTCCTACGACATCGCCGCCTGCGATCGGCTCTGGCAGGTCAGCGCGGACCTCGTCGGGATCGGGGTCCACCCCCACTGACCGTTTGCGGGGCCGGCGACGATCATGCCGAGTCCCGCAATCGCTCGAGGCCGTCGAGGATGAGGTCGAGCGCGAACGCGAACTCGACGTCGTCGTCGCAGCCGCCGAGGCCGCCGTCGTGGGTGACGCCCATGGCCATCTCCGCGACGTGCGGGTGCGTATCGGCCAGCGCGTCGGCCATCTGTTTCAGGGCTTCGGGGTCGACGTCGGGGGAATCGTCGAAGAGGTCCTGGGTGAACCCGAGCAGCCGGCTGCCCAGCAGATGGATGGCGTGGTGGGTCATCTCGAGCGAGAATCCGCCGTCGCGCAGGATGCCCATCACCGCGTCGTAGTAGCGGAGCCCGCTGGCGCCCGGATCGGTCCGTGACTCGATGATGCGGGGCGCCCACGGATGGCGCAGCACGACGCGCCTCGCCGAGAGGATCGTCGTTCGGAGCGCATCCTTCCAATCGGCGCCGTCGCGGTGGATCGGGATCTCCCCGATGACCAGCTCGATCATGCCGTCGAGGAGGTCGTCCTTCCCGCGGACGTGGGTGTAGAGCGACATCGCCTCGATGCCGAGCTCCGTCCCCAGCCGGCGCATGCTGACGGCCTCGATGCCCTCCCGGTCCGCGAGCCCGACGGCTGCCTTCAGCACGCGCTCCCGGGTGAGCGGGGAGCGCCGTTGCGCGCTGTCGGGCCTCGCGACGGCCATGTCGGGACTCCTCAATCAGGGTCTGCGGGAACGCTACCACCGGGTCGGCCGAGCCGATGGCACCAAACTCCTTGACGTCCTTACACCGTATGGGCTACCCTTACGCCGTATGGATCCAACCAGCATAGCGAGTGCTGGTTCACCGCGCGAGCAGGAGATTCGGCATGACCACCCCATCCGTCGACCGGACAGCAGCCAAGTCCTCCCCGTGGCTCCCGCCACGCTGGTTCATCCGCGGCGCGTGGGTGGCGCACCGCGCGGTCCATCGGCTCACCGGCGGACGGCGAGGGCTCTCGGTGCCGAAGCCGGGCGGCTCGTTCGGCCACGTGCGGCTGATCACGACCGGGCGCCGCTCGGGGAAGGTGCGCGCGGCCATCCTCGGCTACATCGAGGACGGGGACAACTTCGTGACGGTCGCGATGAACGGCTGGTCGAGCCCCGAGCCGGCGTGGTGGCTGAACCTCCAGGCGCACCCGGATGCAACCGTCGAGCTGAAGACCGGCATGCGGGCGGTGCGCGCCCGGGCGGCAGTCGGCGAGGAGCGCGAGCGGCTGTGGGCCGCGGTCGGGAAGTACAGCGGCTACGGTGACCTCGACGCGTTCGCGCGCCGGCGTGCCGGGGAGACGGCGGTCGTCGTCCTCGAGCCTCGAGCCCGCTGAGCGTGAAGGCCCAGCTGGCGCATCGCGAGACGCCCGAGTAAGCCCCGCCGGTTCCCGCCCCACGGGACGATCGGCCACTCATTGGCCGGGATTCCCGCCGGGCGGCAGCGACGGCAACGCGTGGCGTCCCCTGCCTGTCCCATGCGCCCGTGCGACGGGACTTCGGACATTCAGTCGCCGATACGCCCGCGCCACGGGAATGACGCCCAGCTGGCCCCGGTCGGGGTAAACCGGGCACGGGGACTGCTAGGCTGGCAGGCAACCCGAGCATCGTGTGTCGTGATAGAGAGGCAGTGCACACCATGCGAGACCGAAACGCGCACGCGCATCGAAGGCGGCTCGGAGTACCCCTCGTGATTGCCACGCTGATCCTGGCTGCCTGCCAGGGCGGCGGGGACGGTGGCGATGCAGGGAGCTACCCGGAGCAGGAGATCACCATCGTCGTGCCATTCGCCGCAGGCGGCCCGACCGACACGGTGACGCGGCTGATCGCGGAGCCGATGGCGGCAGAGCTCGGCGTCGAGATCGTCGTCCAGAACGTGGAGGGCGCGGGTGGGACCGTTGCCGCCGACCAGGTGGCCAACGCCGAACCCGACGGGTACACGGTGCTGATGCACCACATCGGGATGTCGACGGCGCCGACGTTGTACCCCGACCTGTCGTACGACCCGCTCACCGCGTTCGAGACGATCGGCCTGGTGACGGAGGTGCCGATGACGTTCATCGGGAGCCCGAACTTCGAGCCGAACACGATGGAGGAGCTCATCACCTACGTCGAGGAGAACCTCGACACCGTGACGTACGCAAACGCCGGCATCGGCGCCGCGTCGCAGCTCTGCGGCCTGCTGTTCGAGACGGCCACCGGACTGGACCTGACCGAGGTGCCGTACGACGGGACCGGTCCGGCCATGGACGACCTGCTCGGCGACCAGGTCGACTTCATGTGCGACCAGACGACGAACACGTCCGAACCGATCCTCGCCGGTGAGGTGAAGGCCTACGCGGTCACGACGCCGGAGCGGGTCGAGTCCCTGCCGGACGTCCCGACGACCGAGGAGGTGGGGCTGACCGACCTCCAGGTGAGCGTCTGGCACGGCCTGTACGTGCCGGCCGAGACGCCGCAGGAGATCGTCGATGCGCTCAACGCGGCGCTGCTGGTCGCCCTGGCGGACGAGAACGTGGTCGCGCGGCTCGGCGAGCTCGGGACGGCGCCCGTCCCGGCGGATCGCGCGACGCCGGCAGCCCACACCGAGCAGCTCGAATCGCAGATCGAGCTCTGGAGGCCGATCATCGAGGAAGCCGGCGTGACCGCCGGGTAGCGCAACCGAGAGAGGATGGGGCGGCGACAGCGCCGCCCCATCGGTCTATCAAGAGGGAGAGAAGGCACGTGCCCGCAGTCCGTCGCGCGCTCAAGGACATCCTGGCCGGGGCGATCTTCATCGCCTTCGGCCTCGCCTTTGCGGGCGGCGCGCTGACGTACGACATCGGCTCGCTGACCACCATGGGACCCGGCTACGTCCCGCTGGTCCTGGGCGTCGCCCTGACGGGTCTCGGCGGCCTCATCATCCTCAAGGGCTTCATCGCGGTCGAGGGAGAGCCAATCGGCCCGGTCGACTGGCGGGCAGTGGCCCTCATCACCGCGTCGCTGCTCTTCTTCGGCATCACGGTGCGCGGATTGGGCGTGGTGGGCGCGCTGTTCGGCGCGACGCTGCTGGCGGCGTTGGCGCGCTCCGCCACCGGCATCCGCGAGGCGCTCCTCATCGCCGCGGCACTGACCGTCGTGTCGGTCCTCATCTTCATCGTCGCCCTTCAGCTCCGCTTGGACCTGATTGGGCCGTGGATCACGGGCTAGGCGTCACGGCCGATGGAGCTGTTCGAGAACCTCGCGCTCGGGCTGCAGACGGCACTGACCCCGGAGAACCTGCTGTATTGCCTCATCGGCGTCGTGCTCGGGACGGCGGTCGGGGTGCTGCCGGGGATCGGTCCGACCGCCACGATCGCGCTCCTGCTGCCGATCACCTTCGGGCTCGAGCCGGTCACGGCGCTGATCATGCTGGCCGGCATCTACTACGGGGCGCAGTACGGCGGCTCGACGACGGCGATCCTCATCAACCTGCCGGGCGAGTCGTCGGCCGCGGTCACCGCGATCGACGGCCACGAGATGGCGCGAAAGGGTCGCGCCGGTCCGGCGCTCGCCACGGCCGCCATCGGCTCGTTCGTCGCCGGGACGTTCGCGACGATCGTCCTCGTGCTCTTCGCGCCGCCGCTGGCGCGTGTGGCGCTCACGTTCGGCTCGCCCGAGTTCTTCAGCCTCGTCGTGCTCGGTCTGATCGCGTCCGTGGCACTGGCGCGCGGCTCGACCGTCAAGGCGCTGGCGATGATCGTCCTCGGCCTCCTCTTCGGCACGATCGGCCAGGACATCTACACCGGGACGCCGCGGTTCACGTTCGGCGTGCGCGAGCTGTTCGAGGGGATCAACTTCGTGTCGGTGGCCGTCGGCCTCTTCGGCGTCGCCGAGATCCTGCGGAACCTCGAGGACGAGAAGACACGGAGGGTCGTGACCAAGGCGATCGCGAACCTGTGGCCGACGCGCGAGGACTTCCGGCGCATCACCGCGCCGATCATCCGCGGCACGGTGCTCGGCTCTGCGCTCGGCATCCTTCCCGGCGCCGGCCACGTCCTGGCATCGTTCGGCGCCTATTCGATCGAGAAGCGGCTGAGCAAGCGCCCCGAGGAGTTCGGGCACGGGGCGATCGAGGGGGTCGCCTCGCCGGAGGCGGCGAACAACGCGGCGGCGCAGACGTCGTTCATCCCGCTCCTGACGCTCGGGCTGCCGCCGCATCCGGTCATGGCGCTCCTGCTCGGCGCATTCATCATCCACGGCATCACGCCCGGGCCGAACGTCATCAACGACGAGCCGGCGCTGTTCTGGGGCCTGATCGTGTCGATGTGGATCGGCAACCTGTTCCTGGTCATGCTCAACCTGCCGCTCATCGGCATCTGGGTGCGGATGCTGACGATCCCGTACAAGATCCTCTTCCCGGCGATCATCGCGTTCGCATCGATCGGCACGATCTCCCTGGGCCTCAACCCGTGGCACGTGTACGCGATCGCGTTCTTCGGCCTGCTGGGCTACTTCCTCACCAAGCTCGGCTGCGAGCCTGCCCCGCTGCTCCTGGGCTTCGTGCTCGGGCCCTTACTCGAGGACCACCTCCGGCGGTCGCTGATCATCTCGCGTGGCGACCTGTCGATCTTCATCACACGCCCGATCTCGGCCATCCTGCTGGCGATGGCCGTTGCGGCCATCATCATCGCCGTGCTGCCCAGGATTCGCCGCCAACGCGAGGTCGTCTTCGCCGACACCGATGAGCCCTAGGGGAGTGGCACCTCGGTGAGGCGGAGGGTGCGCTGCTCCTCGATGAGCCTGGCCGGATCCGGGTCGATCGCGGCGCGCTCCGAAGAGGCGAAATAGGCCGCATCGGCCGCTTCGAAGGCGTCCCAGCCGCCGGGGTGCTCGAGAAGCCAGAGGAACCGATCCTCCTCGGGAACGGTCCAGGCAGCCGGGATCTCGAAGCCCATGGCCCGCCGCAGCGGCGCCAGGTGGCCCGCCCACTCGCCGACGAAGGTGTCGAGATCGCCGGCGCGGATTCGGTAGTCGCGGAGCTGTGTCGCCATCCCGGTTGTTGTAGCACCCGGTGGACCGATGCGTCGCTCTGCGAGGATGGACGCATGCTCACCACCGACGAGGTCCGCACGGCGCTGCCGGCCCCGCACCGCGAGATCCTCGACGGCCTGCTCGCGTTCGCAGCTGGAGACGCGCGCTACCGCTTCGTCGAGCTGTGCTGCTCGGCCGCGCGCGGCGCGGCCGACGAGCTCTCGGACCTCGATCTCGGGCTCGGGGTGCGCGACGACGCCTGGCCAGAGGCAACGGAGGCGATCCTGCCCGCGCTCCGCGGCCTTGGCGAGGTCGTGGACGCGCTCGAGCATCGCATTCCCGAGTGGGGCGAGCGCCCGCACCTGCGCGTCTTCGTCCAGTACGCCTCCGGGCCGCAGCTAGACCTCGTCGCACTGCCGGCAGACAGCCGTGCCGGCCTGCCGCCCGGATCGGTCGCGCTGTTCGATCCCGACGGGCGCCTGGCCAAGCCGATGGACCCGCCGATCCGGCACGCGACCGCCGCCGACGTCGCCGAGTGGACCTTCCTCGGCTGGGTCGCGCTCATCGACCTCGACAAGTACCTCCGTCGTGGATCGGCGTGGGAGGCGCTCGAGCGGCTGCACGAGGCGCGCGGCCACGTGTGGCGGCTGGTCGCCGTCGCCAACGACGTCGAGTACCCCGCCTACGGCATCACCGGCATCCTGGACGCCCCGGGCGATCCGGCGATCCCTGCGGAGATGGGGGAGACGACCTCGACGCTCGACCTCGATCGGTTGACGGGGGCCGCGCTGGCGCTCGCCAGGCGGCTCGAGGAGGCATCGGTCGCGGCCGGCGCAAAAGCTGGCGAGCCGCCGGATCACCGACGGCTCGCCGCGTACGCGATGGGACGGCTGGGCCGACCGGCCTGACCTACGCTCCGCTCGGGACGGGGTCCCGGTTATAGAGGCGCAGGGCCCCCCAGATGCCGACCGTGGTGATGGCGGCGCACCAGCCGAGGGCGATGACCCCGCTCCACTCGATCGGCGTGCCGAGCAGGAGGCCGCGCACGGTCTCGATCATCGGCGTGAACGGCTGGTACTCCGCGAACCAGCTGAGCGGCCACGGCATCGACTCGGGCGGGACGAACGCGCTGCCGAAGAACGGGAGCAGCAGGATCGGCAGGGGCAGGTTGCTCGCAGTTTCGACGCTGTTGGAGACGAGGCCCATCGGAACCGCCAGCCAGCTGAACGCGAAGCTCGCGACGGCAAGCATGCCGATCGCGCCGGCGATCTCGAGCGGGCTCGTCGTCGGCCGGAAGCCGGTGAGCACCGCGACGCCGATGACGAGCAGGATGCTGAACATCGTCTGCAGCACGCCGTTCACCACATGGCCGGCAAGGACCGCGCCGCGGGGGATCGACATCGTGCGGAAGCGCAGGACGATGCCCTCGTGCTTGTCCATGGCGATGACGATTGCCATCGACGAGATGCCGTTGGCGACCGTCAGGATCAGGATCCCCGGCGTCAGGTAGGCGATGTACTCGTCGCGGCCGCCGATGGCCCCCGGCAGCCCGTCACCGAGCGTGGAGCCGAACACGAATACGAAGATCAGGTAGAAGATCACCGGGATCGCCGCGACGAGCAGCGTGAGCGACGGATATCGGCGCGCGTGGAGCAGGTTCCGGCGAAGCATCGTCGCCGTGTCCTGGAGGACGAAGGTCACTGGGTTGCCGCCTTTCGCGGGGCGTTCTTGCCCGTGAGGGAGAGGAAGACGTCGTCGAGGTCCGGCGTGTGGAGCGACAGGCCGGCGATCTCGATCGAGGTCGCTGACAGCCGATCCAGGACCCCCTGAAGCGTCGCGACCTCGCCGTCGGTCGGGACGTCGAGGACGAGGGCGTCGGGGTCGCGGCGAGCGGTTGCGAGCCGTTCCGCCGCCCGCTCGAGCTGCACGGGGTCGCCGAACTCGAGGCGGATGTGGCCACCCGGGACGAGCCGCTTCAGCTCTGCCGGCGTGCCCTCGGCCACGATGTGGCCTCCGTCGAGCAGTGCGATGCGCCCGGCCAGCTCATCGGCCTCTTCGAGGTACTGCGTGGTGAGGAAGATCGTGATGCCGTCGGCCACGAGGGCCCGGACGATGTCCCACATCGTGCGGCGCCCACGAGGGTCGAGCCCGGTCGTCGGCTCGTCGAGGAAGACGATCCGCGGGTCGCCGACCAGCGTCATCGCCAGGTCGAGCCGCCGCTTCATGCCGCCCGAGTAGGTCGCCACCATCCGCCCGGCGGCCTCGACGAGGTCGAATCGGTCGAGGAGGTCGGCGATCCGGCGCCGGCCCTCTTCGCGAGGCAGGTGATTGAGATCGGCCATCAGCTGGAGGTTTTCCTGGCCGGTCAGCAGGTTGTCGACCGCGGAGAACTGCCCCGTCACGCCGATGGCGGCACGCACCCCCTCCGGATCGGTCCGCAGGTCGTGCCCGCCGACCTCGACCTCACCCGCATCGGGCGTGAGCATCGTGGTCAGCATGTGGACGGCCGTCGTCTTGCCGGCTCCATTCGGGCCGAGCAGGGCGTAGACCGACCCGGTGGCGACCTCGAAGTCGATGCCGTCGAGCACGAGGGTGTCGCCGTAGGACTTCCGCAGGCCGGTGGCCCGAATTGCGGTGGCGGTCATGACCGTGACCCCCACACGCCGACGGGGCGAGCCTTAGATGTCGAGCTCCTGAACGCTGGGCTGCCTGACCGATGCGGAGACCACTTCGAAGAGCTTCGCCGGAACGCGATCCCGGATCTCGTCGAGTGTGTCGAACGTCTCGAGGGTGGCTTCGGCGGGCATCCCGCCTCCGGACGCTGCGCCGACCCCGGTCCACGCTCGCCAGCCGGTGAGCTGGTTGCCCTGCGCATCGCGCGTCTCGAAGAACTCGGTGCGCTCGATGTGAAGCGCGAACTTCTTTGCTCCGCGATAGACGCGGAAGTGCTCGAACTTCCCGCTCGTGTGGTCGGTGTCGAACCACTCGCCGAGGAGGACGGCGTTGAAGCGAACCTTGCGGCCCGCGCCGATGCCGACCTTGACGATGACCTCGTCGAAGCCGGCCTCGCGGGCATCCTCGACCTCGACGTATCGCTTGAGCGCGCTGGTGATCGCCGACGAGAGGTTGCCTCCGGCGAGCTCCTGGGCCCGCTGGAAGAGCTCCTGTGCGTCGTCAGAGACGTAAATGGTCTTGTTTGGCACGTGTGCATCGTAGCTCCAACCCATGCTGGTATGAGAGATCTATGCGCATGAGTATACGTATAGCCCTACGTATGTCAAGCGAGCGATGCTCGGCCGGTTCGTCGCGGGCCGCGCGCTCTACCTGGCCTGCTGGGCGGCCAGGCGATCGTGGGTCTCGGCGAGGACCGGCTTGCAGATCTCCTCGAAGGATCGGGCGCTGGGGTTGAGGATCGAGATCCAGCGCTGCTTCGCGTAGACCGGGTGGGGGAGGATCCGGTCCAGCTCGGTGTAGTCGGGCGACTCCGTGCCGCCCACCAGCCGCGCGAATGTCTCCTTCGTCAGCGTGCCGATGTTCAGCCGGAACACTCCCTCACGCGAGAGGTTGGAGGCATCGTCGTGCTCATCGGTCGTGACGATCGTCGCGAAGTTCGGCCAGTGCTGCTCGTCGAGCGAGAAGAACGTCGCGTTCATCGCCTCGGCGATGACGGTCTCGGGATACGTCTCGGTGATGTAGTCGGTGATGGCGTCGGGATCGGGTCCATCGGTCGGTTGAGCGGTCATGGCTCAAGCCTAGATTCCGCATGTCAAGTCCCGGCCACCCCGTGCCTGCCTCAGTGGTCGAAGAGGGTCTCGATCCAGAGGATGCCCAGGGTCAGGACGACGACGCCGGCGACGTAGCCGAGCGACCGGGTGCGGCTCAGCGGCACGGAACGCGCGGCCATGTACCCGACCAGCGCGATGAATCCGAGGAGCAGGAGCTCCGACACGAGGACGCCCGTCGGGCCATCGATGAGCAGCACCGGCACGACGGCGATGGCGGTGACCAGCAGCCCGCCGACAAGGTGGGCGGCGAGGACCTCGAGGTGTTCCGACATCAACCCGCGGTGAGCCAGCCGGGCGGAGATTCGAAAGGCCAGCTGGTGGGCGAGCAGCAGCCCGATGGACGTGAAGAACAGGACGGCGGCGGGGGAGTCGGACGATGCGGGTGCGACGTCCTTCGGGAGCGCGACCATGACCGCCAGCAGCGAGAGGCTGATGTAGAGCGCCATCGTGGCGCCCTCGCGCAGCACCTCGCTCCGGAGCTCCCCCGGTTCCTGGTTCGTCATGGGCGCCGACGCGCCATCGGTTCCGAGTCCGCCTTACTGCCGGTCAAGAAAGTCGAGCGTGACGGCGGCGAGGAGCGGCGAGGCGAAGATGTCGTAGTGGGTCAGCCCCGGCAGGATCGCGAGCGCGTGGCCGCCCTTCGGTCGGTTCTCGCCCGACCAGCCGCCATCGCGCAGGCCGCCATCGATGAGCTTGAATGCTTCGACGAGGGCGCTCGGCGGCGCCTGGTCCGCGTCGGCCGCCACGAGCAGGGTGGGGACCTGGATGCCGCGCAGGTCATCGGTGTAGTCGAAGTCGTCCTTCATCATCTCGCCGATCTTGTCGAGCAGTCGCCCGAAGTCGTCTGGCCGTGGCGCGAGACGCTGGTAGGTCTCCCACATCGGCGTCTCCTTCATGAACTCGGCCGCCGATGCGTTCACCTGGCCCTGCAACGCCTTCAGCTCGTCGTGGACGTCGTCCGAGCGGAAGTAGATCGACGCCGTCACGAGCTTCCCGACCTTCTCCGGGTACTTCACTGCCGTGTGGAACGCGACGCCGCCGCCGAGCGAGTAGCCGACGAGGTCGGGCCGCTCCAGCCCGAGGTGGTCGATCAGCGCCGCGATGTCGTCGGCCATGAGCCGCTCGCTGATCGGCCGGTCGATGTCGGCGGTCCGCCCGTGCCCCTGGAGGTCGGGAGCGATCACCCGGTGGTTCGCGGTGAGCGCAGGCAGGATTGGTCCGAACATCTGGCCGGAGCCGAGCCCGCCATGGAGCAGGATCAGCGGCCGCCCCTCGCCGTGGATCTCGTAGTACAGGTTGAGGCCGTTCACCTCGGCGTAGGTGCCGGTGCCGTTGATCTCGGTCGTCCAGGTCGTCGTCATCGGTCGTGCCCCTCTCTGCGATGTGTTCGTATCGGCTCAAGAGCCATCGAGTCTGGCTTAAGCAGGCTCGCTTGCCAAAGCCTTCCCTTCCGGGACCGATGTCGCCGGCCGGACTCATCGGTCCGCTCAGTCGCGGCCCGAGGTCGTTGCGACGTCGGCCTCGTTGCCAGCGGCATCAGCCAGCGTCCACCAGGAGGGCGCGAACTCGTCGCGCACCAGGCGGCCCCCGGCGGCGAGCGCCGTCGCGACTCGTGCCTCCGCCTGCTCCGGCGGCACCCAGACCGCGACGTGGATCGCGCCGCCGCCGCTCGGACGCGGCTCCGCCATGGGCTCGAACCAGAACGACGGCCCGCGCATGTGCGGATCGACGAGATCCTCGTCCGGACTGTCGTCGCGTGGCTCGTAGCCAAGCACGGCCCGCCAGAACGGGATCACCTCGGCGGTGTCGGGAGCGCCCGGGATGACGAGGAAGCTCTGGAGCGCGGACGGATCGGCCCCGAAGCCGAGCTCTCGTGCGGCCGCCGAGATCTGCCGGGCGAGCTCGAGGTCGCGCCGGCTCGGACCGTACCAATCGTCGGCGATCGTGATGAGGCGGACCGTCACGCCGTCGCGGCGCACGTCCGCGTCGGGCGGGTGGTCCTCGATTCCGGCGAGCTGAGTGATCGCGCCGACGAGGCGCGCACTGTCGGCCAACGAGCCGGTGCGGAAGAAGGCGCACGCTCCCTCGGCCAGGACGCGCCAGTCCTCGGTGCCGTCGGCCGCGTGGAAGTCGCTCGGGCTGATGCCATCCTCGGTCATCGGCTCGCCCCGGCGGGCACCTTCGCGACGTGGCCGATGATCTTCGCGAGCTCGTGCGGCTTCGACCACATCGGCCAGTGGCTGGTCGGCAGGTCGACCCAGGTCGCGTTGCGGAGCTCGGGGATGCCGGCGAGGAACGACCACTCGGGATGCTCCCTCGCGTACGCCTGGTACTGCTCGGCGGTGTAGCCGGTGCAGATCAACGTGCTCGGGATGTCGTTGCGCGCGTCGTTCGTCAGCTCGACCGAGTCGCGCAGTACCCCGCCCGGGACGGGAACGGCCCGCTGGCGGAACGCCTCCTTCTGCTCGTCGCTGAGCCCATCGAGGTTCTCCTCCTCCTCGACCGAGGCCCAGTCGAGCGGCTTCTCGGCATCGGTGAAGTCGGGGTCCATCGCGCCCTTGCCCGGGGCGGTGTCGACGTAGACCATCGCCGCGATCCGCTCGGGCACGCGATCGCTTGCGGCGTAGCCGCTGTAGCCGGCGGCGCTATGGACGACGAGCACAACGGGGGAATCGGCGGTCTCGACCGCCCTGACGATGGCGTCGACGTGGTCCTCGGCGCCGATCGATGAGCGGTCCGCGTCCGCCGAGTCGAGGCCCGGGAGCGTGATCGCGGTCGCGTCGTGGCCGTCGTCGCGCAGCTTCGCGGCGACCTCGTCCCATGCCCAGGCGCCGAGCCAGAAGCCGGGGACCAGGATGATGGATCGGGAGTTGCCCCCTGAAGATTCAGCCATCTCGTTCTCCTTTCAAGATCGCGTTGAACGGCTCAGTCAATCGGTCGGCGAGGTCCCGATCGTGCCGGCGAAGTTCGTCCAGGAACCCGCGCGTGGCCCGATTGATCGCCTCGAGCAGCACGTCGGTCCGAAGGTTCGGGACGAGCGTCGCTTCCATCGGCGACGTCTCATCCGCTGGCACGTCGTCTACGCGCGTGAAGTCATCGGAGGCGTACCCGTGGCGCTCGGATGCGAGCGCCAGCGTTCGGTTGCGGATGCGCTGCAGGAAGTAGGCCGATTGCCAAGGCCGTCCGCGGTTGGCTGCCACGCAGGCGTGCAGGACGTCGTGCGCGGCGAACCCGGCCTCGCCCCGCCAATCGGGTGTCGGTGACCACGGAGCCCACGCCGCGGCCACCTGCGTGGTGTGACCCGTGCGATCGAAGAGGACCTGCACCGGCGCCCAGACCTCGAGATCGCCGATTGGCGTGAAGGCAAGGTCGAGAAGGAGCGCATCACGCAGCAGGAAACCGCGGACCCGCGTCGTCCCGAACTCGGTGGCGTAGTGATGGACGGCCGGCCACTCGCGGTAGGCAATGGCCTCCCACTCGGTCGTGACGGCCTCGACATCAGCGTCGTCCGCGATCACGACGTCGAGATCGATGTCCGACCACCGATCGCCCTGCCCGCGACCGAGCGACCCCGTCAGGAGGAGACCCTCGACCCTCTGGTCGTCCGACAGCAGCGCGACCGCACGCGCGAGCACCGCGTCGCGGGCGGTCTCGGTGAACATCTAGAAGTCGATCCGCATCACGACGCGCCGCGGTGTGGGATGGCTGACCTCGTCGAAGCCGGCGGCGGCGAACACGTTGCGGCTGCCGACATGGATCTCACCCCAGGTGATCTCCTGCCCGGGCTCAGTGATCAGCGGGTAGCCCTCGACGGCTCGAGCGCCGCGATCGCGTGCGAAGTCGGCCGCGGCCCGGGCGATGGCGTAGCTGATGCCCCGGCCTCGGAACCCCGCGCGAACGAAGATGCACGTCACGGCCCAAACGGTGTGATCGGTCTTGTCCTCCGTTCTTCCGTCCCACGGGACCCGGAACACGCGGAGCAGGCCCGTGTAGGCCGGGCGCGGTTCGACCGCACACCATCCGACCGGCTCGCCGTCGAGGTAGGCAACCAGCCCGGCGGTCGTTTCCGCCTCGGGATTACCAGCGTTCGTCTGTGCGCGGAGCCTCATGGCCCGCTCCTCGGGAGGAAAGCTCTTGAACGCCTCCCTCGGAGCGAGCTTGAACCGCTGGCACTGGCAGCCGGCCGCGTCGCCGCGGGTGCCGAAGACGGTCTGGATGTCCTCCCATCTCGCCTCGTTGGCCGGGACGATCGTGAGATCCTGTGCCGCCGGATCGGTCATGCCAATGCGGCGCGCTCGGTGGCAGCGACGTCGGCGCGTCCGGCCCAGCGCAGCACGCGAAGGGCGTGCAGCGTGTTCCAGCGGCTCGGCTCCCCGACGCGCTCGCCGAGATCCACGAGCAGCTCGTCGTGGAGGGCGAGGTCGAGCGGCCAACGGTCGTCGGCGTCGCGCTTCGACTCGACGAGGTCGAGCGCCTCGTTCAGGCGGTCGTCGGGTGTCGCGCCGGCGTCGCGCAGATGGTCGAGCGCGCGCAGGGCGTTGTAGTGCCAGCCGGTCGGGAAGGCGAAGTGGAGCCATTTGCGGTCGCCGATCTCGCCGTCCGACAGGCGGCGCAGCAGGCGTCGCTCGAGCAGGTACTCCTGGCCGCGCTCGCGGGCGGCAGCCACCTCCGCATGACCTCCGGTGGCGCGCTCGTACTCGAGCAGCCCCTCGAGGACATTGATCGTGGTGTCGAACGACCCGCGCGTCGAGCCGCCGCGTTCGGCCTCCTGTTCGCAGTTCCAGCCGCCATCGGCCATCTGCTCGGTCAGCAGGCGGTCGACGATGACCTGCACGTCCTGGCCGAAGTACGACCCGACCGCGACGGCCTGGCCGTTGATGCACGGCTCGACCTCGCCGTCGAAGTAGGGGAGATCTTCATACTCCCATCGGGCGTTGGCGCGGACGAGCGTCAGCGCGCCGCGCACCTGGTCGGTCGATGGATCGATGCCGAAGTGGCGCAGGAGCTGGAGGGCCGGCGTTGTCGACGTCCACTCGGGCGAGTACGCGCCGCCGTTCCACGTGCCGTCGGCACTCTGCGCAGCGAGCACCTGGGCGCCCCAGCCCTCCGTCACGACCCGAGCGCGCTCGGCGGCGACATCGTCCGCGGGCGCATCGGTCAGGTCGCGCATGACCTGCCAGCGGATGGCGGGGTCCGAATCGAGCAGCCACTCCACGGCGGACATGCGTTCCTCCTCCTTCGAGTCTCGGGACGCCACCATGATGCGGCGAATTCGTGACAGATGCCGGCAGGAATCCAGCGGTAGCATCGGTCCATGAACACATCAATCCGGCCCGCCTTTCACATGTGGCCGCAGTACAACCGTCGCGTTCGCGAGGTCATCGCCGGCATGACCGCTGAGCAGCTCGCCATCCGGCCGGCGCCCGACCTGCTGCCGATCTGGGCCGCGGTCAGCCACACCGCCGCGATGCGGGTCTACTGGCTGTGCGCCGTCGTCGGCGAGCCCGGCATCGAGTCGACGCCGTTCTGGAACGGCTCCGACGCAATCGACTGGGCGGACGACCTCGACCACCCGCGCTCGGCCGAGGAGATCGCCGGAGCCCTGGACTCGACGTTTTCGATCCTCGACGGCTGCCTGGACCGATGGACGCTCGAGATGCTGACCGATGAGATCCAGCGCGCCTACGGTGACAAGGTCCAGGTCCACACTCGCAGCTCGATCCTCCAGCGTCTGCTCACCCACGAGGCCTGGCACTGGGGCGAACTCTCGCAGACGCTCGGGATCAACGGGCTGCCGCAGCCCGACCTCTGGCGCCCCGACTGACGTATGACGGCAGCAGGTCGGCGGGCGGATCGCGGCGATCGACCTCGTCGCCGCACGGTCCAAGCTGGCTCATGGGTAGGAATCCGTCTGGTAGCCCGTGCTGTATGCTGTGCTGTATATGGCAAGTACCCGGACTCAGATCTACCTGACCGATGACCAGCGGCGGCGGCTGGACGTTCGCGGCCGTCGGACCGGTGCGCCGCTGGCGCGGATGATCCGCGAGGCGGTCGACGCGTACCTCGCCGATGACCGCCCGGATGTCGACGCGGTGCTGGACGAGACATTCGGCGCGCTGCCCGAGCTCGCGCTGCCAAGCCGCGACGAGTGGAGCCGTGACGCGGATCCTGGTCGATAGCGACGTCCTGGTCGACCACCTGCGTGGTTACCGTCGCTTCGCGCCGGGAGCGGACGACATCCACGTGTCCGCGATCACGCGCGCCGAGCTGTTCTCAGGGAGTGGGTCCGAGGAGCGCCGCATTCGACGCCTCCTCGAACCCATGACCGATATCGCCGTCGATGCCGCGATCGCCGAGCGCGCCGGCCGCCTTCGGCGAGGTACGGCGCTGCGCCTGCCCGATGCCCTGATCGCGGCCACTGCCCTCCAGCATCGGCTCACGCTCGTCACCCGGAACGTCCGGCACTTCGAGGGCGTGAAGGGACTGAAGGTGCGGGCCTAGACCAGCGGCCGGGACCTCACTTCAGGTACCCGCCAGCACGTCGCGCAGCTTCGCCGCGAAGGCGTCCGGATCGCCGGTCTGGCCGTACTCGCCGCCGAGAAAGCCGCTGTGGCCGCTCGGGAAGACCACCACCGTGGTGCCCAACCGTTGTGCGACGCCATATGCGCCGCGGTTGGCCATCGTGCCTTCCTCGTTGCCGGCAGCCATGACGATGCGCGTCGAGGCCGCTCGCAACCCATCGAAGTCGAGCTCGTAACGGATCGAACCGGCCAGCGCCAGCCCGAGCAGCGGATCGGCCCGGGAGCCGTCGTCCTCGGTCGGCATGCCGAACATCGCCGGATCGGGGGCGGGCCGCTGGGCGAAGTCGTCCGGGAACTCGCCCTCGTGGCTGACGACGGCAATGAAGTGCGCCATGCCGGCGCCCCAACCGCGCTGCATGTACGTGTCGTGCACGGCGAGCGCCGACGCGACCGCGGCTTCGCGGTCGGGGAGGACCGAGGGGAGCGGAGGCTCGTGGGCGACGAGCGTCCGCACGTCATCGGGATACCTCGCCACGAGCGCCAGCGCGTTCACGGCGCCGCCACTGCTGGCGAACAGGTCGACCGACCCGCCACCGACCTCCTGGATGATCCGATGCAGGTCGTCGGCGTGCTGCTCGGGCGTCGGCGGCTTCGTCGGCTCGTCGAGCGTGCTCCGTTCCGTTGCGCGCGGGTCGTAGGTGATGATCGTCCGGTCGGCGAAGTGGCTCGAAAGGGATCCGAAGCCGGCAGCGCCCATCGGCGAGCCGATCAGGAACAGCGGAATGTCGCTCCCCGTGCCAGGTCGCAAATCGTAAGTCAGGGTCGCGCCAGGGACGTCCAGCGTCCGGGTCGTCGGCCCCGCGATGGTGCTCTTCATCATCGGTCCTTTCGTTGGTTGCTTGCGTCTCTCAGACTTCGCCCGTCCGTTGATCTCATCGGTCTCGCCTGCGGTAGACCATGTCGAAGTCGACCGTCCACTCGGAGCCGTCCTCCGACGTCTCCCACGCGCCCCTGATGGTCTCGCCGCCGTCCTCGATCCTCCCGACGAACCGCTGGTTGAAGCCCGGGGCATCGCGCCACACGGTCCACGCCTCGTCGGTGAGGGTCATGCGGTAGATGCGGAAGACGCCGCGGGCATCCGAGTAGAGCATCGTCCGCTCCCCGTTTGAGTCGTCGAAGCCGAGGATCGCGGTGACCGGCATGGGGGAGTGGCCGCTCCACTCCGTGGTCGTCGCGGGGTCCGGCTCGTCGTTCGCGTGCTGGCGGACGAAGGCGCCGTCCTCCGTCCACTCGAACGTCGTCGAGCCACGGCCGAGGAACCGCCCGTCCGAGCTGGCCTGGAACTCCCACGAGCCGATCAGGGGCGCCAGTGGTGAATCGGTCATGCCGATGGAACCTTCTCCTCGGCAAGGATCTCGTCGATCTGGGCGACGGCCTGGGTCATGCCCTCCTCCATGCCCATGGCCAGGACCTGCTCCATCGCCTCGGCGCTCGGATGGAGGCTCTCGATCGACATGCGGGTGCGGCCAGCGCCGGTTTCCTGGATCGTCACGCGCATCTCGCCGCGCGGAAAGTCGTCGTTCGGCGTGCCGTCGTCGTTGGCGAAGCCGTCGCGGACCACGAGCCGACGGGGCGCGTCGACCTCGAGGATGTCCCAGTAGCCCTTCGGCTGGTCGCCCTCGGGCCCGGTCATGTGGTACTCGACGCGGCTGCCCGGCGCCAGGTCGTGCTTCGTGAAGGTGGCGGGGTAGGTTGGCGGGCCCCACCATCGCTCGAGCTGGCGTGGGTCGGCCCACAGCTGCCACACGCGCTCGGCCGATGCGTCGAACTCGGCATCGACGGTCAAGGTCAGGGCCTGGGGGTCCTTGCGGACTGCGGTCACGGTCATCCGTTGGTCTCCTTTGGGTTGTGGGTGGCATCGGTGACGAGATCGGTCATGCGGTCGATCCGCTCGCGCCACAGGTCCTCGTATCGGTCCAGCAGGCGGCGCGCCACGCGCAGCGTCTCCAGGTTGGTGCGGACGACCTTGCGGCGCCCGATGCGTCGCTTGGTGACGAGCCCTGCCCGCTCGAGGATGGCGACGTGCTTCTGGACCGCGGCGAAGCTCATGGCGTAGTGGCTGGCCAGCTCGGCCACGCCCTCTCCGCCATCGATCGCGCGGCGCACGATGTCACGCCGCGTGACGTCGGCCAGCGCGCCGAACATACGGTCGAAGTCGGGAGGCGCGATCTGCATGGTACAACCATACGGTTGTATAACGGCGGTGTCAAGCGCAGGCTTTCAGCCGAAGGGGTGAGGCCGCAACCGATGAATCCCATCGGAGAGCTCAGTCTGTAGGAGCATGAACGAGATGACGGGCGAGTACGCCGTGCCACCACGAGCAACCAGGCGAGAGTGGATCGGGCTGGGCGTGCTGACGCTCGCGGCGTTGGTCTACGCGATGGACCTGACCGTGCTCAACCTCGCCATCCCGCGGATCAGCGCAGAGCTGCAGCCGTCGAGCGCGCAGCTGCTCTGGATCATCGACATCTACGGCTTCCTGGTCGCCGGCCTGCTCATCACGATGGGCTCGCTAGGGGATCGGATCGGGCGGCGCAAGCTCCTGCTGGCCGGCGCCGCGGGCTTCGCGCTCGCGTCGCTGCTCGCGGCCTTCTCGACGAGCTCGGAGATGCTCATCGCCAGTCGCGCTGTGATGGGCGTCGCCGGGGCGACGATCGCGCCCTCGACGCTATCCCTGATCTTCACGATGTTCCTGGACCCGAAGCAGCGCAGTACCGCGATCGGGTTCTGGATCGCGGCCTACTCAGCCGGCGGCGCGATCGGTCCGGTCCTCGGCGGCGTGCTCCTCGAATTCTTCTGGTGGGGCTCCGTGTTCCTCATCGGTGTCCCGGTGATGGGGCTGCTGCTCATCCTCGGCCCGCGCACCCTGCCCGAGTACCGGGACCAGAACGCTCATCCCATCGACCTCGGCAGCGTGGCGCTGTCCCTTCTCGCCATCCTCGCGGTGGTGTTCGGGCTGAAGGAGCTCGCGCAGGGCGGATTGGCACCGATGCCGGTCGTCGCGATCGTCGGCGGCCTCCTGCTCGGCGTCTGGTTCGTGCGCCGTCAGCTTCACCTCGAGTCACCGATCATCGACGTGCGCCTGTTCAGGATTCGCGCGTTCTCGGCCTCGCTCGGGACGTACCTGCTCAGCATCTTCGTCGTCGTCGGCTACTTCCTCTTCATCGCGCAGTACCTGCAGCTCGTCCTCGGGCTGTCGCCGATCGAGGCGGCGGTCTGGTCGCTTCCGTCGGCCGCCGGATTCATCGTCGGGTCCGTCGTCGCGCCGAAGATCATCCATCGCTTCCGCCCGTCGGTGATCATGGGCGCCGGCATGGCCATTGCCGCGGTCGGGACGGCGACGCTGCTCGGCCTCGGGCTCGACAGCGGCCCCGGCATCGCGATCATCATCGTTGCCTCGATCGTGATCTCGCTCGGGCTTGCCCCGGTCATCACGCTCGCGACCGAGCTCATCGTCGGCAGTGCGCCGCCGGAGCAGGCCGGCGCCGCCACGGGCATGTCCGAGACGAGCGGCGAGCTCGGTGGCGCACTGGGGATCGCGCTCCTCGGCAGCCTCGGCACGGCCGTGTATCGGACCGAGATCGCGGATTCGCTCCCGTCGGAGATTCCCGCGGAGGTCGTCGGTGCCGCGCAGGACACGCTCGGCGGCGCGCTCGCGGTCGCTCAGACGCTCCCCGAGGCGCTGGGGGCAGCGCTGGTGGCGGTGTCCCAGGCGGCGTTCATGGATGCGCTCCACTTCGTCGCCGCGGTGGCAACGATCCTCGCGATCCTGACGGCGATCATCGCCGCGTACGTCCTCCGGGGCGTGCCGGCGCGGGATGAGCAAGAGGTCGAAGGGGGAGCCTCGCCCGAGCCTGTCGCCGCGCCGGACTGAGCCGATTACCATCGACGGGTGACCGACTCGACAGTCGCCCCAGGCTCAGGTGTCGCGGCAGAGCGAATGAGGGCGGCATTCCATGACCGATACGGCCCTCCCGAGGTCGTCGAGCTCCGCGAGGTCGAGCGTCCGACGCCGTCCAAGGACCAGGTGCTCGTCCGCGTCCGAGCCGCATCGGTCAACCGGGCCGACCTCGATGGCCTGAAGCCGAAACCCGGGTTCGTGCGCCTCTTCATGGGCCTCCGCGCCCCCCGGAACCACGAGGTCGGGATCGACGCCGCCGGCGTCGTCGAGGCGATCGGCCCGGACGTGACCCGATTCAAGCCCGGCGACGAGGTCATGACCGACCTGTTCGCGGCCGGCCGATTCGGAGCCTTCGCCGAGTTCGTCTGTGCGCGCGAGAAGGCGTTCCAGCCGATCCCGGCCGGCATGTCGTTCGAGGAGGCCGCCACGCTGCCGCACTCGGCGGTCCTGGCGCTCCAGGGGATGCGAACGCGCGACGGCCGGACCTTCAAGCCCGGCGACACGGTGCTGATCGACGGCGCGTCGGGCAACGTCGGTCCGTTCGCCGTACAGATCGCCAAGGCGATGGGTGCCGAGGTGAGCGGCGTCGCCAGCGGCGACAAGCTCGACCTCGTGCGATCGCTTGGCGCCGATCACGTCATCGACTACAAGAAGGTCGACTACACGAAGGCGGGGGAGCGGTACGACTGGATCGTGGCCGTCGACTCGCATTACTCGATCTTCGCCGTCCGGCGCGCCCTGAAGCCGAACGGCGTCTACCTGACGATGGGAGGCACCACCAGCAGCATCCTCGCGTCGCTCTGGGGCAGCCTGGTCATCTCGCGCTTCGGCGACAAATGGAGCGGCCTGATGCTGTGGTGGAAGCCGTTGCATGCGCCCGACGTCGACACCCTGAAGGAGCTCATCGCGGCCGGCAAGCTGAGGCCGGTGATCGATCGGCGCTATCCGCTGGACCAGGTCGTCGACGCCCTGCGCTGGGTGGAGGACGAACACGCCCGCGGCAAGGTCGTGATCAACGTCTCCGACGCGTGACCCTCGACCGCCTGGCCGAGCCCATCCGCCGATGGCTCTACGCCGGGGGAACGCGCCAGGATCGTCTCCGCGACCCGGATGCGGTGATCGCGGTCCTCGACCTCCGACCGGGCATGGTCGTCGGCGATCTCGGTCCGGGCTACGGGCACTTCACCGTCCGTCTCGCGCGCGCCGTGGATCCGGACGGCGTCGTCTACGCCCTCGACGCCTCCCCGGACACCCTCCGCGACCTGCGCCGCGCGGCCGACGAGCGTGGGATCACGACCCTCCGGGACGTCCTCGTGCGCCGTGACCGGCTGGAGATCCCGGAGCCGGTGGACCTGCTCTTCGTCTCGGCCACCTATCACCACCTCCCGGATCCGGCGAGGTACTTCGCGGAAGCCCGCGCCCAGCTCCGGCCCGGCGCCAGGGTCGCGATCCTCGAGTCGCGGCGCGAAGGCCCGCTGGCCCGATGGCGGGGGCGGCACGCGTCCTCGCCGCGCCGCGTGCTGCGCGAGATGACCGATGCCGGGTATCGGCTCAGCGCCACCCACGACGTCGTCCGTGGCTACTGGTTCGGGCTGTTCGACGTCGCTCGGCGCTAGGCTGCATGCGATGACCGTTCGAGAGGTCGAGGCCGAGCAGCGGGTGACGCCGCTCGAGCTGTTCTTCGACCTCGTCTTCGTCTTCGCGATCACCCAGGTCACCGGCTTCGTCACCCACGACCCGACTTGGGATGGACTGCTGCGCGGCCTGCTCCTGCTCGGTGCGCTGTGGTGGGCATGGGCCGCCTATGCGTGGCTGACGAACACCCTCGACCCCGAGGAGGGCGCGGTTCGCCTGGCTGTCTTCGGCTCGATGGGTGCGATGCTCGTGGTGGCGCTCGCGACGCCGGCGGCGTTCGGCGCGGACTCGCTCGTCTTCGCGGTGGCGTACTTCATCGTGCGCGCCAACCACCTCGTGCTGTTCGCCATCGCTGGCAAGGGCGATCGCGATCTCCTCGGCGCCGTCCTGCGGTTCACACCCGGCGCCGTGGTCGGGCCGTCGTTGATCGTCGTCGCGGCCTTCTTCGTCGGGACCGCCGAGCTTGCGCTGTGGCTCGTGGCGCTGTCGATCGACTACCTCGGCGCGCTCCTTGGTCGCGGACGGGGGTGGCGCGTCTCGCCAGAGCACTTCGTCGAGCGCCACGGGCTGATCGTCATCATCGCGCTCGGCGAGTCGATCATCGCGATCGGGGTCGGCGCAGCGGGGCTGCCGCTGGATGCCGGCCTGATCACGGCCGCGCTGCTCGGGATCATCGTCGCCGCATCGCTCTGGTGGTCGTACTTCGACTGGGTCATCTACGTCTCGCAGGCGAGGCTCGTCGAGGCGACCGGGCGTGAGCGGAACGCACTCGCCCGCGACCTCTACTCCTACCTCCACTTGCCGCTGGTCTCCGGCATCGTACTGTTCGCGTTCGGGGTGGAGGTCACACTGGCCCACGCCGCCGAGCCGCTCGGGATCGTCCCCGCCATCGGCCTGTGCGGCGGGTTGGCGCTGTACATGGGCGCGCACGTCGCCATGCGGCTGCGGATCGGTGGTGGCTGGGGGCATGGACGGCCGACGGCCACGGTGGCGCTGCTCGCGCTGATCCCGGTCGCGACCGTCGTGCCGGCCCTCGTGTCGCTCGCGTTGGTGGCCGGCGTGTGCGTCGGCCTCATCACCTACGAGGCGATCCGCTATCGGTACGCGCGCGCCTGGATTCGCAACCATCGTGGTGGCTTCTCGATGGAGGAGGCAGCGCGGATTGCCGGCACGAGGGGCGGTGACCCTCCCCCGAGTTCGACGAAACGTCCGAACTCACCTGACGCGCGCGTCGCGACGGCTGATGCGCCGCCCTCGACACGATTGGTCGAGGGACTACCATTCGAAACTGGAGAGAGTGCCAGCCCTAGCGGAGGACCCACCGTGAGCACGACCTCATTCCCGATCACCGGCCTCGACGGCCGCATCCAGCTGGACCCGTCGGCCCTGGATGCCTTCGGTACCAAGCTCGACGGAACACTCCTGCGTCCGGACGACGAGGGCTACGCGGAGTCGGTGTCGCTGTGGAATGGCATGATCGCGAAGCGTCCGGCGATCGTCGCGCGCGCCGCATCGGTCGATGACGTCGCACGCACCGTGCGCTTCGCCGCCGACCATGGTGTCGAGCTGTCGATCAGGGGTGGGGGACACAACATCGCCGGCCTGGCCCTGACCGATGGCGGGCTGACGCTGGACATGTCGGCCCAGAACCGGGTCGAGGTCGACCCGGAAGCGCGGCGCGCCCGCGTCGAGGCCGGTGCCCTCCTCGGGGACGTCGACCGGGCCACCCAGCAGCACGGGCTGGCGGCCACGCTCGGATTCGTCTCGCTCACGGGCGTCGCGGGGCTGACGCTCGGAGGCGGCTTCGGCTACCTGACCCGACGCTTCGGATGGACCGTGGACGACCTCGAGGAGGTCGAGATCGTCCTCGCCGACGGATCGGTCACGCGCGCATCACGCGACGAGAACGCAGAGCTGTTCTGGGCGCTTCGTGGCGGCGGCGGCAACTTCGGCGTCGCCACCGGGTTCACGTTCCGCCTCCACGAGGTCGGGCCGCAGATCACCGGTGGACCGATCGCGTGGCCGGCCTCGGAGGCCGAGCGCGTCCTCGACGCCTTCCGCCGCGTCACCGAGTCGGCGCCGCGCGAGCTCACGCTGGTGGCGATCCGGCGCAACGCTCCGCCGGCGCCGTGGCTGCCGGAGTCGGCGCACGGCACGCCGGTCGTGATGATCGTGGCCTGCCACTCGGGCGATCCAGGCCAGGCGGCCGCCGACCTCGAGCCGATCACCTCCCTCGGTGAGCCGCTGGCGAACCTCATCCAGGCCAGGGAGTACACGGCGCTGCAGGCGCTGCTCGACGCGACCCAGCCTCGCGGCAACCACTACTACTGGAAGTCGGAGTTCGTGCCCGGCCTCTCGGACCAGCTCCTCCGGACCTACCACGCGCAGTTCGAGGGCCTCACCGCGCCGGCGAACCAGATCGTCCTGTTCCAGATCGCGGGCGCCCTCTCCGAGCACGCCGAGGACGACGGCGCGGTCGGCAACCGCGATGCCGCCTTCGCCTGCGTCGTGCAGTCGATGTGGACGCCGGACTCGCCCGCCGGCGAGTCGAATCGGTCCTGGGTGCGAAGCGCCTGGGAGGCGCTGCGGCCGTTCTCGACGGGCGGGAACTACGTCAACTTCCAGACCGATGACGAGCCCGATGACCGGACGCGCGCTTCCTTCCGGTCCAACTACGACCGGCTTGCCAGCGTCAAGACCCGGTACGACCCGACCAACCTCTTCCGGGTCAACCGCAACATCCGCTGACAGCATCGCGAGGAGTCATCGCATGGAGGTTCAGCCCAAACGGCCATCGGTCAAGGGCTCGCCGGAGAGGTTCGTCGGCGACGCGTGGTTCGACGCCATCGCAGACGACCAGGGGACCTCGCGCCTTCGCGCGGGCGTCGTGCACTTTGCGCCGGGTGCCCGCAGCGCCTGGCACGCCCACGTCCTGGGACAGACCCTGCGTGTCATCGAGGGCATCGGCCGCACGCAGGCGCGAGGCGGGGAGGTCACCGAGATCCGGCCGGGCGACACGATCTATACGAGGCCGAAGGAGTGGCATTGGCACGGCGCCGCGCCGGATCACCTGATGAGTCACCTCACGCTCTGGGAGGCGCCGGCCGACGGCCCGGAGACCGAGTGGGGCGAGCTCGTCACGGACGAGGAGTACGCCGCGAGCCTCTGATGGGAGCCGCGCGGAGCTCGTCCGCGCGAGCCAGGTCGTCAGCGATGAACGCGCGGTCATCGGCCCGGAGGTCGGCCTCGGCGACCCGATCGAGCAACTCTGCCGCCAGCTTGTCGTCGCCGAGGGCGTGGGCGGCATCGGCGCGCAGGATCCGAGCCTGGGCGAGGAGGACGTCGGGCGCATCCGGGTCATCGGCCATCGCGGCGTCGAGCACCCGAGCGGTCGTCTCGGGGTCAACCTTCGAGTGCATGAGCAGAGTCGCCGCGTCCAGCGCCTTCGCCAGTCGCGAGGTCGGATGCGCGGCGCCGCCCCTGGTCGCGGCCAATGGCTGACCGATGCGAATGATGTTGCCGCCCGGATCGGTCAGGAGGAACTGGCGGACGCCGTAGGACATGTCCCCGAGCGCACCGATCCGGGGCATGCCGCGGGTCGGCACGCGGCCGAGGCTGCGCTTCAGGCCTTCCCGGAAGTCGGCGTACAGCGCGTCGATGTCGCTGACCATCACGTAGCACGTGCTGTACGAATTCGCCGGCTCGTAGCCCTTCATCGTGAAGAAATGGAGCTCGATCAGCCCGCGCTGGACCGATGCATACACGTTCGGCGCCTTCTGCCGATAGGTGACCTCGAAGCCGATCGACTCGTAGAAGGCGATCTGATCGTCGATGGATCGGCACGGCAGGAGCGGGATCATCCGATCCGGGGGCAGGTGGCTCACGAGCGGATCGTAGCGGCAGGAGCCGCTACGGAGGGCTGACCCCTTCCGCGGCGTCCCGCGTGGCGAACTGCGCTGACGCGCCGAACGCCGCGCGCCGGCCGGCACGGCGAAGGGCTCCCAGGACCGTCGGGCCGAGGACGGCCAGCAGCACGATCGTGGTGATCGCGCGGCCGAGGTCCCAGCCCATTGACGTCGCGAGGGTGAACAGCAGGAACCGGCCGAGGTTGTCGAGGATCGGATCACCCGGGACGAGCGAGAGCGCCGTATCGAGACCGGCGGCGAACGGCCAGAACCACAGGTTCATGGCGAGGCCATAGCCGAAGGCGGCGGCGGCGCCGTACGCCGCGAGCAGGAGGCCCTCGCGCTTGCCCCGTGCCCGCGGGAGGAGGCCGGCGCCGAGGCCGACCCAGCCGGCGGCGAGCATCTGGAACGGCAGCCACGGCCCGACGCCACCGGTGAGCAGCGACGATGCGAAGAGCGTGACCGGGCCCAGCACGAAGCCGAACCCCGGTCCGAACGCGCGCCCGCCGAGGACGAGCAGGACGAACACCGTCTCGACCCCGGCGGTGCCGGCACCGAGCGGGCGCAGCGCCGCACCCAGGGCTGCGAGGACGCCGAGCATGGCGATGGCCTTGGCGTCCATGCGACCGGCCGACAGCTCGATGACGAGGGTCGCGACGATGATCGGCAGTATCGCGACGAACAGCAGCGGGCTGTCGATCCGCGGCGCGCCAGCCGGGCCGGGCGACACGATCAAGGGCCAGCAGAATGCCATGACCCCCACGGCCGAACCGATGGCCAGGACGAGCCACGGTCGCGCGGCGACGGGCACGGCCGTCGCGCGCGCCGGCAATGCGGTCATGCCGCGCCCCCGAGAGCGAGGGCTCGACGGACGCCGTCGACGGTGAGCCATGGCGGGCCGAGGATCTTCGCGACCTGGGGCGCGAACGCCGGCGAGGCGGCCAGCACTTCAACCGCGGTGCCGTCGGCGACGATCTCTCCGCCGGCCATCACGATGACGCGATCGGCGAGCGACGCGGCCAGCTCGACATCGTGGGTCGAGACGAGGATGGCGTGGCCGGCGCCGGCAAGGCCGCGAAGGACATCGACCAGTGACGCCTTGGCCGGGTAGTCGAGGCCGCGCGTCGGCTCATCGAGCAGGACGACCTTCGGCGATCCCGCGAGCTGAATCGCGAGGACGAGCGCCAGCCTCTGGCCCTCGGACAGGTCCCGGGGGTGGATTGCCGGGTCGACGTCTCTGCCGATCCGCGCCAGCAGGTCGCGAGTCGTCCCCGGACGGACCTGCCAGTCACGGTCGGACTGCTGACACTCCGCGTCGACCGTGTCGTGGTAGAGCAGGTCGGCCGCGGTCTGCGGGACGAGGCCGACCAGTCCCTTGGTCGCAGCGCCCCCAACGGTTGGATCGAGGCCCTCGACCCGGACGCTGCCCGAGCGTCGCGGTCCCGATCCCTGCAACGCCCACAGCAGCGACGACTTGCCCGCTCCGTTGCGGCCCATGAGCACCGCCACCGCCCCGCGCGCCAGCTCGAGCGTGACGTCGCGCACGGCGGTGACCGGCCCGTACGTCACCGTCAGCCGCTCGGCACGAAGGGCGATCGTGTCCGTCGGCTCCGCAGCACGATCCGCCGGCGCGACCTCGGCGAGCCTCGTCCGCAGCGACCCGGCGCTCGCGCGGGCGTCGCGAACGGTGAGCGGCAGCGGGGACCACCCCGCCATCCGGCCCAGCTCGACGACGGGCGGGACGAGCTCCAGCCGCTCGAGCTCCGCGGCGGGCGGTCCGTCGGTGACCGTGCCGTCGCCATGGACGGTGACGATGCGGTCGGCGTAGCCGACGGCGCGCTCCATCCGGTGCTCGGCGAGCAGGACCGTGAGCCCCAGGTCGTGGACGAGTCGCAGGACGGCGGCGAGGACCTCCTCCGCGGCGGGCGGGTCCAACGCCGAGGTGGGCTCGTCGAGGATGAGGACGCGTGGCCCGGCTGCGAGCACCGAACCGATCGCGACGCGCTGCTGCTGCCCGCCGGAGAGGCTGCGGAGCGATCGGTCGCGCAGGTCGGCGATTCCCAGGAGGTCGAGCGTCTCCTCCACGCGCCGGCGCATCGTGGCGGGGTCGACGCCGAGCTGCTCCATGCCGTAGGCGAGCTCTTCCTCCACGCTGTCGGTCACGAACCCGTGAAGGGGGTCCTGCGCGACCGACCCGACGACGTCGGCCAGCTCGCGCGGCGGATGGTCGCGCGTGTCGCGGCCGCCGACGGTCACGCGGCCGGTGAGGAGGCCGCCGCTGAAGTGGGGGACGAGGCCGTTGACGAGCCGCAGCAGGGTCGTCTTGCCGGCGCCAGTGCGCCCGGCCACGAGGCAGAGGCTGCCCTCCTCGACGGCCAGCTCCACGTCACGCAACGTCGGAGCCGATGCCTCCGGGTAGGTCAGCGAGACGCCGTGGAACTGGATCACGGTCGAGCTCCCGAGGTCGCACCGGCGGCCGAGGTCCGTCTGGCCGCCCTCGAAATCGGCGGCGGCACGATCCAGGCCGGCGTCGCCGCGACGAGCACACCGATGGTCGGGACGACCGCAAGCCCCGGCCACGAGATCGGCGCGAGGGACATGTGCAGCGAGGCCGGATCGAGGGTCGCACCGAGCATGACCGAGGTGACCGCGAGCGCCCCGCACGCCGTGACCAGCCACTCGGACAGGCCCCACGGATCGGGGCGGTAGCGCGTGCGTTGGACGCGGCGCCCAGCGGCCACCATGCCGCCGACCAGCAACGCCGCGCCACCGGCCATGATCGGCGCCGCCAGCGGGATCGCGGCCGTCGCGTCGAGCACGCCATAGAGGCCGATCGCGACGCCGAACAGGCCGACGATGAGGAGCGCCGCGGTCACTCGGCGACGGGCGGCCGGCTCGGCGCCGGATCGGCCGTAGCCCCGGGCATCCATCGAGGCCGCGAGCGAGAGGGATCGGTCGAGCGCGTCCTGGAGCACCGGCAGGAGGATGCCGGGCACCGATCGGCGACCTCCCGCGACCGAGCCGCGGACGCGGCGGGCCCGGCCGACGCGGATCACGCTCTCCGCCAGCTGCGGGGCGAGGCTCATCGCCACGGTGACCGCGGCGCCGGCCTCGTACAGGGCATTCGGCGCCAGGCGCAGCAGGCGCCCGGGGTTGGCAAGGCTGTTCGCGGCGCCGAAGCAGATGACGATCGTCGCCAGCCGCAGGCCGTCGACGAAGGCCGCGAGGACGCTCTCGGCCGTGACCTCGCCGCCGATGCGGATGCCGGCCGCCCACTCGGGCAGTGCGGCCTCGGGCAGTGAGAAGAGGACGTTCGTGCCGAACTCGCCCCCGAACAGGATGCGGAAGCCGACCCGGATGACCACGATCGCTGCGCCGAGGTAGAGGTACATGCGGAACGCGCGCGCCCACGGCGCGTCCTCGCGTCGCGCGGCGACCACGAGCGCGGCGACGCCGATGATCAGGCCGAGCAGCAGCGGGTTCGTCGTGTGGCTCGCGACGATCGCGAGGCCGAGCGCCCACAGCCACCAGGCACCGGGGTGCAGCGTGCGGGCCGGTCGGAGGTCGTGCGTGCTCAACTCACGGCCCTCCATCCGCGCCCGCCGCACGGCGCCGCACGATGATCGCGGCCGCGCTCCCGACCGCCACCGCGATCGCCACGCCCGCGGCCGTGCCGAGCGGGACGGCCGGAGGAGCCGGCGCGGCACTCGCCGCAGCGGTCACGGCATCCGACGGGGAGGGCGACGCAGATGGCTCCGACGTCGCCGCGCTCGCGGAGGCTGAGGCCGTCGGGCGACTCAGGGGCGTGGCCGACGGGCGCGCTGACGCCTTCGGTGAGCCCAGTCGCCGTCGGCTCCGGGGTGACCGCCCGCGGCGTGGGGGCGGCCGTTGCGCCCGCGGGCCGGCTCGTGGGCGCCGGTGCGTCCGGCGCGGTGGGCGCGGGCGCCGGCGGGCGTGGCGTGGGCGTCGGCTTCGGAGCCGCCGGCGGGGGAGGAGGCGGCACGCCGGGTGGCGTCACGCCGCCGGGGCCGGAGAACGACCAGCCCTCGACGGTGCCGGGTGAAGGGTTGCGGGTGGCGGCCCCCGACGAGCTGTAGGTCCAGCTTCCGCCGCGCGGCGCGTGCCAGTACACCCAGTACGCGGACGCCGGCGGCGTGTTGACGCACGTCTCCTGGCTCGCGCCGGGCCGGCCGTCGATGCGGCACAGGAAGCCCGGCACGTTGCTGACCTGCTCGATCGAGAAGCCGGCACCCGCGAGGGCCGCGAACCCGGTGGCCGGGTCCCCTGGTGCGCAACGAACGACCGTCCCGGCGCCGAGGGCGCCGAAGTCGACGACGACCGTCACGCCGCTCGTGGTCGTCGGGCACGCCCCCGCGGTCCATGCCCGTGCCTCGGCAGGCGCACCGAGCGCCGCGACCGCGAGCAGGAGGGCCGCGACGAAGGGGAGGGCTCGCCGGCCGAGCAGGGCTCGGCCGGCGCCATCGGTCACGACCGGGCTCCGACCTTCCGGCGGATGGCCACGACACCGCCAGCGACGAGCATCCCGCCCGCAAGCGTCGCGAGCAGTCCCGCCGCGTCACCCGCACCGGACGCGGTGTCGGGCAGCGCGCCCCCGGCGCCGGGCGAGGCCGTCGGCGTGGGGGACGGTGTTGCCGTCGCGGGCGGTCCGGTGACCGCGCACTCGAGCGCCGGCGCGTCCGTTGATGCGCCGGCCGCGCTCAGCGTGTCGAGCGGCGGCGCGCCGAGCGCGAGGACGGCCTGCGGCGTCGAGAAGATGAGGAAGCCCGGATCGGCAACCGACCAGGCGATCGCGCCGATCGTGCCGGGATCGGCGTCGCAGCCGAGCTGGAGGGAGACGACGAAGGCCGCGGCCGCGTCGGCGGCGGCGGTCTCGCCGGCGGCACGCAGCGCCTGGCCCGCGACGCCGGTGCTGTTCGTGTTCGGGGTGCCGAAGGAGGCGAGCGAACCGTCACTGGCCTGGAGGTCCAGGAGCCAGGTCGTCGATCCGGCCGCGGCGGCCGTCTCGCCGGCAGCCAGCAGCGCCTGGAGCGCCAGCGCGGTGGTGTCCGGATCCTCGAGGCCAGGGCCGGCCGGGCAGGACCCGTCCCACTGGTACTCGCCGCTCGGGCATTGCGCGGCGGCCAACCAGTCTCCGGCACTGGCCGGCACGCCACCGCTGGTCCGGGCCAGGGCGAGCACCGCGATCGTCTGGTCGAAGACGGTGGCGGACCCGAAGCGGCCGGTGTCCGGCCCCGACGTGACCAGCAGGCCGCGGAGGTCGGCCTCGAGGTCGCGCCCGCCGAAGCTGTTCACGTTGCCACCCTGGACGCTGACCGCAAGGATGGCCTTGCCCAGCGCCCCGGGGCGCAGGTTCGTCCCGTCCGAGACGAACGCCTCGAGACCGGCCTCGATGCGGGCAAGAGCATCGGCGGCGGCGGCCTGGCCGACACCGGTCGCGGCGAAGGCGAAGATGGCATCCGCCAGCGAACCGACACCGAGGGTCGCATCGGTCTCGACCTGCTGGGCGATCCAGCCGCCGGCGGCGTCGCCTGGATCGGTGGTCGTGGATCCGCCGGCGCGCACCGATGGGGCGGCCACGGCGGTGAGCATGAACGCGAGGACCACGAGGACGAGGGTCCAGGCCCGCACAATCCGCGATGCGGGCTGGATGGAGAGGTCCGACATCGAGCCGTCTTCCTTTCGGTCCGTCGGGTCCGCGGGCCGCCAGGATCGATGGTTGCGCGAGGCGCGGGATCGATGCCGGCTCCGCCTCGCGAACCGCGACGAGGGGTGGAGCGAAGCTTCCCGGCCAGGCATTCCGGCTCGCCGCGGGACCTTCGTCCCGGCGGCCTACGGCTGCGGGTCAGCGTCGGCCTTTGACCGACTTCCCCTGCACCGGGTCGCGTCGTGTTGTTGGCCCGACTCTACCAGCCGCGCGCTATCGAATGACGCGGTACGAGACGTGGGCGACGCCGCCGGCCTCGCAGAAGATCGGTCTGCTCCAGGTCGACGCGCTGCGGAAGCGTCTCGAACAGGCTCCTTGTTGCCCCACTCCTGGATCGAGTTGTCGTACGAGCGGCGGCCCGTGCCTTCGTTGGTGTCGCGGGATATATCACTACTGATATAACTGGTGACAGCAGCGGACCTGCCCCTAGGTGTCGGAGGCACGCCCAGCCATCCCATCCCGCCACGTAAAGCCGTCGGGCCACGCGCAGATGCAGACACGATTGCCGGCGCGATCGGAGAGGGTCTTATGCTCCCATCCGTCGTCGACGATGCGGCCGCCCGCCGCGAGTGCCGCCGCGACCCGCGCCTCGACCTGCTCGCGCGCGACTGACACGTCGACGTGCATCGCGTGGCGCAGCGGCCTTGCCTCGTCGAGCTGCTGCATCCATACCGTCGACCCGTGGCCGAGCGGATCGACGCCGTTGTCGTCGGCCATCGGCGCGTACCCGAGCGCGGCCCGCCAGAAGCCAACGTCGATCGCGTCGGGCTTCCCGGAGATCGCGACCTGCACCTCTTGGACCGATGCGCGGTCGGCGACCGCGCCGTGTTCCCGCACCACCGCCGAGATGGCGCGCGCCAGCTCCACGTGCCGTGGCTCGAGCTGCCACAAGTCGCGGGTCAGCCGCACGGTGACGCGGTCATCCGCGATCGTCAGCAGCGCCCCGGTGCCTTGGAAGCCCGGGATGCCTGCGACGGCCTCGGCCAGCCGCAGCGCCTCCTGGACCGATCCGACGCGGAACACCGCCGTCGCCCCGCCGTGCAGCACTACCCAGTCGTCGACGCCCTCCGCGGCGAGGAACCCCCGCCAACCCTGCTCGCTCATGCGCGATACGCCTGAGCTACGCCTGGTCTGCCGGCCGATAGCGAAGCCAGACGACGCCGGAGCGGTACGGCGTCGCGGAGACCAGCTCCAGCTTGATCGGTCCGACGCCGTCGAAGATCCTGGGTCCGGCCGGCCAGATGGACGGACTCACCCAGAACCAGAACTCGTCGACGAGGCCGGCGCTGGTGAGGGTGTGCGCCAGCTCGCCGACGCCCGAGATGATCAGGTTCGCCTGGTGCTCGGTCTTCAGGGCACGGACGCGCTCCACGAGGTCGCCCTCCAGGAGCGTGGAGTTCCAGGTCAGCGGCTCCTTCAGCGTGCGTGAGCCGACGTACTTCGGCATGCCGTTGACACGCTCGGCGAACGCCCCCATCTCCGGGTCGTCGGCGAGCGTCGGCCAGACCGCGGCGAGCCCTTCGTAGGTCTTGCGCCCCAGCACCATGGCATCCGCCAGGATGAGCTGCTCGAGGCTGGCCTGGCCGCTGTCCGGGTCGATCACCAGCCAGTTTTCGGGTGTCGGCGCCTCGAAGGCGCCGTTGACGGACATCGTGGCGTGAACGATCAGCTGTCCCACTGACGGGTCTCCTGTCTTGGGAGGTGAAGGTTGTCGGATTGCTTGCCGATAGGACCGGCGCAAGGTCACGATCTCATCGCCGAAGGGCGATCGCCGCGTCGGACTCAGGCCGGCGGATCGGGCCCGGAGTCCCGCGGTGAGCCGACGACCGCCGTCGCCGAATCGACACTCTTCAGGCTGAGCCGCCGCCGGCGGGCGATGTACGCCTCCATGAGCTCCCGCACGTCGGCTTCTTCCAGGCCTTCGTCGCCGCGCAGCGCCGCTTCCACTCGCTGCATCGGCATGGCCGGCCGCCCAGTCACAAAACCGAGCTCGGCGGCGATGTCCTCGTTGGGGACACGAAGCGCTCGGGCCAGCTTCGTGGCCGTCTCCAGGGACGGGATCCGATCCCCGGCAAGCAGGCGCGAGATGGTCGAGTGGTTCACTCCCGAGAGGTGCGCCAGCTGTCTCTGGCTCATGCGCCGCTCCCTGAGCTGACGCCGGAGCCAGAGGTTGAAGACGATGGCTCCGGCCCACCCTTGGCCGGCCTTGCCGAACTCGACCGCCACGCTCACCGTCGTCGGAATCCGCGGGGTGGCGAGGGCAATGACCGATGCGGCCGATGCCGAAACGACTCCCGTGCAGTCCTGATCGCCGCCAACCGTCATCCTCGCACCGCTCGACGATGGTTGCTCCACGACGAGCGCCTCTGGCGTGCGGGAACTGCTCGTCGGTCGGTCGCCTTCCGGAGTTGCCGAGGGCGCTGACTCCTTGGGGCTTGGCGACCTGGCCTCGTGGGCGGCGGCGATCGGCTGGCTGACCTGATTGAGGCTCAGCCGGTGGCGGCTGCGGGTTGAGCCGCAACGGGGTACGCCGGAAACCTTCCCGTGCCGATCCATCGGCGCGCGTCGTCTTGTCGGCGAGCTCTTCTGAGCTCGCTTTCGATCCTGCACTCTCCTCGACCGCCGTCTCAGGCGAGTCGGTCACCTCAGTCGGTGCCGGCTCCTCCGGCGGCTTGGTCGGCTCGGTCAGCGTCGGCTCCTCTGAGGGGGCCGTGGTCTCCGGCGCCGGAACCTCCTCCGGCGGCTTGGTCGGCTCGGTCGGCGGCTCCTCTGAGGGGGCGCGTGGGTCTCCGGCGCGGGAACCTCCTCCGGCGGCTTGGTCGGGCTCGGTCGGCGGCTCCGTCCGAGCGGCTGGCGTAGGCTCCGGCGGCGCCGGAACCACCTCCGGCGGTTCGGTGGGGTCAGCCGGCGGCCCCACGTCCGGCGGGAGGCCCCGGCGGTTCGGTTGGCGGCCCCGGCGATTGCGGCGGTCCATTGCCTCCCGCGTTCGCACCGGCGGAACCGGCGACGTCCGGCGGGTGCTCGGCTCCCGCCGCATCGGCGACCTGGGTGAAGAAGAACGAGAGTCCCAGGATCAGCGCTGCACCGAGGCGCAGGAGCCTCGCGGCGAGAACGCGCGATCCTCGGGCTGTCAGCACCACGTCGATTGATCCCCGAGTCATCGTCATGACCGATGGAAGGATGCATGAGCGCGGCGCGCCAGTCCAGAGGCGTGCTCCGCCCGTGTCGCGCGTCATGTCTCTACCGATAGACCGGCTTACGGCGGCTGTTACCCGCGTGCGTCGCGCTCCGTGGTCGTGCGAGGCGATCCTCGAGGTCGATCAGTCGGCCGCTTCCGGCGCGATCCGCCACGCGACGCCGATCCCGACGACGAGCAGCGCCACGAGCGCGACGTGGTACACGAGGTCGAGAACGGTGTTCGGGCCGACGCCGATGAGCGCCAGGAGGTGCATGGAGGGAGGTCAGCTGGCGGAGCCGATCACCCCGCCGGCGACGGTGCGACGCTGGCTTGCCGGAACAGCACGGCCGATGCGATCCACGCCGCGATGAAGAACGCGTCCGCCAGCAGCGTCGGGCCGAGCCCCGCGACGAGCGCGATCACGACGACCACCGCCTGGGCGCCTGCCGTCGCGAACATCGCGATCGACGCCTCACGCGGCTCGAAGCGCCCGATCGCGGCCCCGACGAGCCCGACGAAGAGGACGAGGACGTACATCAGGTTGCCGTTCTCGACGTCCATCATGCCGACCGCGAGGTTGACCCAGATGAGGCCCAGCCCGGCCAGGACGGCGATGCCGACCGCGGCCTTGTGCGCGACGCTTCCGTCCCGCGAGCTGGCGTACTCGAACAGGAGGCCGCTGCCGAGGATGAGGACGCCCATGGTGGCGAAGTCCATCGGTCCCCAGTTCACGCCCTCGGTGCCCGAGCCCGGGTCGGGGACACCGATCTGGAACAACATGGCCAGGGCCGGTAGCGCCAGCACCGCGGCGGTGATGAGGACCCAGCGGAAGTAGTTCTTGTTCTGCATGAGCTGCGTCATGTTCTCCCTCAGGATTGCGGCGGAGGTCTCGGCGAACGTCCCGAGGGCGAAGCCGAGGAGGCCCCGGTTCGCATCGGTCCGTTCGCGTGCAGAGGTCGGTGAAGGTCTGCGCCATCGGTTCGCCGTAGCGGTCCTGGAAGGATCCGGGGTAGAGGCGGAGCAGCCGTTCATACCAGCGCCGGTATCGGCGAATGGACCGATCAGACGCCATCGGCAAACGCGTTCGGCGTGAGGTGCTTCTCGTGGGCGACCGCGACGACGTCGCGGTATCGGTCCAGCTCGGCCTCGAGCGCCTTCCGCCCGAGCCCGGTGATCGTGTAGTAGATCCGCCGCTCGTCGTCCATCGCGGGGTCGACCTTCTTGTCGCTCTCGCGGATCAGCCCCGCCTCGATCATGCGGCCGATCGAGCCGTACAGCGTGCCCGGCCCCATCTTCACCTTGCCCTGCGACTCCCGTTCGGCCTGCTTCATGATCCCGTACCCGTGCCGCTCCTCGGTGGAGAGCGCGAGCAGGATGTGCAGCACCGCCGGCGTCAGGGGAGCGTCCTTGCCGTTCTTCACCGTGCCTCCGACTGTATCCGTGACGGATGCATGCTATATCCGTCGCCGATATACGTCAACTCGCCCCGGGACCGCCTGTCTCGTGGAATCGAGTGATCTGGCGCTGCACGGCAGAGGCGTCGAACCAGGCGTTCTCGTAGCAGATCAGCCCGTCCCGGAGCTCGAACACGTGGAGCATGCGGACCTCGACCGGCGCGCCGCCGCCGGCCATGCCCGCCCACGCTCCGTGGACGTGGCCGGTGATGATCGACTCGTCGACGACGTAGCGCCCGCCCTCGCCGGTGAACCGCCGGACGGAGGTCAGCGTGACGTCGGGAATGGCATCGATGATGCCGGAGTAGACCCGCGCGACCTCCTCCTTGCCCCGGAACGGGGAGTCGGGATGGGTGACGTCGTCCCAGACGATGTCATCGGTGTAGGTGTCGAGGGTCGCCTGGACGTCGTGGGCGTTCTCGGCCGCGAAGTGCCGTTCGATGATGTCCAATGGGTTCCGCCTTTCGATGCTCGACCGATGAATTGGCCGCCAAGGGACTGTCTGGAGTGACATGAGCAAGGTAAGGGTGCACATCTCGACCTCGCTGGACGGCTTCGTTGCCGGCCCCAACCAGAGCCAGGAGGAACCGCTCGGCGAGGGCGGCGAGTCGCTGCACGACTGGTTGGTCGCGCTGAAGGCGTGGCGCGAGCCCGCCGGCATGGAGGGCGGCGAGGAGAACGCCAGCAGCCCCGTGGTGCGCGAGTCGCACGCAAACGTCGGCGCCGAGATCATGGGTCGCGGCAAGTTCGGCCCGGCCACCCGCGGCCCGTGGGGCGACGATCCGTGGCAGGGCTGGTGGGGCGACGACCCGCCCTTCCACAAGCCGGTCTTCGTCCTCACCCATCACGAGCGGGAGCCGCTGACCCTCTCGGACACGACCTTCACCTTCGTGACCGATGGCATCGAGTCCGCGCTGGCGCAAGCGCGGGAAGCGGCCGGCGACAAGGACGTCTTCATCGGCGGCGGCGCCGATGTCATCAACCAGTACCTGGCCGCCGGCCTGGTCGACGAGCTGGAGCTGCACGTCGTCCCGATCCTCCTGGGCGGTGGCGCGCGCCTCTTCGACGGCGTCGGCCCGGGTCTGAAGCTCGAGGAGATCCGCGCGCTCGAGGCGCCCGGGGTCGCGCACCTCAAGTACCGCGTCGTGACGTGAGCGCTAGTCGGGCGTAACCAGGCTGCGCGTTGTCAGCTTCGCCCCGAAGTAGCGGGCTTCCGGGTCGACGATGACGGTCTTCGTGTCGTCGCCCTTCCGCGCCAGGGAGTCGCGGGCCAGCTGCTCGAACGTGATCTTCTGCGGCCCACCGACGTTCACGATGCCGTTGAGCGGCTCGCCGACGGCCGCGCGCGCGACCGCGGCGGCCACCTCGTCGGCGGGGACCGGCTGGATCAGCGCATCGGGCACGCGCACCTCGTCTCCGACGGTCATGGACTCGGTGATCGCGTCGGCGAACTCGGCGAACTGGGTGGCGTGCACGATCGAGTAGGGGATGCCGGACTCGGTGATGATCTTCTCCTGCGCGACCTTGGCGACGAAGTACGGGCTGTCGGGTAGCCCGTCGACGCCGACGATCGACAGCGCGACGTAGTGGTCGACGCCGGCGCGCCTTGGCCGCATCCGCGATGTTCGTGGCCGACTTCGTGAAGAAGTCCAACGCCGGGCCGCCCTCGAGCGAGGGCGAGTTCGTCACGTCGACGAGCGCGTCAGCGCCGGCGAGCGCATCGGCCAGGCCGTCTCCGGTCAGGACGTCCACGCCCGACGACCGCGACGACGCGACGACGTCGTGGCCCTGGCTCTTCAGGTGCTCGACGACCCTGGTACCGATGAGTCCGCTTGCCCCCACGACCGTGATCTTCATGCTCTGAGCACCTCTGGGAAGCGTGACCGGGAGTCAGCCGATCATCGGCCAGATGGGTTAACGAGGCAATAGGGGAGCATCGGGGTTGGACTGGCGACGAGCCGAGACGTCCTCCTGAGCGAGGCGGCGCAACGACAGGAGAACCGGCTCGAGCAGCAGGGTCCCGATGACGGCGAAGCGGACCGCCTCGGCCGGCGAGTCCATCGGCACCATGTCCACGTCGCCCTCGCCGAGCTCGTGGGCGGCCGTGGCGTATCGGTCCAACAGCTGGTCTCGGAGTGTCGAAGCCGGCAGCCTCGAGGGCAGCCAGCGCCTGAGCCAGCACCGCCACCGGTGGCGAGTCGTCGTGGACCTGCCAACCCCAGCGCCGCAGATGCGCCTGCGCCGCGGCGAGGTCGGGCGGCGTGGCCGCCGGCGGCTGGATGGCGCTGTACGCCGCACCGATCATGTCGTGAGCGGACGAAGTCGGGTCGTCTACGGCCGCCAGGACCGCGCGGGCGGCCTTCGTGGACAAGCCGCCCGTGCCCAATAGGGCACGGATGAGACCGATGCGGGCGACGTGCTCTTCGCCGTACTGCGCCTGGGTCGCGGACATGCGCTCACCGGCGGGGAGCAGTCCCTCGCGCAGGTAGTGCTTGACGGTGCCCACGGGGACGCCGCTGCGCCGGGCCAGCTCCGAGATCCGCATTGATTGCCTCCGGTTGACATTGGGAAGTGCTACTGCCTAATATTGGACATTCGCACTTTCCAGTAGGAGGAGACCATGACTGCACCCGTTCCGTCAAGCATCGATCGCCTGAACCCCGAGACCCTGCCGCCCGCGCTCGGCTACTGCCAGGTCACGGTGGCGCAAGGCACGCGCCTCGTGCATGTCTCCGGGCAGGTGGGGGTGGACGCCGCCGGCGAGCTCGCCGGCCCGGACCACCGGTCCCAGTTCGAGCGGGCGATGCGCAACGTCGTGCTGGGGCTGGAAGCCGCCGGGGCGACGGTCCACGATGCGGTCAAGACGACGGTGTTCGTGGTGGACTTGAGGCCAGAGGTGATGGGCGCGTTCGCGGAGGCGTCGGCCGCGGTCTACGGCTCGGAGCCGCCGACCATGGCGGTCACGTTCATCGGGATCAGCAGCCTGCCTGATCCGCGCTGCAAGGTCGAGATCGAGGCAACTGCGGTCCTCGCGTAGACCGATTGATCGGCCTTGCTAGGCTGCGCTCAAGCAGGAGAGGGAGACACCGATGACCTGGGAACAAGCCGAAGAGGCCGCGAAGCCGGTCCTGAAGTGCCCGCTGTGCGGCAGCACCGAGTTCGACCGCCAGCAGGGACGGATGGACTCCCGATGGGGGATCACGAGCCACAAGCTCGTCCTCCAGATCTGCCGCCGATGCGGGCTCGTGCTCCAGTTCTCGGCCGGCCGCGGGATCTGGGACTTCGACTGAGCCCGACTGGCAGACGCCGCGGCTGAGGTCTAACGCAACCTCATGGCGCTGGCGCCCGCGCACCTCACGTCTCGCGCGGCGAACTGCGTGCCCCGTCCCTGCCCAGCAGGATGACCCCGGCGAGGAGCATCACCGCACCCCAGATGAGAAAGCCGAGGTCATAGAGCAGTTCGTCGGGTCCCGGGCGGACGTGGTGTAGCTGGAGGATGTGGTGGTCGATGAGCCCCTCGACCAGGTTGAATCCGCCCCACCCTGCCAGCAGCCCGCCGATCAACCGATTCCAGCCGAGCGGCGCGCCGCGCCTGACCGCCCCCCAGAGCAATGCCAGCCCGAGGGACGTGAAGACCCACGTCGCTCCGTGGAAGAGCCCGTCCGCCCACGTGTTCAGCTCCAGGTTTGCAAGGGAATCCGCCGGCACGTGAGCCGACAGCACGTGGTGCCACTGAAGGATCTGGTGAAGCACGATGCCGTCGAAGAATCCACCAAGGCCGATGCCAAGCAGCACCGTCGGCCCCACCGTGCTGGCCCGCCCCGACCTGGCAGTGCTCGCCATGCCGGGGTCGGATGCACGAGCAATGCCGGACGCGGCGCCCAGCGCGGTCAGCGCCGCTTCATGGCGAGGTAGCGGTCGCGGTCGGCCTTGTCGAGCTTCTCGACGGAGTAGCGGAGCATCACCCGCGGCATCGTCGCGGCATGGGCCTCGAGGAACGATTCGAGCCGGGGCTGGTCCCGCTTTCCGGCTTCGCGCAGCATCCAGCCAACGGCCTTGCAGACGAGCTCGTCCGGGTCGTTCGCGAGCGTCTCCGCGATCCGATACGTGTCGTCGAGCTCGTTGCGCCGGATGAAGGCATAGGTGCTGAGGATCGCGGTTCGCCGCTCCATCGGCCTCTCGGAACGCGCCAGCTCGTGCAGGATGTCCCGCGGCTTGTCGACGAGGTACTCACCCACGACGTGGATCGCGCTGCGATCGACGAGGTCCCAGGTGTCGATCAGGTCGTGCCGGCGGATGTACAGGTCGAACAGCTCGCGCCGACCGCTCGGCCGGCGTCTTCCTGTCTCGCGCCTGCCAGTCCATGATGCTGACGGCGCCGACGCGGACCAGATGATCGTCGTTCTCGAGCAGCTGCTCGATCTCGGCCGGCGGCATCGCCTGGAATTCTTTGGCCAGCTTGAAGACCTGGCCCATCCCGATGCCGGCGTAGGGGCCGTCACCCTTGGCATCCGCAGGGCGGAGGGACGCCAGGCTGCCGACGAAGGCCCGGGCCGTGAGAGTCGCACCTGCCGACATGCCCGCCAGCATACCGGCGGAGCGGCTGCCTCAGCCGAAGGTGAAGCAGTAGGCCTCGACGCCCGGCTCGAGGAACTCGATGTCGACCACGCGCTCGGAGATCGGACCGTTCTGGCGGATCAGCTGGTAGAGGCGCTGGTCGGCCACCGTCCCGGCGCCTGACTCGTCGATGTCCAGCCCGTGCGATGCACCGGGGTTCTGCCCATCGACCGTCACGCGCATGCGGCACGGAGGTCCCGCGCGTCGCAGGGCCCATGACGAGGTGCACGTCCCGGGCGTGGAACCTGAAGGTGATGCGCCCGTTGGCGTCGTTCAACACCGCGGCGTGCCGCGCGATCGTCCAATTCCCGGTCGGCGCCCATTGGTTGAGTCGGAGCCCCGCAGGCTCGGGATAGGCGTGCGCCGTATCGGCCTGGAGGTCATCGGGGGATGCGAAGCCCGTGGTCCTGCCGTACCCCAGATACGTCTCCGGAGACCGGACGTTCTGCCAGTCGGCATCGACCTCGAAGCCGTCGGGCTCAACGTGGACCAGCTCGCCGTCGATCCCATCGGCTCCGGCGTCCGAGAGCAGCTGCTGGATGACCATCTCGGTCATGGCGTATTCGCCTTCGCCGAAGTGGTGATACCGAAGTCGCCCCTCCGCATCGGCGATGTAGATGGCCGGCCAGTAGTTGTTGGCGAACGCCCGCCAGACCGCGTAGTCGTTGTCGAGCGCGATCGGGTAGTCGACGTTCTCGTCCCGCGCTGCGGCGATGACGTTGTCTCGCTCGTGCTCGAACCCGAACTCCGGCGTGTGCACACCGATGACGGTCAAGCCCAGGTCGCGGTACTTCGTGGCCCAGGCGCGGACGTACGGAAGCGTCCGCAGCCAGTTGATGCAGGTGTAGGTCCAGAAGTCGACGAGGACGACGCGACCTCGCAGCCCTGCCGGCGTCAGCGGCTCCGAGTTCAGCCAGCCGGTGGCACCCTCGAAGCCGGGGAGTTGACCCTCGACGGGCAGGGCTGCACCGTCGGCCGCCTGCCGGTGAATCAGCGAACGGATCACGGCGCTGGGCTGCGAGCGGCCATCTCCGCCATCGGCACGGGCTCGAGGCTTCCGCGGAGCGAGCTGAATGCGGCCCGCACCTCGGTGGTGAAGAGCTCGGGTTCCTCCCAGGCGGCGAAGTGGCCGCCCTTCTCGGCCTCGTTGAAGTAGGCGAGGTCGGGGTAGACCGCCTCGACCCAGCTCCGTGGCGACGCCCAGATCTCGCCGGGGAACGTGGTGAAGCCGACCGGCACCGAGACCGGCGGTGGAGGCTGGCCGCTCGCGAGCGCTGCGGCCAGCGCTCGTCCGTCCTCCCAGTACGACCGGGCCGCCGAGATCGCCGTGCCGGTCAGCCAGTACAGGGTGATGTTGTCGACGATGCTCTCCCGGGTGAGGCCGCCCACGGGCTGGCCGTCGAGGAACGCGCGGGAGACCTTGTAGTAGCTGTCGGTGTCGTGATCGAGCAGCCAGGCCGCCAGCGCAACGGGTGAATCCAGCAGGGCGTAGCCGATCGTCTGCGGCCGCGTGGCCATCTCGAGGAAGTAGCCGAAGCCGTCCTGCCTGAATGCCGCGACCGCCGCGGCCGCTGTGCGTTCCTGCTCGGACTCCCTGGGCAACTGATCGCCGATCGCGAGCACCGCCGTGAGCAGGTTCAGGTGGTAGCCGACCAGACCCTCGACCGCCTGGCGACCCATCAGGTCCGTGACAAGGGCGCCCACGTCGCCGCCCTGGGCGACGTAGCGGTCATAGCCGAGGCGGTGCATCAGCTCCGCCCACGCGCGTCCGGTGCGGGCAGCGTCCCAGCCGAGCTCGGTCGGCTCGCTCGAGAAGCCGTAGCCGGGCAGGGACGGCAGCACCAGGTGGAACGCGTCGTCGGGAGTGCCGCCGTGGGCGGTCGGGTCGGTCAGCGGGCCGACGGTCTCGAGCAGCTCGACGACAGAGCCGGGCCAGCCGTGCGTCATGATCAGCGGCAACGCGTTCTCATGCCGCGACCTGACGTGGATGAAGTGGATCTCGACCCCGTCGATCTCGGTCGTGAACTGGGGGAGCGCGTTCAGCCTCGCCTCGCACGTGCGCCAGTCGTACTCGGTCGCCCAGTAGCGGGCGAGCTCGCGCATCGTCGCCAGCTGCACGCCCTGCGATCGGTCCGGGACGAGCTCCTTGCTGGGCCAGCGCGTCGCCGCGATGCGCCGGCGCAAGTCGTCGATCCGTTCGTCTGGAATCTCGAGGTGGAACGGCCTGATCTCGGTGGCGGTCTCGAACGCGGTGGTCATGAGGAATTCCCTTCTCGGAGCGACCGGAACGCCGCTCGCAGCTCGTCGGTGAAGATCTCGGGCTCTTCCCAGGCGGCGAAGTGGCCGCCCTTGTCGACTTCGTTGAAGTAGATGAGGTTTGGATAGGCCCGCTCGGCCCAGCTGCGCGGCGCCTGGTACTGCTCGCCCGGGAACACCGTGACGGCAACGGGGATCGAGACGCCCTTGGCGTTGAAGAATCCGCCCTTGTACTCCCAGTACAGGCGAGAGGCCGATACCCCCGTGTTCGTCAGCCAGTAGAGCGTGATGTTGTCGAGGACCTCGTCACGCGTCAGCTCGCCGGTATCGCTCGTTCGTCCGGTCCAGGGCGGAGACGACTGCCGCGGCCGGCTGGCCGTCGGCATCGTTGTGGTCGAGCAGCCAGGCGGCCAACCCGACGGGGGAGTCTGCGATCCCGTAGAGCGTCTGCGGGCGTGCGGCCATCATCCTCGCGTACTCGACCTGCTTGTACGTTCGGATCAGCTGCTCGTAGGCTCGTCGCTCCTCCGCCGACAGTCCGGCCGGCGGTGGCTCGCCGGCCAGGGAAGCCCTGTCGACGTCGGCCGGAACGGTGGCGGGCATGTTGGTGTGGATGGCGAGCAATCCCGGAGGCGCCTGCAACCCCATCTGGTCGACGACGAACGCACCCCAATCGCCGCCCTGGGCGACGTAGCGGGTGTAGCCAAGGCGCTCCATCAGCTCGGCCCAGGCCGAAGCCATGCGCTCCGGGCCCCATCCAGTGCTCGTCGGCTTTCCGGAGAAGCCGTAGCCCGGCATCGACGGAATCACGACATGGAACGCGTCCTCGACGCTCGCGCCGTGCGCCACCGGGTCGGTCAGCCGATCGATGATCTTCAGCTGCTCGATGATCGAGCCCGGCCACCCGTGATTGACGATGAGCGGGAGCGCGCCCTCGTGCCGCGAACGAACGTGGATGAAGTGGATGTCCAGGCCGTCGATCTCGGTGACGAACTGCGGCAGTGCCTTGAGCTCGGCCTCGACCTTGCGCCAGTCGTAGTCGGTCGCCCAGTAGTGCGCGAGCTGTTGCATCGTGGCGAGCGGGACGCCCTGCGACTCGTCGGCGACGGTCTCCTTGCTCGGGCCACTTCGTGGCGGCGATGCGTCGACGAAGGTCGTCCAACGCCTCGTCGGGGACGTCGACGTGGAAGGGGCGGATCTCGGTGACGGTCGCGACCGCACTCATGAGGGAGCTCCTGTGCAGGAACGCCAGGGGGAGCCTGGCGACGGCGGGGCGGGCGCACGGTCGCGCTGAGGCATCTGGACTCTCGCCCCACTGTGCGCCTGCGCGCCCGAGTCCGCAGTGACCGCGGTCACCAACGTCCTTGCCGGGTTGGGTATTCTCTGAAGGGGGCCGCGATCGGAAGCCGGTGCTGCAGGCTGCCCCGAGCCGCGGGCACACTCGCCGCAGCGGTCGTATCTCGGATGACCACGGGAACCCCAGCCAGACCCGCCGCCACCGGCCCACCGTCCGGGCGGTCGGCGGTGACTTCGAGGAGTGCGCTACGGGGGAGCTTCCTGGCGAGCGTGGATCCGCGCGTCGTCGATGCCCTGACGCGGCGAGCCGTCGTTCAGCACGTGGACGCGGGTGAGGTCTTCGTTTCGGAGATGGACCCGCATTGGACGGGGATCGTCCTTTCGGGCATGGCGCGGGTCTTCCTGCGCACCCGATCGGGCCGGCAGGTCACGCTGCGCCATGCGACGGCCGGCGGATCGATCGGCATCGCGGCCGTGTTCGCGTCAGGCTCGATATCGGCGCAGGCGATCACCGACTGCGATCTCCTGCGGCTCGACACGCACAAGCTCGTGACACTGGCGCACGCACATCCGGACCTCGCGATGGCGATTGCTCGCGAGCTGAGTGTCCGCCTCATCGAGACGTACGGCGAGATCGTCATCCGCGCCCAGGGGTCGGTCCACCAGCGGCTGGCACGCCAGCTGTTGCACCTCTGCTCCGTCCGGGGTCCACAGCAGCCCCTCGCCGTCATGATGAGCCATAGCGAGATCGCGGACGCCGTGGGGTCGGCCCGCGAAGTGGTCACGCGCCACCTGCACAAGTTCCAGACCGAGGGGATGCTGCGCCTGGGACGCGGTCAGGTCACGATCGTGGATCCCCTGCGGCTCCACGAAGCCGCGTTGGAAGCCGGCTAGGCGATCATTCGGTGATGAGGAGGCTTACGACCTCCGGTCGCGCGCATTGACGCCTGGTGCGATTGCGCCCACAATAGAACAAATGTTCGACAGTCGCATTAGGCGCATCTGTGGACCGGAGATCTGGGTAGTGGTTTTCCACGAAACACTCGTTTCGTCGCGATTGTTGAGAAGTTCAGCCCGCCAGACCTTGTTGCCCACATCGGATCTCGGCGACAGTGGACGGCCATGAGATCCCTCCTCCGAGCGGTGGTCGGGACGACCGCGGGCCGATTCATCATCGATTTCTGGACGTCTCCGCGGGCCGCTTGGCGCCGCTATCGCGTCCGTCGCTCGTGGCCAGGCCGGGACGAGCTTGACCGAATGAGTCCAGAAGCCTTCGAGAAGTACATGCTCGAGATCGGGATGACCGGCGAACGCACCACCGAGGGAGGAAGCGCAGGTGCCGATGCGGGTGGTGTACTCGCCGCAGTACCGGTCGGTAAGGGAACAGCTCCCTCGAGTAGTGCGGTTGGCCCTGGACTTCGCCGAGGACGAGATCGCGAAGGATCCAAGTCCCGGACATCGACGGCGTGAGCTTTCCGACGGGGCGATCGTGGACTACTCGGTGGAGGACGTCCTGATTCGCTATCGGCTCTTGGGAGACGAGGTCGTCGAGTTTCAGCGCGTCATCGATCTGCGCGCCTAAGGCTGACTGATCCCCGATGCGCAATTTCGTCCTTCGATGGCGAGAGTCAGTCCGTATCCTCGGAACGGTGGCAGCCGCGCGTTCTCTGACGTCTTCATCGATGCTCCGATCATCACGACGGCCGCGAGAACATGGCTGAACCCGGGGGGTTCTGCCACCTCCATGTCCACTCGGAATTCAGCCTTCTTGACGGGCTGAGCCGCACCGGCGAGATGACGCAGCGCGTCGCGGACCAGGGCATGACGGCCCTGGCGCTGACCGATCACGGCAGCATGTACGGCACGATCGAGTTCGCCGCCGCCGCCAAGAGAGCGGGCATCAAGCCGATCTTCGGGCTCGAGGCCTACATCAGCCCTCGCGGGATGACCCAGAAGGAGGGCAAGGCCGACGCCGACTACCACCACATGATCCTGCTGGCGAAGGACGACGTCGGCTACCGCAACCTCCTGGCGCTGACGACCGCCGCGCACCTCGACGGCTACTACTACAAGCCGCGGATCGACAAGGAGCTGCTGGCGAAGCATTCCCAGGGGCTCATCGGTACCTCAGCCTGCCTCGGCGGGGAGGTGCTGAAACGGCTGGCGCAGGGTGACGAACAGGGAGCGGCAGAGGCCGCCGACAGCTATCGGTCCATCCTGGGCGACGGGAACTTCTACATCGAGATCCAGGAGCACGGGATCGACGACCAGGCGCGGCTCCACCCGCAGCTGGTGGAGCTGGCGCGAAAGCAGAACATCCCGCTGCTGGCGACGAACGACACGCACTACACCCACCCGGAGCAGTACGAGGCGCACGACCTCCTCGTCTGCATCCAGACCGCGTCCAACCTCGACACGCCGGGGCGGATGCGCTTCGAGAACAACGAGTTCTACCTGAAGCCCGCCGCCGACATGCGCCGCCTCTTCAACGGCGAGCTGCCCGAGGCCTTCGACAACACGCTCGTCATCGCCGAGCAGTGCAACGTGTCGCTGGACTTCGAGGGGCTGCGCCTGCCCGCACTTCGAGGTGCCATCCGGCGAGACCGATGCGTCCTGGCTGCGCAAGGAGTGCGATCGCGGATTACTGGAGCGTTACCAGACGCTTACCGATGAGATTCGTAACCGGCTCGATTACGAATTGGGAATCATCGATCGGATGGGGTACAGCAGCTACTTCCTGATCGTGGCCGACTTCATCCGCTTCGCCCGCGAGCGGGGGATCATGACGACCTGCCGGGGGAGCGCGCCGGGCTCGATCGTCACCTACTCACTCGGCATCACGCCGGTCGACCCGCTCGAGTACGGCCTGCCCTTCGAGCGCTTCCTCAACCCCGACCGGGTGACGATGCCGGACATCGACATCGACTTCCAGGACAGCCGCCGGGACGAGGTCATCGAGTACGTCACGCAGAAGTACGGCGACGACCGGGTGGCGCAGATCATCACCTTCGGGACGCTCGGGCGCGAAGGCGGCCATCCGCGACGTCGGCCGCGCCATGGGCCTCACCTACGCCGAGGCGGATCGCGTCGCGAAGGCGGTCCCGCTGGAGCTGAACATCTCGCTCGACCGCGCCGTCGAGACCTCCCCGCAGCTGCGCGAGCTGATGGCGGGGGACGACCGGGTCGACAAGCTCATCGGCATCGCGAAGCAGCTCGAGGGGGTGTCCAGGCACGCCTCCACGCATGCGGCCGGGATCGTGATCTCGCGAGAGCCGCTGACCGAGATCATGCCGCTCCAGCGCGCGACCGACGGCCGCACGACGATGACCCAGTTCGAGATGCACGCCTGCGAGGCGCTCGGCCTCCTGAAGTTCGACTTCCTGGGCCTCATCAACCTGACGATCCTGGCCGATGCCATCGACCTGGTGGAGAAGCACCGAGGCGTCAGGCTGGACGTCGACACGCTGCCGCTCGACGACAAGAAGACGTTCGAGCTGCTCGGCCACGGCGACACGATGGGGGTCTTCCAGCTGGAGGGCTCCGGGATGCGCCGATACGTCCGCGAGCTCAAGCCGACCGAGGTGCGCGACCTGGCCGCCATGGTCGCCCTCTTCCGCCCCGGACCGATGGCGAACATCCCCGCCTACATTCGCCGCAAGCACGGCGAGGAGCCGGTGTCCTACCTGCATCCGGCGCTCGAGCCGGCGCTCAAGGACACGTACGGGATCTTCGTCTACCAGGAAGACATCATGACCGCGGCGATCGCCATGGCCGATTACACCGGCCCCGAGGCGGACAACCTCTGCTACGCGATCCGCAAGAAGAAGGAGGACGTCCTCCGCCAGCACGAGGCGAAGTTCAAGGCCGGCGCGAAGAAGAAGGGCATCCCGCCGCACATCGTCGACAAGGTCTTCGCCGAGTTCGAGCCCTTCGCTCGATACGGCTTCAACAAGGCCCACGCGACCTGCTACGGGCTCATCGCCTACCAGACGGCCTACCTGAAGGCGAACTACCCGATCGAGTTCATGACCGCGGTCCTCAACGGCTTCCGCGAGCGCGCCGAGAAGGTCGCCGCGGTCATCGCCGAGTGCCGCCGGCTCGGGATCGAGGTCCGTCCGCCGGACGTGCAGAAGTCGCTGGCCCTCTTCGCGGTCGAGACCGATGCCTCTGGCGCGCCCGAGGCAATCCGCTTCGGCCTGGCTGCGATCAAGAACGTCGGCGAGGGCGCGGTCGACGCGATCGCCGCCATCCGCGACGGGGGAGCGGAGCCCGGGCCGTTCTTGTCGCTCGACGACTTCTGCCGGCGGGTCGACCTCCACGTGCTCAACCGTCGGGTGTTGGAGTCGCTGATCAAGGCCAACGCGATGGCGTCGCTGGGGACCGCGGGCGCGTTGCTGGAAGCCTTGGACGCTGCGCTCGAGAACGGGTCGCGCCATCAGCGCGACGTGGCGGCGGGGCAGTCGACGCTCTTCGACCTCTTCGCGATGCCGGCGGAGAGCGGCGGCACCTCGTTCCTCGGCGGTGGCGAGGAGATCCCGAAGCGCGAGCGGCTGCGCTGGGAGAAGGAGCTCATCGGTCTGTACCTGTCGGACCATCCGCTGCGCGAGATGGAGGCCGACCTGCCCGACTACGTGACCGTGCAGGTGGCCGACCTGGCCGAGGAGGCCGATCAGACGAAGGTCACGCTGGGCGGGATCGTCGCAGGGTCGCGGCGCGTCATCACCCGCGCCGGCTCGACGATGCTCGTCGCGACCCTCGAGGACCTCACCGGCTCCGTCGAGGTCGTCGTCTTCCCGAAGGTGTACGAGCAGACCGCGCAGGCCTGGTCCAACGACTCGATCGTGCTCGTCTCGGGCCGCCTCGACCGCCGCGACGAGGCGCCGCAGATCCTGTGCGAGGCGGTGTGGGCCTGGGACGACGCGGTGCGGATGGGGGTTCAGGCGTTCGGCGCGGAACGCGACCGAATGCTGGCGCCGCGCGGGCGCTGGGAGCGCAACGGTCGCGCATCGGTCCGCGAGCCGATCCCGGTGGTTGCGCCCACGCCAGTTGCCGTGCCCGTGGCGGAGGACCTCGGCGCGCCGGAGCCCGCGGAGGAGCCGCCGGTGCCGACGAACTCGGTGCCGCTCCAGTCGGCGCCGGCGGGATCGGCCGCGATGGTGGCGGTGCTCATCGACCGCTACCCGGAGTCGCAGTTCCACGAGATCGTGCGGTCGATCCAGGGCGTCGTGCGGGATCGGCCCGGACCGATTCGCGTGGCGCTCTCGGTGCGCGGCACGACCACGATGCTGCGCCTGGCCGAGGGCGTCCGCTGGGACGATCGGCTCGGCGAGACGCTGGTGAAGGCGGCCGGCGTGCCGGTGGCGGTCGAGCTGCGGGCGGGTGCGGAGGAGCGGATCGCCTAGTCGGCGCGCCCCTAAAGGTCGTCGATCATCGCGCGGACCCTTGGCTCGGCGTGGTTGCGAGTGACGGAGCAGACCGTAACCGAGCCGCCGAACGAGAAGCGCAGGTCGGGGTCGAAGGCGACGCGCGGCAGATCGGTAACGCGCCAAGTCACCTCGCGGACGTGCGGCATGTCCGGGTCGCCATCGGGGGCCCATCGGTATGGACCGGTGATCTCACCGATCGCGATCACCGGCTGTCCCAGGAACGGCACGACCACCGGGTCGCCGATCTGCATCCGATGGCCGAAGGCCCACAGCTGGGCCGCCTGGGTGTTGACGTGACCCTCCGGCCGTTCCGGATGCGACCCGCGGTACGCGGCCCGCAGCGCGTCACGATCCGGGTACTGCGACAGATCGCCGACTTCGCCCCACCCGATGCCGATGACGGATCGGGCCCGAAACCGCTCCTCCCGGATGCCGCCACGCCCGCCCTTCACCACCCACAGGGTCACGTGCATGCACCTCGAATAGGCCGCGCGCGCAAACGACATCGCGTCAAGGGCGCTGCGACCTCGCGCGGCGGGTCTGGATCAGTCGGGACGCCCACCAGGCAAACCACGCGCCCAGCGCGCCAACCTGCACGACCGGCGGCAACCCGCGTGCTCGGCCCATCTCGCGCTCGAGGATGCCGGGGCGCCATGCTTCGGCGGCGATTCCGGCGAGGGCGATCGGTCCGAACGGGTGATCGCGAACGGCCTGCGCCGGGTCGAGCCGCAGGACCGAGTGCCACGATCGCACCATCCCGCACGCCGGGCACGGGTAGCCGGTGATACGGCGGATCGGGCAGGTCGTCGGGAGGTGGGTGAGGGCGGCGCGGGGCAGAAGCGCGCCAACCGCAACGGCCAGGCCGATGAGGCCCAGGCGCGAGCTCGGCGTCACGCTATCGGCGCAGCGGGCGCCCCTGCGCATCGGTCATGTTGCCGATGACGATGAGGATCAGGTCGACGAGCGCCCAGATGCCACATCCGCCGAGCGTGACGAGCTTGAGGATGCCGAGCCCGGTGTAGCCGAGATAGAACCGGTCGATCCCGAAGACGCCGACGAAGAAGGAGATCAGCAGGGTGACCAACCAGTCCTTGTCGGAATAGAGGCCGGGGATCTCGACCGCGCGAAACCAGTTGCCCTCCGCGCCCGATGCAAGACGGACCATGGTGTCCTGGCGGACATCGCCGGACTTCACCTGCGCGAGGAGCTCGGGAACGCCGTAGGGGCCCTGTTCGGTCCCCATGCGCTGGACGAAGAACGTGTCGTTGCCGGTCACGGTCGGTTGCCTCGGTTACGGCCTTGTGTAACGACACCTTACGCTCCGGCCGTCGCGCTACACCGAGGGAATCTCGCGGGACGGCCGTGTCGCGCGGCGATTCCGCGCTGGATCGAAGGCCGGGGCGCAGGACCGTCGCGCAGCCGCGCAGCTCGTGCGGCGGGGTCCTCGCTGAACCGCGGAAACGGCTCGGCAGGAGCGGTTCACGTGAAGAACGCTCGATCTATCGGGACTAGGCGCCGCCGATGAGCTTCCGCTCGTCGCCTGGCCGCGACGATCGCCTAGGGCTGCGCGAACTCCAGTGACTCGAGCACCTCGACGATCTCGTCGAAGAAGTCCTGGCGCTCGGTCTGGAGCCCGGCGATGTCGGCGCGGACCTCGATCCATCGGTCCGGGAAGCCCGGCGGGCTGAGCTGCCACCACGCGACGGTCTCGCGCCGCCCGGAACGCTCGATCCGGAACGCGGCGGGCGCGCCGCCGATCTCGCCGGCATCGAGGTCCTCTGGATCCGAGATGCGCGGCGTTCCGCCCTCCCATGCCGACATCACGACCGATGCCCCCGCGGCCGGCATCCCCTCGCCGGTCCAGGGGCATGGGTCGTCGAAGTTCGTGCAGACCTCGTCATCGGAGACGGGAAACGTCACGAGGTGGGCGATCACGCGCTGCGCGGGGTCCTGGCCGGGCTCGCCCTCGTGGAGCGACCAATCGGTCGGATAGGTGAAGCTGACATCTTCGGAGTCGAAGCTGTTGACTTCCGCCGGCGGTCCGGCCGACAGGGTCAGTGCCGCGACGATCACGGCGACCACCGCCAGCACACCGATCGCCACACCCGCGATGCGCTGCGGCGTCTCCATCGGTCTCGGCGGCGCCGGTGGAGGCGTCGGCGCTCGCCGCCGTGATGGCGGCTCGGCCGGGTCCGGCAAGCGCCACGGCGCTGGCTCGACGACGATGTGCTCGCGGTCCCACTTCGCTCGGCGGCTCGCGTCCGAGAGGACGTGCCAGGCCTCGTTGATCTGGATCATCCGCTTCGAGGCCGGGGCGCCGGCATCGGGGTGGTAGAGGCGAGCCAGCGCGCGGAAGGCGCGCGCGATCTCGCTGCGGGTCGCGGTGCGGGGCACGCCCAGGACGACGTACGGGTCGATCTCGGTCACGCTCGCGGCAGTCTACGCGTCGCACCGGTTGCTATCCTTCGGCCGATGATCACGAAGCGCGCCGCCAAGCCGGCACAGCCGGGCGACCCGGGTTCGACGGTTCGCCCGCGCCGCAAGGCCGCCGCCAAGACCGCGACGGTGCCGCCGGCCACCGAGGCGCCCGTCGACGGGGTCCAGCTCGACGCCGCCATCCTGCGTCTCCTCCGCCGCTACCCGAACCAGACCGTCGACCTCACGCCGCTGGCCGCCGAGCTGCAGGTGGATCCGTATCGCGTGCAGCTCGCGGTCGAGGACCTCGGGCGGCGACGGATGGTCGTCGTGCCGTTCATCGAGCCGGGGGCCGCCGGCGGCGCGACGCTCACGCAGGTCGGCCTGAAGTGGCTGCTCGAGCACGAGGGCGGCAAGCCCGCCGACAAGCCGACGGCGCTGGCGGTGGCCAAGGAACACGTCCGGGCGGGGGACGAGGCTGCGCGCCTGCCCCGCGCCCAGGTCTACGGGCTTCGACCGCAGTCGGACCGATAGGTCCGCGGGTCCGGACCTCCCCGGTGTGAGAGATCGCTCAGCGGCGTAGCCTTTGCGCATGCACCGAACCGAGTCCGCCAACGTCCTGGTGATCGGCACCGGCGCCGCCGGATGGCGCGCGGCGATCGCCGCCACCGAGTCGGGCGCCGAGGCGCTGATGCTCGGCAAACGGCCACACCTCGACGCCCATACCGTGCTCGCGTCCGGCGGCATCAATGCGGCGCTCGGAACGCGGGACCCCGAGGACTCCTGGGAGCAGCACTTCGCCGACACGTGGCGTGAGGGCTACTTCCTCGGGAACCCGGGGATGATCGAGATGCTGGCTCGCGAGTCGCCGGCCATCGTGCGGGAGCTGGCCGACTGGGGCTGCGAGTTCGCGCGCACGCCCGACGGGGAGCTCGACCAGCGGTTCTTCGGCGCGCACCGATGGCGACGAACCTGCTATGCGGGCGACTACACCGGCCGCGCGATCCAGCGCACGGTCGCGGGCAGGGGTCGTGAGCTGGGCATCCGCGTCGACGAGGACCACTACGTCTCGCGACTCCTCGTGGCCGATGGCACCTGCTTCGGCGCCCTGGCCTTCGACCTCGTCACCGGCGATCGCACGGTGTACCTGGCCGATGCGGTCATCCTGGCGACCGGCGGCCACACCCGCCTCTGGCGACGCAGCTCGTCGCGTCGCGACGAGAACTACGGCGACGGCCTGCGCCTGGCGCTCGATGCGGGTTGCCGCCTCATGGACATGGAGCTCGTCCAGTTCCATCCGACCGGCATGGTCCACCCCGAGGAGGCCGCCGGCACGCTCGTGACCGAGGCCGTCCGTGGCGAGGGTGGCCTTCTCCGGAACGCCCTCGGCGAGCGCTTCATGGAGCGGTACGACCCCGATCGGCTCGAGCTGAGCTCGCGCGACCGCGTGTCCCTCGCCAACTACACCGAGATCGCCGAGGGACGCGGCGGGCCACATGGCGGCGTCTTCCTCGACATCAGCCATCGCCCAAAGGCGTACATCGCCGAGAAGCTGCCGCGGATGTACCGCCAGTTCATCGAGTGGCAGATGCTCGACATCTCGCGCGAGCCGATGGAGGTCGCGCCGACCGCCCACTACAGCATGGGTGGCATCGTCGTCGATCCCGAGACCCACGCCACGGAGGTCCACGGCCTCTACGCCGCGGGGGAGTGCGTGGGCGGGCTCCACGGCGCGAACCGGCTCGGCGGCAACTCGCTGGGCGAGGCGCTGATCTCGGGCAGGCACGCCGGTGAGGCGGCGGCCGCCTTCTCCCTCGAGCGCGAGGTCTTCAGCCGATCACGCAGCGCGATCGGCGCCGCGCTCGACGAGCTCGATGAGCTGACGCGCCCCGGCGAGGAGCTCGGCCGGCCGCTTCAGCGACGGCTGCGCGACCTCATGTGGGAGAAGTGCGGGGTCGTCCGGAACGAGGAAGGGCTGCGCGACGGCCTGCGCGAGCTGGCCGCCATCCGCGAGGCCGCGGCGAGCGTCGACGTGCGGCCGGGTGCGGAGGGGTGGGCCGACCTGGCGCACGCTCTCGACCTGCGCGCCGGCCTCGTCGCCGCGGAGGCCACGCTCCTCAGCGCCATCGAGCGTCGCGAGACCCGCGGTTCGCAGATCCGGACCGACTTCCCGGAGCTCGACCCGGCGCTCCAGGTCAACGTCCACCTGGACGCGCGGATGGACCCGTGGACGGTGGCCGTCCCGCCCGTCCCGGCCGAGCTGCGCGAGTGGGCCGAGCGTCCCCTCGAGGTCACCGCCGAGCGGCTGCTCGAGTAAGCCCTACCGATCGAGGAAGCGGCGCAGGAAGTGCGTCGTCGCCTCGTGGCGCGGGTCGTTGAGCACCTGCTCCGGCGGCCCCTGCTCGATGACCCGGCCCTCCTCCATGAACACGACGCGGTCGGCGGCCTCCTGGGCGAAGTGCATCTCGTGGGTCACCACGATCATCGTCGTGCCGCCGTGGGCGAGGTCCTCCATGACGTGCAGCACCTCGCCGATGAGCTCGGGGTCCAGTGCCGACGTCGGCTCGTCGAAGAGGAGAACCTTGGGCTCCATGCACAGCGCACGGGCGATGGCGACGCGCTGCTTCTGGCCGCCCGACAGGCGGGACGGGTACTCGTCGCGCTTCTCGATGAGGCCGACCACCTCGAGGTAGTACTCGGCGCGCTGGACCGCCACCGCCGTCGGCTGCTTGAGCACCCGCGTCGGAGCCTCGATGCAGTTGCCGAGCACCGTCATGTGGGGGAACAGGTTGAAGTCCTGGAAGAGCATCCCGGCGCGCAGGCGAATCTGGCGGATCTCCTCCTGGTGCTTCCGGTTCCGGGCATGGAGCGGGTCTGCCTCAAGGCGGACCTTGTCGACCTCGACCCAGCCCGCGGTCGGCTCCTCGAGGAAGTTGATACAGCGCAGCAGGGTGGTCTTGCCCGAGCCGGATCGGCCGATGACCATCACCGCCTCGCGCTGGCGCACTTCCAGGTCGACGCCGCGAAGCACGTGGTTCGTGCCGAAGTACTTCTCGAGCGCACCGATGCGCACGATCGGCTCGCCGACATGCGTCGGCAGGATCGACCCCTTGTCGTACCCGCTGGTGGCCGAGGCCGGCCGCGCGCCGAAGTCCGGGATCGATCGATCAGCGAGCGGCGAATCGGTCACTGGTCACTCCGGCGGAGGCGCCGTTCGAGCCGATCCTGGAAGAGGCTGAAGACGATCGTCAGCATCCAATAGGCAAGGGCGGCGATGACCAGGGCCGGGATCGTCTGGAACTCGGCCCTGCCGATGTTCTGCGCGCGCCAGAGGAGCTCCTGGACGGTGATGATCGAGACGAGCGAGCTGTCCTTGATCATCGCGATGAACTCGTTGCCGATCGCCGGGATCACGATGCGGACCGCCTGCGGCAGCACGATGCGACGGAACGCGTGCCCCTCGCGCATGCCCAGCGCCTGGGCGGCCTCCGACTGTCCACGGGGCACGGCCTGGATGCCGGCCCGGAAGATCTCCGTCATGTACGCGCCGTAGTTGAAGCCGAGGGCGACGACGCCCGTCGGAATCGGGTCGAGGACGATGCCCGCCTGGGGCAGTGCATAGAAGACGAAGATGATCTGGACGAGCAACGGCGTGCCGCGCACGATCGAGACGTACAGCGTCGCGATCGCGTAGATGACGGGGTTCCTGCTGAGCCGGCCCAGGGCGCCGGCGATCGCCAACGCCGTGGCGAGCACGATCGAGAGGACCGACACGAGGATCGTGATCCAGATCCCGCCGAGGATGTACGGGCCGCTGCCGACGATGAACTCCCATTCGACCCTTCCTGCGGTCCACAGGAACCAGCCCAGACCGGTGACGAGAACGATCCAGACGGCGGCGAAGATGAGCAGCCGGCGCATTCGATCGGCCCGTCGCGCGGACGCAATCTCCTCGACGATCGGCGCAGGGTGCTCGGCCAGCATCGCGCTGTGCGCGTGTGCCCCTCCGCCTGCCTCGCTCATCCGGAATGTCCTTCTGCTGCGAAAGTTGACGACGGGGAGGCCATTGTGGCCATCCCCGTCGTGTAGGCGTCGCGTGGCGGGAGGCTACTCCTGCGTCGTCAGGTCGAGACCTCCGTACCAGTCCTCGGAGAACCCGGTCAGGGTCCCGTCCTCGTGCATGTCGGTGAGGACCTGGTCGACCGCCTCCACGAGCGAGTCGTTGTCCTCGACCGCTGCATCGAAGCAGACCGCCAGCGGCTCGAAGAAGACTGGATCACCGACCGCGACGACGGGATAGCCCTCGTCGATCGCCCCCTGCACGGTCGTGCTCGAGCTCAGCCATCCCTCGAACTCGCTGCGACCGGCCTGCCACGCCTCGGGGCAGTTGATGTCGGTCGGGAGCGTCGTGGCGGTGATGTCCGCCGGCGGATCAGTGACCTCGCCTGCTTCCGCCGTGAGCGTGAGGGTCCCCTCCATCCAGTCGAAGTACGTCGTTCCCTCTGCGGCGCAGACCGTCGTGCCGGAGAAGTCCTCGAGCGATTCGATGCCCGTTCCCTCCGTCGTCGCCATCTGGGCAGGAGTGAAGTAGTACGGCTGCGTGAAGTCGAGGACTTCCTGTCGCGTTTCGGTGATGGTCACCGAGCCGACGCTCATGTCCCACCGATCCGACCAGCTGCCGCCCTGGACGGCATCGAAGGGCGGATCGGTGAACTCGACCGTGACGCCCAGGCGCGCGCCGATCTCGTTGGCGACGTCGATGTCGAAGCCCTCGTACTCGCCGGTCTCGGCGTTGAGGGACGACTGCGGTGGGTAGGCGGGATCGGTCGAGACGACGATGACGCCAGCCTCGCAGACTCGCGCGAGGTGCCCATCGGTCTCGCCGGCGCACACGGTTTCCCCGCCCTCGCCGCCCGCGCTTGGGCTGGCGCCGCCGTCGCCGCCATCGGTGGGGCTGGAGCCGCCGTCGCCTCCCTGACATGCGGCGAGGACGAGCATCGCGATCGGCAGGACCGCGAAGCGTCGGAATGTAGTCACTCAGGTCTCCTCCAAAGCCGGAATGCGCCGCTGGTCTGCGGCCCTCTAGTCTCGCACGGTCGGCGTGTTGTAACACTCGCTCGCCCTCCCGGCAAGGCGGGCGGCCGGGCGGCGATGGCCATGCTCTAGCATCCGCCCGCCATGGCACAAACCAGCCCGCGAACGAGCCGCTTCGACTCCATCCTCCTCGTTGGGCTTGGTGCGCTGATCGTGCTCGCGGTAGCCGGTGCCCTCGTCTGGGTGATGTCGCGCACCAGCGAGCCGAGCGCGCAGGCGACCGCGACCCCTGGTGTCGCGACGGCGATCCCGACGGGGTCTCAGGCCCCACTTCCGGCGTACGAGCTCGTCGACGAGTCCGACTGCCCCGACAGCGACTTCACCTGCGTCACCCTCCGCGTGCCCCTCGACCACTTCGCCCCCGGCGCCGGAACGACCATCGAGGTCACGTTCGGGCTCCTTCGCGCGAGCGGCGAGGCCAGAGGCACCTTCGTCACCGTCACCGGTGGTCCCGGGACGAGCGGGCTGGCCAGCGCGGACTCGTACACGTCGGTCTTCGACTCGGCGATGACCGAACGCTATGACATCGTGTTCCTGGATCAACGAGGCGTCGGCCAGTCCGCTCCGCTCCAGTGCCCGGAGGCGGTCCTCGACTGGTACACGACGACCGCCGTGCCGACGCTGTCCGACGACGAGGCCGCGGCCTACGCCGACGCCGCGAGTGCCTTCAGCGCCGATTGCGTCGACGAGCTCGGCGTCGCGCCGGAGACCCTCTCCGCCTACGCGACGAGCCAGGCGGTCGAGGATCTCGAGGCATTCCGCAGCTGGCTGGGCGCCGACCGGATGCACCTCTACGGGGAGAGCTACGGATCGCAGTTCGTGCAGGCGTACGCATCGGCGCATCCCGATCGGGTGGCGGCCCTCATGGTCGACGGGCCGGTCGACCTGACGCTCGAGCCCTTCGACTACTACGCGGAGCAGGTCGCCGCCTTCGACGAGACGCTCGTCCACACGATGGACGCCTGCGCCGATGACGACCTCTGCACGAACGATGTCCTCGGCGAGCATCCGCTCGCCGCCTGGGACGTCCTCGCCTCCCGCCTGGCCGGCGGACCGATGACCTTCGACTTCGTGACCGCCACCGGCGAGCTCGAGCAGCGCACCCTTGGCCTCGGCGACCTCGAGACGGCCACGGCGGGCTACCTCTACTCCACCGACGACCGGATGCTGCTCCAACGCGCCATCGCCTACGCATCGCGCGGCGAGCTGCTCCCGCTTGCTCGGCTGCTGTACATCTCGCTCGGCCAGGATCCCGAGACGCTCGGCGCGGTCCCGGACCCGACCTACTCGGACGCGATGTACTACGCCGTCGAGTGCATGGACTACGCGTTCACCTCCGGTGACACCGATGCGAGCGAGGCTGCCTACTTCGCTGCCGGCGATGCGGCGGGCGTTGCCGACATCCGGATGGGCAGCATCTTCTACGGCGACCTGCCGTGCGTCTCGTGGCCGGTGTCGGCCCCAACGGCCGATCGGCCCGACTACCTCGACGATGCGCCCTTCCCGATCATCGTGCTGGCATCGACCCCCGATCCGGCCACGCCGTACGCCGGTGCGGAGCGCCTGTTGGAGCACGCCCGCGATGGCTACCTGATCACCCAGCCCGGTGGCGCCCACATCATCTTCGGCCGCGGCAACGCCTGCCCCGACGACCTCGTCACGGCGTTCCTGGTCGACGGGACGCTCCCCGAGGACCAAGAGACGGTGTGTGAGCCGATGAGTCCCGATCCGTTCGTGGCCCTCCCGGCCGCGCGTCTGACGGATGCCGTGACGCCGATGGATGCGATGTTCGCCGCCGACGACGAGATCAACTACAACCCGGACTACTGGAACTGGGACGGTGTCGAGCCGCTCGCCTTTGGGTGCCTCCACGGCGGCTCGATCGGCTACGAGCCGACCGACGTCGGCTACGACGTCATCCTCGACGGTTGCGCCTTCACCGATGGCCTCCCGTTCACCGGGACCGCGGTCATCGACGACGAGGCCGGCACCTTCAGCCTCAACGTGTCCGGGCCTGATCGAACGCGGTTGGAATACCTCCGCGATGCCGAGGGTGGCGTATCGGTCTCCGGTCGCTGGATGGGGGAGCCGGCGCGATAGACTCCCGCGCATGACCTCGACATTGCCGACGGCGCCGCTCAGCCGCGCGTCCACGCTCCCCAAGCGCTACTACCTCGACCCCGACGTGCTCGAGCTCGAGAAGGAGCGGGTCTTCGGCAGCACCTGGCAGCTCGTCGCCAGGACCGATGAGCTCCAGCGCATCGGCGACTTCGTCCCGGTCACCGTGCTCGACGAGCCGGTGGTCATCACGCGCGGCCTCGAGGGCGAGCTGCGCGCCTTCTACAACGTCTGCCGGCACCGCGCCGGGCAGGTGGCACTGTCAAAGGGCAACCGGAAGTCGCTCCAGTGCCGGTATCACGGCTGGACCTACGGCCTGGACGGCTGCCTCCGAGCGGCGCCGGAGATGGAGGACACCGAGGGCTTCTCGAAGGACGACTTCGGGTTGATGCCGGTCCGCGTCGAAACGTGGGGCCCGTTCGTGTTCGTGTGCCTCTCGGACGCCGCGCCGCCGCTGGCCGAGATGCTGGGCGCGATTCCCTCCGAGGTGGCTGCGGCCGGCTACGACGTCGAGTCGATGCGTCCGGTCGAGCGTCGCGACTACGTCGTCGAGTGCAACTGGAAGGTCTACGTCGACAACTACCTCGAGGGCTACCACCTGCCGATCGCGCACCCGCAGCTCTTCAGGGAGCTCGACTACGACGCCTATCGCGTCGAGGAGTTCCGCTACTACTCGAAGCAGCACGCGCCGATCCGCGAGCTGAAGCCGGGGGAGGAGATCGGCGTGGATCGGCGCTTCCTCCGCCAGCCCGGAGCCGAGGACTCGGCGCTGTACTACTGGCTGTTCCCGAACACGATGTTCAACATCTACCAGGACAACATGTCCTCGAACGTCATCCTGCCGCTGGGGCCGGACCGCACGCTGACGATCTTCGAGTGGTTCTTCGCGGAGCCCGGCAGCGGCCCCGGCTGGGAATCGATGCAGCAGACGATCGCCTTCTCCGACGAGATCCAGCACGAGGACATCGTCATCTGCGAGCAGGTCCAGCGCGGCCTTCGCTCCCGTTCCTACGAGGCCGGCCGCTTCTCCGCCAAGCGCGAGAACGGCGTCTACCACTTCCAGAATCTCGTCCGCGAGTTCCTCGGGGAGTAGCCGCGTCCCGCATCGGTCCATTTGTCCCGTGGCAGCGCGCGAAGCGTCCGAATGCTCATCGGGTGGGCGTTACGCGCTTGGAATGCGCGCGAAGCGTCCGAATTCCCGCACGGTGAGCATCAGCCGCCCGATCTGACCGTTCGCACGCGAGCGACGCGCGTAACGCCCGTCGGGTGAGAATCTGGCGCGTTCGCGAACCACAGCAAGCCAGTTGGCGACGAGGCGCCTGGGCTGGCGCAGCCATGACCATTGCCTGCCGGCCGCGAACATCGAATCGCTGGAACAGCTCGGCGCGACTCGCGATCAGCCGCCTCGCGCTGCGCGAGTTGCCGATCACCAAGACCGGCACCACTCGCGTCGGCGCAGCCCAGCCGACTGACGCCGCGAGGACCCCGCCCAGACGTGCCTTCACGTCGAGCCTGCCAAGTGCGTCCTGCGCGTCCCCCAACGCCTCTTCACCTCGACGATGGCGAGCTTGCGCGTCGGAGGATGGAACGCCACCACATCGCACGCGGCCACGGTCGCCGTAGTGGTTGAAGCTCACCTCCAGCCGCAGGGTCAACCATCCGCGGGCTTCGAACAGGCCGACGCAGGTCTTGACGAGGTCGGCGTGAGCGCTATCCATGAGACGGTCGAGCTCTTCGCCGTGCCATCTCACCGTGATGTCCACCGAGGCGTCCAACGCTTCGGCTCAGGCGTGCGATCACGCGCAGACGGGATCGACTCCGATTGCCACGCCACGCTCGATGCGGGAGATCGGCCGTGTCCGCGAGATGCCCGATGCCTGGCCGCCAGATCGGTCTTGTCGCCATCGGCCGCCTGCGCCGGAGGTGGCGCACCGCGCGAGGCAGGTTGCTGCGCAGCATGGACCGATGGTGCTGCGGACCTGCGTTACCGACCGGCTTATCGACGGCGTACGCTCTGACACCATGACGTATGAGGAGCTGCTCGAGCTCGCGCGCCGCAACGAGGGACGCAGCCTCGAGACCGTCACGGGAAAGCGCTTCACCGTGGGCACGTACCGCGACTGCCCGTTCTTCACGCCGGCGTCGAGCGGGAATGGCCAGAGCGATGGCCGCAAGGCCGCCGAACGATTCCTCGAGCGGTACAACGAGACCGGCAGCCTGAAGCCGGGCGACTACGCGGACGTGACCAGGAATGCCTCGTACTTCATCGGTCTGATCGTCAGCGGGGTACGCTGAACCGATGACGACCACCCCACCCACCCGGGCCGACGGCAAGCTGACGGTTGCCCTCGTGTCCGAAGTCTTCTGGGAGGCCGATGGCGCCCAGCGCCTCCGCCAGCGCCTCGCCGAGGCGGCCGAGCGCGGCGCCGACCTCGCCGTCCTGCCCGAGCTCCCGCTCAACCCGTGGCGCCCCGCCACGAAGGAAGCCCAGGACGACGACGCGGAGCCGACGGATGGGCCGCGGGCAACCGCCCAACGGGAGGCGGCGAAGGAGGCGGGAATCGGTCTGGTGGGCGGAATCATCCATCGAGACGAGACCACCGGACGCAGGACGAGCCGCGCGCTCGTCATCGATGCCGCCGGCGAGATCCGGGCCACGTACGAGAAGCTCCACCTGCCGGAGGAGCCCGGCTTCTGGGAGACGAGCCACTACGAGCCGCGGCACGAACCCGCCGCAACGGATCGATGCCTTCGGGGTCCCGATCGGTGTCCAGATCTGCTCGGACAACAACCGGCCGGAGGGCACGCACCTGCTGGGAGCCCAGGGCGCGATGGCGTCGCTCGTTCCGCGAGCCAGCGAGGAGAGGAGCTATCAGCGCTGGAAGACGGTGTTCCGCTCGAACGCGCTGACCGGCTGTCTCTACGTCCTGAGCGTCAACCGGCCCCATCCGGAGGAGGGGGTGCTGCTCGGCGGCCCGAGCGTCGCGTTCGACCCCAACGGCGAGCTCCTCGTCGAAACGACCGACCGGATGGCCCTCGTCACGCTGGAAGCCGCCACCGTGACCGATGCCCGTCGCGCCTACCCCGGCTACCTGCCGATCCACGCGCGTCTCTACGCCGATGCCTGGGCCGCCATCGCCGGCTCCGACGGCTGAGGGCCGTCCGGGTCAGCCCTCCGAGTAGCGGAACCTGCCCTGCGCGACGAGCGCACCGTCGAGGTAGACGCGCCACTCGAACCTGCCCGGGCCCCACGCGCTCAGGAAGTCGCCGGCGGTGCCGATGACGAAGCCGAACGAGCTGGATGCCGGGTCGACCGGCACCCCCTGGCGGGGCAGCACGATGTTCTCGCCTCCGCCGCCGCCCAGCTTCGCGATCTCGTTCTCGAGCGTGTTCGTCCCGAAGGCCTGCGGCATCGTGACGGAGTACGCGAAAGCGACCGGCGGCGTGAAGGTCCTGACCGGCTCGCTGACGACGCGATTCGCGTCCAGGGCGCTGCCGAAGGCGATCGTGCCGGGCAGGGCGGGCGTCGGGGACGGAGTTGGTGCCGGCGTGTCGGTCGGGGCGGCGGCCGATGGCTCAGCCGACGGCGAGGCGGTCGGGGAGGGTGTCGGAAGCCCGCCGGCAACTGGATCGGTCGGGTTGAGGCCGGAGATGAAGAGACCGATGACCACCGCGCCCAGGATCGTCCCGATCACCGCCGCGATCGAGATGAGCGAGGTCGTATCGGTCGGGAACCGGCCGGTCGGGACGACGCGGGTCTGTCCGTGCCGCAGCTGGACGCCACACGATCGGCACACCTGCGCCCACTCGGGGTTCGATCGGCCGCAGTTGTAGCAATCGACGGTCTCGTCGGTCGTCATGGAAAGGCGAGCGGAGCTCCAGGATGATTCAGGATGGCGGTGAGCCTAGCATCTAGGTGGCCGCCGGCGGTGAGAACGCCGACGGCCGGTGGCCGGCCCCGCAACGGGCCGACCGTCGCAGAGTCTAGCGATCGCTACGTCATCCGGCCCGCACCGTCCCGGACGCTTCTCGCAGGACCGATACCGTCGGGCGCCCGATGGGCGCCATCGGTGCATGACCGTACCGTTGCTGCACGACGGTGCGCCGAATGCGCCGCCGACCGAGTTGGTCACGGAGGGTCCACGAGATGAACGGAACGACGACGCAGCCCCACGGCCGATCCGTGCAGCTCGCGGTCATGGCCGCACCATCGGTGAGCGTCGCCGAGGCGGTGGCCGAGGCGCGACGCCGGCACGAGACGCCCGGCACGTGGATGTCCAGCCACGAAGCGAGGCCGACCTTCCGCGCGCAGGTCGCCGCCACCTAGCGACGGTTGGGCTCCTGAGTCGTATCCTCTCGTCGTGCCCCTGAAGCGTGCCATTCCCCTTGGCCTCGTCGCGTTGTTCGTGGTCTCCGCAGGAGTGGCGATCAGCCTCGGCTTCGACCTTGGGCAGGGCGGCTCGGACGGAACGCGCGAACGGTCCGACACCCTGGGAAACACCGTGCCATCGCTTGCGCCGCCGCCGCCGGCGAGTGAGTCCCACATCGGTTTCGCGTTTCCCTCGAGACTGAGCCGTCCGCCGACGGCGGACGAGGGACAGAGCAAGCTGTGGTTCCACGACGGTTCGTGGTGGGGCATCCTCATCGATCCGGACACGACGGTCTCCGGGATCTACCGGCTCGACGCAGGCTCGCGAACGTGGGTCGACACCGGCGTGGTCGTCGACGATCGGGTCGAGTCGAGGGCTGATGTGGTGTCCGACGGCGACCGTCTGTATGTCGCGACCGGAGGTGCGTCGCCGAACGCCAGCGAGCATGCGCGGCTGATGCGCTACTCGTACGACGCGGACTCACGCCTCTACCGGCTCAACCGGCACTTTCCGGTGCTGCTCACCGATACCGGAGTCAAGCGCCTCACCATCGCGAAGGACACGGCCGGCATCCTCTGGATCGCCTATGTCCTCGAGGGCCAGGTCTGGATCAGCCACTCCCTCGCCAATGACCACTCCTGGTCCACGCCAGAGGTCCTTCCGACGGACGGGCCATCGGTCCCCGCCGAGCAGTCCGTCATCCTCGCCTACGGCGGCAAAGTCGGAGTGGCATGGACCAACCGGATCGAGTCGAGAGTCTCGTTCGCGAGCCACACCGATGGCGATGCCGCCGACCTGTGGACGGTCACGTCGACTCCATTGGAGGGCGGGCTCCCTGCCGACGACCACATGGAGGTTGGGAGCCTCTCAGCCGCCGAGGGAACCACCGTCTTCATCGTGGTGAAGACCTCGCTGGACACTCGTGACGCCAGCCTCGGCACCGATCCGCAGATGCTCCTCCTCGAGCTCCGGCCCGACGGCGCGTGGGAGACCCATGTCTTCGGTGTGCTCCGCGATCACCACACCCAGCCGCTCCTCCTGATCAACGAGGACGCGCGGGAGCTCTACGTGTTCGCCGTGGCTCCCTTCGGAGAGGGGACGGTCTACTACAAGCGCACCTCGGCGGATGAGATCTCGTTGCCGCCGGGCGAGGGGACCGCGTTTCTGCACTGGACTGATGGACCGGTGATTACGACTCCGACCTCGACGAAGCAGAACGTCGACGCATCGAGCGGGATCGTCGTCCTCGCCGCGGATGTGACGGCCAATCAGTACGTCCACGGCGTGCTCGACCTCGCAGCAGCCACGGAGCCGTGAGGGCACTGGTCTACCATGTGCGGATGGGGGAGTACGGACCGGCCAGCACGCTCGTCGAACGTCTCATCGAGCGTGCCGGGAGCATGACCCTGGACGACGCCGCGGACCTCTACCGGGCCCGCGCAAGTCACCTGCTGATTCATGGCGTCGCCGCCGACCGTCGCGCGGCACTGCAAGCCGAGCAGGCCGCGGCACTCGCTGGTCTCACCGGCGCACTCGAGCGAGCCAGGCACGGTGCGGTGACGGCGTGGCGACACGCGTTGCCGGAGACGCATGGGCCCTGGCTCATCGTCGGCCAGGCCATCGGCAACGCGGCCGGAGCGCTGGTGGTGAACGGCCTGATCGATGACAAGGCGTTCCAGCAGCTCTTCTCGCCGTGGAGCCAGGCGATGGGGACGCTCGTGCCGGTCGGCCCCGGTGTGCCCAGCCGTCAACCGATCCGACGCTGAGCGCCGGCGGTGTTTCACGCGAAGAGTGGTTGTACCCTCTGCGAACTCGGAGGGATCAGGTCATGAGCTGGTGGAGTCGCAGTGGCGGGAAAGCGCTCGGGGCGGAGCCGTCGGCGCGTGGTGAGCACGAGCGGATCGCCGTGTTTCGCGTGGATGGGGTGGTCGAGGGCTGGATTCCGAAGCAGGAAGGCCGCATCAGCGACGGCCTCAACCAGACGGACCGCGTGAGAGTCCGGTCGGAGGCAACCGACGGGAGCGTCGGGGAGTGGCTCGAGTTCAGCCTCGATGAAGTCATCGCCGTGGCTCCCGCGCCGCGACCCGCGTCGGCGGCGCGCGTGAGCCGCCGTCTGCATCCTCTCGAAGTGGAGGCGGGACCGTACCGCGTGAATGGCACCGTGCACCTGCCGATCGGTGCCGATCCGCGGCGATACATGGCCAGCACCGGCCGGCAGTGGTTGCCGCTCACCGACTGCACGGTAGCCGCTGCCGACGATGAGTGGGCCGTCGAGGTCGTCATCGTCAATCTCGATCACGCGAGCCGTCGAGAGCACTTCTACCAGCCGCCGCCATTCGGCTGACCGATCAATCGGCCGCTGAAGCAAGAAGGCTTCGCAGCGGAACCAGCTTGAAGTTCTGGTTGTCGTCGTCGTTCCGCCCGTCCTGCACGACCAGCAGCCCTCTCTCGAACGCTTCGCCGAGCGGCTGGGTCGTGACCTCCAGCCCGTCCGTCCCGCTCACGCCGTCTACTTCTCCCGACGCCTCGATAGTGAAGGTGGCGACGTACCCGCCATCGTCGAGGCGGTAGACGACGTAGCGGTCGTCACCCTGGCTCGAGGCGATGAGGACGCCGCCGGCGGCGTCGCCCGCGATGGCCAATCCCTCGACGTCGGCCGTGAGGTGGCCATCGCCCCCCGTACCGTCGACCAGGGTGCCCTCGTCATCGTCGCCCGGCTCGGCGGCAACGCGCCAGATGCCGGTCGACTCCTCTCCGAAGTAGACGACCGCGGCCGCGTCGTCGGCGACGCACGCCTCCGTCTGGGAGTCGAACGCGAAGCTGCGCACCAGCTCTCCGTCGTAGCGCTGATCGCTCTCGGTGAGGGCCCATTGCTCGACCTCGCCACGCTCGCTGGTCACGAAGGCGTAGAGCATCCCGCTGACGGCACTCCGGTACAGGCATGTGCCGTAGATCGTGATGCCCGGGGTGATTGGACGCCGCGTGATCGGCACGAGCCGAGGTCCGTCCGGCTCGAGGCGGTAGATCGCCAGCGTGTTGTCGTCCTCGTTGCCGGCGACCACGACGGTGCCGCGGAGGTCGACGTTGTTCATCGCGCCGTCCGCCTGGAAGGCGAGCTCCCGACCCTCGAGGTCGTACACCCCGAGCCCACCACCGTCCTGCTTGTCGGTGCCGATGATCAGGCTGCGCGCGGGGTCGGTCGGATCCACCCAGATTGCCGGGTCGTCAGCGGCGTCGCCGTCGTGCGGGACCGGCTCGGTCTCGACGACGGCCTCGACCGCGAAGGTGCCCTCCCGGACCGAGAGAACAGAGTCCTCACCGACAGGCTCGGGGGTGCCCGACTCGTCCTGACCTCCCGCACACCCCGCCAGGACGAGGGCGAGTGCGAGGCCGATGCTCGAGCGGGTCAAACCGCGTTCGGCGGTCGCGCGGGCCTCACCCGGGGAGCGTCCGCACTAGGCGGTCACCGCTTCGCGCACGCGGGACGCGGCCGTCCGGATGACGTCGACGATGGCGTCGGGCTTCGAGACCATCGACACGTGCGACGCATCCACCTCGGTGATCTCCGCATTGGCGTGCTCGGCCATCTGGCGCTGAGAGCCGGGCGTGATGATCCGGTCCTGCGTACCGATCACGGCCCAGGCCGGGATCTCCTTCCAGGCCGGTGGCCCGGAAGGCTCGCCGAGGCCGGCGAGTGCCGCCGGTCGCTGCGTGGCTGCGATGAGCGCCTGCTCTTCGGACGTCACGTCCTGAGCAAAGCTGCTCGTCACGGTCTCCGGCAGTAGGTACGTGTCGACGCTGCCCTCCGGTGCTCCCGGGTATGGGGCCAGCTTGAAGAGCGACTGCGGATCAGTGCCCGCATTCGCCAGGGCTGATTCCGCGCCGGTCAACGCAACGGCGGGCTGCCCCTCGTCGGGCATGAAGGCATCGACATAGACCAGCGCCTTGACGTTCGGGAGGCCTGTCGCGGCGTTGGTGGCGACCATTCCGCCGTACGAGTGGGCGACGAGGACGATCGGTCCGGAAAGCGTCTCGAGATAGGCTCGCACGTAGGCTGCGTCCGCGCCCAGCCCACGCAGGTTGTTCGGCGGCGCGGTGCACGTGAACCCCTCTGCCTGGAGGCGTTCGATGACCTTCGCCCAGCTCGAGGCATCGGCCCAGGCTCCGTGGACGAGAACGATGGTTGGCTTGCTGTCACCCATGAGAATGTGCCCTCTCCGTTGCGCTAGCTGGGCCTTCCCAGCTCACGGTCATCGTACGCTCGATGGCCCGCGATCGCGTGGTAAGCATTCGTCAAGGACGACGGTCGATGCGCGTGGTGCCGGGGGTGGGACTCGAACCCACACGGGCTTGCGCCCATCGGTGTTTGAGACCGACGCGTCTACCGGTTCCGCCACCCCGGCGAGGGCAGCCGTCATTATAGGAAGCCGATGGCCGACCTCCCGGAGCCGACCACTGGGACCCGCACGCAGCCGCTTCCCGACGAGGCGGCTGTGATCGCGCGAGCGGCCGACGGCGACCGGACGGCGTTCGCGCAGCTGATGGAGCACTACCAGAGCGCGTGCTACGGCCTCGCCTGGCGGCTCCTCGGCGACCCCGACCAGGCGGCCGATGCGACCCAGGACGCGTTCATTCACGCGTACAGAGCGATGGGCTCGTATCGCGGCGGCATCTTCCGCTCGTGGCTGCTTCGCATCACCGCCAACGCCAGCTACGACATCCTGCGCCGCCAGCAGCGGCGGCCGACGACGGTCCTCCCGGACCCCGAGGAGGGCGCACCCGAGCTGCCGGACCGTGCCGCCGTCAACCCCGACATCGAGGCGACGAGGGCCGAGATGTATCGGCACCTCGAGCGGGCCCTTGCGCGGCTGCCGGAAGATCAGCGAACCGCGATCGTGCTGTGCGACGTCTACGGCATGGACTACAACGAGGTCGCGGCGATGACCCAGTCTGCGCTCGGCACCGTGAAGTCACGCATCCACCGCGGGCGGCTGCGCCTGCGCGAGCTTCTCGCGGAGCATCGGGAACTCTTCATCCGATGAGCACGTCTGGACCGAAGGCATGCTGATTCCGAACCACCCGCACGACGAGCGACTCTCGGCGCTGGCCTCGGGCGATCCCGAGGCGGTCGCCGACTCCGCGCTGTCCGAGCACGTCGCCTCCTGCCACCGCTGCACCGATACCGTCGCCGAGCTCGGCGCGCTCCGCGCTTCGCTGGCGGAGCTCCCGGACCTGCGCCCGCATCGGCCATTGCAGCTGGTCCCGCCGGTCACCGAGCCGTCCCCATCTCGGGTCGATGGCGTCGGCGGTTGGGCGCGCCGATTCTTCGCCCCCGTCCTCACGGCCGGAGCGGCCCTCGCGATGGTCGGCCTCGTCGGCACGACAGCGCCGCTCCTCGGAGGGATGGCGAGCCAGGCCGCGCCGGGCCTCGAGGTCGATACGGCCCTGGAGCCCGATGCCACAGATCTTCGGGCGGCGGAAGGGGAGGGCTATACCTTCGACGCGAGCGATGGGGATGCCGGTGGTGCCGACAGCGGCGCGGCGGCCGAGGAGCCCGCGACGGCGCCGCTTCGATCCGAGGCGCAGGGCGCGACCCTCGACAGGACCGATTCCGAGGGCGATCGGCTCACGGCGACGACCACGACGGAATTGACTCGCTCGGTCTGGCCGATGGTCCTCTTCGCCGGCGTCGCGCTCATGGTCGCCGCCGCGGCACTTCGCTGGATCATGGCTCCTCGCGCCGGCTGAAGCCGCGCGAGCCAACACCGCCGATAGATCGGCGAAATCGCACGCGATCGCGAGTCTGCGTTGCGTCTTGACGCTGGATCGGCGATCGCGGTGCACGAGCGGCACGCCGGGGTGCGCCTCCCGCTCGCCCACCGTCGACAAATCGGCGAAACCGCACGCGAGCGGCGCTTCCGGTGAAGAATCGCCGACATATCGGCGATTCTCGGGAGGCCCGGGCTACAGCGCGAGGCGACCCGCGACCGCGGCGCCGGCCAGCAGCAGGACGATCAGGCCCGCGGCCAGCAGCGCGGCCCATCCCGAATCGCGGAACGTCGACGGAGCCGGCTGCGGACGTGGCGGGCGGCGCGTGCGGGGGATCACCACCTCGCCGGGCTGGCGGACGGTGCGCGGGGCGGCGCGGGTGTCGTCGGCGGTGGCACGCCATGAAGCCCAGGTGCGGGTAGAGGCCGGCTGCATCGGGCGGATTGGCGTCCGCGACGCTGCCCAGTGCCCGCCGGACGCAACGGCGTCGACGGTCCCGGCCGCGGGATACGAGCGGTCGAAGTCGCGCCGGCGGATGGGGTTGGAGAGGATCGCCCACGCCTCGTTGATGCGACGCATCTGCTCGGCCGCATGGGTGACCGCCTCGGCGCCCTCGTGGAGGTCGGGGTGATGGCGCTTCGCGAGCCGCCGATGCGCGCGCGCCACCTGGAGCGGCGTCGCGTCGCGGCCGACGCCGAGGATCGCGTACGGATCGAGGGTCCGACCGGCCTGCATCGGGCTTGATTCTACGGCGGCCGGGAGGCCGCCATCGGTCTAGACTTCACCCACCGATGCCCGACCGACGACCTCTCCTCATGCTCATCGACGGGCCGAGCCTCGTCTACCGCGGCTACTTCGCGCTCCCGCCGCTCACGCTGTCGGACGGCCTCCTCGTGAACGCCGTCTTCGGCTTCCTCCAGATCGTCCTGCGCGGGATGCAGGACGTGAAGCCGGACTACGCGATGGTCAGCTTCGACATCGGAAAGCCGCAGTTCAGGTTCGACGCCTACCCCGAGTACAAGAAGGGCCGGCCGAGCATGCCGGACGACCTGCGCTCGCAGTTCCCGATCGTGCGCGAGATCGCGACGATGATGAACATCCCGATCCGCGAGCTCTCCGGCTACGAGGCCGATGACGTCATCGGCACCCTCACCAAGCGGGCGACCGCCGCGGGCGTCGACACGATGATCGTCTCCGGCGACCTCGACGGGCTCCAGCTCGTCGACGACCACGTGCGGCTGCTCACGACTCGCATGGGCGTCGCGGCGACGGTCATCTACGACGAGGCCCGCGTCATGGAGCGCTACGGCCTGCGTCCCGACCAGATGCTCGACTACAAGGCGCTCAAGGGCGACACCTCCGACAACATCCCGGGCGTGCCGGGTGTGGGGGAGAAGACCGCCTCGTCGCTTCTCCAGCAGTTCGGCACGCTCGACGGCCTCTACGAGCACCTCGACGAGGTGAAGGGCAAGCTCCGCGACCGGCTCGCCGAGCACCGCGACTCGGCGTTCCTGTCGCGCGAGGTCGGCCGCATCGTCACCGACCTGCCGGTCGACCTGGACCTCGAGGAGGCCCGCACCGGCCGATACGACCGCCGCGCCGTCGCGCAGCGCCTCCGAGAGCTCGAGTTCCGCTCGCTCATCGACCGGCTGCCGGCGTCGAGCATCGCGCCGACGGGGTACGACTCGCCGGAGCAGGACACGAAGGGCGGGCTCCAGCTCAGCCTCGACCTGCTCGGCGGGAAAGGCCCCGGCGGCCACCGGCGACGCGCCACAGGCGCGGCCCGACCCGCTGAGCGACCCGGCCGGCGCGATCGAGCACGCCGACCCGCGCTTCGTCCGCACCGAGGAGGAGATGGGGGACCTGTCCGCGTGGCTCGAGGCGCACGGCGACGCCGTCGGTCTCGGCTGGGCCGTCGGCAGCGGCCGGCCGCTCGATCGGCGGCTGTTCGGGATCGCGCTGGCCGGCGCCGATGCCAGCAGCTGGTACGTGCCGTGCGACCCGTCGAGTGTCGCGATCGAGCGGCTGCCGGCGTGGTTCGCCCGGAGCGAGCCGCGGCGCGTCGGCCACGACCTGAAGCAGCTGGTCGTGACCCTGGCGACGGATCGCGACGATCGAGCTGCAGGGCCGGTTCTTCGACACGCTCGTCGCCGGCTACATGGTCAACCCGGCGCTGCGTTCTCAGACGATCGACGACATGGCCGCCACCCGCTTCGGCGCGACGCTGCCGGACCGGCCGCTGAGCCCCGACACCGGCGCAGAGGAGCAGGCGATGGCGCGCCGCGCGGCGGCCGAGGCGATGACATCGGTCTTCATGGTGCCGGCGCTCGAGCGGGAGCTGGCGGAGGGAGGCGTGGCGAACCTCTTCGACGAGGTCGAGATGCCGCTGTTGCCGGTCCTGGCGCGGATGGAGCTGGCGGGCATCAAGATCGACCTGGGCGCGCTCGAGGCGATGCGCGAGGAGTTCGCTGCGACGCTCGCCGGGCTGGAGTCACGGATCTACGCGCTCGTGGGGCACGAGTTCAACATCGGCTCACCGCGCCAGATGGAGACCGTCCTCTTCGACGAGCTGGAGCTGCCCTCGACGAAGCGGACGCGGACGAGCCGCTCGACGGACGCATCGGTCCTGGAGGAGCTCCGCGACAAGCACGAGGTCATCGACCTCATCCTCGAGCATCGGCAGGTGGCGAAGCTGAAGTCGACGTACGTCGACGCGCTGCCGACCCTCGTCGACGCGCAGGCGCGCCTGCACACGACCTACCAGCAGGCTGTCGCCGCGACCGGGCGCCTCTCGAGCACCGATCCGAACCTCCAGAACATCCCGATCCGCACGGCGCTGGGGCGGCGCATCCGTCGGGCGTTCGTCGCGCCGTCGGGCCGGCTGCTGCTGGGCGCCGACTACTCGCAGCAGGAGCTGCGCATCCTCGCTCACGTGTCGGGCGATGAGGGGCTCCGCACCGACTTCGCCGCCCATTCGGACATCCACCTCGCGGCCGCCGCTCGTGTCCTGGGCCTCGCCGCCGACCAGGTCGGGCCGAAGGAGCGCAGCGTGGCGAAGATGATCAACTACGGGATCGCATACGGGCTGTCGGACTTCGGCCTCGCGGACCGGCTGCGCATCCCTCGCGAGGAGGCGCGCGGCTACATCGAGGACTACTACAAGGCCTACCCCGGGATTCGGCGCTACACGACCGAGATGAAGATCCTCGCCCGTGACCAGGGATTCGTCACGACGCTCCTCGGGCGCCGCCGCTACCTCCCAGAGCTCACGGCGCGGAACGGGGCGCTGCGCTCCGCCGGCGAGCGCATGGCGATCAACATGCCGATCCAGGGAACGGCCGCCGACGGGATGAAGATCGCCATGGTCCGGCTGGACGCCGCGTTGCGCGACAGCGGGCTGCGCTCGCAGATGCTCCTCCAGGTCCACGACGAGCTCGTGTTCGAGACCGATGAGGACGAGCTGCCCGCCCTCGCCGACCTCGCCGTCGAGATCATGGAGGGTGCACTCCCGTTGGACGTGCCGCTCGAGGTCGATCTCAAGGTGGGGGCGAACTGGGAGCAGATGGACCGATACCTCCGCACCGACGGGGCATGGCGCCGCGTGCCGAAGTCGGCCGGCGACGTGGCTCGCGAGGAGGCCGAGGAAGAGGTCGCCGCGGCGCTCGCCTCGTGAGGCCGGCCGGCTAGGAGCGCTGCGCCGCCGGCTCGGCCGCGGTGGTCGGTTCGGCCGGAGCGTGCGGCGGCCGCTGCTCGAGCGCCTCGAGACGGCGAAGGAATGGCTCGGCCTGGAGCTCCAACAGGATCATCCTTGCCTCGTCCGCGGCCGCCGTCGCGCCATTGCCCGCACCGCCGAGGGTCGCCAGCAGATCGAGGTGACTAAGGGCGAGGTCGAAGCGCAGGCCGAGCTCACGCCACTGGCGCGCGGCGTCGCGGAATCCGGCAGCGGCCTCGCCCGCCCGCCCGTCGAGCGCCGCGACGACCGCCCGCATCGTGCGGCGGCTCGCCTCGACCGCCGGCCCATGGACGCCGGACTCCTCGAGGATCGAGTGCGCGCGGCGTGCCCCGTCCAGGTCGCCGCGCCACGCCGCCGCATGGGAGGCGAGCGATGTCGCCTGGCCGACCACCGTCGCGCTCGCCTCAGCCGCGCCGATCCCCTTGGCGAAGGCCTCGTCGTCGCGCCCGGCGACGAGGTCCTGCATTCCCTGGACGAGATTCAGCACGCCGAGCTGCGAGGGATCCGAGAGCGAGCGACCGAGCTCGATGAGCTCCGCGATGGTGGACGAGACGTCCACGCCGCGACACGCGCGGATGATCGGTGTGTCGGTGAGGCTCAGCAGGTCCGCCGGCTCGAGATCGAGCGCCCGAAGCTCGGCCTCGCGCTCCAGCGCCCAGTCCCAGTCACCCGTGCGGGTGGCGCAGGCGATCGCGTTGTTCGTCAGCAGGACGTACCAGGGCCGGTTCCCCAACCGGCGCGCGATGTCGATCCCGGCGCGCGCAACCCCGAGACCGCGCCGGGGGTCGGTGATCCACATCGAGTTGCTGAGGTTCAGGCGCGCGCGCATCTGGCTGGCCGGCAGGTCGTTCTCATCGGCAAAGCTCAGCGAGCCGGCAAGCAGTGCCTCGGATTCCCGCATCCGGCCCATGCTGCCCAGCGCGGTCGCCTTCGTGATCATGCCCTCGGCGATGATCGGCACCATGTCGAGCCGCTCGGCGCCGGCGAGGGCGCGGTCCGCCCATTCGACCCCGAGCTCGTTCTCCTCGGCCCGCATGTAGACCTGTGCGAGCCTGGCCTGCAGCTCGACGACCGCCGGGTCGGAGTCGACGTCACCGAGGATCTCGAGCGCCTCCCGGACCTCGGTCAGGCCCTGATCCACCATGCCGGCCTGCAGCAGGAGCTCGCCAATCCTGGCCGACGCGCGCGCCGCGGCAGCGTGGTCGCCGATGCCACGTGCGAGCTCGACCACCTCGCGCAGGTGCGCCTGCGCGGCCTCGTAGCGTCCGGCTGCCTGCGCTGCCACGCCGGCGCGATCCAGCAGCTCGACGCGATCGGACGGGTCGGGCGACACCTCGAGCGCCTGATCAAGGAACGCGAGCGCCTGGTCGTGCGAATGGAGCGCGGCGGCTCGATCGGCGGCGCCACGCAGCGCGATGCGAGCCTGGGTCGCGACCGCGGCGCCCTCCTCCCCCTCGGGGTTGGCCCGATAGGCGTCGAGGTAGTGCGTCGCCAGGACACCCGCGATCTCGTCGTCGCCGAGGCTCTCGAAGTAGCGCGCAGCGGCAAGGTGCCGCGTTCGGCGGTCGCGGCGAGAAAGCGTCCCGTACGCGACCTCGCGGATGAGCCGATGGACGAAGCTGTACTGCCCACGCTCCGGGGAGCGTGGGTCGACGTTGAGCTCGAGGAACTCGCGCCGAACGAGGTCGCGCAGCCGCGGCTCGAGCGTTTCGGGATCAAGGCCCGACACCGCCCCGACGCCGGTGACCGTGAAGCTGAGGCCGAGGACCGCGGCTTCCTGGACGAGCGCTCGGTCACCCGGCTCGAGGCTGTCGAGGCGAGCGGCAATGAGCGCATGGAGGGACTCGGGGATATCGAGGTGCGACAGGTCGCCGACCGGACGATACGACCCTTCCTCCGCCGCCAGGCGACCTTCGTGGAGCAGCATCCGGACGGTCTCGACGGCGTACAACGGCACGCCGTCCGCCCGCTCGAGGATGAGCCGAACGGCCGCATCCGGCAGGCCGGGGACGAGCCCGTCGAGGCCCTCCGACATCACCTCGTCGCTGAGCGGCTCGAGCGATAGCGAGACGGAGTTGCGTCGCCCCGCCCCCCAGTCCGGGCGGCGTTCGAGCAGATCGGGCCGCGCCAGCGTCACGATCAAGATCGGATGCGCGCGGCTCCACTCGAGCATGTGGTCGATGAAGTCGAGGAGGCCCGGATCGGCCCACTGGAGGTCCTCGAATAGGAGGATCGTCACGCCCAGGTCCGCGACGCGCTCGAAGAACGTGCGCCATGCCGCGAACAGCTCCTCCCGCTCGCCGGCGCGTCCTTCCTCGAGGCCGAGTAGCTGGAGGAGGCGCGGTTCGATCCAGCGTCGTTCTTCCGCGTCGGGGACGTATTCCGCGACGGTCGCGGCGATCCGCTCGCGCGTCGTCGCGGCGTCGTCCGACTCGGCGAGGCCGGCGCGCTTCCGGACCATCTCGCCGAGGGCCCAGAACGTGATGCCCTCGCCGTAGGCCGGGGACCGCCCCTGGTGCCAGTAGATGTCCTCGACGACGCCGTCGATGTACTTGTGGAACTCCCAGCCGAGGCGGGTCTTGCCGATCCCGGCCACCCCGACGAACGACACGAGCCGTGCCCGCCGCTCGCGCGCGGTCGCGTGCAGGAGCTCTTTGAGGATGCGCATCTCGGCGTCGCGTCCCACGAACGGCGGTTCGAGGGCCTCGCTTCGGTTCGCACCTCCGCGCATCGCGACGACGCGATCCGCGCGCCAGGCGCTGACCGGCAGCTCCTTGCCCTTGAGGACCTTCTCGCCGGCGGGCTCGAACGTGATCGCGACCGATGCGGCACGCTTCGTCGCCTCGTCCACCAGAAGTGAGCCCGGCGGTGCGGCGGACTGCAGTCGCGAGGCCGTGTTGACCATGTCGCCGGCGACCATGCCCTGACCCGTCGCCCCGATCGTGACCGCGGCCTCGCCGGTCGTGACGCCGGCGCGCAGCTGGAGGTCAGGCGAGTCGGCCTGGGTGCCGAGCTCTCGGACCGCGAGGACCAGCTCGAGCCCGGCGCGTACAGCGCGCTCGGCATCGTCCTCGTGCGCCGTCGGCGTTCCGAAGGCGGCCATGACGGCGTCACCGATGAACTTCTCGACGACGCCTCCGTATCGCTCGATGATTTCGCGAGCGACGTCGAAGTAGCGCGTCAGGAGCTCGCGCACATCCTCGGCGTCACGGGTCTCGGAGAGTGTCGTGAAGCCGACGAGGTCGGCGAACAGAACCGAGACCAGCCGACGCTCGGAGATCGGCGTCGAGGGCTCGGTGTGCGCGTCGGCGCTCGAGGCGGGTGGCGCCGATGCCTCCGCCAGCGTCGCGCCGCACTCGCCGCAGAAGAGGTCGCCGCCGGCGGCGAGCGTGCCGCACGCCGCGCAGGTGAGGGCCAGACGGGCGCCGCACTGCGAGCAGAACTTTCGGTTGGGGGCGTTCGCCGATCCGCAGTTCGGGCAGGACATCGATGGACGGGCTCGGGACGTGGTGTGGCGCGCAATGTACCCGATCGCCCGGAATCGGACACACTTTCGGGCGATGCCGGAGCTGCCCGAAGTCGAGACCGTTGCCCGCGACCTCCATCGCGCCGTGGCCGGTGCCACGGTCCGCGACGCGACCGTTCACTGGGATCGAACGATCCGCCACCCCCAGCCGCCGGAGCGGTTCGCCGCGGAGATCGCCGGGGCCACGATCAGGCGTGTGAGCCGTCGCGCGAAGACGGTCCTGCTCCACCTGGAGGACGGCCGCGTGATGACGGTGGCGCTCCGCATGACCGGCGCGCTGCTCGTGGTGCCGGAGGGAACGCCGGCCGACCCCTACGTCCGCGTCGCCTTCGCGCTGACCGATGGGCGCGAGCTCCGCTACCGCGACATTCGGAAGTTCGGGCGCATCGGGCTATGGCCCGGAGGCGGCCTGAAGAGCGTCGGCGCCGGGCGCGGCGCGCGGTCGAAGCGCGTCGCGGAGGGCGGTCGCACCTACCGCATCGGCGAGGTCTTCAGTGGCCACGGTCCCGAGCCGCTGACCAGCGGCTTCAGCGTGGAACGGCTGAAGGCGCGGCTTGCCCGGCGCAGCGCGAAGCTGAAGTCGCTCCTCCTCGATCAGTCGTTCATCGCCGGCGTCGGCAACATCTACGCCGACGAGGCGCTGTGGCGAGCGCGCCTCCATCCGCTGCGAGCGGCGGACAGCCTGGACGAGGCGGAGATCCGCCGGCTGCATCGGTCCATCCGGAAAGTCCTGCGCCAGGGGATCGCGAACCGCGGCAGCAGCTTCAGCGACTACGTCAGCGCGGACGGCGAACCGGGAGACAATGCGGAGCGGCTGATGGTCTACCGGCGCACCGACCAGCCCTGCTACCGATGCGGGCGACCGATCAGCCGCATCGTGATCGGCCAGCGGAGCACCCACTTCTGCCCTCACTGCCAGCCCGAGCCGGTAGCATCGGTCGGGCCATGAAGGTGATCGGCCTGACCGGAAACATCGGCTGCGGGAAGAGCACCGTGGCCGGGATGCTGCGCGATCGCGGAGTGGCGACCGTCGACGCCGACGCCGTCGCGCGCGAGATCCGCCACAACGATGCCGACGCGCGCGCCGAGATCCAGGCTCGCTTCGGCACCTACGAGGCGGCGGAGCTGGCGGCGGTCGTCTTCAGTGATCCGAACGCTCTGCGCGACCTCGAGGCGATCCTCCATCCTCGGGTCCGCGGCGCCATTCGGGCACGGCTGGCGGAGCTGGCGCAGGGCGGCGTCGAGGCGGTCGTGGTCGAGGTCATCAAGCTCCTCGAGTCGCCCCTCGCCGACGGATGTGACGAGATCTGGGTCGTCCGCTGCGACGAGGCCGATGCGATCGCCCGCCTGGCCGCTTCCCGCGGCATGGACGAGGCGACGGCGAGGGCGCGCCTCGCCAGCCAGTCATCCCAGGAGGCGATGCTCGCCGCCGCGAACGTCGTCATCGACGGGTCCGCGGACCTGCAAGAGACGCGGCGCCAGGTCGACGAGGCGCTCGCCAAGCTCTTGGCGCGCTAGTTCCCCGCCGCCGGCGACTCGGTGTCCTCCTCGATCGCGCGCGGGAGCGGGAACCCGTACTCCTCGACGAGCTGGTCGATCGTCGACCCCTCGGTGTCGGCCGTCCGATCGTCCTGCTCGGGACGGAGTACGAACGTGAAGTGGCCGCCGGAGGCCACGAGCTCGGCGATCTTCTCCGCGGTCCCGAGGTCAGCTCGCAGGATGTAGATGTCGCCGTCGCGGAACAGGATCGGCAGCGACTGCAGTGTCACCTTCGTCGACGGGCCCGACATGAGCGCGCCTTCGTCGTCGGCATCCTCATCGGCGGGCGGCTCCTCGTCGGCGGACGCCTCCTCATCGATCTCGGGGTTGAGTGGCATCGTCACGATGAGGTCGACGAGCTGTCCGCTGGCGAGCGTGCCGCCGACCGCGTTCGAGGCCGGGACGTTCACGCTCACCGCCCGCCAGTCGGGTCCCTCGGGGTCGAATGCCTCGCCGGGGGCGAGGATCGAGTACGTCATCCCCTCGGCTGTAGACGCGAGGTCCGTCGGGCCGATGAGCTGGCCGGACGCGACCGGCATGCCGGTGACCCGGCCGATGGCCTCGTCGACGCTCGTGAAGGCGTTGGCGTTGGTCGGGTCCGCGGGGAGCTCTCGCGTGGTGACATCGGCCTCGGTGATCGGGATACGTGCTGCGATGTCGGCCGCGGCCACGACGACCGTCCGCATCTCCACGTCCGCAGCCGGCGCGAGCCTCGAGGCCTGGAGGGCGAAGAAGACGGTCGCCGCAACGACGAGGGCGATGATGACGCCCACGGCGATGTAGACCTTCGATCGCCGGCTGTTCTTGTCCGAATACTCGAGTTCCACGCGGGGCTCCTTGCGTCAGTTCCAGGGGATGAGGCGCGGCCGCTGGGCGGCGCGCAGGGCGAGGTTGTTCGGGTCCGCGTACAGGCCGGTGATGGCCCGCCCGCTGAAGCTATTCGAGCGAATGTCGGTGATCTGGAAGACCGCGAAGCCGATGACGTCGACGTACTCGCTCGGTCCGGTCGTCCCGGCGACGGTGAACTGGACGTGCTCGATCCGCACGACCGGCTGGCCGTCGGCGTTCACGCCCTGGGCGCGGAGGCGGAGCAGGTAGCAGCCTGACGAGAGGCTACCGGCCTGGATCGTGAGGCTCGAGGACGCCCCGACCCCGGTGGTCGGTGTGACGCTCGCCGGGCTGAAGGCGATGCTCGCGGTACCGAGGGGCTTCGGGTTGAAGCTGCAATCCGTCAGCGAATCGGTGTCCCAGGCGAGATCGACCACCGACGCGGTGCCGGTGCCGTCGTCCCACCCGTTGGGGCCGCTGCCGGTCGAGATGCGCAGCGGCAGGGTGATCGTCCCGCCGAGCGTCTCCGTCGCCCCGTCCAGCACCGATCCGGCAAGGCTGAACTCGCGGTCGACGTCACCAACCTGCACCGGGATCGGTTGCCGGCGAGTCTGGAAGTACGGCGCCCCCGCCTCGCCTTCGACCCAGACCGTGTAGATGCCCTCGGCCACGGCGTCGGTCGAGAGGTCAAGGATGTCCACGTCCGTTCCGTTCGTCGTCGGAACGAAGGCGTCCGGTGAGAAGGTAGCGCCGCTCATGTGGCCCGTCGTCGGCGTGCTCGCGGCAGGGTCGGGGACGATGTTGTACTCCGGATGGCCCGTGGCGGCGGCGCCGGCGTCGCCGGTCAGGGTGAACGTGACCGTGCTGTTGAACGCCGAGTTGCGCGACACCTCGAACGTCGGCCCGTCGACCGGGCTCGACGTCGTCGTCGGGACCTGGATCTCGACCGGTGGCTGAATCGAGAAGTCCGGGATCGCCATCACCGTGCCGTTGTAGACCGCGAACATCACGCGGTCGCCGACCTGGTGTTTCGTGTCGAACGGCCCGGTGGAGTGGGCGGCGCTGACCCCGTTCATGATCCCGACCTGCGTGGCGCCGGTCGGCGGGTTCTGCACCGGTGGGATCGCCGGGCCGGGATAGCCGCTCGTGATGTAGGCGGCGTGATGCCCCTTGAGCGTGTTCGAGCTCATCGTGGACGTCGCGCCGTTGTAGTACTGGCGCGAAGCGGCGCCGGTGAAGTCGCGGACGTCCAGCGCGATGAAGCCGCGGAAGGAGTTGTTCGTGGCCTGTGTGCTCGGACCGTACATCTGGAATTCCACGCCCGGGAAGGCCAGGTTGGCGGGCGTCCGGCCGCCGTATCCACGCGGATCGGTCGTGTCCACCGCCCCGGTCGTGCTCGTCGCCGCCGTGGCGAGGAAGTCGATGAAGCCGCCGCCCGGCCCGGGAGGGTTCTGGTAGCGACGGATGATGAACGGCAGGGCCGGATCGGCCTCGGTCGCGCACCGCGCCCGACCCAGAGCTCCGAGCGTCTCACGCCCGAGGACCCGACCGATCGTCGTATCGATGTCCGAATCGATGGCAACGAAGACGGAGTCATCCGCGATGACGGCGCCGTTCGTCATCTGGTACGGATTCCCGGCAAAGCCCGACACGTACTCCTCCGCCCCGGCAGTCGCGATCGCGGCGCTCGAGCCGGCGGGGGAGCCGGACAGGTTCGTCGTGGCGATCGCCCGGGCCGTCGCGAGGGCGCTCGAGTCGGTCGCCCCGTCGACCAGTGCCTTGCACGCCGCCAGGGCGCCGGCGTCCGCCGCGTTTTGAAGGTGCCGCTCCTCCGCATCGCGCCGTCCGAGGTCGATCGTGAACGCCGCGGCACCGAGCAGGACGACGAGGCCGAGCGCCACGATGATGAGGACCTGTCCGCCTTCCGAGTTACGCATCAATTGATGACCATCACCACGTCGGCGCTCAGCGGGATGCGGTTCGTCCCGTCGGTCGAGAAAAACTCGCCGATGAGCGGGACGAGGACCGGCTGGCGGAACGTGACGGTGACGCTGACCTGGCAGCCCGTTCGCGCCGAATTCGTGCACGTCGCCGAGTCCGGGTAGGCGATGACGAGATCACCGCCACCGAACACGGTCGCGCAGCTACCGGTGAAGACGCCTGGGACCGCGTCGTCGACGGACTGCTGCGTCGCCGCCAGGATCGCCTGGCAGCGCTGCAGGTCGTTCTGGCCCTGCCCCTCTGCCGAGTCGTACTCGTAGATCGTCCCTGCGCGGGCACCCTCCCGTGCGGCGTTGCTGATCCCCACGTAGCCCGAGAAGAGGAAACCGGACTGGATGATCCCCAGCAGGATGATCATCAGCGGCACCACGACAGCGGCGAACTCGACCATCGCCTGCCCACGCTGGTTCGCGGCAGGCCGAACCGGCCAACGGCGCGGCCAGGCGACCGCCACCGAGGCTCCAGCGGCTCGGGCACGCCGAAGGATGGGCATTGCGCCGATCGTAGGAACGGCGCGCAGCCTCCCGATATAGGCCCTTGGATGGTTCCGGATGGGACCGATGGAGGCGGCTAGAATCGAGTCCCCATGCCAGACCTGAAGGTCAACGCCCCCTACGAGCCGACCGGCGATCAGCCGACTGCGATCGCCGAGCTGACTGACGGCATCCGACGCGGCCTGAAGCACCAGGTCCTGCTGGGCGCGACCGGCACCGGCAAGACGTTCACCGCCGCCAAGCTGATCGAGGCGGTGCAGAAGCCGACGCTCGTCATGGCCCACAACAAGACGCTCGCCGCGCAGCTGTACCAGGAGTTCAAGGAGTTCTTCCCCGAGAACGCGGTCGAATACTTCGTGAGCTACTACGACTACTTCCAGCCGGAGGCCTACCTCCCGCGGACCGATACGTACATCGAGAAGGACTCGTCCCGCAACGACGAGATCGACCGGCTGCGCCACAACGCCACGCGCGCGCTGTTCGAGCGTCGAGACGTCGTGATCGTGGCGTCCGTATCGGCCATCTACGGGCTGGGAGCTCCGGTCGACTACGGGGCGACCGTCGTCCAGCTCAAGCGCGGCGGGCACTATCGCCGCGACGGGATCCTGCGCCACCTCGTCGACCTCCAGTACCAGCGCAACGACGCCGCGCTCGGACGGGCGAAGTTCCGGGTCCGCGGCGACGTGCTGGAGGTGCAGCCGCCGCACGGGGAGTACGTCGTGCGCGTCGACTTCTTCGGTGACGAGGTCGAGCGGATCGTCGAGATCGACGAGCTCACCGGCGAGGTGCTGGCCGAGCGCCAGGAGGTCAACCTCTACCCGGCCACGCACTACGTCACGCCGCGCGAGAAGCTGCTCGTCGCGATCGACAAGATCGATGAGGAGCTCGACGTGCGCGTCCGCTGGCTCAACGACCAGGGTCGCGACCTCGAGGCGGCACGGCTGAAGCAGCGGACCCAGTTCGACCTCGAGATGATGCGCGAGGTCGGCTTCTGCTCCGGGATCGAGAACTACTCGCGCCACCTCGCCGGCCGCGAGGAGGGCGAGCGGCCGTGGACGCTCATCGACTACTTCCCGACCGACTTCCTCCTCGTCGTCGACGAGAGCCACATCTCGATCCCGCAGGTCCACGGCATGTACAAGAACGACCGGACCCGCAAGGAGATCCTCGTCGACTTCGGGTTCCGCCTGCCATCGGCCCTCGACAACCGGCCGCTGACGTTCGAGGAGTTCGAGGACCACATGAGCCAGGTGGTCTACATGAGCGCGACGCCAGGCCCGTACGAGACCGAGCGCGCCGACCGCGTGGCGGAGCAGTTCATCCGGCCGACCGGCGTCGTCGATCCCCAGATCGCCGTGCGTCCCACCGCCGGCCAGATCGACGACCTGATCGCCGAGATCCGGGCCACCGTCGAGCGCGGGGAGCGGGCGCTCGTCACGACGCTCACGAAGAAGATGGCCGAGGACCTCGCCGACTACCTCGCCGAGCTCGGGATCAAGGTGCAGTGGCTCCACTCGGAAGTGGACACCCTCGAGCGCGTCGAGATCCTCCGGGACCTGCGCCTCGGCGTCTACGACGTGCTCGTCGGCATCAACCTCCTGCGCGAGGGGCTCGACCTGCCGGAGGTGACGCTCGTCGCGATCCTCGACGCGGACAAGGAGGGCTTCCTGCGGAGTGGCGGGTCGCTCATCCAGGTCATCGGTCGGGCGGCGCGCAACGTCGGCGGCCATGTCGTCATGTACGCCGACCGGGTGACCGACTCGATGCGGGCGGCCATCGACGAGACGGACCGGCGGCGCGCCAAGCAGGTTGCCTACAACGCCGAGAAGGGCATCACGCCCGAGACGGTGATGAAGGAGATCCGCGACATCCACGAGGGCCTGCGCCGCGTCGCCGAGCAGCGTGCCGAGCTGGAGCTGGAGGGCAAGGAGCCGGAGGAGGTCGCCGCGATGATGGGCCGCCTCGAGGCGCAGATGAAGGAGGCGGCGCGCAACCTCGAGTTCGAGCGCGCGGCCGCGCTGCGCGACGAGGTCCTCCAGCTGCGGCGCCTGCGCGAGGAGCTCGCCGCTGCCCCCGGCACGATCCCGGCGGACGTCTACGCCGCGGCGGCCGTGGACGGCGACCGCGGCGGCCGTCGCGGCAACGAGTCGGACCAGGTGTTCAGCGTCCAGACGCGTCCGAACGTCATCGCGGCGGGCTCCCGCCGTCGCCCACCACGCCGGAGGCGCCCATGACATCCGCAGGCATCGGCGTATATACGTATATACGCCGAGACACGAGGGCAGCCTAGATGGCCGGCACGATGCCGCACGCCATCTTCATCGAGACCGATGTCGACGGGCAGGGGCTCGTCGGCGCCTACGCTGCCGAGCTCCCGGGCTGCGCCGTCTTTGCCGCGACCGATGACGAGGCCGCATCTGCCATGCCGATGCGGGTCAGCCGCTTCACCGCCTGGCTGAAGGCCAACGGCGAGCCGGTGCCCTCGTTCGTCGGCGACAACTGGTACGAGGTCGAGCGCGCGGCGGCGAACGAGGAGCGGCGCGCGGCCTTCACACTCGACGACCTGCCGCCGTCCGACGAGGAGTTCGCCACCTGGCTGCGCTGGCTGGAGCTCGCGCGCGAGGAGCTCGCGGCCGCCCTCGATGTCGCGGATCCCTCGACGGCCGCGCCGCTGCTCGACGCGATCGAGCGCCAGGACGTGACCTTCGTCCGCGACCTCGAGCATGCCGCGCCCGGAGCCGTGGCGAGCGACCCGGTCGACCGCCTCTACGCGGCGCGCGATGCCCTGACCGATGCGATCGAGGCTTCCGGCCCGTACCACGACGGCGTGCGTCGGATGCTGCGCCTCGCGATCGCCGACGACCTGCGGGCCGCCGAGGCCCTTCGCACCGGCGCGTGACGGACCTCGCGACCCTGGAGCCGAAGCGGCTCCGCCACACCGGGGAGTGGCTCGTCCCGGAGCCGCGGCGCGCCCCGCCGGGAACCGAGCTGCGGACGCTCCAGGACGCGATGCCGCACTGCGAAGACGGCGCGAACCCCGTGCTCTCCGGCGACGGCAGCGAGGACGCGATGCTCATCGGCCAGGCGCCCGGATGGCGCGAGATCGAGACCGGCGTGCCCTTTGCCTGGGACGCCGGGAAGCGGCTGTGCGGCTGGCTGGCCGCGGCCGGCATCGGCGTGGACGACTTCCGCGGGCGCTGGTACGCCACGTCGGTCGGCAAGTGCTATCCCGGTCGAGCGCCGGGATCGTCGGTCGACCGCCCGCCGTCGCGGGCCGAGATCGCCCGCTGGGCGCCGACGCTGCGCGAGGAGGTCCGGCTCGTCGCTCCGCGGCTCGTGCTGCTGGTCGGCGGCACGGCCCATCGGTTCGCGTTCGGGCCTGACGCGCGGCTCGACGACCTCGTGGGCCGAGAGCTCATGTGGGAGGCTGCATCGGGTGCATCGGTCCTGTGCCTGCCGCACCCGTCGGGAGCGTCGACCTGGCTGAACGATCCGGCGCGGGTCGAGCTCTGGCGGCGGGGGATCGGCCTGCTGATGGAGCGTTGGTCGGAGCTGGCGAGGTGACGCGCGAGCTGCGCATCGGCCTGGCACTGCTGGTGGCCCTGGGTGCATTCACGGCCGTGCTGATCGTCGTCGGGTCGCTTGGCGAGCCGCGGGCGGAGGTCGACCCGCTGACCGTCGAGGAGGCGCTCACGGGTGAGTGGGGCAGCGACGAGCTGCACGTGGCCGGCTGGTACGCGGAGCTCGACGGAGACTGCGTCGGCGACACCGGCGGCGCCGACCCCGAGGTCGCCTGGCTCCAGCGCGACTGCCCGCTGCGCGTGCTGATGCCGGCGCAGCCGGCCGAGGACGTCACGCAGGAGGAGCTGCTCCGGGACGGCCTGCGGCTGGCGGCTCCGCTCGGCAACGCGTTCCCGTCCCGGGCCGATCCCGCCGGACCCAACCTCCGCGGGCAGCAGCTCGTCTTCGTCGGCCACTTCTCCGACGATGCTGCGGAGGATTGCGTGCCGGAGCGCGTCGAGCGCTGCCGCAACACGCTCGTCGTCAACGACTACGACGAACTCGTTCGGTGACGAGCGCGACGTATATATGTATATACGTCGAGAATTCGTGGACCGAAGAGCCCGCAGTTGCTGCCGGATCCCGCGTCTGCGACGAGTCCGCGCGTCAGCTCCCCGTGACCATGTCGAGCAGTCCCGCCTGGCGAGCGCGGCGCATGAACCAGGCGAATGCGGCGAGCGCCAGGGGGACCACGACGGCGGTCGAGATGAGCAGGAACAGCATGACGAGGCCGTCCGGCACGCCACCGATGACCCCCGGCGTGCCGTGGCCGAGCAGGCCGCGCCGCGACGCCTCGAGCCACCACGTCGTCGGCATGATGTACGCGATCGGCTGGATGAACGCCGGGAGGATGTCGATCGGGAAGATCGCGCCGGAGACGAGGTAGAGGGCGCCGGCGATCGCCTCCGGGTACGACCACGCCTCCTGCCGCAGCTGGAGGCACCAGCCGGCCATGAAGATGCCGAGTGCCATGACGGCCAGGACGCCGAGCACGGTCGCCGGCACGAGGTAGAGCAGGTTCAGCTGGAGGTCGACGCCCAGGAAGACGACGCCGACCGCCAGCGTCAGGATGACGGCCACGAACGAGATGGCGACGCGGGCCAGCGATCGGCCGAGGAGGAACGGGAAGAGCGAGGGCGGCGTGACGACGACGTACTTGATCATCCGGTAGCGCTCGCGGTCCTCGAGGATCGACTGCACCAGGCCGGCCATGACGCCGAAGACGACGTTCCACAGGGCGCTGCCGACGATGAGGAACTGGAGGAACTCCGGGTTGCTGCCGCCGGTGATGACCTGGAACATCACCACGAGGATGAGCGCGGCGGCGAGCGGCTTCACCAGCGTGTAGATGCTGAAGAGGAACGGGTCGGACCAGTTCGACTCGACCGCCCACCCGAGGCCGATGGCGGTGCGGAAGCTGCGCCACGCGTCGGCGAACGTGAGGCCGCGGACCGTCGCGGCGCGACCGGTCACTGCCATCGCAGCGTCAGGCGTCCCTCGCGCCGTGCGAGCCGCTCGAGGTATCCGAGCGCCAGCCGTGCGGCCACGAGGAAGACGACGCCCATGACCGCGAGGATCACGATCTCGACGTTGACCGGCAGCATCGGCGCCAGCACCTCCTCGGGATCGCTGTTCGGGAAGACCAGCTGGCGCATGGCGTCGAGTCCGACGGCCAGCGGCAGGACGGCGATGGCGAGCGCCGCGACCGGCATGATCGCGCGGACCGGGAAGTTGACGCCGCCGAGGAAGTAGATCGGCTCCTGGAGGAGCTGGGCGAGGTGGAAGCCTTCGCGACCCCACATGAGGAACAGCGAGGCGAAGAGCATCCCCATGCCGTAGAGCGGGATCATCGTCAGGAAGAAGACGCCGGCCAACAGCCATGGCTGCTCGATGTCGTAGGTGACGCCGAAGAGGATGGAGCCGATGCCGATGACGGCCAGCGCCCGGGAGCTCGTCATCACCAGCCCCCCGATGGCCATGCCGGCCAGGATGCTCATCAGGTGCATCGGTGCCGAGAAGTAGAGCTCCAGGTTGCCCTGGTCCTTCTCCCAGTAGAACTGGGCGGCCATCATCCAGACGACGTTCAGCCAGAAAGCGGTCATCGCTCCGCCGAGGACGACGAAGCCGATGAATTCCTCCGGCGCCTCCAGTGCGCGGTACACGAACACGAAGGCGCTGACCGCGAGGAACGGGAGCAGGATCTCGAAGAAGATCCACGACGGCTCACGGGTGAGGCCGATGATCCGCGGATAGGCGCGCCCGACGATCGCTCGCAGGTTGACCCGGATGAGGCGCCCGGTCGACCACTCGGCGGCCTCGCGTGGTGTCTTCGCCAGCGCGTGGTAGCTGCTCACGACGCGCTCTTCCCGTCCTCGTCGCCGAAGCCGCGGCCGACGAGCTCGACGAAGACGTCCTCGAGGCTCGGCTCGGACTTCTCGAGCCCCACGAGGTGCGAGCCGCGCTCGGCGACCGCGGTGACCACGCTGGTCAGCGCCGAGTCGTCGGCCAGAGCGACCTTCACCGCCACCCGGTCGGAGCCGGCACCCTCGCCGTCGACGTCGGCGTGGACCGCCGACACCACCCCCGGCAGCGCGCCGATGGCGGCCAGCCCGCCCTGCGCGGGGAGCTGGTCGAGCTCGATCCGGAAGATCGACTCGGCCTGCACCCGTCGCCGGAGCTCCTCGGGCGTGCCGAGGGCGAGGATCCGACCTCGATCGACGATCGCGATGCGGTCGCACAGCTGCTCCGCCTCGACCATGTAGTGGGTGGTGAGCAGCACGGTGCGGCCCTCCGTCTCCGCCTTCCAGACGAGCGTGTGCTCGCGCAGGTCGCGGGCGGCGGCGACGTCCAGGCCGAGGGTCGGCTCGTCGAGGAAGAGGACCCACGGGTCATTGAGGAGGCCGCGCGCGAAGTTCAGCTTCTGCCGCTGGCCGGTCGAGAGCGTGCGCACCTTCTGGTCCCGCTGCTCCTGCAGGCCCGTGATCTCGATCAGCTCGTCGACGCGCTTCCAGCCGTCACGCTGGGTCAGCCCGTAGAACTGGCTGAACATCCACAGCTGCTCGCGAGTCGTGAGCAGGCCGTAGCCCGACTGCTCGCCGCCGGACACCATGTTGATGACACGTCGGATCTTCGCCGTCTCGTTGACGACGTCGAACCCCGCGACGCGCGCTGTGCCGCTGGTCGGCAGCAGCAGCGTCGTGAGGATCTTGATCAGGGTCGTCTTGCCGGCGCCGTTCGGACCGAGCAGCCCGAAGAACTCGCCCGGTTCGACGTCGAGATCGACGCCGCCGAGAGCGGTCACCGGCTCCGGCTTGGCCTTGTAGACGCGCGTGACTGCGCGCGCGTGGATGGCGAGGTCGTCAGGGTTATCGGGCATGGGTCCCCACGGCGCATGGCCGATCGGCAGTAGATGGGCGGGAGCGCGATGGTAGCACCGCCTCGTGCGGCGCGGGGACCGAGGGCTAGTTGCGCGCGTCGTCCTCGCAGCAGTCGTCGGGGCCGTGGCTGCAGTCGACCGAGAGGAGGTGGGCGCCGGCGATCTCGAGGAGTGCCGCGCAGACGGCATCATCGCTGCGGAGGCCGAGCTCCAGGTCCTGGAGCGCGAGCTCGACGCGTGCCGAAAGGGTGGCGCTCATCGACTCGTTCGCGCCGAAGGTCCGCCACATGCCGTCGCCATCCCAGATGACGATGCCGTAGCCCTTGACTGCCACCGAAAACATCGGTTCGCTCGTTTCCAAAAGTACTGGTCTGGTACTGGTACTCAGGATGGGGCCGGCGGGATTGCCTGCCAACTGTGCGCGTCCACCCAAGAGCGCACCTGACCGATCAATCTGCGCGCCGCTACCTCATCGATTGGCGCGCGGCTGTGCGCTCTGGCGCACCTAGCTGCGAGGCGCGCCTGGGCATGTCCCGCGGTGTGCAGACACGCGCACGTTTCGGCAGGGAATCGTCTCCAGCTTCGCGGAGGTGTGCGCTGGTGCGCACGCGTTGCTTGCCGCTTCGTCGTTGCGTGCGCTGGGGCGCACGCGTCCACGCGCGTGGGAGCGCTCTCTTGACGAGGCGGCCTAGAATGCCCATGTGACCGTGAGAGCGCTCTCACACGAGCCGGAAAGCGCCGCGACCCTCGAAGAGGTCGCGCGCGCCGCTCGCGTATCCCGCGCGACGGCGTCAAGGGTGGTCAACGGCGACCGTCGCGTCAGCCAGCCGGCACGCGAGGCGGTCCAGGAGGCGGTGCGGGCCCTGGGCTACGTGCCGAATCGTGCGGCCCGCAGCCTCGTCACGCGGCGCAGCGACTCGGTCGCCGTCGTCATCCCGGAGCCGAGCGGCCAGCTCTTCGGCGACCCGTTCTTCCCGCGCATCCTGCGGGGGATCAGCGAGGCGCTCGCCGACGAGTCGATGCAGCTGATCCTGCTGATGCCGCAGGCCCGGACCGATGAGGACCGCGTGGAGCGATACCTGGGTGCCGGTCACACCGACGGTGTCATGCTCATCTCGCTGCACGGTGCCGACCCGCTGCCGGCGGCGCTCCGGCGCTACGGCATCCCGATCGTCGTCGGCGGGCGCCCGCCGGCCGACGGGCTCACGTACGTGGACGTCGACAACCGCGCTGGCGCCGCGAGCGCCGTCCACCATCTCGCCGAGGCGGGCCGGAAGCGGATCGCGACGATCGCCGGGCCGCAGGACATGGCGGCCGGCGTCGATCGGCTCCTCGGCTACCACGACCGCCTGGTGGATGCCGGCATCGGTGCCGATGGCGGCATGGTCGAGATCGCGGACTTCACGCACGACGGCGGACGGGCGGCGATGGAGCGGCTGCTCGATCGGCATCCGAGCCTCGACGCCGTCTTCGTGGCCTCGGACCTCATGGCCGTCGGTGCGCTCGCAGCACTCCGCTCCGCCGGCAGGTCGGTCCCCGGCGACGTGGCCCTTGTCGGCTTCGACGACTCACAGCTGGCGACGACGACGCAGCCGAGCCTGTCGAGCGTGCGGCAGCCGATCGAGGAGATGGGCCGCGAGATGACGCAGCTGCTCATGCAGGAGATCAGATTCCCGGAGCGCGCGCCCCGGCGCGTGATCCTCGACACCCAGCTCATCGTGCGCGACTCGAGCGTCGGATCGGTCTAGGCCAGCAAGGGTCTCACGGAGGAAGGGAGAGGCATGCATCGACGGACATTGATCATGCGGAGGTTCGGCGAGCTGAGCTTCGGGCTTGGCTACGTCGAGGAAGGCGTCTGGGTCGACCATGCGGCGGCCATCGCGCGGGGCGAGGATCTGCTGGCGAACGCGTCGGAAGCGGATCGCGCGGCCCTCGACGCGATCCACGCCTGGTTCGCCTGCTGCGATGGCGCGGTCAGCGACGTCGAGGTCGGGGATGGACGCGCGCTCGTCGCGATCGCCGGATCGGCATCCTCGTAGCATCCGACTCAAACCAACACGGGACAACGCCCCACATGTCCACGCTATCCGTCACCGCGCGTCCACTGGCCGAGCGATTCCCCTCCGGATTCGCCTGGGGCGCCGCAACGTCGGCCTACCAGATCGAGGGGGCCGTCGATGCCGACGGCCGCGGCCCGAGCATCTGGGACACGTACTCGCACACCCCCGGGCGGATCGAGGACGGCACGAACGGCGACATCGCCTGCGACCACTATCGCCGCCTGACCGATGACCTCGATCTCATGCGGTCGCTGGGCCTCGGGGCGTATCGGTTCAGCGTCGCCTGGCCGCGCATCCAGGCGACGGGGAGCGGACCGGCGAACGCGAAGGGACTCGACTTCTACGACCGGCTCGTCGACGGGCTGCTCGAGCGGGGGATCGAGCCGTGGCTGACCCTCTTCCACTGGGATCTGCCGCAGGCACTCGAGGACGCCGGTGGCTGGCCGGACCGGGGCGTCGTCCCGCGTTTCGCCGAGTACGCCGCCATCCTGGCCGATCGTTTTGGCGATCGCGTGAAGAACTGGTTGACGCTCAACGAGCCATGGTGCATCGCGATGCTTGGCTACGGCATCGGCCGGCATGCGCCGGGGCGGCAGGACTGGCCGGCCGCGCTGCGAGCGGCGCACCACACCCACCTCGCCCATCGCGCGGCCGCTGACGCCATCCGGACGGCGGTGCCTGGGGCGCGCATCGGGATCCCGCTCAATCTCCATCACGTCGAGCCCGCGAGCGAGACCGATGCGGACCGCGCCGCCGCGTGGCTCCACGACGGGACCGCGAACCGCTGGTTCCTCGACCCGGTGTTCGGCCGCGGCTACCCGCGTGACGTCGTGGCGGCGTACGAGCCGATCCTCGAGGGCATCGACGTCACCGAGCTCGATGGACCCGCGCCGCCGATCGACATCCTCGGGGTGAACTACTACACCCGCCACGTCATCCGCGCGCCGCGGGACGGCGAGGTCATGAGCGGGCCGGAACGCACCATCAGCGTCGGTGGAGGCCTGCCGCTCACGGAGATGGGCTGGGAGATCCACCCAGACGGGCTTCGGCAGCTCCTCGAGCGGCTTCACCGCGAGTACGCACCGCCGGCGATCGCCATCACCGAGAACGGCGCCGCCTTCCCGGACGCGCGTGGCGCCGACGGAGTCGTCGACGACCAGGACCGCGTGGCGTACATGCGCGACCACCTGGTGGCGACCGCCGAGGCGATCGAGGCCGGCGTGCCGGTGGAGGCGTACTTCGCCTGGTCCCTCATGGACAACTACGAATGGGGCTTCGGCTACACCAAGCGCTTCGGCATCGTGCACGTCGACTACGAGACGCAGAAGCGGACGCCAAAGGCCAGCGGGCGCTGGTACCGAGAGCTCGTCACCGGCGTGTGATCCCGGCTGTCAGGCCTCTCCACGCGTCGGATCAGCATCAACCGGCCCGAACACGGCGCCGCTCGCAAATCCCAGGCTCACGAGCAGGAGCGCCACGTTCCCCAACGGCTCGAGAAGGCCGAGCATCCGGGGCTCGATCGGCCGGGTCACGAACAGCCACCACGACAGGCCCTCGACCACAACGTACAACGCCGCCCCGGCAGCGATGACCAGCTCAGGAATCGACCCACGCGCCAACCCACCGCGCACCGCCGCGCCACTCCTCACCGATGAAGCCGCGGATCACCGTGCCGGCGACCAGCGCCACGACCGTCGCCGCTCCGAGCACCCAGGCTTCCCAGGGGAGGTCGGAGGGCCGTGGTCGAGCCGTCATCGATTGCGGGTGCTCCATCGGTCCATTCTGCTAGCTGGCGGCTACCTGTGGAACCGGAGTTTGGGGCCGGCGCCAGGCGCGGCTGCCTGGCTAGTGCTCGTGCACGGGCCAGAACAGCGCGCCGCTGGCGAACCCGGCCGCCAGCACGAGCGTGGCGACGTCACCGAGCGGTCCGGTAACCCCGAGCACCTCGAACGCGATGCCCTGATCGTCGAGGGACGCCCAGAGCACCCAGTACATCGAGCCCAGGACGGCCGCATGGACGGACGCGCCGGCCGCGATGAGCAGCTCGGGGAGCGGCGCGCTCCTTGGTGCCGCGCGAAGCGCGGCGATGGCGAGAGCGCCGATCGCCGCGATCGTCGCGCTGGTCATGGCGACGCTCACCAGGGTCAGCAGTAGGAGCTCGACGCCAAACCTGGCTCCTGACAACGCGGTCGTCACGATCGGGCCGGCGGCTGCCAGCAGCGTCACGATCCCGACGCCGACCGCGGCGACACGGGGCGAGGTGCTCCAGGTAGCGGCCGCGGACCGCCAGAGGCCGATCGCCAGCGCCGAGAATCCGACCAGCGATGCCGCTCCGTTGAGGGTCCCGATCGTGACCTGCCACGCGGTCAGGTCCAGGAGCCCGCCGCTGGCCGCCACCAATGCGACGGCCACTTCGGCCGCCGCCGACAGCGTGCCGCTGACGGCCAGGAGTACGGCGCCGGCTGCGAGCCACCTCCCGGCGGCCGGCCATCGGCCGGCGCCGACGACGACCCCGGCGGCGATGAGGAACGGGATGGCGAGCGGAGTCGAGCGCGCGAGATTGTCGGTCGTGAAGATCCACTCGGCCCCGAAGACCCCGCGCGCGTATGTCCCGACGGCCACGGCGCCCGCGGCCCCGGCGAGCAGCGCCCACGCCTCCCACCGCACCGTGATCGGCCGCGTCGCGGGGATCAACCCTTGATGCTGTGTCGCCACAGAGCTCCTCCCGAGCATGCGCTCGCTTCGCATCATCGTCCACGGCGAGGCGACGCTGCAAGTGGCTCCGGATTCATGCCGGGTGGTGGCAGGAATGGGATGGAGACTCGGCCGAGCATGGTCGTCAGCGAGCCCGCGGCAAACCGAACAGGCGTTCGCATCGGGCTCATTCCTGTTACGATGCCGGAAGCAATGCCCTCCGACAAGATCGTGGTTCGCGGTGCCCGCGAGCACAACCTCAAGAACGTCGACGTTGAGATGCCGCGCGACCGGTTGATCGTGATCACCGGTCTCTCGGGCAGCGGAAAGTCGAGCCTCGCCTTCGACACGATCTATGCCGAGGGCCAGCGCCGCTACGTCGAGTCGCTGTCCGCCTATGCCCGCCAGTTCCTCGGGCAGATGGAGAAGCCGGACGTCGACCAGATCGACGGGCTGTCGCCCGCCATCAGCATCGACCAGAAGGGCGCCAGCAAGAACCCACGGTCGACGGTCGGGACCGTAACCGAGATCTACGACTACCTGCGCCTCCTCTTCGCGCGCATCGGTCGCATGCATTGCCCGATCTGCGGCCGCGAGATCGAGCGCCAGACGGTCGAGCAGATGGTCGACCAGGTCTACACCCTGCCCGATGGGTCGCGAGTCATGCTCATGGCACCGCTCGTCCGCGATCGCAAGGGCGAGCACGAGAAGCTCCTCGCCGGCGCGAAGCAGGCCGGCTTCGTTCGTGTCCGGGTCGACGGTCTGCTCCATGACCTCGACGAGGACATCAAGCTCGACAAGAAGTACAAGCACTCGATCGACGTCGTCGTCGACCGCCTGGTCGTGCGGCAGGCCGATGACGACGGCAACCCTCGCCCGGACGCGAGCCGCATGGCCGACTCGATCGAGACGGCGCTCGGACTGTCGGAGGGGATCCTGCTCGTCAACCTGCCCGACGCCCCGAAGAAGGAGCAGGACCGGATCTTCAGCGAGAAGTACGCCTGCCCGGAGCATGGCGGGTCGTTCGAGGAGCCGGCTCCGCGGAACTTCAGCTTCAACTCGCCCCACGGCGCCTGCCCGGACTGCACCGGCCTCGGCTCGCGCCTCGAAATCGACGCGGACCTCGTGCTGCCGAGTGACGAGCTGTCGGTCGACGAGGGCGCGATCCTGCCCTGGCGCCGCATGGCTGCCACCGAGAGCTGGTTCGCGAAGATCCTCGACGCGGTCGCCGAGCACTACGACTTTCGGACCGATGTCCCCGTTCGCGACCTGACCCCGGAGGCGCGCCAGATCCTGCTGTACGGCAACCGTGGCGAGCGAGTCGACGTGAAGTACCGGGCCCGCAACGGAAACATCCACACCTTCAAGACGACGTTCGAGGGGATCATCCCGAACCTGACGCGGCGGCACCGCGAGACGGGCTCGGAGTCGATGCGCGCCGAGTTCGAGCGGTATATGACGAACAAGCCGTGCCCGACCTGCAACGGGATGCGGCTGAAGCCGGAGTCGCTATCGGTGACGATTGCCGGCAAGAACATCATCGAGACGACGCGACGCTCGGTGACCGATGCGCTCGCCTGGTACGACGCGCTCCCGCGGCGCCTGAACGAGCGCGAGAACACAATCGCCCGCCAGGTGCTCAAGGAGATCCGGTCGCGGCTCGGCTTCCTCGTGGACGTGGGGCTCGACTACCTGACGCTGGACCGGGCTTCGGGGACCTTGAGCGGCGGCGAGGCACAGCGGATCCGGCTGGCGACGCAGATCGGCTCGTCGTTGATGGGCGTGCTCTACATCCTCGACGAGCCGTCGATCGGGCTGCACCAACGCGACAACGACCGGCTGATCGCGACGCTCGTGCGCCTTCGCGACCTCGGCAACACGCTGCTCGTCGTCGAGCACGACGAGGAGACGATCCGCTCGGCCGACTGGGTGATCGACATCGGCCCCGCGGCCGGGGAGCACGGGGGCAGGCTGATCCATTCGGGATCGCTCGATGGGCTGCTCGAGAATCATCGGTCCGTCACCGCGGCGTACCTGCGCGGCGACAAGAAGGTGCCGGTGCCGAAGCGGCGGCGGAACGGGAAGGGCGACGCGATCGTCGTGCGCGGCGCGCGCGAGAACAACCTCAAGGCGATCGACGTCGCGTTCCCGCTCGGCCGCTTCGTTGCCGTGACCGGGGTGAGCGGCTCCGGAAAGTCGTCGCTCGTCAGCCAGATCCTGCACCCGGCGCTGGCTCAGCGGATCTGGGGATCGCGTGTGCCGGCGGGCAAGCACGACCGGATCGAGGGGATCGACCTGATCGACAAGGTGATCGAGATCGACCAGTCGCCGATCGGCCGCACCCCTCGCTCCAACCCGGCCACGTACACCGGGCTGTGGGGGCCGCTGCGCGAGCTCCTCGCCGCCGTCCCCGAGTCCCGCCTGCGCGGCTACAAGCCGGGCCGGTTCAGCTTCAACGTCAAGGGCGGTCGCTGCGAGGCGTGCGAGGGCGCGGGGATCGTGCAGATCGAGATGCACTTCCTGCCCGACGTGTACGTCGCCTGCGAGGTCTGCAAGGGCAAGCGCTACAACCGCGAGACGCTCGAGATCCATTACAAGGGGAAGAACGTCGCCGAGATCCTGGAGATGACCGTCGAAGAGGCGCTCCGCTTCTTCGAGGCGGTGCCCTCGATCCGCTCGAAGCTGTCAACGCTCAACGACGTCGGCATGGGCTACATCCACCTCGGCCAGCCGGCGACGACGCTCTCGGGCGGTGAGGCGCAGCGCGTGAAGCTCGCCACCGAGCTGTCGAAACGGGCGACCGGCAAGACCTTCTACATCCTCGACGAGCCGACCACCGGCCTCCACTTCGACGACGTCGCCCGGCTGCTGGCCGTCCTGGGCCGGCTGGTCGAGAGCGGGAACACGGTCGTCGTCATCGAGCACAACCTCGACGTCATCAAGACGGCCGACTGGGTGATCGATCTCGGCCCGGAGGGCGGGGACAAGGGCGGCGAGCTCGTTGCCGCCGGCACGCCCGAGCAGGTGGCTCGCTCATCGAAGTCGTACACCGGCCGGTATCTGCGGCCAACGCTGGGCATGACCGATGCGCCGGCCGAGCCTTCCACCCCGCGCCGCCGGCGACGCGAGCAGGTCGCCGCCGCCTCCTGATCGCCAACGGAGGACGCGAGCGATGCCGACCCGACTTGTGGACAGCATCGTGACCGCGACGACGCCTGCGTGCTGATCATGCAAGGCGAGATCGATTGGGGTGGTTCCTTCATGGCCGTCGTCTCGCGCGTCTTCACCGGCGTCTTCGGCCGCCGGACGATGGCTACGGAGCTCGAACGCATGAAGGGTGCGATCGAGGAAGACGCGCGGAACCGAGCGGCCGCCCTATCCGATCGCGAGCCCCATCTCGCCGAGGAAGGGTGACGGGCGGGCCGGGTCGAAGGCCAGGATCAGCCGGCGAGTCGCGCGGGTGACGGCGACGTAGGCGAGGCGTCGCTCTTCCTCCAGGGCACGCCCAGGGTCGTCCGCGTCCACCAGCGATCGCCGGTTCGGGATCCGATCGGCCTCGAAGCCGACCAGCACGACCGTCTCCCACTCGCGGCCCTTCGAGGCATGGACGGTCGCGAGCTCAACACGTGCGCCGGGGTCTCGGAGCGCCGTGATCCTGGCGCGAGCGTCGGCGAAGGCCTCGGCGAACGCGTCGACGGTGCGGAAGCCGGTCGCCCACCCGAGCAGCGCGTCGAGGGCGGCGTGATCGTCGTCCGACAGCAGGTCGCCCGACGGGCTGCCGCGGTCCCAGCCGCGTCCGAGCCGGAGGTGCCGCAGGACGTGGAACGGGTGCCCGCCGTCGCGCGTGTCGCGGGCAGCGCCGATGAGCTCCTGCACCCGTTCGGCCTCAACGATCGGCGGGATCGCGGCGGCATGGCGGACGCCTGCCCGGACCAGGGCCAGCAGGATCGGGGTCAGCTCGCCGCGCGTGCGCGACAGGAAGCACAGCGTCCGGCCGGCGCGGTCCTCCTCCGCGGCACGCCGCGCCATCGCGTCCGGCCAGTCCGGGTCGGAGGAGCTGACCGCGGACAAGGACAGCGGGTCCGGCGCGAGGCCGTCGGGAGCCCGGATCGGCTTCGCGAAGCGCTCGCGGTTGACCGCGACCATGCGTGCCGACGCCTCGACCACCGCAGCCGGGCATCGGTAGTTCGTCGCGAGCATCACGCGCCGCGCCGCCGGGTAGTCGTCCGCGAAGCGGAGGATTCGACGGACGTCGGCGAGGCGCCACGCGTAGATCGTCTGGTCGTCGTCGCCGACGACGAAGAGGTTGTCCTCCGGCGCCGCCAGCACCCGGACGAGGCGGAGCTGGGCGGCGTCGACGTCCTGGAACTCGTCGACACAGACGTGTGCGAAGCGCTGCTGCCAGCGACGGCGGAGGGAGGGATCGGTCTCGAGCAGCTCGCCGGCGCGCACGACGAGGTCGTCGAAGTCGACGGCACCGCGCGCACGGAGCAGCTCCTCGTAGGTGCGAAGCACGGCGGCGGCGTCAGCCGGTGGGTCGCGACCCTCGACCTTCGAGGCGGACAGCCACGTGTCGAGCTGGGCGGCCTCCGGTAGTGGGACCGATGGATCCGCCGCGGCGTGCCGCCGCCGCGCGGCCCGCAGGAGGGGAAGACGATCGGCGAGGATGTTCGAGCCCTCGCCGGCGTCGAGCAGGACCTGTCGTGCCAGGGCGTGCAGGGTCCGGATCTCGATCGACGTGGCGTCCGGCACCTGCGGTCCGAGGCGCATCGCCACGCGCGCCGCGAGGTCGAGCGCGGCGTCCCGGTTGAAGGTGACCACGCAGATCCTTGATGGCTCGACGCCGCGGGAGAGGAGCACCGCGAGGCGCGCGACCATCGTCGTCGTCTTGCCGCTGCCGGCGGGCGCGATGATCTGGGCCGGTCCGTCTGGCAGCGTCGCGGCCGCGCGCTGCTCCGGATCGAGCGCGGCCAGGATCGGTCCGACGTCGATGGGTGGCGCGGGCGCGACGACGGTCTGCATCGGTCCATGGTGCGAGTGCCCGCTTACCGGCGAGTTACCGGTCGCTTACCGGTGACATCGCGGCGGTCCCGGCCGTCGTGATGGGCGAAGCCCTATCCTGTTGCCGCCCAACGCGACCGAACCCAGCCGCAGCATGAGACCCAGTTGAGCCGAGACGACGCACGGAACACCGACCTGCCCTATGACCGCGATCTGATCCGGTCGGGCGGGGCCTCACAGCGGCGGGACCGCCGAAACCATGCGCGGTCGAGCCGACCGGCGCCGGACCGTCGGACTCGGGGCCAGCGAGCCGGCTCGCTCCTCCGGACCGTCCGCAACGTGCTGTTGCTCGCACTGGTGGCGGTGATCGTCGCGGTCGTGCTGCTCGGGGTGCGGGCCGCGGCCTTCAACTCGACCGTGTCCAGCGCCTCCTTCCCATCGACTCAGCTGTTCTTCCCGCTCCAGGGCAGCGAGCGTGTGAACGTGCTGATGGTCGGCTACGGCGGCGCCGGGCACGATGGTGCCTACCTCGCGGACTCGATCCAGATCCTCTCGATCGACCCCGAGACCGACACGACCGTCACCATCCCGATCCCGCGCGACCTCTGGGTCGAGGGCGTCGCCGCGTATCCGCAGAACGGGAAGATCAACGAGGTCTTCTCGAGCGGCTACGTGAACGGAGACCTCGACACCGCCGGCGCGCTGATGGCCGACGTGCTCTCCACGGTGACCGGCCTCGAGATCGACCACTGGCTGTCGATCGACTTCTCCGGGTTCCGCGAGATGGTCGACGCGGTGGGCGGCGTGACGATCGACAATCCCACCGCCTTCCGGTACACGACGCACGAGCTGCTGCACAACGCCGGCAACTGGAACACGGGCCGCTTTGCCAAGGGTGAGCTCCACCTCGACGGGGAGCGGGCCCTGGCCTACGCCCGCGCGCGGTACACGAACAAGGTCGAGGAATCGACCGACTTCGCGCGATCGGTGCGCCAGGCGCGGGTGCTCGCCGCGCTTCGCTCGAGCGTCGGGGACGGGGGCATCGGAGCGATCCTTCCCGGCCTCGGCCTGATGGACGCGATGGAGGGCCGTGTCCGCACGGATGTCTCGGTGATCGACCTCTTCCTGCTTTCGTCTCACATGTCGAGCGATCGCCGCGCGGAGCTGAGCGAGGGCCCGGTGCTGACGGCCACGACGAACACTGACGGCCAGTACATCCTCATCCCGACCGGCTGGACCGGCCCGGGCGACTACGCCACGATCCACCAGTACCTCTCCGGCGAGCTTGCCGCGGCCGCCACGCCTGCTCCCACAACCGATGCGCCGTAGGCGGCGCATCCGCGCCGCCGACCTCCCGCGGCTCGTCATCGGCGGCGTCGTCGGCCTGGCCGGCCTGTTCGGAGGCCGATACGGTCGCGTCGAAGGTGCGAACGTCCTCGCGACCGATGGCGAAGGCCGGATCCTCGTCGTGAAGCCGACGTACACGCGTGAGTGGATGCTCCCGGGTGGGCGGGTGGAACGCGGCGAGACCCCGCATGCCGCCGCGATCCGCGAGACGCGCGAGGAGACCGGCCTCGATGTCGCGCTCGAGCGGCTCCTCCTCGTCGACGCGCGTCGTGCGCGCGACACCTCGTTCATCTTCGCGGGCCGCGTGACCGGCGGCGAGCTCGAGCCGCAGCTCGGCGAGATCGCCGAGGTCGGCTGGCTCGGCCGCGAGGAGATCGCGCGAACGTCGCCGGGCCTGCATCGGCTGCTCGCGCAATTGGACGCCGGGGGTCCGTACCTGGGCTTGGCCTAGTCAGCTGGTCTGGTCAACCCTGGCGTAGGCCCATTGCGGCGGCCCACGCCTAGAATCGGTTCATGAGCCCGCAGCGCGTCCTTCCCGAGCCGCTGCGCGCCGTGCTCCGCCGGCTCCCGACCGGCCCGGGCGTGTACCTCATGAAGAACGCCTCGGGGCGGGTCCTGTACGTCGGCAAGGCCGACGCGTTGCGCAGCCGCGTGCGCTCGTACTTCGGAGAGCGGCCGCCCGAGGACGTCCGCATCGGCCGCATGGTCACCGAGGTGGCGGACGTCGACTACACCGTCACCGATACGGTCAGCGAGGCCTACCTCCTCGAGTCGAACCTCATCAAGGAGCATCGGCCGCGGTTCAACATTCGGCTGCGCGACGACAAGAGCTATCCGTTCGTGAAGATCACGCTCGGCGAGGACTTCCCGCGGATCGTGCGGACGCGGCGGCTGGTGCGCGACGGGAGCCGCTACTTCGGGCCGTACGCGAGCGCCTCGAGCGTCGACGAGACGCTGAAGCTGCTGCGCAAGATCTTCCCGTTCCGGACCTGCAACCTCGACATCCCGGAAGGGAAGCGCGTGCTCGAGCGGCCGTGCCTGCTGTACTTCATCAACCGATGCCAGGGCCCATGCATCCAGGCCATCGAGAAGCAGCCGTACCGCCAGACGATCGGCCAGATCGTCGACTTCCTGGATGGCAGGCAGGAGCCGATCGCGCGAGAGCTCCAGCGCGAGATGCGCGGTCACTCCGAGGCGCTGCGCTACGAGCAGGCGGCGGTGGCGCGCGACAAGCTGCGGGCCGTCGAGCGGACGATGGAGCAGCAGAAGATGGCGGCCTTCAGCCGTGCCGAGCACGACGCCATCGGGATGGCCCGCGAGGAGGACGAGGCCTGCATCCAGGTCATGCAGGTGCGCAACGGCAAGCTCATCGGCCGCGAGCACTTCATCGTCGAGGGTGCCCGAGACGTGACCGATGCCGAGGTGCTCGGCTCGTTCCTCCAGCAGTACTACGCCACCACCGATGCCGTCCCGCGCGTCGTCCTCGCCCCGCTCATGCCGGCCGACGCCGACGAGCTGGCGGCGTACCTCGCCGACCGGCGGGGCGTGCGCGTCACGATCACCGTGCCCGAGCGCGGCGAGAAGCGACGCCTCGTTGGCCTCGCCACGCAGAACGCCCGCGAGGCGCTCGAGCGCGAGCGAACCGAATGGATGGCCGATGAAGCCCGCCGTGACGAGGCGCTCACGGAGCTGGCCGCCGCGCTCGAGCTGCCGCGACCGCCCGAGCGGATCGAGTGCTACGACATGAGCAACATCCAGGGGACCTCGGCGGTCGGGTCGATGGTCGTCTTCATCGACGGCAAGCCGGAGCCGCGCGAGTATCGCCGCTTCCGGATCCGCTCGGGCGACACGCCCGACGACTTCCGGATGATGGCCGAGGTGCTCCGCCGCCGGTTCAGCCGGGTGGCCCGGCTGCGCAACGAGACCGGAGCGCTGTCGCTGGCGGCGGTCGGCGCCGATGAGGCGCCGGAGGGGGATCGCGAGGACGGCGACGTGCTCGACCTCGATCCGGTCGCCGGACCGATCGACGACGACGCGGCCGCCCGGGCACGCCGCGAGGCTGCCTGGACCGTGCCGGACCTCGTCATCGTCGACGGCGGGAAGGGCCAGCTCTCGGCGGCGATCGGGGCCCTGTCGGACCTCGGCATCACCGACGTCCCGCTCTCCGGGTTGGCGAAACGCTTCGAGGAGCTCTACCTGCCGGACCGATCAGCGCCGGTCGTGCTGCCGCGCCGCTCGCAGGCGCTCTACCTCGTCCAGCGCATCCGCGACGAGGCGCACCGGTTCGCGATCACCTACCACCGCGACGTGCGCGGCAAGCGCGCGCTGCGGAGCGAGCTCGACGACATCGCCGGCATCGGTCCCGGCCGGAAGAAGGCCCTCCTCAAGCGCTTCGGATCGGTGCGGCGCATCAAGGAGGCGTCGGTGGACGAGGTGGCGGAAACGCCCGGCATCAGCCGCGACCTGGCCGAGCGGCTGAAGGCACACCTCGCCCGGGAGGGGATGCTGGCCTAGCCAGAGGAGCCCGACGCGGCTCGGTTGGCGAAACTCGCTATACTCTGGCCGCCCGCCGCTGGTGAAGCGGCGCGTTTCGTGTCCGAGGCGCTCTGCCGCCCGCACGATATCCCCGAAGGAGTATCGAGGACCTTCGTCCGAGCATGACCTGGCGACGCATGGCTCCGTGGGTGATCGGCGTGATCGCCCTGGTGGCGATCTTCATCGATCTGCCTCGTACCACCCTTGGCATGACCTGGCTCCCCGACGAGGTGGCCGGCGTCCAGTTCCGCACGGTATTGGGGTTGGACCTCGAGGGCGGCTCCCAGGTGACCCTGAGGGCCGAGCCCCAGAGCAGCGAACCGATCACGCCCACCGACATGGAGACCGCCCGCACGATCATCGAGCGGCGCGTCGCGGGCATCGGGGTGACCGAGCCGCAGGTCAGGACGGAGACCGCCGGCGATGGATCGCAGCTGATCGTCGTCGAGGTGCCAGGGGTCGAAGACCCGGACCAGGTCCGGCGCCTCGTGGGGTCGACCGGCCAGCTCCAGTTCATCGACCCACGGGGCCAGCAGCTGACCGACGGCCAGGACATCAGCGACCTGATCGAGGCCGCTTCGGTGGGCGTCCTCTTCGACGGCGGCGAGATCGACATCACGAGCGTGACGCCGGCCGTGGACGGCAACATCATCGGGGTCCAGTTCAGCCTCAGCGAGCAGGCGAGCGAGATCTGGTGCAACTTCACGACGGCGAACGTCGACTCACCAGGTCCGATCGCCCTCGACGGCGACGTCATCACCGTGCCGACCATCCAGAACCCGATCTGCGGAGGCCAGACGATCATCACGGTCGGCCCGCAGACGCCGGCCAACGAGCTGGAGCGGACGGAGCTCTACAACACGCTGCGCTTCGGCGCGCTGCCCATCTCGCTCGAAGAGCAGGGCGTCCAGACGGTCGACCCGACGCTCGGAGCCGACTTCCTCGTGCAGGCGCTCATCGCCGGGGCGGTCGGCCTCACGCTCGTCCTGGTCTTCATGGTCGCCTACTACCGGCTACCGGGCGTCCTGGCGGCGATCGCGCTCGTCTTCTACACGCTCGTCGTGTACGCGGTGTTCCGCGTGATCGGCGTCACGCTGACCCTTGCCGGCGTGGCCGCCTTCATCCTCTCGATCGGCATGGCCGTCGACGCGAACATCCTCATCTTCGAGCGCATGAAGGAGGAGATCCGCGCCGGCAAGACGCTGGGACCTGCCATCGAGGCCGGATTCAACCGCGCCTGGTCGAGCATCCTCGACTCGAACGTCGCGAGCCTCCTCGTCGCCAGCTGGCTGTACTGGCAGGGGACGACCGTCGTGCGCGGCTTCGCGCTGGTGCTCATCATCGGTGTGCTGGTCAGCATGTTCAGCGCCGTGACGGTCACCCGCACGATGCTGCGACGCGTGATCCGCACGGGCTGGGGTCGCAACATCGAGCTCTACCACGTGGAGCGCTGACCGATGTACGACATCGTCGGCAAGCGCAACTGGTACTTCCTCTTCAGCGCGATCCTCACGATCCCGGGGCTGATCTTCATCTTCATGGGGGGCCTGAGGCCGTCGATCGACTTCACCGGCGGCACCGAGTGGGAGGTCCGCTACGCCGACGAGCCGTCGGCCGCCGAGATGACCGCCGCGCTCGAGGAGCTCGGTTACGAGGACGTCGTCGTCACCGAGCTGCCGAACGGCTTCCTGCGCATCCGGACCGAGCCGATCGACCTGCTGCCGGCCGTCCTGCCCGAGCCTGTGCCGTCGGGATCGGTCCTGCCGTCGGCCAGCGGGAGCCCGTCGCCGGCCGCGTCGCCGGCGGCCAGCGGCAGCCCGGCGGCATCGCCGACGGCCAGTGCGACTCCCGCGCCGACCGCGTCACCGACGCCCAGCGCAACGCCGGAGCCGACGCCGGTGCCGATCGCCGAGGGCACGGAGTTCGCCGAGCTCCAGGCCGACCTCGAGGAGCAGTTCGGGCCGGGCGATCCGCGGCTCGTGCGAACCGTCGGCCCGATCATCGGCGACGAGCTGATCCGCAGCTCGGCGATCCTGATCATCATCGGTGAGCTCTTCATCCTGGCCTACCTGTGGATCCGCTTCGGGTTCCGGTACGGGACCGCGGCGATCGTCTCGCTCCTCCACGACGTGCTCCTCGTGGTCGGGACGTTCGCCATCCTCGGCTACTTCTTCTTCCTCGAGTTCGACGCGCTGTTCGTCACCGCGCTGCTGACGATCATCGGGTTCAGCGTCCACGACACGATCGTGGTGTTCGACCGCATCCGCGAGAACCGGGTGCGTCATGCCGGCGAACCATTCGGCGCGATCGTCAACCACTCGATCCTCCAGACGATGGGCCGCTCGATCATCACCTCGCTGACGGTCGTCGTGACGCTCGGCGCCCTGCTGCTGCTCGGGCCGCCGACGATCCGCACGTTCGCGCTCGCGCTCCTGCTCGGCGTCGTGAGCGGCACGTACTCGTCGATCTTCAACGCCAGCCAGATCCTCGTCGCCTGGGACGAGTGGGATCGGCGTCGTAAGGCCCGCTCGAGGGTGCCGGCCCGGACGTAGGCCGCGGCGGTTGGCCCGGCGTCGTGAGTAACGGAACCGTAAGCCGCGGGTAAGCTGCCGCGGCTACGATGGGCCGGTGATCGTCCCGAGCCTCGAGTGGCTGCTGCCGGAGCCGGTGCCGGACCCGCCGGCCTTCAGCGGCTTCGGGGCCCCGGTCGCCACGCTCCTGGCACGACGCGGCTTCCGCACCGATGGTCAGCTTCAGCTCTTCCTGCAGGCCGGCGCCGGCGCCCTCCACGACCTCACCCGCATGGCCGATGCGGACCGTGCCCTCGACCGGATCGACGCGGCGATTCGGGCAGGGGAGCGGATCGCCATCTGGGGCGACTACGACGCCGACGGCATGACCGCGATCGTCGTGTGGGTCACCGCGCTGCGCCGGCTCGGCGCGGATCCGATCCGCTACGTCCCGTCTCGCCTTGCCGAGGGCTACGGCCTGTCCGAGCCGGGCCTGCGTGACCTGGCCGGACGGGGCGTGACGCTGGTGGTCACCTGCGACTGCGGCGTCTCGAACGGCCCCGAAGTCGTGGCGGCACGGGGGATGGGCATCGACGTCGTCATCACCGACCATCACCTCCCGCCGGCCATCCTGCCGCCGGCCGTCGCGGTCGTCGACCCGCACCGCCCCGACTGCGCCTACCCCGATCCCGACCTGACCGGAGCCGGGCTGTCCTACAAGCTCGCCGCCGCCCTGCTCGACCGGCACGGCGTGGCTGCCGACGGGCTCGCCGCCGTTGCCGCCATCGGCACCGTCGCCGATCTCGCGCCGATGACGGGCGAGAGCCGGGCGATCGTCCGGCTCGGCCTCGACGAGCTCGGGCGCACCGCGCACCCCGGCCTCCGCGCGCTCCTCGCGCGGGGCTGCGACACGCCGGCCCAGCCGACCGCCCGCGACCTCGCCTACGGGGTCGTGCCGCGGATCAACGCCGCCGGGCGGATCGCCGACACCGAGCTGGCGATTGCGCTCATGCTCGAGGAGGACCCCGCGCGCGCCGAGGCGCTGGCCGACGAGCTCGAGGTCGTCCACGAACGACGGCGCGACCTCACCAAGGTCGCCGTGGAAGCGGCCCGCGCGCTCGCCGACCTCGATGCGGGAACCGGCCCGCTGCTCGTTCGCGACGACGCGTGGGCGCCCGGTCTCGTCGGGCTCGTGGCCGGCCGCCTGGCCGACAGCCTCGCCCGCCCGGTGGCCGCGGCGACGCTCGTCGGGGACGAGGTGCGCGGTTCCGTCCGTGCTCCTGCCGACTTCCATGTCGCCGCCGCGCTCGAGGCCTGTGCCGCGCTGCTTACCAAGCGAGGCGGGCACGCCGCCGCCGGCGGCTTCAGCCTGCTGCCAGGGTCGTGGGCGGACTTCTCGGCCGCCTTCGGGGCGCTGTCCCGCCCGTTCCCGGCGAACGCGGCCGCCGAGGCGGAACGGCCCGGACGCCTGGTCGTCGATCTCGTGCTGCCCGCGCGACTGCTGGACTGGGCGCTCGCCGAGCAGCTCGCGCGCCTCGCGCCGTACGGTCCGGGGCACGTCGAGCCGGTCCTTGCCGTCACCGGGATGGTCCTCACCGAGGCGCGCCGCGTCGGCGAACGGGAGCGGCACGTCGTGCTGCGGATGCGCCGCGGCCTCGAGACGTTCAACGCGATCGTGTTCGGACTGGAGGCTGAGCGGCCACTGCCGGAGCCCGGCGACGAGGTCGACCTCGTCGGCACGCTCGAGCGAGACGACTTCGGCGGGATGCCGCGCCTCCGCCTGCGCGTCGTCGATTTCGCGCACCGATCGGCGAGCCCGCTCATGGCGCGACGGCTCCAGCCCGTGCTGGCCCGAGCCGGGTGAGCGCCTCGGCGCTCGAGCGCCTCCGCTCGCGCCGCGCCGCGGTCGGCTCGCCGCTGTGCCTTGGCATCGATCCGCATCCGGACCGGCTGCCCGAGGGGCTGCCGCCGACCGTCGACGGGATCGAGGCGTTCGCGCGCGGCCTGATCGAGGCGGCATCGCCGCACGCGTGCGCCGTGAAAATCAACGTCGCGTTCTTCGAGGCGTTCGGCTCCGCCGGGTGGGCGGCGCTCGAGCGCACGCGCGCGAGCGTACCCGGCGTGCTGCCATGCATCCTCGACGCGAAGCGCGGCGATATCGAGACGACGGCCGAACGCTACGCCGCCGCGATCTTCGGCCACCTCGACGCCGACGGCGTCACCCTCTCACCGTATCTCGGCGAGGACGCGATCGAGCCGTTCCTTGCCGCAGGCGACCGGCTCGTGTACGTGCTGGCGCGCACGAGCAATCCGTCGGCTGGGCGCTTCCAGTCGCTCGTTGCCGACGGCGAGCCGATCCACCTGCGCGTGGCGCGCTGGGCGGCCGAACGCTGGACCGACGGCCGCGTCGGCCTCGTCGTCGGTGCCACCGCACCTGAGGAGCTGGCGACGCTCCGCGAGGCGGTCCCCGGGCCGGCATTCCTCGTCCCCGGCGTCGGGGCGCAGGGCGGTGACGCCGAGGCGGCGGCCGGCGCCGCCGACGGGGCGTGGGCCCCGGGCCTCGTCAACGTGTCGCGCGGCATCGCGCTCGCGTCGTCCGGACCGGACTGGCAAACGGCCGCGGCCACCGCCGCATCGGTCCATTCCGGTCGATTGGCGGAGGCGGTGCTACACTCGAAGGCCAGCCCCGTTCGTGCGGCAGACATCGGAGGTTCCTGATCAGATGCCGATTCCCGGACCTTGGGAGCTCATCCTGCTGCTGGTGATCGTGCTGATCATCTTCGGCCCCGGCAAGCTGCCAGACATCGGCAACGCCGTCGGGAAGGGGATCCGTGAGTTTCGCAAGGCCTCCAGCGACCTGGAGGAGTCGGTGCGCGGCGAGTCGCGGCCCCGGAGCGGGCCTGCCGAGGAGCCGCCTGCGGGCGACGGTTCGGACCGCACACACTGACCCAGGGTGCGGTCGGGCCTCGGCGCCCGCGTGACCTGATGCGTCGGCCGCGATGACCGACGACGGGCTCACGATGGGCCTCCTCGAGCACCTCGAGGAGCTGCGCGGCCGGATCATCGTCATCGCCATTGCGGTGGCGCTCGCGGCCGTCGCCGGGTTCCTCCTGGCCGATCCGATCATCGCCCTGCTCCGCGCGCCGCTCGACGACATGGGCGCCGAGCTGATCCAGACCGGGGTCGGCGAGGCGTTCGGCGTGACCGTGCAGCTGGCGCTGGTCAGCGGGATCGCCTTCGCCATGCCGGTGATCCTCTACGAGATCTGGGCCTTCGTGACACCCGGCCTGACGCGCCCGGAACGCCGCCTGGTCTGGCCGCTGCTCGCGGTGGCGGTCGTGCTGTTCGCGGCAGGGGTCGCGCTCGGGTACGTGCTGCTGCCCCTGGCGATCGGCTTCCTGCTCGACTTCCAGATTGCGGGCGTCGAGCCACTCCTCGGCCTGGGCGACTACATCGGTTTCGTGACCCTCTTCCTCCTCGCCTTCGGCGTGGCGCTCCAGTTCCCGGTCATCCTCTTCCTGCTGGCGCGCGTCGGCATCCTCAGCTACGCCTTCCTGTCGAGCCGACGCAGATGGGTGATCCTGCTCATCGGCCTCTTCGCGGTCCTCATCACGCCCGGCGACATCGTCGTCGGCTCGTTCACCCTGTCGCTGGTCATGTACGCGCTGTTCGAGATCACCCTGCAGCTCATCCGGCTCATGGGCCGATAGCGTCGCCGGTGGCCCGGTCCGTCCTGCTCCTGACCGATCCGCTGACCGATGCGCACGCCTCGCCCGGTCACCCGGAGCGTCCGGCGCGACGCGAGCCGGTTGCGGCCGGCGTGCGCGATGCGGCCGGCGTGCTTCTCGTCGAGGAAGCGCCCGACGCGGCGAGCGACGACGACATCACCCGGATCCACGACCCCGGATACCTGGCGCTGCTGAGCGAGGCGGAGGAGGGCGGCGGAGGATGGCTCGACCCCGATACCTACGTCGTGCCGGGTTCCGTCGCCGCGGCGCGGGTGGCCGCCGGGGCAAGCCTGCGGGCGGCGCGGGCCGCGGCGAGCGGCGAGGCTGAGATCGCGTTCGCGGTCGTGCGGCCGCCCGGTCATCACGCGCGCCGGACGAGGGGCAGCGGCTTCTGCCTGCTCAACAACGTGGCGATCGCGGTGGCGGGGCTGCGGGCGGAAGGACCGATGAAGCGCGTGGCGATCGTCGACTGGGACGTCCATCACGGCGACGGAACGCAGGCCATCTTCGAGGGCGACGCCGACCTCATCTACACCTCGACGCACCAGTACCCGTTCTACCCCGGCACCGGTGCCGCGACCGATGACGGCGGCGGCGTGGCCCGCAACGTCGAGCTCCGGGCCGGCGAGGGAGACGAGGCATTCGTGTCCGCCTGGCGGGATGAGCTGCTGCCCGCGATCGAGGACTTCTCCCCCGAGGCCATCGTCGTCTCCGCCGGCTACGACGCCCACGCTCGCCGATCCGTTGGCCGAGCTCGAGGTCACCGAGGCGGGGTACGAGGCGGTGGCGCGCGCGCTCGGCGAAACGGCCGCACGGCTCGGAATCGCGGGCGTGGCCCTGACGCTCGAGGGGGGATACGACCTCGACGCGCTGCGATCGTCCTCCGCGGCCACGGTCCGGGGCCTCCTCGAGGGCCGGGAACGAGCGTGAGCACGGCTATACTCGGACCGCGTTCGAGCATGTGAGGGGACCGTGACCCGCACCACGCCCACCGACACCGCGCCCGATCGGCGGGCGAGCAGCGAGGGAGGATCGGTCGCGCTGCCCTCCGACGCCGACCTCGAGCACCTGCTCGTGATCAGCGGCCTCTCCGGCGCGGGCAAGAGCCAGGCCGGCAAGGTGTTCGAGGACCTCGGCTACACGGTGGTCGACAACCTGCCCGCGGCGTTGCTCGAGAACTTCCTGGAGCTCCGACGCCAGGACCGCGATCGGTACCGAAAGTCGGCGCTCGTGCTCGACATCCGCGCCGGCGACCCGGCACCGGCGATCGAACGGGCCGCGGCGGTGCTCGACGGCGACGGACCGGGCTTCGAGGTGATCTTCCTCGAGGCGAGCGACGCCGACCTGGTGAATCGGTTCAGCGAGACGCGCCACCGGCATCCGCTCGAGGCACGGAGCGGGGTGCAGGCGTCGATCGCCGAGGAGCGCCGTCGCCTCGCGCGCACCCGCGAGCTGGCCGATCACGTCGTCGACACCTCGGGCCTCTCCATCGGTCAGCTCAAGGACCGGCTCTGGTCGCTCGTCCCGCACGTCGCGACGACGAACGAGCTGCGCGTCGACATCGTGACGTTCGGCTTCAAGTACGGGATCCCGCTCGAGGCCGACCTCGTCTTCGACGTGCGATTCCTCACGAACCCGTACTGGGAGCCGGAGCTGAAGCCGCTCTCCGGGCTCGAGTCGAAGGTGCGCGACTTCGTCCTCCAGCAGCCGACGGCGAACCGCTTCCTCGAGCTCGTGACCGAGCTCCTGGAGCTGACCGCGCCGGCCTACCGCGCCGAGGGCAAGGAGCAGCTGCGGATCGCGCTCGGCTGCACGGGCGGCTACCACCGCTCGATCGCGCTTGCCGAGGAGCTCGCGCGGCGCCTCGGGCAGCTGCCGGACGTCTCGGTCAGCGTCTTCCACCGGGAGCTCGAGCGATGAAGGGTCCCAAGCTCCCGCGCTGGATGTACCCGGGCATGCACATCAAGCGCTGGCTGTTCCTGCTGCTCGTGGGGGTCGCGATCCTCGGCCTCGGTGCGGCGATCTTCATCCGCGACCTGTACCGCACCACGGCCGGTGCGGAGATCGCGATCGTGTACTGGCTCACCGGTGCGTGGCTGGAGCCGCAGGTGCGCGCCGCGCTCGTCGCCGCGCTCGGGCTCGCGCTGACCGCCGTCGGGATGTGGGGCCTCATGCGCTCGGTCGTGTCGCCGTTCGTCGGCCGCAACGACAGCGTCCTCGAGGTGCTGTACACGAAGCGCTACCTCGCCCGCGGGCCGCGGATCGTGGCGATCGGCGGCGGGACCGGGCTCTCGACGCTGCTGCGCGGGCTGAAGGGGTACAGCGCGAACATCACCGCGGTCGTGGCAGTCGCCGACGACGGCGGCAGCAGCGGGCAGCTGCGCCAGCAGCTCGGGATCATCCCGCCGGGTGACATCCGCAACTGCATCGCCGCGCTCGCCGATGCCGAGCCGCTGATGACCCAGCTCATGCAGTACCGCTTCCCGGCGGGCTCCGGCCTCGACCATCACGCCTTCGGCAACCTCTTCATCGCCGCGATGACCGCCGTCACCGGCGACTTCGAGGAGGCGGTGCGCGAGTCGAACCGGGTGCTCGCCGTGCGCGGCCAGGTGCTGCCGGCCACGAGCGTCCCGCTCAACCTGTCGGCACGGCTCGCATCGGGACGCACGCTGTACGGGCAGGTCGGGATCACCACGGCCGACGAGCCGATCGAGCGGGTCTTCATCGAGCCCGCCGACGTGCGCGCCAACGGCGAGGCCCTCGAGCGCATCCTCGAGGCGGAGATGATCGTCCTCGGCCCCGGGTCGCTGTTCAGCAGCGTGCTGCCGAACCTGCTGATCTCCGACGTCCGCGACGCGCTGGCCGCGTCATCCGGCATGAAGGCCTACGTCTGCAACGTCGCGACGCAGCCTGGCGAGACGCAGTCGATGTCCGCATCGGCGCATCTCGAGGCGCTCTTCGCCCATATCGGCGAGGACCTCATCGACTACGTCATCCTCAACCGCAACACCGATGCGCGCCGCCCCGAGGGCTGGCTCGCCGAGCCTGTCGAAGTCGACGTACGTCGCCTCGAGGAGCTGCCGGTGGTGATCGTCGAGGAGGATGTCATCGACCCGCACAACGCCCACCGGCACGACCCGGCCAAGCTCGCGGCCGCCCTCATGCGCCTCCTGCAGGAGGATCGAATCTCGCGGCCGCGGACGCGGCGCCTCGGCCGCCAGGCGGCCACCGCCTCCTGACCGTCGCGGTGCTCCTGGCCGGCGAGGTCAAGGGCGAGCTGGCGCGGATCCAGCCCGCGCGTGCGCTGCGACCGCCGGGCGGAGCTCATCGGCCTCGTGTACGGGTCGCCCGCCGACGCCCTCCGCACTCTCGACCATGCCACCGCGCGGACCGCGATGCACCTTGCGGGCTCGCTCGGGTTGCCGGTCGCGTCGCCCCGCCCCGTGGTCGCGGATCGGACGCGCGTCGGGGCGCGCCATCACCTCGTCGTCGAGCTCGACCGCAGCGCGCTGGGTTCGTGGTCGTGGGAGGCGGCACCGTCATGCGACCGTCGCGCCTTCCTGCGTGGCGTGCTCCTCGGATCCGGCTCGATCTCCTTCGGCGCGAGCGGGCCGCACGTCGAGTTCGTCCTTGCCGAGCGCGCTGCGGCGGAGGAGCTCCAGGCGGCGCTCGCCTCGCTCGAGGTGCGGGCGTTACGTTCGCAGCGGCGCGGGCGGCACGTCGTCTACCTGAAGGGCCAGGAGGAGATCGTCGCCCTGCTCCGGCTCGTCGGTGCGAACCGCGGCGTCCTCGAGCTCGAGACGCATCGCGTCGGGCGCGACGTGCGGTCTCGATTGAACCGGCTCCTCAACGCAGAGGAGGCCAATCTCGGGCGCACGGTGCGCGCCGCCGATCGCCAGCTCTCGGCCATCGACCGGCTCGCGGCCGAAGGCCGCCTCGCCTCCCTGGCGCCGGCCCTGCGCGAGATCGCCGCGATGCGCCGTCGCATGCCCGATGCCGATCTGGACGCGCTCGGCGCCGCGCTGGGCGTCAGCCGATCGGCCGTGAACCACCGCCTGCGCCGGCTCGTCGAGCTGGCGAGCGCCGAGGAGGACTGATGCGCCGTCCGGTCATCGCCGGCAACTGGAAGATGAACCCCGCGTCGCTCGACGAGGCGATCGCGCTCGCCGAGGTCGTCGAGATCGAGGCGGCGGAGCATCCCCGGGTCACGACCGTGGTCTGCCCGCCGACGATCTGGCTGCGCGACGTGGCGCGGGCAGCCCCCGGACTGCACATCGGGGCCCAGACGATGCACTTCGAGGAGCGTGGCGCCTTCACCGGCGAGACCAGCCCGCTCATGCTCGACGGGATCGCCACCTTCGTCATCCTCGGCCACTCGGAGCGGCGCCAGTACGACGGCGAGACCGACGAGTCGGTCGGCCGAAAGGTCGCCAGCGCCGTCGCCCACCGCCTGCGCCCGATCGCCGCAGTGGGGGAGCGGGCCGAGGAGCGGCGGGCGGGGCAGACCGAGGCCGTCGTCGAGCGCCAGGCTCGCGCCGCGCTGGCCGGGCTGGAGCGTCTGGAAGGCACCGGCCTCGTCATCGCCTACGAGCCGGTGTGGGCGATCGGCACCGGCGACGCCGCGACCGGCGAGGACGCCCAGGCCGTCGCGGCGCTCATCCGCGCCATCCTTTTCGAGCTCGACCCGGCCGCTGCCGACGAGATCCCGATCCAGTACGGCGGCAGCGTGACCGATGCGAACGCCGCCGAGTTCTTCTCGCAGCCCGACATCGACGGCGCGCTGGTCGGCGGCGCCTCGCTGAAGGCGGACGGCTTTGGCGCGATCCTCCGCGCGGCATCGGTCGCTGCCGACGCATGACCGTCGTCCTCGTCGTGCTCGACGGGTTCGGGCTGAACGACGACCCCTCGCGCAACGCGTTGCTCTCGGCGTCGATGTGGAACTGGAACCGGATGCTCGCCGAGTGGCCCCACGCGCGCCTCGAGGCGTCCGGCGAGGCCGTCGGCCTGCCGGCGGGGCAGATGGGCAACAGCGAGGTCGGCCACCTCACCATCGGCGCCGGCTTCCGCGTGCTGCAGGACCTGCCACGCATCAGCGCCGCGATCGCCGACGGCTCGTTCTTCGAGAACCCGGCGCTGAACGCCGCCTGCGACCGAGCACTTGCCGCGGGTTCGCGCCTCCACCTGATGGGGCTCGTCGGTCCCGGCGGTGTCCACGCCGTCGACGAGCACATCCTGGCCATGGTGGAGCTCGCCGCGCGCCGCGGGCTGCGACCGGACCGGGTCCTCTTCCACGCCTTCACCGATGGCCGCGACACCCCGCCGCGATCCGCCGACGCGTTCCTGCCCGCGCTCGAGTCCCGCTTCGCGGGGCGTGCAGCGGTCGCGAGCGTCACCGGCCGCTACTGGGCGATGGATCGCGATCGGCGCTGGGATCGGACGGAGCGCGCGTACAACGCGATCGTCCACGGCACCGCTCGGCGCGCGGGCACCGCCACCGAAGCCATCTCGGATGCCTACGCGCGCGACGAGAGCGATGAGTTCATCCAGCCCACGCTGACCGACGACGGTCGGCTGATGGCACCCGGTGACGTCGCCGTGCACCTGAACTTCCGGGCCGATCGAGCGCGCCAGCTGACGCACGCACTGGCCCAGCCGTCCTTCGACCGGTTCGACCGCGGCAGTGCCGGCGCCTTCGACGTGACGACGCTGACCGAGTACCAGGCTCCCGACGAGCTGCCGGTGGCAGTCGCCTTCGGGCCGCTGGCCATCGACTCGCTGGCGGCGCATCTGTCACGGCTCGGAAAGCGGCAGCTCCACGTCGCCGAGACCGAGAAGTACGCCCACGTCACCTACTTCTTCAACGGCGGCGTCGAGGACCCGTATCCCGGCGAGGACCGCATCCTCATCCCCTCGAACCGCGAGGTGCCGACCTACGACCTCGCGCCGGAGATGAGCGCCGGACCGATCACCGACGCGCTCATCGAGGCACTCGGCCGCCACGAGCACGACTTCATCGTCGCCAACTACGCGAACGCCGACATGGTCGGCCACACGGGCATCTGGTCGGCCGCCGTCGAGGCCGCCAACGTCCTCGACGGCGTGCTCGGCCGCCTCGCACGGGCCGCGCTCGGCGAGGGCGCCCCGCTGGTGGTCACCGCCGACCACGGCAACATCGAGGAGATGCGCGACGAGTCCGGCGCCCCGCAGACGAAGCACACGACCTCGCCGGTGCCGTTCGTCCTCGTCTCGGAGGCGAATGCTGGCGCGCGCGTACGAGATGGCGAGCTGGCCGACGTTGCCCCGACCCTGTGCGAGCTCCTCGGCCTCCCGCCCGGCCCCGAGATGACCGGCCGGTCATTGCTGGGGTAGTGCGTCAGCGTATATACGTATATACGCCACCGCCCTGCATCGGTTTTGCTAGACTGCGCCGGCCATGACCACCGCCATCCTCGTCGCCCAGGTCATCCTGGCCATCGCGCTGATCGCCTCGATCCTGCTCCAGCAGCGCGGCACCGGCCTCGGTGGCGCCTTCGGTGGCGAAGTGACCGCCTATCGCAGCCGGCGCGGGATCGAGCGAACGCTCTTCCGCCTCACGATCGTCCTCGCCGTCCTCTTCGTCGCCTTCAGCCTGCTCAACCTGCTGCCGCAGGTCTGAGCCGAGGGCCCCGTGCTAGAATCGGGACGCGCACTCGGGACTCGTTCCGGGTGCGTGCGTGCCGAGGTGGCGGAATAGGCAGACGCGCTAGGTTCAGGACCTAGTGATCCTTACGGGTCGTGTGGGTTCAAGTCCCTCCCTCGGTACCAGACCCTTCGGAGCCCAGGTGGCGGAATTGGTATACGCGTACGTTTGAGGGGCGTATGGGGAAACCCATCCGGGTTCAAGTCCCGGCCTGGGCACCACCACTTCAGTTCGATTGACCGATGCGCCGCTCGCTTCCCGCGAGCGGCGTTCGTGATTCCATCGGCTACGATGCCGCGGGCGGTTAGCTCAGCTGGTCAGAGCACCTCGCTTACACCGAGGAGGTCGGGGGTTCGAGCCCCTCACCGCCCACTCCAGCCCATCGGTGACCTTCGATCCGACTGGCACCTCCGAGCCATTGGATCGGGAACGCAGGCGCGAGCCGCCGTCACGTCATGGCCGATCGAGGATGGGAGCACGCAACGTGGCGGGTGAGGGTGATCGGTCTCCACGAAGGCGGCCCGGGCGACCGGCGCGGAAGCCGAGCGGCGACGTAGATCCGACATTCGCCGGAGTCGTTATCGGATTTGCGCGAGGGGTCCTGGACATGCTGCTCGGCCGCTCCTCGGAAGGTCCACCCGATGATCCGAGCCTGGCAGGATCGCGCGTTCCGAGACGCTCCCCGGACCAGTCCGGATCCGGCTCGGTCGCGCTCGTTGAACCGATCACGGAAGGCACTGGACTCGACGAAGACGACCACCCTCGGACCTCGGTGCGCTGAGGGAGCGGCGGGGCAACGAGCGACCCGCTCGGCCGGCGGCCCCAATGAGCGGTGACGGGTCCGGGTATGCCGAGGGAGTACACTCGATCGGTGAAGCCCGGCCTGATTGGCATTTTGGTCGTCGGCACGATCGGCGTATGGGTGCTCGCACTCATCGGCCTCGTGAGCGTGGTCGGCGCCATCACCGCGGGGCCAACGCCTCCGCCTCAGCAACCCCTCCTCGACCAGCGCACGTCCGACGTTGCCGGGATCGAGCTCGCAGGGCTGCGCCGATATCCGGGCGCGGTGCGGACCGAGTACCGGACCGAGCGGTTCGGCGACGTGATGGTCTCGGAGGTTGAATACCAGTCGGACGCGGCAGCCGAGCTGATCCGAGCTCACTATGGCGCCGAGTTCGAGCGCGCCGGCTGGACGGCCACCGTCGAGCGCGGACACGGCGAGTGGGCATACACCGTGATGTCGGGGCGCCGGCAGCTGGTGGTGGAGATCGAGCACCGGGACGGCATGACCGAGATCGAGATCGAGCTGACAGCGCAGAGTACGGACAGGGGTCGGACCACCGACCGCTGAGCCGCGCCAGCTACATGCGCTGGAGCGCCTCCTGGCGACTGGCCTCGACGGAGGCTCCGGACTCGCGACGCGCCATGCGGCGCAGCACCGCCGGCGCGACGAGGATGCCGCCGAGTGCCCACAGGCCGAGCACCGCGGTCGCCTCCCACAGTCTCCACACCTGGCCGATCTCGATGGCGGCGGCCGCATCGGGCAGGAAGACGAACCGCATGCCGACACCGATCCAGTACGTCGGCAGCACCTGGCCGATGACCTGAACCCAGCCGGGCAGCGTCTGGAGCGGGATGAGGATGCCGGACACGACCGCCATGCCGCCGATGACCAGGAAGCCGATGCCGCCCACCACGCGCGGGCTGCGCACGAGCGAGCCGATCACGACGCCGGCCGGCAGCACGGCCAGCAGCCCGAGGACGACGACGATCACGAAGATGCCCCAGCGCAGCGGGTCGTCGACCACGAGTCCGGGGAAGAGGACGAAGCCCGGAATCAGGATGAGCGCGATCCCCAGGAACGTCTCGAGTGACGCCTGGGTCAGCACGCCGGTGACGTAGCCGAGGATCCCGTGCGGCACCGCCTTGGCGCGGAGGACCGTGCCGTCCTCGCGTTCCGCTGCGAGGTAGTACGCCGGGCCGATGGCCGCCGCGGCGATCATCAGGCCCAGGAACCCGGGCAGCGCGACGACGGCCAGCGACAGGTCGGTGCCCTGGACGACCTCGTCGCGGTTGATGATGAGGATCGCGAGCGGGATCCCGTTCCAGATGACCGTGTTCCAGATCCCGTCCGCGGTCGTGATGATGTGCCGGAACATGATCCAGCCACGCTCCAGGCCGATGCGGATTCCGTGCAGCGCGGCCGGGCTCATGCGTCGGGAGCCTCATCGCGGCGGACCATCGCCATGTAGGTGTCCTCGAGGCTGGCGCGACGCACCTCGAGGTCCTCGACCTCGTCTCCGTCGTTCAGGAGCGTCCGGACGAAGGCGGTCGCATCGGCCGTGGTCTCGGTGTGGCGCGACCCGTCGCGCGTCCAGCGCACCTCGGCCGTGGTCGAGATGCTGCGCGCCAGGTCGTCGACCGTTCCATCGGCCACGATCCGGCCGCTCGCCAGGATGACGATCCGGTCCGCCAGCTTCTCGGCCTCGTCGAGGTCATGGGTGGTCAGGAAGATCGTCGTCTCCTCTCCGTCCGAGAGGCTGCGCACGAGCGCGTGGAAGTCGCGGCGCGCCTCGGGGTCGAAGCCGGCGGTGGGCTCGTCGAGGAAGAGGAGCTCCGGTCGACCGATGAGACCGATGGCGACGTCGAGCCGCCGTCGCTGCCCGCCCGACAGCGTCGAGATCCGTTGGTTCGCCTGCTCCGTCAGCCCGACCGTCTCGATCAGCTCGTCGACCGGGCGCGGACGCGGCCGATCGGCGGTTGCGTACGGCTCGTAGAAGCGCCCGAGGTTGTGCAGCAGCTGGCGCACTCGCCACTTCCCGTGGTCGCGCCACGACTGGAGGACGATCCCGACGCGAGCACGCCAGTCCTCGTCGGCGTGTGCCGGATCGGCCCCGAGGACCTCGACCGCACCTGCCGACGGCATCCGGAAACCCTCGAGGATCTCGATGATCGTCGTCTTGCCCGCCCCGTTCGGCCCCAGCAGCGTGACCACCTCGCCGCGCTCGACGGCGAAGCTCACCCCGTGGAGGACGTCCTTCGTGCCGTACCGCATGCGCAGGTCGTTGACCGCAACGGCGGTCGCTGGATCGGTCACCGTTGGCGGTGATTGCATCGGCTCCGACGATAGCATCGGCGCGGACAGCTCTCATACCCGCTGAGAGCCGCCTGCTAGCATCTGCTGAGTCAACTCCCGGATTCGAGGAGCCTCCCGCATGGAACTGTGGCTGATCATCCTGCTCATCGCCGTCGCGGTGATCGCCGTCTTCCTGATCTTCACGTACAACGCGCTCGTCCGGCTGCGGAACCTGGTCGACGAGGCATGGAACCAGATCAGCGTCCAGCTCAAGCGCCGCCACGACCTGATCCCGAACCTCGTCAACGCGGTCAAGGGCTACATGGACTTCGAGCAGGAGACCTTGACGAAGGTCATCGAGGCTCGGAGCGCGGCCGTGACCGCCCAGCAGGCCGGTCCGGCGAACGCGGGACAGGCCGCCCAGGCCGAGAACTTCCTGACCGGGGCACTGCGCCAGCTCTTCGCCCTCGTCGAGAACTATCCCGATCTGAAGGCCAACCAGAACGTCCTCGAGCTCCAGGAGGAGCTGACGACGACGGAGAACCAGATCGGCTTCAGCCGGCAGCACTACAACGCCTCGGTCCGCGAGTTCAACACCTCGGTCCAGACCTTCCCGACCGTGCTCATCGCGGGCATGTTCGGCTTCCGCGAGCGCGACTACTTCCAGATCGAGGAGGCCGACACCGCGGTGCCCGAGGTGAACCTGCGCACGACCTGACCCAGACCTCACCGATCAGCCGATGAGCGACTCGGCGCGCCTGGCGCCGACCACCTTCTATCGCGAGATCGATCGCAACCGGCGCCGGAGCTGGCTCCTCGTCGCCGCGGTGATCGTCGTGCTCGGATTGCTCGGCGGGGCGATCGGCTATGCGACCGGGTTCGGCTGGGGCGGGCTGGTGCTGGCGCTGGGGCTGGCGACGGCCATGACCATCGGCTCCTGGTTCGCCGGCGACGCGCTCGTCATGGCCACGAGCGGCGCCCGCGAGATCGATCGGGCCAATCCGGCGGAGCCGGTCAAGCAGCTCGTGAACGTCGTCGAGGAGATGCGCCTGGCGGGCGGACTGCCGCCGCCGCGGCTGTGGGTCATCGACGACTCGGCGCCGAACGCCTTCGCCACCGGCCGCGACCCGGAGCATGCGAGCGTGGCGGTCACGACCGGGCTGCTCGACAAGCTCGACCGCGAGCAGCTCCAGGGCGTCATCGGCCACGAGATGAGCCACATCGGCAACCTCGACATCCGGTTCACGCTGCTCGTCGGGGTGCTGGTCGGCGCGATCGCGCTCCTCGCCGACTGGTTCCTGCGCTTCACCTACTGGGGCGGCGGCCGCCGGAGCAGCAGCGACTCGGATCGCGGAGGTGGGGGAGCGGCGGCACTGATCTTCGTGCTGGCGATCGTGCTGGCGATCGCCGCGCCGCTCATCGGCCGGCTCATCCAGGCGGCCGTCAGCCGCACGCGTGAATCGCTGGCCGATGCGACCGCCGTCGAGCTGACCCGGAACCCGGTCGGCCTGGCGCGCGCGCTGCGCACCATCAGCGACGACCGCGAGGTGCTCGAGGTCGCGAACCGCGCGACCCAGCACCTCTACATCGTCAATCCGATCAAGTCGTTCGAGGAGCGGTCGAAGTCGCTGTGGGACACCCACCCGCCGATTGGTGAGCGGATCCGCTCCCTCGAGAACATCGCCGGCCAGATGGGCCTCACGACGGGACGCTGATGGCCGATGCCCCCCGGCCGCTGGCGGTCACGCTGGCAGGCTTGGTGCTGATCGCGGACGCCGCGATCTCGGCGGTGGTCATCCTCGTCAACGCGGTCGCCGAGACCCCAACGCCGATGGCGGTGCGCATCGCCGGGACGCTCACCCTGCTCGGTGTGGCGATGCTCGAGGCCTGCGATCGGTCGCGGTGTGCTCAACCGGCGCAGGTGGTTGCTCGGCATCGGCTTCCCTGGGGTCTTCCTCCTCCTCGCGATCTGCGTTCCCGCCGTGGGCGGACGACCCGCCGCTGCCACCCGCGTCGCTCGCGTACGGCATCGCGGCGATGCTGGCGTGGCTGTTCGTCGTGGTCGTGCTGCTCTGGCATCGGCGCTGGTTCAGCGACCGGTCGCGCGAGGTTGCGACCGGCTGAACGCATCGGTATTCTTGCGGCCGTTCCCGACGAACCGCGCGAGCCGAGGTAGCTCAGTCGGTAGAGCACTGGACTGAAAATCCAGGTGTCGCCAGTTCGATCCTGGCCCTCGGCACCACTCCTCGCGGTACAATCGGGGGCGGACAAGCGGGCGGAAGTGGCTCAGTTGGTAGAGCATCACCTTGCCAAGGTGAGGGTCGCGGGTTCGAGTCCCGTCTTCCGCTCCATTCTCTTGTCTGGCTGGTTGCTCAAGGCCGACCTGCTAGCGTGAGGCCCGATCGGTGCCCCGTCGTCTAGTGGCAGGACAGCGGACTTTGGATCCGTTAACGGTCGTTCGAATCGACCCGGGGCAGCCAGTCGAAGCGGCCGGTGGCGACGTGCCCGAGTGGTTCAGGGAGCGGTCTGCAAAACCGCGTACACGGGTTCGATTCCCGTCGTCGCCTCCACACTTCTGAGGAAGGTCACGCGCTCGGCTCGGAGGCCAGGTCCGCGTGATCCCAGGTCTTCGCGAGGTGATCGAGCAGGCTCTCCATCGTGATCGAGGCCTCCCGATCGTCGGGCGCTCGTCGGTTGTATGCGTCACGGAGATCGCAAAGCCGGTTGAGCAGCTCCGCCCCCTCCATCCGGTGTGTCATTTCTCGTCTCCCTTCCGATGGACCAGGTTCGATAGCGGAAGGATCCGACGAAGCTCCAGGCCGAACATCGGGACAGCGACCTATTTTCAGCCAGGGTCGTGACTTACTTCCGAGGTCGCGGCCGCGCCTCGGGCTGTCAGCGGAGCCGGCCGTTACTCACCTGCTGAGCCAACGGGGAGGATCGGTAAGTCGAGATACGTGCGGATGGGCGGCACGGACCTTGCGATGAGTCAGCCGTGGTTCAGGGTGACGAGCGATCGTCGCGCCTGAGAGCTCACCGCCGGATGCCGGCCTCACGGAATCGAGGTCGGGTCCGAGTCGGTTCGAGTGATCCCCGGGCGCCCAGTCGGGGTACTTCCAATAGGACACAGCGAACACAGGGGTTCCATCGGCATGAAGAGATTGTTCATCGGACTGGCCCTCGTCGGCCTGCTCGCGGCATGCACCACCCAGGGAGACGGCGCGACGGATGAGCCGCTGGGCTCAGCGCCCATGGGATCGGCCGAAGCGTCAGGACCCGTGATCGGCGATGCGTCGCCGGCGTGCGAAGAGTCGTTCGCGCCGCTCGCCGACCAGGAAGTCGCCTCGCTCTCCGACCTTGGCGACCTGCAGGCCGAGCTGCCGGCCACGATCGAGAGCTGCGAATCGGTGGCCGACTGGATCGCGGGCGCGCAGCAGGTGGTCGACGACGAGATCAATCCCAGCACGGCCGAGCTGCTGCTGGGGATCCAGTGCAACGACCCGACCTTGTCGAACACGCCGGTCTGCGAGGAGCTTGCTGCGTCCTGACTCGGACGCGCCGCATCAGGGAGCGGCGGGTTCCTCGGCCGGCGGGTCGTCGCGCGTGGCGGGTGGGCGGAGCATCCGCCTCGCGATCGCCTCGTGGCGCTCGCGTTCGGCGCGGTCCGTGATCCAGCGACGCTCGAGGCGGCGCACGCGGCTGCGGATGTGGTTCAGAGTGGAGTTGAGCATCTGGGGACCGATACTGCCGGTCGGGCGATCACGACGCCATGGCCCAATCGTCCGCGCCGTGTCGTACGCTTGCCGCCGCGCCGGAGTGGCGGAATGGCAGACGCAGCCGGCTTAAACCCGGCGGCCGCAAGGCGTGGGGGTTCGACTCCCTCCTCCGGCACCAAGCCTCAGCGGCGGCCGAAGATCCGGCGCCGCTCCCGCTTGGCCGCCACCTGCGGCTGCTCGATGCCGATGACGGCCTGCGCCACCCGGCGCATCGCGACTGCGGCGGGCAGGGTCGGCCGGCTGCTGACCAGCGGGACGCCCTCGTTGATCGATCGGATCATCTCGACCTCGGTATAGGGCACCTCGGCCGCTGGCTTCGCGCGGAGCAGGTTCTCGACGTCGCGGGTCTTGAGCAGCTCCTTGGGGAAGATGTGGTTGATGACGATGTGCGTCCGAGCCCGCAACGGCGTCGTGTCGGCCAGGAAGGTCATCAGCAGGCTCATCGCGCGCAGCGCGGCGATCTCCGGGAAGAGGACGAAGACGTGCGCGTCGGATTGCTCGAGGAGCCAGAGGCTGCGCGGGTCGAGGCGGCTGCCGAGGTCGACGAGGATGTGGTCGAACGACGGCTGCATGAGCTCGATGATCCGCTCGAGGTGCTCGAGGCTGACCCGGAAGTCGGCTTCGGGGCGCGCCGGTGCGGCGAGGACGTTCAAGCCGGAGCTGTGCGTCGTGAGGTACGTGCGTGCCAGCTCGGGGTCCGCGAGCGACGGATCGTCGGTGGCGAGGGCGGCGAGGTCGTAGCGCGGCGTGAGATTCAAGTGCGTGGCGACCTGCCCGAACTGGAGGTCGAAGTCGATGAGCAGGACGCGCGAGACCGGCAGCGCTCCGTTCGTCGACCCCGGCCGCGACCGTTTGGCGCCGGCTCCGCCCGCAAGGAGCACTGCCGTGTTCACCGCCAGGGTGGTGGTGCCGACGCCGCCCTTCGGGCTGAAGAACGTGATGATCTCGGCGGAGCCCGTGTGGGAGGCGAAGTCGGTCGCTGCGCGACCGGTCCGGATCAGCAGGGCCATGACTCGGCCGGCGAGCTCGGTCGGCGCGAATCCGCCGGCGATGACGTCGTCCGCGCCGGCTTCGAGGAACGCGATCCGAGCCTCCACGTCGTGCGCCGGCGAGACGATGAGGATCGGCGTGATCCGTGCGTCGCTCGCGGTCCGCAGCGAGGCGATCGCGCCGGAGGCGGCGAGACCCTCGGCCACGATGAGGTCGACCGGCGTCTTGCGCATCGCGGCGACGCCATCGGCAGGGGTGGCGACCGACGTGACCTGATGGCCGGCATCGGTGAGCGCTGCCTCGAGCTCGGTACGGAGCGCCTGGGCGCGGGCGCAGATGAGGATCGTATTGGGCGGCATAGATGTGCTCGGATCGATGCGGTGGAACTGGCCGTGCAGTATACGAGCCGGGTCGACACTCGTTGCCGCGTGGCCAGGGAACGGGCTATACTGGCTCCTCGCCTCCTGTCACGGAGGCGTGGTTCATGTCCACCGCACGAACCCCTTTCTGCCGCGTTCGAGCGCGCACGCGCCGGACGTCGCAAACCCATAGAGAGGAGCGCAACAGCACCTGATGCGCCGCTACGAACTCATGCTTCTGCTTCGGCCGGACCTGGAGGACGACAAGCTCCAGGCCGCGGTCGAGAAGGTCACCCGCGCCATCGTCAACGGCGGTGGCAGCCTCAGCAAGGTCTCGCCATGGGGCAAGCGCCGCCTGGCGTACGACATCGGTCGCCACCGCGAGGCGAGCTACTTCCTCATCCACTTCGATATCGAGCCCGCCCAGGTTCGCGAGATCGAGCGCGGCCTTCTCATCAGCGAGGAGATCCTCCGCCACCTCGTCACCGTCCTCGAGGACCGCGGTCCGGCCGAGGAGGTCGCACCCGCCGTCGCGCCGCGCGCCTCGGCTGAGGCCGACGACGCCGGGCCGACCGACGATCTGCCGGCGCCGGCCGACGACGCCGCGCCTGGCCGCGGACACGGACCTCGAGGCCGCGCCATCGGCAGAGGCCCCGGACGAGCTCACCCTAGAGCCCGAGTCGGAGCCGCAGCCGGAGCCTGAGCCAGAGCCGGAGCTCGTGGCCGCCGAGGCCTCACCGGAGCCGGCAGACGAGGAGCGCGCCGAGGCCTGACGGCCCGGTCGAAGAAGGAGCCAGCGATGACGCTCAACAAGATGATGATCATCGGCAACCTCGGCGCCGACCCTGAGCTGCGCTACACGCCCAGTGGGAAGGCAGTCACCAACCTCCGCGTGGCGGTCAACGACCGCAGCCGCGGGGCTGACGGTGAGTGGGTCGAGGAGACGATGTGGATCGGCGTCGAGGTCTGGGAGCAGGCCGCCGAACGCCTCGCCGAGCAGCTCCGCAAGGGGAACAAGATCTTCGCCGAGGGACAGCTCCGCGCGCGTGAGTACGAGGCCCGTGATGGCCAGAAGCGCACGGCACTCGAGCTGCGCTTCGCGCGCGTCGTCAACCTCGAGCGCCGGCCGCGCGAGGAGGGCTCCTTCGCCGGCAGCGAGGGCTCGTACGGCGACGCGCCGCCCCAGGTCAAGCCGCGCGGCGCCGACGAGGCGCGCTCATCGGCTCCCGGAGCGGAGATGGACGTCGACGACATTCCCTTCTGACCGATCCGACACTGACGAGTTCGAGAGGAACCGATACCGAACATGGCAAGCCCGCGATCCCGCCGCGAAGCGGCGGACTACTACCGCGATCGGCGCCGGCGCAAGGTCTGCAACTTCTGCGTCGACAAGGCCGAGAGCATCGACTACAAGGAGGTCAACCGCCTCCGCCGCTACCTCAGCGAGCGCGCGAAGATCGAGCCGCGGCGCAAGACGGGCACCTGCGCCCGCCACCAGCGCATGCTGACCACGGCGCTGAAGCGCGCGCGCCACGTGGCGCTGCTGCCGTACGCGCCGCAGCACCTCCGCCCGTAGCCGCTACACTCAGCCGGCCCGAGGGGGAGTATCCCCTGACCCGCGCCATCGTCAGTCCGGTGGAGTTCCCTCCGCCCGGTGGCAGGTGCCGGCCGCTTCGGCGGCCGGACGGAGAGACCTTCGGCCATCTCGCGCGGCGCCCGTAACGTGGTGTCCGCGCTCTGCGACGGCTAGAGGTCAACCGTGGACATCGTCCTGCTCATCGTGTCACTGGCGGTCATCCTGGCCGCGGCGGAGCTCTTCACGAATGGCATCGAGTGGTTCGGCCACAAGCTGAACCTCGCCGAGGGTGCCGTCGGCAGCGTCCTGGCAGCCGTCGCCACGGCCATGCCGGAGACCCTGATCCCGGTCATCGCCATCCTGGGGCCGCTCATCTTCGGCGGCGACCCGGAGGCCTCGCATGCCATCGGCGTCGGTGCCATCCTCGGTGCGCCGTTCATGCTCTCGACGCTCGCCATGTTCGTGACCGGCGTGGCGGTCATCATCTACGCCCGGCGTGGACGACGGGCGACGGACATGCGGGTCAACGTCGGCGTCCTCGGGCGGGACGTGGCGTTCTTCATCGTCGGCTACTCGATCGCGGTTGGCACCGCCTTCCTGCCGGCCGAGCTCAGCTGGCTGAAGTGGGTCGCCGCGGCGATCCTGTTCGTGCTCTACGCGGTCTACGTGCGGCTCCACTTCACCGACGAGGCCGAGGCCGGCGATCCGGAGGAGCTGAACCGGCTGCACCTGGCCAGGATGACGCCCGGGGGCGGCCAGCGGCCGCCGGACGACATCGAGATCGACGCCTTTTCGGGCGACGTCTCGATCACCGGCCACGAGCCGTCGATGCGACTCATCGTCGTGCAGGTCGTGGTGGCGCTGGGGCTGATCATCGTCGGCGCGCAGGTCTTCGTCGGCGCCGTGGAGGAGCTGTCGGTTGCCATCGGGCTCGATCCGACGATCCTGGCCCTCATCATCGCGCCGATCGCCACCGAGCTCCCCGAGAAGTTCAACAGCGTGCTCTGGGTCCGCAACACGAAGGACACGCTGGCGATGGGCAACATCACCGGCGCGATGGTCTTCCAGAGCTGCCTCCCGACGGTGCTTGGCCTCCTGTTCACGACGTGGACGTTCACCGCTGAGAGCGCGATCAGCTTCGCGTCGGCGGGTGTGGCCATCGTCGCCACGATCCTCATCTTCGGGAACATGCTGCGCACCGGGAAGCTCTCGGCGTGGACGCTGCTCATCGGCGGGCCGCTGTACCTCATCTACGTGTACCTGGCCCTCTTCACGCCGCTCGGCGTCAGCGCGGGCGGCCACTGATTCCGCAACATCCGAGCGGCGAGCAAGCGTCCGGGGACCGGACCACGGGTATACTTCTTGCGCTTTTGAGCAGCCGGCCGTGACCCGCAGCTCGAACCGCGAACAGAGGGAGGCAGTGTGCTGAAGCAGGAGAGCAGACCGCAGGCAGCCGCGGTGGAGACCACCACCGAGCTGTGGGCGTTCTTCCGTGGCGAGTTCGTGCCGCTGCGCGACGCGAACATCAACGTCATGACCCACGGCTTCAACTACGGCACGGCCGTGTTCGAGGGGATCCGCGCCTACTGGAGCGCCGAGGAGGAGCAGCTCTTCGGCCTCGAGCTCGTACCGCACTACGAGCGGATTCGGTCGTCCGCTCGCCTCCTGATGATGGAGGTCCGCCAGTCGCCCGAGGAGCTCGCCGAGATCACCGTCGAGCTCCTTCGTCGTGATGGGCTGCGTGAGGACGTCTACGTTCGACCGATCGTCTACAAGAGCTCGGAGACGATCGGGGTCCGGCTCCACAACCTCGACGCTGACATCGTGATCTTCGGAGTCCCGTTCGGGCAGTACATCGACACCGAGGGCGGCATCCGGGCACAGGTCAGCACCTGGCGCCGGACCGATGACAACGCCATCCCGGCCCGCGGCAAGATCACGGGTGCCTACGTGAACGGGGCGCTCGCCAAGAGCGAGGCTCAGCTCAACGGCTACGACGAGGCAATCGTGCTCACCGCCGACGGCCACGTCAGCGAGGGGAGCGCCGAGAACCTGTTCATGGTCAAGAACGGCGTCGTCATCACCCCGGCGGTGACCGACAACATTCTCGAGGGAATCACGCGGCGGCGCCTCATCGACATGGCCCGGACCGATCTTGGGGCCGAGGTACGCGAGCGCTCGATCGATCGGACCGAGCTCTACGGTGCCGACGAGGTCTTCCTGTGCGGCACCGGCGCCCAGATCAGCCCCGTGATCGAGATCGACCGTCGGACGATCGGCACCGGCCGGCCCGGCCCGATCACCCGAGAGCTGTCGCGTGCCTACTTCGACGCGGTGCGCGGGCGCCTGCCCGCCTATCGCGACTGGCTCACCCCCGTCTACTAGGAGGCCCGCGCGGCGGATCGGCATCGGCGCCCAGCCGGCCGCCCGGCTGGCAGGCGCAACGATGACCACCCCGTTGCCTAGCGAACGCTACCGCTGGCTCGTCCGGCCGCTCGAGATGGTGCCCGGGACGATCTCGTGGGCCATCCTGATCCTGCCGATCTGGCTGAGCTTCAGCTATCCATCGCTGGTCGCGTACTTCGTTCTCAGCTTCAACTTCTACTGGCTCTGCCGCGCCGTCTGGTTCAGCACCGCGGTCATCGTCGCGTTCCGCCGCATTCGCAAGGTCATCGCCGTGGATTGGACCGAGCGCGTGGCAGGGGTCCCAGGCGCCGACGAGCTCATTCACCTGGCCCTCATCCCGACCTACACCGAGTCGCTCGACAAGCTGCGCTACACGGTTCGCGCCCTGGCCGACGCCGAGTGGCCGACCGAGCGGAAGATCTGCGCGATCATCACGCGTGAGACCGATGCGGGCGGCATCGAGAATGTGCGCGTGCTGCGCGAAGAGCTCGGCGACGCCTTCGCCGAGTTCATCCACATCCTCGACCCCCTGGAGCCGGGGGTCGTGGTCGGCAAGAGCAGCGCGATGGCGTGGGGCGGGCGCTACCTGCATCGGCTGCTCGTGCGCGCGCGTGGCATGGACCCGAAGCGGATCATGGTCACCGACCTCGACGCGGATTTTCGCGTCCACCCGCAGTACTTCGCCTACCTGGCCTGGATGCACCTGACCGATCCGAACCGCGACACCCAGCTCTACCAGCCGATCCCGTATCTCCACAACAACCTGTGGCAGGCGCCGGTCTTCCAGCGACTCTTTGCCGCGGTGCTCACCCAGCTCCAGATGTGGCGGAGCGTCCTGCCGGAGAAGCTCCAGAGCTTCAGCTCGTACTCGACGACGCTGCACCTCGTCCACGACGTCGGCTACTGGGCCACCGACGCGATTCCGGAGGACAGCCGCTTCTACTGGAAGAGCTACTTCCGGTACGGCGATCGGTTCCGGGCCGTCCCGCTGTTCATGCCGATCTACGGCGATGCCGTCCGTGCGCGGACCTACTGGCGCACGATGGCCGAGCAGTACCTCCAGGTCCGGCGCTGGGCATGGGGCGTGACGGACATCCCGTACGTCATCGAGAACGCCATCGTGCACACCGAGATCCCGTTCTGGAGCCGCTTCTGGCGGATCGTCAACCTCTTCGGCGAGCACATCAACTGGGCGATCGCCCCGTTCGTGATCACGTTCGGGGCCGCCCTCCCGATCCTGCTCAACCCGGCCTTCGCCGAGACGACCCTCGGCCAGAACCTGCCGCTGTTCGCCAGCTCGATGCTCACGCTCGCGCTCATCAGCCTCCTCGTGCTCGTCGTCGTCGAGCACTTCATCGTCCCGCCCCGACCGGCCGAGTGGGGTCGATGGGAGCGGTTGCTCAGCTACGTGCAGTGGATCGCTCTGCCGCTCGTCGGCATCTTCTTCAGCACGCTGCCCGCACTCGATGCCCAGACGCGGTTGCTCACCGGGCGCTACCTCGAGTACCGGGTGACCGAGAAGGCATGAGCCGATGACGCGCGCCCGGAAGCCGATCGCCCGCGTCAGGCTCGCTCGCTCGCTGCCGCGGCTGCTCGCCGTTCCGTTCGTGTCCTTCGTGGTGGCCGGCACCGCCATCGCGGCCGGGCTGCTCGTGGTCCCCCCGCCGATTGGCTTCGTGCTTGGTCGCAGTCGGTGCGGTCCTCGCCCTCGTCGGGCTGGCGCTCATGGTGGTACTCCTGAGCGTTCGGCTCGACGTGGAGGAGTCGGCGGTCCAGGTCAGCTGGATCGGTGGCGGGCGGGTGTACCTGCTGAGCCCGGGGCCGGTGACACGTGTCCGCCTCAGTGGCCCGAGCGCCTCGCGGCTGCGCGTGCAGTCCGGCGCATTCGGCTGGGCGCTCGGCCGTGCCGTGCTCCGTGACGAGGAGCGAATCCAGATCGTGCGCCTTGCGCGGACGCCGACCGCCATCCTCGTCCCGACCGACCGCGGGCGCCTGGCGATCGCGCCGGCGCGGGACGACGACCTGCTCGATGCCCTGTCGAGGGCCGCACACGCACGCCAACGGCTCGAGGCGCAGGCAGCGGAAGCGGTCACGCCGCCGGAAGCCGATGCGGCTGCGATCGCGCCCGCGACGATCGACGTGGCGCCACCCGAGGTCGAGGCGCGAGAGGTGGGCGAGCCACCGCAGCCGATGACCGGGATCGAGCGGGCGATGCTCGAGGAGCGCCTCGGCAGGGAACGAGCCGAGGCGGAGATCGCCGCGGCCGCGGCGGCGCAGGCGAGTGCCGAACCCGTCGCCGAGGTCGCACCACCGGTTTCCGAAGCCGAGCCGAAGGTCGTCGAGCCGGAACCGACCGCCACGCCACAACCTCGCATCGGCGTGCAGCGTGCGCGCGCGCGGGCGGCGTTCGTCTTCCTGCCGCTGCTCGGTGCCGGCCTGGCGTGGGGGATCGGCATCGCCACCGGGCGGATGCCGGAGCCCGAATCCGACCTGGCCCGCCTGACCTCGCTGGCCCTCGTGATGGCGGGTCCGGCGACGTCGCTCGGCGCGATCATGGCCATGGCCTGGTGGCCGCGCCTCGTCGGCGTGGTCGTGACTGGTGGCCTCGTGGCGTCGGTCTTCATCGGCCGCGCGCTGCTCGGTCCCTGAATTGACACCGGGCCGCGGTGGCTGCGACCATCGCGACCAATCGAAGATCGGCGACGACGGAGACGCGGTCGCGTCGGCGACGAGCCACGAGCGAGCCCGGACGGTGTGAGCGGGCGGCATCGGCCACGACGACCATCCCTCTCGAGCCAGAGGCGCCAAGCGGGCGAACGACCCGTGCGTAAGGCCTCCCGGGAGCCTCCGATATCGAGGCGAGCGAGTGGATCGGTGCGCGACGCATCGGTCAAGCGCGGGTGGTACCGCGGGAGCGACGTTCCCGTCCCGGATTCGGGACGGGTCTTTTCGTATCTGGAGCCGCACACGACGTGTTCAGGCCGGTCGACAGCAAGCTGAACGTGCCCCAACTGGAGCGCGAGGTCATCGAGCGCTGGCGCGAGCGCGACACGATGGCCCGCTACCTCGCGCGCAATGCGGACTCCGACCGCTACTACAGCTTCCTGGACGGACCGATCACGGCCAACAACCCGATGGGCGTCCACCACGCCTGGGGCCGCACGTACAAGGACCTCTTCCAGCGCTACCACACGATGCTCGGCGAGCGCCAGCGCTATCAGAACGGGTTCGACTGCCAGGGGCTCTGGATCGAGGTCGAGGTCGAGAAGGAGCTCGGCTTCAACAACAAGCGCCAGATCGAGTCGTTCGGGATCGATCGGTTCGTCGAGCTGTGCTTCCAGCGCGTGGACCGCTTCGCCGCCCTCATCACCGAGCAGAGCAAGCGGCTCGGGATGTGGATGGACTGGGACCACAGCTACTACACGAACTCGGACGAGAACAACTACACCATCTGGGCCTTCCTGGCCGAGTGCCAGCGGCGCGGCCTCCTCTACCGCGGTCACGACGTCATGACGTGGTGCCCGCGCTGCGGGACGGGCATCAGCAACATGGAGGCGGCGGAGGGCTACAAGGACGTCACCCACCTGTCGGTCACGCTGCGCCTCCCGGTCACGACGCCCGGACACGAGGACGAGGACCTGCTGGTGTGGACGACGACGCCGTGGACGCTGTCGAGCAACGTGGCCGCCGCGGTCCATCCCGACCTGACGTACCAGCTCGTCGAGGGGCCTGCGGGACGACAGTGGTGGGTGAGCGCCGGGTCGAAGCAGCGCGCGGCTGGTGATGCCGCGGTCGTGCGCGAGGCGAAGGGCGCCGAGCTGGTCGACCTCACCTACGCCGGGCCGTTCGACGAGCTCCCGGCGGCCGCCGGGGTCACCCACCGAGTCATCCCATGGAGCGAGGTCGACGACGCCGAGGGCACCGGCATCGTCCACATCGCGCCTGGCTGCGGGCAGGAGGACTTCGCGCTCAGCAAGGCCTTCGATCTCCCGGTCCTCGACCCCGTCGACGAGTTCGGCGTCTTCGTGGAGGGCTTCGGCTGGCAGACCGGCCGGGCCGCCGGCGCCACCGAGGACCCGTCGCAGGATCTCTCGCGCGACGTCGTCGCCGACCTCGAGGGCAAGGGGCTGGTCGTCGCCACCGAGCGCTACCCGCACTCCTACCCGCACTGCTGGCGCTGCGGGACCCAGCTGATCTTCCGGCTCGTCGACGAGTGGTTCATCGCCATGGACCCGCTGCGCGAGCCGGTGAGCTCCGCCACGCGGGAGGTCGCCTGGCTGCCGCCGGGCATCGGCCTCGAGGAGCGCGAGCTCGACTGGCTCCGGAACATGAGCGACTGGATGATCAGCAAGAAGCGCTACTACGGCCTCGCCCTGCCGATCTGGGAGTGCACCGACTGCGACGCCTGGGAGGTCATCGGCTCGAAGGAGGAGCTCCGCCAGCGCGCGGTTGCCGGCTGGGACGCCTTCGACGGCCACAGCCCGCATCGGCCCTGGATCGACAACGTCGAGATCGAGTGCTCGTCCTGCGGCGGGCGCGCTCGGCGCACGACCGACGTCGGCAACCCGTGGCTCGACGCCGGGATCGTCGGCCTCTCCACGCTTGGCTGGAACTCGGACCGCGAGGAGTGGGCGAAGTGGTATCCGGCCGACTGGGTCAGCGAATCCTTCCCGGGCCAGTTCCGCAACTGGTTCTACGCCCTGCTGACGATGTCGACGGTGATGACCGGCCGCGCACCCTTCAAGACGCTGTTCGCCTACGCGCTCATGCGGGACGAGCACGGCGAGGAGATGCACAAGAGCAAGGGCAACGCGATCTGGTTCGACGACGCCGCCGAGCAGATCGGCGCGGACGTCATGCGCTGGATGTTCGCGGCCACGAACCCGTCGACGAACCTGAACTTCGGGTACGGACCGGCCCACGAGGTCGTCCGGCGCTTCTTCCTGCCGCTGTGGAACACGTACGGCTTCTTCGCCACCTACGCCGGCCTGGACCGATGGACACCCGACCAGACCGATGGCGTGGAAGGCGCACGGACGATCCTCGACCGATGGATCCTCTCCCGTCTCGACGGGCTCGTCGGCGAAGTCCGCGCGGCACTCGATGCCTACGACGCGATGCGCGCGGCGCGGGCGATCGAGGGCTTCGTCGACGACCTGTCGAACTGGTACGTGCGCCGCAACCGGCGCCGCTTCTGGAAGGGCGAGCTCGACGCCGACAAGCGGGCCGCCCACGCGACGCTGCACGAGGTGCTCACCACGCTGACGCGCTTGATGGCGCCGATCACGCCGCACCTCACCGACGCGATCTGGGACAACCTGGTCGTCTCGGTGGATGCCTCGCAGCCGGACAGCGTCCACTTGACCGACATGCCGTCGCGCGTCGAGGGACGGTCGCTGCCCGAGCTCGAGGCCGCGGTCGACCTGGCGCGCCGGACGGTGGCACTCGGTCGCGCGGCACGCGCCGCGTCCGGGATTCGCACGCGCCAGCCGCTACGGGCGGTCAGGGTGAAGCTCCCGCCATCGGCAACCAGGATCATGGCTTCCGACCTTGTCGTGGCCGATGCGTTGAAGGCCGAAGTGCTTGACGAGCTCAATGTCCGTGCCTTCGAGCTCATCGGAGACGAGTCGGAGATGGTCGAGCGCAGCCTCTACCCGCTGCTGCCGATCGTCGGCCCGCGGCATGGCAAGGCCGTGGGCGCGATCATGGCTGGCGCGAGATCGGGGGAGTGGCGGCTCCGCGAGGATGGGACCGTCGAGGTCGGCGGCGTCATCCTGCAGCCCGACGAGTTCGAGCTCACCGCGCGGGCACGGTCGGGCCACGAGGTCGCCGAGGAGGGCGACCTGCTCGTCGCGCTCGATACCGAGCTCGACGACGAGCTACACGCGGCCGGATTCGCAAGAGAGGTCGCCCATCGGCTCCAGGCCCTCCGGCGCGAGGCGGGATTCGAGATCAGCGACCGCATCCGGTACGCGATCCGCCTGACGGCAGAAGCCGAGGCGCGGCTGAACCCGCATCTCGAGTGGCTTCAGAGCGAGGTGCTCGGCACGGACGGGACACTGGGGCCGGAGGCCGACCTGCCTGACGCGGCGGCCCGGACCACGGTCGAGCTCGACGGCGAGACGGTGGAGCTCGCGGTCGCCCGCGCCTGATCCTGCCGTCCGGTAGAGTGGGGCCGTGGAGGCCGGCACGGAACGCGACGGGTCGCTGAGAGCCGCGCTCGTGCTGGCGGGCACGGCGCTGGTGCTCTACGTCGCCGACCAGGTCTCGAAGGCGCTCGTCGTCATGACCCTCGACCCGGGCGAGTCGTTCAACGTCCTCGGCGATTTCGTGCGCATCTGGTACGTCCAGAACACCGGTGCGGCGTTCAGCCTTCTCCCGGGTGCGTTCTGGCTGTTCATCCCGGTCACGGTGGTCGCACTCGTGATGGTCGGCTACTTCTTCCGCTCCTTCCGCGATCGCGGCCTGGCGATCCACGTCGTGCTCGGGGTGATCCTCGCGGGCACGCTGGGCAACCTGACAGATCGGCTGCGCCTCGGCTACGTCGTCGACTTCATCAGCGTCGGCATCGACGAGTGGCGCTTCCCGACGTTCAACGTCGCGGACTCGGCCGTGGTGGTCGGGATCTTCCTGCTGGTGGCCTACCTCACCTTCGCCGACGGCCGGCGCCACCAGGACGAACCGGCCGCGTGACGGTGGCGGATCGCACGGTCGAGGGCGTCGCGCCGGCCGGCCGCGTCGATCTGGCCGTCGCCGCCGTGGCCGGCATCAGCCGCGCGCACGCCCAGCGGCTCATCGGCGACGGACGGGCGCTGGTGGACGGTGGCCAGCGCCGATCGAGCGACCGCCTCGCCGGGGGAGAGCGGGTCAGCGTGGTGCTCAGCGCACCGCCCGACGTCTCGCTGGTCGCGGAGTCGATTCCGCTCGTCATCGCCTACGAGGACGACGACATGCTCATCGTCGACAAGCCGGCCGGCCTCGTCGTCCATCCCTCCGCCGGGCACGGCAGCGGCACCCTGGTCAACGCCCTGCTCGGTCGCGCTCGCGACCGCGGCGAGCCGCTCGGCTCGATCGCCGGCGTCGGGCGGCCGGGGATCGTCCATCGGCTCGACAAGGAGACGAGCGGCCTGATCGTGGTGGCCAAGACCGATGCGGCGCAGGCCAGCCTCATGCGCCAGTTCGGCGAGCGCAGCGTCGAGAAGGAGTATCTCGCCCTGGTTCGCGGTGAGGCACCGGCGTCGCGGGGGCGCGTCGAAGCGCCGATCGGCCGCGACCCACGCGATCGCCAGCGAATGGCGGTCACCGCCGGCGGGCGCGCATCGGTCACCGATTACGAGCAGCTCGCCACCGGCGGCGGCTATGCATTGCTCGCACTCCACCCGCGAACCGGGCGGACGCACCAGATCCGGGCCCACCTCGCCTATCTCGGCCTCCCGATCGCCGGCGACCTGCGCTACGGCGGCGGCGAGGGCCCCGGCGGCCTGCGCCGCCAGTTCCTGCACGCGGCGCGGCTGGGTCTCGAGCGCCCGTCGGACGGCGCGGCGCTGCGAGCGTGGAGCGCGTTACCACCGGACCTCGCGGCCTGCCTGGAGGTCGCCGGGGTGCCGGTCGGTGCCGGACGCCTGCCCGATGGCGTCGGCGCGGAGGTGGCGCCGTGACCGACGACAAGCGCATGACCTTCCCGAACCCGATGCTGGTCGTGGTCAGCGGCCCGTCGGGCGTGGGAAAGAGCACGATCGTCGCCGAGCTCGCGCGTCGCCGCCCGCAGGTCGTGCCGATCGTGACCGCCACGACTCGGGCGCAACGCAACGGCGAGATCGACGGCGTCCACTACCACTTCCTGAGTGAGGCCGAGTTCGCGGACCTGCGCGACAACGACGGCCTGCTGGAGCACGCCAACAACCACGGGGAGTGGTACGGGACGCCGGTCGACCAGGTGCGCGGCATCCTCGCCGCCGGCCGCGACGCGATCCTCACGATCAGCCCGGAGGGCGCGCGCACCGTCCGCCGCCTCGTCCCCGACGCGCTGCTCATCTTCGTGATGCCTCCGTCGATGGAGGACCTGACGCGCCGGTTGGAGGAGCGCGGCTCCGAGTCGGAGGCGAGCCTCGAGCGTCGCCGGATCGATGCGGAGCGCTGGATCGCGCAGGCCGACGAGTACGACCACGTCGTCGTCAACGAGACCGGCCATCCGGAGGAGGCCGCCGACCGCATCTGGGAGATCATCCAGGTCGAGGCCCGCCGCGATCCTCCGCGCCGCCCGCGCGTCTAGGCTCGTCCGGTGACCCAGAGCCCTCGACCGGTGCGGGTCGCGGTCGAGGCCGTCGCCGACCGGCCCGAGCGAACCTTCAGCTACCTCCTGCCGGTCGAGCTCGGCGACCCCGCTCCCGGCTCCCTGCTCCTCGTTCCGTACGGCCGCCGCCTCGCGCTCGGCTACCTGCTCCCCGGCGACACGGAGGTCACCGACGGCCTGAAGGCCGTCGAGGCCGTCGTCTCGGCACCGATGCTGACGCCGGACCTGCTCGAACTGGCGGAGGAGATCGCGTCCTACTACCGCGCGCCGATCGGCACCACCCTGGCCGCGATGCTCCCGCCCGGCCTCGAGTCACGCCTCGTGCGCAGCTGGGTGGTCGAGGTGCCCGATGAGCTCCCGGCCGAGCTCCGGCCGCTCGTCGACGGGGAGGGCAGGATCGGCGACGCGAGCCTCCAGCGCCACGCGCCGCGGCGGGGACGCGAGGCATGGGTCGAAGGGCTGCGCCGCTCGGGCGCCATCCGCGCCGAGTGGTCCCTCCGTGCGCCCGACGTCTCGGCGCGACGGGTGCGGATCATCCGAAGGCTCCCATCGGACACCGAGCCGCCGCGACGCGCCCCGGTCCAGCGGGCGATCCTGGAGGTGCTGGGCGACGGGGAACGAACGGTTCCCGAGCTGGCCGAGGAGCTCGGGATGGAGCCGTCGGCGCTCCTGGCACCCGCGCGCCGGCTCGAGGCGACCGGGCGGGTCGAGCTCGGGTGGCGGACCGTCGAGCGTGACCCGCTGGCGCACCGCGTCCCATTGGCGCCGCTGCGCAACGAGCTCGCGTCGGAGCAGCGCATCGCGCTCGACGCAATCGGTGCGCTGGCGCCGGGCGGAGAGCTCCTCCTCGAGGGCGTGGCCGCGTCGGGCAAGACCGACGTCTACCTCGCGGCGGTGCAGGAGGCGCTGGACGCCGGCCGGGGCGCGATCGTCCTCGTCCCGGAGGTCAGCCTCATCCCGCAGATCGCCGACCGCCTGCGCGCCGTCGTCGGCGACGAGCTCGCCGTCCTCCACTCGGGACTCTCGGCGGGGGAGCGGCACGACGAGTGGTGGCGGATCATGCGCGCCGACGCGCGCGTCGTGGTCGGCACCCGGACGGCCGTCTTCGCGCCGCTCGACCCGGGGCTCATCGTCGTCGACGAGGAGCACGACGGCGGCTACAAGTCCGACCGCACGCCGCGATACGACGCGCGCTGGGTCGCCCGGCGGCGGGCCGCGCTGACCGGCAGCCGCCTGGTCCTCGGAACGGCGACGCCCGACCTCGTGACGCTCGCCCGGGTGCGCGGCGGGCATGCGGAACGGGCACGGCTGGCAGAGCGCCGGGTCGGTGGCGTCCCGGAGATCTCGGTCGTCGACCTGCGGGCGGAGCTGGCCGGCGGGAATCGGTCGATCTTCTCGTCCGAGCTCGCCGACGCGCTCGGGTCCCTGCGGCGCGGGTCGGAGCAGGCCGTCCTGATCATCAACCGTCGCGGCGCCGCCACGTTCATCCTCTGCCGCGATTGCGGGGAGAGCCTGCGCTGCCCGGACTGCGACCTGCCGTTCGTCTACCACCTCGCGGGCGGCTCACTGCGCTGCCACCACTGCGGACGGAGCGCCGCGCCGGTCGAGAAGTGCCCGTCATGCGGGAGCGGCCGCATCCGCTACTTCGGAGCGGGCACGCAGCGGGTCGAGGCCGAGCTGCTGGCCGGCTTCCCCGGCCTGCGGGTCGCACGGCTCGACTCCGACGCCCTCGCCGCACGCCGCGGGTTCGAGGCGGTGTACGACGACTTCCGCGACGGTCGTACCGACGTGCTCGTCGGCACCCAGCTGGCAGCCAAGGGCCTCGACCAGCCCTCGGTCACGCTCGCGGCCGTCGTCGCGGCCGACGTGACCCTCAACCTGCCCGACTACCGCGCCAGCGAGCGGACCTTCCAGCTGCTGGCCCAGGTCGCTGGCCGCGCCGGGCGCGGACCGATGCCGGGACGGGTGGTCATCCAGGCCTACGCGCCCGGGCACCACGCCGTGCGGGCGGCGGCGAGCCTCGACGTCGACGGCTTCGCGGACGACGAGCTGTTGCGCCGCCGGCTGCTCGGCTATCCGCCGTTCGGCGTGCTGGCGCGGCTGCTGATCGGCGACCCGGATCGCGCGCGGGCCGAGGCACGCGGCCGCGATGCCGCGGCAGCGGTCGTCGCGCCCGGCGTCGAGGTGATGGGACCGCTGCCGGCCTACGTCGCCCGCCGCGCCGGGCGCTATCGGTTCCAGGTCGTCCTCCGCGCGCCCGATGCCGAGACTCGGGCCGTCGCGCTCGAGCGGGTCCCGTCCGGCATCGCCATCGACGTCGACCCCGAGTCGCTGCTCTAGATCGGTACAATTCGGCGCGCCATGCCGATCCGTCCCATCCTCGTCGCCGACGAGCCGATCCTCCGTGAGCGGACGAAGCGCGTCCCGAGCTTCGACGCCGGCCTGCATCGGCTCCTCGACGACATGCTGGTGACGATGCGCGACGCGCCGGGTGTGGGGCTGGCCGCCAACCAGGTCGGCGTCGGACTGCAGGTGGCGGTCATCGAGATCGAGGGCCGCATCACCGAGCTGGTGAACCCGCAGATCGTGAAGTCATTGGGCGAGCAGATCGACTGGGAGGGGTGCCTCTCGATCCCGGGGTACGTCGCCGAGGTGGAGCGCGCCGCGAAGGTGACCGTGAAGGCGAAGGATCGCCACGGCCGCGAGTTCCGGGTGAAGGGCGAGGGCCTCTTCGCTCGGGCGCTCCAGCACGAGATCGACCACCTCAACGGACGCCTCTACATCGACCTCCTCGGTCCCGATGCCGAGCTCGTGCGCGTCTCGGAGGCCCACGACGAGGTCTCCCAAGAGACGGCCGCCGGCATCTAGTGGGTCGGATCGGGCGCATCGCCTTCCTCGGCACCGGCGCGTTCGGCGTGCCGCTGCTCGAGCGCGTGACCCACCTCGCGGACGAGCTGCTCGTGATCAGCCAGCCGGACCGGCCCGCCGGCCGGAGGCTTCAGCTGCGAGCGACGCCGATCGCCACCGCCGCGCGAGAGCGCGGGATCCGCGTCCTGACCCCGACGCGAATCCGTTCCGACGAGGCGCGCGACGAGCTCGCCCGCTACGACCCCGACGGGCTGGTTCTCGTCGCGTACGGCCAGATCGTCCCGCCGCACCTCCTGGCCCTGGGCCGAAGACCGCCGCTGAACGTCCACCCGTCGCTCCTCCCGCGCCACCGCGGGGCCGCGCCGGTGGCCGGCACGATCCAGGCTGGCGACCCGGAAGGGGGCGTGACGCTGATGGTGATGACCGAGGAGCTCGACGCCGGGCCGATCGTCGAGCGCTGGCCCGTGGCGCTGACCGGCCGCGAGACGACCCCCGAGCTCGAGGCCCGGCTGGCGGACCTTGCCGCCGAGGTGGTTCCGCCGGTCCTCGAGCGCTGGGCCAGTGGCGAGATCGAGACCCAGCCCCAGGACGATCGCGCGGCGACGCACGTCCGTCCCTTCACGCGCGCCGACGGCTGGATCGACTGGCGGCGGGCGGCTGTGGAGATCGACCGCCAGGTCCGCGCGCTCCAGCCGTGGCCGGGGGCGTGGACGACGATCGACGACCGCCGCCTTCACGTCCGGCGGGCACGACCGGTGTCGGGCGTCGACGACGTTCCGATCGGCGCTCTCATGCCCGGCCCGCAACCCTGCGTGGCCTGCGGGGCCGGTGCGCTCCAGCTCGAGATCGTGCAGCCGGAGGGCCGGCCGTCGATGCCGGCCGAAGCGTGGCGTCGCGGCCTCGCCCGGGAGCACAACCTCCTCGGAACGGGTCGTCCCGAGGAGGCGGCCCGCTAGCTGGTCGCGACGCGCGCGAGCTCCTCCTCAGCCGGCTCGCCCGGCAGGTGAAGCAGGTTCTGCACGCCCCACACGCCCTCGATCTTCTCGGCCTCGCGGGCGAGCTTGTTGCGCATCTTCACGTCCGGCACTTCGCCGCGCAGGACGAGGGTTCCGCGCTCGGCGCTGATGTTGATCGAGCCCTTCGGAACCTTTGGGTCGCGGAAGAGGATCGACTCGGCGCGGTCCCGGAGCGTGACGTCGTCCGTCGCGGCGACGCGGCTGCCGCCCTGGGTCAGCGCCTCGATCTTGCCCTCGGCGGTGCTCGTCACCACGCGCAGCGCGCGCTCGGCCTCATGGGACGCGTGGCGGACCGCTGCAGCCCCCTGGTCCGCCAGCTGTGCACGTCGTGCCTTGCCGCGCTGCGGGTCGGTGAGGTAGGCGATGGCCGCGCCCGTCGCGCCGGCCACGATGCCGATCCCGAACGCTCCGAGCCAGCCCGGCCCGGACGGCTCGCCGGCGATGCGTGCCCGCGCGCGATCGCCCGCGTCTCGGACGTCCCTTGATCGAATCTTGAAATCCATCGGATCACTCCATCTTGTACATGCCGTTTGGTGATCCATCCGCAGGTCCTGTGCCGCGGGGTCGGTCACGAGGGAAATCGGGGCAATTCGGATATACTCGAACCGGCCCCTGCGGAGGTGGGCTGACGCAATGTTCTTCATCGACCCTCTCTACATCGTCCTCGTTCTCATCCCGACGCTCGCCATCACCGGCTGGGCGACGTGGCGCGTGAAGTCGACCTACGGCAAGTGGTCCAAGGTGGACTCCGGCATGAACGTCGACGCGTTCGACTTCGCACGACGGCTGCTCGACCGTCAGGGCCTCCAGCAGGTCAGCATCGAGCCGACGCCGGGCCAGCTGACCGATCACTACGACCCGCGCGGCAAGGTTCTGCGCGTCAGCACGCAGGTCGCCGACGCATCGGCGCTGACGACGGCGGGGGTGACCACCGCCGCACCGCGGCTGTCGGTCGCGGCCGCCGCGGTCATCGCACACGAGGTCGGGCACGCCCTCCAGGACGCGTCCGGCGAACCGGCCATGAAGCTGCGCCAGGCGATCGTTCCGGCCGCCCAGTTCGGGTCCGGGATCGCGCCGTGGCTCGTCATCGGTGGCCTGATCTTCCAGATTCCCGGCCTCGCCGTCGTCGGGCTCATCGGCTTCGGCGCGGCGGTGCTCTTCACCTTCGCGACGCTGCCGGTCGAGATCGGCGCCTCGGGCAAGGCCCTCGCCTTCGTCAACGGGCTGGGCATGGTGGGTGAGCGGCAGGATGGCGCACGCGCCGTGCTCAAGGCCGCGGCCTGGACGTACGTCGCAGGCGCGCTGACCGCGCTGCTGACCTTCCTGTACTACGCGTTCCTGATCTTCGGGCGCCGTGACTGACCTTCCGATCGCCGGCTCCAAACCGGCGATCAGCGAGATCGATCTGACCCAGCTCGCCGCGTGGCTCGACGCCCGCGGCGAGCCCGCGTATCGGGCCGTGCAGGTCCTGGCCGGCGCACATCGGTCTTCCGCGTCCTCGTTCGAAGAGCTGACCGATCTGCCGGCGCCGCTGCGGGCGGCGCTGGCGGCCGACTTCCGGTTCACGACGATCGCCGGCAACCACGTGATCGGGGCCGACGGCGGCCTCACCGCCAAGGCGGTCCACGAGCTCGCGGACGGCCAGCGCATCGAGTCGGTGCTCATGCGCTACCCGGCGCGTGGGCGGGCCGCCGAGCGGACGACGATCTGCATCAGCTCGCAGGCCGGCTGCGCGGTGAACTGCCCGTTCTGCGCCACCGGCCAGGCCGGATTCGGGCGCCAGCTGACCCCGGGCGAGATCGTCGACCAGGTGCTGCACTGGCATCGACCGCCGTGGCAGGCGCTGGGTGAGGGGCAGACGGGCCACTACAACGTCGTGTTCATGGGGATGGGGGAGCCGCTGAACAACGCCGACCGGGTCTTCGAGGCGGTCCGCCTGCTCAACGACCCCGCGCGCTTGGGGATCGGGGCGCGGCACATCACCGTCTCGACCTCCGGCGTGGTGCCGGGCATGGACCGCATGATCGACGAGCTGCCGCAGGTCAACCTCGCGATCAGCCTGCATGCCTCGACCGATGCGCTGCGCGACGAGCTCGTGCCGATCAACCGCAAGTGGCCGATCCGCGAGGTCATCGGCGCCGGACGGCGCTTCGCCGCTCGCACCGGCCGGCGGGTCAGCCTCGAGTACGTGATGATCGACGGCCTGAACGACACCGATGAGCAGGCCGCCGGCCTGGCGGAGCTGGCGCGCGGCTGGCGCTCGCACGTCAACCTCATCCCGCTCAACCCGACCCCCGGCTCGCGCTGGAGCGGGACGCCCGCGGCGGGGATCGCACGCTTCGCGGACATCGTTCGCGATGGCACCACCGTGACCGTGCGGGATACCCGCGGCCGGGAGATCGAGGCGGCCTGTGGCCAGCTCCACGCCCAGCTCTCGGGCCGGTCCCTGAACGAGGCTCGTGCAGCGGCCGCCACCGCATGAGGAGTGAGCCGCACATCAGCGCGAGCATCCTCAACGCCGACTTCGCGCGGCTCGGCTCGGAGGTCGAGCGCGCCACCGCGGCTGGCGTCGACTCGATTCACCTCGACGTCATGGACGGCCGATTCGTCGACAACCTGACGTTCGGCCCGGTGGCCGTCGATGCCGTCCGCCCGCACAGCGCGCTCCCGTTCCACAGCCACCTGATGATCAGCCGGCCGCTGGCCTACGCCGAGCGCTTCGCGCAGGCCGGCAGCGACCTCATCGTCTTCCACGTCGAGGCCGATGACGAGCCGCGCGCCGTCATCGCCGAGATCGAGCGGGCCGGGAAGCGGCCCGGGATCGCGCTGAACCCCGAGACGCCGGCCGAGGCCGTCGTGCCGTGGCTCGACCAGGTCGACCTGCTGCTGGTGATGACCGTCCATCCCGGCTGGGGTGGCCAGTCGTTCATCCACGAGGTCGTCCCGAAGCTCCAGATGCTCCGCGAGGTCGTCGACCGGCGCCACCTCGAGCTCCAGATCGGCGTCGACGGCGGCGTCAACCTCGAGACGATCGGCGTCGCCCACGAGAGCGGGGGAGACGTGCTCGTGGTCGGCAGCGCCCTGTACAGTACCGCCGGCGACCTGGCGCCCACGGTCGCCGACCTGCGTGCCGCGGCCCAGGCACGCGAATCCGAGACCGATCCATCCGCCGAAAGGACCTGACCCCTGCTGCCGCGTCGCTCGCTCTCGCTCGGACTCCTGGTCCTTCTCTCATCCTTCTGCTCGCCGCCTGCGGCGAGGACGGCCCGGAGCTTCCGTTCGTCCCGACCCCTGAGCCGACACCCGAGCAGCCGCGCGAAGTCGCCGTGACCGTCATGGATCGCTCGGGCACGCCCGTCGAAGGCGCCGTCCTCGACGTCGACGGCCTCACCGCCATGACCGATCCCGACGGCGCCGCGACCCTGACCGCGATGCGCGGCGCGACCGTATCGGTCTCAGCGGAAGGCCACGACCCCGGCGAGGGCACGGTGCCCGACGAGGGTGACCTCGCCATCGAGCTGCGCCCGAACGTCGTGAGCGGGGTGGTCACCGGTGCCGGCAGGGATCCCGTGGCCGGCGTCCGCGTCTTCGTCGACGGCGAGGAGCGCATGGTCGAGACCGACGAAGATGGCGAATACGCGCTCACCGAGGTGCCCGAGGGGGCGACGGTCGTCTACAAGATGCCCGGATATCGGTTGGCCGAGGCCGTCATCGGCGATGGCACGACCCTCGACGTCGCGCTCGAGCCGTTCACGGCGCGCGCCCTCTACGCGCCGTCGGCCGTCTTCGAGGCGCCCGGCCGCCTCGAGGAGATGCTCGCGCTCCTCGACCGGACCGAGGCGAACGCCCTCGTCATCGACGTCAAGGAGACCGACGGCCGCCTCTACTACGCCACCGACCTCGAGACCGCCGCCGAGGTCGGCGCCATCCGCGAGACACCGGTCTTCGACCTCGAGGAGCTCCTGCCGATGCTCGAGGAGCGCGGGATCTACACGATCGCCCGGATGGTCGTCATGAAGGACAACACCTCGGCCGCGGCGCGCCCCGAGCTGGCGGTCCGCAACAGCGCCACCGGCGAGCCGTGGCGCGACAACATCGGCGGCGCGTGGCTGGATCCGTCGGCTCCCGGCGTGGCGGAGTACATCGCCTCGATCGCCGGCGATCTCGCCGACAAGGGCTTCGACGAGGTCCAGCTCGACTACATCCGCTTCTTCAGCGACGGCGACTTCAACGTGTCCGATACGAACCTGCCGAACACCCAGTCCTTCCGCCTGCCGGCGATCCAGCGCGTGCTCCGCGTCGTGAGCTCCGAGCTCGAAACCTCGCGCGCCTTCCTCGGGGCGGACGTGTTCCCGATCAGCTTCATCGTCCCCGACGACCAGGGCATCGGTCAGCGGCCGGAGGTGATCATGCCGTACGTCGACTACTTCTGCCCGATGGTCTACCCGTCGCACTACGGCCCCGGCGTCTTCGGCCACGCGGTCCCGAACACCGCGCCGTACGACGTCATCGACAAGACGCTCGAGATCATGAACCAGCAGAAGGAGGGGCTGCCCGTCGTCATCCGGCCGTGGATCCAGGACTTCGGCTACGGCCAGTTCCCGCCGTACACCGCCGACCAGGTCCGCGCCGAGATGCAGGCCGCCGCCGACAACGACGCTCGCGGCTGGATGATCTGGAACGCCCGCGCAACGTTCACCGAGGCCGCCCTCGGTGCGCCGCGCGATGGCGAGGATTCGGGGCCGGTCGTCCTGGAGCCCTCGGCGCCACCCGCTTCTTCCTCGGCGGAGCCGTCGGCCTCGCCATCCGCCTCCCCCTAGACCGATGCGCCTGACGGGGCTCCGCCTGGCGGCATATGGATTCGACGTCGCGGTATTGGCCGCGGTGCTCCTGCCGCTGTCCTTCGCGATCGGTTCGGTGATCGGCATGGAGCTTTCCTCCGGCGTCGAAGTCTGGGTGAGGTCGCTCCTGACGATCTCCCTGCCGGCGTGGCTGTACTTCATCCTCACCGACTCTCTTGGCGCAGGGCGCAGCCTCGGCAAGCGGCTGCTCGGCCTCCGAACGTTGAGCCTGGACGGCGAACCGCCGGACCTGCGCGGATCGGTGCTGCGGACGGCGTTCAAGCTGGCTCCGTGGGAGCTGACGCATCTCGCGTTCTTCGCCCTGGCTCCAACGCTCGGGGCCTTCGAGGGGATCCAGATCGTCGTCGCCAGCGCGACGTACGTGCTCATCTTCGCGTACGTCGTCGTTGCGGTGCGGAACGGCGGCCGGCGCAGCGTGCCCGATCTCGTGGCCGGCACGGTCGTCGACCGCGTCGAGCGCGGGTAGGAATCACCCGATGCGTCTCGTCGTCCAGCGCGTGACCAGCGCATCAGTCCGCGAGGGGGGAGGGCTGCTCGGCGAGATCGGATTGGGTGCCGTCGTCCTGGCCGGTATCGGGACCGATGACGACGCCGCCATCGTCGACCGCATGGCCGACAAGCTCGTCGGGCTCCGCTACTTCCGCGACGCCGATGGCCGCACGAACCTCGCCATCGCCGACGTCGGCGGCTCGTTCCTCGTCGCCAGCCAGTTCACCCTCTACGCCGACGTCAGCCGCGGCCGCCGTCCCGGCTTCACCCGCGCCGCGCTGCCCGAGCAGGCCGTGCCGCTCGTCGACCGACTGGTCGAGCGGCTGCGAGCGGCAGGCGTGCCCGTCGAAACGGGGCGGTTCGGAGCTGAGATGGAGGTCGAGCTCGTGAACGACGGCCCGTTCACGCTCGTCCTGGACTCGGACCGCGATCTGGCTACGGCAAGCCCTGACTAAGCGAGTCCACCGCCGGGCTGGGGAACCTCGGCGCTTGGTCGAGTAGCCGACGGAGACTGCGCAGTTGCAACACGTAGAGCACCACCCAGATCGCCACGAATACCGCCCCTCCACCGAGCACTACCGCCTCCGTCGGCGCGTTCGCCAGGTCCAGGAGGAGGACGATAACCGAGGCGGCGACGGCCGCGTCCACCGTCGCGATGATGGTGGGCGTGTTGACGACGAAGTGGATCCACAGCCACAGGCGGCTGGGGCGATGGAGCATGTACGTCGCGACGAGCCCTCGCTCATCATCGTGATGGCCGGTCGTGAGGTACGGCGCGAGGCCTGGCTCGAGCTGCAGGTACGCATGTCGGAGGCGGTTCATTGCGAGAACGATCTGGAATTCTTCGGTGTTGATCTGCACGATGCGCGCGTAGGCGGCGAGGCCGAGGAGGAATACCACCGGCAGCAGCACCAGCGCCACAGCGGTTGTGTGGAGCCCGAATCCGGTCGCGTCCGCGAGCAATGCCAGTGAGATGATCGTTGCCGACAGCACGGTGAGGAACACCGTCGTTCGGCTCAACGCCTCGTTCCAGATCAGCGACCTCGTGCCGAGGAGGCTCCAGTGCTCGGTGGCCAGGATCTGGGCAGCGAATGGCCCAAACTCATCCCCACCATCGTCTCCGACGGGTGATGCATTTGCATGGCGGACGGCCTTGGCGGACCCAGCCTGATCGTCGTCGGTAGGTTTCATCCCGGACCTCCTTCGAGCGACGGACGTTGCGGTGTTGAGACAACGTGAAGATCGCCTGAGCGGTCATGACTCATCGGCCTCGAACACAGCAGCGCCCGCGTCGGCGCGCGGGCGTATCGGTCCGGTGGCCTCAGCGTATATACATATATACGCGAGCGCAGAAGAAGGAGCTAGACCTTCTGGGCGGTCCGGATGCAGCGGGAGCAGGCCTTCACCTTCGTGACCTTGCCGTCGCGCTCGAGGGTCATCGGCTGCAGGTTGGGCAGCCAGCGGCGAAGGGCGCGCTTTCGGTTCATGCCGACCGACTGGGGGTTCCAGCCGGTGATCGGGCGCTTGCCGCAGATGTCGCAGACGCGGGCCATGGTCGAGGGGGTGCTCCACTCACGAAAATGCCGGCGCCTGGCGCCGGAACGAGTGAAAGAGTAGCACGCTACGATCGGGCCATGCAATCGAGCCGGGTGTGACGCCGGGCGATCTGGACCGGCCGATCCGCACCGCGCTCCCATCGCTGGCCCGCGGCGCCGCCGGCCTCGCCCGACTTGGCATCACCACGCCCCGCGAGGCGCTCTGGTACCTCCCATTCCGGTACGACGACTTCAGCGAGCTGCGGACCCTGCGTGAGCTCGTGCCGGACGAGAAGCAGTCGGCCCGCGTGACGGTCGACGCCGTGCGCGTCGAGCCCGGCTTCCGGCGGCGGCCGCAACGGGTCATTGCCCAGCTCAGCGATGACGACGGCGGCAGCGCGGAGGCGATCTGGTTCGGGCGCCGCTTCGTCGAGCGCCGGCTCCAGGCCGGAGACGAGGTGATCGTCTCGGGCAAGGTGACCGAGCGCGGCTGGCACCGGCAGTTCACCTCACCCGAGTTCAGCCCCGTCGGCCGCGACTCGGTGCACACCGCGCGCGTTGTCCCGGTCTACCACCTCTCGGGCAGCATCACCCAGAAACGCCTTCGCGAGCTGCTGGCGCGAATCCTCGAGGCGACGCTGCCGTCGCTGGAGGACCCGCTGACCGATGCGGAACGCGGCGACCTCCAGCCCCTGGTCGAGGCACTCCAGACCGCGCACTTCCCGGAGGACGCGGCCGATGTGCCGCGGGCGCTCGACCGGCTGGCGTTCGACGAGCTCCTCGCGCTCCAGCTCGGCCTGGCGCAGGCACGCAAGGCCCGCGACGACCTCCAGGCTCCCGCCATTCGCGTGACCGATGCGGACCTCACCGAGATCGTCGGCGCGCTGCCCTTCACCCTGACCGGCGACCAGGCCACGGCGGTGGCGGCGATCACCGCGGACCTCGCCTCGGAGCGGCCGATGCGCCGCCTGCTCCAGGGCGACGTCGGCAGTGGCAAGACGGCGGTGGCAGCGGTGGCGCTGGCCTCGGCGGTGCGGGCCGGCTGGCAGGGAGCGCTGATGGCCCCGACCGAGATCCTCGCGCGGCAGCACCACGCCGGGCTGGCCCCGCTGCTGGACGGCCTCGGCGTGCGGTCCGAGTTCCTCTCGGGCTCGCTCACCGCCAAACGCAAGCGCGAGATCCACGACGCGATCGGCGGCGGCATGGCCGAGGTGGTGATCGGGACGCACGCGGTGATCAGTGAGGCCGTCGAGTTCCCGCGGCTCGGGCTGGCGATCGTCGACGAGCAGCATCGCTTCGGGGTCGGCCAGCGCGCCGCGCTCCAGGCCAAGGGCGCGGGCGGCGAGCCGCACACGCTGGCACTGACCGCGACACCGATCCCTCGAACGCTCGCGCTGACCGTCTACGGCGACCTCACGATCAGCACGATCCGCGAGATGCCGCCGGGTCGCCAGCCAATCCGCACCGAGATCCGCGACCGTCGGGCGCTGCCGAAGATCGAGGCGTTCCTGGCGTCGGAGGCCGCCGAGGGCCGGCAGTCGTTCGTCGTCGCGCCGCTCGTCGTCGAGTCGGACGCGCTCGAGGCGGCCAGCGCGGAGGCGGAGGCAGAGCGGCTCCAGGCAGCGCTCCCTGACGTGCGGGTTGCGCTCGTCCACGGCCAGCAGCGCGCCGACCTGCGCGACGCGACGATGACCGCCTTCGCGGCGGGGGAGAGCGACGTGCTCGTGGCCACGACGGTCATCGAGGTCGGCATCGACGTGCCGAACGCGAGCGTGATGCTCATCGAGGACGCCGAGCGCTTCGGCCTCGCCCAGCTGCACCAGCTGCGGGGCCGCGTAGGGCGGGGACCGCATCGGTCCTTCTGCATCCTCCTGTCGGACTCGACCGATCCGCTGGCGCACGAGCGGCTGGAGGTCGTGCGCGGCTCGCTCGACGGGTTCCACATCGCGGAGGAGGACCTCCGCCTGCGCGGCGCCGGCAACCTGCTCGGCACCCGCCAATCCGGCCTGCCGCCGCTGAAGGTCGCGAGCCTCTTCGAACCGCGGCACCTGGCGCTGGCGCAGCGCGCGCGAGACCTCGCCGACGTGTTCGTGGCCGATGGCGAGCTCCGCCTGGAGCTGGCGCGGATGCAACAGACCTTCGCGCCGGTCGAGGCGGAGGGCGACGCCGCCTGATGCGGGTGATCGCCGGGACCGCTCGGGGCGTGCCACTGAGCGCGCCTCGGGGCGACAGGACACGGCCGATCACCGATCGGGTGAAGGAGACGCTGTTCGGGATCCTCGGCGACCGCGTGCCGGATGCGCGCGTGCTCGACCTCTACGCGGGGAGCGGGGCGATCGGGATCGAGGCGCTCTCACGAGGCGCCGAGCACGCCGACTTCGTCGAGCGGGACCGCACGGCACTCACAGCGTTGCGGGCGAACCTGGAACGGACGCGCCTCGCGGGTGGCGAGGTCCATGAGGCCGATGTCGAGCGATTCCTGGCCGCCGCCGAGGGACCGTGGGACATCGTCGTGCTCGATCCGCCGTACGAGGTGCGTGCTATCGTGGCGCCGCTTCGCGCCCTCGTGCCGTTACTGGCACCGGGCGCATCGGTCGTGATCAAGCACTTCTGGCGCGCCGAGACGCCCGAGGTCGATGGGCTGGCCGTCGTCCGGCAACGGCGCTTCGGGGAAACGATGCTCACCTTCCTGGAGGCTCCGGACGTATGACGCGAGTGGCGGTCTTCCCCGGCTCGTTCGACCCGATCACGAACGCGCATCTCGACGTCGCGGAGCGCGCTGCGAAGCTGTTCGACCGGCTCGTGATCGGTGTGCTGAACAACCCGAAGAAGCACCCGCTGTTCGACATCGACGAGCGCGTCGAGCTCATCCGCACCTGTGTCGCCGACCTCGGCGAGCACGTCACCGTGGACGCCTTCGACGGCCTGACGGTCGACTTCGCGCGGCGCCACGAGGCCGGGTTCATCGTGCGCGGCCTCCGCGCGGTGAGCGATTTCGAGGCGGAGCTGCAGATGGCGCTGACGAATCGCAAGCTCGCGCCTGAGGTCGACACCACCTTCCTGATGACTGCCCTCGAGTATGGCTTCGTGAGCTCGTCGCTGGCCAAGGAGGTGGCGCGCTTCGGGGGCGACGTCACGGCCATGCTGCCGGCGCCGGTCGCTCAAGCGCTGAGCGAGCGAATGCACGCCGACCCACGCGTATAATCGCGAGCAAGGAGGGTCGCGGCCACGGACATCATCTTCCTCGTCGAGCGGCTTGAGTCGCTGGTCGCGGCCGGCAAGAAGCTGCCCCTGACGAACAACGTGGTGCTCGATCAGGCCACCGTGCTCGAGCTGATCGACCAGCTCCGCGTCGCCGTGCCGGAGGAGGTGCGCCAGGCCCGCCGGATCACCGAGGAGTCGGGGCGCATCACCGAGCGAGCGCAGGAGGAGGGCGACGCGATCGTCGCTCGCGCCCAGGAGCAGGCCGTGCAGATGCTCGAGGAGCGTGAGCTGGTGCGCGCCGCACAGCAGCGCGCCGCCGAGATCCTCGACCGCGCGCAGGACGAGGCTCGCGAGGTCCGCCGTGGCGCCGACGAGTACGCGGCCGGCGTGCTCATCCGCCTCGAGGGTGAGTGCATCAAGGCACTGACCAGCATCAAGCGCGGCATCGACATGCTCGACGAGCGCCACCGCGTCGCCGGCGACGACGGCGTGACACCCCTGCCAACCACCGACGCGGCCGTCGCCGTCGACCCCCAGGAGAAGGCCCAAGCCGCTCCCCGGCCATGACCGCCTTCAACGTCGCGGGGCTGCTCCACGAGCCGCCCGGGTCGACGCGGGAGATCCGCCTGCGTGACCACTACCTGACGCTCGGCCCGGACGTCGAGCTGGCCGGACCGATCGACGCCGACCTGCGCCTCCAGCGGACGAACCGCGGCATCTTCCTGCGCGGCGAGCTCACGGCCACGCTGCGACGCACCTGCTCGCGCTGCACCGATCCGTTCGTCGAGGAGGTGCAGGTGTCGATCAGCGAGGAGTTCCTGCCGACCGTCGATCCGGTGAGCGGCGCGCCGGTCCAGGCCGAGGCCGAGGACGCGGAGGTGCCGCGGATCGACGAGCACCACCAGATCGAGCTCGATCCGGTCTTCCACGACGAGCTCTCGCTCACCGAGCCGGTGTTCGCCCTCTGCCGGCCAACCTGCCAGGGGCTCTGCCCGACGTGCGGTGAGCGGCTCGACCGCGGCGAGCACGCCCACGGCGACGAGGAGATCGACCCGCGGCTGGCGGGGCTGGCGGCGCTCCTCCGCAACGGGGACGAGTCCTGAGCGCCGATCTATCGGCCGGTCGCACGCGAGGCTCACGTCGCTGAGATGCTCGGCGAACACGGCGATGGCCTCATCAGGGCCGTCCGGCTATACTGCGGCGTCCCAGTTTTCATCGGTCGAGGAGTTTCCGCGTGGGCGTTCCCAAGCGAAAGGTTTCCAAGGCGCGCCAGGGTGAGCGCCGCGCGCATCTCGCGATCAGCGCACCGCCGCTGGTCGAGTGCGAGCACTGTCACGAGCTGAAGCGCGCCCATCACGTGTGCCCCACCTGCGGGTGGTACAACGGGCGCGAGGCGGTCACGATCGAGGCGGTCGGGCCGGCCGAAGGCCAGCAGCTCTAGCGACCGATGCGAATCGCGGTCGACGCGATGGGAGGCGATCTCGCCCCTCGCGAAGTCGTCCGCGGAGCGATCGACTACGCCGTCGGAACTCCCGCTGACGAGGTCATCCTCGTCGGCGACGTGCCACGCATCGAGCGCGAGATCGCCGAGGACGGGCGCCCACGACCGGCCAACCTTCGCCTCGTCGACGCGCCCGAGGTCATCGGGATGGGGGAGCATCCGGCCACCGCGCTGCGCACGAAGCGACGGGCCTCGATCGTCGTGGCCACCGATCTCGTCCGCGACGGCGACGCCGATGCGGTCGTCAGCGCCGGCTCGACCGGGGCCACGATGGCCGCCGCGATCTTCCGGCTCGGCAGGATCAGCGGGATCGATCGCCCGGCGCTGCCGGCCCACATGCTCACCGCCACCGGGCCGGTCATGCTGCTCGACGTCGGCGCCAACATGGACTCCGAGCCCGAGAACCTCGTCCAGTTCGCGGCGATGGGCGCGATCTTCGCCGAGCACGTGCTCGGCGTGAAGAACCCGCGCATCGGCCTGCTGAACATCGGCGAGGAAGTCGAGAAGGGCGACGAGCGGGCGCGCGAGACGCACGCCAAGCTGGCCGCGGCGGACCTGCACTTCGTCGGCAACGTCGAGGCGCACGACATGATCGCCCACCGGGCCGACGTCGTCGTCTGCGACGGATTCGTCGGGAACGTGGTCATCAAGTTCTTCGAGGGCATCACCAGCTTCATCTTCCGCTCGCTGCGCGAGGACCTCCAGCAGGGACCGATCGCGCCGCTGGCGCTGCTGGCGCTCCGGCCCGGCTTCGACCGTACCCGCGCCCGATTCGACCACGAGCGCTATGGCGGCGCCCCCCTGCTCGGCGTGAAGGGCGTGAGCATCGTGACGCACGGCCGTGCAAAGGCGCGGATGATCGAGCACGCCATCCGAGTGGCCTCGGAGGCGGCGCAGGCGCGCGTCCCGCAGCTCATCGACGAGTGGTCGCGCGATCACCCCGCGCTCGCTCATCGCGGCGTGCGCTCCCGGATCGCCGCGCGGCTCCACCGCGAGCGGGCGCCGGCGCCGTGACGAGCGCCTCGAAGAGGCGGGCCAACGCGGCCGGGCTGCTGGCGAGGCGACTGGCGATGCTGGCGCTCTTCGAGGCCGAGTTCCGCCCAGGCGCCGCGCCGGCCGCGCTCGACCGTCTCGCCGACGAGCGGGAGGTGCCCGACGAGGTGCGCGCGCACGCCGCCGGCATCGTCGCCGGCGTCGACGAGCACCTGCCGGACCTGGACGCCAGGATCGCCGCCCAGGCGCCGCTGATCCCCGTTCCTGAGCTCGGTCGCGTGGAGCGGACGATCCTCCGGAGCGCGCTCTACGAGGTGCTATACTCCGCCGCGACCCCGAGCGGGGAACCGATGCGCGATGCGGTCTCTCTCGCCCGGATCTACGCCGGCGATGCGGCTCGCCGCCTCGTCAACGGCGTTTTGGGGAGCGTTTCCAGATCGGGTGGAGGAGCCTGAATCGTGACTGATGGGACCACGTTCGAACGCCTCAAGAAGATCATCGTCGAGCAGCTCGGTGTCGACGAGGAAGAGGTCAACCCACAGGCCTCGTTCGTCGAAGACCTCAACGCCGATTCCCTCGACCTGGTCGAGCTCATCATGAGCCTCGAGGAGGAGTTCGGCATGGAGATCTCGGACGAGGACGCCGAGAAGATCCAGAAGGTCTCCGACGCCGTCGAGTTCATCGAGGAGCATCAGCAGTAGACCGGATTCGCCCATGGACGCTCCTCCGCTGGACGAGCTCGCCGAGCGCCTCGGCATCGATCCGGCGGATCCGGAGCTGATTCGCCAGGCGTTCGTCCACAGCTCCTTCCACAACGAGAACCCAACCGCCGGCTCCGGTCACAACGAGCGCCTGGAGTTCTACGGCGACGCCGTCATCGGGCTCACCGTCAGCCGCCTGCTCTACGACCGCTATCCCGGCGAGGACGAGGGCTTCCTCACCGCCCGCCGCGCCGCGCTCGTCAACCGCGATGCCCTTGCCGCGATGGCGCTCGAGATGGGCATCGACCGATACCTGCGACTGGGCCGCGGGGAGTCCGATGCCGGAGGCGCGACCCGGCCATCGGTCCTCGCCGCCGCCTTCGAGGCACTGGCCGGAGCCCTCTCGCTGAGCGAGGGACCGGAGCGCACCGAACGGGCGCTGGCACTGTTGTTCGGGCCGCGCCTCGACGCCCTGGCCGAGATCGAGGGGCCGCCGAAGTCCGCGAAGTCGCGGCTCCAGGAGTGGACGCAGCGTCACCACGGCACGAAGCCGGTCTATCAGCTGGCCGGCACCACCGGGCCTCCGCACGAGCAGCACTTCCGCGTGGTCGTCGTCCTCGGCGGCCAGAGCCTCGGGACCGGCTCCGGATCGAGCCGCCAGCGGGCGGAGGAAGAGGCGGCCGAGGCCGCGCTCGTCGAGCTCCACGCCGGACCGATCCCGGCGCCATGAGCCGCCTGAGGGAGCTCCGACTCCACGGCTTCAAGTCGTTCGCCGATCCGACCCGCTTCGTCTTCGAGCCCGGCGTCAACGCCGTCATCGGTCCGAACGGCTCCGGCAAGAGCAACATGGCCGATGCGGTGCGCTGGGTGCTCGGTGAGCAGTCGAACCGCTCGCTGCGGACCCGGCGCGCCGACGACGTCATCTTCGCCGGCTCCGAGCAGCGCCGGCCGCAGGGCATGGCAGAGGCGATCCTGACCCTCGACAACGGCGACGGCTGGCTGCCGATCGACTTCGCCGAGGTCTCGGTGGGACGGCGCGCCTATCGGTCGGGCGACAGCGAGTACCTCATCAACGGGGCGAAGGCCCGGCTGCGCGACGTCGTCGAGCTGCTCGGCGAGGGGCGGCTCGGCGCGAACGAGCTCGTCGTGGTGGGGCAGGGGACCGTCGACGCGGCGCTCTCGCTGCGCCCGGAGGAGCGGCGCCAGCTGTTCGAGGAGGCGGCCGGCGTCAAGGGCCTCCAGGTGCGACGCAACGAGGCGTCCGTCCGGCTCACGAAGTCGCGCGACAACCTGACGAGGGTGAGCGACCTCATCGCCGAGCTCAAGCCGCAGGTCCGGCGACTCGCGCTCCAGGCCGAGCACCAGCAGCAGCACGATACGCTGGGAGCGCGGGCCCGCGCCCTCGTGATGGCCTCGCATCGACGGCGCGAGCAGGCTGCCCGCGCGGCGCACTTCGAGGCACGGCGGGCCGCCGCGGCGGCCGAGTCGGCCTTGGCCGCGTTCCGCGAGACGCAGGATGCCGGTCGAGCCGCCGTCCAGGCCGCCGAGGAGCGCTACTGGGCCGCCGAGGAGGCGGCACGGGAGGCCGGTCGCGCTCGCGAGGCCACCCGCGAGGTCGTGATCCGCGCCGAGGGCCGGCTCGAGGCGCTCGATGGGCGACTGCGCGAGCTGACGGCCGCGCTCGAGCGGGAGACGGCAGAGCTCACCGAAGCGCAGCGCGAGCTCGGAAGCTCCGACGACGAGGCCGTCGCCGAGGTAACACCGACGCTCCGACGCGCCGCCGAGGCCGAGGAGGGCTGGCGGGCGGCCGTCGCCGAGCTCGCGGCGGCAGATGAAGCGCTGCTGACGGCCGAGGAGGCCGTGGCCGAGCTTCGCGCGCGAGAGAGCGACCGGATTGCCGCGGCCGCTCGCGAGTCGGAAGAGACCGCCCGGCGGCGCGCCAGGCACGAGGAGGCCAGCGCGGAACGCGAGCAGCAGGTCGCGGCGCTCGAGGAGGCGCGCACCACGCAGGCAGCGGCGCGCCAGGCACTGGTGGACGCCGAAGCACGCGCGACCGCCACGGGCGCCGCGCTGGATCGGGCCGAGGAGGAGCGCGACGCAGCGCAGGCGGCCGCCGACGCCGCGCGCCAGGCCGCCGTCGAGATCACCGAGCGGCTGCGAGCGACGCGGGCCGAGCTGGCAGCGGCGGAGGAGCCCCATGACGCGGAGGCTCGCCTCGGCCGTCGTCTGGCGGCGGCCGGCTGGTCGAGCCTGCTGGACACGATCGACGCGCCGGAGGCGGCGTGGCCGGCGGTCGAGGCGGTCGTCGGCGGCGAGCTCGAAGGGGCGCTGCTGTGGACCGGTGACGATCCGCGCGGTCAGCTCGCCGACGCGCGGGGCGCGGCACGGCTGCTCGCCGTGACCTCGCCCAACGGAGATGACGGTCGTCTGGCGGCGCTCGAGGCGGTCGCGGGCGAGCAAACCCTGGCCGAGTGGACCAAGTCGGGCGACCGCGCACCGCTCGCGTTCCAGCGGACGGCCATCGCCCGTGACGTGGGCGCGCTGCTCGAGGGCTGGCAGCGCCTTCCGGCCGGATGGAGCGCCGTGACGCCCGAGGGCGACCTGGCCGATGGCCGAGGGCTGATCGTGCTCCGCGGCCGCGCCGACCCGCCAGGCGGAGCCTCGGCCCGCGCGCACGCCCGCCGCCGCGATCTTGCCGCCGCCGTCGGCCGCATGGAGGACGAGTCGCGCGTCACCCAGGCCGGCGCGCACACGACGACGGAGCGGCTGCGTGCCGCGCGAGACGCGCACCTCGCCGCCCGCGAGGCCACCGACGAGGCCGATGCCACCCTCCGCCGCCTGCGCGCCGAGGGTGCAGCCGCCGATGACGCGCTCTCCCGGGTCACCGAACGACTGGCGCAGCTCGACGCGGATCTCGCGGAGGCGCCGGCGCCGGCCGGCGGCGACGGCCCGACGATGCCGCCCCCACGCCTGGTGGAGCTCCAGGAGGCCGCCGGCCGCGCGAGGGCGCTGCGTGATGAGCGCGCCCGAGCACGCGACGCGGCGCGCGAAGCCTGGAACGCGACGCGCGGCGAGGCCGAGACGCTGGAGACGCGAGTCGCCGGCCGCCGGCGCGATCGGTCGCTGCGTGAGGCTCGGGTCGCCCAGCTGACCGCGGCGCTGCCGGAGCGTCGGGCGAGCGTCGAGCGGCTCACCGCGGAGCGGCACGAGCTCGAGGCGGCCGCGACGGCCGCACGTGCGAGCGACACCGAGTGTGCCGCGACCCAGGCCCACGCCGAGTCCGAGCGGACCGCGCGGCGCTCGGAGCTCATCGAGCTCGAGCGCGATCAGGGTGGGGGAGGAGCCCGGCTGGGCGAGCTCGAGCGCGAGGCGCAGGCGACGGCCATCGAGGCGTCGCGTCGCGACGAGGCGCTGACCGCGCTGGGGCGCGAGCGCGAGCTGTCGCTCGAAGGGCTGCCCGAGACGAGCGTCGAGGCACCGCTCGACGAGATCGCCGCGCTCGACGACGAGGCGCTGGACGCCGAAGTCCGCCGCGTCCGTCGGACGCTGGCGCAGATCGGCTCGGTCAACCCGTTCGCCGTCGAGGAGCATCGCGAAGTCGCCACGCGCCTCGACGAGATGAGCGGCCAGGACGCCGATCTGCGCGGGGCGATCGAGTCGACCGAGGAGCTGATCGCGCGGCTCGATGCGGAGATCGAGGAGCTGTTCGACGCCGCCTTCCGCGCGATCGGCGAGAAGTTCGACGAGTTCTGCCGTCTCCTGTTCGCCGGAGGATCAGCCTCGCTCCAGCGCTCGGACGATGCCGATGGCGACGCCGCCGGTGGGATCGAGATCGTGGTCAGGCCGCCCGGCAAGCGGCTCCAGCGCCTGGCGATGCTGTCGGGCGGGGAGCGGGCGCTCACCGGCGTGGCGCTGCTGTTCGCCATGCTCACCGTCAACCCGGTCCCGTTCTGCATCCTCGACGAGGTCGACGCGGCGCTCGACGAGGCGAACATCGGTCGGTTCGCCGAGGCCCTCCGCAAGCTGAGCGAGTCGATCGACTTCGTCGTCATCACCCACAATCGGGCGACGATCGAGGTAGCCGATACGATCTATGGCGTGACGATGACCGATGCCGCGGTCAGCCGCGTCCTCTCGCTGCGGCTCGCCGACGTCCCCGTCGAGGTCGGCGCGTAGGTGTTCCGCCGTCGTCGCGAGCCACCGGAGCCGGAGGCTCCGCCCGCCGTCGAGCCGGCGCCGCCGCCGGCGACCGTCGCCCGCCCGGCCCGCGAGCCGCGAGGCATGGGGCTGCGGGCGGCCCCGTCGGGGCTCGGCGCGCGGCTGCGATCGATCCTCGGCGGGAGCTCGCCGGCCACCGACGCGACGTGGGACGAGGTGGAGGAGGTGCTCATCGGCGCGGACGTCGGCGCGACGACCACGCTCGAGCTCATCGACGCCGCGCGGGAGCGCTTCCGCGCCGACGGCGGCCGGACCGGCGAGGACGCCCGTCGCGCGCTGGCGACCGAGCTTCGGGATCGACTCGCTCGCGTCGGCTCGGGGGCGTTCGAGCTCGGGCCGGCTCCATCGGTCATCCTCTTCGTCGGCGTCAACGGCACGGGAAAGACGACGACGATCGCCAAGCTCGCGCACCGGCTGCTCGCCGAGGGGCATACGCTCGCCCTGGCGGCCGCGGACACGTTCCGTGCGGCGGCGGTCGAGCAGCTCCGGATCTGGGGTGAACAGCTCGGGGTGTCGGTCGTTGCCCAACGTCCCGGCGCCGATCCCGGCGCCGTCGCTTTCGATGCGGTGGCGGCGGCCGAGTCGCGCGGCCTCGACGCCGTCCTCGTCGACACCGCCGGGCGGCTGCAGAACAAGCAGCAGCTCATGGACGAGCTGTCGAAGATCCGTCGCGTCATCGAGCGGCGCCTTCCGGGGCAGCCACGCCACGTGCTGCTCGTGCTCGACGCCACGACCGGGCAGAACGGGCTCGTCCAGGCCGAGGCCTTCAGTCGCGAGGCGGGCGTGACGGGGATCGTGCTCACCAAGCTCGATGGCAGTGCCAAGGGCGGCGTGGCGCTGGCGGCGGCTGATCGGCTTGGCGTGCCGATCGTCTTCGCCGGAGTCGGGGAGGAGGTCGATGCCCTCGCCCCGTTCGACCCCGAGGCGTTCGTGGAGTGGCTGTTCGCCGAATAGTCCTGGCCGGTGCGTTGCCGCCCGACCCGGCCGCCCCTAGAATGGGCAGCCGTTTGCCGGCGCCGCAGCGCCGGTCCTGAGACACCCGTTATCGGTCCACCATGTTCGACTCTCTGTCCGCGCGCCTCCAGGGCGTCACGCAGCGCCTCCGCGGCAAGGCACGCATCACCGAGGCAGACCTCGACGAGTCGCTTCGCGAGATTCGGCTCGCCCTGCTCGAGGCCGACGTCAACTTCAAGGTCGTCAAGGAGTTCGTTGCCCGCGTCCGCGAGCGTGCCCTCGGCGCGGACGTGCTCAACGGGGTCAATCCCGGCCAGCAGATCGTCAAGATCGTGCACGACGAGCTCGTCGCCGTGCTCGGCGGGGAACGCCACAAGCTCCGGCTCGAGGCGAAGCCATCGGTCCTGATGCTGGTCGGCCTCCAGGGCTCCGGCAAGACGACGACCGCCGCGAAGCTGGCCGTGCGCCTGCGCAAGGACGGGAAGCGGCCGCTGCTCGTTGCGGCCGACGTCTATCGACCGGCCGCGGTCGACCAGCTCGTCCAGCTTGGCGACCAGGTCGGTGTCGAGGTCCACACGCGACCGGTCGGCACGCCGGCGCTCGAGGTGGCCCGCTCCGGCCTCGAGACGGCGAAGGCCCGCGGCGTCGACGTCATGATCCTCGACACTGCCGGGCGCCTCCACGTCGACGAGGCGATGATGGACGAGCTCGTCCGCATCTCCGGCTCGGTCACCCCGGCAGAGACCCTGCTCGTCGTCGACGCGATGACCGGCCAGGAGTCGGTGAAGGTCGCGGAGGCGTTCCACGCCAAGCTGCCGATCAGCGGGCTCGTGCTCACGAAGATGGACGGCGACGCCAGGGGAGGCGCGGCACTCAGCATTCGGTCGGCGACGGGGCTGCCGGTCAGCTTCCTCGGCACCGGCGAGCGAACCGATGGCTTCGAGCCCTTCCATCCCGATCGCCTGGCCCAGCGCATCCTCGGCATGGGCGACATCGTCAGCCTCGTCGAGCGCGTGCAGGAGACGGTCGACCAGGACGAGGCCGAGCGAGCCGCGCAGCGGCTGATGGAGAACCGGTTCACGCTCGAGGACTTCCGCAGCCAGCTCAACCAGATCAAGAAGATGGGACCGATCGGCCAGCTCGTCGGCATGATCCCCGGCGCGGGCCAGATGGCAGGCGCCGCGCAGGAGGCGGTCGACTCGGGCCAGATGAAGCGGATCGAGGCCATCATCGACTCGATGACGCCCGAGGAGCGGCGCCGGCCGGAGCTCATCAAGGCCAGCCGGCGGCGGCGCATCGCGCTCGGCAGCGGGACGTCGACCGCCGAGGTCAATCGGCTCCTGAAGCAGTTCGCCGAGATGCAGAAGATGATGAAGATGATCTCGGGCGGCAAGATGCCGCGCACGGGCGCCGGCCTGGGCGCGCTGCTCGGGCGCTGATCAACCGGATGCATCGGCTCGTCATCGCCTCGGTCACCCTCATCGGGCTGGCCGCCGTCGCGGTCGTCGCCAGCTACGTCGTCCTCTTCGCCGGAGCCTCCGACCGGGCCGCCACGATGGCCCCGGCCAGCACGATCGTCTACGCCAACCTCTACCTCCAGCCGTCGACGGGCCAGCAGATGAACCTGTCGGGCCTCATCGGCCGCCTGCCCGGCTTCGCCGACGACGCGGCCCTCGACGAGAAGATCGACCAGGTCGTCCAGAACCTGCTGTCGATGACCGGCATCGACTATCGGGCCGATGTGAAGCCGTGGCTCGGCGACCAGATCGCCGTTGCCGCCTGGCCGACCGGCACCGGTGCGCTCGAGGCCGCGACGGTGATCCTCGCCGAGACCAGCGACCCCGACGTGGCACGCACGTCGCTGGCGAGCCTCACCGCCGACCAGGGAATCACCTTCACGACCGAGACCTACGCAGGGCGTCGAGCTCCAGGTCGGTGAGGGGACGGCGTACGCGGTGGTCGACGGCATGGTCGTGGTCGGCAACGGGGCCGAGGCGATCCACGCCGTGATCGACACGAGCTCCGGTGAGGAGTCGCTCTCCACGCAGCCGGCCTTCACCGATGCCATGGACGGGCTGCCCGACCACCTGGCCTCGTTCTACGTCGACCTCGCCGGGGTGGCCGAGTCATCCGGAACGACCACCGACCTCGGCGGAGCCACGACCGCCAGCGCCGTGCTGGTCGCCGAGACCGATGGCCTGCGCCTGAGCGGCAGCGCGCCCCTCCCGGCCGCCGCCTCCCCCGCGGCCGACCCCGTCCCACAGCAGGGAACCCTCACCGCCTGGATGCCGGAGCGGACGCTGGCCGAGGTGACCGTGTTCGGGCTGCGCGGCGTGCTCGAGGAGGGTCTCGCCGTGGCGGACGAGGTGCCCGAGGGCGAAGAGGTCGCGAGCTCGCTCGACACGATCCGGGCGCTGGCCGCATTCGCGCTCGGCATCGACCTCGACGAGGACGTCCTCCCGCTCCTCGACGGTGAGACGGCGCTCGCGTTCGGCGGCATCGGGCCCACGGCGGTGCCGTCGGGGCAGCTCCTGCTGCGCCCGTCGGACCCCGAGGCGGCGACGGACACCCTTCGCCGCGTTGCCGACCGCATCGGATCCATGGGCGGCACCAGCTCCACCGAGACGCTCGATGGCATCGAGATCACGGCGATCTCCGTGCCCGATACGATCGACGCGGCATTCGGCGTCGTCGAAGGGGTGGTCGTGATCGGTCTCGACCCCATCGACGTGGCGGCCGTGGCCGAGGCACGGGGCGACGGTCTCACCCTCGACGGAACCAGCGCCTATCAGCAGGCGTTCGGGGTCGCCGGCGTGCGGGCCGGGACCGAGGCGTGGGTCGATGTCGGGACGCTCGGTGGACTGCTCAGCCTCGTCGTCGAGCTCCCGGACGACGCACGCGATATCCTGTCCGGGCTCGGGTCCTTCGCGCTCACCGTCCCGACCCGGCCCGATCAGATCGAATTCCACGCAGTGCTCACGGTCGAAGAGCCATGAGCCGATTGAACGTTCAGCACCCACACCAGAGGTAGACCCACTTGTCAGTTGCAATTCGGCTGACGCGCGTCGGGGCCACGAAACGCCCCGCGTATCGCGTGATCGCCATCGACAAGCGCCGCTCGCGCGACGGGCGGGCGCTCGAGATCCTCGGCTACTACGACCCGCTCACCGAGCCGGCCACCGTCCGTCTCGAGACCGACAAGATCAACGCCTGGATCGGCAAGGGCGCGCAGCCCTCCGACATGGTCGTGAGGCTCATGCGCCAGGCCGAGGCGACCGCGAAGGCCGGGGCCGATGCGCCCGTGCCGAAGCGCGCCACCCGCGCAGCCAGCCCAAAGCCGTCGCGCAAGGCGGCCGCAAGGGCCAAGGCAGGCGACGCTCCGGAACGGGCACCGGCCGCGACGGCGGTCGCTGCCGAGACATCGGTCGAGGAGACGCCCGCGGCTGAGGCTCCCGCCGAGGAGGCGCCACCAACTGAGGCCGTTGAGGACGAGGCGCCCGCGGCTGAGGCTGCCGAGGAGACGCCAGCAACCGAGGCCGTTGAGGACGAGGCGCCCGCGGCTGAGGCTGCCGCCGAGGAGGCGACGGTTGCCGAGGCACCCGCCGAGGACGCGCCCGCGGCTGAGGCTCCCGCCGAGACACCGGCCGACGAGACTCCGGCCGAGGACGAAGCCGCAGCCGAGGCTCGCGACGAGAAGGCGAGCGACGCATGAAGGAGTTCCTCGAGTACGTCGCGAAGTCGCTCGTCGACAAGCCGGACGCGGTCTTTGTCGAGGTCGAGGAAGACGGCGACGAGACGCTCCTCACGCTCGGTGTCGACCAGGAAGACATGGGCCGCGTGATCGGCCGCGACGGGCGCATCGCCAACGCCATGCGCAGCCTGCTGCGGGTGATGGCCGCGCGGGACGGACGCCACGTCGAGCTCGAGATCGTCTCCGACGCCGAGTGATCGGCGCGCCGTCGCGCGCGTCCTCGGCGCGAAGGGGCTCAAGGGCGGCCTTCGTGTCGAGATCCTGACCGACTGGCCCGAGCGCCTCGCGCCCGATGCAGAGGTCTGGCCGGAAGGCGATGCGGCTGCCCGTCGCATCCGCCACGTCGAGACCGGCGGTAGGGTCCCGGTCGTCCACCTCGAAGGCATCGACAGCCGCGAGGCCGCGGAAGAGCTGGCCGGGCGCTACCTCGAGGTTCCGGACCGTGAGCTGGAGGCCGGCACGTTCTACTGGGACGATCTCATCGGCCTGCGGGTCGAGTCTCCCGATGGCGAGGCGGTCGGCGAGCTGGTGGAGATCTTCCGCGCCGGAGGCAACGAGGTGTACCGGATCGTCGGTCCGGCCGGTGAGCGGCTCGTTCCCGCGCTGCGGAGCGCCGTCCAGCGCATCGACCTCGCGGCCGGGGTGATGATCGTCGCGCCCGACGAGGCCGAGGAGATCCGCTGACCGATGCGCATCGACGTCGTCACGATCTTTCCGGAGCTCTTCGATCTGCCGCTGCGCACCTCGATCGTCGGCCGGGCGGCCGAGCAGGGGATCGTCTCGTTCGGCGTCCATGACCTGCGCGAGCACGGCCTGGGACGGCACCGGTCCGTGGACGACTACCCCTACGGCGGCGGGGCGGGGATGGTCATGCGGCCGGAGCCGCTCTTCGCGGCGATCGAACCCCTGCGAGCCGCAGGCGCAAGCGTGATCCTGCTCGACCCCGCCGGCGAGCGCCTGACCGATGCGCTGGCGCGAGAGCTCGCCCGCTCGTCCTACCTGGCGCTGGTCTCCGGGCGGTACGAGGGGATCGACGAGCGCGTTCGGACCCTGGTCGACCGCGAGGTGAGCATCGGCGACTACGTCCTCACCGGTGGCGAGCTGCCAGCCCTCGTCCTGATCGACGCCGTCGTGCGACTGCTGCCCGGGGCGATCCAGGAGGCCTCGCATGAGTCCGATTCGTTCGCGGAGGGCCTCCTCGAGCACCCGCACTACACCCGCCCGGAGCGGTTCGGGGACCTCGAGGTCCCGCCAGTGCTCCTCGGCGGCAACCACGGTGATGTCGACCGATGGCGCCGGCGCGAGGCCCTGCGCCGCACCGCCCAGCGCCGGCCCGACCTCCTGGAGTCCGCACCCCTGACCGATGCAGATCGGTCGATCCTCGAGGAGCTTCGAGGTGACGGCGAGTAACCTCGCCTTGCCTCGATTCAGGCGCCGCTGCTATACTCCCGCCCGTCGCGGCCGCTGTCAGCGGTCGCGTTCGCATGTCACACAGAGCAGCCGCGGCATCAGCCGCGAGAACGAGGTCGTCCCGATGAACGCCATCAAGGAGCTCGAGCGCGAGCAGCTCCGGACCGATGTCCCCGAGATCGCCCCCGGCGATACCGTGCGCGTCTCGGTCAAGGTGGTCGAGGGCAGCCGCGAGCGGATCCAGGTCTTCGAGGGCACGGTCATGCGCATGCGTGGCGGCGGGCTGAACAAGGCCATCACCGTCCGCCGCATCGCGAGCGGCGTCGGCGTGGAGCGAACCTTCATGGTCCACGCTCCGCGGATCGAGAAGATCGAAGTCGTCCGCCACGGCGTCGCCCGACGCGCCCAGCTCTACTTCCTGCGCGACCGCGTGGGCAAGTCCGCCACCCTCCGCGAGCGCCGCGCCAACTGACCGTCGGCCGCCTCGACGGCGGCCTAGACTGGTGGCATGACCGGCAAGCGACGACCGCAGCGCGTCATGCGGCCGTCGACGCGCGTCGAGCGTGAGCACTGGCAGGCCGGACGCACGGTCATCGTCGGAGCCGATGCGGTCGGCGTGGCCTCCCTGAGCGGACCGGTCGTCGCCGCGGCCGTCGCCTGGCCCGCGTACGCGCGACGCATCCCCGGCGTTCGCGACTCGAAGATGCTGTCCCGCGCACAGCGTGAGCGCCTCTTCCCGCACATCCGCCGCCGGGCGCTGGCGGTCGGCATCGGTGCGGCGAGCGTGGCCGAGATCGACCGCATCAACATCTATCACGCCACGAACCTCGCGATGCGCCGGGCGATCTGCCGCGTGACCGAGCGCGAGCACGTCCTCATCGACGGCCTCCGCGTCTACGGCTTCCAGGAGCACGTCGGCTCGTACACCGCGATCGTGCGCGGAGACGCGAAGTGCTACTCGATCGCCGCCGCATCGATCGTCGCGAAGGTCATCCGCGATCGGCTCATGGACCGCCTGGCCGCGCGGCACCCGCTACTACGGCTGGGAGCACAACGCCGGCTACGCGACCCTCGACCACCGGCGGGGGATCGAGGAGCATGGCATCACCGCCTTCCACCGTCGGTCGTTCGCGCGGGTCCGCGCCGTGGAGCTCGGCCAGCAGATGGAGCTCGACTTGGCCTCGCCCGACGTGCTGGACGAGCTGGAACGTGGGGAGCTGGACCAGGTCGACGAGCTGGAGGTGGTCCTCGCCACCGCCTGACGCCCGGTAACCCGGCGCTAAGCGGCCGGTAATCGCCCGCGTTCCATGCTTGACCGATGGGCGACCCGCGTCATCTGCTCGGGCTTGCCGCGGAAGCGGCGGTCGCGGCCTGGCTGACCGATGCGGGCTGGCGCATCGTCGAGCGCCGCGCCCGCTCACCGACCGGCGGCGAGGTCGATCTCGTGGCCATCGACCCGGACCGCGCGCTCGTGGCAATCGAGGTGCGTGCGCGCCGAACCCGTCGCACCGGGGCGGCGGCGGCGACCGTCGACGCCCGACGCGTCGCGCGCCTCCGCCGAACGCTGGGTGCCGTCGCGGCTGGTGGCCGGCACCCGCATCGGGCGCTGCGGGTTGACCTCGTCACGGTCGAGCCGACCGAGGAGCGCGGCCGGTGGCGCCTTGCCCGCGTCCCGGGCATCGGCTGAGGCGTCAGCCGCCGAACAGCCGCTTGAGGGATCTGATCGAGGCGATGTACGGCCGGCTCACGCGATAGACGCCGTAGGTGTCGACCGCGCGCTGGCCCTGGTAGTACGCGGCGAGGACGAGGTCGAGGTCGCCATCGTATCGGTCGAGGTAGTGGCGGAGCAGCCGGACGCCGGCGTGGATGTTGTCACGCGCCTGGTGGATGCGCACCCGCCGGCCGAGCATCGTGTCGCCGATCCACTCGGCGGTGCCGGGCATGAGCTGCATGACGCCGACCGCGCCGGCGCTGCTCACGACCTTCTGCTGCCAGCCCGACTCCTGCCAGGCCACCGCGAGCACGAGCGAACGCGGCACGCCATGGTGGTCGGCCTCGCGCACGAGTACGCCGCGCATCCAGTCGCGCCGGGCGACCAGCTTCGCCATCGACGCCGACATCTGAGGGCGAGACGCGGCCCGCGCGGTCGGACGGCTCGCACTGGGGATGACGAGGCGCTGGCCGGTGAAGATGCGGCTGGGGTCCGAAATCCGGTTGGCGGCGGCGATGGCGCTCACGCTGACGCCATAGCGCAGCGCGATGTGCCACAGCGTCGACCCGCGGCTGACGACGTGGACGACCCGCGCGGCCTGACGGGCCGATCCACCCCCGCCCGCAGAGCGCGAGCCCGTCTGGCGCGGCCCGGACGCGCGCGGAATGACGAGGCGCTGGCCTGAAAAGATCAAGCTCGGGTTGGCGATCCGGTTGGCGGCGACGATGGCGCTGACGCTGACGCCGTAGCGCATCGCGACGTGCGACAGCGTCGAGCCGGGGCTGACGATGTGAACCCTGGTCGACCCCGATTGCCTCGAGCCTCCCGATGCCCGCGAGCCACCCGACGGCCCGGACCCATCGCGACCGATCCGCAGTCGCTGCCCCGCAACGATCCAATTCGGGTTGGCCAGGCCGTTGAGGGCGATCAGCCGCCGCACGGAGACCTCATGGCGCCGGCCGATCCCGGTGAGGGTGTCTCCGGGTTGGACCACGACCGTCGGGTCGGCCGCCAGCACGGTGGCGGCGAGAACGGGGGTGGTGGCGATCGCGAGGGTGATGCCTCCGATCAGGGCCAGGCGCGGGGCTCGCAATGGATCGGTCCTCCAGGCGGTGCAACGGGACGCTGGCCGATGCTAGGAGGGCCCTCCGGAGGGTCAAGGTACGCATGGGGGACCTTGGGGGTACTTCCGTACCGCGGAGTGCGGATCGGTGGCATCCGCATCGGTCAGGTGACGAGCGCGGCGATTGGTGCCCGAACGGGGGACCGGCTATACTCAGCGCCGCTCGCGGGTCACCCGTGAGCACTGTCCCATCACACACGCCTGGCGGATCCCGCTGGTCGACGGTGCCCTCGTGAGCCATCGAGGGTCGACCGGGAGCCGATGCCTGGCGGAGGAACAACCGGAGGTTACCTACACGTGGCTGCCACCAGCATGAAGCAGCTGCTCGAAGCGGGCGTCCACTTCGGGCACCAGACCCGGCGCTGGAATCCGAAGATGCGCGAGTACATCTTCGCCGAGCGCAACGGGATCCACATCATCGACCTGGCCCAGACGGTCAGCCTGCTCGACGCTGCCCTCGAGTTCATCCGCGAGACCGTCCGCCGCGGCGACAGCGTGCTCTTCGTCGGGACGAAGAAGCAGGCCCAGGAGGCGCTGGCAGAGGCCGCGCAGCGATCGGGCCAGCACTACGTCAACACGCGCTGGCTGGGCGGGATGCTCACCAACTTCACGACGATCAAGCGCCGCATCCAGCGTCTCGAGGCCCTCGAGGCCCGGCGCGAGGCGGGCGAGTTCGAGCGCCTCACGAAGAAGGAGGCCTCGAAGCTGACCGAGGAGATCAACAAGCTCGATGCCGCCCTTGGCGGGATCCGCAAGATGCGCCGGCTGCCCGGGGCGGTGTTCATCGTCGACCCGCACCGCGAGGCGATCGCCGTGGCCGAGGCGCGAAGGCTCGAGATCCCGATCGTCGCCATGACCGACACGAACTGTGACCCGGACCTCATCGACTGGGTCATCCCGGCCAACGACGACGCGATCCGCTCGGTCCGCCTCATCTGCGGCGTCGTCGCCGACGCGGCCACCACCGCACAGCAGGAGCGCCAGGCGAAGCTGGACGAGGAGTTCGAGCAGGCCGAGGCGCTGCCACCGGTCGACGACGCGACGCTGACCTCCGAGGCCGACTACACCGCCGCGCTGGCGTCGGGCGAGGCGCTCGTCTTCGAGCCCGAGCCGGAGGACGACGAGGAAGAGGAGCGCAAGGCGCGGGCACGGCGCGCCGCCCACATCGACGAGGGCGAGCCGGAGCACGATCCCGACCGGGAGCACGAGCGCATGATCGATGAGCAGATCAAGGAGGCGCGCACCCACTAGGCGCGCCGGGAAAGGACCATGGCCAACACACTGATGATCAAGCCTGAGGACGTGAAGCGGCTCCGCGAGATGACCGGGGCCGGCATCATGGATTGCAAGCGCGCGCTGGAGGAGTCCGGCGGCGACTTCGACGCCGCGGTGCTGTGGCTGCGTGAGAAGGGTCTCTCGATGGCCGCCAAGAAGGCGGGTCGGGTCGCGCGCGAGGGCGTGATCTCCAGCTACATCCATCACGGCTCACGCCTCGGCGTGCTGCTCGAGCTCAACTGCGAGACGGACTTCGTCGCGCGCACCGAGGACTTCCAGGAGCTGGCCCGGGCGATCGCCATGCACGTGGCCGCGCTCGACCCGGCCTACATCGGTCGCGAGGACGTGCCTGCCGACCTCGTCGAGGAGCAGAAGCGGCTCTTCGCGGTCGACGCCGAGCGGGAGGGCCGACCCGCGGATCGCATCCCGACGATCGTCGAGGGCAAGCTCAACAAGTGGTACGAGACGATCTGCCTGCTCGAGCAGCAGTACCGCGACACCGACCAGAAGGTCTCCGACCTGATCACCGAGAAGGTCGCGCTCCTCGGCGAGAACATCCGCGTGGCCCGCTTCGCGCGCATGGCAGTCGGGGAGTCCGCGCCGGCTGACGCCGACGGCGGCGAGGCTGCGGAGAGCGCATGACCGATGCGGCCGCCGCCATGGCGACCACGCCCCCGCGCCGGGTGCTGCTGAAGCTGTCCGGCGAGGCGCTGCTCGGCGACGCCGAATACGGGATCGATCCCGAAGTCGTGCGGAACATCGCCGGCGAGGTGGCCGACGCGGTCGCCGAGGGAATCCAGGCGGCGGTCGTCGTCGGCGGCGGGAACATCTTCCGCGGGCTGGCCGCCAGCGCGAAGGGCATGGACCGCGCGACCGGCGACTACATGGGCATGCTGGCGACCGTCATGAACGGCCTCGCCCTCCAGGACGCGCTCGAGCAGCTCGGCCAGCCGACGCGGGTCATGAGCGCCATCGCCATGAACGAGATCTGTGAGCCGTACATCCGGCGCCGCGCCGTGCGGCACCTCGAGAAGGGCCGCGTCGTGGTGATGGTGGCCGGGACCGGCAACCCGTACTTCACGACCGACACGGCCGCAACCCTGCGCGCGGTCGAGGTCCACGCCCAGGTCATCCTCAAGGCGACCCGGGTGGACGGGGTGTACGATGCCGACCCGGAGAAGCACCCGGAGGCCCAGCGCTACAGCCGCATCGGCTACACCGAGCTGCTGAGCAACCGGCTCCAGGCGCTCGACGCCACGGCCGTCAGCCTGGCCATGGATAACGACATGCCGATCGTCGTCTTCGACATGACGATCGCCGGCAACATCGCCAGGGCGGTCCGCGGCGAGCGCATCGGTACGCTGATCGCAGCAGAGGAGTCCCGATGATGCACGAGACGCTGATCGCGATCGAGCCGAAGATGCAGCGCGCGATCGAGGCCATGGAGCGCGACTTCGCCACCGTTCGCACCGGACGGGCATCGACCGGGATGGTGGAGCGCATCACCGTCGACTATTACGGCACCCAGACGCCGCTCAACCAGGTGGCCGGCATCAGCACGCCGGACCCGCACCTCATCGTCATCCAGCCATGGGACCGATCGGTCCTGTCGGCGATTGAGAAGGCGATCACCAAGAGCGACATCGGCCTCGTGCCGAACGTCGATGGCACCGTGGTCAGGCTCAACGTGCCGCCGCTCACCGAGGAGCGTCGCAAGGAGATGGTGAAGCAGGTGCGTCGTCGGACCGAGGATGCTCGCGTCGAGGTGCGCAATCACCGGCGGGAGGCTGCGGACGCCCTCAAGAAGGCCCTTCGTGACGGGGACCTCGGCGAAGACGAGGAGCGGCGCGAGCTCGAGAACCTCCAGAAGCTGACCGACCGGCACATCGAGGCCATCGACGCGCGCGCCGACCGCAAGGAAACAGAGATCCTGGAGGTCTGACCGGTGCCCGAGCCGGGTCGGCCACGGCACGTGGCGATCATCGCCGATGGCAACCGGCGCTGGGCTCGTGAGCGCGGCCTGCCGGTGCTCGCGGGACACATCCAGGGCATCGAGGCCATTCGCCCGGTCGTGCGCCGCGCCCGTGACCGCGGCGTCGAGACGCTCAGCGTCTACACGTTCAGCACCGAGAACTGGGCACGCCCGGACGACGAGGTGTCGGGGCTGTTCGGACTCATCGACGGCGCCGTCCGCCAGTACACCGACGAGCTGATCAAGGAAGGGGTTCGCGTCCGGGTCATCGGCCGCCTGCACGAGGCGCCGTCGGACGTCCAGCGTTCGATCCGCGCGGCAGAGGACCGAACGAGCCATGGGGCTGACCTCACGCTCAACATCTGCTTCAACTACTCCGGTCGCGCCGAGATCGTCGACGCCGCGCGGGCGCTGATGGCCGCGCGGGTGGACCCCAACGAGGTCGACGAGGCGCGCTTTGCCGACCTCCTCTACACCGCCGGTCAGCCGGACGTCGATCTCGTCATCCGCACCGGCGGCGACCAGCGCACGAGCAACTTCCTGCTGTGGCAGGCCGCCTATGCCGAGCTCGTCTTCTGCGCGAAGTACTGGCCCGACTTCACCGCCGACGACCTCGACGCCGCCCTGGCCGACTACGCGCGCCGTGAGCGCCGGTTCGGCAGCTGACCGATGCTCCGCACGCGCCTCATCACCGCCCTCCTCCTCGCGCCGCTGATCCTGGCCATCGTCTTCCTCGGCGAGCCGTGGCTGTCGCTGCTGATCGGCTTCGTCGCGTTCCTGGCCCTCGTCGAGGTCGTCGCGTTGCTCGACGCGGCCGGCTACGAACCGCCGCAGGTGCTCGCGATCGTGGCCGGCATCGCGCTGACCGCCGCCGGCCTGGTCAGCGCCAACGAGGGCGGCGTCGGCGGGGTGGTCACCACCCTCCTGACCGCACTCGACCCTCCGGGCCTCGTGGCGGCGACGCTCGTCGCGGCCATGCTGCTGCTCGCGCTCGTGTCGTTCACGCGCGCCGACCCGCGCGCCGGCTTCCAGACGTGGGCCACCACGACGTTCGGCATCTCGTACGTGGGCCTCCTCCTGCCGGCGATCGTGCTCGTCGCGCACCTCGCCCCGGCCGGCGGGTCGTGGAACACCCCGGTCGGTGTGTTCGGTCTCGGCTCGGGCGCCGCGTGGGCGCTGACCCTCGTCCTCGTCGTGTGGGGCTACGACACCGGCGCCTACGCGACCGGGCGACTGATCGGGCGCCGGCGGATGCTCGACCACATCAGCCCATCGAAGACGATCGAGGGTCTCGCCGGTGGGCTGGTGCTGGCGACGATCGCCGCCGGCGTCGGCGCCGTGCTCATCGGCCTCGAGCCGTGGCACCCCCTGATCATCGGCCCGGTGGTCGGCATCGCCGCCCAGGCCGGCGACCTGGCGGAATCGATGCTCAAGCGCGCCGCCGGGCGCAAGGAGTCGGGCTTCCTGGTGCCCGGGCACGGCGGCATCCTCGACCGGATCGACTCGTTCCTGTTCGCTGCCCCGGTGCTCGCCGGCTACGCGCTGCTCGTCGCCGGGCGGGTGGTGTGACCGGCCTCGCGATCCTGGGCTCGACCGGGTCGATCGGGCGCCAGACGCTCGAGGTCGTGGCCGCCCTGGACGACCGCTTCGAGGTGCTCGGCCTCGCAACGGGTCACGCCGACGACCGCTTCACCGCGCAGCTCTCCGCGTGGCCGCGGGCACGAGCCTGGGCGCCGGGTGAGCGACCCGACGGCGTCGAGACGCGCTGGGCGGCGGGTGGGCTCGAGGAGCTCGCAACATCCGACGACGTCGAGATGGTCGTCGTGGCCACGACCGGCATGACGGCCCTGCCCGCCGTGCTCGCCGCGCTGCGGGCGGGCAAGCGGGTGGCGCTGGCGAACAAGGAGACGCTGGTCACCGGCGGACATCTCGTCGCGGCGCTGCTCGACGACATCGGCGGCGAGCGGCTCGATCGCCTGCGTCCGGTCGACAGCGAGCACTCGGCGATCTGGCAGTGCCTGGTCGGGGAACGGATCGACGACGTCGAGCGTCTCGTCCTGACCGCCAGCGGGGGACCGTTTCGCGGTCGGGACGCGGCGCAGCTCGCATCGGTCACGGCCGAGGACGCGCTGGCGCACCCGACGTGGCGGATGGGGCCGAAGATCACGATCGACTCGGCGACCCTGGTGAACAAGGCATTCGAGGTCATCGAGGCTCGATGGTTGTATCGGCTCCCGTACTCTAAGATCGACGCCGTGATCCACCCCCAGAGCGTCGTGCACTCGCTCGTCGAGTTCACCGACGGCTCGTACAAGGCCCAGCTCGGCCAGCCCGACATGAGGCTCCCCATCCAGTACGCGTTGACCCACCCGGAGCGCCTGCCCTCGCCTGCCACATCGTCCGCGCCGGCCGACTGGGGCATCCTCGAGTTCGCGCCGCTGACCGATGCGGACCATCCCGCCTACGCCGTCGTGCGCGCGGCCGCGGAGGCCGGCGGCAACCGCGGGGTCATCCTCAACGCCGCCGACGAGGTGGCGGTCGATGCCTTCCTGGCGGGGCGGATCGCCTTCCCCGCCATCGCCGACACGATCGGCTCCGCGGTGGATCGCTGGGGCTCGTCCGGCGAGCCTGACCTCGACGGCATCGTCGCGCTCGACGCCGAGGTGCGGAGCACCCTGGCCGAGGCGATCGCCTGATGGACGTCATCGGCACCGTCGCCGCCTTCATCGCCATCCTGGTAGTGCTCGTCCTCGTCCACGAGCTCGGGCACTACATCACCGCCAAGCGGGCAGGGATCACCGTCGAAGAGTTCGGGATCGGGTTTCCGCCGCGGATCGCATCGGTCACGTGGCACGGCACGCGGTACAGCCTGAACTGGATCCCGCTCGGCGGCTTCGTGCGGATGCTCGGCGAGGACGGGGACGTCGAGATCCGCCGTCTGCGCGACGGCGGCCTGACCGATGCGGAGATCGATCACGCCATGGCCGGCGCATTCAACCGCAAGCCGATCTGGATCCGGATCGGCGTGCTGCTGGCCGGCGTGGCGATGAACTTCATCCTTGCCGGGCTTGCCTTCTCGTGGGCCGCGGCGCTGCCGCAGCCGGTGAGCCTCGGGCCGCTCCACGTGCTCGAGATCCAGGGGAACAGCCCGGCCGAGGAGGCGCTGGAGGTAGGCGACGTCATCACCGCCGCCGACGGCCAGACGTTCGAGCAATCGCGCGACCTCACCAGCTACGTCACGAGCCAGGCCGGCGAGCCCGTCACGCTCACGATCATCCGTGACGGCGACACGACGAGCGTCACCGTCACGCCGCGCGACCTGACCGAGGAGCAGATCAGCCAGGGCGTCGGCGCCATCGGCTTCAGCTGGCGCGCCGACGAGGTGGGGGAGGGGCCGCCGCAGGCCACGAACCCGATCGCCGCGCTGGGCGTCGGCTTTTCGACCGCGGTCCGTGCGGCCATCGAGATCCCCGGCGGGCTTGCGGCAGCGGTTGGGGGGCTGATCGGGCTGAATCCGGAGGGTGCCGGGGACGCACGCGGACCGATCGGCATCGCCCAGATCACCGGCGAGGTCATCGACGCCGGACTGCTGGCCATCGTCCAGTTCGTGGGCATCCTCTCGATCAATCTCGCCATCCTCAACGTCCTGCCATTCCCGCCGCTCGATGGTGGTCGGATCGCGGTCGTGCTCATCGAGGCCGTCCGCCAGCGCCGGATGCCGGCCGAGCGCGAGGCGCTGATCTACCTGACCGGATTCGCGGTCCTCATCGCGCTCGTGGTCCTCATCAGCATCCAGGACATCCAGCGCCTCTTCACCGGCGGCTAGCAGGACGAAACCCACCGAAGGATCGGTGTGCCGCGAGCGGCGCATCCGTATCCTCAGGCGGTGGCCAGCGCGCACACGTCCGAAGCCATCCCTGAGTCGCTGAGGCCGCCCGCCATCGCGTGGCGGTGGTCGTCGGCGCTGTTCGGCGCATTGTGCGCGCTCCCGGCGGTGGTCGTGGCGACGCAGGATCCCTCGGCTGGCCTGGCGCTCGCGATCGGCGCCCTCGCACCCGCCGCGGTGGGCATCTCGGCCACCCGCCGCAGGCGCGTCGCCAGCCTGCTCGTTGGCATCGCCATCGGGCTCGGGCTCGTGGTGGGAGCCGCGCTGTCGTGGTCGTGGTGGCTGGCGGTGGCCGGGATCTTCGTCCTGTGTGTGGCGGCGGCAGCCGCGACGACTCGCGCCAGGATCGGCTCACTCGTTCTGATGCTTGCCGTCCCGATGGTCGGGGCCGGATTGAGCTTTGGCGGCGACGTCCGGAGGGCCTTTGACGCAGCCGTGCTGATCGCGGTCGGCGCCGCGTGCGGCGGGCTGTTGTCGTTGATCTGGCCGGAACCGCCGGCGACACCGCGCGCCGCGGCGGCGCGGCCGGACCTGGCCGACATGATCGAGTACGGCGTGCGCCTGGGGTCCGCGGGAGCACTCTGCGCCGGTATCGGCTTCGCCCTCGCCCTCGACCACCCAGGTTGGGCCACGGCGGCCTGCCTGCTGGTCATGCGTCCGAGCGCCGAGATGACGAGGCTGCGCGGAGCGGGCCGAGCGATCAGCGTGACCGCCGGAGCTCTGGGCGCGGCCCTCTTGGCCGCATCGGGAGCCGAGCCGGTCGTCATGGCCATCGCCATCGGCGTGGCGTTGACATGCCTGGCCGCAACACGCGAAAGCCGATGGTATGTCACCGGCGGCTTCACCACGTTTCTCGTGATCTCGCTGCTGGTCTACGGGATGCCGGGCCAGGCCGAAACCCGCCTCATCGAACGGGTTGCTGAGACGTTGCTCGGCGTGGGGATCGCGCTGCTGTTCGGCATCGCGATCCCACGCGCGAGGCGCCGGGACGCTTCCTGAACCGACGAAGGCCCACACCACTCCACTGGAACGTAGCCCACGATCGGTCGTCGATCTGTCGGCGATTTGGCACCGGGATCGGGAATTGGGTTGCGTTTCGCCGATCTATCGGCGCTGGGTGCGCACGAACGGCACGCCCAGGTGCGCTTCGTGCGGCGCCATCGCCGATCTATCGACGAAACCGCACCCAGCGGGCGATTCGCGTGAAGAATCGCCGGTCTGTCGGCGGCGGTCCCTCATCGGGTCGTCGGTGGCGGGGAAAGGGGGGATCGGGTATACTTTGGCACGGTTCGACCGGCCATTGCGAACCATTAATACTGAACTGAGCGCCTGAGACGTGGGTCGGTTCGCCTCCCACGTCTCTGTTTGTCTGCGGGAAGAGGAGCGGGGCATGAATCGAGACTTCATTGGAGCACTGCTCCAGCTGAACGCCGAGAAAGGTGTGCCCCAGGACATCCTCATCCACACGCTGGAGCAGGCGATCGAGTCGGCCTACCGCCGCAATGCCGATGCACCGGAGAACGTGGTCGTCACGGTCAACCCAGAGACCGGAGAGATCAGCGTGGCGCGCGAGTACGAGGTCGTCGCCGGCGAGCAGGAGATCGAGGATCCGGAAGCGCAGATGACGGCGGCGAAGGCCCAGAAGATCGATCCCACCACCGGCGTCGGCGGCAAGGTCCGCATCCCGGAGAACGTGACGCAGGCCCAGCTCGGGCGGATCGCGGCCCAGACGGCCGGCCAGGTGTACCGGCAGCGCCTCCGCGAGGCACAGCGGGACGTGGTCTTCCAGCAGTACGCGGCCCGCGAGGGCGAGATCATGACCGGCAACGTGCAGCGCACGACCGACTCGGCCGTGGTGCTCGACATGGGCAAGGACGTCGAGGCCGTGCTGGCGGTGACCGAGCAGCTGCCGAACGAGACGTATCGCATCGGTCAGCACCTCAAGGTCTACGTCATGGAGGTGCGGCGCACGACGCGCGGCCCGGTGATCGTCGCCAGCCGCACGCATCGGGGCTTCCTCCGTCGCCTGATGGAGATGGAGATCCCCGAGATCTATAACGGGACGGTCGTCATCCGCGGCATCGCGCGCGAGGCGGGGAGCCGATCCAAGGTCGCGGTCGAGAGCCGCCAGACCGGAGTCGACGCCAAGGGCGCGGCGGTCGGGCAGCGGGGAGCGCGGATCCAGTCGATCGTCGCCGAGCTCAATGGCGAGAAGGTCGACATTGTCCTGTGGGACGAGGATCCAGGGCGATTCGTGGCGGAGGCACTGAGCCCGGCCGAGGTGCTCAGCGTGCGGATCGACGAGGAGCACAAGATCGCCAATGTCATCGTGCCCGAACGTCAGCTCAGCCTGGCCATCGGCAAGGAGGGGCAGAACGCCCGACTGGCCGCCAAGCTCACGGGCTGGCGGATCGACATCCGCTCGGAGGCCGGCGTGGCCACGGCTGCGGCCGGGGGCGGTCACATCGAGCACGGCGACGACGGCGAGGGAGCCGGCCTCGACGGGCTCGAGCCGGACGCGGAGGCGCCGGCCGATGCCGAAGCGACGACCTGACCACGTTCCGACCCGCAGCTGCGCGGTCTGCCGGACCCCGCGCGCCAAGCGCGAGATGACCCGGCTGGTCCGCACCGCCGACGGGTCGGTCGTCCGCGACGACACCGGGCGCCAGCCCGGTCGCGGAACATATCTCTGTCACGATCCGGCCTGCCGCGACCAGACCACGGCCGCGGCGGCCATCAAACGGGCGCTCGGCGCGGAGCCCGCGTCTTCCGCGCTCGCATTCGAGGTGAACGATGCCGCCAAATAGATACCGACCGCGTCGCGGGCCCCGCCCGCAACGCAAGCGAACCGGCCCGCGTCCGGGCGGCGTCGCGACCGAGACCGCCCCGGTCCGTCCAGCCGGCCCGGTCGAGCTGCCCAACCCAGTGGTCGTGAAGGACTTCGCGGAGACGCTCGGCGTGAGCCACGCCGAGGTCATCAACGTCCTGATCCGCAACGGGATCTTCGCGACGGTCAACCAGTCGATCGACTTCGACACCGCGTCACTCGTCGCCGGCGAGCTCGGCTTCGAGACCTCCGAGCGTGGCGCCGCCGAGCGTGCCGCTGCCGCGGAGGCCGCCGAGCGCGAGCTCGTCGCTCCGGGGACCGGCGGCGAGACGAACGGACGGACCCCGCTGTGGACCGATGAGGATCCCTCCAAGCTCATCACCCGCGCCCCGATCGTGACGGTCATGGGCCATGTCGACCATGGCAAGACGAGCCTGCTCGACGCGATCCGCGAGACGAAGGTCGCCTCGGGCGAGAGCGGCGGGATCACCCAGCACATCGGTGCGTCCGAGGTGGACCACAACGGCAAGCGCATCGTCTTCCTGGACACGCCCGGCCACGAGGCGTTCAGCGCCATGCGTGCCCGCGGCGCGCAGGTGACCGATATCGCGATCATCGTGGTCGCCGCCGACGACGGCGTCATGCCGCAGACGAAGGAGGCGATCGACCACGTCCGCGCCGCGCGGGTGCCGATGATCGTGGCGATCAACAAGATCGACAAGCCCGATGCCCAGCCCGACCGGGTGAAGCAGGAGCTGGCCGACAACCAGGTGCTCATCGAGGAGTACGGCGGCGACATCATCGCGGTGCCCGTCAGCGCGAAGCAGCGCACCGGCATCGACGACCTGATGGAGATGGTTCTCCTCGTCGCCGACCTCCAGGACCTCAAGGCCAACCCGGACCGCGAGGCGATCGGCACGATCGTCGAGTCGAAGGTCGACAAGGGCCGCGGCAACGTCGCGACGGTGCTCGTCCAGACGGGCACGCTCAAGGTCGGCGACATCGTCACCGTCGGCCGGACCTCCGGCCGCGTGCGGGCGCTGAACAACGCGGCCGGCAAGCGGGTGAAGACCGCCGAGCCTGCGACCGCCGTGGAGATCATCGGTCTGCAGGGACTGCCGGAGGCCGGTGACACCCTGCGCGTGGTCGCCGATGAGAAGACGGCCCGCGATGCAGCCGAGGCTGCCGAGCTGGCGGCCGCCGGAGGCGAGGGCCGCACGGTCAGCACGCTCGAGGAGGTCAGTGCGCAGATCAAGGACAGCGAGGTCGCCGAGCTGCGGGTCGTGCTGAAGACCGACGTGCAGGGTTCGCTCGGCGCGATCCGCCATGCCCTCGAGCGCCTCAACACGAACGAGGTGCGGATCAACATCCTGCGCGAGGGCGCCGGCGACATCAACGAGAGCGACATCAACCTGGCCTCGGCCTCGGACGCGGTCGTCATCGGCTTCAACGCGAAGCTCGATGCCGGCGCTCAGCGATCGGTCGAGGCCACTGGGGTCGACGTCCGCATCTACGACGTCATCTACAAGCTGACCGACGACGTCGGTCAGGCCCTCTCCGGCCTCCTCGAGCCGAAGCTCGTCGAGCAGGTCGAGGGCCATGCCGAGGTCCGCATGGTCATCAAGGCCGGCCGAGCTGGAAACATCGCCGGCTCGTACGTGACCGATGGCCGCATCGTGCGCGGCGGCCAGGTTCGCCTCTTCCGAGGCGGTGAGCTGATCGCCGACACGCGGATCACGTCGCTGAAGCGGTTCAAGGACGACGTGCGCGAGGTCGCCACCAACCTCGAGTGCGGCATCGGCCTCGACGCCGAGGACATCGCCGAGGGCGACATCATCGAGTGCTACCAGATGGTGGCCGAGCAGGCCTAGAGACAGAATGAGCCAGCGTACCGATCGGCTCGACAGCCAGATCCGAGCCGAGCTGATGGAGCTGCTCCAGCGCGAGATGAAGGACCCGCGCATCGGGTTCGCCACCATCACGCGAGTCGAGACCGCGCGCGACCTGGGGTCGGCGAAGGTCTGGGTCAGCGTGCTCGGCACGCCCGAGGAGCAGCAGGCTGCCCTGAAGGCCCTGACCGATGCCGCCCCCTGGCTGCGTCGCCAGCTCGGCGGCCGGCTGACGATCCGCCACGTTCCGCAGCTCGTCATCCGCCACGACGACTCGATCGAGGCGGGGGACCGCGTGCTGCGGCTGCTCAACGAGCTCTCCGACGAGGGGAAGGCGTGAGCAGGGAGGCCATCGCCGAGGCGATTCGCGGCGCGACGCGGATCACGATCATCTGCCACGAGAATCCCGACGCCGACACGCTCGGCTCCGCGCTGGCGCTGCGCATCGCGGCCGAGCGACTCGGCAAGCAGGTCGAGGTCGTCGCCGCCGACCCCGTGCCGCCCGCACTCGCGTGGCTGCCGCACGCCGGAGAGGTCCGGACGACGCCGGCGCTCGAGCCCGACGTGGCCCTGGTGACCGACGGCCCGCCGTCGCGGACGGGCGCCGTGGCGCGCGACTGTGCCGACTGGCTCGCGCGCGCCACCATCGTGAACGTCGACCACCACGTCTCGAACGACGGGAGCGAGTCCGCCGTCGCGTGGGTCGACGCCGAGGCGGCCGCGACCTGCGAGATGGTCGCGCTCCTCGTGCCCGACCTCGGCATCGAGGTCGACGCGGACATCGCCACGGTGCTGCTCGCGGGCATCGTCCAGGACACGCACACCTTCGCCCATCCGAACGCCACCCCGCGCACCCTTCGCGTGGCCGCCACGCTGGTCGAGGCGGGCGCGCCGCTGTCGGCGATCCATCGGTCCATCTACGCCGACAAGCCGTTCGGCACGCTCGCGCTATGGGGCCGCATCCTCGCCGGAGCGGCCGAGCGCCGCGACGGGCGGATCGTGTTCGCGCTGATGACCGAGGCCATGCTGCGCGAGACGAGCACCGAGCCGGTGGCGTCGGAAGGGTTCATCGACCTGCTGGCATCGACGAAGACCGCCGACATCACGCTCCTCTTCAAGGAGGGCGATGCCTCAGGCATCAGGGTCAGCGTCCGTACCACGGCACGCGCCGACGCCGTGGCGATCACGTCGGCATTCGGCGGCGGCGGGCACGCCCGCGCCGCGGGATGCACGGTGAGCGCACCGCTCGACGAGGCCATGCGCCTCGTCCTGGACGAGTGCGAGCGCGAGCTCGACCGCGCCGATGCTCGGGGTCGTTAACCTCGACAAGCCCGTCGGGCCTACCAGCCACGACATGGTCGGGCTCATGCGGCGCCTCACCGGCACGCGGCGGATCGGTCACGCCGGTACGCTCGATCCGCTGGCCTCGGGCGTGCTGCCGATCCTCGTCGGGGCCGCCACCCGCTTCAGCGAGGAGCTCACCGGCGGCCGCAAGCGCTACGACGCGGTGATCCGGCTGGGACAGACCTCCGAGACCGATGACGCCGAGGGACCGATCAGTGTCGTCGGCGGGCCGATGCCGTCGCACGCGGCCGTTGCCGGCGCCCTGGCGCGCTTCGTCGGCACCTTCGACCAGCTGCCGCCGGCGTTCAGCGCGCGGAAGCTCGGCGGTCGCACCGCGCACCGCGCCGCCCGCGCCGGGGAGCCCATCGCGCTGCCGCCGCGGACGGTCACGATCGACTCGATCGACCTGCTGGACGTGAGCGCGGGGGACGGCTGGCTCGACGTCCGGATCGACCTGCGCTGCGGGCCTGGCACGTACGTGCGCTCGATCGCGCGCGACCTCGGCTCGCAGCTCGAGTGCGGTGGGCACCTGCACGCCCTGAGGCGAACCGAGGCCGCCGGACTGCTGGTCGATGATGGCATCACGCCCGAGCGGCTCGAGGTGCTCGCGGGGGATGGCCGGCTGGACGAGGCGCTCCGATCCGTCGGCGACCTGCTGCCGCTGCCGGCCGTCTCCCTGGGGGCCGACGCGGCCTGGCGCTTCGCCCATGGCTCGGCCCAGTCCCTCGACGATGGAGCTCCGGGTCGGGTCAAGGTCCTCGACGAGGCCGGACGCCTGCTGGGCGTCGGCTCGCTGGCCGGCGGCGAGCTTCGGCCAGAGAAGGTCATCCCGACGGACGGCGGAGGGTGAGGCTCGACATCCCGGCCATCGGGCCGGCGGTGGTGACGCTCGGCGTGTTCGACGGCGTGCATCTCGGCCACCGACACCTCCTGGACGCGACGATCCGCGCGGCCCGCGAGCGCGATGCGAGCGCGGTGACGATCGTGTTCGAGCCGCACCCCGAGGAGGTCATTCGGCCGGACACCCGGATTGCGCGGCTGCTTCCCCCCGACGTCACCCGCGAGCGGCTGGCGGCGGCAGGCGCGGACCATGTCGTGGTCGTGCCGTTCGACGACGCGCTGCGCGCCCTCTCGCCCGAGGACTTCCTCGACGCGCTCTCGCCGGGGATCCAGCTCCGGGGCGTGACGATGACGCCGGAGTCCGCCTTCGGTCACCGCCGCGCGGGGACGCTCGAGCGGGTGGCGGAGATCGGTGCCGGCGCCGGCTTCGACGCGATCGGGGTCGAGCCGCTCCTTGTCGACGGGCAGCCGGTCTCCTCGTCGCGCCTTCGCGCGATGCTGGCCGACGGCGAGGTGGGGGAGGCGACCTCGCTCCTGGCCGCGCGACCACTGCTGCGCGGGACGGTCGTCGAGGGCGACCATCGAGGTCGCGAGCTCGGCTTCCCGACCGCGAACCTCGCGTTCGACTACACGCCGGCGCTTCCCGCGCTCGGGATCTATCTCGGTCACGCCGCCGTGCCGGAGTGCTCCGTCGGCCCCGGCCATCCGGCGCTGGTGAGCGTCGGTGTGCGACCCACGTTCCACGACGACGGCCGCGTCCTCGTCGAGGTCTACCTGCTCGACTGGGATGGCGACCTGTACGGCGCGACGCTCACCGTCGAGCTCGACGAGCGGCTGCGTGAGGAGCGCCGGTTCGCATCGGTCGAGGCACTGGTCGAGCAAATGCGCTCGGACGAGACGGAGGCCCGGCGCCTGCTGGCGGGCACAACCTGAGAGGGAAGGTCCGCCGTGGTGTCAGGCGATATATCACTAACGATATATCCAATGACAGGCTCCAGACCATGCGCCGAAAGCGGCCACTCGGCTCCTCTGGTAAACTGCGACCGTTACGGAAACGGATGTGGAGGAATACGTGCCGCTCGCCAAGGATGCGAAGAGCGCGATCGTCGACGAGTACGCAACGCACGAAGGAGACACCGGGTCACCCGAGGTGCAGATCGCGCTGCTCACCGAGCGGATCAAATCGCTGACAGATCACCTGCGCAGCTTCCCGAAGGACAATCACTCGCGCCGAGGGCTCCTGAAGCTCGTCGGGCAGCGACGGCGGCTGCTGGCCTACCTGGTCCGCCATGACGTGGATCGGTACCGCGCCGTCATCAGCGGCCTTGGGCTGCGACGCTAAAGATCGACCGCGATCGACCCAGGCCCCGTTGGGGACCTGGGTCTCGCACAACCAGCACACACCACCCGCATCGGCCCCTGCGCTGAGCCTGCGCCACCACACGTAGAGGGCGCGCCGCGCAGCACGGTGCCGATGCACACGAGAACACTGGAGGAATCAGTGGCAGTCAAGCACGAGGCCGAGATCGGCGGCCAGGTCCTCAGCATGGAGGCCGGCAAGCTCGCCGAACAGGCCGATGGCGCCGTTCTGCTCCGCTATGGCGACACGGTCGTCCTGGCGACGGCGGTGGCCAGCAAGGAGCCCCGCGAGGGCGCCGACTTCTTCCCGCTCACCGTCGACTACGAGGAGCGGATGTACGCCGCGGGCAAGATCCCGGGCGGCTTTATCAAGCGCGAGTCGCGACCGTCGGAGGCCGCCATCCTGGCGATGCGGCTCACCGACCGACCGATCCGCCCGCTCTTCCCGAAGGGCTACTACAACGACGTCCAGGTCGTCCTGACCGTCCTCTCGACGGACCAGGAGAACGATCCGGACATCATCGCGCTCAACGGGGCGTCCGCCGCGCTCAGCATCAGCCAGATCCCGTTCGACGGGCCGGTCGGCGGCGTCCGCGTCGGTCGCATCGACGGCCAGTTCGTCACCAACCCGACGAACAGCCAGCTTGCCGAGAGCGAGCTCGACCTCGTCGTTGCCGGCACCCGCGAGGCGGTGATGATGGTCGAGGCAGGCGCCAAGATCCTGCCCGAGGAGGTGATGGCCGATGCCATCGCCTACGGACACGCTGAGCTCCAGAAGTCGATCGACCTCCAGGAGAAGCTGGTCGCATCGGCCGGCAAGCCGAAGAAGGTGCCGTTCGTCGGACCGAAGGCCGACTCGGTCGTCAAGCTCGGCAAGCTCCTGTCCCAGGGCCAGAGCGAGTTCGTCGTCTTCGACCTCGAGACGACCGCCATGAAGCCGGAGAACGGCTACATCGTCGACATCGCCGCGCTGCGCGTGCGTGACGGCCAGGTGGTCGATCGCTTCGAGTCGCTCGTGAACCCGGGCCGGCCGATCGTCGGGCACCAGGTCCACGGCATCGGCACCGATGACGTTTCGAACGCCCCGACCGCATCCGAGGTGCTGGCGAACTTCGTCGGCTGGGTCGGCGAGACGCCGATCGTCGCGCACAACGTCGCCTTCGATCTGCCGTTCATCCTGCGCCACCTCCCGAACGACGTGAACTGGGAGCCGACCGGGGTCTTCGACACGCTCGAGCTGGGCTACCAGCTCTATCCGGATGCGGGCGCCTGGAAGCTCGGTGACCTCGTCCGCTTCGTCTTCGGCCGTGATCACGCCGCCGCGCATCGGGCGATGCCCGACGCGGAAGCCACCGCCGAGCTGTTCCTGAACTTCACCGCCGGACTGGCCGAGCGGCTCGACGCGATTCGCCAGGACATCGCCGACGAGGTCCGTCGAGCGCGCGATTCGTACGACCGATCCGAGCAGGGCAGCCGCCTGGAGGACATCAAGCGCCTCCACGGCATCGGCTCACCGCTCATGGACGTTCTGACCAAGACCACGGTGCGCGAGCTCGTGCTGAGCGAGAACATCCGGATCGACGGCCGCGACACGACCACGGTTCGCCCGATCAGCGTCGAGGTCGGCGTCCTGCCGCGAACGCATGGCTCGGGCCTCTTCACCCGCGGCCAGACCCAGGCCCTCTCGATCGCGACGCTCGGCCCGTCGAGCGACGTCCAGCGCATGGACACGATCTCGCCCGAGACCGAGAAGCGCTACATGCACCACTACAACATGCCGCCGTACTCGGTCGGCGAGGCGAAGTTCATGCGCGGCCCGGGCCGGCGGGAGATCGGCCACGGCGCGCTCGCCGAGCGAGCACTGGTGCCGGTCCTGCCGAGCGCCGACGAGTTCCCGTACGTCATCCGCATCGTGAGCGAAGTGGTGAGCTCGAACGGCTCGACCTCGATGGCCTCGACCTGCGGCTCGACGCTGGCGCTCATGGATGCCGGCGTGCCGATCAAGGCGCCGGTCGCCGGCGCGGCGATGGGCCTGATCACCGACAAGGAGACCGGTCGCTACGCCGTCCTCACCGACATCACCGGCAAGGAGGACGCCTACGGCGACATGGACTTCAAGGTGACCGGCACCGCCGACGGCGTGACGGCGCTGCAGATGGACATCAAGGTCGCCGGCATCACCACCGAGATCATGCGCGATGCCCTCCAGCAGGCGCATGCGGCTCGGATGCACATCCTCGGCAAGATGACCGAGGTCATCAGCGCCTCCCGTGAGGAGCTGAGCCAGTACGCGCCGCGCATCACGACGATCAAGATCCCGGTCGACAAGATCCGCGACGTCATTGGCGCCGGCGGCAAGGTCATTCGCCAGATCACGGCGGAGACCGGGACCGAGATCAACATCGAGGACGACGGCACGATCCAGATCGCCGCGACGAGCGGGGAGGCCGCCCAGAAGGCGATCAGCTGGATCGAGGGCCTGACCAAGGACGTCGAGGTCGGCAAGGAGTACCTCGGCCGGGTCACCCGGATCATGAACTTCGGCGCCTTCGTCGAGATCCTGCCCGGCAAGGAGGGCCTGGTCCACATCAGCCAGCTCGCCGACTACCGGGTCCCGCGCGTCGAGGACGTGGTGAGCATCGGCGACGAGCTGATGGTCGTCGTGACCGAGATCGACCGCATGGGCCGCGTCAACCTCAGCCGGCGCGCCGCCATGGAGCGGCACATGGCCAAGGCCGGTGCGGGCTCCGGGGACAACGACCGCTCGTAGGCCGATGGCGCCGCCGCGGCCACGCGGCGGCGCGCTACCCTCGGTGCCATGACCGGCACCGCAAGCGAGCCGCTCCCGGATGGCCCGGCCGCGCTCGCGCGGGTCGCGGACGAGGTCCGCGTCTGCGAGCGGTGCGCGCTCTCCACGCGCCGCACCCACGCCGTTCCCGGCGAGGGCAACCCGCGCAGCGACGTGCTGATGGTGGGGGAGGGACCGGGCGCGCGGGAGGACGCCACCGGACGACCGTTCGTCGGCCCCGCCGGGCAGCTGCTCGACGAGCTCCTGCGATCGATCGGCTGGGAACGGGGCGACGTGTTCATCACGAACATCGTCAAGTGCCGTCCGCCCGGCAACCGCGATCCCGAACCGGACGAGGCGGCGGCATGTGCCGCCTATCTCGAGCGTCAGGAGCGCGCGCTCGACCCCGCGGTCGTCGTGACCCTCGGACGCCACTCGCTGCGGCGATACCTGCCGGGCGCGCGGATCGGCGAGGCGCACGGACGGTTGCGCCGCTCCTTCTCCGGTCAGCACGTCTTCCCGATGTACCATCCTGCTGCGGCGCTGCACCAGGCCTCGCTGCGCGACACCCTCTTCCGGGACATGCGCGGGTTGCCGGGAGCGTTGCTCGACGCGCGCGACGCGATCACGGCCGAACGCGCGGCGACGATCCAGGCGGAGGAGGCGACGGTGACGGCGGTCATCCCCGATCCGGGCCTCGCCGAGGCCGCACAGATGACCCTTTTCGAGGAACGTTGAATGGCCGATACGCTGCGCATCATCCCGCTCGGCGGGGTGGGCGAGGTCGGCAAGAACATCACGGCCATCGAGGCCGGCGGCGAGATCCTGGTCGTGGACTGCGGACTCGCCTTCCCGGATCCCGAGATGCTCGGGATCGATCTCGTCATCCCCGACGCCACCTACCTGGAGGAGAATCGCGACCGCGTCCGGGCGATCGTGCTGACCCACGGCCACGAGGACCACACCGGCGGGCTGCCGTACGTCCTGCCCCGCATCCCCGGCACGCCGATCTACGCCACCCGACTGACCGAGGGCCTGGTGCAGGGCAAGCTGCGCGAGCACAAGCTCCTCGAGTCGACCCCGCTCCACGTCGTCGAGCCGGGGCGCGAGTTCGCCGTCGGGATCTTCCGCATCACCCCGTTCCGGGTGAGCCACTCGATTCCCGACGGCGTCGGCTACGCGATCGCCACGCCGCTGGGCACGGTGGTGCACACCGGCGACTTCAAGTTCGACCACACGCCGCCCGACGGCCGCCGCGCCGACCTGGGGCTCATCGCCGAGATCGGCAACCGCGGCGTCGAGTTCCTGCTGTCGGACTCGACACGGGCGGAGAAGGAGGGCTACACGCTCTCGGAAGCAACGGTCGGTGAGAGCCTTCACCGCCTCGTCGGCGAGGCGCAGGGCCGGGTGATCGTCGCGACCTTCGCCAGCAACATCGGGCGCGTCCAGCAGGTGATCGATGCCGCCTGGGCGCACGGCCGCAAGATGGTCGCCCTCGGACGGAGCATGGAGCAGAACACGGCGATCGCCCTCGAGCGCGGCTACCTCGACGACCGCGACGGGACGATGGTCCGCAAGGACCAGCTCCAGCGCCTGGCGAAGGAGCAGCTGGTGGTGATGACGACCGGCTCGCAGGGTGAGCCGATGAGCGGGCTGACGCGGATGAGCAACCGCGACCACCGCAACATCACGATCGAGCCCGGCGACACCGTCATCATCTCGGCCTCACCGATCCCGGGCAACGAGGAGGCGGTGGCGAAGACCATCGACAACCTCTTCAAGGAGGGGGCGATGGTGCACTACGAGCCGCTCGTTCATTGCCACGTCTCCGGCCACGGATCGCGCGAGGAGCTGAAGCTCATGCTCGGCCTCGTGAAGCCGCGGCACTTCATCCCCGTCCACGGCGAGTACCGCATGCTCGTGCAGCACGCCCTCCTGGCCGAGGGCGCCGGCGTCGACGTCGACAAGATCTTCGTCCTCGAGAACGGCCAGGTCGTCGAGCACGACGGCACGCGCGCCCGGATGGCCGGCTCGGTGACCGCCGGGGCGGTGCTCGTCGACGGGATCGCGGCGATCGACGGGATCGACGGCGTCGTGCTGCGTGACCGGCGCATGCTCGCCTCCGACGGGGTGGTCATGGTGGCGGTGACCCTCGACCGCAACACGGGCCAGCTGGTGGGTCAGCCCGACCTCGTCAGCCGTGGCTTCCTCTCCGACCCCGAGGACCCGCTCATGGGCGCCGCCCGCGACCACCTCGTCGACGCGCTCCACCAGCGCCGCGAGGACGAGCACACCGCCGAGGCCGGCTACGTGAAGACGAAGATCCGCGACACGCTGAGCCGCTACTTCCACCAGCACACGAAGCGGCGGCCGATGATCCTGCCGATCGTGATGGAGGTCTGAGCCGCGTGGCAACCCGACGGAGGACGGCGCCTCGCCGCCGGACGACGCGCCGTCGACGGCAGCCACAGCCGTTCGTCGTGAGCGGTCGGTTCGTGCGCGAGGGCCTCGCGCTCGTGCTGCTCTTCCTCGCCATCCTCAGCGTCATCGCCCTCTTCGCGCCGGACGCGGGCGCGATCGTCCAGCCGTGGCACGACGTCCTCTCGACGACGCTGGGGTGGGGGATCGCGTTCGCGGCCCCGCTGCTGGCGGGGTTCGCGCTGATGCTGTGGATGAAGACGATGCCCGCGGAGCGGTGGATGGCCGCGACGGGCGCGGCGATCTTCGCGCTCGCGATCCTCGGGATGCTCCACCTCGTGGGTGGCACGGCGGAGAACGCCGTCGAGATCGGGGAGGGCGGTGGCCTGCTCGGCGCGGGCACGAGCGGACTGCTCACCGGTGCGCTCGGCGTGCCCGGAGCGTGGGTCGTGCTCGTCCTGCTCGCGATCGTCGGCCTGCTGCTCTACTTCAACATGACCGTCGGCGACCTCGTGGCCGCCTACCTCGCCGGTCGCGACACGCGTCGCGAGGACGCGGACGAGGCGGCCAGACGAGCCGCGGCGAAGCGCCCGCGACCCACCGATGCCCAGCAGCCCGCCTCGGCGGACGAGCGCAACGGACTGTTCGATCGGATGCGCGACCGCCTCGGTGGCCAGCCCGAGGCCGACGACGAGCCGCCGGTCATCGTCCGGCGCGAGCGACCGGCACCGGGTGCGAACGGCGCCCCGCGTGCCACGCCCATCCCGGTCGTGCCGGAGGTCGCTGCGGCCGCGGGCGCATCGGTCGTCGCCGAGCTCGAACAGACCGAGGAGGCGCACATCGCCGAGATGGGGGAGCAGGAGGCGTCGGATGCCGCGCTCGAGGCCGTCGAGCGAGCCTGGGACCTGCCCGGGCTCGACCTGCTCGCCGACGCACCGGAGTCGAGCGCGGCGCAGATGGATCTCACGGCCAAGGGCCAGCGCATCCGCGAGACGCTGGCACACTTCGGAATCGGCGTGAAGGTCGCCCGCATCCAGGAGGGACCGGTCGTCACGCAGTACGCCCTCGACGTCGACCCGGGCATCAAGCTCAGCCGGATCGAGACGCTCCAGGACAACCTCGCCCTCGCGCTCGCCGCGCGCAGCATTCGCATCGAGGCGCCGATTCCCGGCGAGCCATACGTCGGCGTCGAGATCCCGAACTCGGCATTCGACCTCGTCACGCTCAAGGAGGTGCTCGCCAGCCGCCCGCACGGCGAGGCCGCCAAGCGCTCGAAGCTCGCGTTCGCCCTCGGCCAGGACGTGGCCGGCCAGCCGTTCAGCGCGGACCTGTCGAAGATGCCGCACCTGCTCATCGCGGGCGCCACCGGCTCCGGCAAGAGCGTCTGCGTCAACGCGATCATCGGCTCGTTCCTGATGAGCGCCACGCCGGCGGAGGTGAAGCTCATCCTCATCGACCCCAAGCGCGTCGAGCTGGCGCAGTACAAGGGCGTCCCGCACCTCCTGACCGATGTGATCGTCGAGCCGGACAAGGCGGTCAACGCGCTGAAGTGGACGGTCGGCACGATGGAGAGCCGCTACGCCGAGTTCGCGTCGCGCGGCGTCCGGAACATCGCCGGCTACAACGAGGCGCTGCGGGCGGGCCAGCCTCGGATGCCGTACATCGTCATCGTCATCGACGAGCTCGCCGACCTGATGATGGTCTCCGCCTACGAGGTCGAGGCCACCGTCACCCGGATCGCGCAGCTGGCGCGCGCGACCGGGATCCACCTCGTCGTCGCCACGCAGCGCCCATCGGTCCAGGTCATCACCGGGCTCATCAAGGCCAACATCCCGTCACGGATCGCGTTCGCCATGACGTCGGGGATCGACTCGCGCACGATCCTCGACACGACCGGCGCAGAGGACCTGCTCGGTCGCGGCGACATGCTCTACCAGCCCATCGACGCGCCGCGCGCCGTCCGCCTCCAGGGCGTGCTCGTCACCGATCAGGAGATCGAGGGGCTCGCGCGCCACTGGCGCGCTCAGGGCGGCGCCCAGTACCGACCCGAGATCACCGCGCCGAGACGCGAGGGCAAGGGCAGCGGGCAGCCGGGGAGTGGCGACGAGGAGGACGACGCCGATGCGCTCCTGTCGCAGGCGGTCGACATCGTGCGCCGCTCCGACAAGGCATCGGCCTCGCTGCTCCAGCGGCGCCTGCGCATCGGCTACGCGCGTGCGGCACGCATCCTCGACCAGATGGAGGACCGCGGGATCGTCGGTCCCGCCGACGGCAGCCGCTTCCGCGAGGTGCTCGTGACGAGCGACGGCTGGGGCGGTGACTACGCGCCCGACGAGGACGACGACGCGTGACCGGCGACGTCCACAAGCTCGGGGAGGTGCTTCGCACCGCCCGCGAGGGGAAGGGCGTGGACCTCGCCAGGGTCGAACGGGACACGAAGATCCGGGAGCGCTACCTCTCGGCCCTGGAGCGCGGCGAGTACCGCGAGCTGCCCGGTGCGGTCTACACGAAGGGCTTCCTGCGCAACTACGGCGCGTACCTCGGGCTCGATACCGAGTACCTGATCGACCTCTATCGCATCGAGAGCGCCGCGGCCACCGGCCAGCGTCCAGCGCGGCAGGCGGCACCGCCCCGCCCGCTCGGCGCACGACGCAGCCGCGCCTTCGTGGTCACCCCGGGCGCCGTCGTGGCCGCCATCCTCACGATTCTCGTCGGCGGCTTCGTCGCCTACATCGGGTTCGAGATCGTGAACTTCGCGCGCACGCCCGAGCTGCGCATCACGTCTCCTCCGGGTGACGTGAACGGCCACACCGAGCTCGAGATCACCGTGATCGGCGAGACCGAGCCCAACGCGACCGTCGAGGTCAGCAACCTGCCCGAGAACCCGACGGTGGTCGCCGATGCGGAGGGCAACTTCCAGGTCACCGTTCGGTTGCTGCCGGGGTCGAACGTCATGCAGCTCGTCGCGAACGACCCGGCGACGGGCCGCAACTCGGAGGTCGAGCAGCGCACGATCCTCGTCGTCACCGACGTTGCCGGGAGCCCATCCGCCGCTCCGGTTGCACTGACGCTCGACGAGCCGGCGGCGAACGCGACCGCTCGTGGCACGGTGCCGGTCGCGGGCACCGCCGCGCCGAACGCCGAGGTCATCGTGTCGGCGACGCTCGCGCGGCCGCCCCGGCCGACCTTCACCGTCACCGATGCGGCCGGCCAGCCGGTGCAGATCGAGCCTGCCGATCCCGCTCCGCCGGATCCGCTGGCGCTGACCGCGGACGCGACCGGCGCGTTCGGCGGGGAGCTCGAGCTGGGGCCGGGCCGCTGGCGCGTCACGGTCGCGACGGATGGCGGCGAGCCGATCACCCGACGCGTGGACGTCGAATCGGGCCGCGGCCTTCGCGCGACGGTCCGCCTCGGCGGGGCGGACTCGTACCTCGAGGTCGAGGAGGATGGCACGCCGGTTGACGGCGTTTCAGGGCTGATCGCCGCGGCCGGTGACCGGATCAACCTCAGGGCGATCGACGACATCCGCATCCTGGCCGGCAACGCCGGCGCGGTCAGGCTCACGATCAACGGCATCGGCATCGGCGCCATGGGAAGCGACGGAGCCGTCGTCGAGTGGCGCATCACCCGCGCAGAAGGGTAGGGAAGCGAAGGCATGGCAGCAGAATCCTCGTTCGATCTCGTCAGTGATTTCGACCAGCAGGAGCTGGTCAACGCGCTCGACCAGGTACGCCGCGAGATCGCGACGCGTTACGACTTCAAGGGAAGCAAGGTCGGCTTCGAGCTCGCCAAGGACGCGCTGACGCTCACGGCCGACGACGACTATCGGGCGGGCGCCGCGAAGGACCTCTTGGAGTCCAAGGCGGTCCGCCGCGGCCTGAGCCTGAAGATCTTCGAGTGGGGACGCCTCGAGCCGGCGTCCGGCGGGACGGTTCGCCAGGAGATCAAGCTGAAGCGTGGCCTGACCAGCGACCAGGCCAAGGAGCTCGCGAAGCGCATCCGCGAGTCGTTCCCGAAGACCAAGCCGGTCATCCAGGGCGACGCGGTGCGTGTGAGCGCGAAGTCGAAGGACGAGCTCCAGGCGGTCATCGCCGAGCTGCGCGCCCTCGACTACCCCGTGGCGCTCCAGTTCACGAACTACCGATGAGTGTCCCGCCACGGAGCGTATATACGTATATACGTTCCGGACCACGGCGCCCATGACGACGGCGTTGGTGCGCGACCCGCCACCGACCGATGACGACCTCGATGCGGCCGCGCGGCGGCTCGGCCGCGCGCTCGTGAAACGCGGCTGGCAGATGGCCGCCGCCGAGTCGTGCACCGGCGGGCTCGTGGGGCACGCGATCACCCAGGTGCCGCGCTCGAGCGACCACTTCCTGGGCGCGATCGTGTCGTACTCGGACGCGGTGAAGGAGGAGCTGCTCGGCGTCCCCGGGGACCTGCTGGCGCAGGTCGGCGCGGTCTCCGCCGAGGTGGCCGAGGCGATGACGGCGGGCGCGCTGGACCGATTCCCGGCGGCCCGCCTCGCGGTCGCGGTCACCGGCATCGCCGGGCCCGACGGTGGCAGCGAGGAGAAGCCGGTCGGCCTGACCTATGTGGCCGCCGCGATCCGGGACGACACGGCGATCGTCGAGCGCCACACCTGGCCCCACGACCGTGATGGCAACAAGCGCGCCTCGGCACTGGCCGTTCTCGAGCTGGCGACGCGCATCGCAGCAGAGCCGCCGGCGTGATTCGCCCTGGCGAGCGGATCCACGTCATCGGCATCGCCGGCTCCGGTGCTGCCGGCGCGGCGCTCCTGCTCCAGCGGGCCGGCGCGATCGTCGACGGCTGCGACGCCGACGGCCCGTCGCCATATACCCCTCCGCTCGACGCCGCCGGGATCGGCTGGCAGCCCGGTCACGACCCGGCGCACCTCTCCGGCGTCGACCGGGTGGCGATCTCACCGGCGCTCCGCGCGGTGCCGGACCACGCCGAGCTGGCGGCCGCGGAGGCCGCCGGTCTTCCCGTCGACACCTGGCAGGCACTGCTCGGCGAGCTCATGGCGGCGCCGGGCCGCATCGGCATCGGCGTGACCGGCACGCACGGCAAGTCGACGACGACCGCGCTGCTGGGCCACCTGCTCGTCGCCGCCGGGCTGGACCCGACCGTCGAGGTCGGGGCCTTCATCGGCGCCTGGGGCGCATCGGTCCGAGCGGGGGATGGGCGTCCGTTCGTGGTCGAGGCCGACGAGTTCGGCGACAACTTCCTCAACTACCATCCCGCCGCGGCGATCGTCACGAACGTCGAGATGGATCATCCCGACTACTTCGCCGACGCATCGGCCGTCATGGATTCGTTCGAGCGCTTCGTGCGCGGCATGGGCTCCGACCCCGCGGTCGGCGGCCGCGTCCTCCTGGCCGTCGCCGGCGACCCGGGGGCCGACGAGCTGGTCTCACGCCTCCGAGACTGGGATGGTCGCGTCGTGCGGTACGGTCCAGGCGGCGCGCTCGAGGCGTCTGACGTGGCCTTCACGCCCGAGGGGACGGCCTTCACGCTCTTCGGGCGCCACTTCGCGTCACGCCTCGCCGGCGCCCACAACGTCCTCAACGCCACCGCCGCGCTGGCGATGGCGCACACACAGCTCGGCGCCGACCTCGAAGGCCTGGCGGAGGGACTTCGGACGTTCGCTGGAGCCGGGCGGCGCATGGAGCTGATCGCCGATACTCCGGGCGTGACGATCTACGACGACTACGGCCACCACCCGACCGAGGTGCGGGCCACGATTGCCGCGATGCGCCAGCGGGTGGGTCCGGACCGGCGCCTGTGGGCGGTCTTCGAGCCGCACATGTACTCGCGCACGGCGCTGCTGATGGACGACTTCTCGATCGCCTTCACCGATGCCGACGAGGTCGTCATCGCCGACATCTTCGCCAGCCGCGACACGCCCGAGGCGATCGCCGCCACGAGCGCCGAGGCGCTGGCCGATGCGATCGAGCGCGCCACGGGGACCCCGGCCATCGCCACCGGCGACGTCGACACCACGACCGCGTACGTCGCCGACCATCTCGGCGATGGCGATGCCGTCCTCGTCATGGGCGCGGGCAAGTCCTACCGCATCGCTCGCGGCCTTGCCGAGCGGCTGGCGGGCGGGGTGGCGTCGTGACGGGCGCGAGGGCCGCGGTCCTCGGCCTGCTGCTGGCCCTGGCCGTCACCATCGCGTACCGCGGCATCGTCAACCTCGTCAACGCCTCGGGCGCCCGCGACCAGCCGGCTCTCATCCTCATCCTGCTGCTATCGGCGTTCCTGGGCGTGCTCGTGGCCGTCGCCACGCGCATGCTGCGGCTGCCCGGCGCCACTGCCCCGACCGCGCTCGTGCTGGGCTGGACCCTCATCCCGGTCATCCTGCAGGCGATTCCCAGCGCGGCGACCCAGCTGTTCGGCGGCACGGGTGACATGTCGGCCAACCAGGCCATCGCGCTGGCGACCGCGACCGTGGCCGCCGCGGTCACGCTGGGAGTGCCCGCCGAACGTCGCTGATGGACCCCGAGCGCGAGCTGATCGACGAGCAGATTGCCTACTACCGCGCCCGTGCCGCGGAGTACGACGCCACCTCCTCGCCAGAGGGTGACCCCTTCGAGGCCGATGCCGGCCGCATCCGGGACGCGCTCCGCGACTTCGCGCCGCGCGGCCGCGTGCTGGAGCTCGCCGCCGGCACCGGTCAGTGGACCGGCCTCCTGGCCGAGTACGCCGGCGAGCTGGTCGTGACCGATGCCTCGCCCGAGATGCTGGAGCTGAACCGCGCGAAGGTGGGGGAGCGCCCGAACGTGCGCCACGCCGTCGCGGATGCCTTCGATCCCGCCGTCCCAGGTCCGTTCGACGCGGTCTTCTTCGGCTTCTTCCTCTCGCACGTGCCTCGGAGCCGCCTCGCGGCGTTCTGGGGCGTCCTGGACGGCCTCCTGGGTCCGGATGGGCGCATCTTCATCGTCGACGAGGGCCTCCACGACCAGTGGCGCGAGGACTGGGTCGACCGTGAGGCCGGGATCGTTCGGCGGCCGCTGACGGATGGATCGGTCCATCGCGCGGTCAAGGTGCTGTGGCGGCCCGCAGACCTGTCGCGTCGGCTCGGCGAGCTGGGCTGGGACGCATCGGTCACGAGCTCCGGCCCCTTCTACTGGGGCACGGCGACCCGGCGCGGTCAGTCGGCGGATTCGACCAGGTAGAGGCGACGCTGCTCGTCGATGCCCTTCAGATCATGCAGGCCGCGATCGACGAAGCCGATGGGGGAGCCGGCCATCAGCTCGCGGGTGGCCCACGAAGCGTAGATCTCGCCCGGCCCGGCGAGCGCCATGACCCGTGCCGCGATGTGAACCGACAGCCCGCGCACGTTGTCACCGTCGAGCTCGATCTCGCCGGTGTGGACGCCGGCGCGGACCTCGAGACCGATGGCCGCCAGGGCGCGGCCGATCTCCTGAGCAGCCCGAATGGGTCGCTCGGCTCCGTCGAACACCGCCACGAATCCGTCTCCGGTCGTCGTGACCTCGCGACCGCGGAAGCGGTCGAGCAGTCCGCGCACGATCTGGTCGTGCCGCGCCAGGAGGTCGCGCCACGGCGCGTCGCCCATCGCGACCGCACGCGCGGTCGAGTCGACGATGTCGGTCATGAGCAGTGTCGCAACGATGCGGTCGAAGGCGCCGCCCTCTGGACGGGCGAAGGCCGTGCTCGGGTACCAATCGACCGTCACCCATGGCACATCGCTCGTGACCCAGGCGTCGTGACGGGGCGGGATCTCGTAGAACTGCCCCTCCTCGACGACGAGCTCAGCACCCTCGCGCATCCGGATGCGGGCCGATCCTGCCAGGCAGAGGCCGAGATGGTGGAACTCGCACAGGTCCGTGCGGGCGATCGGTTTGATCGACTCGCTCCAGCGCCACCCGGGCTCGAGGATCGAGCGTCCGACCCGCAAGTCGCCCATGTCGTAGGTCTCGATGCGGCCGAACGGCACCTCGCGAACGTCGTCCGGGTCGCCGAGGAGCCGACGCTGGAGCTTCGTCACCCCCAGACCATACCGCGCCGACCTCTAGTTGCATGTGCAACTATCCGTGGTAGCATGGCTTCATGCCTGCGATCACCGTCGACGACATCTCCATCCTCCCGCGCGTCCTCGCGCCCGATCCGGGGTTCGCGCGCGAGCGCGCAGTGGTCAGCGTCACCAGTGCGCCCCGAGGCTTCGAGGGCGAGGGGTTCCCGGTGCGACGCGCCTTCCATGGCGTCGACCTGCGGGCGCTCGATCCGTTCATCCACATGGACCAGATGGGCGAGGTCGAGTACGCGCCCGGCGAGCCGAAGGGCACGCCATGGCATCCGCACCGCGGCTTCGAGACGGTCACCTACATGATGGACGGCACGTTCGAGCACAGCGACTCGAACGGAGGTGGGGGAGTCATCACGAACGGCGACACCCAGTGGATGACCGCGGGCGCAGGAATTCTGCACATCGAGAAGCCGCCCGAGGCGCTCGTGGTGTCCGGCGGCCTCTTCCACGGCATCCAGCTGTGGGTGAACCTGCCGGCGGCTCAGAAGTGGTCGGCGCCGCGCTACCAGGACATCCGCGCCGGCGAGGTCGGCCTGCTGGCGTCCGCCGACGGGGGAGCGCTCGTGCGCGTCATCGCCGGCGAGCTGGACGGGCATGCCGGTCCCGGCGCGACCTACACGCCGATGACCTTCCTGCACGCCACGCTCAGCCCGGAGGCCGAGCTCGTCCTCCCCTGGCGGGCCGATCACAACGCGCTCGTGTACGTCCTGGCCGGCCACGGGTCGGTCGGCGCCGAGCGGATCGCGGTCGAGACCGGCCAGCTGGTGGTACTCGGGCCCGGCAACGCCCTCCGCGTGGCCGCCGAGGCGCGCCAGGACAGCCGCAGCCCGAACCTCGACGTGCTGGTCCTCGGTGGGCGGCCGATCCAGGAGCCGGTCGCGTGGGCCGGCCCGTTCGTCATGAACACGCGGGACGAGGTCATGCAGGCCTTCGCCGACTACCAGGCCGGGCGCCTCGGCTCGATTCCGGCCGTCCACGGCGCGCCGACGGAGCTCACCGAGTCGTAGACGGCTAGCATGGACCGATGGACATGAAGCTCGAGCTCGTGGCCGTGCCGGTCAGCGACGTCGACCGCGCCAAGGCCTTCTACGTCGACCAGGTCGGCTTCAACGCCGATCACGACCACCGCGTCACCGACACGCTGCGCTTCGTGCAGCTCACGCCGCCCGGGTCCGCCTGCTCGATCATGCTGGGCACCGGGACCACCGAGATGGCGCCCGGCTCGCAGAAGGGCCTCCAGATCGTCGTGCCGGACGCCGAGGCCCTGCGCGACGAGCTGCGGTCCCGCGGCGTCGACGCCAGCGACGTCGACAAGCAGCCGTGGGGCTGGTTCGTGTACTTCAGCGACCCCGACGGCAACACCTGGGCGGCACAGCAGATGGTGGCGCAGGAGGGGTAGCGGCGTAGTCGCTGGCGATAACGGTCGCGCCGAGCGGCTAAACCTAGCTGCACATCACATAACACACATTTGCGGAAGTACTTGCCTGAGTAGCCAGCGCCGCTGCGTACGTCCCCGATTACCCCGATGGTCCTATCCCGATGGTCGCATGCGCGCGCGTAGGCTGGCCGCATGCGACGCAGCAGGATGTGGTCGGTGGCCGTCGCCGGGTTGGCACTCGGCAGCCTCGGCATGGTCGGTGGCACGGTCGTCGACGGCGACCTCGGCCCGATGGCCGTCGGATACGGTCTGCTGACAGCCCTGAGCGCGCTGTATCTCGTCGCCGCGCTCGCGATCCGTGAGCGCGTCTGGCAGCGTCTGTCGAGGCTCGAGGGCCCGTCCGCCGATCCGGATCGACTCGCCGGGCGCCGCGTCTTCTAGCCCCGGCGCTGCCTGAGCGCCTCGAAGCCGATGACCGCGGCCGCGGCGGCCGCACCGAGATCCGGCGCTCGTTCCCGTCCGTACCCGATGCGCACGAGCATGTCCGCCTGCGCCACGAACGAGCGCGTCACCCCGCGCCGTTCGCCCCCGATGACGAGCAGCAGGCCGCCGGTCAGGTCGGCGCGATGGACTTCGACCGCATCGGCGCCGGCAACCGCGCACGCCACGCGTAGACCGGCACGGCGCGCCGACTCCGCGGCGGCCTCGATCGAGCCCGCGTGGGCCGTCGGCATGAGCTCGCTGGCGCCGGCCGAGGCGCGCGTGACGACGCTCAGCGCCGTCTCCCACGACCGGCGCACGACGAGACCGTCGACGCCCGCGGCGTAGAGGGCGCGGACCGCCTGGCCGAAGTTGAACGGGTCCTCGATGCCGTCGAGGAAGACGAGCAGCGACCCCTCCCCCACCTCGGCGAGGAGCTCGTCGATCGGTCGTTCACGCCGCGCGCCGACGAGGCCGATGACGCCGCCGTGGCTGCGCCCGCTGGCCAGCTCCTCGATCCGATCGGCCTCGACCGCGTCGATGACCACGGTTCGCTCGCGCGCCAGGGCGCGCAGCCGCCCGAGGCGCCGATCGCCGGGGCGGACGGCCCACACGCGGTGCGTCGGGCGGACGTTGGCCTCCAGGACGGCCTCGACCGAGAGGTGGCCCTCGACGACGAGCGGCTGGCCCGGATCGGCCACCTCGCTCAGCGGGAGGCGGCGGGGCGGCGGCGGCCGGCGCGCCCCGCGGCGACCAGCTCGGAGGCGACGTTGGGAGGCAGGTGGCCGCTGACACGCACGCCGCCCGCTTCGTAGCGCTCCTCGACGTCGCCCGAGCTGCGGGCGCGAGCCACGAGCTCGCCGCGCTCGTACGGCACGACGGCGTCGACGGCCACCATCTGGTGGCGCAGCGCGTCACCGATTCGCTCGCGCAGCGCGTCCAACCCCTCGCGGGTGACGGCGCTGACGAACGCGCTCGAAGCGCTGTCGGGCGGGGCGCCCGCATCGGCCGGGAGCAGGTCGATCTTGTTGTAGACCGTGATCCGCGGCTTGGCGCCGGCCCCCAGCTCGTCGAGCACCGACTGCACGGCCACCTGCTGGGCCACGAAGTTGGGATCGGCCGCATCGACGACCTCGAGCAGCAGATCGGCGCGCATCACCTCCTCGAGCGTGGCGCGGAAGGCGTCGACGAGGTCGTGCGGCAGCTTGTTGATGAAGCCGACCGTATCGGTCATGACGACGGAACGGCCCGATGCCAGCGTCACCTGGCGGCTCGTCGGGTCGAGGGTGGCGAAGAGCATGTCGGCGGCGTAGACGTCCGCATCGGCCAGGGCGTTGAGGAGCGTGCTCTTGCCGGCGTTGGTGTAGCCAACGAGCGCGACGGTCGCGACCTCGTGGCGGTCCCGGTTGCGGGCCGCCGTGGCTCGCTGGCGCTTCACCTCGTCGAGGTCGGCGCGAACCTTCTTGATCTTCTCGCGGATGAGGCGTCGGTCGGTCTCGAGCTGGCTCTCGCCGGGGCCCCGGGTGCCGATGCCGCCGCCGGTGCGCGAGAGGTGGGTCCACAGCCGCGTCAGGCGCGGCAGGTGGTACTCGAGCGCGGCCAGCTCGACCTGCAGGCGCCCCTCTTTCGTCTTGGCGTGACGCGCGAAGATGTCGATGATCAGCGCCGATCGATCCAGCACCTTGCAGTCCAGCAGCTTCTCGAGGCTGCGCTGCTGGTTGGGGGCCAGCTCGTCGTCGACGATGAGCACGTTGAAGTCGGTGGCCGCCTTCTCGTCGACAAGCTCGGCGGCGCGGCCCTTGCCGAAGTACCACACCGGGTCGGGCGCGCGGCGACGCTGGAAGGCGCTGCCCACCACCGACGCCCCGGCCGTCTCGGCCAGGGCGGCAAGCTCGTCGAGCGAGCGGCTCACCGGCCACCGACCGTTGCCGGGATCGTCGAGGCCGATGAGGAAGGCGCGCTCGACGGGGGCAGTCAGGTCGATCATGTCGAAGCATGCTACCCCGGAGCGTGCCGGCACGCTCCTGTGAGCTCGCGGTACCAACGTCCTAGTGCCTTCCCACGCGCGCTCTGCCATACCTCACCGCACCGGACCCGATGGGGGCACGCAATTCCAGGAGGTCACGTGGAGCCAACGGATGGGGCCACCGTGAAGACGGTGGCCTCGACCGGCGTTCTGACCCGCCGAATGCTCGGCGGCGTCGTGCTCGGCGTGCTCGCGTTCGCGATCGTCTACCGCGTCGTGCTGGCGCTGCACGAGGACGCCACGATCGCCATTGCCGCGGGTGCGGCCGCGTCCCTGCCAGTTGCCGCCGTGATGATGTGGCGCACCCTTGCCCCCCTCGTGAAGAACCAGGCCGAGCTCCAGGTCCGCTACGAGGCCGCCGTGGCCGATGCGTTGCGCGACCCGCTCACCGGGCTCGGGAACCACCGCGCGTTCCACGAGGAGCTCGACCGCCAGGTCGCCGCGGCCCTGCGCTACGAGGTGCCGCTGTCACTGATGCTCATCGACATCGACGAGTTCAAGGCGATCAACGACAGCCGCGGCCACGCCAACGGCGACCGGGTCCTGCGCGGCTTCGGCACCCTGCTCAACACCGCGCTGCGTCGCGCCGACCGCGCCTTCCGCGTCGGCGGCGACGAGTTCGCCGTCCTCTTCCCGCATACCGACCTCGAGGGCGCCCGGATCGTCGCGCGACGCCTGCTGACCCAGGCCCTCGAGCCCACCCTGCGCCTCGACGAGGTCGGGCCGCTGTCGTTCTCGGGCGGCCTGTCCGCCCTCCCCGAGCTCGGGCTCGGACCTGCCCAACTCTACTCCCAGGCCGATGCGGCGCTCTACGCCGCCAAGCGCGGCGGACGCACCGAGATCGTCATGTTCGAGCCGTCGATGGAGGTCTCGGATCCTGGCGGCGCCTCGGTCTCGGCCGTGGCCGAGGTGATCGCGCGGGGCCAGCTCCACCCGGTGTACCAGCCGATCGTCGCCATCCCCGACGGCCGCGTCATCGGCGTCGAGGGACTCATCCGTCCCCTGCCGCCCGCTCCGTTCGCCAACCCGATGCAGCTCTTCGCCGCCGCCGAGGCCGGTGGGCAGGTCACCAACCTCGACCTCGCCTGCGTCGACACGATCGTCGCCGGCGCGCGCGGCCTGCCTGCCGATCAGTTCCTGACGGTCAACCTCGCGCCGTCGACGCTCGAGGCCTCCGAGTTCAGCAGCGGCGCCATCCTCGCCATCCTGGCGCGCCACGAGTTCGCGCCCGACCGGCTCATCATCGAGCTCACCGAGCACCAGCCACTGCACGACCTCGAGCGCGCACGGTCACGGATGGCCGCGTTCCGGCGCGCCGGCGTGCGCTTCGCCGCGGACGACATCGGCGCCGGCAACGCCGGCCTGCGCCTCCTGTCGGAGATCGAGTTCGACATCCTCAAGGTCGACCTCAGCCTCGTCCAGCGCAGCGAAGCGGAGGGCCCATCCACCGCCGTGCTCGGATCGGTCGTCGAGCTCGCGGCGCGCACCGGCGCCCTGGTCGTGGCCGAGGGCATCGAGCGCTCCGCGCAGATGGGCCCGCTCCTGCGCCTCGGCATCACCGCCGGGCAGGGCTTCTTCCTCGGCCGCCCTGGGCCGCTCGAACAGGCCGTGGAGCCGGTGTCGACGATGCTTTCGCCCATGCCGCAGGCCGAGGCGCTCGCCGGCGTCGCCGCGTGGCGGCAGTCGATCGGCCTACCGGTCAGCTGAGCGCGGCGCGGAGCATGCGTTCCGCGCGCTCGACGATCTCCGGATCATCCCCCGGGCGATCACCGGCCGGAATCCACAGCAGCCGCGGGTCGCGGCGGAACCACGTCAACTGGCGCTTGGCGTACTGGCGCGTCCGGCGCGCGGTGACCGCCACCGCCCGCTCGAGCGTCCACTCCCCCGCCAGGTGAGCGGCCGCCTCGGGGTAACCGTGGCCGGTCATCGGGTGCAGCTCCGGCCCAAAGCCCTCGGCGCCGAGCCTCCGCACCTCATCGAGCAGGCCGTTCGCGAACAGCCATGCCGCCCGCTCGTCGATGCGCCGATAGAGGGCGTCGCGAGGCCGATCGAGGCCGAGCAGGACGACCCTACCCGCGTACGGGGTCGCCCGCGGCGCCGCTCCCCCACCCCCGGCCTCGACGCGCTCGAGTGCGCGCAGCACCCGGCGCGGATTGCGCAGGTCGATGGCCGCCGCGGTTGCCGGGTCGGCGGCCTCAAGGCGCGCGACCAGCGACTCGAGGCCGTCGGCCTCGAGCTCGTCGGCCATGCGGCGGCGGATCTCGGGCGACCAGGGTTGGGCAGCGTAGTCGTGGCCGTCGACCAGCGCCGAGACGTACAGCCCGGTGCCGCCCACGAGCAGCGGGAGGCGCCCGCGATCGGCGATCTCGGCGACGGCGACCCTGGCCCGCTCGACCCAGTCGGCCGCGGTGAACGGCTCGTCGGGGTCGACCACGTCCAGCAGATGGTGCGCAACCCGCCGTCGCGCCGCAGCGCCGGCCTTGGCCGTGCCGACGTCCATGCCGCGATACACCTGGCGCGAGTCGGCGACGACGATCTCGACCGGCTGGCGCTCGGCGAGGGCGAGCGCGAGATCTGTCTTGCCGGAGGCCGTGGGCCCGACGACGCCCGCCAGCGGCGCAGTCACCGGCACACCAGGAGTATATACGTATATACTCCGCGTCCCACTCCCCGCTACACCTCGACGATTCGCTGGATCTGCTCGATGGCGCTCGCCCGCCCCGTCGCCCGTGAGGCCGTGATCACGACCGCGTTGAAGGCGACCGGTCCCTCCGCCACGTTGAAGCGGGTCGGCAGGTGCCGGGTGAAGCGCGGCAGGACCGTCTCGAGGCTGAAGCCGATGACCGAGTCGCGCGGGCCGGTCATGCCGATGTCGCTGATGTAGGCGGTGCCCGCTGGCAGGACCCGCGCATCGGCGGTGGGCACGTGCGTGTGGGTCCCGACCACCGCCGACACCCGGCCGTCGAGGTACCAGCCCATCGCGTTCTTCTCCGAGGTGATCTCGCAGTGGAAGTCCAGCACCCGGACCGGCGGCAGCGGGTCGGCCGCGCCATCGAGCAGCTCGTCGAGCTTGGTGAACGGCGAGTCGAGCTGGTTCATGAACACCCGGCCCATGGCATTCATCACGGCAACCTCGTCGCCGGCATCGGTGTGGTGGATGAGCCAGCCGCGGCCGGGTGCCGTGTCGGGGTAGTTGATCGGTCGCAGGACGGGCCGATCGGTGTCGAGGTAGTCGTAGATCTCGCGCTTGTCCCAGATGTGGTTGCCCGAGGTGATGACGTCGATGCCACCGCCGAGCAGCTCCTCGGCGAGGCTGGGGGTGAGGCCCGCCCCGGCCGCCACGTTCTCGCCGTTGGCGATGACGAGGTCGATGTCGAGCGTGTGTCGCAGCTCGGGCAGGACGGACATGACGGCCAGGCGTCCCGGTTTGCCGATGATGTCGCCGATGACGCAGATGCGAAGCTCGTCGCCGCCGGCGGTCACCGCGCGTAGTCGATGGCCCGCGTCTCGCGGATGACGGTCACCTTGATCTGGCCGGGGTACTGCAGCTGCTCCTCGATCTTGCGCACGACGTCGCGGGCCAGCCGGCTCGAGGCGAGGTCGTCGATGTCCTCGGGCCGCACGAGGATCCGGATCTCACGCCCGGCCTGGATGGCAAAGCAGCGCTCGACGCCCGGGAAGCTCAACGCGATCTGCTGGAGGTCGTCGAGGCGCTTGACGTAGTTGTCGAGGCTCTCGCCGCGCGCGCCGGGCCGTGAGGCGCTGATCGCATCGGCGATCTGCACCACCGTCGCCTCGGTCGACTCCTGCTCCACCTCCTGGTGGTGGGCGGCGATCGCGTTGCAGACGATCGGGTTCACGCCAAAGCGGGCGGCGATGTCACCACCGATGGCCGCGTGCGGCCCCTCGACCTCGTGGTCGACCGCCTTGCCGATGTCGTGCAGCAGCCCGCCCTTCTTCGACTCGGCCACGTTGGCGCCGATCTCCGCCGCCAGGAGCCCGGCGAGGCGCGCCGTCTCGACGCAGTGATTCAGCACGTTCTGACCGTAGCTGGTGCGGTACTTCAGGCGGCCGATGAGCTTGATCAGCTCGGGATGGAGCCCGGGGACGCCGGCATCGTACGCGGCCTGCTCGCCGGCCTGGCGCATGACGACCTCGAGCTCCTGGCGCGCCTTGGCGACCGTCTCCTCGATGCGGCCGGGGTGAATGCGTCCGTCGCTGATCAGCTTGGTGAGCGCCATGCGCGCGACCTCGCGGCGCACCGGGTCGAAGCCGGACAGCACGACCGCCTCAGGGGTGTCGTCGATGATGAGGTCGACCCCCGTGGCCTGCTCGAGCGCGCGGATGTTGCGCCCCTCGCGACCGATGATCCGGCCCTTCATCTCCTCGTTCGGCAGGCTGACGACCGTGATTGTGGCCTCGCTGGTGTGGTCGGCGGCGATGCGCTGCATGACCGTGGTCAGGATCCGCCGCGCGCGCTCGTCACCTTCCTCCGAGGCGTGGCGCTCGATCTCGCGCACGCGATGCTGCGCCTCGGCCCGGGCCTCATCCTCGACCTGGCGGATCAGCGACTGTCGTGCCTCCATGACCGAGAGACCGGAGACGCGCTCGAGCTCGACGAGCTGGCGCTGCTTGAGCTCGTTCAGGCGGGCCACCTCGACCTCCAGGCCTTCGGCGCGAGCGTTCAGCGCAAGCGCCTGCTCCTCGAGCGCCGAGGTCTTACGATCGAGCGCCTCCTCCCGATCCAGGAGGCGGCGCTCGGTGCGCTGGTGGGTGGCGCGCTGCTCGCGCGCCTCTTCCTCGGCGGCGCGACGCAGGTGAAGCGCCTCGTCCTTGCCCTCGAGGACGATCTCCTTCTGCTTCGCGCGGGCCTCTGCCTCGAGACGCTGCGCGTAGCTCTCGGCATGCTTGACCGAGTTGGAGGCGACGAGGCGCCGGGCCATGAAGCCCACGAGCACGCCGATGACGGCGGCAACGGCCGCCACGATGACGACAACGAGTTCAGACATTTCGGCTCCCCCTCGTCGTTGGAGCCCTGGTTGGGCGGGGTTGGCGCCCGCGCGGCGGGCGAGTCGGTCGATCCGGGATCTATGCGGCCGATCGCGGCCGGAAAGCGGGAGTGTACCCCAACTGCCCGTCCGCCTCCCGTGAGGGCTTGGTCGCTTGTCGCTACGTGAAGATGCGCCCGATGAGCCGGATGTGCTCGAGGTCGCGAGGGACGAAGTCCTGGAGCATGATCCGCTGCGTTCCGCTTGCCTCGAAGGCACGCACGCGCTCGAACGCCTGCTCGGGGGTGCCCATGATCCAGCGCTGGCGCCGGTCAGCAAGCCAGGCCTCGGCATCGTCGGCCGATTGGCCGAGGGCGTCGAGCAGGTCCGCCACTCGAGTCCTCAGGTCGGCCTCGGTCTCGGCCACCAGGACACCGGTCATCGCCGAATAGACGATCTCGTCGGGGTCCCTGCCGGCATCGGCACAGGCTGTTCGGACGTTGCCGTACGCCTCCGGCGCGGCCTCTGGTGACCCCGGGCTCAGGTTGAACTCGTCGCCGTAGCGCGCGACCAGGCGCGCGAGTCGCGGCCCGCCCTTGCCGCCGAAGATGACGTGCGGATGGCGCCGCCCGCCGCGGGCGATCTCCCCGTGCCGCATCGATCCGCGGACCTGCCAGCGGTCGCCCTCATACGACCAGCCGTCGGGCTCGGTCCAGAGGCCGTGGATGATCGCCGTCTGCTCCTCGAGCATGTCGAAGCGCTCGCCGAGCTCCGGGAACGGCAAGCCGAGCTGCGCGTGCTCGTCGTCGTTCCAGCCCGCTCCGAAGCCCGCCTCGACCCGGCCGCCGCTCATCTCGTCGACGGTCTGGACGACTTTGGCCAGGTTGCCCGGGAGACGGAAGGTGACCGGCGAGACGAGCACGCCGAGTCGAATCGTCGAGGTCTCGCGCGCCAGGCCGGCGAGCGTCGCCCACGCATCGGTGGTCGGCTTGCCGGTGCCGCCGGGAAAGCTGGCGTAGTGGTCGGAGCGGAAGAACGCCTCCAGCCCCGCCTCTTCCGCGGTCCGGGCGGCGGCCAGGATCTCGTCGTAGCTCAGCCCCTGCTGGGGCTCGGTCATGAGGGCGTAACGCATACGTGCAGCCTAGCCCGATGAAGGCCCGTCTGCGCTCGCCGCTCGCGGCTCAGAGGGCAGTTGGCCTCCCGTAGCCGACCCGCACGGCGCGTTCGCGCCAGCGAGGGGTCTCGTCACGCATGCGATCGGATGGTGCGAAGAGGCCGGGGTCCTCCCAGCCGTCCTCCGGCTCGGCGACAGGTCGCACGATCGAGTCGGGCTCGAGGCGACGGTATTCCTCGAGCCATTCGGACAGCTTCATCGGCGAACTCATTGTCGCCTCTTGCGAGACGAGCCGCGGGCCTCCGCGTAGTGCGCGAGCGTTCGGTCGAGGTCCGCCCGGGCGATCGTCTCGCCGATGACGTCGAGCGGCACCTGCTCGAGCCGACGGAAGCGCAGGCAGCTCTTGCCCATGTTCAGCTGCATGCCGGAGGCTGCGTAGCGCTCCTTGAACCACGCCTCCTCGGCCGGATCGCCGTAGACGGTGTTGAGGTAGAGACTGATGTAATTCTTCTGGCTGGCCAATCCGGCGAGGCCGAGCGGCTGGCCGTTGTACGTGTCGGGAAACGTCTCGAGCGGCACCCACCAGCCGATCATTCCGGAGGCCATCCCCTCTTCGTACCCCGGCGGCAGGTTGCGGTTGACGACGTCGCGGACCTTCGCGACCGCCTCACGACGCTCCTCCGGCAGCGAGGCGATGTACTCCTCGGGAGTGGTGGCGCTGCTCCTGGCCATGACACGGGTACCTGATGTGGCCGGTTGAGATCTGAACTGGTCTAGGGTACGTCGGCGCCAGCCTCGCGGATGGTCGATCGCACCGTCTCGGGATCGAATCCCCGGCGCATGAGGAACATCCCGATCCGTTGCACGGCCTTCCGGTCGGTCGGCAACGGCCGGCCGCGGAGGTGGCGCGCCAGGGCGTCGGCGGCACGCTCCGCCTCGTTGGCGGGAACCGTCTCGTCCTCGGGCCGGCGCTCGGGTGCGGCATGCTCGACGCGGTACGCCTCGATGACCTCGCGCGGAACGCCGTGCTGGCGAAGCTCGGCATCGATCATCCGGCTGCCCCGAGGCGCGTGCCGGTCGCGCTGCTCTCCCCACCAGCGCGCGAAGGCGGCATCGTCGAGGTATCCGAGCTCGGCGAGACGCTCGATCGTCTCGGCGATGACCGGATCGGCGGCACCGGCGCGGCGCAGCCGGCGCTCGGTCTCCCAGCGCGTGCGCGGGCGCGTCCCGAGGTAGCCGACCGCGATCTCCATCGCCTTCGGTCCGTCCGGGGGCTCGGAGGCAGCCTTGGCCCGGCGTGCGCGGACGTCAGCCATCGTCGAGGACTACTCGGCCTCGCTGATGCCCTCGACGCCGACTTCGATGCTGGCCACCTTGCCGCGGATCTCGTCGTCGATCTTCCGCGCGACCTCGGGGTTCTGCTTGAGGAACTCACGCGCGTTCTCGCGGCCCTGCCCGAGGCGCATGTCGCCGTAGTTGAACCAGGCCCCGGTCTTGGTCAGGATGCCGGCGGCGATGCCGACGTCGAGCAGGCCGCCCTCGACGCTGATGCCCTCGTTGTACATGATGTCGAACTCGGCGACCCGGAAGGGGCTGGCGACCTTGTTCTTCACCACCTTGACCCGGGTGCGGGAGCCGATCGCATCGGTCCCGGTCTTGAGCGTCTCGATGCGGCGGATGTCCATCCGCACGCTGGCGTAGAACTTCAGAGCGCGGCCGCCGGGGGTCGTCTCGGGATTGCCGAACATGACGCCGATCTTCTCGCGCAGCTGGTTCGTGAAGATGAGCGCGGTCTGGCTGCGATTGATCGCGCCCGTCAGCTTGCGCAACGCCTGGCTCATCAGTCGTGCCTGGAGGCCGACGAAGGCATCTCCCATGTCGCCCTCGATCTCGGCGCGCGGCACGAGCGCGGCGACCGAGTCGACGATCACGACGTCGACGCCGCCGGAGCGAATGAGGGTCTCGGCGATCTCGAGCGCCTGCTCCCCGGTGTCGGGCTGGCTGACGAGCAGCTCGTCGACGTCGACGCCGACGTTCTTGGCGTACCCCGGATCGAGCGCGTGCTCCGCGTCGATGAAGGCGACGACTCCGCCGTTGCGCTGCGCGTTGGCCGCGACGTGGTAGCACAGCGTCGTCTTGCCGCTCGACTCGGGGCCGAAGATCTCGGTGATCCGGCCGCGCGGCACGCCGCCGACGCCGAGGGCAAGGTCGAGCGCCACCGATCCGGTCGAGACGGCCGGGACGTTCTGGGCCTCGCGGTCGCCGAGCCGCATGATCGCGCCGCGCCCGAACTGCTTCTCGATCTGGAGGATGGCGGCGTCCACGGCCCGGCTTCGCTCGCCGTCTCCGTTCTTCGCCGCCGGTGTCTGAGTCGCCACCGCCGCTGCGTCCATCGTCTTCGTTCCGCTCCTCGTTGATGCAGGCGCCCCGGCCGTCGAGGAACGGGGCGTCAGCTCACTCCTCGTCCTGGGGCTCGTCCTCGCGCTCCTTGCGCTTGGGCTTGATGACCTCGACCTGGCGCATCGGCGGCTGATAGCTCGTCGGCGTCACCGATCCGGCCTGGTTCTTCGGTGCCTTTTCCTTCGGCTTTCGCTTTGGCTCCTTGCGTGGTCGATCCCGCCCCTTTGCCATCGCTCAACCTCCGAATGCGTGAGCCGGTCGAGCTTGCGCGCAGATCCTGCGCCGCCGACCCTTACCACCCGCTTACCCGGCGCTTACCGGAGCACCGGTCGGGCCGATTCTACGCCTCGCTTCGTGACAGCTCCCCGGTCGTGATTGCGGTCCATTCTACACCGATGTCATACGTCGTCATACGGTCCTTGGAGGTGCGCAGCACTGGCGACGCTCGGTTGGACACTCGCGAATCCGATGCATCGGTCGTGTCTCACGGAGCTCTTCCTCGCGCTGCGGTTCACCGATCCATCGGCCGCCGCTGAGCGTGAGCTGCACAGCACGGCGCCGCTCGTGCGTGTGGGTGTTCGGTGCATCGGGGAATCCGCGCGCGGATCACGCGTCGCGTGACTAGTCGCCGATCTATCGACCGAACGCAGCCGCCACCCGGTCGCGCAGCCGAGAACGAGCCGTCGGCCAGCGAGGCGCGCAGGCGTCGCATGAGCTCGAGCGTCCAGGTCACGTTGTGGAGCGTCGCCAGCCGGTACGCGAGCAGCTCACGCGCCCGGAACAGGTGGGCGACGTACGCGCGCGAGAACCCACGGCACGCCTCGCACGCGCAGACGGAGTCGATCGGCGCAGGGTCGTCGAGGAACGCGGCGTTGCGGAGGTTGAGCCGGCCGGCATCGGTCCAGACCTGGCCGGTGCGCGCCACGCGCGTGGGCAGGACGCAGTCGAACAGGTCGATCCCCCGCTCGACGGCGGTGAAGAAGTCGACCGGCGAGCCGACGCCCATCAGGTAGCGGGGCCGCGGGTCGTCGCCGAGCGCGTCGGCCACGACCTCCAGGGTCGAGGCCATCTCGGCCTTCGACTCCCCCACCGATAGCCCGCCGACGGCGATCCCGTCGAACGGCAGCGCGGCGATCGCCGCCACCGACTCGCGTCGCAGCTCGGGGTCCACGCCGCCCTGGACGATCCCGAACACCGCCTGGTCGCCGGAGCGTGCGTCCAGCGACCGCTGCGCCCATCGGTGTGTCCGCTCCATCGCGTCGGCGACCTCCGCCCGCGGCTGACCCGGATCCACGAGCTGATCGAACGCCATCGCCACGTCGGAGCCGAGCAGTGCCTGGATCTCCATCGCGCGCTCGGGCGTGAGCCGATGCGTCGAGCCGTCGAGGTGCGAGGTGAACGTCGACGCCGTCGTCGTCGACCCTTCGCAGGTGCGCCAACGAGAACACCTGGAAGCCGCCCGAGTCGGTCAGGATCGGTCCGTCCCAGCCCATGAACCGATGCAGCCCGCCGAGCCGGGCGATGCGCTCGGCGCTCGGGCGCAGGTTCAGGTGATACGTGTTGCCGAGGATCATCTGCGCGCCGGCCGCGTGCAGGTCGCCGGGGGTCAGCGCCTTGACCGTGGCCTGGGTGCCGACCGGCATGAACTGCGGCGTGTCGATCGGTCCGTGGGCGGTCGTCAGCCGGCCGAGCCGCGCGCGCCTTCCGCGGTCGGCTCGAAGGTGAAGGCGGCCGGCATCGGCGCAGGATACGGCAGGGGCTTGTAATGATTCGATAACCTACGCAGGTGCGACTGACCGAGTGGCCGCGAATGCCGTTCCTCAACGAAGAGGTCAAGGAGTGGATCGCGCTCGAGCTCCAGAGCCTCGGCGTCGAGGACCTCGCCGTCTACGCCCTCGAGGCCGGCCAGGAGGGTGACGAGCGCCGGGTGATGGTCGCCACCGAGGTCGGGCTGCTCGATCACCGCTACGCCCCCTTCGGCTCTTCGGCCCGCTACCGGCTCGCGATGCTCATGTACCCGTGGCAGGTCCTGCGCGGCGTCGAGCTTCGGGCCGATACCTTCCGCCTCTGGGCTCGCGAGCATCGCACCCGATGGTCGTTCCGGCTCAACCATCCGCACTTCGAGGCCGCCACCGAGTCGCCTGACCTCGGCCAGGCGCTCTGCGACCTCGCGCGCGTCTGCGCCGTGATGGCCGAGCCGTTCGGCGTCCCTGCCGGCCGCGTCTCGTCCGACGTTCCGGGCGTCATCCCGGGCGGCCCGCGCCCGATCCCGCCCACCGGCGACAGTCCCGAGGAGCTCCGCGAGGGCAAGGGTGACGGTGACGGCGAGGAGCGAGGACGATGCGGAGCCGGCGGCGGCCGCGGTCGAGGAGTCCGAGGACGGAAAGCCGGATGCCGCACCCGAGGCCGAGGCCGAACAGCGTCCGACCGCCGTGCCGATCGGCGACGACGAGGAGATCCTCGAGCTCTCCGACGAGGAGCGCGAGGCCGTCCCGACCCGCTCGGACGACCAGGGCTAGATTCGTCCCTCACCGCGCCGATCGCGTTCCCGCCCGGCGGGCGTAACGGTCACTGAGTCGTCGAATCTGCGCCCCACGGGAGAGTTGGCCACCCAATCGCCGCCCTGGTTGCCATCCTCTCGCCGGACGGGAATCCGGATCTCAGGGCCGATGCCCGCCCACGGACGCCCAGTCATTGCCCCTATCGAATCAGCATCGCGTCGCCGAAGCTGAAGAACCGATACCCCTCCGCCAGCGCCTCGCGATAGGCGCCGAGCAGCCGGTCGCGTGCCTCGAACGCGGATCGCATCCCCCATCCCCGCCTGCACGAACGCCGTCACCAGCAGCAGCAGCGAGCTGCGCGGCAGGTGGAAGTTCGTGATCAGCGCGTCGACCGCCTTGAACCGATACGGCGGCGTGACGTACAGGTCGGTCCAGCCCTCGGCGGCCTCCGTGCGCGCGGCGGTCTCGAGCACCCGCACCGCGGTCGTGCCCACGGCCACCACCCGGCGCGTCTCGGCCAGCGCCGTGGCGCGTGGCCGCGGGGACCTCGTACCACTCGCGGTGGATGCGGTGCTCGTCGACGAACTCGCCCTCGAGCGGCCGGAACGTGTCGAGCCCGACGTGGAGCGTCACGGTCGCGCGCGCCCACGCCAGCGTCCGCGAGTGAGCGCGAGGAGCGCATCGGTGAAGTGCAGGCCGGCCGTCGGTGCGGCGGCGGATCCCGGCGGCCGGGCGTAGACCGTCTGGTACCGATCGGGCGGCGACGATCGGTCGTGGATGTAGGGCGGCAGCGGCATCTCGCCGGCGGCGGCCATGACCTCGTGCGGGTCGCGCTCGAAGCGCACGGCCCGGGTCCCGTCGGCCAGCCGCTCCCCGACCTCCACGCGGTCGCCGGACCGAAGCGTCACGATCGAGCCGGCCGGCATGCGCCGTGAGGGACGCACGAGCGCCTCCCAGCGACGCGGATCATCCGAGCGGTCGCAGCACGAGGACCTCCGCCGCTCCACCCGCGGCGCGCGACCCCACCAGTCGGGCGGGCAGCACCCGCGAGTCGTTGACGACGAGCAGGTCGCCGGGACTGAGCCAGCGGCCGATGTCGCGCGAAGCGCGCGTGCTCGATGCGCCCCGTGGCGCGATCGAGCACCAGCAGTCGCGACGCGTCGCGCGGCTCGGCCGGGGTCTGCGCGATCGCTCCGTCGGGCAGGTCGTAGTCGAAGTCGTCGACCCGAAGTCTCACGCCGGACACGGTAACGCCCGGCCGGATGGACCGGCCGGGCGCATCGGTCTGGGCAGGCTGCCCTGGCGGTCAGAGGACCGTGTTGATCCACGCCTGGGCGAAGTAGATCGCGAACGCGACCGCCACGACCCACATCAGCCAGTGGACCTCGCCGAACTTGCCGCGCACGGCCTTGATGAGGACGTACGTGACGAACATGGCGCCGATGCCGACCGTGATGTTGTACGTCAGCGGCATGAGGGTGATGCCCAGCAGCGCCGGGAAGTCCCACTTCGAGGTCGCCGAAGTCGATGTCCTTGATGAGCGTGGCCATCAGGTAGCCGACGACGACGAGGACGGGCCCGGTCGCCGCGAACGGCACCATCGACGCCAGCGGCGTCACGAAGACCGCCAGCAGGAACAGCATGCCGACGATGACCGACGTGAGGCCCGTTCGGCCGCCCTCGGCGACGCCGGCGGCGCTCTCGATGTAGCTCGTGTTCGAGCTGATGCCGGCGGCGCCGCCCGCGGCCGCGGCGAAGGAGTCGACGAGGAGCACCCGGTTGATCCCGGGCACCTTGCCATCGGGGGTGCTGAGGCCCGCCTGCTCGGCGATCGCGGTGGCGGTCCCCATCGTGTCGAAGAAGTCGGTGAGCATGATCGCGAAGATCGTCAGCGACGCGACGAGGATGCCGAGCTTCCAGACCTCGGTCACGTCGAACTGGCCGAGCGTCGAGAAGTCCGGCACGAAGTCGAGGTTCTCCGGGACCGTCGTCAGGCCGAGGACGTACGCGACGATCGACATCACGACGATGCTGATGAGCAGCGCGGCGCGGACCTTCAGCGCGAACAGCACGATCGTGAGCGCCAGGCCGAGCACGAAGACCCACGTCGCCGTCTCGACCGGGAAGTTGAACTGGACGATCGGCGTGCCGGGAACGATCAGCCCCCCATCCACGAAGCCGATGAACAGGATGAAGAGGCCGATGCCGACGCCGATCGCCCGCTTCAGGGCGAGCGGCACGGCGTCCATGATCGCCTCGCGCAGGCCGACGAGGACCAGCACGAGAACGATGAGCCCCTCGAGGACGATGACGCCCATGGCGCCCGCCGGCGAGAGGCCGAGGCCGAGCACGAGCGTGAAGGCCACGATGGCGTTGATGCCGAGCCCCGCCGCAAGCGCGATCGGACAGTTCGCCGCCAGGCCCATCACGATGGTCAGGAGGCCCGCCAGCAAGGCGGTCGCGGCGGCCGCGGCCGGGATGAACGCGTCGCGATCCGCGCCCTCCGGGAACATGTTCGACAGGATCAGCGGGTTCAGGAAGATGATGTACGCCATCACCAGGAAGGTGGTGACGCCGGCCCGTACCTCCGTCCCGATTTGGTGCCCCGCTCGGTGAACTTGAAGCAGGAGTCGAACCCGCCTCGCGACCGCCGGAGGCGGTCGGCTCGCTCCTGGGTACCTCGGTGACCTCCGCTTCCACGGACGACCTCTCCACTCCGTGGCACGCGCGAGCCCGACACCATGTTGGGCACCGGTGCCGTCGCGCAGCCTACTCCCGGACCGATCCTCCCGTCGCCGATTTCAGCGCGCCGCGCTATCGACGGACGAAGAAGTTCAGGACGAGCGTGAGCACGACGCTGATGACGACCATCGAGGCGATCGGGATGTAGATCCCTCCATGCTCGCCCTCGATCGCGATATCGCCAGGCAGTCGCCCGAACGGCAGCCGCACGCCGAGCACCGCCAGGCCGCCGACGACCACCAGCACGATACCGATCACGAGGATGATGCGCCCGAGCTCCGGGGTCACGGAGCTAGCCGTCGAACAGGCCGGGCTGCGCCGGGACCGATGCGCCCGCTGCCGCGGGTGGCGTCAGGCCGAGGTGCTCCCAGCCGCCGCGGGTGAGCTGCGGCCGCGCGGGGTCCGCGCCAGCAGGCCGATCTGCATGAGGTACGGCTCGACGACGTCCTCGATCGTCTCGATCGGCTCCGAGACCGTCGCGGCCATCGTGGCCAGCCCGACCGGCCCCCCGCCGTGGTGCTCGGCGATCGCCCGCAGAAGCTGACGATCCATGGCGTCGAGCCCGCGGTCGTCGATCTCGAGCAGGGCCAGCGCATCGGTGGCGAGCGTCCGGTGACCGTGTCGTCCTCGCCGCCGCGGACCTGGGCGTAGTCGCGGACGCGCTTCAGCAGCCGGTTCGCGATGCGCGGCGTGCCGCGTGAGCGCGCCGCCACGAGCCGCGCGGCGTCATCGGTCAGGTCGACGTCGAGGATCTCCGCCGAGCGGCGCAGGATGCGCTCGAGCTCCGCCGCCGTGTAGTAGTCGAGCCGATACGTCACGCCGAACCGGTCGCGCAGTGGCCCGGTGATGGAGCCCACCCGGGTGGTGGCGCCGATCACCGTCACGTGCTCGATCTGGAGCCGCACCGTCCGCGCGCCGGGCCCCTTGCCGAGCACGACGTCGAGCGCGAAGTCCTCCATCGCCGGATAGAGGATCTCCTCGACCACGTGGCTGAGCCGATGGATCTCGTCGATGAACAGCACGTCGCCCGCGCCGAGGCTGGTCAGCACCGCCGCGAGGTCGCCGGCGCGCTCGATGGCCGGTCCGCACGTCGTCCGGATCTGCGCGCCCATCTCGGCGGCCACGATGTTCGCCAGCGTCGTCTTGCCCAGCCCCGGCGGGCCGTAGAGCAGGACGTGGTCGACCGGCTCGCGCGCTTGCTGCGCGGCGTCGATGAGGATCGCCAGGTTCTCCTTGATCCGATCCTGGCCGGCGAACTCGTCCAGGCGGCGCGGCCGGACGGTCGACTCGAGCGCGAGCTCCTCCTCGGCGACCTCGGCGGTCGGTGATGCGCTCGATCGTCATGCGGTCCGGATCGCGCGCGAATCGAACATGTGAGCGATTCTACCGTCGCGCCCGCGCCCGCTGCCTCGGAGCGCCTCGTCGGCCCAGCCGCGCACGACGGCGTGGTGCGGCGCCCACGCCTCCCAGACCGATTCCGCCCATGTGCGCGTCAGGCGCGGTGCTCCTCGCCGGTGTCGCACGCAACACGTCGACGACGGTCATCGCGTAGCGCGTCCGGCGGGGTCAGCCACGGCCAGTCCGCCTTCGACGACGCCAGCGCCTGCGTCATCGGGTTCAGCTCCGCCGCGGTGAGCCCGTGCTCGAGCCAGTGGCAAAGCCCGACGAGATGGACCGCGACCGACTGCCGCTCGCGCCGGGCGTCGGTGCCCGGGTGCTGAACCGCGTAGATGTCGACGGAGTGGCGATGGACGACGCCGTAGGCGATGTCGCCGAACTCTCGGGCGATGACCTCGCTGAACGCCTGCCAGCAGGCCGACGATGCGCCGATGTACGGATGCGCCTCCGTCGGAGGCATGCGGCAGGTAGCGCGCCGCAGCCCGGACAGCCTCGCCGAACCGCTCGAGATCCTCGGGCGTGTCGACATCGGGCAGGTGCGGCGTGGTCGACGGGCGTCACGAGCTCCGGGATCGGCGCGATGAGGTCGCGAAGCCCAGCGTCGCCGGAGATGCGCCGACGAGCGCGAAGGCGTCGCGCTCGATCATCACGGGCGGACCCAGCACGCCGATCGGCGCGGTCGCGACGATCGGCTGGGGCCGCGCCAGCCGTCCACGGCCGGGAGCGTGCTCGAGCGACAGCGTCGGCTGATCCGCGAGGAGGATGACCGCGGCCCCGACGTCCGGCTCGACCGCCCGACCGAGGCGGAGTGAGCGGCTCTGGCCGGCGGCGGGACGTCGTTGACGACCGCCTCGCGCTCCGGGGAGGACGCCGGACGGCAGGACGGCGACGATCGGGAGCCGGCGGCCCGAGCCGTTGCGACGACGTGCTCGACGAGGGTCCGGCCCCCGATCCGCGCGAGCTGCTTCGGCGACCCGAACCGCGTCGATGCACCGGCGGCCAGGATCACGGCGGCGGTCTTCATCGGTTCATTCTGGGGCCGCAAGTGGGTACGATGCGTCCATGGCTGGTGACGCACACGACCCATCGATGGCGCCCGATACGGGCACACGAACCTGATCGCGCGCGACTGGCGCCGCCTCTCCGACTGGTACGTGCGCCTCTTCGGATGCACGCCCGTTCCGCCCGAGCGCGACTACTCGGGACCCGACCTCGAGCGCGGCACCGCCGTGCCGAACGCGGCCCTCAAGGGCGTGCACCTCCGCCTGCCGGGGCACGGGGACGACGGACCGACGCTCGAGATCTACACCTATCGCCTCGACGGCGGCGGGTCGTCGACGCGCGAATCGACCGACCGGGCTTCGGTCACATCGCCTTCGCGTCGCGGATGTCGACGCGCGACGCCGCGTCCTCGACGAGGGCGGGGGCGCGATCGGCGAGGTCGTCACCCTGACGACGGCCGACGGGCGGGCGCGTCACCTGGTGCTACGTCGCCGATCCCGAGGGCAACGTGGTCGAGCTGCAGAGCTGGGCGCCGCCGGCTTGAGCGAGCCGTTCGAGCTCCTCATCGAGAACGGGACGATCGTCGACGGGAGCGGCGCCGATGGCTTCGCGGGCGCGGTCGGGATCCGCGACGGCCGGCTGAGCATCGTCCTCGGTGAGACCGACGCGGAAGTCGCAGCGCCCGCATCGACGCGACGGGGATGGTCGTCGCGCCCGGGTTCATCGACCTCCACAGCCACTCCGGGCTGATGATCTTCGCGGACCCGCTTCACGAGCCGAAGGTGCGCCAGGGCATCACGACCGAGGTCATCGGCGTCGACGGGCTCAGCTACGCGCCGATCCCGGATCCGCACGACCTCGAAGCGCTGGCCCACATGAACGCCGGGCTCGACGGCCGCCCCGACATCGCCTACGACTGGGGTTCGGTCGAGTCCTACCTCGACCGGCTCGATGAGCTGCGTCCATCGGTCAACCTCGCGTTCCTCGTCGGCAACAGCGCGCTGCGCATGGCGGCCATCGGCTGGGACGAGGTCGAGGCGAGCGAGGCGGACGTGGCGAACATGCGGTCGATGCTGCGAGAGGCGATGGAGGAGGGCGCCATCGGCCTCTCCTCGGGGCTGGACTATCCGCCCGGCGCCTACGCCAGCACCGATGAGCTGGCGCAGCTGACCCGCGAGGCGGCAGCCCACGGCGGCTTCTACCACACGCACGTGCGCTACGCGCTCGGCGATCGGTACCTGGACCCGTTCCGCGAGGCGATCGAGATCGGCCGTCGCGGCGAGGGCCCGGCCCACATCACCCACTTCTATCACCGGCAGACCTTCCCCGGCGGGCCGGAACCGATGCTGGCGCTCGTCGACGACGCGCGCGCGGAGGGCCTCGACGTCACGTTCGACACCTACCCCTACGAGTGGGCCAGCACGCGGCTGCTGATCATGATCCCGCCGTGGGTGCAGGCGGGCGGCCCGATGGCCACCAAGGAGCGCCTCGCCGATCCGGTCGTTCGCGACCGCATTCGGCGCGAGCTCGCGGAGCGCGGCGTCCTCTACGCGGGCCGCAACGCCTGGGACGACGTCCGGCTCGGCGCCTTCGCGCGACCGGAGCTGCTGCGCTGGGAGGGCCGCACGCTCGGCGAGCTGGTGCGCGACCGCAACGGAGATTCGGTCGACGTTCTGTGCGACCTGCTGCTCGAGGAGGACCTGCGCGTCAACCAGGTGACGCCCGGCCCGTGGACGGAGACGCTGCGCGACTTCATCCGCCATCCGGTCGGGATGATCGGCACCGACTCGACCTTCGTCGGCGAGAAGCCGTCGCCTCGGACGTACGGCTCGTTCCCTCGCGTGCTCGGCCAATTCGTCCGCGAGGAGGCGACTCTTGAGCCTCGAAGAGGCCGTCCGCTCGATGACGTCGGCCGCGGCGGAGCGGCTCGGCCTTCGCGATCGAGGGCTGCTCCGAGACGGGTTCGTGGCCGACGTCGTCGTCTTCGACCCCGAGCGCGTCCGCTCGAATGCCACCTACGACGAGCCCCGTCAGTTCCCCGATGGGATCGACTGGGTGGTCGTCGGCGGCGACGTGGTCGTTGCGAAGCGGCGGCCAGCACACCGGCGCACGGTCTGGACGGGTCCTGCGACGACGCCGATAATCGCGCCTCGCGCGGCACCAATCGTGCCCCATGCCCAGCACGACGCGCGAAGAGGAGTCGGTCATGCCCCCGCCCCGAGCCACGCCATGCTCGCGCTGAACGCCCTCATCGATGAGCTCGACACCCTCCGCAGCCACCAGGCGCGGATCGCGCAGCTCGAGCCCGATGTCAGCCCGCGCGTCGCGGACGCGCGAAGCGAGGCCCTCACGCGGCTCGCAGCCGCCGACCGGCTCGACCTCTTCGAGGCCGCCACCCAGGCGCTTGCCATCGCCTGCGCGCGCCGCGAGATCCCGCAGCCGGCGCGAGCCGCCGCCTACTCGGCGCTCGTCGGACTCATCGCCAACGACCTGCTTCCGCACGCGACCTTCCGCACGCTCTACGAGTCGTGGGAGGAGGCGCTCGACGGCCTGGGCGACTCGCCGGCGATCGTGCGCGGCGAAGAGGTCCTCTTCCACATCGACTGAGGCACGGCCGGGCCGCCTACCATGGCGCCATGACGCGATTCCCTTCCCGACCGACGGCGTCGAGGTCACCCTTCTGCTCGTGGTCGCCGACGTCGATCGGTCTCGCGACTGGTACCGCGACGTCCTCGGCGCGAGCCTCTATCGCGAGTACGGCGGCTCGTCGGCTGTGCTGCAGTTCCAGGGAACCTGGCTGCTGCTCGTGACCGGCGGCGAGCCCACGCCGACAAGCCGACCGTCGCCTTCGCGCCGCCGGCGGACCCCGACCGCGCGGACCACGAGATCACGCTGCGCGTTCCCGACTGCAACGCGCCTACGAGACGCTCCGCGATCGCGGCGCCGAGTTCCTGACCCCGCCGGTCGAGTACGAGCACGAGATCCGCGCGTTCTTCCGCGACCCGGATGGCCACCTCCTGGAGATCAGCGAGGTCCGCTGACGCGCGATCCGATCGTGCGCGCCGGGACGCTACGATGCACCGATGGAGCGCCGGAGCCTGAACGTCGCACCGTGCCGCCCGGCGTGGCGACGCCCGGTCGGCGCGCCGCCGGACACGACCCCGCTCATCATCCCGGCCGACGCGCCGGCTCCGGGCCGAGCGCGCCCGGCCGCGCCGCTGCGGCGCGAGGGCCCGAGCCAAGCTCACCGGCGAGGCGAAGTACGCCGACGACCTCGTCTTCCCCGGCGCCTGGTTCGGCGCGACGATCCGCTCGACCGAGCCGCACGCGCGCCTGCTGGGCATCGAGCTCGACGACGCGTTCGACTGGAAGCGGGTCGTCGTCGTGACCGCCGACGACATCCCCGGCGAGAACATCGTCAGCCTGATCGACGACGACCAGCCGGTGCTCGTGCCCGTCGGCGGCGAGATCCGCCACCAGGCCGAGCCGTGCGCGCTGATCGCGGCTCCCGACCGCGCGACGCTGCGCGAGGCGAAGGCGCCACGTCCGGCTGCGAACCGAGCGCCTGCCGGCGGTCTTCGACCCGCTCGAGTCCGACGCACGAGTTCGCCCACTACACCGTCGAGCGCGGCGACGTGGCCGCGGCCATGGACGACGGCCGACGCTCGTCATCGAGGGCGACTATCGCGTCGGCCACCAGGAGCAGCTGTACATCGAGAACCAGGCGATGATCGCCGTCCCCGCGCGAGGACGGCGGCGTCACCGTCCACGGCTCGCTCCAGTGCCCGTACTACATCCACAAGGCGATGAAGCGGGCGCTGAACATGGGCGACGAGCTGGCGGTCGTGGTCCAGGCCGAGACCGGCGGCGGCTTCGGCGGCAAGGAGGAGTACCCCTCGATCATCGCCCTCCACGCGGCGCTGCTGGCGCTGAAGTGCCGCAAGCCGGTGCGCATGATCTACGACCGCCACGAGGACATCAGCGCCACGACGAAGCGTCACCCGGCGGTCGTCCGCTACCGCATGCGGCGTGAGCGGCACCGGCGAGCTCGTCGCGCAGGAGATCGAGGTCGATCATGGACGGCGGCGCGTACTGCACGCTCACGCCGGTCGTCCTGTCGCGCGGCGTGCTCCACGCCGGCGGCCCGTATCGGTGCGAGAACGTGCGCATCACCGGTCGCGCGATGGCGACGAACACGCCGCCCAACGGCGCGTTCCGCGGCTTCGGCGCGCCGCAGACCGAGTTCGCCGCCGAGATGCAGATCAACCGCATCGCCGAGGCGCTCGACGCCTCCCCGCTCGACCTGCGGCGGCGCTGGGTCTATCGCGAGGGCGACGTCACGCCGACCGGCCAGGTGCTGCGCGAGAGCGTCGGCGGGATCGAGGTGCTCGAGGCGGCGGCCGAGGCATCGGCGTTCGAGCGCCACGCCGGGCAGACGCGCGCCATTCGCGAGGGCGCGGCGACGAGCGCGCGCGTCGCCTCCGGCATCGGCCTGGCGCTGGCCTGGCATGGCGCCGGGCTTCACCGGCTCCGGCGAGGTCAAGCTCGCATCGGTCGCGAGCCTCGAGCTGACCGACGACGGCCGCGATCCGGATCCTGACCGCCTCGACCGAGATGGGCCAGGGCACGAAGACGATCTTCCCGCAGCTCGTGGCCGATGCGCTCGGCGTCGAGTACGACGAGGTCGAGATCGCGCCGCAGGACACCTCGATCGTCCCCGACTCCGGCCCGACCGTCGCGTCCCGCACCGCGATGGTCGTGGGCGGCCTGCTCATCACGGCCGCCGAGCGGCTGCGCGCGCGGGTCGAGGAGGAGACCGGGCGGCCCGTTCGCCTCGGCCTACCGCGAGGCCGGGCCGATGCGCATCGACGAGCAGTTCGCGCCCTACCCCGGCGTGCCGTTCGACGACAAGACGTACACCGGCGACGCCTACCCGGCCTTCGGCTGGGCGGCGGGCGTGGCGGAGGTCGACGTCGACCTCGACACCGGCGAGGTGGCGGTGCGCGACTGCGTCAGCGCGGACGACATCGGGCGCGTCATCCACCCGATCCTCGCCGAGGGCCAGGTCGAGGGCGGCACGCTCCAGGCGATCGGCTACGCGACGATCGAGGAGATGAAGCTGGTCGACGGCCGCTACCTCAACGACCGGCTGGCGACCTACCTCATCCCGACCTCGCTCGACGCGCCGCGGCTGCGCGTCGATCCTCGTCGAGAAGCCGTACTGCGGCGCGCCCCACGGCGCGAAGGGCGTCGGCGAGCTGCCGATGGACGTCGGCGCGCCGGCGGTCGTCGCCGCCATCCACGACGCGACCGGCGTCTGGATCCACGACCTGCCGGCCACGCCGGAGCGGATCCTGGCCGCCATGACCGGCGGCGAGCCCCCGCCGGCGCCCGGCATCTCGCTCGAGGAGCCGGCGCCGAGGACGCCGCCGATCGAGGACCTGCCGGCGGGCGGCGACGAGATGCCGTTCCGCGCGCCCGACGGACCCGGAGGACCGCGAGTGAGCTTCCCCTTCACCGTCAACGGCGAGCCGGTCGAGGTCGAGGCGGCCGGCATGCGGCGCCTGCTCGACGTGCTCCGCGAGGACCTCGGCCTGACCGGCACGAAGGAGGGCTGCGGCGAGGGCGAGTGCGGCGCGTGCTCGGTCCTCCTCGACGGCGCCGTCGTCGACGCCTGCCTCGTGCCGGTGAGCCAGGCGCAGGGCGCATCGGTCCAGACGGTCGAGGGGCTGGCGGCGCGAGGGAACGCTGGCACCCTCCAGCAGGCGTTCCTCGAGACCGGCGGCGCGCAGTGCGGGATCTGCACGCCCGGGCATGCTCATGGCCGGCGAGGCGTTCCTCGCATCCGGGGCGGCGCCGACCGACGAGAACATCCGCGAGGCGATCGCCGGCAACCTGTGCCGCTGCACCGGCTACACGAAGATCATCGACGCCATCGCGCTGGCCGCCGAACGGAGGGCCACGCCATGACCGAAGACCGCGAGAGCTTCGCGCAGGCCCTCGACGACCACGACGTCACGCTGGCGCTGACGCCGGCCAGCTCATCCTGGTCGTGGTCGGCATCTACCTGCTGATCCGCTTCCTCCGCGGCCTGCGCGCCGGGCTGACCACCCGATGCCGAACGCCGTCGAGCCGCCGTCCGAGTCCCCCACCCGGCTGGAGGCGGCCTACGCCCTCCTGGCCGATGGACCGGGCCGCCGTGGCGCCCGTCGCCGGTGGGACGGACCTGATGGTCCAGGTCACCGGCGAGATCGGCGAGCCGCCGGAGCGGGTGCTCGACATCTGGGCGCTCGACGAGCTGCGCGGCATCAGCGTCGAGGACGATGCGCTCGTCATCGGCGCCCTCACGACCTACACCGACCTGCGCCGCTCCCCCCTCGTCGCCGAGTTCGCTGCCGGCGCTCGTCGAGGCCGCGGCCACCATCGGCGCGGCGCAGATCCAGAACCGCGGCACGATCGGCGGCAACGTCATCAACGCATCGCCGGCCGGCGACACGCTGCCGGTCCTGCTGGCCTGCGGCGCGGAGATGGTCCTCGGGTCGGCGCCGCGGGCGAGCGGACGGTCGCCGCCGACGACTTCTGGACCGGCTACCGGACGACCGCGCGGCGCGACGACGAGCTGCTGCTGCGATTCGGATCCCGCTCGCCGCCGGATCGCCAGGTGCGCTTCCGCAAGATCGGCACGCGGCGCGCGCAGGCCATCAGCAAGGTCGTCATGGCCCTCGCCTGGCGCGGCCGCCAACGACCGGCCGTGGACCGATGTCCGCCTGGCCCTCGGATCGGTGGCGGCGACGACGGTGCGCGCTCGCGCGACCGAGGCCGTGCTCGAGGGCGCGCGACCGACGCCGCGAGATCGCCGACGCCGCCGTCGCGGCGCTGACGGCCGAGATCGAGCCCATCGACGACGTCCGCTCGACCGCCGACTACCGGCGCGCGTCGCCGGCCGCGTCCTGCATCGGCTCCTGCGCGACGCCGGAGGCTGGTGAGCCGCCGGTGTCGCCGGTCAGCGCCCATCGCGCGAGCAGGCCCATCTTCGCGACGGCCGCCGACTTCCGGGCCTGGCTGGAAGCGAACCACGACTCGGCCGGAGCTGTTCGTCGGCTACTACCAGAAGGGCGTCCGACAGACGTCGATGACGTACGCCGAGTCCGTGGAGGAGGGCCTGTGCTTCGGCTGGATCGACGGCCTCACGCGGCGGATCGACGACGAGGTGTACACGATTCGCTTCACCCCGCGCCGACGGACCTCGAACTGGAGCGCGATCAACATCGCCAAGATCGCCGAGCTCACGGAGGCCGGGCGCATGCACCCCGCCGGCTCCGTGCCTTCGAGGAGCGTGACCGCCGCAAGAACGCGAGCTAACGCCAGCGGCAACGCGATTGCCGCATGACCGAAATCGGGCACCGTCCACCCGCTACGCTTCGACCACTACCGATGGCGTCCGAGACCCATCGGCTGTACTGGACGGAGGTCTTGCGATGAACCGGATCGAAGTTCGCCGTTCAGTGGCTGCACGTGCTCCTCGGCATCACGTGGTTCGGCTACGCGATCACGATGTACTTCCTCGTCAGCCCGGCCCTGGCGGAGCTCCCGGAGAGCCAAGGCCGGATCACGAGTTTCACGCCTCGGCCAGATCGGTCGAGGGTCTTCCCGATCGTCTCCGTGCTCGTCATCCTCCTCGGCATCCTGCGCGGCACGGTCTTCGGGCGGATCCAGTCGCTCGACGCGCTCACCACGACGTACGGGATCATCTGGTTGATCGCGCTGTTCGGCACGCTCGCCCTCATCGCCAACGGAGCGCGGAACATCGGCCCGCAGTTCGAGGGCCTGAAGGACGCGCCCGACTACCTCGCCGCGGTCCAGCGACTGCGAGCGTTCAGCCGCATCGACCTCGTCCTCTTCGCGCTCGTCTTCACGTGCATGATCCTCATGCGCTTCCTCTGAGCGAATAGACCGATGACGGAGCCGCGCGGCCGTCCACGGACCGCGGTGATCATCCTCGCCGTGGCGGCCATCCTCTTCGTGCTCTCCGGGGTCGCGGGCGTCACCCAGGGAGGCGTCCAGGGGCAGGCGGGCTGGTGGATGGTGGTGGTCGGGCTCATCGGCCTCGCGATCGTGGCGATGGAGATCGTCCGGCGGTGACCGCGGCCGGGCCGCCGATCGAGCCCGAGCGCCCGATCGGTCTCGACGCTCGAACTGTTCTTCGACCTCGTCTTCGTCTTCGCCGTCACCCAGCTGACCGCCGTCCTCGCCGACGACCCGTCGCCCATCAGCGTCCTTCGCATCCTCCTGCTGTTCGGCGTGCTGTGGTGGATGTTCGGCGGCTACGTCTGGCTGACGAACGCCGTCGCGCCGGATCGGCCGGCCATCAAGCTCCTCCTGCTGGCCGCGATGCTCGGCTTCCTCGTCATGGCGCTGGCGATCCCGACCGCCTTCACCGGTGGCGGCATCGTCTTCGGCATCGGCTTCATGAGCGTGATCCTCATCCACACCGGGCTCTTTGCGAGCGCGCAGTGGGGCAGTGGCATGGCCGGCGTCAGGCTCCTGGGACTGCTCAACTTCGTCGGTGCCTCGATCATCCTCGCCGCCGGCTTCCTGCCAGAGCCGATCGTCTACGTCGCGTGGTCGGCCGCGTTCGGGCTCGCGGTCGTGACGTCGTTCGTCGCCAGCCCGCGGGGATTCCGGATCGAGGCCAGCCACTTCGTCGAGCGCCACGGGCTGCTGCTGATCATCGTGATCGGCGAGTCGATCGTCGCCATCAGCGTCGGCGCCTCGGGGTTGCCGCTCGACGCATCGCTGCTCGTCGCGGCCTGCCTCGCGCTGATCATCGCCAGCTGCCTGTGGTGGCTCTATTTCAGCGGCGACGACGAGCACGCCGAGGAGGCGATCCTCCGGGCCTCGCCCGAGCGACGGATTCGCATCGCGCTGAACGCGTACTTCTACGCCCAGATCCCGATGATCCTCGGCGTCGTCGGTTTCGCGGCCGGCGTGAAGTCGGCGATCGGCCACGCGTTCGAGCCGCTCGCGCCGTACGCGGCCCTGGCGCTGGGTCTCGGCGTCGGCCTCTACCTCGTCGGCGACGTGCTCCTGCGCCTCTCGATCGGCTGGGGCCACGCGTGGCTGCGCTCGCTGGCGGCGCTCGCGGCGGTCGCGACGCTGTTCATCGGCGTGGCGGTCTCATCGGTCGCGCAGCTGGCGGCGCTGATCGGCATCCTGCTGATCGCGACCATCGTCGCGCGAGAGGGGTCCGCGGTTCGCGCGCAGTGACCGTCAAGCGCACTAGAGCGCCGTCGTAGAGTTCGGATTCACACCCGGCGTGAAGTGCTCGACGTTTCAGCGGATTGCGGACCCGACGCAACGCGCACCTATTCACCTTGACGGCCCATACCACCGCCGACAATCGGCCGATGAAGCTCCTCCCGCCCGGCGTCGTGGTCACCGCCGACGCGCCGCACCTCGAGGAGGTGCTCACCCCCGAGGCGCTCGACTTCGTCGCGCAGCTGCATCGGTCCTTCAATCCCGAGCGGGTGAGCTGCTGCAGGACCGCGCGCGACGCCAGGAGCGCCTCGACGCCGGCGAGACGCCGGACTTCCTGCCGAACCCGATCGAGAGCCGCGACCCGGACTGGCGCGTCGCCCCGGCGCCGCCGGACTTCGACGATCGGCGCGTCGAGATCACCGGGCCGGCCGAGCCGAAGATGATGATCAACGCGCTCAACAGCGGCGCGTCGGTCTTCATGGCCGACCTCGAGGACGCGCTCTCGCCCACCTGGTCGAACGTCGTCGACGGGCACTGGGCGCCTGCTGCGAGGCCGTTCGCCGGCGCGCTCGACCTTCCAGACCGATGAGAAGCGTACGCCCTGAACGACGCGATCGCCACGCTGTGCGTCCGGCCGCGCGGCTGGCACCTCGCCGGAGGCGCACGTCCCGTCGACGGCGCGCCGATCTCGGCCAGCCTCTTCGACTTCGGGCTCTGCTTCTTCCACAACGCCCGCGAGCTGCTCGACGCGCGGCTCCGGGCCCGTACTTCTACCTGCCGAAGCTCGAGAGCCACCTCGAGGCGCGCGCTCTGGAACGACGTCTTCGTCGTCGGCCCAGGAGGCGCTGGGCATCCCGCACGGGATCGATCCGGGCGACCGTGCTCATCGAGACGATCCTCGCCGCCTTCGAGATGGACGAGATCCTCTACGAGCTGCGCGACCACGCCGCCGGCCTCAACGCCGGCCGCTGGGACTACATCTTCAGCATCATCAAGAAGTTCCGGACGCGGCCCGACATGGTCCTGCCCGACCGCGCCCAGGTCACGATGACCGTCCCGTTCATGCGCGCCTACACCGAGCTGCTCGTGCAGACCTGCCACCGGCGCGGCGCGCACGCCATCGGCGGCATGGCGGCGTTCATCCCCATCGCGCCGCGAGCCGGAGGTCAACGAGCGCGCCCTCGCGAAGGTGCGCGAGGACAAGGAGCGCGAGGCGGCGACGGCTTCGACGGCACCTGGGTCGCCCATCCGGACCTCGTGCCGGTCGCGCGAGGAGGTCTTCGACGCGCGTGCTCGGCGAGCGGCCGAACCAGAAGGACCGGCTGCGCGACGGACGTCCGCGTCGCCGGCGGCCGACCTCCTCGACGTCGCGCGTCCCCGGCGGTGCCGTCACCGAGGCCGGCGTGCGCGCCAACGTCAGCGTCGGCGCTCCAGTACCTCGACTCCTGGCTGGCGCGGCAACGGCGCCGCGGCCATCAACAACCTCATGGAGGACGTCGCCACCGCCGAGATCTCCCGCTCGCAGCTGTGGCAGTGGCGCGTCCACGGCGTCGGCCTGGCCGACGGCGGGACGCTCACGCCAGACCGATACGCCGCCATCCGCGACGAGGAGCTCGCCAAGCTTCGGGAGGTCTCGCCCGACTTCGCCTGGACCGATGCCGCGGCGCTCCTCGACGAGCTCGTCCTCTCCGACGACTTCGCCGAGTTCCTGACGCTCGACGCGTACGACCGGCTCAGCGTGATGATCCCGTCAGGCGGTCATGGGCATCGAGTCTCGGGCTCGGGTGCGGCTGCCGTCGAACGATGAGTCATCGGTGGTTCGTGGGTCTCCAGTGCGCGCGGCTGCGTGCGCCGCCGTGCGACGCGGCCGGCACAGGCCGCCGAAGAGGACTGATGAGATGACGCGGTATCTGATCTCGTTCGATGACGGCGCGATGACCTTCCCCGATGAGGACCTGCCCGACGTGGCCGCGGCTGCGCACGCGGTGGTCAAGGAGGCCAAGGACGCCGGCGTGTGGGTGTTCGGCGGCGGCCTGCATTCCTACGAAGAGGTGAGCGTTGTGTCGACCGACGGGACGGTCACGGACGGCCCGTACCCGTAGCCTAAGGCGTACATCGGTGGCTTCTCTGTCGTCGACGTGGCCTCACGCGACGAGGCGCTGGCGTGGGCTGCCAGGATCGCCGTCGCCTGCCGGTGTGCTCAAGAGGTCCGCGAGTTCGTGCCCGACGATCCTCACGCCTTCGGCTGAGCGAACCAGAGCAGGTAGTCGCCGTCGAGGCCGGCGGGCGGCTCGTCCCATTGCAGCGTCGTCACCCCCATCAGCGGCACGTGCTCGTCGATGACGCCGGCCACGTCGCTCGCCAGCGGCGTCACCGACCCGTCGGTCGCAATGAGGTTCGCCACGTTCACCACGAGCTGGCCGCCCGGGCGCAACAGCGCGGCGACCTGGCCGAAGATCGCGCCGAGCTCGCGGAGGTAGACGGCGTAGTCGCCGTCATCGGTCGCGTAGCCGGTGAGCGGGTTCTGCGGGTGATTCACCGCCGGCATGTACGGCGGCGAGGTCAGCACGAGATCGACTGGCTCGTCCACGAGCCGCGCCAGCTCCCGGGCATCCCCCAGGATCAACCTCGCCCTCCCGCCCAGACCGATGTCGAGCGATCTCGAGGTGCTCCGGGATGAGCTCGATGCCGATCCCCCGCCGGCCCATCCGCTCGGCCACCACCACCGTCGTCCCGTACCCGGCGAACGGGTCGAGGACGAGTTCTCCCGGCTGGCTGGCGTAGCCGATGACGGACGCGGCCAGCGCCTCGGTGAAGTGGATGTCGTCCGCGGTGCCCTCGGGTCGCTCGGCCACGAGGTCCGCGGCGCGCAGGACGATCGGTGGAGTCACGTGACCAGCCGATATACCTCGATCGGTCGCTCGAGTCCTTTCACGGCATGCGACCCGGCAGGCTCGACGGCCATTCCACTGCCCTCGGCCAGCCCGACGGCGACCGCCGAGACGAGCACCTCCGACGGGCCGGCGAGCGCCATGATCCGAGCAACGGCATGAACGGCGATGCCGCCGATGTCATCGGGCAGGAGCTCGACCTCGCCGGTGTGGACGCCGGCTCGAATCTCGAGACTCCAGACCTCCTGGACGGTGTCACGGATCGCAGCCGCCGCGCGAATCGCGGCGGCCGCGCTCGCGAACGTGGCGAGGAACCCGTCCCCGGTCGTGTTCACCTCCGTGCCGTCCGCGCGCGCCAGCTGCGGTCCGCACGACCCGGTTGTGATCGGCCAGGCGCTGGCGCCAGGCCTGGTCGCCGAGCTCGCTCGCCAGGCGGGTCGAGTCGACGATGTCGGTCATCAGGAGGGTGGTGACGATCCGTTGGTGCTCGCGCGGCACGCCGATGGCGTCGATGTTGCCGCCGATGTCGAGAAGCACGACGGGCTCGTCGCCCTCGACCCAGGCGTCGTGACCGGGCGGGATGTCCGCCACGTCGTTCGGCTCGAGGATGAGCTCCTCGCCGTCGTCCATGCGCACGCCGAACCTGCCCGAGATCAGGAGCTGGACGTGATGGACGGGGCAGGAGGGGTGCCCATGACCGGGCCCATGTGGGTCGTCCATCGCCAGCCCGGCTCCAGCACGCCACGGCCGATCGTGTGCGTCCCGACCCGCGTGAGGGTCCCGACTCCATGGTCGTAGGGACGCACCTCGTCCGGGTCGCCGAGGTTCTTGCGCTGGATCTGGCCCATCGCGGGTGATCGTGCGGTCGGCGCCGCCATCCGTCAACGCCTGGGGCGACTCGGCTCAGCGCCGTGGCGGGTCGACGATCAGGTGCATCCGCCCCTTGCCGATCGAGTGCTCGTGGCGCCGGCAGATCCCCATCGGCACGCCGATCATCTTGAACTGCGGGTCGCGGAACCCGAACGTCACCGTGCGCAGCGCGCGCTCGGAGCAGCCATCCACGTTGCAGTGGCGACGCACCATGTGCTCGCGAAGGTCGGCGATCGTCACCGCTGCGCCGCATGAGCAGTCGATCTTGGTCTGGAAGACCTCCTTGCCGACGTAGCTCACGCAACGCAGAATAGAACGCCTGTTCGATTCCGCACAGTCCCCCGCCCGGATCGGTCAGCGACCGGCAGCGACCAGGAAGCCCTCCGTCACCTCGCCCTTGTGCGCCGCGAAGGCGGCCAGCGTCTCCTCCTTCTCTCGCTCGGGAATCCCGAACGCGTCGAGCGTGCGTGCCGAGCTCGGCAGCGACCTCGTCGAACTCCTCCGGCGCGATCTGGAGGTCGCGGTGCGCCTCCTCCAGGCCGACCGGCGTGGCGCCCGGCCGGGTACCGACATACTCGAACGGGCCGCCGGCGACGTTGCATACCCAGAGCGTGCGCATGAACTTCAACCCCGGGAGCCGATCCAGCCGATCGGTGTGCCACTCCCGGAGCTGCGGGTTGGCCGATTGCTGCCCCACCTTCGGGTTCGTGATCAGCGCATCGCTGAATCTGTCGACGACGGCGGCGATCGCGAACGCGCCGCCAAGTCGGTCGTAGAGGCTCTGCTCACCCATCGGTCTGTCCTCCTGTGCTCTGCCGGCCGCGACTTTCTAACACTAGTATCCACCCGCGTTACAACCCTCCCCGCCCGTTCGGCCTGGACCTTGCTGCGGCATCCCGCCGATGACTTCTGCGACCCGATGAAGTCGGAGACAGCGATGGGGACGTATGCCCTGATCCATGGGGGCGGAGACGTCGGTTGGTACTGGCACCTCGTCGAGCGTGAGCTACGCGCGCGCGGCCATCAGTCCGTCGCGCCGGACCTGCCGATCGAGGACGACGACGCGACCCTCGAGGACCACGCGCGGGTCGTGCTCGACGCGATCGACGCGCTCCCCCGCCGTGGCGAGCTGGTCGTGGTCGGCCACTCGGCCGGCGGCTACGTCGCGCCGATCGTCGCGGAGCGCGCGAAGGCGGACCGGCTCATCCTCGTCGCCGCCATGATCCCGCAGCCCGGCGAGACCACCGAGGAGATGTTCGCGGCGACCGGCTGGCGGATGCCGCGCAACGAGGACTCGAGCGACATGGCCGTCTTCTACCACGACGTCGACCCGGACCTTGCCGCCGAGGCGATGTCGAAGGAGCGCACCGACGCGGGCGCCGACGAGCCCTGGCCCCTCCCCGCCTGGCCGAGCGTGCCGACACACTTCATCGTGTGCCGCAACGACCGGTTCTTCGCGGCCGACTGGCTGCGCGGCGTGGTCCGCGATCGGCTGGGCATCGAGCCGGACGAGATCGACAGCGGCCACACGCCAGCCCTGAGCCATCCGACCGAGCTGGTCGAACTCATGGAGTCCTACCGATGACCGACGTCCCGAAGATCTCCCGGCCCGCGAACGATGCACTCGAGGTAGCCGGGCTGACGACGCTCGAGAAGGTTGTCCGCACGCCTCGCGACGAGGTCGCCGCCCTCCACGGCATGGGCCCGAAGGGCATCCGGATCCTGGCCGAAGCAATCGAGAACGCTGGCCTCGGTCCGTGGGAATGACCGGAATATCGCCACTAGCGTTAGCAAGCGGATAGATCGCCGCCGGAGCCTGCGCCGAGGCGTCCGTATCGGTCCATTTCTCACTACGGCCGATGATCCGGCTCCCAAGGACGGCCCTGGAGGCTCGGACGTGGCGTTCTTGTCGCACCTACCACTAGCACCGATGACGCCGCGTGGTGCGCGCCCGCGGCACCGATGAGGAACGGTTTCACGCGCGGTCCCAATGGCACGACCGATGCAGGAGACCTCACCATGCTCAACGGCAAGACAGCCTTCAGTGGCTTCTCGACGAACGACATTCCGGCCGCCAAGGCCTTCTACGCCGACACCCTCGGCCTCGACGTGACCGACGACCAGGGGATGCTCACGCTGAAGTTCCCGAACGGGCACACCGTGCTCATCTACCCGAAGGACGACCACGAGCCGGCGACCTATACGGCGCTCAACCTCGAGGTCGATGACATTGATGGCGCTGTCGATGAGCTCGTCGCCAAGGGCGTGACGTTCGAGCGCTACGGTGGCCCGGACTTCAACCAGGACGAGCGCGGCGTCATGCGCGACCAGGGCCCACCGATCGCCTGGTTCAAGGATCCCGCCGGGAACATCCTGTCACTCATCGTCCCGTCCTGAGGTCCAGCACCATCCGGCCCTCCGGGTCGTCCGGAGCGAGCTCGCGGTAGCCGACCGACGCGTACAGGCGCTTGGCGGGATTGTCGTGATCGACGCTGAGACCGATGCGCTCCACGCCGCGCTCACGCGCGGCGCTCGCGATCGCCTCCAGCAGCGCGCGGCCGATCCCCGCGTGTCCGACTGCCCGCGATTGGCCCTCGACAACGGCGATCGCCAGTTCCGGCGTGCGCTCGTCGATGTAACCGTCGCCGTGTGATGACTCGGTGAAGAAGCGGTACCAGACCGCACCCACCGGGCGGCCGTCGATCTCGGCGACGAAGCCCACGATGGTCACCGCTCGCCGCCGTCGCCCCAGCCGGCGTCGGTACAGGGCAAGGTAGCGGCGCACGACGGCATGCGCAGCACCGGTCGAGCGATCCGCCGCTTCCAGACCCGTGAGCGGCCTCCCAGAAGGCGGCCGCGTCGAGCATGCGGACGCTTGAACGGAACTGCTACGTCGTCGTCAGTAAGCGGCCGGATGATCACCCGGTGCGGATCGCCTCGCTGGACGTGGCGATCCCGAGCGCATCGAGGCGCTCGAGCCACGGCGTCGCGCCGAGGTTCGTGAAGATCTGGCGCGCATCGGCGACGAACGGCTCGGCATCGGTCTCCCGGTGCTGGTCGCGCAGCCAGGCCGCGTGCTCGTACATGGTCACGGCCGTCCAGAATGGGTAGTCGATCTCCCGGAACAGACCGATCGCGCCCTTGCGGGCATCCTCCACGCCGGCGCCATCGCGGGCTGCCTCGATGGCAGCGCGTGCGCGCATGGCGTGCGCGAGCTGGAAATGCGGCCGATGCCCGGGACGATCGACACCGGAGGCGAGGATGAGCGCCTCCGCATCTTCGAAATTGCCGGCCGCGAGCGCTGAATCGATGGCGATTACCCGCGACTCCGTGATCCGATAGTCATGCGGGCCGAGGTCGGTCGCCGCCGCAATCGCGGTTTCGGCGGCCTGGAGTGCCGCAACGTGGTCTCCGCCCGCCGACCGCTTGATCGCGAGCGCGGTGTAGTACTCGGCGCGCTCCTGGATGTCCGCCGAATCGGCGAGGATCTCGAACGAATTCAGCAGGCGATCGGCACCGGCGTCGTCGCCCTGGTGGACGTGAATGGCAACGCCGAAGGCGACGAACCCCTGGGTGAACGCCGTCCGGGATCGGATGTGCTCATCCCACCCGCCGAGCTCGTCCATCGCGGCGAGCGCCGCGGACCATTCACCGAGTGCGAAGCGCGGGTAGATGAATCCGAGGAAGATCTGCTCCCAGTATCGGTCGCCCACCCTGCGCGCGAGGACGAGGCCCTCGTCGATGTGGCGCTGCGCGCCGGCGTAGCGATCGTCCTGGCACATGAAGTCGGCGAGGTTGTTGTGCGCCCGCAGCGCGGCCGACGGCTTGTCATGCTCGATGGCGACGGCAAGTGCCTCGCGCATCAGCGCCCGGCTCTCGCGCATGCGCCCGTGGCTGCCGAGGATGAGGCCCTTCGTGTTCAAGGCCTGGGAATAGACCTCCGGCAGGTCGAGCTGCTCCGCAATCACGAGCGCCGACTCGATCCGTCGCGCACCGACGTCGATATCGCCGAAGAAGAAGGCGAAGCGCCCGATCTGCGCCGCCAGCTGCGCAAGATCCGCGTCTGGCGCGTCCTCGGACAGCAGCTCGAAGGCCTCGTCCATGATCGTCAGCCCGTCGCGCAGGCGTCCGAGGTCCCACATGCTCTCGGCAGACCGAGCTGAGACGCGAGCCGCGGCATGCGCCTCGCCGGCGTGCTCGAATCGGCGTCTGGCATCCTCGAAGAACGCCACCGACTCCTCGATGCGTGCGCCGGCGTAGGCCATTTGACCGGCCCGCTCGATCAACTCCGCCTGGACGACCTCGTCGTCGGTGAGCGACGCGGCACGTTCGTAGTAGCGCTGGGCGGCGAGACGGGCTCCGAGCGATGCCGCCCGCTCCCCCGCCCGCACCTGTGCCTCGTGCGCCCGCTGCCGGACCGCGTCTGCGTCGTCGGCATCGCCCACCGCCTGGTAGGCGTCGAGCAGGTGCGAGGCGATGACCTCGATGACGTCGTCGTCCTCGCCGCCGGCCACCGAGGCCAGGTAATCGGCCGCTGCGAGGTGGCGCGGCCGCCGGTCGCGCTTCGACATCATGTCGTACGCGACGCGCCGGACGAGGTCCTGGAGGAATCCGAACTGGCCGCGTTCCGGGGAGAACGGGTCGGTGCGCAGGGAAAGGATCTCCTTGCGGACGAGCGAGCCGAGAATCGCGCGAAGATCGCTCTCCTCCAGGCCGGAGACCGCCTGCAGGCCAGGCACCGTGAACGTTCGCCCGAGGACCGATGCGTCCTGGAGCACCCGACGCTCCTCGGCAGACAGGTGGTCGAGACGCGCCGCGATGAGCGCCTGGAGGCTCGACGGGACGTCGAGGGTCTCGATCGTCGCGGTCGGGTGATAGGCGCTGCCCTGGCGAGCGAGGAGGCCACGGTCGATCAGCATCCGCACGGTCTCCACGGCGTAGAACGGGATGCCCTCGGACCGCTCCAGGATCTGGGCGCGGAGCTCGGTCGGCAGGCCGGTGACGGCTCCCTCGAGCAGCCGCTCCAGCTGCGGCGCCGAGAGCGGCTCGAGGTAGAACGAGGTGAAGCTGCGCTTCGCCGCGCCCCAGGTCGGACGGCGCTCGATGAGCTCCGGACGCGCGGTCGTCAGGATGAAGATCGGCCGGTCGCGCGCCCAGTCGAGCAGGTACTCGACGAAGTCGAGGAGTGCGTCATCCGCCCAATGGAGATCCTCGAAGAGCAGGATCGTCGGCGACGTGTCGGCGAGCCGCTCGAAGAAGATGCGCCACGCGCTGAACAGGTTCTCCTGGTCGCCCGTGCCTCGCGCCTCGATGCCGAGCAGCTGGGCCAGGCGCGGCTCGACGAATCGGCGCTCGTCGGCGTCGGGGATGTGCTCCTCGAGGGATGCCCGCAGCTTCGGCAGCGCCGTCGCGTTCTCTTCGTCCTCGAGGATGCCGGCGCGCCCGCGGACCATCTCGGCCAGCGCCCAGAACGCCACGCCATCGCCGTAGGCGAGGCACCGGCCGCGATGCCACCAGACGTCGGCCGCCAGGCCGTCGATGTACTTCTCGAACTCCCAAGCCAACCGCGACTTGCCGATGCCGCCGATGCCGATGACCGACACGAGGTGCGGCCGCCGCTCGTCGGTGGTGGCGTGGAAGAGCTGCTTCGTGAGGCGCAGCTCCGACTCGCGTCCGGTGAATGGCGGCTCGATCTCGCTCGCCCGCACTGCCCCACCCAGCAGGCCAACGACCCGGACCGCGCGCCACAGGTTGATCGGCATTGCCTTGCCCTTCAGCTCCTGCGGGCCGACCGCCTCGTACTCGATCGCCGAGCTCGTCGTGTGCATCGTGTCGTCGCCGACGAGCACCGCGCCCGGCTGTGCCGCCGCCTGGATCCGCGATGCCGTGTTGACGAGATCGCCCGCCACCATCCCCTGGTTGGTGGCGTTCAGCGCGACGGCAGCCTCGCCGGTCAGCACGCCGGCGCGGGCGCGCAGCGTCGGCACCCCGACCTCCTCACCGAGCGCGATGACAGCCTCGGTCAGCTCGAGCGCTGCCCGGACAGCACGCTCGGCGTCGTCCTCGTTCGTCACCGGCGTCCCCCACACCGCCATGACCGCGTCACCGATGAATTTTTCGATCACCCCGCCGTAGCGGTCGACCAGGCTGCGGCATGTGTCGAAGTAGCGGGTCAGGAGGTCGCGCACCTCCTCCGCGTCGCGGGCCTCGGCGAGCGTAGTGAACCCAACGAGGTCGGCGAACATGACCGAGACGAGACGCCGCTCCGAGGCGGATCTCGCGATCACGTCGGCCGCCACGGGATCGGAGACGCCGTTCCCGTCGGGTGGGCGCGGCTCGGAGGCCACGGCCGCGGTCAACGCCGATCCGCATTCACCGCAGAACTTCGTGCCCGGCGCGTTCGGCGTGCCGCATGACGCGCAGGCGACAGCAAGCCCGCGGCCGCACTCGCCGCAGAACTTCCGGGTTCCCTCGTTCTGAGCGCCGCAGCTCGGGCAGTTCATGTCGGACTCGCGTGGGGAGGCGGACTCTCCGCCGGCCTCTGCCCGCTAGCCTACTCGATGGCGCCAAGCGGAAGCCGTGGACGGGCCATCGTGGGTCATGGACACTGTGCCGATGCGAACGTCCGAGGCGACCACGCTCTTCGACTACCTCTACTGGGCCCGCGACACGGTCCTCGGCGCGGCGATCCAACTCGACGATGCCGCGTTCACCTCCGCCGAGACGGTCACCAACAGGGATCTGCGCGCGACGCTGGTCCACGAGCTCGACGTCCAGTGGAGCTGGCGCGAGCGGCTCCGCGGCGCCGACTGGGCGGAGTGGGGCGAGGAAGCGGAGCTCCGTGGCGAGGACTATCCCACCGTCGAGGCGCTGGCGGAGCACTGGCGTCGCGACGAGGTCGAGATGCGCGCCTGGCTGGCTTCCCTCACCGATGCCGACCTCGACGCCCCGCCGGTCCGCGACGAGGACCAGGCGCAGCCGCTTTGGATCTACGTCATGCACCTCATCAGCCATGGCATCCAGCAGTTCAGCGAGGCCGCCGTCCTGCTCACGCGCGCCGGGCATTCACCCGGGGACATCGGCTTCCTCGAGTTCATCCAGGCAACGCGAGGCCGATGAAGCGCCGCGGGCTGCTCGCCGGCCTGCTGCTCGCCGCCTGCTCCGCCCAGCCCTCGGCGCTGCCCGTGCCACCGACACCGACCGCCTCGCCCTCCCCCTCACCGACCGCTTCACCGACGCCGAGCCCGACGTCTGCGCCAACACCGGAGCCTTGGCTGGACGGGAGCGCGCTCGCCGCGCTCATCGGCAGGCCGGCGCTGCGCGCGCACCTCGCGGCGCTCCAGGAGATCGCCGATGCCACGCCCGGCGGCACCCGCGCGACGGGCACGCCGGGCTTCGACGCGAGCGTCGACCACGTCGTCACGACGCTCACGGCCGCCGGCTACGCGGTGGATGAGCGCACCTTTACGATCGCCGGTGTCTCGAGCACGAACGTCCTCGCCGAGCTCCCCGGCAACGGGTCGGGGGTCGTGATGGTCGGCGCCCATCTCGACTCGGCAACCGCCGGGCCGGGCATCAACGACAACGGCTCGGGCGTTGCCACGCTGCTCGTCATCGCAGCGGAGCTCCGGCAGCTCCCGCCGCCCGACTCGACCATCCGCTTTGCGTTCTGGGGCGCCGAGGAGGGCGGCCCGTTCGGCTCGCGCGCCTATGTCGAGTCACTCTCCGCCGAGGAGCGCGCGGAGATCGTCGCCTACCTGAACTTCGACATGCTGGCCTCGCCGAACGCGGTGCGGTTCGTCTACGACGAGGACGACGCGCCGGCGGGGTCAGACGAGCTCACCACCCGATTCGTCGCGGCGTTCGAGGACGCCGGCCTCGGCTGGGATCGCATCGACGTCGACCGACGCTCCGACCACGGCCCGTTCGCCGCGGCGGGCATCCCGATCGGCGGACTCTTCAGCGGCGGTCGGGAGCTCGTGACCGAGGCGCAGGCCGCCGGCTCTGGCGCGGTCGCAGGCCAACCCTCCGACCCGTGCAGTGACGTGCCGTGCGACACAATCGACAACGTCAACCTCGCCACGCACGTGGAGCTGTCGCGGATCGTCGCGCTGGTCCTCGTCGACATCGCCACGGGAGAGTGATCGAGGGTCACTGCAGGAAGACACCTGCGGGGGCTCCGCGCAGGCGCACCACCACCGGGTCCGCGAGGTAGGCGGCGTAGATCGGCGCGAGATCCGCATCGGTCCGTGACTGGAGGTGGCGCAGCAGGCGGTCGCCGGTCACGAAGCCATGGCGGTATCGGTCCACCCAGGAGCGCATGGCGGAGAAGAACGCGTCGTCGCCCATGGCCGATCGGACGGCCGTGATGAACTCGGTACCGCGATAGAAGACGGCGTGGAAGTAGCCGTTGCAGCTGGTCCAGTCGCCGCCGCTGGTCGGCCCGGCATCCCAGGCGAAGACCTCGCTGTCGACCGGGCGCGTCGAGCACTGGTTCTCGCCGATGCCCATCAGCCAGCGCGCGCTGAAGTCGGCAAACGCCTCGTCCAGCCACGGCTCGCGCTGCTGGTCGTTGCCGAGTTGGCCGTAGAACCACTGGTGGGCGACCTCGTGATAGACCACGTACGGGTCGGCAACCTTGCCGCGCGTGAGGTGGATCATGCGCGGGTACTCCATGCTGAAGCCGCCGCCGGAACCGACCTCGGCAAGCACGAGATCCGGCCACGGATAGTCGCCGAAGGTCTCGGACATGCGGACGAGGGCATCAGCCGCCAGGTCGGCCGTGGCCGCTCCCGAGACGGTCTCGGTGTACACGCGCAGGTCGATGTCGCCGACCGTCCGCCGGGTGAGGTTGAACCGCGGGTTGACGACGAAGCTGAAGTCGCGCACGTCGTTCGACCGGCACGTCCAGGACGTGCCGGTGGTGCCGGGCGCCGCGCGCAGACCGGGGCAGGCCACCGCATCCCGGCCCATTGACGTCGTGGTGGTGAGCTCGAACCGGATCGCGTCGGCCGTGAACGAGAGCTGTGGGTCACCGAGGCCGTACACGTCGTGCTCGGTCGATACGATCGGGAACCACTGGCCGAAGCTCAGCACGCCGTTCTCGACGCTCGTCCGCGCGGTGAAGGCGTCAGGGCTGCGGCCGATCTCGAGCGTGAACGGGATGCGCAGCGTCGCCGTCTCCCGCGGGGCGAGGTTGGGCAGCGAGACGCGGAGGTTGATCCCCGTCGTCCACCTGATGTCGACCTCCGCCCCATCGACCGTGACCGGGTCGGGCATCGAGAGGTAGCCGAGCGCGCGGGGGACGACCGACAGGTTGAGGTGGTTGATCGTCCGCGACGATCGGTTGGTGACAGTCAGCGTCTCGACGGCGTCAAGGCGGTTGGCTCCGACGTCGAGGGTCGCGGTGATCTCGTAACGCTGTGCGACGTTCGTTGTGGTGACCGCGGAACTCGGTGACGGCGCCAGCAGGGTGCCAAGGAGGACGAGTGACGCCATCGCGGCCCGCCTCTTCACGCGGTGCGCCGGGGCAGTCACCGGAGAGATCACTCGAGGCATATTCCATGACAGGAAGCGGACGACCCGGTCAAGACGGCTCGCCGGACGCGCCACGGCACCCTCTGCCATCGGCCCATGTTGCCGGACCCTCGAACGCCTGTCATTCTCGCTCGACCCAACCATGAACACCCTCGTCCAAAAGCGCTGGCCGATTGCCGCGCTTGTCCTCGTTCTCCTGTTCGTCACCGGTTTCGCCGTCGTCCAGGCCAATGTCCTCGGGATGGGAGAGCGCTTCGACCGCTGGTCGGCACTCGTCGAGAACTGGATCGATCCCCCGCCGGACCGGCCGACCGTCCCGACCGTGGTCGTGACGCCCGAACCGTCGCCCTCGCCGACGCCCGAGGTCACGCTCGAGCCATCGGCCTCCCCCACCCCGTCCCCGACGCCGATCCCGCGCGTCGCGGTCGACGTCGATCTCGTCAGCGATCCCGCGGCCGTCTTCACCTCGCAGATCACGGACAAGGACTGCGCGGTGGCGGGAACCCAGATGGTGCTGACCATCCTCGGCCTCGGGCCGGCGGGCAACGAGTTCCAGACCGAGATCCACGACCGCATCCCGGAGTGGGAGGCGCTCGACGACAGCCTGAACGGCGGATGGGGGCCGGACGCCGTGAGGAAGGCGCTCGCCGCCTATGGCGAGCCGGGCTACCGGGAGTACGCCTATGACTCCTACGCCGATGCGCTGCGCGCTTCGGCGATCGCGATCAGCGAGATGAACAAGCCGGTCGTGATGTTCCCGTGGTGGGGCGCGCACACCTGGGTCATGACCGGCTACCGCGCCGATGCCGATCCGACGCTCTTTGACGACGCGGCAGTCTCCGGCGCCTACATCCTCGACCCGTGGTACCCGCGCACGTCGTCCATCTGGGGCAAGTCCGACGAACCCGGCAACTTCGAGGACCTCGCCGAGCTCGAGCGCAACTGGCCCGCGGTTGGCGGACCACCGGGGCTGGAAAACGTCGGCACGGGCTGGACTCGCCCCGAGGGCGCCTATCCCGACCGCGACGGTCGCTTCGTCGTCCTCATCCCGACGACGCCACGAGAGGATTCGTAGCCGGCCACGCTCGCAGGCGCCACCCGAGGACCGCCGCAAGCATCGCGGTCTTCGCTGCCTGGCCGATCGCGAAGCCGATCGGCAGCGCCAGGAGGTCCAGCTCCGCCACGAGCAGCAGGGTGGCGGCCATGGTGATCAGGATGCCTGCGACCGAGGCGAGCGCCTGGAAGAGCGTGTGCCGGGTCGCGAAGATCGCCCGGCTCAGCAGATGCGAGGCGCTCTCGAACGGGACCGACAGCGCGAACGCGCTGAGCACCGCCGCGGTGCGCGACACGTCGTCGGGTCCGAACTCGCCGCCGCCGAGAAGGATGCCGATCGCGAACTCGCCGAGCACGACCATGCCGATCGACGCCAGCACCGTCAGCGAAACGATGCTGACGAGGTTGCGCCCGACCAGGCGGAGGAAGGCGGGCCGGTCGGCATCGGCGAAGGCGGTCGACATGGCCGGGAAGGCGGCGACCGCGAACGAGGCACCGACGAACGTGACCGGTGCGCTCTGGAAGTTGCGCGCCATGTTGAAGACGGTGAGGCTGCCGGCCGCCATGCGCGAGGCGAGGTTCGTGAAGAACGCGAAGGTGATCGGCTCGACCGGCTGGCTCACGAGCCGCGGGATCGTCAGGCGCACGAACTCGCGCATCTGGCCCGTCCGCAGCTCCCAGTCGAAGCCGATGCGGAACGAGCTGCGCCGCAGGCCGACGAACCGCGTTCCCAGGTGCAGGATCGACCCGAACACCGCGCCGACCGCCGCCGCGTAGATGCCGATCGCGTCGCTCAGCGCCAGCGTTCCGACGATGATCCCGGCGCTGTACAGGATCGGTGCGACCGCGAACCAGAAGTAGCGGCGCTCGGCGAGGAGCACCTGGGCCAGGGTCAGCGAGGCCGCGAAGATCACCTGCGTGGCGAGCATGATGCGAAAGAGGTTGAGGTACAGCTCCCGTTGAGCGCCCGTGAATCCCGGCGCGATGATCTCGGTGGTTGCCTCGGCGAAGACGAAGAGCACGACCGATCCGACGCCCATGACCGCCACCCCGAGGGCGAGGACGGTCCGTGCGAAGCGATCCGCATCGGCCAGTCCCTGCCTGGTCGCCCGCAATCGCGCGAAGATCGGGAGGAACGCAGCGGCCAGTCCGGCCTCGACGAGGACGTCGAACAGCAGCTCGGGAAGCTGGAAGGCGGCGTTGTACGCGTCGAGCTCCGGGCCGGCGCCGAACGTTCCGACCAGGACGCGCTCGCGCAGCAGCCCGACGACGTAGCTGCCGAAGTAGAGCGCCGAGACGATGATCGCGCCGGATGGCAGATACCGCCGCCCGAGCTCGACCAGGCGCTCCCTCACCGCGGTCGAGGGACGCTGCTCACGTGTCCTCGGTGCGGCGCACGCGCTCGGCGAGCGCGTCCATGACGGCGCTGCGAACCGTCGGGAACTCGTCCATCAGGGCGTTGAACTCGCGATGGCCGATGACGAGCAGGTGGACGATCCCCTCGGCGCGCACGGTCGCGGTGCGCGGGACGCTCTCGATCAGGGCGATCTCGCCGAAGAACTCACCCGGGCCGAGCGTTCGGACCGGCGTCCGCCCGTCGAGGACCATCACCCTGCCCTCGAGCACGATGAAGAACTCGTGGCCGACCCTGCCCTGCTCCGCGAGGACCGTGTCGAGACCGACCTCGACCTCGTCGGCGAGGGCCCCGAGCCGCTCCAGCTCACGCGTCCCCATCTTGGCGAAGAGCGGGACGCGCCGGAGGTGCTCGAGCTTCTCGTCGCGCGGCATGTGCGCAGTCTACGGGTCGCCGGACTCCTGTCGAGCCCCATTGCACGTTCCGTGGTATGCTCGTCCGGCAATCGCGCAATGTGCGCACCCAACCGCGGCACCACGAACGCTCCTCTCACGGTCTTTACGGCGAGATGGCTCGCTGAGGCCGCAAGTGAAGGAGTGTTTCTCTTTGTTCACCTATACCGATAAGACGCTGAAGTGCGTCGACTGCGGCACCGAGTTCTCGTTCACCGCGAGCGACCAGCAGTTCTACGCGGATCGCCAGTTCAGCGAGCCTCGCCGGTGCCCGGCCTGCCGCGCCGCCAAGAAGGCCGCGCGTGGCGAGACCTCGGGTGGCTACGGCAACGGCGGCGGCGACAGCTACGGCGGCGGGTACAGCGACCGCCCCCGCGAGATGTTCACGACCACCTGCGACAGCTGTGGCAAGGAAGCTCGCGTCCCGTTCCGCCCGACCGGCACCAAGCCCGTCTACTGCAGCGACTGCTTCCGCCGCTAGGCGACGCAGCTCCTCAGCACCGATACGGACCCGGTGGCTTCGGCCACCGGGTCTTCGGCTATTTGGCCAACACCGCGTTCCAGGGCTCTGCCCACGGATACCGCTGGCTGGCAACCTCGAGCGCGGCGAGCATCCGCGTCCGGGCCTCCGCCAGCGCGCGGGTCGCGTCCGCGATCTCGACCGGATCCGCGTCGGGGTGTGAGGCTTCGGCGCGCAGGGCCGAGGCGATGCGGCGGTAGGCCTGGATGCCGTCGTTCGCCGAGCGCGTGATCTGGCCGGTGGCCTGGCGCAGGTGCTTGATCCGCTCCTCGTCGCGCTCCTCGGAGCTCAGCTGGCGATCGAGGATGACGGTCAGCTCCTCGATGCGCAACGTGGCGCGGTCGATGGCGCGGAGATCGGAGGCAGAGCGCCGCGCAAGGCGGCTGTGGGCGCGGGCCAAGACCTAAGGGTACACCTCAGGCCGCATCGGCCGGACAGAGCGCGGTTACCCGAGCCGTCGCTCCATGAAGCGGCCACCACCGACTTCCGGGTTCGCGCCACGAATGAGCACGCGCACCGGAGCGCCGGAGACCTCCATTCCCTCGTACGGGGTGTAGTCGCTGGTGTGGTGGAGCTCTGCCTGCCGGATCGTCCTCCGCGCGCCGGGGTCCCAGAGGACGAGGTCCGCGTCGCGGCCGACCTCGATGGCGCCCTTCGAGGGAAGCCCGAACAGGCGCGCGGGTGTCGCGGCGAGGACCTCGCTCAGCCGCTCGACGGAGATTCGGCCGCGCGCGACGCCCTCGGAGAAGACCACGCTCAACAGCGTCTCGACGCCCGGGCCGCCGTTGCTGATCTCGGGGAAGGGCGGCGCGGGGACGGCCTTCTCGGTGTCGAGCCGATCGGGGACGTGGTCGCTCCCCACGACGTCAAGGATCCCGTCGCGCAGCCCCGCCCACAGCTCCTCGACGTCGGCCGTCGTGCGCAGCGGCGGCGAGATCACCCGCTTGATGACCTCGGCCTCGTTCGGATCGGCATAGAGCGCATCGGTGAAGGTGAGGTAGTGCGGGCAGGTCTCGGCGTAGACCGGCTCCCCGCGCGCCTTCGCCTCCGACACCGCCTCGAGCGCCTCGGCGCACGAGAGGTGGACGATGTAGAGCGGCGCCTCCGCCCGTCGGGCCATCTCGATCGCCTTGCGCGTCGCCGAGCCCTCGGCGCGCGACGGCCGCGTCGACGCGTGGAAGCGGCAGGCAGTTTCGCCGCGGCGCAGCGCATCGGCCACGAGCGGGTCGATGATCGCCGGCTCCTCGCAGTGCACCTGGAGCATCCCGCCGTGCTTCGCCGACGTGCGGAACGCCCGGTCGAGGTCCGCATCGGCCAGGCGGAAGTCGTAGACCATGAAGGCCTTGAAGGTCGGCACGCCGGCCTCGATGAGAGCCGGCAGCTCGCCGATCGGGTCGTCCTGCTGCCCGCTGACGACGGCGCAGAGGCCGTAGTCGACCGCCGACTCCCCCGCCGTGCGCTCGCGGAACTCGTCGAGGCCACGCAGCAACGACCGGGCACCATCCTCGCTGATCCCGGTGCCCGGGTTGTTGAAGGTCAGGACCGTGGTCGTGCCGCCGGCCGCCGCGGCCTGCGTGTCCTGCCGAAACCGATGCGGACGCTCCGCGTCCGGCAGCCGCAGATGGGTGTGGACGTCGATGACTCCGGGCAGCACCAGCAACCCGGTCGCGTCGAGGACATCGGCGCCATCGCGTTCCAGGCCCCGACCGAGGCGCTCGATGCGCCCAGCCGTGATCGCCACGTCGGCCGCGACGGTGCCGTCGGGCGTGACGACGTTGCCGTTGGCGATGACGAGATCGGTCACGACGGTCAGCCCTCTTCGCTGATCTCGATCTCCTGGGCGCCTTCCCACAGGACGCGCCGCCCCATCTCGGCCAGCTGCTCGTGGCCGTCGACGACGGTCGCGAAGTGGTTGCCGGCCAGCGGGCCAACGCGCGAGCTGAAGCTGCACGCGCCGTACGGGAAGAGGATCTCGCACTCGCTGATCTCGCCGGTGTAGATCAGCAGCTGGCCCGGTGCCGGGTGCGCGTTGTGGTTCTCGAAGCCGACGTCCGGGCGCTTCTCACCGAACGGGATCCAGGTCGACTCGCCGCTCCACTTGCAGTGGATGAGCTTGTCGCGGATCGGGAGCCACGGCTCGAGCGCGGCGCGCGTCAGGGGCGCGGCCTCCTCCCAGCGCGCGGTGAATCGGAGGTCGCCGACGCGGATGCTCAGGTCAGCCATGGACGCAGCATACGTCCTTCGCAACTGATGCCGGAGCGTCGATGTATCGGCGAAGTTGCACCTGAGTGCCGCCTTGGGTTGCGTTTTCTGCGCTATACCGGCGCCTCGTACGCTTGAATTGCGCCCCGCGGTGCGGTTCGTGCGGCGTGGGCTTCGCTCAAGCGCAGAACCGCACGCAAACCGCGATTCGCGCGACATTCCTGCGATCTATCGCCGGCCGATCAGCGCGGCGTCGTCTCCGACGGCCTGAACGCCGCCCCATGGCCGGGCACGATCAGGTCGGCGAACCCGAGCACCCGGGCACGTGACGCGTGGAGCACCGCAGGATCGGGCGCATACGGGTCCTCCACCGGCGCCGTATCGGTCCACCACAGGTGCGTGAGCACCGCGACGCCTTCGGGCGTGCCGACAACCGTCGACAGGTCCTCGGCTCGGTGTGGCCGGGCGTTCGGATCAGCTGAACCGACGGCGTCAGCACGCGACCCTCGCACTCGACGTCGTCCCATCGGCCGGCGAAGTCGTAGATCGCCCAGTGGTCATGGACCCGCGCCCGAGGAAACAGCGCGACGTTGAGACAGTGGTCGGGATGGTGGTGTGAGATGACGACATCGGTCACGTCGGACGCGTCCAGGCCGAGCGCCCGGAGCGGCGCGAGGATGGCGTCCTGCGACGGCGCCAGCCCAGGGTCGACAACGGCAACCACGGAGCCGTCTCGCACCAGCGTGCAGGTGCTGGCGACATTTGGGCCTGGCGATCCAGCAAGGAGCACGTCGAAGCGGGCAGTACGAGCCACGGGTGCATCGGGCATGATGGCGGAGCATAGCGGAGGCTCCCATGGCGGCCGCGCGCCCGACGATCAGCACCCACGTCCTCGACCTCGCCAGCGGTGCACCCGCGCCAGACGTGGGCGTCGCCCTCTTCCGCCTGGCCGATGACGGCGGCCCCGAGCTCGTCAGCGAGCTGAAGACCGATGGCGACGGCCGCATCCCCGATCTGCTCGCCGGCGCCGACCTCACGGAAGGCGACTACCAGCTCGCCTTCGACGTCGGTGGGTACGCCGACGATCCCGACGCCTTCTTCCAGAGCGCCGCGGTCGCCCTGCGCATCACCGATGCGGACCGTTCCTACCACGTGCCGCTCCTGCTCAGCCCGTACGGGATGAGCACGTACCGGGGCAGCTGACCCAATGCCGACCGTCGAGGAGCTCGACGCCATGGCCCCTGACGCCTTCGCCGCGGCCGTCGAGCCGCTGTTCGAGGGGGCGCCATCGTTCGCCCGCCGCCTGTCCGATGCACGACCGTTCGAGACCGATGACGGGCTCTTCGCGTCCGCGCGCGCGGTCGCTCGTGAGATGCCGGAAGCGGAGCAGGTCGAGCTGCTGAACGCGCATCCGCGAATCGGCGCCGATCCGGCAACGGTCTCGCCCCAGTCGCACGCGGAGCAGGGCTACGACGAGGAGGCAGGCCCCGACCAGTCCTGGATCGCCGACGAGCTGGTGGCGCTCAACGAGGCGTACGAGGGACACTTCGGCTTCCGCTTCGTCGTCTTCGTCGCCGGCCGTCCGCGGGCGGACATCATTCCGATCCTCGAGCATGCGCTGCGCGCCGACCGCGACGAGGAGCTGCGTCGCGGCCTCGACGACGTCGTGCTCATCGGTCACGACCGGTGGGAGAAGCTGCGCGGCCCGCGCCCGCTGCCCGAGGTACTGCGCGAGTCGATCGCGCTCGAGATCTCGCGCTACATGGTCGGCGAGATCGACCGCGACGGGCTGATCCGCGCGACGCATCGGCTGATCGAGGAGGGGGTCGAGTCGCCGGCGCTGCTCGCGCTGTCGATGGCCCCCGATGACGGGCTGGATGGACCGATCGCCCGGCTCATGAACGAGATCGGCCTCTCCGGCTGGGACGCGCACCAGGCGGGGCAGCTGCTGGCGCTGCACGCGGCCGCATCGGTGCTGGGTGAGGTCAGCCATCCGATCGACGGGGCGCGCCGAATCGTCGCCGTGTCGAGCCATCCCCAGTTCGGCGAGCTCGTGACGCGCTGGGATGCCCAAGAGGGCGACCGCGACGCGATCGAGGCCGAGATCCGCCGCGCCGCGGTGGAACTGTTCGGCGAGGAGGCGACGTGAAGCACGAGATCCGCTACGGCAAGGCCGACGTCAAGGTCTACCGCACCCACGCGGCGCCGTTGACCGGGATCACGGCGATCCCCGAGTCGCCGTTCGCCGGGCGCGAGAATGTCCTGGCCGCCGCCGAGATCGAGGTGATCGTGCGCGGCACGCAGTTCCTCGACGCGTACACGAAGGGCGACAACCGCCTCGTCGTGGCGACCGACACGATGAAGAACTTCATCCATGCCGTCTCTCTTCGCGCCCGTGCGCGGGCCCTCGAGGAGTGGTTGCTCGAAGTCGGCACCGCGTTCCTCGACACCTACCCGCACATGGAACGCCTGACGATGGTCGGGCGCGATCTCCCCTTCCCGGCCGCCGTCGTGCCCGCCGAGGACGGGTTCGCTGCCTCCGACCGGCTCTTCAGCCGCGACCGATGCGACTACGGCTCCGCACGCCTCGAGCTTGCTCGCGACGCCTCGGGCACCGTCGAGATCACCGACCACGAGTCGGGCCATCGCGAGATCCAGCTCATCAAGATCACCGGCTCCGCCTTCGCCGACTTCGCGCGCGACGAGCACACGACCCTGCCCGAGCGCCTGGATCGGCCCCTGTACATCTGGTGCGACATCGGCTGGACCTACACCGATGCGTCCCACGCCGTCCTGGCGGATCCCTCGAAGTACGTCGCCACCGAGCAGGTCGCCGACCTCGCCAATGCCGTCTTCCACGAGTTCGTCAGCCTCTCGATCCAGCACCTCGTCAACGAGATCGGCCTGCGCATGCTCGACCGATGGCCGCAGCTCGCATCGGTCTCGTTCGACGCGCAGAACCGCCTCTGGGACGTCGGGGCGGAGGCCGATGACGGCCGCACGAAGACGTACGCGGATCCGCGACCGCCCTTCGGCCACATCGGTCTGGTGCTCCACCGCGACTAAGTCAGCGTGCCCCGATCATCTGTGGGTGATCGATTGCCGGGCACCGGTCCATGACGACCAGCAGTCCGGCGGCGGCGGCGAGCTCGGCGGCCTCCTCGTTCCAGACATCGAGCTGCATCCAGACCGCCTTCGCTCCGATCTCGATCGCCTCTTCGACGTGCGGCAGAACGAGCTCGGAGCGGCGGAAGAGGTCGACCACCTCGATCGGCGGATCGCGTGGCACCGAGCGCAGATCGCGGTATGCCGTCCTGCCGTGGACCTCCTTTTCGTTCGGGTGCACGGGAATCACGGTGTAGCCCTGGCTCAGCAGGTAGCGCGACACGCCGAACGAGGCGCGCCACGGCCGCGACGAACAACCGACGACGGCCCAGACCTTGAACGAGCGCAGCATCCGCTCGGCCACCGTCGGATCGGACCAGCGCGGATCGCGCGTCGCCGTTCGTTCCTCCATGCCCGAAGGGTAGGCTGCCGGCGCGATCGGCGCACCGGGTTGTCAAACGCTCATCTGGGTCGCATTGGCGGATGCGGGGCGCGCGATCGGGGCGGATCCACGCTCAGCCTCCGGGTCCCGACCGACCCGCGACCCGCTATCGCGACCGGGACGAGCGGTTGACGAGCCGGCGACCGCCACGTGGACACACGCGACGGTGGCGAGCGAATGACAAGACTCGGTCAGCGCGAGCGCGCGAGCTCCTGGAGGGCGGCCTTGATGCGAAGGTCGAGGGCGCCATCGGTCCCGGCGACCGCGCCGGCGGCGCGGCGGGCCTCGGTGGCCGTGTAGCCCAGCGACTCGAGCGCCGCGACGACGTCGGAGTCGGAGCCCGCACCCGGGCCGACCGCGATCCCGGCGGCGTGGACCTTCTCCTTGAGCTCCAGGATGATCCGCTGCGCGGTCTTGCGCCCGACCCCGGAGACCGACGTGTAGACGTCGACGTCATCGGTCACGATCGCGAGCTGGAGCCGCGTCACCGGATGGGCCGCGGTGATGGCCAGTGCCAGCCGCGGGCCGACCTGGGACACGGTCATCAGCAGCTCGAAGAAGGCGAGCTCCTCGGTGCTCGCGAAGCCGAACAGCGCCTGCTGATCCTCGCGGACGAGGTGATGGGTGAAGACCGATGCCTCGCTGCCCACGCGCAGCGTCGCCAGGAGCGCAGGCCCGGCGACCACCCGGTAGCCGATCCCCCCGACCTCGACGAGGGCGTGATCCTGGCCCACGTGGGTGACGGGGCCGCGAATCGAGCCGATCACCTGCTCATGACCTTCGGCGCTGCGGAAGCCCGGTAGGCACAGCCGATCGCGAGGGCGAGCGCGTCGGTCGCGTCGTCGGGCACGCGCTCGAGCGTGATGCCGAGCAGCCGCTCGACCATCGCGGCGACCTGCCGCTTGTCGGCGGCGCCGTTGCCGCACACCGCCTGCTTCACCTCGTTGGGCGTCGGCTCGTCGATCGGGACCTGTGCCTCGGAGGCCGCCAACAGCGCGACGCCCCGCGCCTGGCCGACGGCCATCGCGGTCTGCACGTTGCGCTGGAAGAAGAGGCGCTCGACCGCGATCCGCTCCGGGCGGTGCTCGGCGACGATCGTCCGCAGCGCCGCATGGAGCCGCCGCAGGCGCTCGGAGTCGGATTCCTCTGCATCGGTGCGGATGCAGCCGGCGTCGATGAGCCGCAACGATCCCCCGTCGAGCGAGACGACGCCGAAGCCGCAGACGGCGGTGCCGGGATCGATGCCGAGCGTGATCACTCTCGCATGGTAGCCCGGCGCGGCTCGCGGCTTATCCGATTCTTATCGTACGGAACGCTTGACGCCATACGGATTCTATCGTACGATGCGCATGACGTTCGACAAGACTCGGACGCACGGACACAGGCCGGACGAAGGGAAGGATCCAGAACGATGATGATTCTGTCGAACCCAAGCGTCCTGGATCACTTCCACGCGGAACGCCAGCGACGCCTGCGGCCGACGCCGCGCCGGGGGGCAACGAAGACTCCTACGCACGCGGGGCTTCGCGTGCGAATCGGCCGGGCCCTCATCGGGGCCGGGACCGCGATCTCCGGCGAGCGGGTCGAGCCCGCTCGCCCCAAGCCCCACCCACAGCCGCGCGCCGCCTGATCCCTCAACAGGAGGTCCGATCCATGGCTCCCACGCGTCGTCCCGACAGCCCGCCGATCCTCAAGCTCGACGTCTCCCCCGCCTACGAGCTGCTGCAGTCGATGGCCGTCGCCTTCGCCGAGGACGATGACGGCACCTACGAGATCGGAGAGCCCTGGCTGGCCGAGGCGCGCGAACGAGCCGGAGAGGAGCTGATCGGCCGCATCACCGACGTGACGTTGGGCGAGAACGACACCTTCGTGAACCTGATCGGCCTCGTGTACGACACCCCCGCACCGCGCGACGTGCCGGCCTTCCTCGCCCACCTGCGCGAGACCGATGCCGATGAGATCCGGCTCCACCTCGTGCAGTTCTATGCCCGCGAGACCCGGCGGATGACGCCGCCGGCCGTCATTCGGGCCGCCATCGGCGGCGATCCGGAGGCGCGGCGCGAGTTCCTGAGCACCTCGCACCCGGAGTGGGAGCCGTGGACGACCTACCTCAGCCGGGTGCTCGACGCCGATGGCGAGGCGTTCAAGGCCGAGCTCATCGCCGTCATCGAGGCGTGGGCCGAGCGCGTCTGGAAGCCCGAGTCACTCACGATCATGCCGATTCTCGAGCGCGATGCGGAGGCGAAGCGGGAGCTCCAGCGGGAGCTGCCGATGGATCGGTTCATCACCACCGCCACGAACGGCGTCGAGTTTGCGCCGCGGCCTGGCGTTGACCGGGTGATCATGATCCCGAGCTTCGTGAACCGGCCGCTCGTCACCTACAACGAGCTTGGTGAGACGCTGCTGATCGTCTACCCGGTAGCGGACGAGAGCGTCACGGCCGACGCCGATGCTCCTCCGCTCCGGCTGGTGCGCCTCTCGAAGGCGCTCGGCGACGAGAAGCGGCTGCGCATCCTGCGGGCGCTCGTCGACGGTGAGAAGAGCCTGATGGAGCTCGCCGACATGTTCGGCGTCCCGAAGACCAGCATGCACCACCACATGATCGTCCTGCGCTCCGCCGGCCTCGTTGCCGTCGGCGTGGGCCAGAAGCGCTACCGGCTGCGGTCGGAGACCGTGCCGGATCTCGGCGCATTGCTTGGCGGGTACCTCGGCGCGGCGACCCCTCCCTCCGCGGCGTCGAGGTCACCCGCTCCCGCTCCGGCCGCGCGCGGGCGCCGCACCGGCACGGCCGGCTAGGCGATCTGCTGCTCGAGCTGCTCCATGAGCTCTCCGGGGATGTCGAAGTTGGCATAGACGTCCTGGACGTCGTCGAGGTCCTCCAGCAGCTCGACGAACTCGAGCACCTGGCGGGCAGTCTTCGGATCGCTGATCTCGACCGGCGTGGTGGGCTCCATCGAGAGCTCTGCGGACTCGGCCTCGAACCCGCCCCCGGCAAGCGTGCGGCGAATGGCCTCGAGGTCCGCGGGCTCGGTGGTCACGACGACCGAGCCGGCATCGGGCGCGGCGACGTCGGCGGCACCCGCATCGATCGCGGCGAGGGTGATCTCGTCAGGATCGCGGCCGTTGAGCGGGATGCTGATGACGCCGCGCTGGACGAACTGCCAGGCGACTGTCGAGAGCGTGCCGCCATGACGCGTGAAGACCGAACGCACCTCGGAGGCGGTCCGGTTGCGGTTATCGGTCATCGCCGCGACGATCACCGCCACGCTGGCCGGACCGATCCCCTCGTACGTGATCTCCTCGAACTGCTCCGCATCGGCCCCGCCGCCGGTGGCCCGCTCGATGGCGCGCTTGATGTTGTCGGCCGGCATCGAGCTGGCCCGCGCCTTGTCGACCGCCATCCGCAGCCGGTAATTGGCATCGGTGTCACCGCCTCCCTGTCGGGCGGCCGTGATGATCTCGCGCGTCAGCTTCGTGAAGAGCGCGCCGCGCTTCGCGTCGTTGGCGCCCTTCTGTCGCTTGATCTGGGACCACTTGCTGTGGCCGGACATCGGTCCTCCTTCGTGACGACCGATGATTCTAGCGTGGTCGCCGGGCCTGCCGGCCCGTTCAGTTCTTCCCTGGTTGGCTCTGCACCTGCTCCATCACCCGCTCCAGGTTGAACGAGCCGGGCTTCATCCGCGGCGGGAACTGGCGAAAGCTCATCAGCCACTCGGCCGCGAGGGCAGCGGCGGGCACGACGATGAACAGGTGCTCGGCCTTGTACTCCCCGTAGTAGATCGAGTCGGTCGCGGCCTCGAACGGATCGGAGCGCAGGTTGAACATATGCGGGAAACGGAGCTCGACGAAGGGCTCCTCCCACACCGCGATGCCGTGCGCGCGCTGCTCCTTGAAGACGACCTTCCACTCCTCGTAGCGAATGGCGAGGAAGTCCCCGTCGTCGCTCCAGTACGGGAACAGCCTCCGCGGCCACTGGCCGGGTGGCGACTGGAGCGCCGGCATCAGGTTCACGCCGTCGAGGTGGACCTTGTAGGTCGTGTCGCCGACGGTGTGGCCCTCGCGGCACTTCTCCACGATGTTCGGCTCGCCGGCGGCGGCGAGGAACGTCGGCAGCAGGTCCTCGTGGGCGCAGATCTCGTTGTTCACGGTGCCCGGCTCGATGACGCCGGGCCAGCGCATGACGAACGGGACGCGGAAGCCGCCCTCCCAGTTCGTCGCCTTCTCGCCCCGGAACGGGGTCGAGCCGCCGTCGGGCCAGGTCATCACCTCGGCGCCGTTATCGGTCGAGTAGATGACGATCGTGTCCTCGGCGATGCCGAGCTTGTCGAGCTTGTCGAGGAACTGGCCGATGTGACCGTCATGCTCGACCATGCCGTCGGGATAGACGCCCAGCCCGGTCTTGCCCTGCGAGCGGCGCTTCAGGTGCGTGAAGACGTGCATGCGGGTCGCGTTCCACCACAGGAAGAAGGGCTGCTTCCTCTTGTGCGACTTGTCGATGAAGTCCATGGCCGCGCCGATGGTCTCCTCGTCGACGGTCTCCATGCGCTTCTTCGTCAGCGGCCCGGTGTCGGTGATCCGCTGCTTGCCGACAAGTCCGAAGCGCGGGTCCTCCTTCGGATCGTCCTTCGTCCTCGCCCACGTGTGGAGCACGCCGCGGGGACCAAATCGGTCCTTGAAGTTCGGGAATCGCTCCGGCGACGGGTAGTCCGGGTGCTCCGGCTCCTCCTCGGCGTTGAGGTGGTAGAGGTTTCCGAAGAACTCGTCGAAGCCGTTGACCGTGGGCAGGTGCTCGTTACGGTCGCCGACGTGGTTCTTGCCGAACTGGCCCGTGGCGTAGCCCTGGTCCTTGAGCAGCGTCGCGATCGTCGGATCGAGCTGGCTGAGGCCCTCCTTGGCGCCGGGCAGGCCGACCTTGGTGAGCCCGGTGCGGATCGGCGATTGGCCGGTGATGAACGCGGCCCGCCCGGCGGTGCAGCTCTGCTGCCCGTACCAGTCGGTGAACATCGCGCCCTCGCGACCGATGCGGTCGATGTTCGGGGTGCGGTACCCCATCTGGCCGTGGTTATAGATGCTGGGATTCCACCAGCCGATGTCGTCTCCCCACAGAACCAGGATGTTGGGCTTGCCCTTCGGCATGTGAAGTCCTCCTGACGGGATGCGAGGGGCGGTCGACTACGGCTGCCGAGCTCGCTGATTGTCCTCCACCATCCATGCGTGATCCAGTCCGCGAACCCGCGGCACGTTCGTCGCCATCATCCGTCGATTGGCCGACGACCGACGTCGCGGTCACGATCTCCACCGGTCCATCGGCCGAGATGCGTCCGGCCCGGCGGTCACGCTGCCCCCTCCTCGGCGAGCGCATCGCCACGCCGGTTGGCGCGCATCCATGAGACGTAGCGCTCGGTGAGCGGCAGGGCAGTCACGCCGTGCGCGTACACCGAGACGACCACCGTGAGGCTGATCGTGGCCAGGATGATGTCGAGGTTCGGGATTGGTTCGGCCTGGAGGATGAGGACGGCGAAGACAATCGAGGCGAGCCCGCGCGGCCCGAACCAGCCGACGAACGCAACCGTCGGCGCGCGAGCCTTCGTGCCGAGCAGCGCGAGCGCGACGGGCACCATCCGCGCGACGGTGAGGGTCAGGACCACGAACAGCAGCGAGGTCCACGTGACCGCTCCGAAGACCGCCGGCACGATCGCCGCCCCGAAGACGAAGAAGGTCACGGCGCTGAAGCCGTCGCCGATCGTTTCGATCGTCTCGACCGCCTCCTGCTCACTGGCGGCGGCAAGGGTGCCAAAGGCGAGGCCCGCGGTGAACGCGGCGATCAGGCCACTGCCGTGCAGCACCGTCGCCAGGCCATACGCCAATCCCGTTGCGGCCAATGGCACCAACGGCGCCCACGCGCCGGCTACCCAGCCGCGTTGACGGCTGAACCGCAGCGCCAGCGCGCCACCCGCGCCCGCCACGAATCCACCGAGAACGCCGAAGCCGATCTCCTCCAGCACGAGCCGGACGGGCTCGGTGTCTCCCCCACCTTCTGCCGATGCGAACGCCAGCGCGATCAGCAGCAGCGGCACGCACAGCCCGTCGTTGAGGCCGCTCTCGACGTTCAGCCCCTGGCGGACACGCGAGGGCACCCGTTCGTCAGCAACGACCGTCTGGCCGAGGGCGGCATCGGTGGGCGCAACCGCGATCGCCAGCAGGGCCGCCTCGACCAGCGACATCCCCGGCAGCAGGAGTGCCGCGGCCGTACCGGCGACGATCGTGAGCGGCAGCCCGATCCCCAGCAGCCGGGCAGGGATCGCGATCTCGCGGGCCAGCAGCCTCAGATTGATCCGGGAAGCGTCGGCGAACAGGACGAGCGCCAGCGTCGTCTCGGCGATCAGGCGCAGGCTGGTGCCATCGGCCTCGACGACGAACCACCCGAGGACGGCGTCGCCGAGCAGGATGCCCGTGCTGAGGAAGAAGATGGCCGAGGTGAGGACGGTCCGTCCGAGCGCGCCCGACATGACGGCGTACGCCATGCCCACCAGCGCGAGGATCGTGAGATCGAGCGCCTCCATGCGGGCCCCGTCCTCCTGCCGCTACTGGCGCGCTATCGCGATCCGGTAGCGCTCCTCGTCGGAGATCAGGTGGTCGGCGTCCTCCGCATCGTCGCCGAGATCGATCTGCACCCACTTGACGCGGCCGCCGAACTGCGCCTTGCCCTCCTCGAGGTCATCGGTCACGGGGGTGGCGGTGTCGTTGCCGACGTCCGCGGTCTCATCGGCCGAGAAGGCCATGGGGACCGTCGCCTCGACGCGGCCCTCCCCGACCTTGGTGCCGTCCAGGTATAGCGCCACATCGCCGCCCTTCCCCAGCCCGCCGCCGTCATAGTCGAACTCGACGCGCACCTGGTGCTCGCCGGCCGGCACTGGATCGGTGCCGTAGACCTTGAACTGCTGGAGGCCGAACAGGTTGTAGCAGTAGGCCGGCTTCCCATCGGTCAGGTAGACGCTCCACCCGCCGAAGGCGCCACCTTGCGCCACGATCGTGCCGCTCGCCCCGCCCTCGGGCACGACGATCTGCGCGGTCACCGCGTGCGACTTGTTCTTGATCACGACGAGCGAGTTCTCCGAGAGCCTCCCCATCCCGCCGAAGAGGACCTGGGTGTTGCCCCTGATCAGCTGCGGCCGGCCGGCGATGTCCGAGTTGAAGCGCTCGAAGCGGCGGTCGTCCAACGGAAGGACGTTGTACTTGCCCGCCTCGATGATGAACTGGCGCTGGAGCTTGGCCAGCTGCTCTGGCTCCTGGTCCGCAAGATTGTGGGCCTGGGTCCAGTCGTCCGGCCCGTACAGCTCCCAGACGTCGTCGTCGATGGCCGGCGTCGGCGTCGCCGCCCACGGGATGCTGTGGCGGGTGACCGCCGTCCAGCCGTTGTGGTAGATGCCGCGGTTCACGAACATCTCGAAGTACTGGGTGGTTCGACGCTCCGCGGCGTCTGCATCGTCGAAGGAGTAGGCCATCGAGACGCCCTCGATCGGCGCCTGCTGGATGCCGTGCACGAACGTCGGCTCCGGCAGGCCGGCCGCCTCGAGGATCGTCGGGGCGATGTCGATGATGTGGTGGAACTGGCTGCGCAGCTCGCCCCTGGCCTTGATGCCGTTCCCCCAGCGCACGATCGTGCCGTTGCGGGTGCCACCCCAGTGCGAGGCGACCTGCTTCGTCCACTGGTACGGCGTGTCCATCGCATGCGCCCAGCCGACGGCATAGTGGTTGTATGCCTCGGGGGTGCCGAACTTGTCGATCTTCGAGGCCATGAACTCGGTCGTCTCGAGGCCGCCGGCGCCGTTCAGCACGATCAGCTCGTTGAAGCAGCCCTGCGGCGTCCCTTCGGCCGACGCACCGTTGTCGCCGATCATCACGTAGACGAGGGTGTCGTCGAGAATGCCGAGCTCCTCGAGCGAGTCGATCAGGCGGCCGACGTTGTGGTCGGTGTGCTCGAGGAAGCCGGCGTAGACCTCCATCTGGCGCGCAAGCACGGGCTTCAGGTCATCCGGCATGTCGTCCCAGGCCGGGATCTCGGCCGGACGAGCGGTCAGCTCGGCATCGGCCGGGATGACGCCGAGCTCCTTCTGACGGGCGAAGCTGCGCTCGCGGAGGGCGTCCCAGCCGTCGTCGAACGCGCCCCTGTACCTGTCGGACCACTCGGGGCGCACGTGGTGCGGCGCGTGGGTCGCGCCGGGGGCGTAGTAGACGAAGAACGGCTTGTCGGCCATCAGCGCCTTCTGCTGGCGGATCCACTCGATCGTCCGATCGGTCATATCCTCGGTGAAGTGGTACTCCTCGCCGGGGGCAACCTCCGGCTCGACCGGCACCGTGTCGCGGTAGACCGCCGGGGCGTACTGGTTCGTCTCGCCGCCGATGAACCCGTAGAAGTGCTCGAAGCCGCTGCCGGTGGGCCAGCCATCGAACGGGCCCATGGGGCTGGTCTCCCACACCGGCACCTCGTGGCACTTGCCGAACTGTGCCGTCGAGTAGCCGTTCAGCTTCAGCGTCTCCGCGATCGGTGCCTTGTTCTTCGGCCGCACGGAGCTGTAGCCGGGCGCGGAGGTGGCGATCTCGGTGATGCCGCCCATGCCCACCGAGTGATGGTTTCGCCCGCTGAGCAACGCGGCGCGCGTCGGCGAGCAGAGGGCGGTCGTGTGGAAACGGGTGTACTTCAGCCCATCGGCCGCGAGCCGCTCGAAGGTCGGCGTGTTGCACGGCCCGCCGAACGCGGTCGACGCGGCAAAGCCGACGTCATCGATGAGCACGATCAGCACGTTGGGCGCGCCATCGGGCGGGCGCAGCGGCGTGATCGGCGGAAACCTGGTGTCCGGATCCTTGGCGTCGTAGGTCGTCACACCCACGTACGGCGGGTCGGGAATCGGGAGGATATCCCGCTTGACGGAATCAGCCACGAGTCAGCTCCTGCAATTCGTCGGCTGATCGGGTATCCCGCGCCCAGCCATGTTCGACGCTCCGCTCGCACGGCGCCGAGCGGGCGGTCACCCGGTCCCCCTGGACGGGAGGCGGACCGTGCCGCCTCCCGCATGTTCAGGCGCTCAGCAGCTTGGCCTTCGCGGCCTGGAACTCGTCCTCCGAGAGGACGCCCTGGTCCTTCAGCTGAGCGAGCTGCATGAGCTGAGCGGTCAGGTCCGGTGTCCCGGGCGGGGCAGCGGCGGCGGCGGTTGCGGCAGCAGCCTGCTGGGCCTGCATGGCGGCCATCTGCTGCTGGTAGGCCGCCGCGTCGGCCTCTTGCTGGGCCTCCGCGTCCTGCGCGGCGTACTTCTGCTGCTGGTGGTGCTGGACACCTCCTGCAACGGCGGACGCAGTGCCCACCACGACGGCGGTGCGCGCCACTCCCCTGATCAATCCACCTCGACGGCGTCTCATCTTCGGTGCTCTCCTTTCGGCTGGCTGCCGCTATGCCGGCGTCTCGACTTCGATCGATTGCTTGGATGCCGCGACTTCGGCGATCAGTTCGTCGATCACCGCGCGCGGGACGCGCTCGATCATGATCAGCTCACCGTTCGCGTTGCGCATGGCGTCCACGAACTTGGTCGCCCACGTGTTCTCGAACAGGAGGATCGCGGCTGACGAGTTGTTCTCGAGTCCGCCTGTGAGCGAGCGGGCGTCGTCCTCGGTGAGTGAGCCGCTCAACTCCGATGGCTCCGGCTCGAAAACGGCGAGCGTCTCGTCGCCAAGGGCGTTCAGCTCGAGAACGGCGAGCGTCCCCGCCTCGTCCTTGATGGCGAAGATGAGGTCGATGATCCGGATCGTCCCAGTCTCGACGAGCTCCCGTAGAGCAGGGGCGATCTCACCCGTGAACTGGTTGCCGGGAAACTTGACAACCAGCAGCTCGATGGGTCCGATGGCCATGCTGCATTCCTCCTGGAGCGGGCGTCGGGCCCGCGCTTCATCGGCGATGGATTTCAATCGGGACGGTCAATCGGTCCACCGGTCCCGTCTCACGAGCCTATTGAGGCACGCTCTGCGCAGCATCATCCCGATCGGGTGAGATTGGGCTGAGCACGCCACCCGGCGCGGTGTTCGGCAGCCTGACGTTGCCGGTCATCCTCAACCCGCGTTGCCGGCCGCGCGCACGATGCAGCGGAAGCCGAGGTGGCCCATCGAGGTGTCGATCGACTGCGGTTGGCGAGCTGCCGGCCGATAGCGCAGGCAGTAGTTCGGCGCGCAGAGGTGCGACCCACCCTTGACGACCCGACGCGGGAACTGCTCGCCGGGCTGGCCGACGTTGTAGCTCTGGTCCGGCGATGTCACACGCGGGTTCACGGGCGGGCCACAGCATGCATGTGCGGTGTCGTCGGGGTGGCGCGACACGTAGAAGTCGGCGGTCCACTCCCACACGTTGCCGGCCATGTCGAAGAGCCCGTAGCCGTTCGAGGGAAACGACTTCACCGGCGATGTGCGCTGGTACCCGTCCTCCAGCAGGTTCTGCCAGGGGAACTCGCCTTGCCACGTGTTGGCCATCGTGCGACCGCGTGGCTTGAACTCGTCCCCCCACGTGAAGACCTTCCCCTCCAATCCGCCGCGAGCGGCGTACTCCCACTCGGCCTCGGTCGGCAGGGTCTTCCCGGCCCATGTGGCGTATGCCTCGACGTCCGCCCACGCCACGTGGGTCACCGGGTGGCGGTCGCGGCCGTTCGTGTCGGAATCGGGCCCTTCGGGGCGCAGCCAGTTCGCGCCGGGGACGTAGGACCACCAGTTGCGGTAATCGTCGAGGTCGACCGGTCCGGGCGTGGGCTGGAAGACGAGCGCGCCGGGCACGAGCAGGTCCGGCACCGCGTCGGGATAGTCGCCCGGGTTGAGCGGACGCTCCGCAAGGGTGACGTAGCCGGTCGCCCGCACGAAGCGCCGGAACTCGGCCACGGTGACCTGGTGCTCGTCCATCCAGAAGCCGTCGACCGTGACCTGGTGGACGGGACGCTCATCCGGATAGAAGTCCTCCGAGCCCATGAGGAACGTGCCTCCCGGGATCCAGCGCATGTCCTTGCCTGGTGGGTCACCGTTCGGTTCGCCTGTCGGCCTGAGCGTCGTCGCTGCCATGCCTCTCGCCCCGCTCACCTCGTTGTCCGATGCCCTGAGCATCCACCACTCCGACGGCCGACGTTTCATCCCCTGCGGGTGATGATTCAGATGACGCCAGCGCGGGACCATGGCATGGCCCGGGCGCTACGTCCGCTCAACCGGGCGTGAGTCGGAGGTGCTCCCGCGATGTGTCTGTTCCTGAGCCTGCTGTTGTTCGGCCCCAGGGTGGTCATTCTCTTCTGGTGGCTCATCGAACCCGTCCGGTGGGGCGCGGCGTTCGACACGTTCTTCATCCCCCTGCTCGGCTTCCTCTTCCTGCCCTGGACGACGCTCATGTTCGTGCTGGTGTCGCCGCTCGGCGTCGAGGGCATCGACTGGCTGTGGATCGGCCTCGCGGTCGTCGCCGACGTCGCCTCGTACGCTGGTGGTGCCATCGGTGGACGCGGGCGCGTCCCGGGCTACGGGTCGCCGAGCTGACCGACTGACGTCCCTCGCCCTTCAGCCTCGTTCGGGGCCGGCATCGAATCCCTCGATGTCGGCCTCGACGTCGTAGCCCAGCGCCAGCCCCAGCTTTGGAGCCGCCGATACGACGCGCGCCGACCCGAGCACGGGCGCCAACGCGATGAGCAGCTCGACCATCTCTTCGGCGGTTACGCCCGAGGCGAGAGCGCGCGAGGCTGCCCATCCATACGAGCTGTCGGACGCGTCGAGGGCGAACAGCGCGGCCATGCGGCCGAGGCTGCAACCGCGAGCATCGAGGCGTGCCGCCTCTGCCCCGCGGTCTACGGACTGCACGCCGTCGAGGTAGCTCTGGTCGTGCAGCGTCAGTCTCCGGATTGAGTCCCGTTGAGACACCATGGGGTGACTGGCCTTAGCGGCAGACCTGATTCGACCCCGCGATCGGGGGAGCCCACATCACCCCGAAGGGATGAAACGATGGACAGGCCCGGCTGCGTCGAGGAGCCCGACCTGCGCCGCGCGCTCGATCGCCTCGCTGCGCGAGGTCGCATCCAGCTTTCGATAGATCGAGATCGCCTGCGTCTTCACGGTGTTGTGTGAGACGAACAGCTGCGCGCCGATCTCCCTGAAGGAAAGATGCGTGGTGAGCAACGGAAGGAGCCGCAGCTCCGCGGTCGTCAACGTCGACGCACCGATGATGTCGCCGCGCATCGTGTCGACCTGACGCTGGCACGCGCTTGCCTCATCGGCCAGCGCACCCATGTGCGGACGCCTGACGAGGACGTCCCGCACTTCCGCAAGCAGCATCCTCGCGCCCGGGGCATCGGCAAGGGCGAGATGCGCATGCGCGAGGTCCAGGCGCGCACGAATGGCCACCCAGGGAAGTGCGCGCGTGAGGAGAGGGCGTAGCCGCTGGGCGTGCGCGAGGTGCGCCCTGGCCGCCTCCGGCTGGCCCCGATGGAGCGCGACGCGCGCCTCGGCGGCATCGGTCAGGACGCCGGGGATCTGCTCACCGCCACGGCCCGCTTCCACCTGGCCGCGAGCTTCGACGACGAGCTGGGATGCCGTGTCCCAGTCGCCGCGCGCCATCGCGATGGAAGCGCGAAAGTCGAGGGTGGCCGCGGCAGTGCCCTGGGCGAATCCGGCGCGGTGCGCCGCGCGCACGGCCTCTTGCAGCGTGGCATCCGCCTGCTCGGGGCCAATCGATGCGAGCTCCGCCACGCCCAGGGTGAGCAGTGCGAGCGGCCGCCACTGATCGTCCTCCGCGAAGACTGCCAGCGCGGCACCGGCATCTGATCGCATCTGTTCGACGCCGCTGCGGCAGAGGAAGGCGCGGCCGAACCTGAGCATCGCAGCCGCATGCGGATCGGTGACACTGTCGAGCGGCGTCTCGTGGACATATTGCGACCAGCGCTCGGCCTGGGCCACGTCGTCGAGCAGCGCGAAGAGGATCGCTCCGACCACTGCCAGATCGGAGTGTGTCTCCGGCACATCGCCCGTATCCATGGACTCGAACCAGCGGCGGAGGCTTCCGACGCGACCGGAGTTGTACGCACGCTGCGCGAGCTGCGGCAACAGGCGCGCGGCCTGGTCGGTATCCCCGGCCAGCATCGCGTACTCGAGCGCCGACTCGTCGTCGGCACGGGATCCATGCCACGCCGCGGCGCGGGTTTGAAGGGCCCGGACCCGCGGCTCGTTCCGACGGCGCAACTCGGCCAGCAGATGCTCGCGCAGGAGGTGGTGATAGCGGTACCACTCCTGCTCCGCGTCGAGGGGGATCAGGAAGAGGTTCGAGCGGGAGAGGTCGTCGAGGCGCTCGCCGGACCCTTCGCGCTCCATGACATCGTCGCACAGCGGCCCGCTGAGCCGGTCGAGGGCGGCCGCGTCGAGCATGAAGGCAAGGTCGTCATCGGTCAGTCGTCCGAGGATCTCGGTCCGGATGTAGTCGGCCACGAGCCCGCCACTGACCGGAGTGGCCGCGAGCGGCGCTTCGCCATCGGTCCTCCGCGCCCGGATCGACAGCGCCGTCAAATACAGCCCGGCCGGCCAGCCCTCCGAACTCGCGTTGATCGCCGCGATGTCCTCGTCCGGGAGGTCGACCCCCGCGGCCCGGAGCAGCGCGGCGGCCTCCCCGTCGTCGAGCTGGAGGTCGCTGGCCTCGACCAACGACCCGCGCCCACCAGCCAGGATGCGAGGAAGCGGCAGGCGGCCCGCCGTCCGACCGGCCAGGACGAACTGCGATCCAGCCTTGAGGTGGCTCGCGAGCGCGATCAGCACATCCGCGGAGTCGGGCCCGGTGAGGCGGTCGACGTCGTCGAGGACGAGCACGAAGGCGCGAGGCCGCTTGGCGAGCGCCGCACCGAGGCGTGGAACTGCGGCGCTCCAGACCGATGGCCCTGGGGACGCGAGCGCTTCTGCGACATCGGGGCCGAGAGCCGCCGCGCCTCCGAGTGCGAGGGCGATATATGCGAGCAGGACTGCCGGGTCGTTGTCGCGCTCGTCGATCGACAGCCATGCGAACTCACGTGGGTCGCTCTCGGCCCACTGCGCCAGCACGGTCGACTTTCCGTAGCCCGCCGGGGCAAGGACCGCCAGGATGGGGACCTCGCGGCTTGCGGAGAGCCGGTCGATCAGCGCGCCGCGTCTCAGCAGGCCCGCACGAGATGGTGGTGGAACGAGCTTCGTCTCGAGCACCGGAAAGCCGCTCGGCAGCAGGCGCTCAGCGGCACGTGGGCTCACCCGCCGCGATCTCGTCACCGTCATTCGGAGTCTCCGTACAGCGGTGGGACGACACGGTCGGACGCGACGGTGGGAGCCGTCAAGGTCAACTTGACTGTCCGACCGCCGGGACGCATGAGACTGCAGGGTGGGACATCGAGCATGCGCGTGTTCTCGGTTCACGGCCCCCGCGGCGCAATTCGGCGCCGAATTCGAGTTTGAGGCTACCCCAATCTCGCTCGGTGAGCGAGCGCCTCGTTTCATCCCATCGAGAGGATGCATCCGGATCAAGCCAGAGCCAACATGGAACGACACCAGACCGACACACGAGGAGACCCACGCGATGACCTTGCTTCCCCGCCGTTTCGCGACGCTCGGGATCGCCGCGATCGCCGTCATGACGATGGCAGCCTGCACCGAGGCCGCACCTACGGACCAGGCCGATGCCGAGGGCGCGCTGTGCGACAGCCTCGCGACCTTCTCCACCTCGCTCACGGCGTTCCGCGATCTCGACCCTGCGACCGCATCGGTCGAAGACGTCCAGGCCGCTCGCGACGACGTCCAGGAAGCATGGGACGCGGTCCGGGCCGCTGCCGCCGACGTTCCCGCGGCCGATGATGCCGCCGTCGACGCGGCCTGGCAGGGGGTCGCCACCGCCGTCGATGACTTCGATGCCGACGTCGCGATCTCGGAGGCCCTCGTGCCGGTCCAGGAGGCCGCCGGCGAGGTCCAGGAAGCCCATGACGAGATGCGCGATGGAGTTGGCTGCGAGTAGCGACCGACACCCTCCGCAGCGACCCGGAAGCCCCGTCGTCAGCGGCGGGGCTTCCCTATGCTTCGCGAACCGTGAGGGGGCACAAGGAGGCAGACGGCGATGAGCGCGACGACGGGCGGGGCGGTCGAGGCGAGGCCCGAGAGCCACTCGTACACCATCTTCATGCTGGTACTCACGGTGTTCTCGCTGCTCATCATGGCGCTGCTGCTGCTACCGCTCGATGAGGCGACGATCTCCGCCCTGACCGCGTTCGACAACTCTATCTGCGTCATCTTTTTGGCCGACTTCGCCGTCAACCTCGCCAGGTCACGTCCGAAGCGCGACTACTTCATCACCCAGCGCGGCTGGCTCGACCTCCTCGGCTCGTTCCCCGCTCTTGCAGGGTTTCCGGCCACGGCGCTGCTCCGTCTCGCGCGCCTCAGCCGGCTGGCTCGGATCTGGAGAATGCTGAGCGGCAGCAATCGTCGCCGGCTCATCCGGGACGTGCTTGACAACCGCGGCCAGTACGCCGGGTTCATCACCGTGCTCTCCGCCTTCCTCGTCATCTCCGTTTCGACCCTGCTCGTGATCCAGCTGGAGAGCGGAGCGCCCGATGCGAACATCACGACCGGCGGCGATGCCCTGTGGTGGTCGCTCGTAACGATCACGACCGTCGGGTACGGAGACGCGTACCCGGTGACAACGCTCGGAAGGAGCGTCGCGGTCTTCGTGATGGTTGCCGGCGTGGGGATCATCGGTTCCCTGGCCAGCATCCTCGCCAGCGTCCTCGTCCCGCAGTCGGAGCCGGACGCGGTCGGCCGTGAGGCCCCCGCGGACCCGGCAGTGGCGAGCGAGCTCGCGATGATCAGATCCGAGATCGCGGCGCTGCGGCGGGAGCTGGGCGAACGCGCCCGCCCGTGACCTGAGGTTCAGTCCGCCGGCTGCGGACCGAGCGCATCGGGGGCAGGTGCGCGAGGCGCCGACGACTCCGGCCCGTCCACCGCCAGCACGGGCAGCACTTCCGGTCGGTCGCCGAGGACGTAGAGGAAGGTCCGCCACGTCGTGGCGATGACCGCGAGAATCGGAACGGCCAGGAACATGCCCGCCACTCCCGCCACCGCGCCGCCGGCCGGAATCGCCAGCAGGACGACCGCCGGATGCAGGTGGACGGTTCGGTTGTAGACGAGTGGCGTGACGATGTTGCCCTGCACGAGGTTGAAGACGATCGTGTAGATGAACATGATCACGATCTGCGTTGGTGTGCCGTAGCCGACCGCGATGAGGAATGCCAGGCCCGTCGTGACGAAGCCGCCGTAGTACGGGATGAAGCAGGCGATGAATGACAGCACGGCGACCGGCACCGCGAAGGGCAGGTCGAGGACCAGCATGATCGTAAGCTGCGAGATCGCGCCAACCGCCGAGATCGCCGCAGTGCCGAACATGTAGCCACCCAGGATGTCGACGGCGTCACGACCGGCGCCATCAAGCGCCTCGCGGCGCCAGGAGCTCGCGCGTTGAACGACGCCCGCCCAGCCGCGAGCCCCGTCGCGCAGGAAGTAGAACGCGAGCAGCGCCGACAGGAGCAGCGCGACCCCAATTGCGGCGATCACCTCGACGAAGACCGCGACCGCCTCCAGCAGGTTGCCTCCGAACGCGTCCGCGAGCGACTCGACCCACGCGAGCGTCCCGCCCGCATCGTCCTCGAGCTCGGCGGCGCTTGCGATCGCGGCCTCGGCGGCCTCGGCCACCGGCCCGACGAACTGCATCACAGCGATGACGACGAGGCCGATGATCAGCAGGAACGTCCCACCGATCGCGACGATCGCGGCTCGACCCCAGCCCCAGCCGCGACGCCGGAGTGCGCGCGCCACGGGCGCTACTGACGCCGCGATCACGAGCGCCAGGACCACCGGTGCGACGACCAACGGCGCCTGCGCCAAGACGAAGATCGCGACGGCGAACACGCCGAGCGCGGCGAGCAGGCGCCAGCTCCACTGGGCGAGGCGGTCGATCCAGCCGGCGACGAGGCGTTCCTGACGGGGCTCGGTATCGGGCTCCAGGGCCCGGACCAGGGCGCCGCCGATGGCGACTGCGAACGCCGTCGCCGGGATCGCGGCGAAGACGCCGACGATGCCCGCGATGGCCGCGCCGGCGGGGATGGCGATGATGATGATCGCCGGGTGGAGATTCACGGAGCGGCTGTAGACGATCGGCCGGAGGAAGTTGTTCACGACCCCGTTGGCGATCAGCATCAGCACGAGCAGGACAAGCGTGGCCTGGACCCCCACGGTGCCGAGCGCCACGAGGAGCACGGCCGCCATCGCGATGAACGGGCCGACGTATGGGATGAACCCCCCGAGCAGGACGAGCAGGGCCAGTGGGATGACCTCCGGGACGCCAAGGACCCAGAGGAAGACGGCGTAGAGCCCCGCCCTCGCGGCGGATAGCAGGGCCGTTCCGCGCAGGTAACCGCCGACCCGTTCCAAGGCATCTCGACCACTGGCGTCGATCAGCGCGCGCTTCTCCTCGGTCGTGACCTGGAGCAGCCACACCCATGCCCGCTCGCCGTCGTTCAGCACGAAGAAGGTCAGGAACAGCGAGAGGAAGGCGACGGTCACGACCGAGGCGATCGCCCCGACCACGTCGCCGAGACCGGACCCGATCCACGACCGGATCCCGTCCACCACTTCCTGGACCTGGGCGGCGATGATCGGCGGGATCGAGGCGGCCGCGAGCTGCACTCGCAGCTCGTCGACACCGGATTGGATGTCCGTGGCAAGGTCGACCAGATCGGGGACGAACCCGATGACGACGATGAGGACGGCGCCGACACCGATGAGCACGGCGCACACCGTCGCCGCGGCCGACGCCTTCGTCGAGGACCATCCGCGGGCGCGGAGGCTGCCGACCATCGGCGCGAATGATGCCGCCACGACCAGCGCCAGGAGGACCGAAACCGTGACGGTCCCGAGCAGCACCGCCAGCCAGATCGTGACCGCGGCGAGCGCCACGATGACGAGGAGCCGCCAGCTGACCGCGCCCGTGCGGCGCAACCAGACCGGGACGACCGGATCAGCTGGTGCGATTGCCGTCAAGACCTTCCTCCGTTCACCGGTCGAGGGTCATGCCGCCTCCCCTCCGGTCGCCAGTCTCGACCGCCGGCTTGCGAGATCAGGATAGACCCGGCTTCTACTTGCTCGCCGTTCCGGCGAGCGCCTGCTCCTTGATCGTTTCGAACTCGGCGGGCGTGATGGCCCCCGACGTCAGCAGCAGCCGGGCCTTTTCGATCTCATCGGCAGCGGAGAGCTGCGTGCTGGGCTCCGCGCGCACCCTGGCGGGCGGCAGGTCGATGACCGCCGAGGCGGGGCGCACGATCACGTAGATCAGGACTCCCAGGAACGGGAGGATGACGATCAGGAGGGTCCAGCCCGCCTTCCCCAACCCCGTCAGGTCGGTCCTGCGGAAGATATCGGCAAAGGCGCCGATGAACATCCAGATCAGGGCGGCCCAGAGAAAGATGGCGAGCGTCGTGAGGAGGATGTCGCCGAAGTTCCATGCCACGTCTCGATCTCCAGCTCCATTGCAGCCTCGGCAGAATCGCCGGGACCGATCGCCACACGCTGACGATCCGGCACGCTTCCGGCATCACCCAGACAAGGTGAATGCCTCGTCGACCCGAGGGTCGTGAACCGAGACGGGCCGCTCCTATAATGGCCGTCCCTGATTCGGCCACCGATCGCCCGAGGCGACTGCATCGGCCTCGGCGCTGCGCATGAATGCCCGCAAGGAGCACCGATGAAGCCGACCACCCCCGACCTGATCCGGAACGTCGCCCTCATCTCTCACGGTGGCGCCGGCAAGACGAGCCTCGCCGAGGCGATGCTCTTCGACGCCGGCGCGATCTCACGACTGGGAACCGTCGAGGCGGGCACGACCGCGCTCGACTGGGATCCCGACGAGCAGCGGCGCGGCCAGAGCATCAACCTCGGGATCGGCTCGCTCGAGCACGACGGGGTGCGGGTCACGATCGTCGACACGCCCGGCTACGCCGACTTCCAGGCCGACGTCGTCGAGGCGCTCGCCGCCGTCGACGCGGTGATCGTGGTCGTCGACGCCTCCGCCGGCGTCGAGGTGGGTACCGACGAGGTCTGGAAGCTGGCCGACGCCCGCAGGCTGCCGCGGATGGTCTTCATCAACAAGATGGACCGCGAGAACGCGAATTACGACGCCACGCTCGACGCGCTGAAGGCGCGCTTCGGCCCGAAGATCGCGCCCGTCTACCTGCCCATCGGCTCCGCCGACTCGTTCCGCGGCTACGTCGACGTCATCGAGGAGCACGCCAGCGTCTACGAGAACGGTCAGCCGAAGGAAGTGCCCATCCCGCCGGAGCTCGAGGGCATCGAGCATTCGCGCCGCGACGCGCTGGTCGAGGCCGCCGCCGAGGCCTCCGACGAGCTGATGATGAAGTACCTCGAGGGCGAGGAGATCACCGACGACGAGATCGGCGCGGCGATGCACAAGGGCACCCGCGAGGGGTCGGTCGTGCCGGTCTTCGTCGGGTCGGCGACGAAGAACATCGGCGTCCGCGAGCTGATCGACATGATCGTCAAGCACGTGCCCTCGCCGGCGGAGGTCGGCGCGCGCGCCACCGCTGACGGCAAGGAGATCAAGCCCGACCCCAACGGCCCGTTCGTGGCGCAGGTGTTCAAGGCCGCCGCCGACCCGTTCGTCGGGCGTCTCACCTACTTCCGTGTGATCAGCGGAACGCAGTCGGGGCAGGGCCACATCTACAACGTCGACAAGAAGCAGGAGGAGCGGGTCGGCACGTTCCTGTCGGTGCAGGGCAAGGACCAGGAGAACCTCGCCAGGGTCGGCCCCGGCGACATCGCCGCCGTCGCCAAGCTGACCTCGACAGCCGCGGGCGACACGCTCGTCGCCGATCGGTCACAGGCCGTCGCACTGCCCGGCATCGAGTTCCCGGCGCCCTCGCTACAGGTCGCCATCGAGCCGGAGTCGAAGGCCGACCTCGACAAGCTCGGCCAGGCCCTGCATCGGCTCAGCGAGGAGGAGCCCGCGATCAGCATCCGTCGCGAGGAGGGCACCGGCGAGACGATCCTCACCGCGATGGGCGACGCCCACGTCGACGTCATCGTCGATCGGCTCAAGCGCAAGTTCGGCGCGTCGGTGAAGACCGCCACGCCGCGCGTCCCCTACCGGGAGACGATCCGGCAGGCGGCGCGGATCGACAACAAGTTCAAGCGCCAGACCGGCGGCCACGGCCAGTACGGTCACGTCGTCATCGAGTTCGCCCCGGCCGAGATGGGCGCCGGCTTCGAGTTCGGCAACAAGATCGTCGGCGGGGTGGTGCCCCGCCAGTACATTCCCGCCGTCGAGAAGGGCCTGCGCGAGGCGATGGCCGAGGGCGTGCTGGCCGGCTACCCGGTCGTCGACCTGCAGGCGACGCTCGTCGACGGCTCGTACCACACCGTCGACAGCTCCGAGATGGCGTTCAAGGTCGCGGCCTCACAGGCGCTCAAGAAGGCCTTCGACGCGGCCTCCCCGGCGCTGCTGGAGCCGATCCTCGAGGTCGACATCGTCGTCCCCGACGAGTACATGGGCGACGTCATGGGCCAGATCACCGCGAAGCGCGGTCACGTCCTGGGGATGGACTCGGCCGATGGCCTCCAGCATCTCAAGGCGCAGGTCCCGCAGGCCGAGATGTTCCACTACGCCACCGAGCTGCGATCGATCACCCAGGGCCGCGGCCGCTTCAGCTGGCAGGTCGACCACTATGCCGAGGTGCCGCACACGATCGCCGAGAAGGTCGTCGCCGAGGCCTCGAAGAACGGCCACGGCGCCTCAGAGCGCGGCCACTAGAGGACGCGGTTCCGGGGGGCATTCCCGTGGGACGGGTGTATCGGCGACTCAGTGTCCGAAATCCCGTGGCACGGGCGGACGGGAGAGGCTGGGGACTCTCCGCGTTGCCGTAGTTGCCGCGGGGCGGGAATCCCGGCCAATCAGTGGCCGATCGTCCCGTGGGACGGGAGCTGCGCAGCCCTTGACCCTCAGGTCGAGGCGAGGGAGATCGCGAAGCCGACGACCGTCGCGATCCCGGATGGGCTCCCTACTCTCGGTAGGCCCAGGGCTCCCCGGTTGCGCGCTTCCGCTCGCCCTCGCGCTCGTGGAGATAGCGTTCGGCGAAGAATGTCGCTGCGCCGATCACCAGCGCGACGACCGGGATCAGCCATGGCGCCACCGACCAGGGATCCGACGAGCCGGTCACCACCGTCGCGATCCACACGACCAGCGCGGTGAGCCCGGCCGCGGCGAGCGCGGACGCCAGCGCCCCGGTCGCGAAGGCCGCGTTCACGGCGCAAGCACCTCGGCGACTGCAAGGTTCCGCTTGCCGCGGCGCAGGAGCAGCCAGCGGCCGGCCAGCAGGTCGGATCGGTCCGGTACGGCAGCCGGGTCGGCGACGCGACGATTGTTGACGTAGGCACCGCCGTCCCCCACCACCCGCCGAGCCTGTCCGCGGCTCTCCGACAGCCCGGAGGCCACGAGCAGGTCCAGGACCGATGGGATGCCGTTCGCGCCACCGATGTCGGCACGCGGGAGATCGGCAAACGCGGCCTCGAGGGTGGCCGGATCGAGCGCCGCGAGGTCGCCGTCGCCGAACAGCGCGCGGCTCGCCTCGGCCGCGCGAGCGGCCGCATCGGTCCCGTGGACGAGCTCGGTCACCTCGAGCGCCAGCGCACGCTGGGCCTCGCGCGCATCCGGGCGCTCGGCGACGGACGCCTCGAGCGCCTCGATCTCCTCGCGCGGGCGGAAGCTGAAGACACGCAGGTAGGTGCCGGCGACGCTGTCATCGGTGTTGACGAACCACTGGTAGAAGGCAAACGGCGTGGTCAGCGCCGGGTCGAGCCACAGGGTCGAGCCGGTGCTCTTGCCGAACTTCTCGCCGTCGGGCCGGGTGATCAGCGGCGTGGCCAGCGCATGCGCCTGGACGCCCTCGACGCGGCGGATGAGATCGACGCCGGCGGTCAGGTTGCCCCACTGGTCGCTGCCGCCGAGCTGGAGGGTCACGCCGTGGCGCCGATACAGCTCGAGGAAGTCGAGCGCCTGCATGACCTGGTAGCTGAACTCGGTGTAGCTGATGCCGCCCGCCTCGAGCCGCGCCGCCACCGCCTCCTTTGCCAGCATGCGGCTCACGCTGAAGTGCTTGCCGACGTCGCGCAGCCAGTCGATGGCGCTCAGCTCGGCGGTCCACTCGAGGTTGTTGACGACGATCGCCGCGTTCTCGCCATCGAACGACAGGTAGCGCTCGATCTGCGAGCGGATGCGCTCCACCCAGCCGGAGATGACGTCGCGCTCGTGGAGCTGACGCTCGGCCGAGCGGCCGCTCGGGTCGCCCACGAGGCCAGTCGCCCCGCCGACCAGGCCGACCGGACGATGCCCGGCCAGCTGGAGCCGGCGCATCGTCACCAGCAGCACGAGGTTGCCGAAATGGAGGCTCGGTGCGGTCGGGTCGAAGCCGCCGTAGTAGGAAACGCTGCCGGCCGCCATGGCAGCGCGGAGCGCGTCGCGATCGGTGTGGTCGGCGATCATTCGCCGCCACTCGAGATCATCGAGGACCGCGGTTTGAGTCTCGGGCGTCTCCATCGGTCAATGAGTATACGAAGCCGGCCATTGCAGGCCGTTCAACCGCTCAGCGACTCTTACGATGAACGAGGAACCGTCCGTGCTCGGTTTCGGTCGCTCAGCGGATGGAATCCTGCGCAGGAGGGCCGCTGACACCGGATCGTTCGCGACAACAGTCGCTCAGCGACTGAAGCGGGTGTGAGGAGAGCAACGGGTAACGCGCATCGCCTGAGGATCGTCAGGTGTTGGTGCAGACGATCCCAGGCAACTCACGGCCCTGCCCGGGCGTCCGTGCTACCCTGCCGCGCGAATGACCCGACGACCACCGCCGCCGGGCCGGGCACCCGCACCGCGCCGGGGAGCAGGGGGATACGACCCGCGACGCCGACCCGGATCAACCGCGGCACCCCGCATCATCCTCATCGCCTTCGGCCTCGCCGCGCTGGCGCTCTTCGGCGGCATCCTGAGCGTGTACGCGACGTACACGAGCGGCCTGCCGCCTGTCGAGGAGATCGAGGACTTCGACCTCGCGCAGGGCTCGACCGTGCTCTCGGCCGACGGCGTCGAGCTCGCAACGTTCGCCATCGAGGATCGGCGCGAGATCCCGTTCGAGGACATCCCGCAGGTCATGATCGACGCGCAGGTGGCCGCCGAGGACCAGAGCTTCTGGAACAACCCGTGCATCGACTTCCGCAGCATCGTCCGCGCCTTCCTCCAGAACTTCCAGGCCGGCGAAACGGTGTCCGGCGCCTCGACGATCTGCCAGCAGCTCGTGCGCATGCGCCTCTTCGGCGCCGACCTCATGGCCGATGCCGATCGCCAGGTCGAGCGCAAGATCAAGGAGGCGATCCTGGCGCTGCGTCTCGACGGGCGCTACACCGGCACCGAGGGCAAGCAGCGGATCCTCGAGATGTACATGAACCAGTCCTACTACGGGAACAACGCGTACGGGATCTGGGCCGCCGCCAACGCCTACTTCGGCAAGGACATCACCTCCGACGCGCCCGAGGATCAACTCACGATCAGTGAGGCCGCCATGCTGGCGGGCCTCGTGCGCGCGCCATCGAGGCTCGACCCATCCACCGAGGCCGTCCAGGAGGAGCGTGACGGCGAGACCGTCTTCGTGGTCCCGCCGACGGCGCAGGCGATCGTCGTGCGCGACTTCGTGCTCGCCCAGATGCTCGAGTCGGAGGTCATCACGCAGGAGCAGCACGACGAGGCGGTCGCCGAGGAGATCATCCTGGCCCCGCCGCAATCCAATCGGTATCGCGCGCCGCACTTCGTGTATGCCGTGCGAAGGGAAGCGGACGAGCTCCTCGAGGGCGAGGACCTGCTCGACACCGGCGGCCTGACCATCCACACCACCGTCGACTACCGTGGCTATCAGCGCGTCGCGGAGAAGTGGGCACGCATCGGCTACGACATGGACCGGCTCAGCGACGAGCGGCTCATCGAGCGGTACGGCGAGGCGGCGCTGGCCTGGATCAAGCAGCTCCAGGGCCGGAACATCAACAACGACGCCATCGTGACGGTCAACTACCGGACCGGGGCCGTGATGGCCTACGTCGGCTCGGCCCACTTCTACGGCAGGGCGACACCGGAGCACCAACCGAACTTCGACGTCATCGGCCAGGCATACCGCCAGTCGGGATCCGCCTTCAAGCCGATCACCTACGCCACCGGCTTCGAGAGCGGCGACATCAGCCCGGCCACGATGTTCATGGACGTCCGAACCAACATTGCCGACGGATTCGATCCGCCCAACGCGGACAATCGCGAGCGCGGCCCGGTCCGCGTCCGCGACGCGCTCAAGTACTCGCTGAACATCCCGGTCAGCAAGGCGCAGCAGGTCATCGGCAGCGAGGAGGTCGTGGCCATGGCCGAGAGCCTCGGCCTCGAGTTCGACCCGGCCCACAACGGCGAGCACGCGGTCCCCTCGCTGACGCTCGGCACGCTCGGCATCCACCAGATCGACCTGGCTGGCGCGTACGGCGCGATCGCCAACGACGGACGGCTCATGGAGCCGTACCTCATCGAGCGGATCGAGGACTCCGACGGCAACGTCATCTACGACCACGCCACCGATGCCGACGACGGCCAGCAGGTCCTCTCCGCCTCCTCGGCCCATCTCGTCACCGACATCCTCGCCGACAACACCGATCCCGAGACGAACCCGCTGTGGGGTCCGCGCTTTCAGCTCCAGACCGATGACGGCCGGCGGCCGGCGACGCTGAAGACCGGCACCACGAACGACTTCCGCGACCTCCAGGCCTACGGCTACCTCGCCGGCAACCCGGACGATCCGGACGACCCGACCGGCGCCATCGTCACCGGCGTGTGGGTCGGCAACAGCGACTTCAGCCCGATCCAGGACGTCTTCGCGGCCGACGGCCCGACGTTCATCTGGCACGACTACATGGCCGAGGTCGCCGCGCGCAACGAGCTGCCGGTCTTCGACTTCCGCCGCCCCGACGGCATCGCCGAGGTCGAGATCGACGCGATGAGCGGCCGCCTGCCGGGCGAGTTCACCGCGACGACCGTCACCGAGCTGGTGCGCACCGAATTCCAGCCGACGCAGGACGACACGCTCCATCGCGAGCTGGCCATCGAGGCCGAGTCCGGCAGGATCTGGCAGGAAGGCTGCGGCGACTTCGAGACGGCCGAGCCGACGGCCTCGCCCGATCCGGACGCCTCGCCGGCACCGCCCGAGCCCGACCTCCAGGTCTACCTGGACCTCGTGGGCTGGGAGGATCACCATCCCGACTGGGATGAGTCGAACAGCGAGTGGATCGAGCTCTGGATCGACCGCGAGGAGGAGCTGAACAGCACGCTGCGCGTTCCGTTCCCCGGACCGATCGATGCGCCACTGGCTCCGGTCGAGGAGTGCACGCCGGGCGAGTTCCCGACCTCGACACCGTCACCGTCACCATCGCCGACGCCGTCCCCGACGCCGATCCCGACTGCGTCGCCGACGCCGCAGCCGAGCCTCACCCCCGAGCCGTCCCCGACGCCGACGCCGGAGCCCTAGAGCTCGGCGACCGTCGCCCCGTCGCCGCCCTCGTCCTTGCGCCCGCCGCGCACCGACCGGACGCGGGGATGCTCGGCGAGGGCCTCGCGCACCGCGCGCCGCAGGGCGCCCGTCCCGATTCCGTGGACGATGACGACCTCGTCGAGGCCGGCGAGCAGGGCATCGTCGAGGTGGGCGGTGAGGCGCTCGAGAGCGGCCTCGACGCGCTCGCCGTGCAGGTCGAGCCGGGGTGAAACGCGTTGGGCGGCGCGCCGGCGCATCTCCTCCGCCTCGAGGTCGCGCGGCGCCGGGCCGCTGATCGGTTCGGGGACGACCTCGACGTCGTCGGCCGGAACGACGAGGCGCGCGCCCTCGGTCTCGAGCGTGACGCGGCCGGTGCGACCGCTGATCTCGACGATGCGCCCCGTGCTGCCAAGCGTCTTCGAGCGTCCGAAGAGCCCGATGCGCGGCTGCGGGCCCTCCTCCGCCGGTTCGGCGTCCGGCGGGAGCTCCACCTCCGTCTCGGTGCGCGCGCGGGCGGCCTGACGGCTGAGGTCGTCGAAGGCAGCAACGCTCGCGCCGCGCCGGCCGCCGGCGAGATTGCGCTGACGGGTCATCTCGCGGCGTAGATCGGCCACCTCGCGCTCGGCGCGCGCGACGAGCTCGTCCGCGCTCCGGCGGGCATCGGCAAGGAGCTCCGCAGCCTCGCGGCGCGCCCGAGCGACGCCGGTGCGAGCCAGATCGCGCTCGTCGGAGGCCGAGGCCCGTTCGGCCTGTGCCGCCTCGAGCGCCGCGACCTGTGCCTGCTCGGCCGCCGCGATCGCGGCCAGCGTCTCCTCCATCGAGGCATGCTCGGCGGAGATGCGGTCGCGCGCATCGGCCAGGATCGCCTCCGGCAGCCCGAGCCGCTCGGCGATTGCGAATGCCTGGCTCTTGCCGGGGAGTCCGATCGTCAGGCGGTACGTCGGTCGCAGGGTGGCCACGTCGAACTCGACGGCCGCGTTGCTGACGCCGGGGTGCTCGGTTGCGAACGTCTTCAGCTCCGCGTAGTGGGTGGTGGCGGCCACCATCGAGCCGGCGTCGAGGAGCCGGCTGAGGATCGCCATCGCGAGGGCGGAGCCCTCGGCCGGATCGGTCCCTGCGCCGACCTCGTCGAGCAGCACGAGCGTGGCAGGGCCGGCGTCGGCGACGAAGCGCACGACGTTGCGAAGATGGCTCGAGAAGGTCGACAGCGACTGGGCGATGCTCTGCTCGTCACCGATGTCGGCCATGACCCGCCGGAAGGCCGGCAGCCGCGCGCCGTCGGCGGCCGGGACGCGCAGGCCGGCCTGGTGCATGAGCGACAGGAGGCCGAGCGTCTTCAGCGACACGGTCTTTCCGCCGGTGTTCGGGCCGGTGACGACGAGCGCGCGGTAGCCGAAGCGGTCGCCGAGGCGCAGGTCGATCGGCACCGCCGAGTCGCCGAGCAGGGGGTGGCGGGCGGAGAGGAGCTCGGCCGCGTCCTCGACGATGCTCGGGCGCACGCCGTCCATCGCGGCGCCGAGCCGCGCCCGGGCCATCCACAGGTCGGCGCGGGCAAGTGCCGCCAGGCTGTCGCGCAGCGCATCGGCACGGCCCTCGACGTCCCGTGACAGCTCGTCGAGGATGCGCTCCTCCTCGCGCTCCGCGGCGAGCGACGCCTCGGTCCACTTGTTGTTGAGCTCGACGACGGTCAGCGGCTCGACGAACAGCGTCGCGCCCGACGCGCTCTGGTCGTGGACGATGCCCTTGACGCGGCCCTTGGCCTCGGCGCGGATGGGGATCACGTAGCGCCCGGCACGCATCGTGACGATCGCCTCACCGATGATCCCGGCCATCGACGACGAGCGCAGCATCGCGTTGAGGCGCTCGCGCACGCGGTCCTGGGCCGTGCGCAGCCGCTTGCGGATGGCGGCGAGCTCCGCGGAGGCGGTGTCGAGGATCTCGCCGCCCTCGTCGATGCTCCGCGCGATCCGCGCCGCCAGCTCCGGCGCCGGCTCGAGCGCGTCGCGAATGCCGGACAGGTGCGGCCCGTGCCAGGCCTTCAGGCGGGTCGCGAAGCGCTCGGTCGCCTCGAGCGTCTCCCCCACCTCGAGCAGCTCCGCCGGGGTCAGGCGTCCACCTCGGCCGGCCCGTTCGAGCGCGGCACGGATGTCGCGTGCCCCGCCGATGCTGGCCTGCGCCTGGTCGGTCAGGAGCCGGTCTGCCTCATCGGTCTGGTCCTGGAGGAGACCCACGTGCGTCTCGTCCGCGACCGGCTGCGTTGCCAGGGCCAGCTCGCGCGACGGCTCGAACGAGGCGTGCCCGGCCAGCTCCTCGACGATCGTCCCGAACTCGAGTGCGCGGAGCGTGCCCGCGTCCGCGGCGGAGCCTGCCGCGGGCTCAGCGACGGGAGACGTGCGGGTCATCGGTGATCCAGAAGCGCAGCGGTCGCTCGGCCCACGGACCGGCGTAGGCCACGCCGATGCGCGGGCCGCGGCTGACGCGTGGCTGCGGCCCGGAGCGCGGCTCCACCCGCACCGGGCCACCGAGGAGATCGGCGCCGTTCAGGCTTCGGTCGACACCGAGCGCGCGTCCGACGTTGCCCGGGCCGGAAGCGAGCCTCGCATCGGCCACCGACGCGCCACGACGTTCCCGCGCGAGATCGACCCCCTCGTCGAGCGTGAGCGCCCTGATGAGGACCGCCTCCGGCTTCTGGCCGGGACCGGCGACGACGTTCAGGCAGTGGTGCAGCCCGTAGATGAGGTAGACGTAGAGGTGGCCGGACGGGCCGAACATCACCGCGTTGCGGTTCGTGCGACCTCGAGCCGAGTGCGCGGCGAGGTCCTCCGGGCCGCGGTAGGCCTCGACCTCCACGATCCGGCCGCCCACCGTTCCGGCGGGTGAGGCGTGGGTGAGCCGGCTGCCGAGCAGGTCGAGCGCGAGGCCTGTTGCGGGGCGATCGAACCAGGTCGCCTCGAGGGCGACGGCGCCGCCGGCCGTCGCTGCGGTCACGAGAGGAGGACGGCGATCTCTTCGGGGACGAAGGGGCGCATCACGAACCCGGCCACCGGGATGATCGTATCGCGGAAGAACCCGATGATCAGCGAGCTGTTCAGCTCGTCGTAGTAGCCGCCCAGCCAACCCGCCGCCTCCCCGCCACCGCGGAAGAAGCTGTCGAGCACGACCAGGTGCAGGCTGATGACGAGCGCCACGTACACCAGGCCCAGGATCGCGCCGCCGATCTCGTCGACCTGCTTGACGATCGGGAGCCGCGTGCGCTTGTACGTGGCCCAGATGCCGAACCAGGCTGCGACGGTCAGGCCGATGAAGAGCAGCATGAAGATGAGCAGCTCCCGGCCCTCCGGCGAGAGCGCCGTCCAGAACCCGAGCAGATCGATGATCGGTCCCTTGAGTTGGGCGGCGACGACGAAGGAGACCAGCACGGCAAGCGAGTTCAGCAGGTAGACGATCGTGCCCTGCGTGAAGCCGGCGAAGACGCCGACCGCCAGGACCACGATGATCGCCAGGTCGATCCAGCTCAGGCTCTCGAACGCCTCCACGCCACGACCTCCCGCTCGTCTGCCGAGAGCCGGGCGGCCTCGGGCGGGCGCAAGGGTACCAGCCGTGTCGATCGGGCGTGTCGACGAAGGCGGCGGCCGCGCTCCCGTCCCACGGGCGTGTCGGCCACTGATTGGCCGATTTCCCACCCCGCGAGAGATCTGGCCGCTGAGCGACGCCGCCTCGGCCTCCAAGCCACCCGCCACACGGGATTCCGGCTACTGATTCACCGATACGCCCGCCCCACGAGGACCGGCTCACGGCCGCGTCATCGGCCCGTTGGGCGGAATCACGCACACGGCCCGAGCTACCGGATTTCGGCCCCGAGATGGTGCTTGAGCGACCCGCGGACCTTGTTCAGCGCCCGATCCGCCTCTCCCTCGTCGCCGGCCTCCAGCGGCTGGAATCGGAACGCGAGCGCGTAGCTCACGCGCCCGGGACCGATCTGCTCGCCGCGGTACACGTCGAAGAGCCGCACGTCGTCGAGCCGGTGGCCGGCGGAGGTCCTGGCGATGCGGAGCACCTCGCCGACCGGCGTCTCCTCGGCCACGACCACGGCGAGATCCCGATCGATCGGCTGTGCCGCCGGAACCGTCGCGGCACGCACGACCTCCGGGCTGAGCGCCAGCAGCCGGCCGAGATCGATCGACGCGTCCACCGGACGCCCGGTGAGGCCCCAAGTCTCGACGACCCGCGGATGGACCTCGCCCAGCGAGCCGTAGGCGCGTCCGGCGGCATCGGTGATGAGGGCCGTGCGACCGGGATGACGATGCGCATGACGCTCACCCTCGGGCTCCGCCCGGTAGCCCGGCCGCGGGGCCCCAACCCCGTCGTGGAGCGCGTCGACGATCCCCTTCAGCGCCGCCACGTCGGCAACGAGCGGCTCCTCGCCGGGCGCGGCCGGTACGGCGCTCCCGGCCAGCGCGATCCCGAGCTCCCACGACTCGTATCGGCCTGTGCCCGCGGTCTCCGAGGCGCGGTCGCGCGGCGTGGGCTGGGCCGGGTGACGGTAGACCTTGCCGAGATCGAACAGCCACGCGTCGGGGCGGCGGCGGCGGGCGTTCTCGGCGAGGCCGCCGAGCATCGAGGGCGCCATCGAGGGGCGCAGGATCGAGTGCTGCGGGCTCAGCGGGTTGTGGAGGCGCACGAGCTCCGGATCGGCCGGGTCGAGCCCGACTCGCTCGAGGTCGTCCGGACCGATCAGCGCGTGGCCGATCGCCTCGTTCAGCCCGAGTCCGGCGAGGATGCGCCGTACGACATTGCGCGGCTCGCTCGGGTCGGGCCGGTATGGCGGCAGCGCGGCCTGCGGCAGCCGGCCGGCGATGCGCTCGTAGCCGTGGGCGCGCGCGACCTCCTCGGCCACGTCGGCCGCGACGACGACGTCGAGCCGGTGCGACGGCACGTCCACGGTGAGGTCGTCTCCGGCACCCGTCACGTTGAACTCGAGCGGCTCGAGCAGCTCACGGACGCGCGCGACATCCAGGTCGATCCCGAGCAGCCGGCGCAGGCGCGGCACCTCGACCGCCACCCGGCGCGGGGGCTTCGGCTCCGGGTCGTTGTCCACGATCCCGTGCGCCACGCGGGCGCCGGTGATCTCGGCGATGAGCTTCGCCGCCCGATCGGCGGCATACCGCGGCAGGTCGTGCCCGATCCCCTTCTCGTGGCGCATGCTCGCCTCCGAGCGCAGGCCGAGGCGTCGGGCGGTGTTGCGGATCGTCGGGCCGTGGAAGATCGCCGACTCGAGGATGACCCGCGTCGTTCCCTCCCCGACCTCGGTCCCCGCACCGCCCATGATCCCCGCCAGCCCGATCGCCCGTTCGCGGTCGGCGATGACGAGCATCCGCTCGTCGATCGCGCGCTCGACGTGGTCGATCGTCTCGAGCGTCTCGCCCGGGCGTCCGCGGCGCACGACGATCTCGCCGCCGGGAACCCCGGCGGCGTCGTAGGCGTGCATCGGCTGCCCGAGCTCGTGCATGACGTAGTTCGTGACGTCAACGACCGCGCTGATCGGGCGCATCCCTGCCGCGACGAGCCGTCGCTGCATCCAATCGGGCGAGGGGCCGTTGGCCACTCCCTCGAACCAGCGGGCCGCGAAGCGCGGGTTGAGGTCGGGCTCGTCGATGCGGACGCTGACGTGGGCAGAGGCATCGTCATCGGTCTCGTCAACCGTGGCGTCCGGGAGTCGCAACGACCCGCCGGTGAAGGCGGCGATCTCGCGGGCCAGGCCGACCATGCTCAGCGCGTCGCCTCGGTTGGGCTTGACGTCGACGTCGAGCACCGTCTCGCCGACGAGATCGGCCAGCGGCGATCCGAGCGCGAGCTCGTCGTCGCGGCCGAGGATGTGGATGCCGTCCGCATCGGTCCCGAGGCCGAGCTCGGCGGCGCTGCAGAGCATCCCGTGGCTCACCTCGCCGCGGATCTTCGTGCGCTCGATGCGGCGGTCACCGGGGAGCACCGCGCCGACCAGCGCCGTCGGCACGAGCTGGCCGGCCTCCAGGTTCTGGGCACCGCACACGATGTCGAGCTCACCGCCCGCGGTCCCCACGTCGACTCGTGCCAGCCACAGCGTGTCGGCATTCGGGTGCCGCTTGACCTCGAGGACACGCCCGACGACGACATCGGTCCAGTCGGCACCCGCCGTCTCGATGGTGTCGACCTCCATTCCGCGCATCGTCAGCTCCTCGGCCAGCGCGCGCGGCGACAGGTCGACGTCGACGTACTCGCGCAGCCAGGAAAGCGGGACGCGCATCGGTCAGTGCCCCGCCGGGAACTGGGTCGAGAAGCGCAGGTCGGCGCTGAAGAAGAGCCGGATGTCGCCGATGCCGTGGCGCAGCATCGTCATCCGGTCCGGGCCCATGCCGAACGCGTAGCCCTGGAACTCATCGGGGTCGAATCCGCCGTTGCGCAGGACCGTCGGGTGGACCATGCCGGCGCCGAGGATCGTCATCCAGCCGGTCCGCTTGCAGGCCGGGCACCCGTCGCCCCCGCAGACGAGGCAGGCGATGTCGAACGCCACGCTCGGCTCGGTGAACGGGTAGTAGCCGGGACGGAACCGCGTTCGCACGTCGCGCCCGTACAGCGCGCGGGCGACCTCCTCGAGCAGGCCCTTGAGGTCGGCGAGGCTCGTGTCGCGGTCGACGACCAGCCCCTCGATCTGGAAGAACTCGAAGCCGTGGCTCGCGTCGACGGCCTCGTAGCGGAAGCAGCGGCCGGGGGTGAGGACGCGGATCGGCGGCTCGAGCGCGCGCATCGCCCGGATCTGGGTCGGCGAGGTGTGGGTGCGCAGGATCGTCCCGTCACTTGCCGGCTCAGGGTTTCCGGACTCGACGGTCCCCGGCTCCGCGACATACAGCGTGTCCCACAGGTCGCGCGAGGGATGGTCGGGCGGGATGTTGAGCAGCTCGAAGTTGTACTCCTCGGTCTCGATCTCGGGACCCTCGAAGACCTCGAAGCCGTAGGCGTGGAAGATCTCGCGCACGTCGCGCATGAGCGTCATGACCGGGTGGAGGTGACCGATCGGCACCGGCCGCCCCGGCGCGCTCATGTCGAGCGCCTCGTTCGCCAGGCGGGCATCGTCGTCCGCACCGGCCAGGGCCCCCTGGCGCGCCTCGATGGCAGCCTCCAGCTCGCGGCGGACGTCGTTGGCCAGCTGCCCGAGCGCGGGACGCTCCTCGGCGGGGACCGATCCGAGCTGCCTGAGGAGCAGCGTCAGGCTTCCCGACCGGCCGAACAGCTCGTGGCGCAGCTCGCCCAGCGCATCGGCGTCGGTGACCGATGCGACGCGTGCCGAAGCGTCGGCGCGGAGGCGCTCGAGGTCGGTTCGGAGGTCGGTCATGCTGCGCTCACATCATCGGGGAAAACGAACGACCCCGCCCCGGAATCCGGGAGGGGTCGTGAGTGACCGGCGTCGGCGGGCGCCGGTCAGGTGGTAAAGGAGGACTTGGCGGTCTCGACCATCGCCGCGAAGGCGGCGGGCTCGCGGACGGCCATGTCGGCGAGGATCTTCCGGTTCACCTCGACGCCGGCGCCCTTGAGCCCGGCGATGAAGCGGCCGTACGGCAGCCCGTGCTGGCGCGACGCGGCGTTGATGCGCTCGATCCACAGGCGGCGCATGTCGCGCTTGCGGTCGCGGCGGTCGCGGTAGGCGTAGACGAGGGCGTGGATGAGCGCCTCACGCGCCGGGCGAACGAGCTTCGAGCGCGTCCCGCGGCGCCCCTCGGCGCGATTGAGGAGGCGCTTGTGTCGCTTGTGCGCGGCGACGCCGCGCTTGACCCTGGCCATCGGCTACTTCGCCTTGCCGGCGTAGGGCATGAGCTTCTCGAGCGCGGCGGTGTGCGTCTTCGAGACGAGCGCGTTGCCCGCGTAGCGGCGGGTGCGGCGGCTCGACTTGATCTCGAGGTGATGGCCGCGCCAGGCCTTCGGCCGGATCCACTTCCCGGAGCCGGTCTTCTTGTAGCGCTTGGCCGTCCCCTTGTGGGTCTTCATCTTCGGCATGGCGTGTTGTCGATCCCTACTGTGCCGGCGCCTCGCTGGCCGCCTGTGGCGCGGTGCCCTTGGCGGCGATCGCGTCGCCGATGGTCTCGCCGCCCGCTGGCGGCTGGTCGGACGGCGCGGCGCCCTCGCCGGCGGCGTCCGTATCGGTCTTCTTCTCGGCCCGCTTCTCGAGCGGGGCCATGATGATGTACATGCTCCGGCCCTCGAGCAGCGGCTGCCGCTCGATCGTCCCGTGCTCCGCGAGGAGCTCCGCCGTCCGCATCAGCAGGTCCCGACCCAGGTTGGCGTGACTGATCTCGCGCCCGCGGAACCTGACCGTGACCTTGACCCGGTCCCCGTGGTCCAGGAACTGGCCCGCACGTCGCGCCTTCACCTGGAGGTCGTGGACGTCGACCTTGACGCCCAGGCGGACCTCCTTGAAGGTCTGCGACTTCTGCTTCTTCTTCTGTTCGCGCTCCCGCTTCTGGAGCTCGTACTTGTACTGCCCGTAGTCGAGGATGCGGCACACCGGTGGGACCGCGGTGGGCGCGACCTCCACGAGGTCGAGGCCCTTCTCCTGGGCCAGCGCGAGCGCCTCGAAGGTCGGCATCACGCCAAGCTGCTGCCCCTCATCGTCGATGATCCGAACCTCGCGGATCCTGATCATCTCGTTGACGCGGAGATCCCTTGCCAGTCTGTTACCCCTTCAACAACAAGGCCACCTCTCCGATCACGGACGGGTGGCCCTGCGAACGTACACGAATTGCGGCGGATCATACACCGCAATCGAACGCGTGGTCAACGCGCGAGATGGTCCTGGAAGCCGCGGCGAACCCCTCAGTCGCTGACCCCCTCGCGACCCGCGACGGTCATCATCGTGGCGGTCAGCAGTGCAATCAGCGTCTCGCGTCCTCCCTCCTCGGCGAAGACCTCCGTCTGCGCGACGGTGAGCGTCCGGCCGGCCTTCACGACCCTCCCGCGCGCGACGATGCGGTCGCCGACGGCCGGCGCGAGGAGGTTGATCTTGAATTCCGTGCTCAACACTCCGGTGCCCGGCGACATCAGGCTGAGTGCGGCATAGCCGGCCGCGGAGTCAGCGATGGCCGCCACCGCTCCGGCATGAACGAACCCGTGCTGCTGAGAGATCGAGGGATCGGGCCGGATCGCGATCTCGACGAAGCCAGGCGCGATCGCGCCGAGCGTCGCACCGAGCGTGTGCATCAGGCCCTGCTTCGCGAAGCTCGATCGGATGCGCGCCTCGACGTCCGCCGGCGCAGGCTCGCCCGTCACGTCCCTACAGCTAGCGCGGGTAGTCGTAGAAGACCGCCACCTGGCGGCCGTCGGGATCGGCGATCCGGAAGCTGCGCGAGCCCTCCCAGTGATCGCCCGATGGCGGCGCCGCCAGCGCGAAGCCCCGCCGTCCGAGCTCCTGCGCCCAGGCGTCGACCTCCGATGCGGTTTCGACCTTGAAACCGATCTGGATCCCCTCCCGCGTCGCCCGCTCTCCGCGTCGGAAGCTCAGCTCGAAGCCGCCGAGCTCCAGGTCGACCCCGCCATCCTCGCCGGCCAGGCGCCGGAAGCCAAAGGCCGATTCGTAGAACTCGGCGACCCGTGGCGGATCGGTGGAAAGGAGCGCCAGCTGGCCGACGCCGCGCATCTTCCTCATCGGGGAAACGTGAGGCCGAAGCGTTCGGCCACGGCATCGCGGGCGGCCCAATCCTCCGCGGCGTGGAAGTCCTCCAGGAACCGGTCCAGGCCGCCCGGTGCGGCGATGATCAGCACGCGCGCAGTCGCGCCCTCGACGTCCCAGTCGTGCTGCACGTCGCGCGGCATGAAGACGAAATCCCCGTCTCGGGCGTGGAACTCCTCGTCGCCGACGTGCACCACGATCGCGCCCTCGAGCACGTACATGGCCTCGTCCTCGCGGGTATGGACGTGGGGTGGCGCGCCGCCGTCGGTCTCCGAATCGATGACGGTGAGCGATCCGCCGCTCGATGCGGCCGATGCCTTGAGACCCGGATCTTCGCCGATGCCTGCGCCCGCCCGAAGCAGATAGGGTCGGCCCTGGTCCGCCATCGTCAGTCCGTGGGCTGGTCCGCGGCCGCCGGCCACAGCTCCCGGGAGGCGGCCCGAGCGACCAGGTCGGCGACGAACTCGTCGAGCGCAACCCCCTGCGACGAATCGCCGGTGCGCAGCCGCGGCGACACGGCGCCGGCCTCGGCGTCGCGATCCCCCACCACGGCCATCACCGGGATCTTCTGCTCCTGGGCGTCGCGCAGCTTGAGCTGCATGCGCTCGGATCGGTCGTCGACCTCGGCCCGCAGGCCGGCATCGGTCAGTGCCTGGCGCACGGAGGCGGCGTAGTCGAGGTGGCGGTCGGCGATCGGTACGACCATCACCTGCACCGGGGCCAGCCAGAACGGGAAGGCACCGGTGTAGTGCTCGGTGATGATGCCGATGAAGCGCTCGAACGAGCCATAGATCGCGTAGTGGATGACGACCGGGCGCTCGAAGCCGCCTTCGGCGGTGCGGTACTCGAGGTCGAAGCGCTGCGGCAGCTGGTAGTCGGCCTGGATCGTCGCCATCTGCCACTCGCGACCGAGGGCATCCTCGATGAAGATGTCGATCTTCGGGGCGTAGAAGGCGCCGCCGCCCGGATCGAGGGTGTAGGCCATGCCGTCTTCCTCGAGCCGCTCGCGGAGGCGGTTCTCGGCGCGCTCCCAGAACTCGTCCGACCCGAGCCGCTTCTCCGGGCGCGTCGCGAGCTTCGCGCGCGGCTCGAAGCCGAAGGGCGCGTACTGCTTGCGCACGAGCGAGAGCGCCAGGCGGATTTCGTCGTCGACCTGGTCGTCGCGGCAGAAGACGTGCGAGTCGTCCTGGGTCAGCTGCCGGACGCGGAACATGCCGGCCAGGACGCCGGTGCGCTCCTTGCGGAAGAGGACCGAGTAGTCGCTGAAGCGCATCGGCAGGTCGCGATACGACCGCCCCCGGGTGCGGTAGATGAGGATCTCCTCCGGGCAGTTCATCGGCTTCAGCCCGGAGACGTGGTCGTGGTCGTCCAGGACGAACATGTTGTCCTGGTAGTTGTTCCAGTGACCGCTCGTCTCCCACAGCTCCTTGCGGACGAGGCTCGGGGTTCGGACCTCGCTGAAGCCGGCCTCGCGCCGGACCTGGCGCGACCAGTCCTCGAGCGACCGCCACAGCGACATGCCGCGCGCATGGAGGAACGGTGCGGCCGGCGACTCGGGATGGAACGTGAAGAGGTCGAGCTCGCGGCCGAGCTTGCGGTGGTCGCGCTTCTTCGCCTCCTCGATCCGCCAGAGGTGCTGGTCGAGCTGCTCCTGCGTGTCCCAGGCGGTGCCGTAGATGCGCTGGAGCATCGGCCGCGTCTCGTCGCCGCGCCAGTAGGCGCCGGCGGTGTTCAGCAGCTTGAAGGCGCCGAGGTCCTTCGTCGAGCCCAGGTGGCCGCCACGGCAGAGGTCCTCGAAGTCGCCGTGACGGTAGAAGCTCACCGTCGGCCCCTCGGACTCCGGCAGATCCTCGATGATCTCGACCTTGAACGGCTGATTGCGCTCTGTCACGAGCGCGATCGCCTCGTCACGCGGCAGGTCGCGTGAATGCTCGAAGGCCAGGTCGGCCGCCTGCTGCTCGCGCATCTTCGCCTCGATCTGCTCGAGGTCGGCGGGCGTCAGCGGGCGGGGCAGGTCGAAGTCGTAGTAGAAGCCGTCCTTGATGGCGGGACCGATGCCGAGCTTCGCGTCCGGGAACACCTCGAGCACGGCCGCGGCCATCATGTGCGCCGCGCTGTGACGCATCGCGGCGAGGTGGTCGGACGCGTCGGGAGCGATCTCGTCCGCGTCGATTGCCATGCGGCGAAGCGTAGCGGCTACGCGTGCCGCGCGTCGGTGAAGCCTCTCAGACGCGCTTGAACTGCTCGAAGGGCTGGCGGCAGTCGGCGCAGTGGTAGATCGCGCGGCACAGGGTCGGCCCGAACGGGTTCTCGAGCGTCGTGTTGCTGGAGCCGCAGTACGGGCACTCCGCGACCTGGAGCACCGTCAGCTCTTCGAGTGAGCTGCCGATGGGGGCCGGACCGATGTGTGGCGGGGCGAACCCGCTGAGCCGCAGGCGCTCGCGGCCGTCCGGGGTGATGCGCTCGCTCGTCCAGGGCGGGTCGAAGCTGATGCGAACCGCGACCTCGTCGGCCACGCCCAGCGCACCGATGCGCTCGGTGATCTGCTCCTGCATGACGCCGATGGCCGGGCAGCCGACGAACGTCGGCAGCAGCTCGACCTCGACGCGGCGCTCGTCGACCGTCACCGAGCCGATGACCCCCAGGTCGACCAGGCTGATCGCGGGGATCTCCGGATCGGCCATCGTCGCCAGCTCGGACCAGACCCGCGCCTCGCGCGGGTCGATCGCGGTCTCGGTCACCACATCGCACCCGCTTCCGCGCGCGTCACGCTCGTGAACTCGCCGTGCAGCCACGTGAAGTCGTCGGTACGGCGCGCTCGCCCATCGGTGCTCGGGCTCGCCTCGGGGAGCGTGCCCGTGATCGGCTCGAGGATCGCACGCACCTGGTGCTGCCAGTCGGCGTGGAGCGCGGCCATCGGGCTCGGCAGGAGGCCGTCGCGGACGAGGATGTCCTCGCCGGCCAGCGGCGCGAAGATCTGGTGCGCATCGGTCCACAGCGCTCGGAGGGAGGTTGCCAGGCGTTCGCGCGTCTCGGGGCCGGCCTCGGCCAGCCGGCGCAGCCAGGCATCGGCGTGGAGCAGGTGGTAGGTCTCCTCGCGCCGCATCTTCCCGGCGAGCGCGGCGAGCGGCTCATGGCTCGAGCCGGCAAGGGCGGTCAGGCGCACGGCGTCGGCGGTCTCATACAGGTAGCGGCGTGCGACGCTGAAGGCCCAGTCGCCGCGGGCGTGGTTGAGGAGCGCGGCATGCCGGAAGTCGTCGGGCGAGCGGCCGTAGGCGATGCGGTCGGCGTCGTCATCGGTCAGCTCCGCCAGGAGCTCGTAGAGCGCCCGGGCGTGCCCGATCTCGTCCTGCGCGATCGAGCTCGTCGCCACGTCCTCCTCGAGCATCGGCGCAATGCCGGTCCATTCGGAATCCCAGAAGCCGATGACGAACTCGTCGTCGGCGACGCTCAGCAGGAGCTCGGCGAGGGCCTCCCGGGCGGCGGTGTCGAGCGTCGTTGGTGCCGCGTTGGTCATTCCGGCGCCTCGCTCGCGGCGCGTGCCTTGGCCGCCTCGAGCTTGTGCTTGATGATGTACCCGCCGGGCTTCTTGTGGCTGCGGTCGAACGGCGGCTTGAGGAGGTCCGGGTCGTCGAGCTCGGTGATCGCCTCGCGCGCCACGATCCACAGCCGATGCGACTCGCCGCGGCGGCCGTAGAACTCGCGGGCGTAATGCACCGCCAGCTCCTCGTCGGGAGCGTTCACGTTGCCGGCGTGGATCATCGGGTCACCCTCGTCCTCCTGGCGGAAGACCTCCCACACGCGCTCGTTCATCGCCAGAAGCGTACCCCGCGGGTGGGGTCCGTGCCATCCGCTGCCCCGTTTGCGGCCGAGCGCACGTATCTACGAGTCTCGCCGCCAATTGGGCCTGTTCCGGATCACGGCGTGCGCGGCGCCGCACATGGTGGGCCGAACTGGGGCCTGCCTCGTTGTTACGTGCGCCGGAGCGCACACCCGCAGCTGCCCGGCCGGGCAGCGGCCACCGAACCGCCGGAATTCACGTGGGGTAGCCAAACCGCGCGGGATTCAGGCATTGAAGGTGCCGACTTCACGTCGCACGTGAATTCGGACGCTCCGAGGGCGCACGCGCGAACGCAATGGTCACCTGGTGTGAATCCGGACTGTTCGCCGCGCCGAACGTGACAGATTCCCACCCCATGGGCATTACGGCGGTCGCAGTCTGCACGAACGACCAAATCCGGGCCGTGGTGCTCACCTCGAGGGAATTCGGACGCTTCGCGACCGCTCCAAGCCCGTACTGCCCGCCCCGTGGGAATTCGGACGCTTCGCGCCCCGATCAGGCGACGGCGGCGGTGCCGTTCCCCAGCATCGCGTCGCGGACCCACTGCGTGTCGGCGAAGTTCACGCGGCGGAACTCCAGCCGCGACTGCGAGGCCGGTCCGTGTCCGGTCACGACCGACTTGAGCTCGGCCCAGTCCGGCTCGGTGTACTGCCAGCGGCCGGTCTCGTCGTCGAGGCGCAGCGCCGGATCGGGGATGGTCAGGCCGAGCTCACGGATGCGCGGCACGTAGATCGAGAGGAATTCCTGGCGCAGCTGCTCGTTGCCCTTCGACTTGATGCCCCAGTGCAGGTCCTTGTCCTTGGCCGGATCGGTGGGCGGGCCGTGCATCTGCATGAGCGGACCCCACCATCGGTCCAGGGCTTCCTGCACCATCGCGCGCTGCGCATCGGTCCCGTTCATCAGGGTCAGCACGACGTCGCGGCCGTGCATGATGTGCACCGATTCCTCCCAGCAGATCTTGCGCATCGTGCGCGCGTACGGCGCATAGGAGGAGTCGCGCAGGGCCTGCTGCGACACGATCGCGGCCGCGTCGACGAGCCACGCGATGATCCCGACGTCGGCCCACGAGCGCGTCGGGTAGTGGAAGACGTTGTGGAACTTCGTCTTGCCGTCGAGGAGGTCCTGGAGCATCGCCGCGCGCGGCTTGCCGAGGTCCTCGGCGACGCGGTAGAGCAGCTGGGCGTGCCCGACCTCGTCCTGGATCTTCGAGGTCAGCGCCAGCTTCCGGCGCAGCGTCGGCGCGCGCATGATCCAGTCGCGCTCCGGCAGCACGCCCATCAGCTCGGAGTTGGCGTGCATCTCGACGAACTTCAGGACCGCCGCGCGGTACTCGTCGGGCAGCCAGTCGTCGGCCTCGACCTTGCCGCCCGAGCCGACGTGCGCGTAGAACGCCTCGGCGTCCCCCGGCTCGTACGGCGGGCGCCCGTTCAGGGGCTGGATCGTATCGGCGTCGTGCATGGCTCTGAAAGGGTACTGCAAGACCGATGCTGGACCGAGGCCGAAGCGATATATACGTATATACGCCACTCATGTTGGCTCCAGCTCGAGCGTGGTATCGAGGATCTCGTCGCGGAGCATCGAGGCCAGGGACCCTCTCGAGGTCGCATGCTTCTCGCGCAGGAGCCGGCTGCATGCCTCGATCCCGGCCTCGTCCGCCGGAGTGGCGCGTACGGCGAAACGCCGCCCGCCGACGAACACCGCGCCGGAGGGGTTCGCGACCAGCTCGCGATACCAGCGACCGCGCCGGCCCCTGACCGATCGCACGAACGCGTGTCCGCGCTCGTCGGCCACGATCCAGATGATCGTGCGATGCACCGGCGCGTCTGCGCCGGCGGACGTCTCGATCGTGACCGTCCTGGCCTTGCGGAGCTCGGCCGCCACATCGGCCGCGAAGGCGCTCACTCCGCTGCGTGCGGCGCGCGCTTCAGCGGTCGGTGCCAGCGCTCGTACGCCTCGCGCCGGCCGACGTCGACCCGGAGGCGCCCGTCGGTGAGCGTGGTCTCGGTGCGTGGCACGTACAGGTCCACCGGCAGCAGGCTGGCGGTGCGGACGAGGAGGTAGTCGGCGAAGACGGCGTCGACCGTACCGATGCGGCGCCCGCCGGCGCCGAGCAGCGACGCCCCGACCTCGATGCCATCCGCCTCCATCGGCGCCAGCCTAGCGCGTCGCCGCCACCTCGAGGACGCCGGGATGGATCTCGACCCGTAGCGGGATCGAGCCGAACGGCTCGCCGTCGAGGTGCGAGTGGGTCGCGCCGTCGCCGGTGATCTCGACCAGCCTCGCCCGATGCAGCGAGACCGCCGGGTGGCGAACGTGCGTGCCGCGGTAGAGGTTCGGCAGCTCGCGGATGGCGGTGAGGCGCGAGATGTCGCCGACCACGCAGAGGTCGAGCCAGCCGTCGTCGGGCTCGGCATCGGGCGCGATCCGCATGCCGCCGCCGTAGTACGGCCCGTTCGCGATGGCCACCAGCAGCGCGCGACATTCGAGTGGCGCTCCGTCGAGCACGAGCCGCAGCCGGCGGTTGTCGAAGCGGCGCAGCTCGGTCAGGGTGGTGAGCAGATAGCCGGCCCGGCCCGCTTGCCAGCCACGGCGTGCCGACATCGCGGCCGCGACCTGGGCGTCGAAGCCGATGCCGCCCGCCGACGCGAACCATCGTTGCCGTCGCTCCCCGTTCGTTGCCAGCGCGGCGTCGATCGTGCGCGTGACGCGACCGATGGCAATGGTCCAGGCCTCGGCCGGATCGATCGGCAGCCCGAGGCTGCGCGCCAGGTCGTTCCCCGACCCGACCGGCACGATCCCGACCGCAGGCCGAGCACCAGCCTCGAGGATGCCGTTGACGACCTCCTGGATCGTGCCGTCTCCGCCGACCGCCACCACCCGGTCGCAGCCGCCGTCCGCGGCGCGCGCCGCGAGCTCCTCCGCCTCGCCCGGACGGCCCGTGACGTGGAGCTCGGCATCGGGTCGCTGTGCGAGCCGCTCGCGGATCCAGGGCAGCAGCTTCGCGGCGCGGCCGGACCCCGCGGTGGGATTCACGATGATCACGGGGGCGTCCGGCACGCGACCGATTGTGCGGTTGGCGTCAAGCAAATCGACACGGTAGGGTGATCGCATGGGAACGTGGCTCAGCACGCTGGCACGCCTGCTCGGCACGGCGCTCGGCGCCTTCGCCGGGATCGTTGCCGTGCAGTTCATGCGGCTGCGCCGGATGGAGTTCCTCCCGGGCCATCCTGGGTTCTACGTCAACCACGTGGTCACCCCGACCGGGGGCGCAGCCGGCCGGGATCGGCTGCGCATGGTCGTCCTGGGCGACTCCACCACGGCGGGCGTCGGCGTCGAGCGCGCCGAGGATGCGCTCCCCTACCTCATCGCCCGGCGCGTGGCCGATGCGGAGCGCCGGGAAGTCCACGTCGTGAGCTACGGCTGGGCGGGCGCCCGTGCCGCGGACCTGGCGCGCCATCAGCTGCCACGTTCGATCGAGCCACTCCGCGCCACGGAGACCGACTCGTTCCTCGCCGGCGCCGACGTCGTCGCGATCGTCATCGGCTCGAACGACGCCACCCACACGACGCCGCCGGGGCGCTTCCGCGACAGCCTGCGCGCGGTCCTCGACGGCATCCGTGAGACGGCGCCATCGGCGCGCGTGGTGCTGGCCGGCATCCCGGCCTTCCGCGGCGCGCTGCGTGGCATCGAGCCGCTGATCCTCCTCGCCGACCAGTTCGCCCGCCTGCTGCGACCGATCAGCCGCGCCGAGGCCGAGCGCGCCGGCGCCGCCTATGCCGACCTGGCGCGAGACGTCCCGCCGCTCATCCACGGTCGAACGGACGTGCTGTCGGAGGACCAGTTCCACCCCTCGGTGGTCGGCTACAGCGCCTGGGCCGACGTGATCGCCGAGGCGCTCCTGTCCGGTCCAGGCGAGACCGCCACCGCACGCCTGGAGCCCGCCCGGACCTGACGGGGCGTTGCCGACAGGCACCAATACGGTTGCCCGGCGCCCCCTTCGGTGCAATGCTACCGACCGGCTGATCCTCACCCTCGATTTTGCCCACGTTGGGGGGCGTCTTGCGCTCGGTCCTGGTGCTTTTCACCTTGCTGGCGACCGTCGTCGCCGGCCTTGGCCTGCCCGCGCCCGCGGCAGCCGCGAAGTCGCCAGCCAGGGTGGCGATCATCGTCGGCCCGGTCGGCGAGGAGCTCACCCCGGTCTACATCAGCCTCGCCGAGACGGCTGCGGATGCCGCCGAGGATCGCGGCGCCACCGTCGCGCGCGCCTACTCGCCGGACGCCGACGCGAAGTCCGTGCTCAAGGCGGTGCGCGGGGCGAACATCGTCATCTACTTCGGCCACGGCGTCGGCTCGCCGAACCCGTACTCGGACACGCCGAGTCCGCTGACGACCAACGGCTGGGGCCTGAACGGCCCGAACGCGAAGGGCGACCACTCCGACTCGTACGCCGACGGCACGCTCACGTACTACGGCGAGGCGTGGATCGCGGAGCACGCGAAGCCTGCCCCCGGCTGGGTGATGATCTACTCCAACGCCTGCTACGCACCCGGAGCGGGCGAGGGTCAGCATCAGAAGGCCAGCCGCAAGGTGGCCGTCGAGCGAGTCAGCGCCTACTCCCGTGCCCCACTGGCCGACCTGGGCGCCAGCGCCTACTTTGCCACCGACTTCTACGAGGGCGCCGCTCACCTCGTCGGGGCCCTGCTCGACGGGCCGAAGCGGCCGTATCGCGACATCTTCATGAGCGAGCCGCGCTTCGAAGGCGACCGGCTGTTCATTCGCCCGCACACCAGCGTCGCCGGCGCCGAAGCCTGGCTCCATCGGTCGCGCTACTTCGAGGGCAAGCTCGACTACTGGTACGCGTTCGCCGGCGACCCCGACGCGAGCCTGACCGGGCGGTCCAGGAGCGCGACCGCGGCCGCCCCGGAGCCCGCGGAGCCGGCGATCGCCGTCGTCGACGGATCGGTGACCGGCATGGCCTCGTCATACCCCGAGAGCCGTGGCTGGGAGGGCAAGGCCACCGTGGCGCTTCCGCTCGAGATCGGAGGCGGCATCCCGGATGGCAGGCCGTCCTACGTCCTCGTCTGCGCGGACCGATGCGTCTCGCTGCCGGTCGTCGACTCCTGCCCCTGCTACGTCGGCACGGCCGACCAGAGGGTCGCGAACCTGTCGCACGAGGCGTGGCGCCAGGTCAGCGACATGCCGCTCGAGGAGGGGCTCATCGAGGTCGAGATCACCCTCTCGCCCGTCGCCGTCCGCCCGTCGGGGCCGCCGGATTCCTGACGCCCCTCAGCCGATGCTGACCTCGATGGCGTGGTGCCCGCGGGAGCCGTCGGGGGCAGGCTCGGTACGCTGATCGGTCTGGACCTCGCCGTCCCCGTCCGTCGCCCGAACTCGCAGGCGGTGATCGCCCGGGGTCGCCTCCCAGTTGTGGACGAACTGGACCCAGGTCGCGTCGGAGATCGGCGCGCTGATCGTGGCCGGTGTCCAACCCTCGTCGTCGACCTGCACCTCGACCGCGCTGACGCCGCGGTCGGGCGCCCAGGCCACGCCGGCGATCGCCACCGTCCCGGCGTCGAGGCGATCCCCGTGCCGCGGGACGTCGATCCGTGACTGCGTCAGGATCGGTCCCTCCTTCGACCAGCCGAGCGGCACCCAATAGGCGTCGAAGCCCTCCCAGGTGGTCAGCTCGATCTCGCTGAGCCACTTCGTGGCACTGACGTAGCCGAAGAGGCCCGGCACGATGAGCCGCGCCGGAAAGCCGTGGTCGACCGGCAGTGGCTCGCCGTTCATGCCCACCGCCACGAGCGGCTCGCGGTCATCGGCCAGGGCGTACCCGGTTGGGAACCCGGCGGTGAAGTTGTCGACCGAGCGGCCCACGATCTGGGTCGCGTCCGGATCGACGCCGGCCTGCTCCAGCAGCGCCTTGAGCCGCACGCCGCGCCACAGCGCGTTGCCGACGAGGTTGCCACCCACCTCGTTGCTGACGCAGGCGATGGTCACGTACTGCTCCACGAGCGGCATCGCCACCAGCTCGTCGTACGTGAGCTCGAGCTCGCGCTCCACCATCCCGAAGACGCGGAGGCGCCACGTGTCGATGTTCGGCCGCGGGACGAGGAGCGCGGTGTCGATCCGATAGAACTGCTCGTTCGGCGTCACGAGCGGGCTGATGCCCTCCACCGCGAGCTCGGCGCCCTCCGGCGGCGGCGGTGCGGTCGCCGTCGGCTCGGGTAGCGTCCCTGCCTGGGCGATCGCGCCCTGCCGGCCGCGCTCGAGCAGGGTCCGCCCGACGACCCCGCTCATGGCCGCCAGCCCGATGACGGCGATCGAGGTGCCGATGAATCGCCGACGCCCCCAGGCGGGCATTTCGGCTTGCGGCGCGCCGTCCGCCGCAGCCATCCGCAGCAGCCAGCGCAGGGTGTAGATGGCAACGGCAACCGCGACCACCACCACGATCAGGGTCGTGATCGGCTCGGCCAGCGGGTCGCGGAGGCCGGCGGCGAGGGCGAGGATGCCGAATGCGCTGGCGCCGATCGGCACGACCCATGGCCGCGTGCGCGCCAGCACGCCACCGAGCGCGGCCGCGCCGACCGCGACCGCGGCGATGAACAGGTTGAGGACGAGCTTGTCGGCCTCGCCGAAGCGGTCGACCATCCACTGCTTGGCGCCGGCCGGCTGCAGGAAGATGACGAGGTCGCCGATGGCGACGATCGGGCTCGTTGCCCCGGGCAGGATGCCGGCCAGCAGCTCCGCGACGCCGAGGGCGAGGGCTCCGGCCGCGGCCCCGGCCAGCGCCGCCTGCCAGGCAGGGATGGTCGCGGAAGCCGGCCGTTCGCTGGTCATGGTGTGGGTACGGTGCAGGTTGCGAGATGCATCGTACGCCTGACCGTGTGTCGGTCTTGTGACGGGCATCGGTCTTGCTCACAATGGCTGTCGTGGCCGGACTGGTCTGGGTCAGCGATCGCGAACCGGGCGTGCGCGAGCTCTTCGAGGAGCTCCTGCCCGAGGCCGAGATCCTGACGCCCGACGAGCTCGACGCGCGCAGCGCGCTCGGCCAGCGGCCGGATGCCCTCGTCATCGACGGCACCCAGCTCATGGAGCTGCCCCCACGTCGCCGCAGCGCGGTCCTCGGCCTGCCGCGGGTGCTCATCTGCACCGGGATGCTGCTCGCCTCGATGCCGATGAAGATCGTGCGCGGCCCGAACGTGGCCGTGCTGGCCAAGCCGTTCTGCATCGAGGACCTCGAGGCCGCGCTCGACTGGCTGCGCGGCACGCCCTCGGCCTTCCCACCGGCCAGCGGCCAGCTGGCCTCACTCCTTCAGCGCCCCCGTTCGCGCCGATCCGGCCGGACCCTTCCGATCGCCTGAGCCGGCCTTCTATCATCCGCGCCATGCCCGACCGCATCGACCTGCGCTCCGATACCGTCACGCGCCCCACCGATCCGATGCGCCGCGCGATCGCCGACGCCGAGGTGGGCGACGACCAGTACGGCGAGGATCCATCGGTCAACAGGCTCCAGGAGGAGGTCGCGACCCTGTTCGACATGGAGGCGTCGCTGTTCCTGCCGAGCGGCACGATGGCGAACCAGGTCGCGCTCCGAGCTCTCACGCGCCCCGGCGACGACGTGCTGGTGCCGACCGATTCGCACATCGTCCTCCACGAGACCGGTGCCGGCGCCGCCAATGCCGGGGTGCAGTTCAGCCCGATCGGCTCGGCCGGAATCTACGACGCCGATGCCGTCCGTGTCGCGATCAAGCCGCGCGGCCACATCGTCTACCCACCGACGTCGCTGCTGGTCGCCGAGAACACGCACAACCGTGCGGGCGGGATCGTCTTCCCGGCCGATGCGCTGGCCGCCTCGCTGGCGGTGGCACGCGAGGCCGGGCTCGCCACGTACCTCGACGGGGCGCGGATCCTGAACGCGGCGGTTGCGACCGGTACGTCGGCCGCGTCGCTGGCCGCGGGCTTCGACCTCGTCTCGCTGTCGCTGAGCAAGGGGCTCGGCGCGCCAGCCGGCTCGATGCTCGCCGGATCTCGCGAGCTCATCGAGCGCGCGCATCGCTACCGGCGCATGGCGGGCGGCGCGATGCGCCAGGCCGGCCTCCTCGCCGCGGCCGGCTCCTACGCCCTCGCCAACCATGTCGACCGGCTGGCAGACGACCACGCCAACGCCCGCCTCCTCGCCGAGGAGCTGCTGCGCGGCGACGACGTCGAGCTCGACCTGGCCACGGTGCAGACGAACATCGTGGTGTTCTACCTGGTCGAGCGGCGCGGCGTCCCGGATGCCGCCGCGTTCGTCGAGGAGTGCCGGACGCGGGGTGTCTGGCTCAACCCGTTCGGGCCGCGGACGGTACGCGCGGTCACCCACCTCGAGGTCACCGCCGACCAGGTCCGCGAGGCAGCCACGGTGATGCGGGCCGTGGCCGACGGCCGCTGACCTGGGCCCAGGGGTATATATGTATATACCCCTACGGGGATCGGCGCTAGACCTGCTCCATCGGCTCCGGTGGCGGCGCCGACGGGTCGAGCTTCAGCGACGCTGAGTTGATGCAGTACCTCAGCCCGGTCGGCTGGTCGCGAGCGTCGTCGAAGATGTGGCCGAGGTGGCTGCCGCAGCGCGCGCAGTTCACCTCCGTGCGCGTCATGAAGAAGGACCGATCGGTCTCGGTCGCGACCGCATCGGCCTCCTTCGGCTGGTAGAACGACGGCCAGCCGGTCCCCGACTCGAACTTCGTGGCGGCGTCGAAGAGCTCGTTGCCGCAGGCGGCGCATCGGTATACGCCGGGCCGATGCTCGTCCCAGTAGGCGCCGGTGAAGGCCCGCTCGGTGCCCTTCTCGCGAAGGACGTGGTACTGCTCCGGCGTCAGCTCCGCCCGCCACTCGGCGTCGGTCTTCGCGATCTTCTCGGTGGTCATGGCGCAAGCGTACGCCTGAAGCAGCCAACGCGCCGATCGCCGTCCGCGCCGGCACATCGGCGGTCGCAGCTCGGCCATGCAGCCACCCGGTATCCTCCGGGCATGGCCGCCGCTCAGAAGATCCTCCTCGCGCCGGGCGCATCAGGGAATCCGAAGCAGCTCGCCCCGCACGCCGCGGGCCTGCGGGAACGCGGCTACGAGGTCGAGATCGTCAGCCTGCCGAAGGGGACGGTCGAGCGGGCCATGCCGATCTATCGCGACGCCATCGGCCCAGACCCGTCACGCGTCGTCACCGGCGGCCAGTCGTTCGGCGGCCGGGTCGCAACGCTGATCGCGGCCGAGGATCCGCCCGCCGCCCTCGTCCTCTTCGCGTACCCGCTGCACGCGCCCGGGCGCCACGAGGCCTGGCGCGAGCGCAGCGCCCACTGGCCCCGCATCACCTGCCCCGTCCTGCTCCTGTCGGGCGAGTCGGACCCGTTCGCGCGGATCGACCTGCTGCGCGAGGCGGTCGGCCAGCTGTCGGCCGCGACGCTGGTGACGTACCCGGGCGTCGGCCACGGCGTCGGTCCGGTCCTCGACCAGGCGGTTGACGAGGTTGACGCGTTCCTGCGAGCCAATACCTGACCGATCCTGTCGCCAATTCGCGCGTATCCTCGGCGCCGATGCGAGCGTCACGACTCGTCCAGCTCCTCCTGCTCCTCCAGGCCCGCGGCCGCACCACGGCTGCGGTCCTGGCGACGGAGCTGGAGGTCAGCGAGCGCACGATCCATCGAGACGTCGACGCGCTGAGCGCGGCGGGCGTGCCGATCTACGCCGAGCGCGGGCCGCACGGCGGCATCCAGCTCGTCGACGGGTACCGCACGCGCCTCACCGGACTGACCGCCGACGAGGCCGAGGCGCTCTTCCTCTCGGGGATGCCCGGTCCGGCCGCCGAGCTCGGGCTGGGCACGGTCGTCGCCGCTGCGCGCCTCAAGGTGCTCGCCTCCCTGCCCGGGGAGCTGCGTGCCCGCGCCTCGCGGCTGGTGGAGCGATTCCACCTCGACGCGACGGCCTGGTTCAGCTCGAGCGACCCGGTCCCGCATCTCGCCACGCTGGCCGACGCCGTCTGGGAGGCGCGCCGTGCGACCGTGCGCTACCGGCGCGGCGACGAGGCCGTCGAGCGCCACCTGGAGCCGATCGGTCTCGTGCTGAAGGCCGGGGTCTGGTACCTCATCGCCAGGAGCGAGGAGCAGATCCGAACCTATCGCGTCTCGCGCATCACCGAAGTGACGGTGAGTGACGCCACCTTCGTGCGGCCACCGGACTTCGACCTGCCCGCCTACTGGGCCGAGTCGACGTCCACCTACGAGCAGGGCGCGCCGCGGGTCACGTTCGTCATGCGGGTCGATCCGGCCGTGCTCGGGGTTCTCGCCGACGCGATCGGGATGCAGGCCGTCCGCGACGCCGAGCGGCTCGCCGTCGACGACCCCGAGGGCTGGCTCCACCTGCGCGTGACCGCCGACTGGCCGGAGGAGGTGCCGGGCCGGCTCATCGGCATGGGAAGCCGCGCCGAGATCCTGGACCCGCCCGAGCTGCGCGAGCGTTCCATCACCCTCGCCCGCCGGATGCTCGAGCGTCACGGGGCGCTGTAGGGACGGCTGCGCTGGGGGTATTCCCCGTGGGGCGGGCGCATCGGCGCATCATTGGCCGGATTCCCGTGGGGCGGGAGGCCTGGAGCCTGGGAGGGGTGGACTCGGGCGCTCCCTGTCCCGTGGGACGGGAATACGGCGACTGAGTCTCCGATACGCCCGTGGGGCGGGAATGGCCACCGGCGTCGGAGCCATCCCCGTGGGCCGGGCGTGGCGGCGCGCTCAGAACAGCCCGACGAACCACCCGATGACGGCAAAGACCGCCCAGAAGACGAACGCGACCATTCCCACGAGGATCGCGACGATGAGCACCAGCGCCAGCCACTCGTCGCGCGTCGAGCGGTCCGGCTGGTCGAGCCATCGCCGCGCGAGGTCGAGGTTGCGCGTGTTTGCCTTGAACACGAGGTCGAACGCGTCGCCGGCGAACGGGATCGACACCGACGACGAGGTCGATCGCCGAGTTGACGAGCATCCGGGCCACGACGATCCGCGGCAGGCCCATCCGCGAGGCGCGCCACACGACGAAGAGGCCGAGCCCGGCGCTGACGAGGTCGCCGAAACCCGGAACCAGTCCGATGATCGCGTCGGCGCCGAAACGGCGGCCCGGGAAGAAGGGCACCGGGATGCTGTTGTCGAGCAGCCAGGCGAGCGTCTCAACCTCGGCCAGCGAGCTCGATCGGTCGCCGGACCTGGCTGGCAAACGCGTGACGCGGCTCATGCGGGCGGCACAATGCACGACCGATGCCCGACCCTGCGCGTCGCAAGTTCGCGTTGCGGGCGCTTGACGAACCGTCGACACTGACGCGGATGGCCGCCCAGACCGCCGCCCCGAGGGCGGGCACCACTCCCGACGCTCGCGTGCCGATGGTCGGCGTGCTTCGCGCCCTGCTCATCGGCGAGGCCCTCGCCGGACTCGTGGTGGCCATCTTCCTCAGCATGGGAGCATCGGTCGTCGGTGCCCAGGGCGGGCCTGACGCCGACGTGCCCTTGCGCTTCGCGGCGGGTGGCGCGCTGATGCTGGGGATCTTCGCGGCCATCGCCTCACGGGGCGCGCGACGGCGCCGCAGCTGGGCGTGGACGCTGGCGGCCATCCTCCAGGTCATCATCGCCGTCGCCACCGGCATCGCGGTCCTCACCGTGGAGTGGCATCCGATCTACCTCGTCGCCTTCGGGGCCGCGGCGGTCGTGATGCTCGTGCTGTCGACGACGTCGGTTCGGCGGGCGCTCGGCCAGGCCTGACCGCGACCAGGGCAGCGCCGGGAACCGCGCCGAACAGTCCGAATTCCCACCGCACCGGCAGTACGCGGTCCAGTTCGGCTCGAACCGTCCGAATTCCCATCCCATGAGCACCACGACCCCAAATTGATCATTCGCGGCGTCCTGAGCGCCGTAATGCCCGTCCCATGGGAATCCGAACGGTTGGGCACCGCGGATACCGGCCCTTCCTGACAGGAACTGGCAGGTTTCTGGCCTAGGATTGACCGATGAACGACACGAGCCCCCACGATCCCGGCCCGGAAGCCGCCGGTGACCGCGGTGAGCGGCACGCGACGGCCGCACGAGAGCCGCTGACGATCGACGGTGCGACGGTCCGCATCGGTACCGCGTCGTGGACGGATCCGACGATGACGGCGCCCGGCGTGTTCTATCCGCCGGACGCGAAGACGGCTGAGGACCGGCTCGTCTACTACGCCAACCAGTTCCCGATCGTCGAGGTCGACGCGACGTACTACGCGCTGCCGTCGCGATTCCAGGGCGAGCTCTGGCTGGAGCGGACGCCGCCGGACTTCACGTTCGATATCAAGGCCCACGCCCTGATGACCGGCCAGCCATCGGAGCCGAAGCGGCTGCCCAAGGACCTGCGCGAGGCGCTGCCGTCGGAGATCGCCGAGCAGAAGCGCGTCTACGCCCGCGACCTGCCGAACGAGATCGAGGACGAGATCTGGGCGCGGTTCCAGGACGGGATCGAGCCGCTGCGCAGCTCGGGGAAGCTCGGCGCGGTGTTCCTCCAGTACCCGCGCTGGTTCTTCCCATCGAACGAGTCGCGCGACGAGATCGTGAAGGCCAAGGAGCGCCTGGGCGACACGCCCTTCGCGGTCGAGCTCCGTCATGCCTCGTGGTTGAACGACAAGAACCGCGAGCGGACGGTCCGCTTCTTCGAGAAGTACGAGATCCCGTTCGTCATGGTCGACGCGCCACCGGGGACCCGCTCCTCGCTCCCACCGATGACGGTCGTCACGTCGCCGAAGATGGCGGTCGTCCGCTTCCACGGCCGGCGCAGCGAGACGTGGGAGAAGTCGGGCATCCCGGTCGTCGAGCGCTTCCGCTACCTCTACGACGAGGGTGAGCTCGGCGAATGGGTGCCGCGCATCCGCGAGACGGCGGCGCAGGTGCCCGAAATCCACGTCCTCATGAACAACTGCTACGCCAACTACGGGACCACGAACGCCCGTGAGATCGCCGACCTGCTGGCCTCCGAGGTGCCGCGACTCGACCGCTGAGCGGCTACCCTAGTCCGGGTGGGGAGTCCCAGGCTGGCGCCAGTTCCGATCCTCGTCGTCGTACTGCTGCTGGCCGCCTGCGTGCTCCCGCCGCTGCCCAGCCCGACGCCGATCCCGACCCCCACCCCGACGCCATCGCCGACGCCCTCACCCTCCCCGACCCCAACGCCGAGTCCCACGGCCTCGCCCACTCCCGACTTCGGCGCCGTTCCCGAGTTCACGGCCGGCGAGCTGGTCGTCACCGCCCTCGACGGGCTGCGCGTCCGCCAACGTCCCGGGGTGATCGGCAATGTCGTCACCGGGCTCCTGCCGCTGAACGCGCAGCTCCGCGTGGTGATGGGACCGATCCCGACCGACGACCTCGGCTGGTACCTCGTCGCCGACGCCGATGACGCCGAGCCGGAGTTCGACGAGGGCTGGATCGCGGCGGGCTTCGAGCCCGATGCCTGGCTGGCGTCGACCGGCGAGACGGCGAGCGGATCGCGGCTGGTGGCCTCCTTCGCGCACACCGGCGACGCCGAGAATGGGCCTGTGAGGATCGGTCGCGGCGACCACGCCATCCGCTGGGTGGCGGTCGACCCCGAGGGCGTCGACTGCAGCTTCGCAGTGTCGCTCGCGGAGGGGCGCGACGAGCCGGTCCCGGCCATTCGCGCCACGATCGGCAACGACCTCGTCCCGGGCACGCTCCAGCCAGGCGGCTTCGACGACCTCGACGTGCGCGGCCAGGTCTTCGTCAGCGTCGTATCCGACTGCGCCTGGGCGCTCGTCATCGAGCGCGTGCGGCGGGGTTGAGCCCACCGAGCTCGCCGTAGCGATCGCGACAGGCGAGCTGTCGCAGCGGGACGCTACGCTGGCTGCATGAGGGGGTCGCACACGCACCGATGCAGCTGATCGACGGCAAGCCCGTCTTCTCGGCAACCGACCTCGTCGGCTACCTGGCCTGCGAGCACCTCACCGCGCTCGAGCGGGCGGCGCTTGCCGGCCTGGTGACGAAGCCGCTGCGCGAGGATCGCGAGCTCGACGTCATCCGCAAGCGCGGGTTCCAGCACGAGGCCCGCTACCTCGCCGATCTGCGCGATCGAGGGCTCAGGGTGGCGACGATCGAGCGCCACGAGGACGAGGAGCGTGGCGATCGGCTGCGGAGGCAGGCGGCCGAGACGATCGAAGCCATGGCATCGGGCGTCGACGTCGTCTTCCAGGCGACCTTCTTCGACGGTCGCTGGCTCGGGTACGCCGACTTCCTCCGGCGCAAGGACGCTGCGGAACGGCCATCGGTCTGGGGCGCGTACCACTACGAGGTCGCGGACACGAAGCTGGCGCGGCATGTCAAGGCCGGCGCCGTGCTCCAGATCTGCTCGTACGTCGAGCAGCTGACCGCGATCCAGGGCGTGCAGCCGGAAGAGATGCACGTCGTCCTCGGCGGGAGCGCGCGGGAGACGGCGCACCTGCGCGTCGACGACTACATGGCCTACTACCGCGCCGCCCGGGCACGCTTCGAGGCAACGGTGCTCGGAACCGATGTCGCTCCCGCCCCCGCAGCCCGCTATCCACCGGCCGACACCTACCCGGAGCCGGTCGAGCACTGCGATGTCTGCCGCTGGGCGGAGCTGTGCCGCGGACGGCGTCGCGAGGACGACCATCTCTCCCTCGTCGCCGGCATCACGGCGCGGCAGCGCAAGGCGCTCGTTGCCCGCGAGCTGCAGACCGTCGAACGCCTCGCAGCCGCACCGATCCCGTTCGACCCGCCGCTCGACGGAACGAGCGCATCCAGCGTCGAGCGCGTGCGCGAGCAGGCGCGCATCCAGGTCGAGGGCCGAGGGCTGCCGAAGCCGATCCATGAGCTGCTGCTGCCGCGGCCCGGCGAGGCGATCGACCACGAGCGCGGGCTCGCCACCCTGCCCGAGCCCGACCCCGGCGACCTGTTCCTCGACCTCGAGGGGGACCCGTACGCATTCGACGACGGGGTCGACTACCTGTTCGGCGTGATGGACCTCGACGAGCGCTTCACGGGGTTCTGGTCGCTCGACCCCGACCGGCCGGCGGACGTCTCCCTGGCCGGCGAGAAGCGCGCGTTCGAGCGGCTGATCGACTTCATCGCCGAGCGGCACGCGCGCCACCCGGGCATGCACGTCTACCACTACGCGTCGTACGAGCCGACCGCGCTCAAGCGGCTCATGGGCCGCCACGGGACGCGCGAAGAGGAGGTGGATCGGCTCCTGCGCGGCGGCGTGCTCGTCGACCTCTTCCGGGCGGTGCGGCAGGGGCTGCGCGCCTCGGTCGAGAGCTACTCGATCAAGCGGATCGAGGGGCTCTATGACTTCCAGCGGGCGGAGGGCCTGCGCGACGCCGGCTCGAGCATCGTCGAGTTCGAAACCTGGCTCGAGCTGGGCGATGGAGAGCGGCCCGGCTCGGACATCCTGGCCTCGATCGAGGCCTACAACCGCGACGACGTGCTGAGCACACTGCGCCTCCGTGACTGGCTCGAGCTGCGGCGCATCGATCTCGCGGCCCAGTCTGGGCAGGACGTGCCACGACCCGCTCCCCGCTCTCCAGATGCGCCCGAGCAGCTGCGTGAGGCCGATGCTCGCGTCGCGCTCGTCGCCCAGCAGCTGACCGGCGACGTCCCCGCGGAGGCGGCGGAACGCAGCACCGAGCAGCACGCACGCTGGCTGCTCGCCCAGCTCCTGTCGTGGCATCGGCGCGAGGCGAAGGTCGCCTTCTGGGACTTCTTCAACCGGATGGGCATGGACCTGCCCGAGCTCAGCGCGGACAAGGAGGCGCTCGGTCCGCTCGAGCTCGTCGGGCCGGTCGGCGAGCCCTTCAAGCCCACGGCGAGGGCGAGGTTCTTCCGCCAGCGCTGGCGCTATCGGTTCGCCGCGCAGGACCACGACATCGGCCCGAAGTCGGAGATCTACGACCCGCGGATGTACCGATCCGCGCCCGATGCCAAGTGGAGCACCTGGAAGGTGCCTGCGGAGAACCTGGTCGTCGACGACGCGAGCTCGACCGTCGAGCTCGATCTGCCGGCGGGCGACGATGCGAACCATCCCGAGGCGCTGGTACCGATGAACATCTATGGCGACAAGGAGCAACGCGCCGCGCTCCTGCGGCTCGGCGAATCGGTCGTCGCCAACGGGATTGACGGCCCAGGTGCCTACCGGGCCGCTCGCGACCTGCTGCTGGCGCGCCCGCCCGCGATCGGCCAGCCCGACGGCGCTCCGCTCCGCGGCCCGGGAGAGTCGGAGCTCGACGCAGCCCGCCGCATCGTCGAGCAGCTGGCGGCCGGAATACTCGCCATCCAGGGTCCTCCGGGTGCGGGGAAGACGTACGCCGGCGCGCGGATGATCGTGCGCCTGCTGGCCGCTGGAAAGCGGGTGGGCATCACCGCGAACAGCCACAAGGTGATCGGCAATCTGCTGCGTGAGGTGCTCGAGGCCGCGGACGGCCTCGTCGACGTGCGGCCGGTCCAGAAGGTGACCGAGCTGACCGATGCGCTCGACGATCCCCGCGTCACGGTCGCGACCAAGAACGGCGAGGTGCAGGCCGGCCTGGCGGCGAGCACCTTCAACGTCGCGGCCGGAACCCCCTGGCTCTGGGCGCCGGCCGCGAGCGAGGGCAGTGTCGACGTGCTGTTCATCGACGAGGCCGGCCAGATGTCGCTCGCGAACGCCGTCGCAGTGTCCGGGGCAGCCGCCTCCCTCGTCCTTCTCGGCGATCCGCAGCAGCTCGATCAGCCGCTCCAGGGATCGCATCCGCCGGGTGCGGATCGGTCCGCACTCGCCCACCTGCTCGGGGACCACGACGCGATGCCCGAGCATCTCGGGCTCTTCCTGGAGCACACGTGGCGCCTGCACCCCGACGTGACCGACTTCACGTCGAGGGCCTTCTACGAGGGCAAGCTGGAGTCACGCCCCGAGCTCGCACGCCAGCGCCTGCACGCGCCCGAGCCGATCCGTGGGACGGGAGTCCGCCTCGTCCCGGTCGACCACGTCGGCGCCGAGAGCGAGTCGCCCGACGAGGCTCGCCACGTCGCGGCGCTCGTCCGCGCCCTCGTCGAGAGCGGCTCGACCTGGATCGACAGCACCGGGGCGGAGCATCGACTGCGGTACGAGGACGTATTGATCGTCGCGCCGTACAACGCCCAGGTCGGCGCGATCCAGCGCGAGCTCCCGCAGGCGCGCGTCGGCACCGTGGACAAGTTCCAGGGACAGGAGGCGCCGATCAGCATCTACTCGATGACGACGTCGTCGCCGGAGGATGCCCCGCGCGGGATGGACTTCCTCTACTCCCGCAACCGCCTCAACGTCGCGACGTCGCGCGCGCGCTGCGTCGCCGTGGTGGTCGCGAGTCCGGCGCTCCTGCGGGTACGGGCCCGTACGCCGAAGCAGATGCGCCTCGCCAACGCGCTGTGCCAGTTCGCCGAGCTGGCGACGCCGGCCGATACCTCGGCCGGCTCAGCCGCCGGCGATCAGCAGATGGCCCAGCTGCCGAGCCCGTCCTGACGATCGCGTTGCCGGGCAATCCGCACCTAGCGGGCGGCGCCTCGCTGCGACTCGGAAAGCGGCCGTTCGTCTTCCTCGTAAAGGTGGCAGATGAACTCGTGATCTCCAGAGCGCCAGCCGTCTTCGGTGGGGTAGATCGCGTTCGCGTAGAGGACCGAGTCCACGTACGGGACGCCGACGTAGCTCTCGAACGGCGGAATGCAGACCTCGGCGAAGGCGAACTCGAACGCGGCCTGCGTTCCGGGATAGGCCGAGCCGTTGTAGTCGGCGACCGCGAAGACCTCGAACGTGTGCGGCTCGTTGCACGGCACACCGTCCACGTCGCCGATCTCGACGCTCTCCTCGGTGAATTCCGCGGCGCTGAAGCAGTCGCCGACGCGCAGCTCGTCGACGGTGACGTTCCCGGCCGTCGACAGTGCGCCGTCGTCCCCGCGCTGCGCCGTCGTGAAGTAGCCGACGGCCAGCGCGATTGCGGCCGCCGGGATCCACCAGAAGCGGATCACCTGGCTCAGAATGCCGCCACTCCGGCTACCGGCGGATGCGGCCTGCGGCGCCGGGGCCCACGCGGTCTGGTCGGCCTCGGTCGACTCGGAGCCGCGCATGAGGCCGCACCGCTGGCAGGCGCCGGCCGAATCCTCGTTGTCCGCGAAGCAGCGCTTGCAGACCCATCGCTCGTTCACGGCGACACTCTATCCGAGGGGTGGCCACGCTCCGCAATGTGACGTTCGTAGCCCTCCACGAACGCCACCTGTCCTGCCGTCTCGATTGCGGTGGGGTGCCGCACCGCCCGCACGCGCGCGATGGCACCAGCCGCCGAGCTGCCGGCCGCGACGAGCGCGCAGGCCGCGACCGTGCCCGCGCGGCCGACCCCGCCCATGCAGGCCACCGCCGCGTCACCCTCGCCGCGCGCCAGGTCCAGGCGCCCGAGAATCGCGTCCATGTCATCCGCGCTCGGCGGTGCCGATCCATCGGGGATCGGACGGCGGTCGATGACGATCCCGGCCGCGCGCCCGCGGTCCACGATCTCCGGATCGCCCCAGCGCGCCAGCTCATGGTCCTCCACCAGGAGCACGAGGGCACGCACGCCGGCCAGGCGCAGCGTCTCGAGGTCGCGCGCAAGGTCTCGACGGTAGACCCGGCCCGGGTAGCGCATCGAGGCGCCGTGCTTTCCGGGCAGGAAGGTCAGGCCGAGGCGACCCGGGCGGCCGTCCGCGAACTCGTCCGCGTGGAGCCAGTCGACCCGCAGCGGCGGGTCGAGATCGTCGGCGACGCCCACCCTCAGTTGAGGGTCCCGTTCCCGCCCGACAGGCAGAAATGGCCGGTGGGCTCGAGCGGCTGGCCGCAGTACGGGCAGGGTGGCCGCCCGCCCGCGAGCAGCACCTCGGCCCGTGCCACGAATCGCCGCGCATCGGCCACGTCGATCCGAACCCGCAGCAGGTCGGGGCCATCCTCCGCCTCGTCGGGCAGCTCGAGGTACTCGCCGTCCTCGGTGGGTGTCTGAGCCTCGATGACGACCGCCTCGTTGCCCGCGTCCCACGCCAGCGCCATCGCGCCGACCCGGAACAGCTCGACGACCGGCTCCTCCAGCTGGTGGTCGTCGCCATGGACGGCACCCTCCGGTGCCTCGACCGCGTTGAGCAGGTCGTCCATGCGCTCGGCGAGCGCGGCGACCTGGACCTTCTCGAGGCCAACGCTCACCAGCGAGCCGCCCTTGCGCGCCTGGAGGTAGAAGGCTCGCTCGCCGGGCTCCCCCACCGTGCCGGCCACGAACCGATCGGGATCGTCGAAAATGAAGAGTCGTCGCGTCATCCGAGCCATGCTACCCGCTCGCCGGTCCCGTAGAGTGGCGGTGCCGATGAGCACCATCGCACGGATCGCGACCTAGGCCGATGCGAGAGCGATTCCGGTGGCGGCGCCCACACTCGATGGCGCGCCGGCCCGGTGAGGGCGGCCGCATGGCCCTCTCACCGCGGGCGCGACTGATCGCGGGCTGGGTGGCGGCGCTGCTCCTCGTGCTCGGCATCGCCGGCGCCGTTCGGCTGCTCGGCGAGAGCGGCGAGGGTGCCGTCGTGTCGAGTCCGTCGAGCGACGCTGCGGCGACGATCCTGCCGATCGTCTTCGGCACCGAGCTCACCGCCGAGCGCGTGATCCCGGTCGAGGCGCGGACGACGAGCTTCGCGCCCGAGACGACGTTCGCCTACGCGGTGGATGGCGGCGAGCCGGCCGAGGCGGTCTACGTCGAGGTCGAACGCACCGATGGAGGGCCGCTCGAGACGGTGCAGGAGCCCGTCGAGGCGCAGCAGATCCCTGGCGCGCCCGCACTCATCGGCTTCACCGTGCCGACCGCGAACCTGCTCGATGCCTGGGGACCGGGCGCCTACGTGATGCGCATCTACCTCGAGCCCGATGGCGAGCCGATCGCGGAAGGTGCGTTCGTGCTCCTCGAGGCGTCAACAAGCCCCTAGCCCGCCCTACAGCTGGCACGCGGGCAACGAAAAGGGATCGGAGACGTGCCCCATCTCCGATCCCGGCAGGCAAGTCGGCGTGCCCGTCCGACTCGTCGGACGACAGACTACGGTCCGTGGACCGCACCTGTCAACACTCAATTGACCGAGAGCGCCTCGCTCGTGAGTTCGTACGCCCCGCGATGGTCGCCCACCGCGGCACGCAGGTCGGCCCATTCCCGCAGGACCTCGCGCAGCCGGTTGGGCGCGCGGCTGGCCCTGGCGACGCGCGCGGCCTCGGCAAATCGTGCCTCCGCCTCCTCTCCCCGGTCGGCACGGCGGAGGGCGCGGGCCTCGGTGAGCATCGCCATCAGGCCGCCGAACTCGTTCCCGCTGCGGTCGGCGTACTCGCGCGCGCGCTCGGCCAATCGCAGGGCGCGATCGATGTCGCCGTCGGCGAGCGCGACCTGAGCTTCGGTGTCCACGACGGCCGCCATCCAGCGCTCGTCGCCGGTCTCCTCGATCTGGCGCCGCGCGTCGGCGGCCAGCTCGCGCGCCCGGTCGACCTGGCCGGTGGCAAGGAAGGCGAGGGCGAGGTCGTTCTCGATGCGGGCCGACTCGAAGATGGCTCCCGCGGCTCGGTACAGGGCCATGCCCTGCGTCCCGGTCCGGATCGCGGCCTCGTAGTCGCCGACCTCGCGATAGTTGATGGCGAGGTTGAAGAGGAAGGCCGCACGACGGCGGTCGTCGAGGTCGGCGGACAGCCCGCGCGCCTCCTCGAGATACGAGAGCGCCCGTGAGGCCTGCCCGGCTCGCGACTCGACAGCCGCGAGCGAGGTGAGCAGGCGCATCTCGAAGTCGGGCTCGACGCGCAGCCCTGAGCGCACCTGCTCGAGGAGCGCCGCGAGGATGCTGCGGGCATCGACCTCGTTGTCCGACTGGTAGAGACCGTAGGCGAGCCAGTAGCGAGCGAGCGCTGCATCCGCCTCGCGACCCGCCTCGGCGTAGATGCGCGCCGCCTCGGAGGCAGCGGCCACGGCCTCCTTGCCGCGATCCAGCCGCGCGGCGGCCTCGGCAAGGCCGCGGAGCAGGTCGACCCGGGTGGCGTCGTCGGTCGCATCGCCCAGCAGGGTTTCGTAGCCATCCGCCGCGGCCTGCCAGTCCCCGGCCGCGAGGCGCATGTCGACCTCGAGCCTGGTCCAGGCCGGATGGCCCTCGTCGATGAAGTGGCTGGCCGGCAGCCCGAGGCGCTCGGAGAGGTAGCGGAGGGCGACCATCGAGGGTCGCGCGATGCCGGTCTCGAGCGCGCTGACGTAGGCCTTCGTGTATCGATCGCCGGCCAGCTGCTGCTGCGTCAGGCCGGCCCGATGCCGCGCTTCACGGAGGCGCTGACCGATGTGCTGCGCCAGCGCGCGGTCCTGGTCGGTCGTGGCGCGCGCGCCGCTTTTCGTGCGTGGCATGGCCGCAGTTTACACAGGTTGGCAAGCGTCAGTTGACCGGACCCGCCTCCGAAAGTACTCGGCCACCAAATGTCCCGCGGGACCGATGGGTCATTGTCCATTGGTCCCTTCAGGGCGACTTTGGGCCTGGCGGCTCGACGCACAAGCATCGAGCGTCACCACCAGGGAGCCAATGACCGATGCGCACCAGCCGAATCGTCCGCACGCTCGTGGTGGCCGGCACGACCGCGGCGCTGACTCTGCTCAGCATTGCCACGACCGTGATGGCCGCGACCGGCGGTGGCGACTTCCCCCGCTTCAAGTAAGCCGCAACCGCGACACACCAAGGGGCCCGTCGATGCGGGCCCTTTTCTCGTGCCCGCCGGTCTCAGTGACCGTGGCTGTAGTAGGGGTTCGCGCCCGCCGCGTGATCGGTAGCGTCGACGATGGCAGTCACCTGCGGCACCGCGGCACGGATCGCCGTCTCCACGCCCTGCTTGAGGGTGACGTCGACCGCCGCGCAGCCCTGGCAGCCGCCACCGAAGCGGAGATAGGCCGCACCGTCGCGCACTTCGACCAGCGTCACCATCCCGCCGTGTGAGCCGACGCCGGGGTTGATCTGGCTGTCGAGGACCTCCTGCACCGCCTTGGCCAGCGGGTCCTGCCAGCCCTCGTTGGGGTTGTCGATCCGCAGGCCGCCGCCGGTGACGCCGGCGTCGAGGTCGACCGTCGAGCCGGCGAGATCGGCCGCCGTGACCGGGTCGACCGCCACCGAGAGGCCGTCGAGGTCGACGACGAGGTCGTCATCCGTCCGATCCAGGGGATCCTCGAGGGCGATCTCGTAGCGGAACCGGGGTCCTTCCTTGGCGAGGATGCGGATGCGCAGCACCGCCTCGGGGAACTTGTTGAAGTCGCGGACGCCGTCGATCTTCTCGCGGGCCGCCGGGGTGACGGTGAGCAGCTGTTCGATCATCGCCACCATGGTAGTTGAGTCAGCCCAATGGCGGCAGGGACTGATCGTCGGTGAGCACGCCGGCGAACGGATCGCCCGCGATCCGGACGCGCTCCATGGCATCGCGGACCGTCCATCGGTCCGGCCGCAGGTCCGGATCGTCGAGCTCGTCCCACGTGATCGGCATGCTCACCGGGGCACCCGGCGCCGGCCGGGTGCTGTACGGGGCGACGAGCGTCTTGTTGATGACGTTCTGGGTGTAGTCGAGCCGCGCCTTGCCCTTGCGCGCCCGCTTGGCCCACTCCCAGCTGACGAGATCCGGGACCGATGAACCGACGGCGCGTGACAGCCCCTCGACCCAGTTCCGCGTGTCCTCGAACGTCGGGCCACGTGCGATGCCGATCCAGACCTGGATCCCCCGCTTCCCGGTCACCTTCGGGTGGCCGATGACGCCGAGGTGCCCGAGGGCGGTCCGGTACAGCCGGGCCAGGACGAGCAGCTCCTCCCACGTCGTGTCCGGCCCGGGATCGATGTCGATGAGCGCGTACGACGGTCGGTCCGGCGCGTCGATCGGGCTCGTCCACGGATGCAGCTCGACCGCGGCTTCCTGTGCCAGCCAGGCGAGCGTGGCCGCCGAGTCGACGACCGCATACTCCTTCGGTCCTTCCTCGCGGTGGTGGTACGTCCAGCGCTTGATCCAGTCCGGCGCGTGTCCCGGGAGGTCCTTCTGCCAGAAGCCCTTCTGCTCGTTCCCGTTCGGGTAGCGCTGCACGGTCAGCCCGTGACTGTCCAGGTACGGCACCAGGATCGGGGCGATCTCGACGTGGTAGCGCAGCAGGTCGCGCTTCGTGACCGGCGCCTCACCCTCGCGGGCGGTGAAGAGGACCTTCTCGAGGTTCGTGACCCGGATCTCGTGGCCGTCGACGGCCCAGGTGCCCTCTTTCTCGATCGCCTCGAGCGCAGCAACTGTTGCGGTCGTGTCCGTCGGGCTGGCGGGTGGCATCGGTCCGGGAGTATGGGCGCGCTCGGCCTCGGCCGTCGCGCGCTCGGTGGGAACCTCACGCTCGCGGCGCACCGTCCGCGGATCGCGATCGGGATCGAAGCCCTTGAACGCGGCCTGGCGCAGGATGTCGTCGGCGGTCCACTCGGTGAACTCGACCCGGATGACGATCTCCGGCTCGACCCAGCGTGCGCCCCGCAGGCGCGGGGCCGGATCGACCACCGAGTCCTTCAGCTCGATCTCGTCGAGCCGCTGGCGCAGCGCGCGGCGGGTCCGCGCGTCGAGGCCGCTCCCGACCTGGCCGGCATGCAGCCACCGGTCGCCGGAGCGAACGGCCAGGATCAGCGAGCCGAGCTCGGCGTGGCTCCCCTGCCCCGGCAGCCAGCCGACGACGACGACCTCCTGCTCTCGGCGCACCTTGAGCTTCAGCCACGACTTGCTGCGCCGACCCGGCTCGTACGGCGAGCGCTTCAGCTTGGCGACGATGCCCTCGAGCTCCTGCGCGCGCGCCGCGGCGAGGAACGCCTTCCCATCGCCGTCGACGTGGCCGGCGAAACGCACGAGCGGGTGTGGCCGGAGCCGGCTGCGCAGCAGGCGTTTGCGCTCCTCGAGGGGGACGTCCAGGAGCGACTGCCCGTCGATGTGGAGGAGGTCGAACGCCTGGTACACGATGTCGGCCGGTGTCTCGCGGCGCTTTCCGCCCGGCGTGCGCCAGGTGCGGATGCCGGTGTGGTCCTGGAGCAGGCTGAACCGCGGTCGCCCCTGCTCGTCGAGCGCGACGACCTCCCCGTCGACGATGGCCTCGCGGGCATCGATCCAGCCGGTTGCGCCGGCGAGTTCCGGGAAATAGGCGGCGGCATCCTGGCGGCGGCGCGTCCAGAGCCTGACGGTTCCGCCACGCACGACCGCCTCGACCCGGTAGCCGTCCCACTTCACCTCGAACAGCCAGTCGGGGTCGTCGAAGGCGTGCGTCGCCAGCGTGGCGTTCATCGGTGGGATGAAGTCGGGCATCGTCGTGGTGCGCGCTGCCGACAGGTCCACCTCGCCGGGCGACCGCGGCGGGTCGGCGTCGAAGCGCGGCGGCACGCCGTCGCGGACCTCGTCGTTCGTCCGGCCGGTCTTGATGCTGGCCGGGTGGTCCTCCGCGTCCCAGCCGTCGGCCGCGGCCTCGTCCTTCTTCTTGATCAGCAGCCAGCGTTCGCGGCCGTCGTCGGCATCGGTACGGACGATCGTGTATCGGCCATGGAGGCGCTGGCCGTGCAGGATGAACTTGATCTCACCCTTGCGCAGGCCGGTGCGTGGCGACGGTTCGCCCGGCTCCGGCTCGAAGATGCCCCAGTCCCAGACGATGACGTCGCCGCCGCCGTACTCGTTGGCGGGGATGACGCCCTCGAAGGGCAGGTACTCGATCGGGTGGTCCTCGGTGCGCATCGCCAGCCGGCGCGCCTTCGGGTCGAGCGTCGGTCCCTTCGGGACCGCCCAGCTCACGAGGACCCCATCGATCTCGAGGCGGAAGTCATAGTGGAGCGCGGTCGCGCGGTGGCGCTGGACGGTGAACCGGCCGCTGCGCTCGACGACCTCGCTCGGCGCCGGCTCCGGGGTCTTCCCGAAGTCGCGCTTGCGCCGATAGTCCTCCAACGGCATCTGGCTACTCCGGCAGCTCGAGCTCGTCGAGGGAGGCGATGACCTCCGCCGCGCCGGCGCTTCGCAGCTCTGTCTCCCCGACGGCTGCTCCGGCCAGGACGCCGATCGCGTGCATCCCCGCCGCCAGCGCCGCGCGCATGTCCCAGGTCGAGTCGCCGACATACCAGGCAGCCTCCGGACCGATGCCGAGCTGGCGCGCGGCCAGCAGGAGCAGGTCGGGAGCCGGCTTGGCGTGCTCGACCGCGCTGCCATCGACGACGTGCGGCTCGTGATCGAGCCCAAGGGCCGCCACCGACGCTGCGACCTGCTCGGGGCGCGAGGAGGTCGCGATTGCCCACGTGATGCCAGCCGCGTCGAGGCGCGCGAGCAGCTCTCGCGCGCCGGGCAGCGGTCGCGGGTCCCGGTTGCGCTGGTCGAACAGCTCCCCAGCGCGCCGGTCGACCTCCTCGGTGGGGGCGCCGTCGCCCATGACCTCCGCGGCGAGACGGCGACCGTCCATCCCGATCATCGGCTCGAGCCGGCCGCGGTCGACCTCGATTCCGCGCTCGGCGAAGGCCGCCTGCCAGGCATCGATCCGCGCGCCGACGGTGTCGACCAACGTGCCGTCGAGGTCGAAGACGATCGCGTCGGGGGGCTCGGTGGGGCGCATCGGTCGTACGATACCGAGCCGATGCCATCCGAGCTCGCCGTCCACTGGACGCTCGACCCCGGCGTGACCTTCCTCAACCACGGCTCGTTCGGCGCAACGCCGCGGGCCGTGCTCGAGGCGCAGGACGAGTGGCGGGCGCGGATGGAGCGCGAGCCGGTCGCCTTCTTCGCCCGCGATCTCGAGGCCGCGCTCGACGAGGCGCGCGCCGCCCTCGGCGCGTTCGTCGGCGCCGACCCGGATGACCTCGCCTTCGTCACGAACGCGACGACCGGCATCAATATCGTGGCGCGCAGCCTCCGGCTCGCGCCCGGCGACGAGGTCGTGCTGCTCGACCATGCCTATCCGGCCGCCCGCAACGCCCTCCGGGCCGTGGCGGACGACGCCGGCGCACGGGTAGTGACGGCGAGGGTCCCCTTCCCGGGCACGACGCCCGAGGCCGCCCGCGACGCCGTGCTGGAGGCGACGGGTGAGCGAACGCGGCTCGTCATGCTCGACCACGTCACGAGCCCGACGGCCCTCGTGCTGCCGGTGGCCGAGATCGTCGCGGCGCTCGCGGAACGCGGAGTCGACACGCTCGTCGACGCCGCGCACTCGCCGGGGATGCTCGAGGTCGACCTCGACGCCATCGGTGCGGCGTACACGACCGCGAACTGCCACAAGTGGATGTGCGCCCCGAAGGGCAGCGCCTTCCTCCACGTCCGGCGCGACCTCCAGGAGCGCGTCCGGCCGATCGTCATCAGTCACGGCGCGACCTCGCCACGGACCGATCGCAGCCGCTTCCGCCTCGAGCACGACTGGACCGGCACGCTCGACCCGACACCGTGGCTCAGCGTTCCGGCGGCGATCGCCTTCGGGGACGGCCTCGTGCCGGGCGGGTGGCCGGCCCTTCGGGCGCGCGGCCACCGGCTGGCCGTGGCGGCGGACGAACGCCTGGCCGCGTCGCGGGGCCAGCCCTCACCGGCACCCGAGGCGATGATCGGTGCGATGGTCAGCGTCCCACTGCCGCCGACGACCGAGCCACGCCCGGAGAGCACCTACGCGGACCCGCTGCACGCCGCGCTGCTCGACGCCGGGATCCAGGTCGCGATCTCGCCCTGGCCGCAGCAGCCCGACGGCCAGCCCTGGCGCCGGCTGGTCCGCGTCAGCTGTGCGCCGTACGTCGGGATCGACGACATCGACGCGCTCGCAGCGGTACTGCAGACCGCGCTCGTCGCCGCCTGACCGATGCCGCTCGACCCGACGACGCTGGACCCGGACCCGATCCGCCAGCTCGACGCCTGGCTGCGCGAGGCTGCAGGCGCCGGTGTCCCGCTGCCGAACGCCTTCGCGCTGGCCACCGCCGACGGCGACGGCATGCCATCGGTGCGGTTCGTCCTGCTCCACGGCCTCGATGCCGAGGGGCTGCGCTTCTACACGAACCGCACCAGCCGCAAGGCCCGCGACCTCGCCGTCAACCCGTGGGCCGCCGCGGCCTTCTGGTGGCCCGCGCTCGATCGCCAGGCGCGCGTGACCGGACCGATCCGCCTCCTGCCAGAGGAAGCGTCGCTCGCCTACTGGCGCACCCGGCCGCGCGGCGCGCAGCTGTCGGCGGCGGCATCGGCTCAGAGCCAGGAGATCGGCTCGCGGGCAGAGCTCGAGGCGCTCGTGCGCGCCGTCGACGAGCGCCACCCCGACGAGGTCCCGCTGCCGCCCACGTGGGGCGGCTACCTCATCGATCCTCGGACGGTCGAGCTCTGGGAGAGCCGGCCGGACCGGCTCCACGACCGCGTCGAGTACCGGCGTGGCGGGGACGGGTCGTGGCATCCGCGGCGGCTGCAGCCATAGGCTCGTCGACCACGTCGGGGATCTCGACCACCACCGTCGCATGGCGCGGGGAGCGGTTGTAGACCGCGGCCAGCAGCGCCCCGATCAGGCCGCCGATCAGGCCGGCCACGACCGCCAGCACGACCGCCGTTGCCGGTATGACGATGAACCAGTTCGCACTGATCCAGCGCAGCGCGCCGACCTCGCTGCCGAAGGGCAGCAGGGCCCGCGCCACGCCGAGCGTGAACGCGAGATCGCGCTGCCAGCCGAGGATCGTGCCGGCCGTCCACACCAGCAGCGCCCCCGCGATCGAGCCGAGCACGAGGCCCAGCGTGACCCCGACCCACAGGCCGGCGACGAACGAGGCGCGGACGGAGACGGCGGCCAGGCGACCGCGTACCAGCCTCATCGCGCCCTCCCGATCGCGCGCCCACCGCGCCGGGTGAGGAGCAGGACGGCGAGGCCGATCACCCCCGTCGACAGCCCGAGCCCGTACGCGAGGTAGCCGGCCAGCGCCCACTCCCCCACCTCGCGCGCGGGTCGGGCGCGCGGACGCTCGAGATCCGGATCCAGCATCTGCTGCGATCCACGCCCCGCCGGCGCGTTGAAGGACTCGCCGGCCGAGACGCCCGCCGGACGCAGCGACCCGTCCGGCCGGTACAGCCCGAACTGCTCGAGGCCGATCCCTCCGAGCTGGGTCGCGAAGTCGTGGAGCGTCCACCACACCGCGGCGCTCACGAAACCACCGGGCCGGTCGGCGCGGTAGTACTCGAGCGCCTCGTACGTCTCCTCGAACACGACCTGCTGGCGCTCCTCGTCGAACTCGAAGTCCGCCCAGCGCCCGAACTCGAGCGCGAGGATCGGCTTCTGCGGATTGGCTTCGTGCGCCGCGCGCAGCGCACGGCGCGTGTCGGGGCCCGGCTCGGAGCCGTAGAAGACGCCGTGATACATCGTGAAGCCGGCCACGTCGAGCGGTGCGTGCGTCGGATCCTCGGGCTGCCAGCCATAGGCGGCCTGTCCGGTGAGGCGCGTGCCGTCGATGGCGCGGTCGACCTCGTGAAGCTCGGCAAGCGCATCGGTCCGCTCGTCGGTGCCGGTCGACTCGTTGGCGAAGCCGTGGAACAGCACCGACGGCCGATTCATGTCGCGCAGCGCCATCTCGCGCAGCATCTGCTGCGGGATCCCCCTGGCCATCACGCGTTCGAACACGAGCGGTGTGGCGTGGTAGAGCGGGATCTCCTCCCAGATGGCGAAGCCGAGGCGGTCGGCCAGCATGAGCACGGTCGGATCGGCAGGCAGATGGGCCGTCCGGATGAGGTCGGCGCCGATGGCGCGCGCGTCCTCGAGCTCCGCGAGCGCTTCCTCCGGCTCCTGGTGCGGCGTGCCTCGCGTCGGCTCGGCGTCGGCGTCGACCGCGACCGTCTCGGCGTGAAGCCCGACGCCCCGGAAGAAGGCGGCCTCGCCGTTGAGCATGACGCGCGGCCGAAGAGGGTCGACGGTCACGTGGCGGACGCCGAACGTCGTCCACAGCTCGTCGCGCACCGCCCGCGCCTCGCCGAGGAGCTGGACGCGCAGGACGTAGAGCGCGGGGCGAGCCGGGCTCCAGGCATCGGCCTCGCCGAAGACCACCGAGATCGGCACCAGCTTCGAGTCCCCGGCGGACGGCAGGTCGAGGCGCTCGTTGATGACGGCCAACGGGTCGTCCAGGTCGGGGACGAGCGATCGGGGGTCGGGGTCGAGCAGGTTCTCACCGTCGACCGAGGCCGGGAAGATGGCGAGCTGGATCCGCTCACCGTCGGGTTCGTCCTCCGGTTGCGGCACGGCCGCGTGGTGGACGACGACGTTCACGTCGAGCGCGTCGAGGTGCGGGACGACGTCGGCGCGCGCGACGTTGGCCGGTGGCGCCGCCTCGAGCCACACCGGGCCGGTCAGCCCGCCGTAGTTCCACCAGTCGATGAGTCCCCACGGAACGACATCGCTCCGCGTCCCGAGTGGGATCGTGTGCACTCGCACCGCCAGCACGTTCTCCTCGCTCGTCTGCAGCGCCTCCCCGGCGGCAAACGCGAACGGTGTCGAGCCTCCCTCGTGGTAACCGAGCCACGTGCCGTTGAGCCAGACGTCGGCGACGTAGTTGGCCGATCCGAACCTGATGGTCACCGACTGGCCGGCCCAGCCCGTCGGGATGACGAAGTGGCGCCGATACCACCCGCCGCCCTCTTCGCCGTCAGGTGGCTCGTTCAGCGTGCCGGGTACGTCGAGCTCCTCCCACGCCGCGTCGTCGTGATCCGGCAGCTGGCGGCCGCCGGCCTCCGCCTCGATATCGTCGAGGGAGCCATCCCGCGAGGCCATCGTCAGGTCGATGCCGAGGTCGGCTCGCTCGACCAGCCACGGCCCGTCCAGGTCGATCCGCGGGCGCGGCTGCCATTCGAAGGTCGGCACGGGCATCCCGTTCTGCACGGGGATGGCCACGCCGCTCGAGTCGTCGATGACCAGGGTCGGCGCCAGCGTGCCGACCGTCGAGATCGGCACGCAGCCGGCGATCGTCGCCGCGGCCAGGACGATGGCGGCGGCCGTCGCGAAGCGCATCGGTCTGAGGATGGCCGTCCTCATGACGCGAAGCATGACGACGCCACAGCAGTAGGTTGATCGTCCAATGGTCCGGGGACCATGTCATCGCGCATACTCATCCAAATGCCTGGGCACGTCGTCGTCATCGGTTCGGTCAATGTCGACCTCGTCGTCACTGCCGACCATCTCCCCGCACCCGGAGAGACGGTCCTCGGCGGCCGGTTCGCCGTTCATCACGGCGGAAAGGGTGCCAACGCGGCTGTCGCCGCGGCCCGAGCTGGCGCGCAGGTGACGATGATCGCGGCGGTCGGCGCCGACGACCACGGCGAGCACGCCGTCGCGGCGCTCGAAGCTGAGGGCGTCGACGTGTCACGGGTCCGGCGCGTCGACGGCGAGCCGACCGGCGTCGCGCTCATCGTGGTCGGGCCACGCGGCGAGAACCAGATCACGGTTGCCCCCGGCGCCAACGCCACGCTGGAGCTCGACGCAGACGATCGGGCGATCATCGGCGAGGCCGAGGTGCTCCTCACCAACCACGAGATCCCGCAGTCGACCGTCGTCGAGGCGCTGCGCGCCGCGCGCGACGGCGGCACGCTCGCCATCCTCAACCCCGCCCCGGCGCACGCGCTGCCGGCGGAGGTGCTTTCGCTCGGACCGATCCTCACGCCGAACGAGCACGAGCTGGTGGTGGCCATCGGCAACGACGAGACCGGGCCGGCGCTCGACGAGCTCGCCGTGCGACACCACGGACCGATCATCGTCACCCAGGGTCCTGCCGGCGCTCTCCTCGCCGATCGGGACCGCCGCCAGCGCTTCTCGGGCTATTCGCCCGGCGGCGTCGTCGACACGACCGGCGCTGGCGACACCTTCTGCGGCGTGCTCGCCGCCTGGCTGGCCGACGGTGTGGCCCTGCCCGACGCGATCACCGCCGCCAACGCGGCCGGGGCGCTGTCGGTGGGCGCGGCCGGGGCGCGGGCCGGGATGCCCGGGCGCGAAGAGATCGTCTCGCTGCTCGACCCGAACTGAGCGTCAGCCGCCGCGAAGGCCCAGACCCTGGTCGCCGGCCATGAGCGTCAGCGAACCGGCATCGATGGCGTACTCGATCTCTTCGGCGTTGAGGACGCCCATCACGGCCGACTCGAGCTGCGCCGCCGGCGCGTCGCATGCCCGCAGCGTGGTCATGAGCTCGCCCACACGCAGCCTGCCATCGGTCACCTCGTAGGTGCCGCCGCCGATGTTGCAGCCGTTGTCCACCTCGAGGCGCCCGTCATCGGTGAAGACGAGGGTGGCCGTCGCGCCGTTCGGGACCGATGACACCGCGTCGCCGGTGATGATCGAGTCGACCGTCCAGGTCGTTCCCGTCAGGGGCAGGTCCGGCTCGGCGACCTCGCTGTCCTGGAGCGCGATCACCGTCTCGCCCGAGGTCAGCGTCAGCTTGTCTCCCTCCTGCGCGAGTGACGGCTGCGAGCCGATGAAGCCGAACAGCCACTCGTCCTGGGCGTGGCGCTCCTCGTCGCAGCCCATCTCGGTCATCCCGCCGCCCTCGACGATCAGCCGTCCATCCTCAACGGTGTACGCGCCGCCCATCGTGTTGCAGCCGGCGGAAGCGCCGAGCTGGCCGTCGGTGAAGCTCAGGCGGATCTGGGTGCCCTCCACGAGCGGGCGGTCTGCCCCGGCCTCGGTCACGGCGGTCGAGAGCCACTCCGTCCCGTCGAGCGTGTCCACGGGCGGCGCGGCGCATCCCGCCAGCAGGCGCCATGATCAGCACGATGCGGAACGTCATGCGCGGTGGACGCTCTCGCGTCACGGCCGGTTCCGCAGAGCGATCAGCGTCGCAGCGGCGCGTAGTGGACCGGTTATCCACAATTTCCGCCCCGCTGTAAGGCAGGCGGCAAGGTTCGAGCGATATGGTTCAGCGAGGAGCAGTCGGGAGACCATCGCCTGCTACGGGGATGACGGCAAGCAACAGGTCTCCCGACTGCTTCAATGTCTCATCGATCCGATCTCAGTTGCCCGGATAGCGGATGGGATCCCCCTTGTCCGTCGCCGCCACGCTCGGGATTCCGGCCCGCAGCGTGGCCGCGGTGGGAGTCTCGATGCCCAGGTCAGCCGCCGCCTTGGCAACCTCCTCATAGGCTCTGCGCGCGTTGGTCGCCGCACCGAGGTAGTTCCAGTTCTTGAAGTTCCGGACCGCTGTCCTCGCGAACTGCTCGGCCTTCGCGAGCGTGCTCTTCACCGAGTTGGCGTTGGGGTGCGCGAGGATGTCATCCAGCAGCCCGTTCGCCCAGTTCAGGTAGCCGGCCAGCTCCCAGCGATACATGTTGTCCTGGTCGAACTCGCCGAACCGGTTGGAAAGCCCGAGGTACTGCATGACGGAGTCGCTCTCGTCGCCTGACCAGGCGAAGTAGAAGTCGTCCGCCGGCCCGTAGTCGAACCCGAGCTCGGAGTCCCAGCCATCGTGCGGATGCGCCATCCCGAAGTGATGACCGGCTTCGTGGACGACCGTCGAGGTGAAGCCGTACCCCAGCTCACGATAGGCCGCGGAGCCGAACGTGAACGTGTGCGTCTGGGTCCCGTCCGTCCAGTTGTCGTCCGCGAACCCAAGCAGGCCGAACTGGTTCCCCAACCTCGCTTCGGTGGTGTTGAAGTTGAAGATCGAAGCCACGTAGTCGTTCCGACCGTAGTTGGGAACGTACCGTCCGAGGTTCTCGTCGAAGTAGCAGAACAGCTCGGCGAACGGGTCACCGAACGGGACCCAACAGTCTTCGGCGTCGCGCACCCCGGCGAAGATCCTGAACGCCCGGCGGGCATCGGCGTCGATCGGGTTCCTGTCGACCAGCCTCGTCTTCCAGTCGTAGTACGGCTGGAATTCAGCCAGGCGGTCCTCGATGAACCGGCGGTCGATCCAATCTGTCCCGCGGCTCGCCCCATCGTCTTCGAACATGTTCATGTGAACGACCCTGTCGCCGTTGGGACCGGGAGCGGCGACCAGCGGGTCGTAGAGCGGTGAGGCCGTGAAGAGCAGGTTGATGCCAACGAATCTCGTCACCAACCCGAGGTCAGAGCTCAGCGCAGACGCCCTGCGGTACCCACCGCCGCCGTACTCCCAGGTGGGCGGCATCCGGTAGTCCTCGACGTCGTTTCCGTCGAGATCCGGGTTGTCGACGTTCCAGTTGTCCGTGTTGAATTCGGGACCGGCGGAGAGATCGTGGAACCACAGGCGACTGTGACTGCCGCCCCAGGCGATCATCTGTCGCGAGTCCAGCTCGCCGAAGTTGTGGCCCGTGTCCGGATCGGGCTCATCGGTCTTCGTGTAGACGTGGAACCTGAAGTCGGGCCGGCCGTGCCAGTTGATGAAGACGACCGTGTAGCCCTTGTTCGGGACGTCCAGGTTCTGCGCCAGCCAGCCTTCGACACTGGGCGCGTCGATGTACAGCACCGGGCCCTTGACGTTGAGGACGTTGCTCTCCTGCTCGTTATAGAGCGTTTGGTAATCCGTGAGCCCGCCCCGCGTCCCGATCTGCCTCAGGTGGTTGAAGAACCGGTTCGTGAAGCTCTTCCCGGCAAAGGAAACGTTGTAGTCGAAGTTGAAACGCAGCCCCATGTCCCGACCCTGCAGGCCGTAGAACTGCGGGAACCGGACAACCGGTTCGTACGCATCGGGCAGCTCGTTCAGCAGTGACCCACTGTTGATCTTGCTCTGCTTGTAGCCGATGAAGACGATGTTGATCGGCACGTCCTGCCCGAAGGTCACGCTCTCACCAGGCTCCAGGGCGGTGAAATCGTCGGCAGCACGTGCCGATGCGGGTGCCAGGCCCACGACGAGGGCCAAAACGGCAACGACAGAGACAAGCCTTCGCTTCATGGACACGGGTCCCCTCCTCGTCCTCGATATGTTCCCCAACCCCCCTGCGCTCGGTCGCCTCCTGCTTCGTTGATCGTGTCCGTCCGCCGGCTTGCCCGCATGGAGGTCAGGACCGGCCGGGTATCGCCTCCGGTGGCGGCGAGGATCGTTGGATGAGCCCCTGACCAGCATCATGGGAACTGCGGCGCTGGAGACATGACTTTACCCATCCGCACCACCCTCACGCAATGGGCGGCGGCCCCCCGACGAGCTGCCGGTATTCGGGACCAGCGCTGGGCTGACGGGGACGTGCGCGGGAGGTCAGCCGGGTCGTGGTCGGCCGGACGGCGGCAGAGCATCCGGGCATCGGTGCTCAAGCAGCGCTAACGCATCGAGGGCGAAGGGGGCTGGTGGGCGACAAGTATTACCATCGCTTCATGCTGGCCATGAGCCTCATGGCGTGCACGCGAGGCGCCCGTCGCGCGATTCGTCTAGATCGCCGGCAAGCCGATTCTTCTTCGTGGCCGAGTCAGCGGAGAGGTTGATGCGGATGGGGGTTGTCGGACAGTCAGTCAGGTAGACGTCATAACTCACGTCGTGCCACACCTTGGATATTTCGCGCGGCAGCGTCAGGCCGTGACTCGCCGCGTATAGCCAAATCCGAGGGCTCCAGTGGAATCCGGATGCCCCGAAGGCGCAATTCGCATCAGCGACTTGCCGCGTCCGCGATGCCGACGTGGGGGCATCCGGGACTCCCGACCAGTAACCTGCCTCAAACTCGGTAACCGGATCGCCCAGCGCGTCCTGCTCCGGCGCAAACCAGAAGACCTTGCTACCGATGGCTGGCTTCTTCCACGTGATCAACCATTGGTCGACGAGACAAATCTTCGCGACACGAGCGTCTGCACTGGAGCCTGTGATGTCCATCGCGAAGGACGTGTTGACGAAGCTGATCGGCAATCCAAACACCACCGTGTGGTCATACCTGGCTTCGAAGACCAGCGGCGCTAGCACGTGATGGAGGACGCAGCGTCCCTGCACGCCAGCCTTTAGACCCTTGACGCTAACCGTGGCAGACTCGCCTACCGCCTGAAGCTTCGCCTTCGCCCCCACGCAAGTCACACGCTTCGGGGTGAGGCCCGGATGATCGTTAGCGACGATGATGGACAGGGCGACCCCAGGGGTTACGCTGGTGGTGAGTGATCCGGCAGTGGCAACGGTGCCGCTCAGTGACCCGGCCATTCCGAACGACGCCGCTACAGGGGCACCCACCGCGAGCGTAAGTGTGGCGTCCTCTGGGGCAGGCGGACAGCCATCGTCTGTCCCCGGTTCGGTGCGGCATTCATCGGCACCGTCGAGGAAGCCGTCGTTGTCCGAATCGGTATCGAGTGCGTCGATCGTCGTATCCCCGTCGGTGTCGGTGCCGACTCCACCGAGCGCCTCGGTGCCATCCGAGATGCCATCGCCATCGGAGTCCGCCAGGAACGGGTTGGTACCGATCGCAGCCTCTTGGAGGTCCGTGAGGCCGTCTAGGTCGCTGTCGATCGGCGCGCCGAGCTTGACCGCTGTGTAGCTGACCTCCATGTCGACGCCGCCGGACGAGTACGCGCCGCCATCGTTGTAGGACAGTTCAAGCTCGGTCCCCGGCGGCATTGCGTCAAGCTCTTCGAGCGATCCCGGCAGAAAGACCGGCGTCACCCTTGGGAGAACGTCGACAACCGTGACGATGCTCGGGCACAGCTCCCATGTGGTTGTCTGCGTCACATTGAAAGTCGATCCTTCAACGGCACTGGCGGTGAGCGCCGTCCAAGTCGCATTGGTATCGAGCCCGAACACAGACGGTTCGAAGCCCGATGATCCAGCCTCCAGGATGCCATCACCCTCACCCGCTCCGACACGGGTCTCGGTGAACGCGCCGCAGGCGCCACCTGGACTGCTAGAGAGGAGGTCCTCGGACGCGCTGTAGCTCAACTCGGGTAGCGGTGACCTAGACTCGTAGGTGACCGCCTGCGTGCCTGAGAGACCGCTGGCAATCGCCGTCTCTACGACCGTCACCGCGAAGGTCCATTGCTGCAACAGCTCCTCGTCGGTTGCCGCCCGCGTCGGAGGAGCGCTATGGGGTAAGGCGGGGATCAGCGACAAACAGAATGCAATGAGAACGACGGATACGGGCGAACGACGTCGAGCAAAGAGCCGCACGGGGCTTCCTCCCATTCCCCCGGCGGCTCGGTCTCGCCAGTGGCTCAGCGCGGCGGATCGGCGACCGTGGGCACTCCGCGCTTCTTAGCCTGCCTCCGTTCGGAGGAGTATGGCGGTCAGCGTCAATCGGCCAAGCGGTCTGACGACACGTTGATAACTATCGAGTCGCTATCCCGGCGCACCGATCCGTGCGAATCCCATGAAGTTCTCATGCGTCCTCTTGGCCCGGAGGCGAAAAGAGCGCGACCGCCGTTTATGGCGGTCATTTCGTGCTCGGATCGGTGTGTTGGTGGGCGACACTGGACTCGAACCAGTGACCTCTTGCATGTCAAGCAAGTGCTCTAACCAGCTGAGCTAGCCGCCCACCGATTTCGCTCGATTCACGCTCAGTTTGGCTTCAAACCTGTTAGCCGATGAGCCGATCGAGCAGGCCGCGATCGTATCAGACCTCATAACTGGGCGCGAATCTGCGACCACAGCGCTCGAATGCCACATGCTTGCCGGTAAATCCGGCCGCCCGTCAGTCGCTGGCGACCGGGAGCTCCAAGATCGGGCAAAGGTCGATGCGTCGTGTCCGGCGATCGCGATGCGCAGCCGATGTCGGGTGTGAGCAGGGCCTACACTGCGACGCGATGAGCGCCGGCTCCCCTGCCCCGCAGCCCAGGCCCGCAGAGTTCAAGACGCGGATGGATGGGCGCGGCGGCCTGATCCGCGTGCGCCTGGTCGGCGAACCCCACGATGGCCGTGAGCTGTACATGGACGAGCTCGATCTGCCGCCGGAGATCTACACCACCTCCCGCGCCGACGCGTTCGAGTGGTGGCCGCCGGCGGTGAAGGACGTGATGGACCGGTCGGCGCTCGGGAGCGATCCCGACGGGCCGCCGGTGCGCTACATCCTGCGTGTCCCCGATGACACCCTGGAGCCGCTCTACATCTCGGATACCGAGGCGCGCTGACCGCGGTCGATCAGAGGCCGATCGCTCGCCACGGACCCCAGATTGCGAACGTGATTCCTCGCGTTGCCTGGATGTTGACGAACAGCGTCCTGCCGTTCGGGCTGAACGTCGTTCCAGCGAACTCGTCGTTGAAGCGGTTCGCGCCCGTCGAGCTCACCATCCGGTTGAGGGCGACGTCGAACAGGCGACCGCGGCGCGTCAGTCCGCGGAGGAAGTTGTCGTTGACGTTGTCCTCGCACAGGATCAGGGTGCCGCGCTCGCTGGTCGTGACGTTGTCCGGGAAGTCGAGCGTATCCGCCCCGGGCGACTCGAAGAGCAGCTCGAGCTTCTCGCTCCGCGTGTGGTACGCCCAGACCTGTCCGGTGCCGTTGCCGTAGCCGTCGGCGATCGGACCGAACGACGTCTCCGCCGGGCCGCCGCCCTGGGTGGCGCAGAAGTACACGACGTTGTCGTCGTACGCCGATCCCTCGAGCCGCGAGAAGAAGGCCGCGCCCTGGCCGAATCCCTGCCTGCCGACGTAGGTGAGCGCATCGTTGTTGGTCGTCGGCGCGGGCTGGCCCGGCGTGAACGGGAAGCTCGGTGCGGGGTCGTCGATGTCGACCCACTTGACGTTGTACCGGGCGCCCTTCGGCTGGGTCGCGGCGAGGTCGATGTTCGGGCGACCCTTGACCGCGAGCATCTGGAGTCTCCCGCGGTTGTCGAGGCGGCCGGTGTGCATCGGGTTGCGGCGCGGGATGTATCGGTAGAAACCCGACGGGAAGCCGAAGTTGTCCTCGGTCAGGTACAGGATCCCGGGCTTCGGATCGAAGGCGACCGATTCGTGCGCGAAACGGCCGGCCCTGGTGATCGGCTCGCGGTTCGAGACGCCGTCCACCGGGACCTCGAAGATGAAGCCGTGGCGCTGCTCCAACGGGACGTTCGAGACGCCGGTGAAGTCCGCACCGACGTCAGGCCCGTTCACGGTCTCCTCGCACGTGATCCAGCTGCGCCATGGCATCTGCCCGCCTGAGCAGTTCATCTGCGTGCCGTTCAGGCTCGTGAAGGACTTGACGACCCTGCCGGTCGGCGTGACCTCGATGGTCGTCGTGCCGCTCTGCGCCATCCCGTCGTACGCCTTGGCGGCATCGCCGAACGGCGGACCGGGGTTGTTGATCTCGTGGTTTCGAATGAGGACCACGTTCCCGTTCCGCCCGCGGAAGGCTCCCATCCCATCGTGGCGGCCCGGCAGGTTCGTCCCGTCGTCGAGCACGACCGGGAACTCGGTGTCATGGAACGATCGGTACTTGAAGCCGGATGGCAGCCACAGGCGGACCACGCCATCGCGCAGGTCCGGAATCGGGCGCAGGTCGGCGAAGGTCGGGTGCTTCTGCGCGGCGGAGGCGAGCTCGACGAAGCCGCGGAATGGCCCGCCGAGGGCGACGGCACCGGCCGTCGCCGCAGCCCCCTTCAAGAACGTCCGCCGGTTCAACGTAGTCACGACAGCGGTCCTCCTCGTGGGCTCGGGCGACAGGTCCGATGATACGCCTCGCTTGAAGCCCCTACGCCTCCACCGGCGTCTGCCTGTCAGGTGCCCTCCACCGGGAGCTGAAGCTCGGTGACGAGGTCCTCGGAACGTTCGACCACCCAGTCAGGGGGCAGGCGCAGGGCGGGGTCTGCGCCGAACTGGAGGTACAGCGTGCGCATCGGTCCGGCGGGTTCGAGCCCGGAGGCCTCCACCCACCGTAGCAGCGCCTCGCGGGCGCCAGCGATGCCCCCGTACGGGCCCCGATGGATGACCGATGCGACCCGCGCCGCCGGCAGGCGCTGGTAGGCGATGCGGTCCGTCTCGGGCACCGGCCCGGTGACCGGCACGAAGATCTCGCGCAGCGACGGGATGGCTCCGGGAGGCCGATGCGCGCGGCGGCCGGCGTCGCGGACGTGGGCCTCGAGCTCATCGAAGGCAGCGGACGCATCGGTTCCGACCGTCATGACCGCGACCGGCTCCTCGGACACCGGCCGCAGCACGACATCGGTGTCGCCGACGCTGATGTCCAGCGCGGCCAGCCGTTCCTCGGCCAGGCGCCGATCGCGCTCGAGCTCAATGCGGCGCCGGTCGAGCGCGGCGCGCAGGTCGCCGCCGCGGATCAGCTCGCCGATCTCCTCGAGCCCCATGTCGAGCTGCCGGAGGGCGAGGATGCGCCGCAGCTCCGGGAGCTGTGCGGGCGAGTAGTAGCGGTACGCACTCGATGGATCGACCCAGGCCGGGCGAAAGAGGCCGAGCGCGTCGTAGGCCCGCAGCTGCTTGGCGCTGATGCCGGCAAGGCGGGAGAACTGACCGATCGGGAACATGACAGGACCATAGCTTGACTTTCCCCCTGAGGGAAGGTCAAGCATGGGCTCATGAACATCCACGAGGCCCGACCGATCCGGATCGCGGCCCAGCTCCACCCGCAGCACGGTGATTGGCGGGACATCCGATCCGCCGCCATCCGCAGCGAGGAGCTCGGCTACGACATCCTCTACACCTGGGACCACTTCAGCCCGCTGGATGGACCGCCTGACGGCAAGCACTTCGAGTGCTGGTCGCTGCTGGCGGCCTGGGCCGAGGCGACCGAGCGGATCGAGCTCGGGCCGCTGGTGGCCTGCAACTCGTACCGCAACCCGGACCTGCATGCCGACATCGCTCGGACCGTCGACCACATCAGCGGCGGCCGCGTGATCATGGGGCTCGGCGCCGGCTGGTTCGAGCGCGACTACCGCCGCTACGGGTACGAGTACGGCACGCGGGCCTCTCGCATCCGCGCGCTGGAGCACGCGACGCCGCGGATCATCGAGCGACTGGCATCCCTCAACCCGCCGCCGATGCGCCGGATGCCGATCCTGATCGCGGGCGTCGGCCTGACGCTGACCCTTCCGATCGTCGCCCGCCATGCCGATGCCTGGCACGCCTTCTTCCCGGACTCCATCGAGGAGGTGAAGCCGGCGGTCTCCGCGCTCATCGGCCACTGCGAGGCGATCGGACGCGACCCGTACGAGATCGAGTGGAGCGTCGGCCTGCAGCCGGACGACATCGAGCGCTTCCTGCTGGAGGACGCCGATGCGTACGTGGCGCTCGGCTTCACGCAGTTCACGCTCGGCTTTGGCGGACCGGAGTGGCGCGTCGAGAACGGGGCCGGCTTCCTCGAGTGGCGGGATCGGCTGAACGCGCAACGGCGGGCGGTCGACGCCGCATGACGAGCTCATGGCAACGCAGATCGGCGTTCCTCGTGTGCCTGGTGCCGGCCGTCGCGTGCCAGGCACCGTCAGCATCCGTAGACGAAGCGCGGGCCCCTGGGGAGGCGCTCAGGTTCTCGGTCGTCGTCGACGCACCGGTCATCGAGCCCGAGGACTACGGGGCCGACTACCTGCTGCCAGGCGCCGCAGTCGCCCACGAGGAGATCTTTCACCTGTTTCCGGTCGCCTTCTCCCAGGACGCCACGGAGGCACCGCGGGTCCTGCACCTGACCTCGGAGGATGGAAGGACCTGGACAGGCGACCCGTCCGAATCGCTGCTCGACGACTTCGCGATCGAGCTGGACCGCATCGGCGCCGTTCCCTCCTCCGTCTTCGTGGCCGATGACGGCACGTGGGTGATGTACGGCAGCGGTCGCCTGCCCGGCGGGACGGATCCGATCGTGTGGCGTGCGACGGCTCCAAGCGGAGACGGGCCATGGACCGCGAACCCGGACCCGGTCCTGCTGCCCGACCGCGAAGGGTGGGACAGCGCGATCACCGACCACCCGAGCGTGCTGCCGACGGACGATGGCTACATCATGGGCTACGGGGGCGCCGGTGCCGCGGCGCCGAACCGGAACCGCGTCGGCCTGGCCACGTCGACGGACGGCGTGACCTGGTCGCGCACGGCAGCCTCGCTGGACGGCGCCGATGACGACGTTGCGCTCGGCCCCAGCGCATGCGGCGTCGATGCCCGCTCGATGTTCGAACCCCACCTCGTTGCGACCGACGACGGCCATCTCCTCCTCGTCGGGGTCATGCTCGCGGGCGAGCGCGACGCGATGGAGATCCTCGCGGCGACGAGCTCGGATGCGACGCACTGGACCTGCGCGGCCGGCGAGGACGCCCTCGCGTCCGACGACTTTCCCGGCGCTCCCAGCCTGCACTCGTTCGCCGCCGTCGAGGATGACGGTGCGACCCTGGTGCTGGTGGAGGTCCTAGGCGAGGCCAGCTCGGCGATCTGGCTCGTCCGAGCCGGTAGCTGAATCCGACGGAACGACTCCCGAGCGGTTGAGCTCGCGTGCCAGCCGCTCCGGGCGCGACATGACGGCCAGCTGAGCCGCGTCGCGCGTGTACTCGACGAGATCGCCCTCCGGGATCGGGTCGCCAGGCTCGTAGGTCACGAAGCGCACCTTCCGAAGGTCGAGGTGTGCGCCGCGGAGCAGGTTGTGCGGGTCGGCCATCCAGACGCCGTACTCGAAGCCGAGGTGCACGTGCTCGACCTCGGGCGCGACGAACGCAAAGTACCGCGTTCGGGTGCCGGCCGGAACGTCGAAGCCGATCAATCGCCAGCCTGGTCTGACGCGCTCGATGGCGTCCGGAACGGCCCGCATGACCACGTCGCAGAGGCGCTCGGCGATCAAGCGGATGCCCGGCGGGTACCCGGCAAGGAAGAGCTCGGTCGGGATCGGTTCCACGCGGCCGTCATCGTAGACCCCTCACAGATCGAGCCCGAATCGGACGAGATCGGTCTCGCCATCGAACGTGACCGTCACGTCGACGATCCAGTAGCCGCCCATCTGGAAGGACATCCCTTCGACGAGGTAGTCCCCGCCCCCGAGGTCGGCGGTCACCTGCGGCTCGGTCGGCATGCCGTGGCCGTGCGCGGGCATGTCGCCGTTGACGGAGACGATCGCGCCCGCGGCCGGCTCGCCGTCGGCGGTCTCGATGTGCAGCACCCACTCGTGGAGCTCGTTGATCGCCGGCTCCACGGGCCGGCTCTCCCACGATGCCCGGAAGAGGCCGTTCTCGCTCACTACCCCGACCTGGAGGTTCGGCACCGGCGTGGCGGTCGGGCTCGGCTCGGAGACCGATGGCTCCGCGATGGGCGTCGCGACGGGCGTGGGAACCGCGGACGCCGACGGCTCGCCCGCGGTGGTCGCGCACCCGGCATGGAGGACAGCCGCGAAGAGGACGGCAACGAGCGATTTCACTGGACGGGAACCTCGTCGAGGGTGTGCAGGAAGGCCTCGAGCTGCGCCAGCTGCGCATCGGTCAGCTCGAGCGGCTCGAGCTCGGAGTGCCCGATGGCCGCCTCCGGCGCGTCGCGGTAATGGCGCAGGACATCGGCGAGCGTGTCGAGCTGGCCGGCGTGCATGTACGGCCCGACCTTCGAGACGTTGCGCAGCGTCGGCGGCTTGAAGGCGCCAACCAGGGGCTCGGGGTCGTCGCGCAGGAATCGCAGGGCGGAGCAGTCGCCGGGATCGGCGTCGCTCCATCGGGAGAGGCAGTTGAACTCGTCCGCCTGCACGAGACCGATGCCGTCCGCCGCGCCCGCGGTCCGGCTCACGACCGCGGACCGGCGTCACGCCGGTGTTGTGGAACGCGTTGTTCGTGAGCAGCGGCCCGTTGTGGCAGTTCGTGCAGCCCGCCTCACCGATGAAGAGGCGAAGGCCCGCGACTTCGTCCGCGGTCAGGGACGTGGTGGGCTCCCCTGCGAGGAGTGCCTCCACGAAGGCGTCGAAGCGCGTCGGCGCCGGCATGAGGCCGCGCTCGAAGGCGGCGATCGACTTGCCGACGTTCACGAAGACCTCGGTGACGGCGTCGCGATCCGCATCGGTCATGGACTCCCAGTTGTCGCGGGCGACCCGGTCCTCGACCGGCCCCGCCTGATCCGGGAAGCGCGAAGCATCCTCGAGGGCCGGGAGCGGGCCGAAGATCGCCTCGTACTCGGCGCGGTAGTGCTCGGCGACGAGGTGGGCATACATGCCCCGGTTGCCGCCGTGCTCGGCTGCGTCCTCCATCGGTGCCAGGGCCTGCGCCCACTGGCTGTCCTTGCGCCCGTCCCAGAACAGCCACGGGCTGTACGCGGTGCCGACGACGGTCATCGTCTTGCGCGTCGTCTCGCCGATACCCCGCGCACGAGGCAGCCCGTCGGTGAAGTGGAGCTCGGCCTGGTGGCACGTCGCGCAGGAGACCTCGCCGTTCGCACTGAAGCGCGTGTCGGAGAAGATCGCCTCGCCGAGGGCGGCGGCGGCCGGATCGTCGGCGACGCGATTCGACGAGTCGGCAGGCAGGTCCGGCAGGCTGCCAAGCCACAGCGACCGCAGCGCCTCGACCTCGTCCGGGGCGAAGTCCGGCATCGCCAGCCCGGAGGGAGGGACCGGCTCGGCGCGTCCGCCACAGCCGGACAGCAGACCGATGGCGGCCAGCGCCCCACAGAGGTTGACCACGCGCGTCATGCAGCCCCGATGCGACCGGGTGGCCGATCGTGACAGTGGCCTGCTCGGTCAGCGCGCCTCGACGGTGAGGATGACGGCGTCGGCGCGCCGCTCGAGCACCAGGTGCATGCCGGCCACGTCGGCCGAGCACATGTCGGCGCACGCGGCGTACGTTGCCGCCAGCCAGGCGGTCGCGGCGGCCGCGCGCGAGCCTTCCAGCGTCGCGGTCGTCATCCGCCGCAGCAGGTCGTCGGCGCCGCGCAGGTCGATCGCTCCGCCCTCCGTGCCGATGATCCCCGCCTCCATCCCGACGACGGCTCCGTCCTGCGTGCTGAGCGTCACGCGGTGGACGTGGTCCGGGCCTCGGGACTCGCACCTGGCCCCGCCGGCGACGGGGGCGCACGTCAGGTCGAGCTGCGCGAGGCGCTCCTCCGCCGTCGCCACCGAACCGAGGGTCGGCGGCGCATCTCCAGCCTGCGGCGTCAGCCGCAGCCCGACGACGGCCGCGAGCAGCAGGCCGGCCGCGGCGGCCCCGGCGAGCATCGTCGTCGGAACGATGACGCGACGGACCCAACGCGACACACCGACCTCGGCGAGGGCAGCGGGCACGTCGTCCATCGCCGCTTCCGCCGCGACTCCCAGACGACCGAGGAAGCGTTCGGCTGCGGCGACCTCACGGGTGCAGGCCGCACAGCTGGCCAGGTGGAGGCGATCGGTCGCGCTCAGCGTGCCGCCGTCCAGCAGCGTCTCGCCGATGTGCGCCGCGTGACGACAGGTTGCCTCGGCACCGCGCCAGCTCATCGGTCCACCTCCTTCCACTGGCGATAGAGGCGGCGGCGCGTGCGGCTGATGAGCGCCCGGACGTTGGGATACGAGAGGGACAGAATCCCGGCGATCTCCTCGAGCGAGTAGCCGTGGCCGTAGTGGAGGACGAGGATCGCGCGCTCGCGCAGCGGGAGGCGCTCGAGCATCTCGCGCAGGGCAAGGTCGCTCATTGGCGCCTCCTCGACGAGCCGCGGGAGGTTGCGACCCTGGACCGAGGTGCGTCGGAGCGCCTGGTAGCACAGGTTCTCCGCGATGCGCGCGAGCCATCGGTCCAGCGCCGAGACGTCGCGCAGCTGGTCGAGCCGAGACCTGGCGGCGAGGTAGGTGTCCTGGACGATGTCGTCGGCGTGCTGCTCGCCGAGGATCGAGCGTGCGACGGCGCGCACGCGGGATCGCGCGCGGTCGAACCGCGCGTCGAACTCGTCTACCGAGAGTGATGGGTTCCCGGCCCGGATCAGCTCCACCTGCACTCCACGCTCATCGGCCCTGATGCGTTCGGGGCGCGAAGTGTGACAGAGCCGACCCGGTCAGCCGGCAACCCAGGGCGTCAGCGCGAGGCGAGTCCCCGCCTAGACCGCATCGGCGTCGTAGGTCATGTCGACCTGGGTGGTGAGCGCCCAGATCACCATCACGCAGAGGGCGATCACGGTGAGCGACCAGAACGTCTGGTACGGCAGGAAGGCGAATGCCTCGATCGCCGAGACGATCGCGATGATCGTGCCGACGACGCGCGCCCATGTCTGGCCGGAGAGGACCGCGAACCCCGCGAGGAGGACGATCACGCCCCAGATCAGGTGGATCCAGCCCCACGTGCCGACGTCCAACGCGAAGATGTAGTTCGGTGTCGCGACGTAGAAGTCCTGGTTGAAGACGGCGACGAGGCCCATCAATGCCTGGAAGAAGCCGATGAGGATCATCATCATCGCCGCGAAGGCGGTGAATCCGACCGCCCAGCCGCTGGTGCTGCCGCTGCTACTCGATGTCATTGGGAACTAGCTCCTCCGTTCCTCTGTTGCTGACGGTGACCGATCGGTCGCCCGCCAAGCATGAGCATAGGCCCGGCGCACGCGATCGTGACGACGTTTCCCGTGTCCGTACGCTGCCGGGACGGTGGTCGGACGTCGTCATCCAAACCGGGCGATCCGGCCGAGGCGGGGCCGGTCAGCGCTGCCAGTCGCCAGCGTGCGGAACGGCGGAGTCCAGCACGCGGTCGATCTCGGCGCGGTACCGGAAGCCGGACGGATGGCGCGCAAGCCAGCGCAGATAGTCGGGATCGGTCGCTGCCAGCTCCGCGATCGTCCGGCCGGCGTGGTGGCCGAAATCGAGGACGGTCGAGTCGAAGCTCGTTGCACCGGGACCGACGGCCTCGTGCCCGTCAGACCCGACTTCGAATGCGGCGTGCTGGTCGTCCTGGTTGTTCACGGAAGGGCATCTCCCGCCTACGTGTCCGTCGCGCATCCTACCGCCTGCGAGGCTCGCTGCGAAGCCCACTTCGATGTCAGGCCGTCGGGACGCGACGCCGCGCACCACCCTGACACGGCGCGCACGTCCGCGCGCCGATTACGATGCGCCAATGGACACCGACCTGCGCGCCGACGCTCCGGCGGCCCACGCCGACGACTCGGCGTCGGGCGGGAGCTCGTCGTGGTCGCTCGGACGACTGCGCCGCACGATGCGCGATGGGGGTGGAGTCCGAACGCGAATCCTCGTGCCGTTCGTCGTGCTGCTGGCGCTTGCCGCCCTCGTGCCGTTCGTCGGCTATCACCAGATCGTGCTCGGGGAGCTCGAGACCGAAGTCAACAACGAGCTCCAGCAGGAGGTGCTCGAGCTCAATCAGCTGCTCACCGACGGCCGTGACCCGGAGACGGGTCAGCCATTCGCCTCGCTCGGTGCCCTCTTCGACGTGTACTTCTCACGGAACGTGCCGAGCCGCGAGGAGGCCTTCCTGAGCTTCGTCGACGGCGAGCCACACCGATCGTCGACGTTGACCGGGTTCCCGCTGGATCGGCTCCCGGCGGAGGCACTCACCGATTGGGAACGGCTCGCCAGCGGTGTCCCCGGCGAGGGCGAGAGCGCCACGGGCCGGATGTCCACCGCCCTTGGCGATGCCTACTTCCGGACGGCTCGCATCCGCTTCGCCGACGACGTCGGCGCGTTCGTGGTGACGATCCTTCCGGTCGAGGAGCGCGCGGCCATCGATCGCTTCCTCCTCTTCGGCGGGACGGCATCGCTCGTCGTCCTGCTCATCGCGTCGGTCGCGGCCTGGCTGATCGCCGGGCGCGTCCTCGAGCCGGTCCGCCAGCTGACCGATACGGCGCGATCGATCTCGAGCTCGGACCTGACCGGACGGATCGAGGTCCGCGGCACGGGCGAGGCCGCGCAGATGGCGCGCAGCTTCAACGCAATGCTGGACCGGCTCGAGGCGGTCTTCCAGGGCGAGCGCGAGTTCGTCTCCGAAGCGAGCCACGAGCTGCGGGAGCCGATGACGATCGTGCGCGGCTACATCGAGCTGTGGGACAAGAACCCGGCCGAGCGCGAGCGGACCGCGAAGGTTGCCCTCGACGAGCTCGACCGCATGGGCCGCATCGTCGACGACCTCCGGCTCCTCGCCGAGGCCACCCAGCCCGGCTTCCTGCGCCTCGAGTGGATCGACCTGGCCGATCTCACGCGCGAGCTGAACGACAAGTCTCGGGCCCTCGCTTCCAGGAACTGGACGGTCGATCACGTCGGCGAGGGCCGCTTCTTCGGCGACCGCCATCGGCTGACCGAGGCCGCGATGAACCTCGTCCACAACGCGATCCAGCACACGGCCGAGGAGGACGCGATCGCGATCGCCACCGTCGCAGATCCCGAAGAGGTCCGCATCACCGTGCGCGATACGGGAGCGGGCATCCCGGTGGCCGACCAGGCGGTGATCTTCGATCGGTTCGTTCGCGGCTCCGGTGCGCACCTCCGCTACGGAGGCAGCGGCCTGGGCCTCGCGATCGTGAAGGCCGTCGCCGACGCCCACGGGGGCCGGGTCGAGCTGGAGAGCCGGCTCGGCGAGGGATCGACCTTCACGATCGTCGTCGCCAGGGATCCGACCACGGGGAGCGCGGATGCCACGCATCCTGATCGCTGAAGACCATGCCGCGATCGGCGCATCGATCGAGCAGTCGCTCCAGGCGGCCGGCTTCGAGACGCTCTGGGTGCAGAGCGGGGACCGCGCGCTGAGCCTCGGCCTGACCGAGGAGTTCGACCTCGTCGTGCTCGACATGGGGCTACCCGGCCGTGACGGCTTCCACGTCCTCCAGGAGCTGCGATGGCGAGGGCAGACGATGCCGGTCCTCGTCCTCACCGGCCGGGCGGAACGCGACGTGGTGATGGCGCTCGAGGCCGGGGCCGACGACTACATGCGCAAGCCGTTCGAGTACCACGAGCTCATCGCCCGCATCCGCGCCCGGCTGCGCCAGCCGCGCCGGCAGCCCGAGTACAACCTCATGCGCGCGGGCAGCGTCACCCTCGACGTCCGCACCCGGCGCGTGACGGTCGACGATCGGGCCGTCGAGCTCACCACCCGCGAGTTCGCCACCCTCGAGGCGATGTTCCGCCATGCCGGCCAGATCCTGAGCCGCAGCCAGCTCGCGTCGCTGGCGTGGGGGCCCGAAACCGACCCGAACTCGAACGTCGTCGAGGTCACGGTCAGCCAGCTCCGCAAGAAGCTCGGCGACGACGTCATCGAGACGGTCCGGGGTGCCGGATATCGGCTCGGCAAGCGCTGAACCGCACCTCTCCGACGCGGACCACCCAAAGGTCCCATCGGTCATAAGGACTTCGTAATCATCCGTTTACACCGCCGTCAGTCCCTGACCCAACCGTACCTGGCACGTACTTATCCGCCGGGTTTCCGGCACGGCCATCTCGGCTGTCCAGCTGCCAGGACAAGGGAACATGACACGACAAAGCTGGCCGCACACGCGGCTGGGCCCCATCGACGGGCGCATCGCCCCGCCCCCGGCCATCGCGCAGATGGTCCTGTTTGCCCGCGGTACCGCCGCTACGGGCACCCGCCGCTGGTCCGCGCTGCCCCGGCGCCTGCGCGCCGTTCTCGGCGCCCTGATCGCCGTCGTCGTCATCGGCGTGGCCCTCGGCACGATCGGCGTGCGTGGGGCGGACATCACCGTCAACGACCAGCGCGACCGCGTCGACGCCGACCTTGGTGACCTGCGCTGCGACGTCGACCTGGGCGTGCCCGGCGACCAGTGCACGATGCGCGCGGCGATCCAGCAGTCCAACGCCATGCCCGGCGTGCAGGTCATCGCGGTCCAGGCCGGAACGTATCGGCTGACCCTCGGCGGCGTCGTGGTGGATCCGGTCGAGCCGCCGGAGCCGACCGAGCCGATCTTCGACTGCAACATCGTCGAGGGCGGCGCCAGCGAGGGCGACCTCGACATCACCTGCCCGGTCACGATCGTCGGTGCCGGACCGGGCCAGACGATCATCGTGGCCGGGGACGCGCCGTTCGGCGGCCCGCCGGAGCAGACCGCCAACGACCGCCTCATCGAGATCCACCCCACGGCCGGCAACGTCGGCCTGACCGGGCTGACCCTCCAGGGCGGCTACCACCCCGAGGCCGGCGGCGCGCTCGCCAACGCCTCGATGGGCCGCGTCCGGCTCGAGAACGTCGCGGTGCGCGACAGCTTCGCGATGAACGCCGGCGGCGGCATCTACAGCGGCCAGCCGCTCGAATTCGAATGCCCCGAGCCGTGCGCCGGCGGCGCGCCACGCCTCGAGCTGGTCGACACCGTCGTCGCGGGCAACACCTCCGGCAACGAGGGCGGCGGCGTCTACGTGCAGCAGGGCACGCTGGCGATCACCGGCGGCTCGATCGCCGACAACCAGGCCATGAGCGGCGCGGGCCTCTTCAACGCGGGCGAGGTCGCCGAGACGGGCCTCCCCAGCTCCAGCCGGCTGACCGGCGTGACCATCTCCGGCAACGTCGCCACTGGGGCAGGCGGCGGCATCTACGGCGACCACGAGGGCTCGATCGAGCTGACCGATGTGACCCTCGCCGACAACACGAGCTTCGACTACGGCGGCGGCATGGCCGTCGTCTCGAAGTCGACCCTCTCGATGACCGGCGGCCTCGTGCGCGGCAACATCGCGGTCGGCGACGGCGGCGGCGTCTACACCGGCGTCGAGGGCACCGTCACGATCACCGGCGTCACGTTCCAGGAGAACGCGGCCGGACGGACGCTTCCGAGCGTCGAGGTCCCCGGCGAGATCGCCGAGGGCGAGGGCGGCGGTGGCGGCGTCTTCCTTGGTGGCTCGGGGCCGATCACCGTGTCGGGATCGGACTTCATCGGCAACGACGCGTTCAACGAGGGCGGCGGGATCTTCGTCGAGAACAACGGATCGGTCTCGATCAGCGACGGCGAGGTCCGCGACAACACGACGTCGGCCAACGGCGGCGGCATCGAGAACGGCGGGCGGCGCGTGAGCCTCTCGAACATGACGATCCACCACAACCGCGCCACCTTCGACGGCGGCGGCATCAGCGGCAACGGCAGCGGCGACTTCACGATCAGCGACTCGACCGTCCACGACAACACCGCCGAGAACGGCGGCGGATTCTCGAATGGTGCCGACGGCGCCACCCGCGTCGAGCGGACCACGTTCTGGAACAACCGCGCCGTCGTCGGCATCAGCGACGACACCGGCCTCGGCGGCGGCATCTACGGCCTCGGGGACGCGACCGCGCACTACGAGAACATGACGGTCACCGGCAACTTCGCGCAGGTGCGCGGCGGCGGCATGTACATCGACGCAGACGCCGATGTCCACGTCGACAACAGCACGATCAGCCGCAACGTCGCACCCGCTGCCAGCGGCATCGGCGACGAGGCGACCGACTTCAACGTGCCGATCATGCCGAGCACGGCCGTCATGTTCCGCAACACGATCGTGGCCGGCAACCTCCTGAGCCCGAACTGCAACTTCGCCCTCGGCTCACTGGGCGGCAACTACGAGGACGGCGACTCCTGCTACTTCCGCGGTACGCGCGACCGCCAGAACGCCCCCGCCCCAGGCCTCGACGCGATCGCCGACAACGGCGGCCCGACGATGACGATGGCATTGCGCGCCGACAGCTTCGCCATCGACGGCGGCGTCAGCCCGTGCCCGGCCACCGACCAGCGCGGCACCGAGCGCCCGCAGAACGGCCGCTGCGACAGCGGCGCCTTCGAATTCACCGGACCGTTCCCGCCCGCTGACACGCAGCCGCCTGACACCCGCTACCTGACCGGACCGATCCAGGACTCTGAGGCGACCTCGGCCTTCACGTTCACCGGCATCGACAACGTCACCGAGCCCGGCGAGCTGCTGTTCGAGTGCCGCCTCATCGAGAACGACATCACCGAGCCGCCGGAGCCCGTCGACCCGACCGAGCCGATCGATCCGGAGTTCATGTGGCTGGGCTGCCCGAGCCCGTGGCAGGTCGAGCTCATCGACGAGGGCCTCTACCGATTCGAGGTGCGCGCCATCGACCGTGCCGGCAACATCGACCCGACGCCCGTCGAGCGCGTCGTCGGCGGCGACGACGTCACCCCGCCGAACACGATCTTCACCAGCACGCCGACCAACCCGAGCAGCGGCACGACCGCGGTCTTCGGCTTCAGCGGCACCGATGCGATGACCCCGGGCCAGTGGCTCGAGTACGAGTGCCGGATCGATACCGGTGACCCCGAGGCGTGGCTGGAATGCTTCAGCCCGGTCGCGTTCACCAACCTGAGCATGGGCCAGCACACCGTCCAGGTGCGCGCCACCGATGGCGCCGACAACGTCGACCCGACCCCGGCCACCTACACCTGGACCGTCCAGCCGCCGTCCGACTGCGCCGAGGCGAACATCACCCTCTTCGCCGATGCCGATGCGTGGGTCGACGAGGCCAGCACCCAGGAGAACTTCGGGATCGACCTCGAGCTGGCCGTCCGCTCGGCCATCGCCGGCGAAAACGCCCGCGCCCTCGTCAGCTTCGGCGTCCCGACCGATCTGCCCGCCGACTGCGTCCTCCAGTCCGCCCGCCTGCGCCTCTACTCCGAGGCCGATCCGGGCCGGGCCATCGAGGCCGTGCCGGTCACCGAGGACTGGCGCGAGATGCAGGTCAACTGGATCAACCAGCCCGAAACGGGTGGACCGATCGCGACGACGACCTCCGGCACCGGCTACCGCGAGTGGGACGTCACCGATGCCATCGAGCAGATCATGGCCGGCACGCTGCCGAACGAGGGCTTCCTCATCCGCGACGCGGCCGAGGGCTCCGATCCCGACGCGGAGCACAGCTTCACCAGCCGCCACGTGATCCTCGAGCCGCCCGAGACCCAGATGCCGCAGCTCGTGCTGCGCTTCGACGGCCCGGAGATTCCGCTGCCCGAGGCGCCCGACGCGCCGGAGCCGGCCGAGGTCACCTGCGGCCAGGAGATCACCGAGAGCACGAAGGTCATGAACGACCTGTTCGACTGCCCGCGTGACGGCCTCGTCATCGCCGCGCCGGACGTCGAGCTCGACCTCAACGGCCACACGATCGACGGCCTCAACTACCTGCTCATCGGGCAGGAGGAGGGACTCCCGGTCGGCATCCGCAACGTCGGCCACGAGAACGTCATCATCCGTAACGGCACCGTCCAGGAGTTCGGCCAGGGCGTGTCGCTGATGGCCGGCGCACGCTTCAACGTGGTGCGCGACCTCGTCGTCCGCACGAATGCGGTCGCGGGCATCGAGCTGTGGGACGCGGACGACGGCCGCAACGGCAACACGATCCGCAACAACCGGATCCTCGGCAACGGAGAGGCCGGCATCTGGCTCCTCGCCGGCACCGAGGGCGCGCTGATCACCGAGAACCGCTTCGACGGCAACGCCGGCATCGCGGTCCACCTGCTCGACGCGCACCGCAACACGATCACGAACAACGCGATCAGCGGCATCGTCCTCGACCCGAACCTCGACAGCGACGGCGGCATCCTCCTCGAGGGCTCGAGCGAGAACGTCATCCGCGGCAACACGCTGGCCGAGACCGGCGACGCCGGAGCGCTGCTGACGCTCGGCTCGCACCGCAACGTCATCGAGGACAACACGTTCACCCGCACCGGCGACGCCGGCGTGGCGATCGAGGAGTCCGACGGCAACCAGGTCATCGGCAACCGCGCCTACCTCGGCTCGGACGCCGGCGTGGTGCTCGGCGACGCCAACGGCAGCGTCGTGCGCGACAACGACGTGCGCTTCAACCCGACCGGCGTCGACCTGTCCGGCTCGAGCAACAACGTCATCACCGGCAACGACGCCAGCTACAGCGACGGCGCGGGCATCGCCATCGGCGCCGACTCGCTGCGCAACGTGGTGACCGGCAACATCGCGAGCAACACCGCGGCCGAGGGCATCTCGGTCGAGGGCGACGCCGCCGACCTCGAGGGCAACCCGCTCCCGGCGCTCGGTAACCGCATCGCGGACAACGTCACCAACGGCAACCTCGGCGACGGCATCAGCGTCGCCGGCATCGGTCACACCATTGCCGGCAACGACGCGAACAGCAATGCCGGCTACGGCATCGCGGCCGAGGACGAGAACGTCGACGGCGGCGGGAACACCGCCACCGACAACGGCGAGATCGAGCAGTGCGTCGGCGTGGTCTGCACCGCCGGCGCGGCTGCCCCGCCCCCGGCTCCGGACACCACCGCGCCGAACACGACCATCGTCAACACGCCCCCGCCCAGCCACGGCATGCTCGACACCGTCACCTTCACGTTCACCGGCTCCGACAACCTCGCGCCGCCGGACGGGCTGCGCTTCGAGTGCCGCCTCGACGCCCCGCCGGACCCGCCGGCGCCGCCGGCCGATCCCGAGCCGCCGGAGCCTGGCGATCCGGACATCTTCGACCCGGGCAACTGGCACGAGTGCGCGAGCCCGCTTACCTACTACCTGCTGACGACCGGCGAGCACAAGCTCGAGGTCCGCGCCATCGACCCGTTCGAAAACGTCGATCTCACGCCGGCGGTCCACACCTGGACCGTGGTGGCCGCGCCGCCGGGACCGGACGGGGTCGCGCCGAACACGACGATCTTCGAGGGTCCGAACGACCCGACGACGCGCACGACCGCGACCTTCCGCTTCGGTGGGAGCGACGACGTGACCGATGGTCCGTCCCTGACCTACGAGTGCCGCATCGACGGTGGTGCGTATGCCGCGTGCACCACGCCCAACACCATCACCGATCTCGGGCTCGGCTCGCACACCTTCGCGGTGCGCGCCATCGACTCGCAGAACAACCGTGACGTGACACCGGCGACCGTCACCTGGACGATCGTCGCGCCGCCGCCGGACAACACGCCGCCGGAGACCACGATCACCTCTGCGCCGGACCTGACCACGGTCAGCACATCGGCGACGTTCACGTTCACCGGCACCGATGCGTCCAACGGCCCCGAGGACGACGGCGTCGAGCAGCTCACGTTCGAGTGCTCGCTCGACTCGGCGGCCTTCTCGACCTGCGCATCGCCGCTCGTGCTCACCAACCTGAGCGTCGGTGGCCACACCCTCGCGGTGCGTGCCGTCGACGAGGCGAACCGGCGCGATCTCAGCCCCGCTACCCACGGCTGGTCGGTCACACCCCCGCCGGTCGCGCGCTCGGTCACCTGCGGCCAGGTGCTGACCCAGAGCACGCTCGTGACGAACCACCTCGTCGACTGCCCCGCCGACGGCCTCGTCATCGGCGCCTCGAACATCACCGTCGATCTCGACGGCCACACCATCGACGGCACCGGCCTCGAGCTGGCCGCCGGCGTTCGCAACAGCGGCTTCGACTCGGTCACGATCACGAACGGCATCGTCCAGGAGTTCGACTTCGGCGTGCTCCTCAACCCCGGCACCGCGTTCAACGTGGTCTCGGACATGACCGTTCAGCTGAACCTGACCGCCGGCATCGGCCTCTCGAACGCCGATGACGGGACCGCGGGCAACATCGTCCGCGGCAATACCGCCGCCGGCAACGACATCGGCTTCGATGCTCTCGAATGGCACGCAGCAGGCGCGGGTCGTCGACAACACCGTCAGCGGCAGCGCCGGGTTCGGCATCTACCTCGTGGGCGGCAATTCCAACCGGATCGAGGGCAACCTGGTCACGCTGACCAGCGACGCCTCGATCAACCTCGAGGGCACCAGCCGCAACACCCTGATCGGGAACACGGTTGCCGACGCCTCCGACGCATCGATCCTCATCCAGCTCGGCTCGAACGACAACCGCGTCGAGGCGAACTCGCTGACCGCCGGCGAGGCCGGCGTCCACGTCATCGACTCGAGCGGCACGACGATCGTCGACAACGTGGCCAACGCGATGAGCGACGTCGGCATCATCCTCGAGAACGGCCAGGACGGCGTCATCCGCGGCAACGACCTGCGCTTCAACTCCGGTGGCATCGAGCTGTCCGAGTCGTCGGGCAACCTGATCGAGGACAACGACGCCAGCGAGGGCGCCGGCACCGGCATCTCGCTCGGCAGCACGTCGCTCGACAACGTCATCGTCAACAACCGGGCCAACGCGAACGATGCCGAGGGCATCTACGTCGGCGACCCGGCGGCCGCCGGCGTCGGCAACATCATCGACCGCAACACGACGAACAACAACATCGCCGACGGCATCCATGTCGGGAACATCGGCCACGTCGTCTCGCGCAACACCGCCAACCACAACGGTGGCTGGGGCATCTATGCGGCGACCGCCACGGTCTCGGGCGGGAACATCGACGGTGGCGGGAACGCGGCCATCGGCAACGTCGGCGGCGGCCTCGATCCGTTCACGCTGCTCACGATCGAGTGCTTCAACATCGTGTGCGACGGCTCCGCGCCGCTCGCCTCCGACCCGGTGCGGCCGGAGACGTGGACGATCGCGACGCCGGCCAACCCCTCGGCCGACACGTCGGCGACGATCACGTTCGGCGGCATCGATAACGCGACCCGCGTGCGCTTCGAGTGCCGCCTGGACAGCAGCGATGCCGGCGACTTCGCCGACTGCACGAGCCCGATGACGCTCAGCGGCCTCACCCTGGGCAGCCACACCTTCCAGGTCCGCTCCGTTGACTTCAGCGGCAACGTCGACGCCAGCCCGGCCACCCATACCTGGGTCGTCACCGCTCCGCCCGCCGGCGTGGCGCCGATCGCCAGCCTGACCGCGACCCCGGACACGGCCACGCCGAGCACCGGCGCAACGTTCGCGTTCAGCGCGAACGAGGCCGGCGCGACGTTCGAGTGCCGCCTCGACGGCGCGGCCTATCTGCCGTGTGCGTCGCCGCGGACCTACACCGCCCTGGCGGTCGGCGCCCACACGTTCGACGTGCGCGCCATCGACGGCGAGGGCCTCGCCTCCCCGGCCGTCAGCTGGGCGTGGCGCGTCACCGCCGCGCCGGTTCCGACCGCGGTCACCTGCGGCCGGGTGCTGACCCAGAGCACGCTCGTCACCAATGACCTGACCGACTGCCCCGGCAACGGCCTCGTCATCGGCGCCAACAACATCACCGTCGACCTCGGCGGCCACACCATCGATGGCATCCAGTCGGGCGTCGGCATCCAGAACAGCGGGTTCGACAACGTCCTCATCACGAACGGTTCGGTCCAGGAGTTCGAGACCGGCATCCGGCTCAACCCGGGCACCACCGGCAACGTGGTGTCGGGCATGACGTTCACCCTGACGAAGCTCGGCGCGGTCCACCTCTCCGATGCCGACCGCACGACGATGCGCGATCTCGAGCTCACGATGAACGAGACGGGCATCGTCATCAGCGCCGGGACGCAGAACGCCGTGCTGCGCGACAGCACCATCGGCCTGACCTCCAAGCAGGGCGTCTGGATCAGCGGCTCGCCGGGCACTCGCGTCGAGAACACGACGATCAGCGCGTCGAGCGAGGCCGGCATCCTGCTCGAGGGCTCGACCGGCACGACCATCGTCGGCAACCGCCTGACCGGCATCCAGAAGGAGGCCGTGAACGTCACGCTCGGCTCGCACAGCACGCGCATCGAGAACAACACGATGACCGGCAACGCCGGCGGCGTGCGGATCTTCGAGTCGAACTTCGCCCAGCTGATCTCGAACGTCATCGACGGCAACGACGACGGCATCTTCATGGAGAAGTCGAACGACAACGTCGTGCGTGCCAACGACATCCGGATGAACGGCGGCGGCATCGAGGCCAAGGACGTCAACCGCACGCGGTTCGAGCTGAACAACGTCAGCGGCAACTCCGGCTCCGGCATCTTCCTCGACGGCGCCTCGATCGGGAACCAGCTCGTCCTCAACGTGGCCAGCGGCAACGACGGCGAGGGCATCGACATCCCGGCCTCCGGCTCGTCGTCGAACCGGACGGTCGTCGACCGCAACATCACGAACGGCAACGGCTCGGGCGGCATCTTCGCCACCGGGGCGCATCGGCTCAGCAACAACCAGGCCGACTTCAACGACGGCTGGGGCATCTACGCGCAGTCAGGCACCGTCGACGGCGGCGGCAACAACGCGCTCGGGAACTCCGAGCCGGTCCAGTGCGTGGGCGTTGCGTGCCTGATCGGGATCAACCCGAGCGCGCCGAACACGACGATCCTCGAGCACCCGGCGAACCCGTCGAACAGCCGCAGCGCCAGCTTCCTGTTCACCGGGACCGATGACACCACCGCCCTGGTGGACCTCGAGTTCGAGTGCCGCCTCGACACGACCAACGAGCTGGCCTGGACCGAGTGCGAGAACCCGCAGCTGTACAGCAACCTCGCGCCCGGCAGCCATACCTTCGAGGTCCGCGCGCTCGACATCGTCGAGAACCCCGACCCGACCCCGGCCCGCTTCACGTGGGTCTACCAGCCGCTGACGGCGGGCGTCGCGCCGGACACGACGATCGAGATCGCGCCGCCGCTCGGCACGCCGATGTTCGAGGCCGTCTTCAAGTTCTACTCGAACGAGCCCGACGTCACCTTCGAGTGCTCGCTCGACGGCGCGGCGTTCACCGCGTGCGCCAACGAGCCCGAGATGATCGAGGCCAACTGGTTCGTGGCCGAGTACGAGTTCGAGGAGCACGAGGTCGGCGAGCACACGTTCCGCGTTCGCGCCCGCGACTTCGAGGGCAACGTCGACGCCACGCCGGCGACGCACACCTGGAACATCCTCGGCGCGCTGGCCACCATCACCGACGGCCCGGCCTTCGAGGCCGGCGACCCCGGCGATCCCGGCGAGCCGGCGAGCGGCGGCGAGACGGAGTCGCGCACGGCGACCTTCGTCTTCCACGCCAACATCCCCGACGCCATCTTCGAGTGCTCGCTGGACCTCGCGGTCTTCACCGAGTGCAGCTCACCGATGACGTACAACGATCTCGCCGTCGGCGAGCACGTCTTCATCGTCATTGCCGTCGATCCCGAGGGCGAGTGGGTCTCGATGGAGGAGGGCTCCGAGTACGAGTGGACGATCCTCCCGTCGCCCGACCAGGCGCCGCCGTCCACCACGATCACGGCCGGCCCGACGACCGGCACGGCGGAGGCGACCTTCACCTTCACCGGGTCCGACGACGTGACGTCGGCCGGCGGCCTCGTCTTCGAGTGCCGGCTCGACAGCGTGCTCGAGGCCGACTGGTTCGAGTGCCTCAGCCCGTTCAACCTGCTCGACGAGCTCGGCGAGCCGCTGGCCGCCGGGGCGCACACGCTCGACGTGCGGGCGGTGGACCTGGAGGACAACGTCGACCCGACCCCGGCCCGCCATGCATGGACCGCCGTGGCCGATACGGTCGCGCCGACGACCGAGCTGCTCAGCCACCCGTCCGCATCGGTCCTGGTCGACGTCGACGCGACGTTCACCTTCGCCGGCGCCGACAACGCCACCTCGCTGCTCGCGCTGACCTTCGAGTGCTCGCTCGACGGTGCCGACTATGAGGCCTGCGAGTCGCCGCACGAGGTCTCCGGCCTCGAGCCGGGCACGCACACCCTGCACATCCGTGCCGTTGACCTTGCGCTCAACGTGGACGCCACGCCCGCGGAGTGGACCTGGCTGGTCATCGGCCCGCCGGATACCACGCTCGACACGACGGCCGCGCCACCCGCGGCCCCGGCCGTCACCACCGACACGACCGCCCGGTTCGCGTTCATCGCGGATCAGGCCGGGTCGACGTTCAGCTGCGCGCTGAACGGCAGTGCGTTTGCCAGCTGCGCGTCGCCGCTCCAGTTGCTCGGGCTGGGCGGCGGCGCGTACCTCCTCGAAGTCCAGGCCACGAACGAGTTCGGGCTGGTCGAGGAAGAGCCGGCGAGCTACGAGTGGATCGTCGACGCCGACGCCGACACCTCCACCCCCGAGACCGAGGTCACCGCCGGCCCGGCGGCCGAGACCGCGGCGACGAGCGCGATCCTCGAGTTCACCTCGAGCGAGCTCGGCTCGTCGTTCGAGTGCGCCCTCGTGCCGCTCGAGCCCGGCGCCGAGCCCGGCTTCTCGTCCTGCGAGTCGCCGTTCGAGCTCACCGAGCTTGCCGGTGGCGAGCACACGTTCCTCGTGCGCGCCATCGACCTCGCCGGCAACGTCGATCCGACGCCCGCGAGCCGGACGTGGACCGTGCTGGCCGCGCCGCTGACGACGATCATCTCCGGACCGGAGGACGGCACCGAGAGCGGTGAAGCGACCTTCACGTTCACGTCGAGCGTCGCCGGTGCCACGTTCTTCTGCGCCCTCGACGTCCCGCCCTTCACCGAGTGCACCTCGCCGATGACCTACACCGGCGTCGGCATCGGTGACCACGAGTTCGTCGTGTACTCGGTCGCGGGCGGGTTCGCCGACACCGATGGCGACGGCTGGGAGTGGGAGGTCGTCGCCGATGCGCCGATCGACACCGGCATCACCGCCGGCCCGCCGGCCCTCAGCCCGAGCGCGAGCGCGACCTTCGCCTTCGCTTCGACCGATGCGGGCAGCACGTTCGAGTGCTCGCTCGACGACGCACCGTTCACGGCGTGCGAGCCGCCGCTGACGGTCGACGGCCTGGGAACCGGCAGCCACAGCTTCGCGGTCCGGGCGATCGGCCCGACCGGCGAGGTCGACACGACCCCGGCGAGCATGGCCTGGGAGGTCATCGCGCCCGATGTCACCGCGCCGGACACGATCATCACCGAATCCCCCGCCGCGACCACCGACCAGCTCACCGCCACCTTCCGATTCGGCTCGACGGAGACCGGCTCGACGTTCGCGTGCGCGCTGGACGGCGAGGCTCCGGAGCCGTGCGTCTCGCCGTACGTGGTCCTCGACCTCGAGATCGGCGAGCACACCTTCAGCGTGACCGCCACCGACGCGGCGCTGAACACGGATCCGACGCCGGCGAGCCACGCCTGGGAGATCGTGGCCGACACCGTCGCGCCTGAGACGATCATCGTCGACGGCCCGACCGGTGAGATCGGCGACAGCGTCGCATCGGTCACGTTCAGCGGCGCCGACAACGTCACGCCGGCGCTCGAGCTCGAGTTCGAGTGCTCGCTCGACGGGGAGGCGTTCGGCGGCTGCGACTCGCCGGAGCTGCTCAGCGACCTCGCGGTCGGCCCGCACACGTTCGCGGTCCGCGCCATCGATAGCGCCGAGGTGCCGAACGTCGACTCGACCCCCGCGACGATCGCCTGGACCGTGCTCGACACGCTTGCGCCCGAGACAACGGTCGACTCCGGCCCCGACGATCCGACCGAGTCGGCGCTGGCGGCGTTCACCTTCTCCGGCGAGCACCTCGAGCCGACGACCGATCCGACGCTCACCTTCGACTGCTCGCTCGACGGCGCCGATTTCGTCCCGTGCGCCTCGCCGTACGAGGTCACCGTCGAGCCCGGCCTCCACGCGCTCGACGTGCGCGCCACCGACGGCGCCGGCAACGCCGATGCCACCCCCGACCGCTACGAGTGGCTCGTCCTGACCGCCGAGCCGCCGGACACGATCATCGACGCGGCGCCGGAGATCACCACGCTCGGCGAGATCGCGATCTTCGGCTTCAGCTCGAACGTTCCCGAGGTGACCGAGTTCGAGTGCGCCCTCGACGAAGGTGACTTCGAGAGCTGCGAGTCGCCGCACGAGCTCATCGGTCTCGAGCTCGGCGAGCACACCCTCGCGGTCCGCGCCATCGACGAGGCCGATCGGGTCGACGAAACCCCGGCAAGCCACACGTGGAGCGTCGTGCCGCCGGTCGTGCCGCTCGACACCGGCATCGAGTCGGGCCCGCCGAACCCGACCGACCAGCGCATCGCGACGTTCGTCTTCACCGCCAGCCGGCCGGAGATCACCGAGTTCGAGTGCTCGCTGAACGGCGCCGAGTGGAGCGGCTGCGAGTCGCCCCACGAGCTGTTCGACCTCGAGCTCGGCAACCACACGCTCGCCGTCCGAGCCGTGGGCGAGGAGGGGGCCGTCGACGAGACTCCGGCCACGTGGGCCTGGGAGGTCCAGCCCGACTGGACACCGCTCGACACCGAGATCACCGACGGCCCGGCGGCATCCACGCCGAGCACGATCGCCACGTTCAGCTTCGTCGCCACCGATCCCGCGACCTTCGAGTGCGCGCTCGACGGCCCGTCCTTCTCCTCCTGCGCGGCGCCGTGGGTCCTCACCGACCTCTCCGCCGGCGAGCACACGCTGCTCGTGCGGGCCAAGGGCCTCGACGGCACGCTCGACGAGTCCCCTGCCAGCCGAACGTGGACCGTCGAGGACGCCCCGGTCGTGACGATCGACTTCGCGCCGCAGGTCCAGACCGAGAACGACGACGCGACGTTCACGTTCTTCGCCGACGTGCCGGGCACACTCTTCGAGTGCGCGCTCGACAACGCGGAGCTGTTCACGCCGTGCGCTTCACCGATGACCTACACGGACCTCGCGCCGTTCGAGCACGAGTTCCGCGTGCAGGCGCGCGTCCCGGCCCACCACGTCCAGCCCGAGGAGGCGACCCACACCTGGGAGATCGGCGACCTGACGGCGCCGACGCCGACGATCGGCGATGGGCCAGACGCCGAGACGTTCAGCACCGATGCGACCTTCACCTTCACGGCGGACGAGCCCGGAACGAGCTTCCACTGCTCGCTCGACGGGGCGCTGCTTGTCCCGTGCGCCTCACCGTACGCGCTCACTAACCTGGCGATCGGCGACCACGAGCTCGAGGTGCAGGCCGCCAACGACCGGCTCCTCGTCGAGCCGCTCAGCACGACCTGGAGCTGGACCGTGCTCGAGGCGAACACCCCGGCCGGCACTGACGTCTCGGTCGCGCTCGCCGCCGCCGACGGCTCGCCCGTGAGCCTCCTCTTCGCCACCGTCGCGGCCGCCGGCGAGACGACCGTCGCGACCGTTGCCAACCCGCAGTCGCTGCCGGATCTGCCGGTCAGCTTCACCGACACCGGGACGCGCTACTTCGACGTCGACACGTCGGCCGGGTTCGCCGGGAGCGCCACGCTCTGCGTCGGCAGCCCACCGAGCGGCCCGCAGCTCGGCTCCTCGGCCCGTCTCCTGCACCTGGACGGCGGCGCCTGGGTCGACGTGACCGATGCCACCGCCGGCGGCGGGGTCGTCTGCGGCACCGTCGAGTCCTTCTCGCCGTTCGCCGTGGCCTCGCTCGACACCACGGCCCCGGAGACGACGATCGGCTCCGGCCCGACTGGCGGCACCGAGGCGACCAGCGCGACAATCGGCTTCACGTCAAACGACGCCGATGCGACCTTCGCCTGCGCGCTCGACGGCGGCGCCTGGGCGGCGTGCACCTCGCCGCGCTCGCTCACCGGCCTGGCCCTCGGCGACCACACGTTCAGCGTCCGCGCCACCGACCCGGCCGGCAACGTCGACGGCTCCCCCGCCACCCGGACGTGGACGGTGGTCGCTCCGCCGCCCCCGCCGCCCCCGGATTGCGGCGACCCGGTCACGCTGACCGCGCGCGCCGACTCGTACGTCGTCCAGGACGACCAGTCGGACAACAACGGCGGCGAGAGCCTGCTCCGCGTCCGCTCGCGCAGCAGCAGCCGCAACGTGCGAGCGCTCGTCGCCTTCACGATGCCAGCCTCGATCCCAGCCGGCTGCGAGCTCGAGTCGGCCAGCCTGCGGCTGTTCGCATCGGTATCGGCAACGGGTCGGACGCTCCAGGCGCTGCGCGTCGGCGCGGCATGGACCGAGTCCGGCGTGACCTGGAACAACCAGCCGGCGGCAACCGGTTCCGCGGCCAGCACCGCATCGGGTAGTGGCTACCGCGAGTGGAACGTCACCGAGCAGGTGCAGGCGGCCTACACCGCCGGCGCGCACCACGGCTTCCTGGTCCGCGACGCGGCCGAGAGCGGCTCGAACCTGACCCAGGAGTTCAACAGCCGCGAGCGCAGCAGCAACCGCCCGGTGGTCGTGCTGACCTTCCGCCCGACCGGATCGGCTCCGCCGCCGCCGGCCGACACGACCGCACCGGACACGACGATCGCCTCCGGCCCGACCGGCAGCGTCAGCGCGACGACGGCGAGCTTCACGTTCACCTCGACCGAGACCGGCTCCACGTTCGCCTGCTCGCTCGACGGTGCCGCCTATGCCGCCTGCACCTCGCCACAGGCGTACAGCGGACTCGGGGTCGGATCGCATACGTTCGCGGTGCGTGCGACCGACGCGGCCGGCAACACCGACGGCTCACCGGCAAGCCGCACGTGGAGCGTCACGGCCCCGCCGCCACCGGACACGACCGCGCCGGAGACGACCCTCGGCTCGCCACTGCCGGCGAACGGCAGCGCGACGACGGCGAACTTCACGTTCACCTCGAACGAGTCCGGCTCGACGTTCGGCTGCTCGCTCGACGGTGCCGCCTTCGCCGCGTGCACCTCGCCGAAGGCGTACACCGGCCTCGGCGTCGGGACGCACACGTTCGCCGTTCGCGCCACGGACGCGGCCGGCAACCCGGACGCGTCGCCCGCCTCGCACACGTGGACGATCACGGCGCCGCCGGTCGTCTGCTCGACCGTCACGCTCAACGCCAACGCCGACGCCTGGATGGAGCAGAACAGCCCGTCGAACAACAAGGGCACCGACTCGACGCTCAAGGTTCGATCCAAGGGCCCGACGGACAACTTCCGCCTCCTCGTCCGCTTCCCGACGCCGGTGGTGCCTGCCGGGTGCGTCCTCGACGCGGCGACGCTGCGGATGTACTCCGACTCGGCGAGGACGGGCCGGACGATCCAGGCGCTCCAGGTGGCCGCATCGTGGACCGAGAACGGCGTGACGTGGGCCAACCAGCCGACGACGACCGGAACGGCGGCGACCGCCGCCTCGGGCACCGGCTACCGGGAGTGGAACGTCAAGGCCCAGGTCCTGGCGATGGCATCGGCCAACAACGGGTTCCTCCTCCGCGACGCGACCGAGGGCCAGGACGCCGAGCAGTCGTACCACAGCCGCGAGAAGGGCCAGAGCCCGCCCCAGCTGGTGCTCCGCTTCGTGGCGGCGCCCAGCGGTGGGGCCATTCCAACCGGTCCCGGCGTATGCGATGGCAGCTGCGTCGGGCCGGCATCCGAGGCGGTCGTGGTGCCCGACGGCGCCGCGACAGGCATGCGCCTCGCGATCCTGGCGATCGGCGCGGCCCTGGTCGTGACCGGACTGGGCAGCCCGCACGCGGGCCGCGTCCGGTCGCCAGCCTTCGGCCAGCGTCGAACCCGACTGCCGGCGGGCTGATTCAACCCACCGGCACCTCGCGCCCGTCGACGACCAACAGGTCGGCGCGCACTCCAGCCAGCCGCTCGTCGGCCGCCAGGAGCGTGTCGCGCCCCACGTTCAACACCGCCAGGTCGGCCCGGGCGCCGGGTCGCAGGTGCCCCTCGTCGCCGACGCCGAGCGCGCGGGCCGGGCCGAGCGTGTAGGCACTGAGCGCCTCGATGAACGTCAGGGCCTGCGCCGCGCGCCAATCGTCCCGCGCGTCGCTCGGGAGGCGGCGATGGACCGCCGCGAAGATGCCGAGCCACGGGTTGACCGACTCGACCGGCGCGTCGGACCCCGCCGCCAGATGCACGCCGGCCGCGCGCAGCGCTCGCCAGGCATACGCGCCGTCCTGGCGCCCGTCCCAGCAGGACTCGACGAGGTCGCGGTCCGCCGCGGCGTGGATTGGCTGGATGCTGGCGGTGACGCCGAGGCGCCCGAAGCGGTCGACCTCACGTTGCCGAAGCAGCTGGGCGTGCTCGATCCGATCGTTCGGCGCTCCCGCGGGCCGCGCCGGCGCGCGCTCCACGGCGTCGAGGACGGCAGCGGCCGCTCGGTCGCCGATCGCGTGGACGGCAAGGCCGATCCCGGCCGAGCGACCCGCGGCGAAGAGCGCATCGAGCTGGGCGGCGGACACGCGCAGGATGCCCGCGTCCGGCGTGCCGCACGTGCGCGGTTCGAACAGCGCCGCGGTCCCCGAGCCGAGCGCGCCGTCGGAGTACTCCTTCGCCCAGCCGAACCGCAGGGTGCGCCGGCCCTCCAGCGGCGCGCCGGTGCGCTTGCCCGCATCGGCCGCAGCGGCAATGGCATCGGCCGGGATGCCGAGCGTCATCCGCAGCCGCCCGTCGAGGTGATCACCGAGGTCGGTGAGGGTCGAGTACGAATCCCCGAAGGCGGCATCGGTGCCGATCCCGTTGGCATCGGTGTAGTCCCCCGCCTCGCTGGCCCCGGTCAGGCCCAGGCCGGCGAGGTCGCCGAGCGTGGCGTCGAGGTCGGCGCGCAGCGCCGCGCCCTGCGCGCGCGTCACGAGCGGCGCCACGAGGTCCATCGCCGTCTCGCGCAGGACGCCGGTGGGCTCGCCGCGAGCATCGCGTTCCAGGCGGCCACCGGGCGGATCGTCGGTCGCCTCACCGAGGCCGGCAAGGCGCCGTGCGCGCGGCGGAGGCCCACGCCGAATGCCCGTCGTGGCTGGTCAGGAAGGCGAGCCGCTCCCCCGCGGCGGCGTCGAGGGCAGCGGGATCAACGCCGGCCATCTGACGCTCGCTCCAGCCGCGCCCGGTGAGCCAGGCGTCCTCCGCGCCCACCCGTGCCGCGGCGGCCAGGCGGGCGACCAGCGCGGCGCCGTCGCTCGCGTCGTCGAGCGAGATCGCGCTTCGCGCGCGCGCCAGGCCGACGAGGTGGATGTGGAAGTCGTGCAGGCCCGGAATGACGGCGGCATCACCGGCGTCGATCAACCGGGCGCCGAGCGCGGCGGCATCGGTCACGTCCGCGCGCGTTCCGGCGGAGACGACGCGGTCCCCGAGGATGCCGATCGCCTCCGCGGTCTCCAGCCCGTCGGGTTCCGCGGCGAGCACGACCTGGCCCGCGACCACGAGCTCTGCGCGCGGCGCGCTCATCGGTCCGGCTCGACGGTGAAGCGCGGTGTCTGGACGAAGCCGGTGGGCTCCGGGCCGAACGCGATCCGCACGAGCACGACCGGCACGACCAGCAGCCAGTGCGACAGGAACAGCGCACCGCGGGCGGCGCGACCGACCAGCGGCAGGCCGCGCTCGCCGATCGCCCAGAGGCCGCCGAGCGCCAGCAGGAAGATGCCAGCGCCGTAGCTGAGGAACAGTGCCGCGGGCACGCTCCAGTCGGCCGGCCGCGGCAGCGGGATCGTGGCCAGGCTCGCGACGACGGTCGCCGCGAACAGCGGCGGCACGAGGAACTCGCCGGCGAAGGCCAGGAAGTCGGCCTTGCGGGTGATCGGCTGTGGCCCGAGCACGAGGCCAGGTCCGTGCTCGAGCAGCCGCCGCAGGCTGCCCTCCGCCCAGCGCAGCCGCTGCCGCCACAGCGCCCCGATCGTCTCGACCGCCTCCTCCCGGACGGCGACCTCGGGGGCCAGGGTCACGTGCCGGCCGTCCGCCTCGAGCCGCGTCGACAGGTCGAGGTCCTCGGTCAGCGCGCGCCGGCTCCAGCCACCGACCGCCTCGAGCGCCTCCCGCCGCACGAACATCCCGTTGCCGCGCAGCTCGGCGGTGCCGTCGGTCGACCATCGGCCGCACTGGCTGGTCAGGTCCATCAGCTGCTCCTCGGCCTGCGCCCTCGTCAGCCACGAGACCGATGCGTTCCGTGGTGCCCGCCCCACCTGGATCGCATCGGCGCTCGCGTCACGCGTCCAGGCCCGCAACGCGCGTTCGAGGAATTCGGGATCCACGAGCGTGTCGGCGTCGATCGCCCCGATCACCTCGCCCCGAAGGGACGGATGCGCCCACGCCAGCACCGCCCCCTTCGTGCGCGGGCCGGGCTCGCGCTCACGGCGCCGGACGATGACGTGAGCAGCGCCCTGTGCGGCGTCTCGTGCGCGGTCGCCGGTGCCGTCGGCCGATCCGTCGTCGACGACCACGAGCTCGTAGTGCGGCGTGCCGTCGGCCCCGGCGTAGCGCTGGTCGCGCAGCGAGGCAACGGCCGCGCCGATCACCGACTCCTCGTTCGACGCCGGCAGGACGACCGACACGAACGGCAGGTCGTCGGCCCGGCCGGTCGGCGCGGTGTGCTGCGCCAGGGCGGCCCGGATGACGCGCGCGCCGTGCCAGGCGAGCCAGCCGACGTACCCGATCGAGACGACGATGAGCAGCTGGAGCAGCCGTGCCGCGAACGGCTGGGTGATCGTCAGCCAGGCGACGAGGATGGAAACGGCGAGGAATGAGGCGGCGACGACCCTAGTCGCCATGAGCGACGGGCCGATGACGTCGCCGATGCCGGTGCGGCGGCTCGCTCGACGCCGTCGGGTCGGGCGTGTCCGGACCCTCCGGCTGCGAGGCGGGCTCGGGGGTCGGACCAGGCGGTGGCGGGATCCCGCGATCGTGGTCGTGCAGCCCCTGGCGGGCGTTGCGACGCCAGGACGCGATGCCGGCCCACAGGGTCAGGAGCCCCAGGAACGCCATCACGATCGGGATGCCAGTGCCCTCGAAGCCGATGTTGATGAGGTCCGCCACCGCCGGTGCCAGGATGACCGGCAGGAACGAGGCGACCGAGAGGAGCGTGTTGAGGATGCCGAAGATCCTTCCGCGGACATCGCTCGGCAGGTCCTCCTGCAGCGCGGTCTGGGCCGGGATCGCCACGAACGAGTACTCGAGGCCCGCGAAGACCGCGATGACGACGACGCCGGCGATGAGGCTCGTCAGCGGCGCGATCGATGGGATGGCATCCTCGAGTGGGTCGATCGCCGGCCCGACCATCAGCGTGATCGGCCGGATGGCGGCGAGGAGGATCAGCGTGATCCCCATCGCGACCAGGCCGATGTCGATGACGAGGCGCTTCGGGATCCGCTTGCCATACGAGTTGAGGAAGAGGATGCCGACCACCGCCCCGAGGCCCGCCGGGCCCATGATGAAGAAGAAGTCCTCGGCCTCGAGCTGGAGAATGTCCTGCGCGAAGCCCGGACCGATCGCGCCGAGCACGCCGATCAGGCTGGCGGCGATGCCCAGGTAGGTGAGGCTCCAGGCGATGGCCCGGTGGGTGCGCACGAAGCGCACGCCCTCCGCCAGCTGGCCGACCATGTCGCGCACCGCGCGACCTGCAGCGTCGCTCACGTCGGACCGCGCCAGCTCCGACCTGACCGATGGCAGCGGCAGGATGGCGAGGGCGGCGGCACTGAACATGAGGGCGACGATCACGAAGACGGCCGTCGAGCCGACCAGGTTCAGCACGAGGGGTCCGAGGACCCCGAAGCCGATGGCGAAGGTGGCGTTGATCGTCAGGATGAAGACGGAGTTGGCGGCCATGAGGTGGCGCCGGTCCACGATGCGCGGAATCGCTGTCAGCTCCGCCGGGGCAAAGACGGCAGTCGCGGTGGCGATCACGAAGTTGATCGCGTAGACGAGCGGCACGATGGCCGTGTCCGTGGTCGGCGCGACGAAGATGAAGAGCACCGTCCCGACGGCGCGCACGACGTTCGTCGCGAGCATGATCACCTTCGCGTCGCCACGCTCGACGAAGACGCCGCCGAGCGTGCTGAACAGCACGGCCGGGATGAGGAAGGTCAGGATCAGCAGCGCGTTCGCCGTGTTCGACTGGCCGGTGCTCTCGTACACGGTGACCATGAGCGCGGCGAGCACCATGTTGCTCGCGAGCTGGCTCAGCGTCTGCGCAGACCACAGCCACACGAAGTTGCGGTTGCGGAAGACGGTCCCGGCGCCGGAGAGGTCGCCGGCGGCGTCGTGGGGTGGGAGCTCCACGTGCGCCATCGGTCTAGGCGGGCTCTTCGGAGCCGCGGGCGAGATACGCGGTGAAGCGACGCTCGACGTCGAGGCGATCCATCAGGATGCGGTGGCCACAGCCGTCGCACACGAGACCGATGTCGGCGCCCAGCCGCACGACCTCCCAGTCGCGGCTCCCGCACGGATGCTCCTTGCGCAGTCGGAGCCGATCACCGATGCGGAGCTGGAGCGGGGCGGCCATCGTCAACCTGCACCCTCCGAAACCGTCGCGCCCGTGAAGTTGAACGAGCCGAGATGCAGCGCCGGCACGCGCGAGGCGCCGAAGAACTCCCCGGGCAGCAGCTTCGTCTCGCGGCTCGCGGCGCGGACGTCGCTGAAGGCCTCGGGGATCGACTGCGTGAAGCGGAAGTTCAGCACCGGTCGCGTCAGCCTGCCATCCTCGATGAGGAACGTGCCGTCCTTCGTCATCCCGGTGAGGATCGCCTTCTTTGGATGCACCGGGTTGATGTAGTGGAAGCGCGTAACCCACAACCCGCGCTTGATGCCGCCGATGAGCTCGTCGCGCGGCGTCGTGCCCGGCGCCATGAACGTGTTGAGCGCCATTGGCCCGATCAGGTTCGGCGCGGGCAGGCCGTGGCCGGTCGACCCGCTGCCGGCTCTGGCGCCGGTGGCCGCGTCATGGACGACGGCGTTCGCGACGCCGTCACGGATCAGGTCGACGCGCTTGCGGACGACGCCCTCGAAGTCGATCGGTCCGGGAATCCCGGTCGGGTCCGCGCCGTCGTCCCAGATCGAGACGTTGTCGCCCATCACGCGCTTGCCGATCTCCATGAACGATCGACCCTCCTCGAGGGCAAGCCCGCTGAAGCCGATGTAGGAGAGGTACTCCATCAGCCCGGCGACGGCGTACTCCTCGAGGATGACCTCGTACTCCCCGGCCTCGAGCGCCTCGGCCCCGCGCATGCGGTCGCCCTTCTCGGCCGCCTCGGCACCGATGGCCTCGGCATCGATCTCGCCGATGTCGCCGGCACCGGCGTGCGCGTATCCCGATGCGGCGCCGGAGGCGAAGCCATCCATCATCACCGTCAGCAGGCTCGCTCGCGTCGAGCGGTGGCTGGCGCGAATCCCCTTCGAGTTGGCGACGGAGATCGTCATCACCGTGGTCGAGAACGAGCCGGCCGTCTCGAGCCGCGCTCCCTGGCCCGCGGCGATCACCGCACGGGCACCTTCCGCACGCATCTCGGCTCCCGCCTCGGCCGTGGCGGGGACGAAGCCGAGCTCGGGGTCATGGCCGCGGCCGTCAGGCTCCGGGATGATCGCCGCGCGCGGGTTCGGGGCGGAGCGCTCGGCGATCGCCGTGGCGCGCTCGACGACGCCACGAATGCCCTCCTCGTCGAGGCGGTTCGTGGTCGCCACGCCGATCCGCTCGTCGTCGACGACACGGACCTGGAGCTGGGCGTCGTGCTCGCGGACGTTCTGGTGGATCCGGTTGTTCGCGAAGCGCGTCAGCGCCGAGTCCTGGCCGATGTAGAGCGCCTCGGTGGCGCCCGCATTCGATTGGGACAAGGCCCGGTCGAGGAGGTCGTCGACCTCGGTGCGGGTGGCTACCATCGCCCAACTCCCACCTTCACGTTGCGGAATCGCGCCGGCGCCGCGCCATGCCCGACGTGGCCGGTCTGGACCGGCTCGCCCTTGCCGCAGTTCGGCAGCCCCCACAGTGTCCATTCGTCGGGGCCGCAGATCGCGTCGCAGCTGCCCCAGAACTGCGGGGTGATGCCGGTGTACGTCGGGTTCTTCACGAGCTGGGTCCGCTTGCCGTTCTTGATGAGCCAGCCGGCCTGGTCGCCGAACTGGAAGTTCAGCCGCCGATCGTCGATCGACCAGCTCTTGTTCACGCTCATGAAGATGCCGTCGCGCGTGTCCGCGATGAGATCCTCGAGGCTGCCGGCGTCGCCCGGCCGCAGGTTGATGTTCGTCATGCGGATGAGCGGGATGTTGCTCCACAGCCAGGCGCGAGAGCTGCCCATGCTGCGTCGACCGATGCGCGGTGCGGTCTCGCGGCTCGTGAGGTAGCCGACGAGTGTCCCCTTCTCGATCAGTGGCACCTTCTGCGCCGGGACCCCCTCGTCGTCGTAGCCGAAGGTGCCGAGGCCGCCCGGCGCGGTGGCGTCGGCGTCGATGCTCACGAGGTCGCTGCCGTAGCGGAGCTGGTCGAGCTTCTCGGTGGTCAGGAAGCTCGTGCCGGCGAAGCTGGCCTCGGTGCCGAAGACGCGGTCGAGCTCGGTGGGGTGGCCGCACGACTCGTGGATCTGGAGCGCGACCTGGGTCGAGTCGAGGATCACGTCCATCTCGCCGGACGGGCACTGCGGCGCATCGAGCAGCGCGACCGCGAGCTCTGCGGTCTCCTGCGCATGGTCGGCAAGGCCCAGCGCGCGCACGGCCTCGAACCCTCCCGTGACCGACTGGCCGCCGAACGAGTTCGGATAGCTGCGCTGCTGCATCTCGGAGTCGTTGACCGCCGTGGCCTCGATCCCCCCGCCGGCCTCGACGATCTCCTGCTCGATCCAGGCGCCCGCCAGCGACGCGAAGGTCTTGCGCTCGCGACCGGCGACCATGCTCCCTTCCCTGATCGCGACGCCCGGGACTCGCGCCATGCCCGCATCGGCCTCCATGAGGATCGCGAGCTTGTCGTCCAGGCTGACGGCGAACGGGTCCTCGTCGAACGGGGTGCGGTACGTATCGGTCACCGGGTCGGTCTCGTCGAGCTGCACCGGCTCGCCGCCGGCGATGCCCGAGGCAGCCGCGATCTCGAGCGCCTCACGCGCGATGCGCTCGGCCTCCTCGAGGTCGAGGTTCGCGCTCGAGCTGAAGCCCCACGCGCCGTTGACGAGGACGCGCACGCCGAACCCGGCGCTGGAATTCGAGGTCGCCGCCTCGAGCGCACCGTTCTTGACGGTCAGTCCTTCGGTCTCGCGCTCGACGACACGGACGTCCGCGTAGGTCGCGCCGCCTCGCTGCGCCCCGTCCAGGGCGCGCTCGATCAGGTCTCTCATGGCATCACCCAGCCCAGGCTCCCGTGGTGGTGGACCGCAACAGGCTACTCGACCGGCCGGGCTGCCGCCGGCACGAGGTCGCGCTCGGTCGGGGGCAGCATGAGCCGGTCCACCTGGCTCACGCTGAACCGCGCGTCGATCGACTGCTCGTAGAGGCTGAGGATGCCTCCCGGTCGCTCGATCGCCGCCTGAAGCCCGTCCGGCGACCCGATCGCGCTGATCACGAAGCTCGAACCGATCGGCACGCCGTCGATCTCGATCGCGCTCGTGCCGAGCACGGCGACCGACCGGGCGGTGATGCGGATGTCGTCGACCGCGATGGCCTCCGCGCCCGCGTTGCGCAGCTCGTGGATGAGGTCGTTGACCGCGACCGGATCGAACGAGCCCTCGGCGGTGATCCGGATTCCCTGCCCCTCGACGCCGACGAGGCCGCCGATCGCCGAGATGCCGAGCAGCACCTCCTCGCTGATGGCGCTGTCCGACTGGCCCTGGACGGCGGCGCTCTCGTAGTCGCGGATCTGCGCGCGCAGCTCGTCGAGCCCGTCGCCGAGCTCGACGTTCGAGGCGTTCAGCGTCTCGATGAGCTCCGCGAGCTCCTGGGCCGACAGGTTCGACAGCTCGATCGGGCGAGCCTGCGAGCGGAGCTGCCCGACCAGGAGCAGGCCGATGATGAGCGCCACTCCGAAGAGGCTGATCTGGGCGATCCGTGCGGCCATCACTCGGCCTCCTCCGAGAGCGGCGTCCCCCAGCGGAGCCTGGTGTTGCCGATGAAGGCAGGCAGCGTCACCTCGTCGCGAGGCTCGCTGGCGAACTCGAGGCCATAGGCGTCGATGCGCAGCGCGACCCGAGCCAGGTAGCTCGGATGGGCGAGGAAGCGATCGTGGAGCCCTTCCGGGCCGATGGCCTCGATCCGGAACGGCGGCGACAGCGGGACGGCGTTGACGAGGATGGCCGCGCCCGCGCCGTAGATCGACGTGCTCGCCACGAGCCGCTCGGGGTCCGGCCCCTCGACGAGGCCGCCGGAGATCGCGATCGCCTCGGCGCCGGACGCCCACAGCGCGGTGACGATGTCGCGCAGGTCGTCGACGAGGACGATGTAGTTCGTCGCGCTCTCACCGACCGGTACCTCGCGCAGGCTGTCGGAGATCTCGAGCACCATGCCCGGCCCGCGGACGTCCAGCAGGCCGGTCTGCAGCCGAGCCTCGGCCAGGGACTGGTTCAGCTCCTCGCGGGCGGCCTGCGACCCGACATCGGCCTCCTGGAAGGTCTGGACTCGATCTTCCGCCACTTCGATCTCGGCCCGCAGCCGCTCCTGCTCGCGCTGCGCCTGCTCCGCCTCGGTGATCAGAACCCGCTGGGCCGAGGTGATGAACTCCTGGCGCGCGAGCGAGCTGTTCCACTGGGCGGCACCCACGAAGCCGATGACGCCGAGCGCCGCCGCGATGCTGATCGCCCAGGTGCGGCGGCTGGCGCCCAACGTCGTGCGCCGGGTCATGCTCGCGACCTCCGCTCGGCGCGGCGGGTCATCGCCACCGCCCCGACGCCTGCGGCGGCGAGGCCGATCCCCAGCGCGACGACGACCGCGGCATCGGAGCCCGACGTCGACGGGTCGCCCTCGCCCGGCACCGCATCGCCGGGCGGAGGCTCGGCTCCGGGGTCGACCCCGCCAGGGTCGACGGTGCCGGCCGTCGGCCGGTCGACATTCGAGGCCGCGATCGGCTCCGGCTCGATCGGCGTCGGCTCTTCGACCCCGAACTCGGCGAAGAACGCGTCGTACAGCCCGTCGTCCGCGACGCCGGTTCCCGCCTCGAGCGCCTCGGCGTCCGAGGCGCCCTCGCGATAGGCCGCAGCGATGCCGGCGATCGCCTCGCGGCCGTACCCGGTGATGATCATGTCGACCATCGTGGTGCCCTGAGCGTACGAGAGGCGACCTCCACGCTCGCCGATCGGGAACTGCTCGGTGATCGCGTCGAACGAGAAGAGCCCGGCTCCGGAAGCCTCCTGCTCCACGATCGACCGCTCGGCGGACGCGCCCTGCGTCTCCGACCACGTCGCGATTCCCTCGTTCAGCCACGTGGCCGGCTCATGGAAGGGGTTGTCGGTGGCGTCGTGGAAGACGATGTGAGTGATCTCGTGAACGATCACGGTCTCGAGGTACGCCGCCGACCCGGCCTCGGCCGAGTTCCACATGAAGATCGTGCGGAGGTTCGGGTACGCGGCCGCGCCGGTCCACTCGCGCGCGCCGGGGCCGATCGCACCGAAGAACTCCTCGCGGGTGAGGTACACGAACACGTCGACCGGCCCGGCGAGCTCCGTCCCGAGCAGCTGCTCGGCCTGCTCCACCCCCACCGCGCCGAGCTCGCCGAATCGGAGCGCCTGGTCCTCGCCATCTCCGTACCAGTGCACCGTGGACTCGCCGAGCTGGACGCTCTGCCAGTCGAGTCCGGGCCGATCGTCGACGTATCGGAACTGCTCCTCCGTCGATAGCGTGACCCCGTCGCTATCGGTCGCGCGCCACTGGTACGTGATCAGCGTGTTCGGCACGACATGGTCGACCGAGGTGTCCCACACGTGCTCGGCGCTCGAGCCGCTCGGCTCGACCGGGATGACGAGCGACCCGTCGCTGCCCGGGGTGCGGACCAGGAGCTCGAGCCGTTCCGGCGCATCACCCTCCAGGGTCGTGGTGAAGCGGATCTCCTGGCCGTAGGTCGAATCGGCGGTCGACTCGCCGAAGCCATCGAAGGCGGCGGCGGCATCGGTCCCGAGCCACGAGGAGCGCCGCGGCCAGCAGCGGCGGCGCGAGCCGGCGGGTCAGCCGTCCCACGACACCCTCCCGAAGTCGACGAGGCCGATGGTCAGGTTGCCGAGCCCGCGGAGGCCGTCCGCCACCAACCACCACGTGTCGCCGTACGCCCATGGAACGACTGGGGCCTGCTCGGAGACGTACGCGTCCACCGCGTCGTATGCGGCCCCGACCTCGGCCTCCGGCGCACGCGCCGCCGCCTCGAGCAGCTCGACGAACTGATCGTCGCGCCAGTCGCCGTAGTTGCTCCCGGCGCCCGGCTCGAGGAGGAGGCCGTAGATCGCGTGCGGCGACGGGTAGTCGGCGATCCAGTTGACCGTGAAGATGCCCGGCGGCCGCGAGTCGAGCACGGCGAGGTACTCCGCGAAGTCCATCACCTCGATCTCGATGTCGGCACCGAGCTCCTCGCGCCAGATCTCGACGGCCGGGCCGACGCCGAGCCCGGCGCCGCTCACGACGATCGTGCCGAGGTCGGAGCGGTCGCCATACCCTGCCTCGTCGAGCAGGCGGCGCGCCTCGTCGGGATCGTGGTCCGACGCCGGCGAGAAGCCGTCCGGCCAGATCGCCGGCGGGACGAGGCTGTCGGCTGCCGTCGCCGACGCACCCTCGGCCAGCGCGACCAGGCGCTCTCCTTCGATCGCGAGGGCGAAGGCGCGGCGGACCCGCTCGTCGTCGAACGGCGGCCTGGCCGTGTCGAAGCCGAAGTAGCTGACCGATAGCGGCTCGGCGGCGTGCAGGGATGGGCCGAGATCCGCGTCGAACGCGATCCACGTGGCGTCCCAGCCGGGTACCTGCACGAGATCGACCTCGTCGTTCGCGAAGGCCGTGGTGCCGTTGCTCTCGATCGTCGCGATCCAGCGGATCTCGTCGATCGGCGGCGGTCCGGCGACGTAGTGCTCGTTCGCCCGCAGCACGAGGTCGGCGCCATCGGTCTCGGCGACGACGTACGGGCCGCTGCCGACGAATGCGTCCGGCGTCTGCCAGGTCGGGGTGGCGTCCGCGGCCGGCGGGACGACGAACGTCGCCGGCGTCGCGGTGATCTCGACGAAGTACGACGCCGGATGGCGCAGCTGCACGACGAGCGTGGTGTCGTCCGGCGCCTCGATGCCGACCTCGTCATCGCCCACCGCGCCGGCGTGGCGCTCAGCTGGCGCCCTCGATCACGGTGAGCACGTCGGGCGCGCTCGCGCCGGTGGCCGGGTCGAGCAGCCGCAGCCACGAGCGGCGGACGTCCTCGGCGACGAGGGGCGAGCCGTCGCTGAACACGAGGTCGTCGCGCAGGGTGAAGCGGTAGGTCAGCCCGTCGTCACTCACCTCCCAGCCCGAGGCGAGGGATGGATACGCCTCGCCGCGTTCGTCGAGGCGCGTCAGCCCGGCGTAGAGCTGGAGCAGCAGCTGGACGTCGGCGGCATCGGCGATGAACGCCGGATCGAGCGTGCCGGCGGGTCCGGCCAGGAAGCGCAGCGGCGGCCCCGCCGCCTGAATCGGCGCACCGGCAGTGGTCGCCACGAGGGCGAGCAGGACCGCGAAGACGACCGCGAAGACCCCCCTCGCGCGCCTCATGCGGCCCACGCCATGGGGAGGGCCAGGGACAGGGCTCGGCGCACGGCGGCTAGTATACGGTCGCCCGTGCAGCATGTTCATGAGCATCGATTTCAACCCCAGCCCGCCGGCAGCCTCACGCTGCGCCAGTTCGTCGAATCCCTCCGACGCTGGACGCCGGAGATGCGCCACCTCGTCCAGATCGCGCTGACACGCACCGAGGCAGAACGCCGGCAGTACCTCCAGCAGTTCCACGCCGGCCATCACGACCGCCAGGCCGGCCCGAACGACAGCTTCCTGCGCTGGGCATACTCCGACCCGCGGCTGGAGGACATCCCGCTCCTCCTCGCCGAGATCGAGCGCACCGACGCGGACTACGCCGGCGCCCTCGACCACGAGGCCGACGTCCTCGTCCGCGAGCGGGCGCGTGGCAAGGGCGCGGCGCAGCGCGTGGCCGACTACCTGGCGCTGCTCGGCATGGAGAACAGCGACCGCGTGCGCGCCGCGATCGGGAGCCTCCTGCCGCCCGGAACGCCCGACGCCGCCGTGGCCGCCACGATCCGACAGATGCGCCGTCGCTGGCTCGAGCTGTACGGCGACGACCCCTTCTTCGCCGAGGACTGAGGATCATGGGACGCTCCACGCTGGCATGGGGACTGGTCGCCTACGGCCTCGTCGGCCTGGCCCTCTCGATCGTCGGCTTCACGTTCGGCCTCGACGCCGCCGGGCAGCTCGAGCGGCTCACGGCGGCAACCGACACGACGCTGGAGGCGGCGGCACGCTCCACCGCGGCGGCCGCCGACTCGTTCGACTCGATCGACGCCTCCCTCGTGAACGCGGAGGGCTCGATCGCCCAGGCGGCCACGCTGTCCGCGGATGCGGGTGCCACGCTCGACGCGCTCTCGGCGGCGATGAACCTGTCGATCTTCGGCACCCAGCCGCTCCAGCCGCTCGCCGACGAGTTCGCCGATGCCGCCGACCAGGCCGGGGAGCTGGCCGCGACGCTCGAGGTCTCGTCGGGATCGGTCTCCGACGTGCGCACGGATGCCGAGGCGATCGGCGTCGAGCTGGACGCGCTCGCCGAACGAGCTCGAGGCGCTCCGCGACGCAGTGCCCGATAACCCGATCCCGGTTCGGGGGCTCGTCGCACTGCTGCTGGCCTACCTCACCCTGCCGGCGGTCGCCGCGCTGGTGGCCGGTTCGCTGCTGCTGCGCGCTCAGCGGGCGGCCCAGGAGGGGCCGCCGGCCTGATCGGTCAATCCGCCTGTCGCATGATCCGCCGCAGGCGCAGCAGCGAGCCGACGTACAGCACCAGCCCGATGACGGCCAGCGCCGCGACCATCCACAGCGCGGTCACCTCGCCGCGCAACATGATGTCCTGGAGCAGCGCGATGCCGTGCGTCACCGGCAGCGAGTAGGCCAGGTACTGCGTCCACTCCGCGAAGTCGGTGACCGGCAGGACGAAGCCGGAGAAGAAGACGCTCGCGAGCAGCACGATCATCGACAGCTGCACGGCCTGGCGCTCGGAGTCGGCGACGAGCGAGATCAGGAGACCGACGCCGAGCGACGCGAACGTCAGCAGCAGCACGATGCCGATGAGCGGCAGCCAGCCGCCGAGCAGCGGGACGCCAAGGACACCGACGAGGAGCGCTGCGACGGCTCCGCCGACCGCGAGGCTCAGCGCGGCGTAAGCGACGTACTTGCCGATGAGCAGCTCGCTGGAGGTCACCGGCGCCACCCGGAAGCGGTCCAGCTGGCCGCTGAGCCGCTCGCGCACGAGCGAGAGGGCGGTGAGCGTGATCGCGAGATGCTGGATGACGAGCGCGAAGACCGCCGGGCCGAAGTAGCTGACGACGCTCGGCTCGCTCGGTGCGAGGTTCTCGGTCTCGGCGGTCGTCGGACGGGCCACGACCTCTGGCGGGACCTCGGGGACCTCCTCCCCGACCTCACCCTCGACGAACGCGATGCCCTCTGCCGCCGCGGACTCGATGATCTCGGCGTTCAGGCTGCTGACGAGGATCGAGGTCGCCAGCCCGGCGAGCTGGTCGTACACCGGGTCGACCTGGTTCCACATCACACGAATCGTCGTCTGGCGGCCACTGCGCAGCTCTTCGACGGCATCCTCGGGCGCGACGATGACGAGGTCGATCTCTCCGTCGCGGAGGCGCTGCTCGGCCGCGGCCGCATCGGTCCCGATCTCCTCGACCACCAGCCGTCCGGGCGCGAGCTGGGCGTAGTACTCCGGATCGCTCGGAAGGCCGACGCCCTCGGGGATGACGATCTCGGTCGTGAACGGGGCGCGATAGCCCGAATAGCCGAGGCCGAAGACGAGCATGACCGCGAAGGGACCGATGATCGTGGTGAACAGCACGCCGGGCCTGCGGATGACCTCTCGGAGCTCCTTGCCGGTGAAGGAGCCGATGCGGACGAGGCTACCCATCGGACGCGTCGCCATTGCGCTCGGCACGGCGCTGCCCGACGAGCTCGGTGAAGACCTCGTCGAAGGTCGGCTGGTGCTCCTCGATCCCCACGACGCCGACGCCGGCGGTGCGCATCGCCTCGACGATGCGCGGCGTCAGGGCCCCTGCATCCGAGACGGTGGCAGTCAGGGTCAGCGGCCCGTGCTGGCGCACGTTCTTGACGCCGGCCACGTTCGCCAGCAAGTCAGGGTCGACAGCCCGATCGGCCGCGATCTCGAGCACATCGCCACCGAAGACCATCTGGCGCAGGGCGTCGGGCGTGTCAAGGGCGACCAGCTCGCCGTCGAGGATCAGCGCGACCCGGTCGCAGTACTCCGCCTCGGAGACGTACTGGGTGGTGACGACCAGTGTCCGTCCATCCGAGCGCAGCCGGCGCAGCTCGTCCCAGACCGCCTGGCGCAGCATCGGGTCGATCCCCGCCGTCGGCTCGTCGATGAAGAGCATCTCGGGGTCGTGGACCAGCGCGCATGCCAGCTCGAGCCGTCGCTGCATCCCTCCCGAGAGGTCGCGGGCGAAGACGTGGCGCGCGTCGAGCAGATCGACGACCTCGAGCGCTCGCTTGATGCGCCCGGTTCGCTTGAATGGACCGATCCCGTACAGGGCGGCCACGAAGCCGACGTTCTCCTGCGCGGAGAGGTCCTCGTAGAGGCTGAAGAGCTGGGGCATGTAGGCGAGCTTGCCCCGGACCCGGCGGCTGAACCGCATCGGGTCCTCGCCCATGACCGTGATGTCGCCCTTCGTCCGGCCGAGGGTGCCGGTGAGCATGCGGATCGTCGTCGTCTTGCCCGAGCCGCTCGGCCCGATCACGCCGAGGATCGTCGCGGGGCTGACGTCGAAGCTGAGGTCGTCCACGACGATGCGCCCGTCGAACGCGCGCGTCACGTCGCGGGCCGCGATGATCGCCTCGGTTGGCTGGGTCACGCGGCGCTCAACGCAAGAGCCATGCCGTGTGCCGAGCAAGCGCTTGCCGCTCCCGGCACGCGATCTGCGATCTCGGAGGCAGACCACGCAACGAATGGGGATGGCCATGGCTGAGCTCGACGCCGACGACCGCGACAAGCTGCGGAGGGACCAGTTCGCCTACGTCGACAGCGACGGGGGCGAGCACCTGCCGATCAACGACGAGTCACACGTCCGCAACGCGATCGCGCGCTTCAACCAGACCGATTTCGAGAGCAAGACCGCCAAGGAAGAGGCGCGCAGGAAGATCCTCCGGGCCGCCGAGCGCCACGGGATCGAGGTCGACGACGACGCCAACGTCAAGCAGCCGGTCGGCTGACCGACCCTAGAAGTGCTCCTCCTGGTCGGCGCTCTCGTCACCGCCGATCCGGGACTCGCGCGCCTCATGCGTCTCGTGGGCGTCCGGCGGCGCCTCGTCTTCGCCCTCGGGCTCGCTCCGGGTGACGTGCTCGTGGGCATGTGAGCCCTGCGAGCGGGTGACGTCCGCGTGGTGCGCGGGGTCGCTCGCCTCGCGCCACTCGCCGGGCTCGAAGTCGCGCTGGATGTCGTCGGGCGTCAGGTCACCGGTCGCACCGGTCATCCCTCCGCCCGACTGATCTCGCCGTGTCATCGTCCCGATGGGACCTCCACCTCGCCGCGCCACTCGCCGGTCTCCGAGCCACGGCTCTCGATGAACTCCTTGAAGCGCTGGAGGTCGCCCTTCACGCGCCGATCCAGGAATCCGAGCGCCGTGCCAACGTTCTCGACGAACCCCTCGGGGTCGGCGTCCAGCTGAAGTGTCACCCGGGTCGTGGTGTCGTCGATCCGGTGGAACGTGACAACGCCCGCGTTCTGTGCGCCCGAGGTCGCGCGCCATGCGACGCGCTCGTCGGGGTGCTGCTCGGTGATCTCGGAGTCCCACTCACGCTCGACGCCGCCGACCTCGGCGACCCAGTGAAGGTGGGTGTCATCGGTCTGGGTGACAGACGTCACGCCCTCCATGAAACGCGGAAACTCCTCGAACTGAGTCCATTGGTTGTAGGCGACGCTCAACGGCACGTTGACGTCGATGCTCTCGACAACCGAAGCCATGATTGCTCCTCCTGCGGCATGGTGCGCGTGCCGGGATCGCCTTGCAAGGCCCGCACCAGATGGCCTCCGTATACTCGGCCGTCATGCACCGCCGGCGAGCCATGCTCCCGTTCATCGTCGCCCTGGCCGTCGCCATCTCCGGGTGCGTGACGGAGAACCGGCCCGCTGATTGCGACGAGCCCGAGAAGACGATCGAGCTGACGGTCACCGCGACGGCGCTCGAGCCCAATGACCCGGCCGCCTGCCTCGACCAGGTCGTCACCCTCCTCGTCCGCTCGGAGGTCGACGGGGTCATCCACGTTCATGGCCTCGACGCGCTGGTGCCGGCCACGACCATCACCGCCGGCGAGGAGCTCGTGCTCGAGTTCGCCGCCGAGCGCAGCGGCCAGTTCCCGATCGAGCTGCATCCGGCCGCCGACCCGCAGGGCGTCAGCGTCGGCATCTTCACCGTGCATGAGCGCTGACCGCCGGCGGTCGCTGGCCGCCATCATGGCGGCCGCGCTCGCCCTCGCGCTCCCGCAGGCGGTATCGGCCCACGCCATCGACGGCGCGGTCCAGCTCCCGGTCCCGCTCTGGCTCTACCTGCTCGGGGCGGCCGTGGCGGTCGCTGCCTCGTTCGTCGTCACCGTCGTCGCCACCCGTAGCGCGGGCGCCCCGGACTACGCGACCACGCCGGTCTCAGCCACCCTCTCCAACGTCCTGCGGATCCTGCTGCGGGTCGTCGGCGTGGCGTGGTGGTACGGCGCAATCGTCGTCGGGTTCGTCGTCGCCGACATCTCGCCGCTCCCGGCGGTGCTGCTGTGGATCGGGATCTGGGTCGCGTTGCCGATGATCGCGGCGGTCGCCGGCAACCCATGGCCGTCGATGAGCCCGTTCCACACGACCTACGCGGCTCTCGAATGGACCGCGCGCCGCGTCGGGGCGGAGCGCCTCGACGCGGGTCTCCCCTACCCGCCATGGCTGGCGCGCTGGCCGGCCGTCGCGCTGCTCGCGGTCGGCGTGTGGTGCGAGCTCATCCTGCCGGGCAGCGACGTTGCGACGACCGTCGCCGGCCTGCTGGTCGGTTACACCGTGATCACCGTCGTCGGCATGGCACTGTTCGGGCCGGTGGCCTGGCTGCGACACGCTGAGCTCTTCGAGGTCCTCCTCGGCTGGTTCGGGCGCATCGGTCCTGTCGCGCGCCGCTCCGTCGACCGTGAGCTCTGCGCCGGTTGCGCCGAGGCATGCAACGCGGATCGGTGCATCGACTGCCCCGAGTGCGCGACCGCGGCCGACGACGGCGAGCGCCGAGCGGAGCTGCGGACGTGGTTCGTCGGGCTCACCGAGCCGGCCCCACCCGGGTGGTCCGATGCGGCCTTCATCGTCCTCGTCCTTGCCGGGGTCACCTACGACGGCCTGAGCGAGACCGCGTTCGGCGGCGCGCTGCTCGAGGCGCTGCTGACGCCACTCCTCGGCGCCCTGGGCCCGACCTCGGCCGCCTTTCTCCTCGCGGAGACGGCCACCCTCGCCGTCGTCGTCGCGACCTTCATCCTCGCGTTCAGCGCTGCCCTCGCCCTGACGCGCGCCCTCGCGCCGGGCGCGCCGATGCGACCGGCGGCCTACGCCTCGACCCTGCTGCCGATCGCCGCCGGCTATCTCATCGCCCACTACCTGACGCTCGTCATCCGCGGCGCGATCTGGCTGCCGGCCCTGATCGTCGACCCGCTGATGAGCCTGGCGCCGGACATCGGCTGGATCCCGGTCGACGCGATCTGGTACCTGAGCGTCGCGGCCATCGTTGGCGGCCACATCGCGGGCATCGTGCTCGCCCATCGGCTCACGCTCCGGGACGCGCCAAGGCGCGCGACCGTCGCCGGCCTGCCGATGGTGGCGCTGATGATCGGCTACACGGTGCTGAGCCTGTGGATCATCGCCCAGCCGATCGTCGTCGAGCCCGGCGTCCAACCGGCGGCCTTCCGCTAGGCTCGGCGCCATGACCGAGGTCAGCATCGCGGTCGCCTTCGCGGCCGGGGTCCTCAGCTTCATCTCGCCGTGTGTGCTCGCGCTGCTGCCGGTCTACCTGGCCTTCCTCGGCAATGCCGCGGTCGCCGACGACTCCGGCACCGTCGCCGCCACCCGCGCCCAGGTGCTGCCGCAGGCGCTGCTGTTCGTGACCGGCTTCAGCGTCCTCTTCATCGTGCTCGGGACCGCGATCGGCCTCCTCGGCGGTCCGCTGTTCCGGATCCCCGAGGCGCGCATGGTCGTCGGCGTGCTCGTCATCGTCATCGGCGTGCTGACGACCGGCGTCTTCGGCCCTGTCTTCGATCGGCTCCAGGTGGGCGTCAGCCCCGAGTGGCTGCCAGCGGCGCGTTCGACGCGGGCGCTCGCGCTCGGCGGGCTCGTGGCGATCGGCTGGACGCCGTGCATCGGTCCCGTGCTCGGCGCGATCTTCACGATGGGTGCGTCGAGCGGGTCCGCCCCCGCGGTCGCCCTGCTGTTGACGGCCTACTCGATCGGCCTGGCGATCCCCTTCCTCGTGGCCGCCTTCGCCTTCCCGGCGATCCGCCCGCTCGTCGCCTTCCTGCGGCGCAACCACCGCATCGTGCAGGTCGTGACGGGCCTGCTCATCGTGGCGATCGGCGTCCTGATCTACCTGAACGCCTTCGCCACGCTGGCAGGCCTCTTCCCGTTCGCCCTCTAGGGCGTCAGCCCTGCGGCGTGGCCGGCGTCACCTCGGGCTCCGCGGACTCCTCCCACACGAACCGGTACACGAGCGCGATGATCGCCGCACCGACCAGCGGACCGATCCACCACACGTACCAGTCGTCGTACGTGCCCGATGCGACCGCCGGCCCGAACCAGCGCGCCGGGTTCATCGCCGCACCGGTCAGCGGGCCGCCCATGAAGATGTCGGCCGCGACCGCCAGGCCGATGGCCAGGCCACCGATCTTCGGCGCGCGCGGGTCGATGGCCGTGCCGAACACCGCGACGAGCAGCACCATCGTCAGGACCGCCTCGATGACGATGCCCTGCGTGACGTCGATGCCCTCGCCGAGGGCCGGCGTCCCGAGATCGACCGGCTCCCAGGACGTCTCCGGGAACACGAACCGCAGCGCGAAGCCCGCGGCGACGGCAGCCGAGCAGCTGGGCGATGACGTACATCGCCGCGCGAGCGGGATCGATCCGGCCGGTGATCCAGACGCCGAACGTCACCGCCGGGTTGAAGTGGCCGCCCGACACCGCGCCGAACGCGGAGACGAGCACCGCCAGCGCGAGGCCGTGGGCCAGCGCGACGCCGATGAGGCCCCCACTCGTATCCCCGGTGTGCTGGCCGAGCACGACGGCACCCATTCCGAGGAAGAAGAAGAGGAAGGTGCCGATCGCCTCGGCAACGAGGGCGGACGACAGTCGCGGCATGTTGGGCGAACCTCACGTGTGAATCAGCGCGTCAGCGTTACACGCCGAGGTCCAGACACCGGGCTGGCCCCATGCGTGTGACGATGATCGCGAGGATGATCGTGGCGCCCGCGGAGGGATTCGAACCCCCGACGCCCGCCTTAGGACGGCGGCGCTCTATCCACTGAGCTACGCGGGCGGCGCTCGCGCCGATCCTACCCTATGATCCCGGCCATGCCCCGAGCCACCCTCTACGTCCGCGAGGGCTGCCACCTCTGCGCCGAGGCGAGCGTCCTGCTCGACGACATGCTCGGAACCGACGGCTGGGACGCCATCGACATCGGCACCGATGACGACCTCCTCCTGCGCTACGCGCACCGCATCCCGGTGCTCGTCGTCGACGGCACCGAGCGCGCCGAGCTCGTCATCACCCGCCCCGACCTCGACGAGATCTTCGCGGACCGATGATCCCATCCGGTCCTGCGGCGGCGCCGATACAGCCTGCTCTGGCTCACCGCGATCGTCCTCCTCGGCGCGCTGCTCGCCTGGCTCGTCAGCGTGCCGCTCCTGCGAGGCGCGCCCGATGGCCGATCCGGCACGCTCGTCGGCCAGGCCGCGCTCCGTCGCTGGACGCGACGGACCTCGACGGTCGCGACTGGTCGCTCGGCCGATGCGGACGGCCGCATCACCTGGGTCAACTTCTGGGCCACCAGCTGCGAGCCGTGCCGGACCGAGATGCCGGCCATGCAGCGCATCGCCGAGGAGTACGCCGACGAGCTGCTGATCCTCGGCGTCAACTGGGGCGAGGAGGACGCCGCCGTCGCGGACTTCGCCGACCGCTACGGCGTGACCTACCCGATCCTGCTCGACCCCGGCCTCGACATCTACTACGACTGGGCCGGGACCGATGGGCTGCCGCGCCACTACTTCATCGGCGAGTCGGGACCGTCCTGCGCGAGGTGATCGGTCCGCTCGACCCGGCCCGCATGGTCGAGATCGTCGACGAGCTGCTGGCGGACGCGGAGGAGCGCGGGCGCGATGGCCGCGCCCCGTCATCGGTCTGGTGGGGCAAGGCTCAGCCGCCGACGACGACCGTCCCGTTCATCTCCGGGTGGATGTCGCACTCGAAGTAGTACGTGCCCGGCTCGAGCGCCGGAACGACGGTGTCGACCGTCTGGCCGGCCCGGTGATCACGTCGCCGAGCACGATCTCCTCGCCGCCCTCCTCGGTGTAGATGCTGATGTTGTGCGGCGGGGAGTCGTTGTTGACGAGCGTGATCGTGAACTCCTCGCCGGCCGGCGCCTCGATGGTGGTCGCGTTGAACTCGAGGTTGTCGGCGATGATCGCGACCTCACCGTCCGCGACGGTGGCGGTGCCGCCTCCGGTGCCGCCGTCAGCAGGCTCGCTCTCGGAGCCGCCGCCGCATGCGGCCAGCGCGAGCCCGAGGACGAGGATGAGGGTGATGAGCGCGCCGCGGCGCAGCGCGAACGAGGGAAGGTTCATTCGTGAAGTGCGTCCTTTCGACGTGGGGGTCGACATCCAGGGCGCTCGAAGGTGGCCCGATCATGGTATCCGGAGTGCCGCGCTCGCGTCGAACGTGTATGCCGATGCCCCGCAAGACCGCGCTCGCGGTGCGAATCGGCTCGATCTACCGCGCGCTCCGCGTCAGCCCTCCAGCGCTCGGTACCCGCGCTCCGTGGCCTCGAGGCGCACCGGCATCTCGCCCGGATCGTGGGTGAAGTAGCACCACCAGCCCTCGGCGGCGGCGCGGGCGACGAGCTCGTTGCGCACCTCGATCGCGTCGATCGGGTAGTCGTCGTAGGCGCTCGTCCAGCGCACCGGCACCTGCCAGCGCGTCGGGATCAGGTCGCCCCAGAAGATCGCGCGATCCGGTCGGGTCGCCGAGCGGCCGCCGGGCCGATCGACGCCGATCAGCACCGCCTGCGAGCCGCGCGTGTGCCCGCCGGTGCGGAGCACGCGAACGCCGGGGACGAGCTCGACCTCGCCGTTGACCTCGGCCAGCTGGCCGGCGGCGCGGACGGCGTCGAGCTGCTCGACCTCCATGATCCCCTGCAGCCGCAGCTCGTCGCCGTGGGCGGCCTCGGCCTCGTCGCGCTGCACGACGTAGCGGGCGTTCGGGAAGGCCGGGCGACCCATCGGTCCGAGCATGCCGCCGGCGTGGTCGTAGTGGAGATGGGTGACGACGACGTAGTCGATCGACGCCGGATCCTCCCCCACCGCCCGCAGCGCCGCGACCGGGTCGCCGCCCTCGACGCCCTTGATGTCGCGGTCCTTGTCGCTCATCCGCACGCCGGTGCCGGTCTCGACGAGCAGCCGCTGCCCGCGGCCTCGATCAGCAGCAGGTTCAGGCGGCACAGGATGCGGCCGCGCTCGTCGGTCGTCACGAAGCGCGACCCACAGCGGCTGCGGGACGACGCCGAAGAAGCCGCCGGCATCGGGCCGGAACCATCCGGCGCGCACGACGCGGACGGTGATCCCGCCGGCGAACGGCCTGGCCGGACCGATCTCGTGGCAGCGGCGCGGCTCGCCGGGCGGTCATCGGCGCACGACCCGCCCGCGCTCGAAATCGGCGTGGTAGCGGCTGGCGGTCGGATCGGTCTGTCCGCGGTACTTGCGAGCCGATGCGCGCGTCGCCGTAGCCGACCTCGACCGGCGAGCTGAGGCGCTGGAAGCTGATCTGGCCGATCTTCATGCCGTCGTACAGCTTGATCGGCAGGTTGGCGACGTTCGATAGCTCGAGGGTCAGGGTCCCCTCCCAGCCGGGGTCCACGTAGCCGGCGGTCGAGTGGATGAGCAGCCCGAGGCGTCCGAGGCTCGACTTGCCTTCGAGGCGCGCGACGAGGTCGTCGGGCAGGCCGACGCGCTCGAACGTGGCGCCGAGCACGAACTCGCCGGGATGGAGGATGAACGGCTCGTCGCCGGCGATCTCGACCAGCTCGGTCAGCTCCGGCTGCTCCTCGCGCGGGTCGATGACCGCGGTGCGGTTGTTCCGGAACACGCGGAACCGGTTGCCGAGATGGAGGTCGACGCTCGACGGCTGGACCGCGTCGGGCACGAACGGATCGATGACGATCCGGCCGGCCTCGATCTCGGCGCGGATGTCGCGGTCGGACAGGATCATTCGGCGCCGATGTTACTCCGAGCGCCGCGGATGAGCCGATCGACCTCGCGCTGCAGCGTCTCGATGTCGTCGTAGGCGTGATAGACCGATGCGAACCGGATGTAGGCCAGCTGGTCGAGCTCGCGAGCGCATCGGTCGCCAGGCGTCCGATCTCGGTCGAGGGGACCTCCGCATCGCCGCGCGCGCGCAGGTGTGGCCTCGATCTCCTCCACGGCCGCCTCGACCCGGTCGAGCGTGACCGGCCGCTTCTGGAGCGCCTTGAGCAGGCCGGCGCGCAGCTTCTCGCGGTCGAAGTCCTGGCGGGCGCCGTCGCGCTTGACGACGACGAGGCGCGCGCCCTCGGGTCGCTCGTAGGTGGTGAACCGATAGCTGCAGGCCTCGCACTCGCGGCGACGACGGATCGTGCTGCCGCTGTCGAGGTCCCGCGAGTCGATGACGCGGGTGCCGGTTGCCTCGCAACGGGGACAGCGCATGCTGTCTCGGCGCTCCTATACCAGTGGTGGTACCCCCGCGAACGATACCACAACCTGTTGGGGCGCCGAGGGTATATACCGGATATACGGACCGACTCTCCCCCCTCCCACTGGTGTCAGCCGATATAGCACCCAATGCCTTAATCGCTGACGGGCGGACGCCCCGCTCCCGGCAGGCACCCGCTCGTCACGGAGGTCCCGGACGCGCGACGGCGCACGCGCGCGCCGCTTCCCCTCGTGCATGGCCTGGACGCGGCCCCCCGGGATCGATGCGCCCTCCTCGATCAGCGAGGGACTCAGCGCCTGGGGGGTCGGCATCGCCTCGGCCCACGGGTCACGGTCGCCGAGATGCCCGACCGCGGTGTGGATCGTGAACTCCGTCGGCGACACGTCGTCGAGATCATCCCATGCGACCGGAAACGACACGGGCGTGCCGGGCCGGGCTCGTGGGCTGTACGCAGAGATGACCGAGGCCCAGCCGACGCGCGTCGCGTCGATGAAGACCTTCCCGTCGCGGTCCTCCTTCATGAATGCCGTCGTGGCGATCGATGGGTCGAGGCGCGTCGCCCGCTCGGCGATCGCCCGGGTGGCGGCGGCCGCATCGGCCATGGACGGCTCGCCCTCCACCGGGACGTACACGTGCAGGCCTTTCGCGCCGCTCGTCTTCACGGCGCCGCCATGCCCACCTCGGCGAGCGCCGCCCGCACCAGGTGGGCGGCACTCACCGCCATGGCGAAGGCACCGGCGTCGGGCGGATCGAGGTCGATGACGAGGTGCGTCGGGCTCTCGAAGCGCTCCACGCGCACGAGGGTCGGGTGGTACTCGACCGCCCGCTGGTTGGCGAACCAGACGAGCGTGCGTCGGTCGTTGCACAGCGCGTAGGCGACGTCACGGCGCGAGCTCTCCGACCAGAGGCTGACCGTGCGCACCCACTCCGGCGTGGAGCGCGGCACGTTCTTCTGCATGAAGGCCTCCTGGCCCCGATGCACCCGGATCACCGATAGCGGCCTGTCCGCCAGTTCGGGCAGGATCCGGTCGCGGACGGCGTCGAGGTAGTCGACCAGGTCGCGCTTTGTCGCTTCCGCCCCTTCGAACAGCGGCTGGTCGAGGTTCGTCAGCGGGACGCCGTCGCGGGTCTCCTCGGAGGTCATCGCGAACAGCCTAGCCCCGTGGTGGATCAGGTGCGCGCCTGAAACTCCCGTCGCAGTCGACGTTCGGCCGCCCCGCCGCGCTTCACGCCCAGCTCGTCGAGGCCGATGAGGGCCGCCCCGAGAACCGGGCGGTCGCGTAGCCGGTGGATCCTGGCCTGGGGTACCGCCGCGTGCACCCCCGCCTCGAGTCGCTCGTAGAACGGTCGGTCGGTGGCCCGGAAGACGCCGCCGGTCAGCACCACGTCGACCGGCCGGCGAGCGAGGCGCAGCTGGCGGGCAATGGCGACAGCCATGACGGAAAGCTCGTCGGCGAGACGGTCGACGATCCCCCGCGCGACCGCGTCACCGCCGCCGGCGAGTTCGAAGACGAGCGGTGCCAGCTCCTCGAGACGGCGGCTGCTCATCGTGCCCTCGTACATCCGGCGGGCAACGTCGATCGGCCGCCGGACGCCGAGACGCTCCGGCACACGCCGGGCAAGCCCCGTCGCCGGCCCGCGTCCGTCTCGCGCCCGCACTGCCGCGCCGAGCGCCTCGCGCCCGATCCCCTCACCGCCGCCCCAGTCCCCCGACAGGTCACCGATCCCGGCCAGCCGTGCCGTCCGTCCGTCGGGACCGACCCCGGCCGCGTTGACACCGGCACCGCACACGACGACGACGCCCCAGCCCTCCGGCGCACCGGCGCGCAGCGCCGCGAAGGCATCGTTGTGGACCGACACGCGTTCCGAGACGCCGGATCCCGCGAAGGCGCCGGTCAGCGCCCGGACGTCCGCCGGAAAGTCGGCGCCGGCGACGCAGAAGACGCCGATGGAGGACGTGGGAGCGACCCCGGCCTCCTGCGCGGCGCGGGCGTTGAGGCCGGCGAGGCGGTCCATCGCCACCTCCATCGGCACCTGCTGGTGCGAGATCGTCGGGCCGGTGACGAGCGCCAGCAGCTCACCGGAGCGCGAGACGAGGGCAAGATCGATCTTCGAGTTGCCGCCATCGACGGCGAGGACGGCCGCGCCGCGCCGGGTCACCCCATCGGCGCCGCGACCGGAGGCCGCGGGTTGGCGACTGGTGAAAGGTCGGCCGGCAGGTCGAGCTCGTCGACGCCGACGAAGCGAGCGCCCTCGCCGCGCAGCCGCTCGACGATCTCGCCCAGAGCGGGGGCGACCGGGTCCGGCCAGGTGTGGAGCAGGACGATCGCCCCGTCGCCGTGGCTCAGCACGCCGTGGACGGCGCGCGACGCGATCTCATCGGCCGTACGACCGGGATCCCACTCGTAGACCTCGACGTCCCAGCCGACGTGCCGGTAGCCCAGATCGGCCAGGCGGGCGACGAGGTCGGCGCGGTCGGCGCCGGCGCCGAACGGGAAGCGCGCCCAGGGCCGCGGATCGGTGCCGGTCACCTCGGTGATCACCCGCTCGGCCTCGCGGACGTCCTCCGTGAAGCCATCTGCGCTGAGGAGCGGCATCCGCGCGTGATAGAAGGAGTGGTGGCCGACGAGATGCCCCTCGGCCGCCACGCGCCGGGCCATCTCGGGGAACGCTTCCACCCATCGGCCCTGAAGGAAGACCGATGCGCGCACGTCCAGCCGTTTGAGCTCGTCGAGGACCCAGCTCGCGTGGGTGCCGTGGTGCGGGCGGTCCGGGTGCTCGGCGTCGAAGGTGAGGGCGACCCGCGGGCCGTCGCTCACTTCTCGACCCCGGTGATCACGATGCCGCGCATGAAGAACCGCTGGGCCATGAAGAAGATCACCATCGGGATCACGATCGTCATCAGCGTCGCCGCCTGGACGAGCTCGACCTGCTCGCTGTAGATGCTGTTGAACTGCGCGAGACCGGTGGCGATCGGCTGGAGGTCGGGCTTCGATGACAGGTAGAGCAGCGGCTCGAAGTACAGGTTCCAGGTGTAGACGATGTGGAACACGGCCACCGCCACGATGACGGCCCACGACTGGGGGATGATCACCGAGGTGAGGATGCGCACCGGTCCGGCCCCGTCGATCTTCGCGGCGTCGTCGAGCTCGCGGGGCAGCGTCATGAAGTATTGGCGCAGCAGGAACACGTCGTAGGCGTTGGCGAAGAACGCCGGCACGAGCAGCGGCAGCCAGGTGCCGACCCAGCCGAGCTTGACGAAGATCGTGTACGTCGGGATCAGCGTCACCGCTGCCGGGAGGAAGATCGTGGAGAGAAGGAGGAGGAACAGCAGGTTGCGCCCACGGAAGCGGAACCGCGAGAAGCCGTAGGCGACGGTGACGCACGACAGGAGCGTGCCGGCCGTCCCGATCAGCGCCAGCATCGCGGTATTGAAGAGAAGGCGCGGGAAATCGATGATCGTCCAGGCCTCGCCGAAGTTCTCCCAGTGGGGGTCGAGCTCCCACGGACGCTCGAGCGCTCGCCACGAGCCCTCCCACGTGATCAGCTCACCTTCCGGGTTTGCCGGGTCGACGAAGACGCTCGACTGCCTTCCGGGCTCCAGGAGCGCGAGCTCAGGTGCGGAGCCGTCCGGCATCGGGACGATGTAGACGTCGAGCTCCTCTCCCTCGTACTCGAACGTCCCAGGTGTCGCGGGCCACAGCGGCGCGTTCGTCGCCCCGATCTGCTGCGGCGTCTTCAAGGCCACCATCGTCGTCCGCAGCAGGGGCGACAGGAAGGCCGCCAGGACCACGACCGCAAAGAACGTGACGGCGAACGACTTGAACGTCGGGCGCTGCACGCCGCGCCGTGGCTTCACCTCCTCGACGGTGGCGACGGGGATCGGCGGCGCGTCGAGGACGTTGGTTTCGGTGGCCATCTACTTCGTGTCCCCGGCGTAGTAGACCCAGTGACGCGCGCTCCAGAAGAGGAGGAGCGTGACCGCCAGGATGATCACGAAGAGGAACCACGCCAGCGTCGCGCCGGCCGACATGTCCTGGAAGGTGAAGAACGTTTTGTAGATATGGACGTTCATGAAATACGTCGTCCCGGCCGGCCGGCCGTCGCCGGTATTGAGGACCAGCGGCACCAGGAAGTACTGAAGCACCCCGATCGTCCCCAGCGTGATGCTGTAGAAGATCACCGGCGACATGAGTGGCAGGGTGACGTGCCGTAGCTGGCCCCACCATCCGGCTCCGTCGACGCGGGCCGCGTCGTAGAGCTCGCTCGGGACGTTCTGGAGCCCCGCGATGTTGATGATGATGGCGCTGCCAATGCCCCAGATGCCGATGAGGACGAGCGACGGATAGATCCAGCCCGGATCGTTGAGCCAGTCCTGCCCCTCGACGCCGAACAGTCCGAGGAGGCCGTTGATCCATCCCGTGGCCGGGTTCAGCATGCCGGCCCAGGCGAACAGCGCCGCGACGAAGGGGATGACGAACGGCATGAAGAACAGCGCCTGGAAGAAGCGCGTGCCGCGCAGCGACTTGCTGTTGAGCAGCAGCGCGACGGCGAACGGCACCAGCAGCCCGAGGGGGAGCGCGAACGCTGCGAAGCGGAAGGTGACGAGCAGCGCGTCCCAGGTGCGCGGGTCGCCGAACATCTGGGACCAGTTCTCCAGGCCGACGAATCGCAGCGGCTCGTCACCGGCGAGCGTGATGTTGGTGAACGTGAAGACGAAGGTGGCGATCATCGGGATCGCGGTCAGGAGCACGAACCCGAGGATCCAGGGCGAGATGAACAGGTATCCCCAGATCGCCTCCATGCGCGCGAGGCTGAACCGGGGATGCCCGGGATCGGTCGCCCGGGTTGACTCGAGCTCCGCGATCGACATGAGCTGATCGAACCTCGATCGAGAGTGTAGGGGTAGGCCCACCCGCCACGGAGGCGGGCGGGCCCGTTGACCTATGCCGGGCTACTCCTCGGCAGCATCGAAGATGGCCTGTAGCTCTTCGGTGAAGTCGTCGATGGCGGCCTCGATCTCGAGGCTGTCATCGGTGCGCATCGTGTCGCCGAACGTCACGATCGACGCGAACGCCTCCTGGTAGTTCGGCATCCAGGCCTCGAAGCTCGGGTTGTCCGCGAACTCGACGCCATCCCTGGCGACCTGCCAGTTGACGCCCTGCGTCCAGCGCTCCTCGAGGTCCGCGAAGAACTGGTCCTGGTCGGCCGTTCGGGCGGGCATGCCGCCGTAGATGCCGAGCAGGTCCTGCGACGCATCACCGATGAGGTAGGTGAGGACCTCGAACGCCTCTTCCGGATGCTCGGTGTCGCCCCAGATCCGGAAGGTGTCGGCGTTGAAGTTCGCCGTTGTCACGCCGTTGTGTGACGGCACGACGGCGACGTCCCAATCGGGATCGATCGGGTTGTTGTCCTCGTCGACCGCATTGGCGCAGCACGTGTACCACGTGTGCGAGAGGGCCATGGCAGCACGCAGCGCATTGAACGGGTTCCCGTTGCCGAACTCCGGCGCGTCGCGCAGTGCGATGTCCATCGTGATGTGCTCTTCCCAGATGTTCTCGTAGTGCCAGACCCAGGCCTCGCGCCATGGATCCGGAACCTGTGCGGTGGTCTCGTCTTCGGCGACCAGCCGGCCGGCCCCGAAGTAGGAGCCGATCGCCCGGGCATCCTGGAAGATCGGATCGTAGCCGTACTGCTCGATCTGAGTTGGATCGAAGTCCGGGCTGTTGGCATCGTTGTTGTTGACGTCGACGGTGAGGCGCTTGGCGACCTCCCTGAGGGTGTCGAAGTTCCACTCGACCTCCTCGCCGTCGAGGACGTACGGGTCACCGTACACCTGGGGCGGATACTCGAGGCCGGCCTCGTCGAACATCGAGCGCTGGTAGAACAGCATCGACGGGAAGATGGCGAACGGCAGACCGATCTGCCCCTGGCCCTCCACCTGGTAGAACTCGACCGATCCCTCCGAATATTGGCTCAGGTCGTGGCCGGTCGACTCGATGAGGCTCGTCAGGTCGAGCCACTGACCCTCGAACGCCGCGGCTCCCGTGCCGCCGACCGGGCCGAGGATGTCCGGTGCGTTCCCGCCGGCGATCTGGACCGCCAGCGCGTCGTAGGCCAGGTCGTAATCGATCACCTCGAGGACGAGCTCGATATTGTCGTGACTGGCGTTGAACTCCTCGACGATTCGCTCCTCCGTGGGAATCTGCGTCTCAGCGTTGTCGCCTGCCCCGAGGCAGCAGAACCAGCGGATCTCGACCGGCTCGCCCGTTTCGGGCTCGCCGCTCGCCGCGGGCTCGCTGGGGTCCGGCGCATCGGTCTGGCCGGTCTGGGTGCCGCACGCCGCGAGGACGAGGCCCAGGATGACCATCAAGATGCCGAACCGAAGGAATGTGCTCCTCATGAACCTGTACCCTCCAAACCGGTAAATCCTCCACAATCCGGAAACGGAGTCGTTCAGCCGCTTCCCTCCTCTCCCCCAACCGCGGCGCCCCCGTCACGGCGGCCGACTCCGGCCACCGCCACGCGCATCCGATCGGTGCTGTCGAGCCAGTGAGCGCGAACGACGTCCCGCTCGAGGTAGTAGCGGGTGCGATCGCCCCGCACGAAGCTGCGCGCCGCCTCGACCGCCGAACCGTCGGCAGCGAACGCCACGCCATCGATCTGCAGTGCCAGTGAGCGCGTCGGCAGGTCGAGCAGCTCGGCCTCTCGACGCTTGAGGACGACCGGCTCCACGGCCTCGCGCGCACGCACGATCCGTGTCGAGTACCGCTCCGAGAGGATGTCGTACAGGGAGCGCCGCTCGAGGTCGAAGGCGAGCAGGCCGGGGAATCGTTCGGATGGGAGCCGAGCCTGTTCGAGCAGCAGCGGCTCGCCACCCCCGAGACGCACGCGCTCGAGATACACGACCGGCGCATCGGCCGCGACGCCCAGCAACCCGGCGACCGACTCGCCGGCGGGCTCGATGCGCGCCGTCACGACGCGCGTCGTCGGGTCGAGGCCGCGTCGCTGCATCTCATCGGAGAAGCTCATCGCGCCGGCGATGTCGCGATCGATCCGCGGCTGGAGGACGAACGTGCCGCGCCCGCGGGTGCGCTCGATCCGCCCCTCGCGCACGAGCTCGCTGAGCGCGTGACGCACGGTGATCAGGCTGCACCCGTAGCGCTCGGCGAGCTCACGTTCGGTGGGCATTCGCTCGCCCGGCCGCCATTCGTTGGCGTCGAGAGCCGATTTCAGGTCCCGGAAGACCTGGTGATGCAGTGGGATGGGCCCGCGCTCGAGCTGGAATCGAGCCATTCCGTCCTCGTTACGGCCTTGACCAATGTCTGCTCATAACGTTATAAGCAATCTGTCAATACCCTGGAGGGCCGGATGGGCCTCAAGGTCGCGGTCATCGGCGGCGGCAGCACCTACACGCCCGAGCTCATCGACGGTCTCGCGAGCCGGCATGCACGCCTGCCGATCGACGAGCTGGTGCTCCATGACATCAACGCCGAGCGGCTCGACGTCGTCGGTGGGCTCGCACAGCGGATGCTGACCCGCCTCGGCTGGGGCGGCCGCCTCACCCTCACCGATGACGCGCGCGCCGCCATCGACGGCGCCTCGTTCGTCCTCATCCAGCTCCGGATCGGCGGGCAGGCCGCGCGGCTGCTCGACGAGACGCTCCCCCTTCGCTTCGGCACCATCGGCCAGGAGACGACAGGCGCCGGCGGCCTGGCCAAGGCGCTGCGCACGGTGCCGGTGGTCCTGGACCTGGCCGAGCTGGCCGAGCGCCACGCCGCGCCGGGGGCGTGGATCGTCGACTTCACGAATCCGGTCGGGATCGTGTCCCAGGCCCTCGTCGATCGCGGCCACCGCGCGCTGGGGCTGTGCAACGTCGCCATCACCCTGCAGCGCTCGATCGCCGCGCGGCTGGGCATCGACCCCGATCGGCTGGAGCTCGAGCACGTCGGCCTCAACCACCTGAGCTGGATCACAGCCGCCCGCGTGGACGGCATCGATCGGCTTCCGGAGGTGCTCGATCGACACGGCGCCGAGGTCGCCGCCGAGCTGCGCATGCCGGAGGCCATCGTCCGCGACCTCGGTGCGATTCCGTCGTACTACCTGCGCTACTACTACGCCTTCGACGACGTCCTCGCCGAGCAGAACGGCGGGCACCACCGCGCCGAGGAGGTGATGGACCTCGAGCGCCGCCTGCTCGCGATGTACGCCGACCCGGCACTCGACACGAAGCCGGCGCTGCTCGCCGATCGCGGGGGCGCGTGGTACAGCGAGGCCGCCGCGCAGCTGCTCGCGTCGCTCCACGACGGCGCCGGGGACGTCCAGGTGGTCGACGTCCGCAACGATCACGCGATGGCCGAGCTCGAGCCCGACGACGTCGTCGAGGTCCCGTCGCACATCGACCGCGACGGCGCCCACCCGATCGGGCAGCCCGCGATGACGCCGGCGATGCGCGACCTCGTCCGCGCCGTGAAGGCGTACGAGCGCCTGGCGATCCGTGCCGCGCTCTCCGGGGAGCGCACCGACGTCCGGCAGGCGCTCGAGGCGCATCCGCTGGTCGGTGGGCGGATCGATGACGTCGATCCGTTGCTCGACGCGCTGCTGGAGGCAAACCGACCGTACCTGCCGCAGTTCGGCGCGGTGACATGATCGAAGCGGCCCGCTCCCAGACGCGGATGGGCCGCGAGATCGGCCAGATCCCCGCCGCCGTTCAGCGCGTCATCGACGAGCCCGACCAGCTCGCGACCGTCGCCTCGGCCATCGGTCGAGCGAACCCGCGCTGGATCATGATCGCCGGCCGCGGGACCTCGGACCACGCCGCCGTGTACGCGCAGTACCTGTTCGAGACGCACCTCGGGCTCCCGACCGGGCTCGTCAAGCCGTCCGTCACGACCGTCTACGGCGCCAGGCTCGACTGGCGCGGCGGGCTCGTCGTCGCGATCTCGCAGTCGGGCCAGAGCCCAGACGTCGTCGCCGTGGTCGAGGCCGCGCGCCGCAGCGGTGCGCTGACCGTGGCGATCACGAACGAACCGACCTCGCCGCTGGCGGCCGCGGCTGAGCTGGCGCTCCACATCCACGCCGGACGCGAGCTGGCGGTGCCGGCCACGAAGACCTACGTGACCGAGCTCGCCGTGGTCGGTGCCCTGACGAACGCGATCCGGCCCACGCCGGCGCTCGGCGACGGCCTTGCCGCGCTGCCCGGCGCGCTGCGCGTCACGATCGCGCGAACCCGCGACTGGCTGACCGGGCCGGGCGCGCCCGCGGTCGACACGTTCGCCGCCGGGGATCGGGCACTGCTCGTGTCGCGTGGCTTCAACCTGGCCACCGCCCTCGAGCTGGCCCTCAAGCTCAAAGAGACGTGCGGCCTCTTCGCCGAGGCGTACTCGACCGCGGACTTCATGCACGGCCCGCTCGTGCTGGCACAGGCGGGCGTACCGACGCTGGCCATCCGGCCGGACGGCCTGATGGGTGGCGACGTCGACGCGACCCTGGCCGCAGTCGCGGCGCGCGGCGGACGAACCACCGTGTTCGGCGGCGGTGAGACCTCGGGGCGGCCCGAGGCACTCTCGCTCCCCCACTCGCTGCCGGAGGCGCTCACCCCGCTGCTGTTCGTCGTGCCCGGCCAGCTCCTGGTGGAGGCCGTCGCCACGAAGCGCGGGGTCAATCCCGACGCGCCGGACGGTCTCGGCAAGGTGACGCTGACCCGCTGAAGGCTATGCCTTCTTGGCGCGCTCCATCCGCGTCGCCACCGTCGCGTCGGCCGGCAGGCCGGGCTCCCAGGTGAGGAGCACCTGGACGATCTCCACCATCCGCATCCGCGCGTGGGTCACGTTGCCGGAGCCCCGCTTGTAGTACGTGTACGGCTCCTCGTCCTCGGGCGGTCGGTGGGGCATGCGGGTGATGGCGCAGCCGCGCTCGACGACGAGGATGCCGCGCAGCGACCGCTCGAGGTTCGCCTCGTACTCCATGTGCAGCCCGTGGAGCTCCTCGGGCGCCAGCATCTCCTGGAGCCCTTCGGACTCCTCCTCGAGTGCCTCCTCGTGGATGGTCAGCCGCTCGATCGCCGTGTCGGGTTCGATGTCGCGCCGGCGGAGCGCCTCGATCTCGTCGGCCACCTGCCCGAGGCGCGTGTCGATGCGCTGCGTGCGCTCGTGCAGCTCGTTGCGGTACTGGCCCAGCTCCTTGCCGGGCCTGAACACGCTCCTCCGTCGACCGCCGAACAGTCCGCGCATCGGCCCGATCCTACCCTACGAACCCTTGCGCTTCCGGATCTCTGCGGTGAGCGCGGGCACGATCTGGAACAGGTCGCCCACCACGAACAAATCGGCGAACTCGCCGATCGGAGCGTCGGGATCCTTGTTGATCGCGATCACGTGCTCGGCGGTCTGCATCCCCACCCGGTGCTGGATCGCACCACTGATTCCGGCACCGATGTAGAGCGAGGGCTTCACCACCTTGCCGGTCTGGCCGATCTGGAGCTGATACGGGATCCAGCCCGCGTCCGCGGCCGCCCTGCTGGCGCCGACGGCGCCGCCGAGGGCAGCCGCCAGCTCGCGCAGCGGCGCGAAGCCCTCCTCGCCGCCCACGCCGCGGCCGCCGGCCACGATGATCGTCGCCTCCTCGAGGTCGACGACCTTCGCGTCGGCCGGGTGGCTCTCCGCGACGGCCACCTTGGTGAGCGCCGAATCCTCCGCCGCGGGTGCCTCGCTGATCTCCGCCGTGCCGGACCCGCCGTCGCCCGGGGTGAACGTGTTCGCCAGGACGAGCACGACCGCCGGCGCCGGCGCCCCGTCCACGGGTCGCGAGGTCGTGACGACGCTGCCCTGCAGGGTCGACTGCTCGAGCTCGATGGTTCCGTCCACGACGCGCGCGGCGCGGACCGGCCCGAAGGCCGGCAGGTGCAGGCTACCGACGAGCGCGGCGGCGAGGTCCCGGCCGTTCGGCGTCGCCGGGGCCAGCACTGCCAGGCCGGCGTCGCGCGCGGCGGCGATGGCGGCGGGGGCGTACGTGATCGCCGGCCGCTCCTCGTCGCCGAGGACGATGGCGCGCGCGGCACCGGCCGCCCCGAGGCCAGCCGCGCCGGACGCGGCGCCCGGGCCGTAGGCGAGGGCGACCGCCGAGCCGCCGGACTGCGACGCCAGATCCGACGCGCCGGCGGCGAGCTCGAGGGCCGATCGGGCCGGCGAGCCGCCAGCGAACTCGGCGAGGAAGAGGATGTCGGTGCTCATCAGATCAGCTTCCGTGCGGCCAGCCAGTCCGCGATCTTCGTCGCGGCATCGGCGGCGGGGAGGTTCTCGATCCGCTCCGTCGGCCCCTTGGCCTCCGGGGGACGGGCATCGGTGACCTGCGTCAGCGCCGCGCCCTTGAGGTCGTCGGCCGACAGCTCGACATCGGCGAGCGACCATGTCTCGAGCGGCTTGCGCTTGGCGGCCATGATGCCCTTGAGGCTGGCGTAGCGCGGCTCGCCCACCTGGTCGGTGACGGTCGCGACGACCGGCAGCGGGGCGCTGATCCAGTCGAACCCGGTCGCCGACAGGCGGCGAATGCGGGCCTCGCCATCGGCGAGGGCCAGCTCCGACCCGTACGACAGCAGCGGGAGGTTGCGAATCGCGGCGACCGCGCCCGGTACGAGCGAGCCGCGCGCGTCGTCGGAGGCCATGCCCATGAGCGCGACGTCCGGGGCAAGCTTGTCGAGCGCGGCGGCAAGGACGCGAGCGGTCGCCCACTCGTCGGCGCCAGCCAGGGCGTCATCGGTCACGAGCACGGCGTCGTCACCGCCCATCGCGAGCGCGCGCCGCAGCGCCTCGGCCGCGGTGGCCGGCCCCATCGACAGATATGTGATCGCGTCGACGGAGCCCGCATCGGCCAGGCGCAGTGCCTGTTCGATGGCGTACTCGTCGAGCGGGTTGATGATGGCCTCGACGCCGGCGCGGTCGAGGCGCAGGTCATCGGTGTAGCGCTTGTCGGCGCCGGTGGCCGGGACCTGCTTGATGGTGACGACGATCTTCATCGGTTCGCGGCTTCGCTCCTCATTCAGCCCCGCCGCCCCGCGCCTGCCCGCTGGAGGAGCTGGCGCGCGACGATGAGGCGCTGGATCTGCTGGGTCCCCTCGTAGAGCTGGGTGATCTTTGCGTCACGCATCATCCGCTCGACGGGGTATTCGGTGATGTAGCCGTATCCGCCCAGCACCTGGACGGCGTCGGTGGTGACCCGCATGGCGGTGTCGCCGGCGACGAGCTTCGCGCTGCTGGTCCAGTACGGCAGGTCGTGTGCCTTCGCGTCGACCATCGCCGCGGCGGCATAGGTGAGCTGGCGTGCGGCCTCGGTCTGCGAGGCCATGTCGGCCAGCATGAACTGGATGCCCTGGAAGTCGGCCACGCGCTCGCCGAACTGCGTCCGGTCGGCCGCGTACGAGACCGATGTGTCCAATGCCCCCTGCGCGATCCCGACGGCCTGGGCCGCGATGCTCAGCCGGGACCGATCGAGCGTCTCCATCGCGATCCGGAAGCCCTCCCCCTCATCGCCGAGCCGGTTGCCGCCGGACACGCGGACGTCGTCGAAGGTCAGCTCGGCGGTCGGCGAGCCGCGGATGCCCATCTTGTGCTCGACCCGCGGAGCGGCGAAGCCGGGACTGTCGGCCTCGACGATGAAGGCGCTCATCCCCTTCCGGCCGCCGGCCGCCGGGTCGGTGAGGGCGAAGACCGTCAGCAGGTTCGCGACGCTCCCGTGCGTGATGAAACGTTTCGAGCCGTTGAGGACGTACTCGTCGCCGTCTCGGGTCGCCCGCATCCGGTTCGATGCCACGTCACTGCCGGCGGCGGCCTCGGTGAGCGCGAAGGCGACGAGCCACTCGCCCGAGGCCAGCCGAGGGAGGTATCGGTCCTGCTGTTCGTCCGTCCCGGCCAGCAGGATCGGCAGCGCACCGAGCTTCTGGACGATCGGGATGAGGCTGGTGGTCGCGTCGGCCCGGGCGATCTCCTCGACGAGGATGCATTGCGCGACCGTGTCCAGGTTCGTCCCGCCGTGGCGCTCCTCGAAGCACGTTCCGAGCAGGTCCTGCTGGGCCAGCAGATCCTTGAGGTCGTGCGGGAATTCGCCCTTCTCGTCGATCTCGGCGGCCCGCGGCGCGATGCGCTCGGTGGCCAGCTCGCGCACGACGGCGCGCAGCTCGTCGTGCTCGGCGCTGGGCAGGTAGGTCACGCGGACTCCTCGCGGCGAAGTTCGGGTGCGGGCTCGGGGCCGTGAAGTCTAGACGATGCGCCGGTCGAGGCAGTCGGGGTATATATGTATATACGCAGCCGAGGAGCTCAGTCGTGCGGGCCCTGGAGCTCCACCTGCCCGGCGTTGACACGGGCTCGATACGACACCTGGCGCGACGAAGCCGGCCCGTGCACGACGGCCCCATCGGTGATGCGGAACACCGAGAAGTGCCACGGACAGCTGATGTGGTCCCCGTCGAGCTCACCCTGCGAGAGCGGTCCGCCCAGGTGCGAGCAGCTCTCCTTCAGTGCGTGCACCACCTCGCCGCGGCGGACGAGCATGACCGACGTGGCGCCGAAGGTCACCTTCGTGGGCGTGTTCTCGGGCACCTCGGCCGCGGGCACGACCGGCGTGAACTCGGCCGCCTTCTTCCCGCGCGCGAAGGCATTGAAGTTCACCATGTAGCCGTACTTGAAGACGATGTGGCCGCCGATGTAGCCGCCGAAGCTCACGACCAGGTACGAGACGAGCAGCACCCAGAAGCCGGCGTCGTGCGCGTCGACCAGGCGCAGCCAGAGGGAGATCCCGAAGCCGACGGTCGCCACGATGTTGACGAGCCCGTGCAGTCCGGCGACGTCACGCGCCGGCGTGTCGTGGTTCGTGTCCTTGTAATCGGTGAGGCCGGTGACGATGGCCCCGAGCGCTGACAGGAAGACGAGGCCAACCGTCCAGGACGCCGCGTCCTCGAGCCCGGTCACCCCGAACAGGATCCGCAGCACGTCGAGAAGGACCGCCACGGTCGCGCCGCCGATGACGATGTCGACGAGCACGGCATGCAGCGAGTGCCCGAGCCACGAGCCGTTGAGGAAGTCCTGGAGCAGCCTGCCCGGACCGCCGAGGACCCCGTAGAAGCCCCGCATCGCCGACGCGATCCCGTTCGACAGGCCGCGAAGCGGAAGCGCCCAGCGCTCGAGCATCACCCTACCTCCTCATCCCCCATACGCCCCGCGTTCCACTTGCGCATCAATCGTCGTGCCACGAGGCACGACGTCAGGCGGTCAGCTCGGCGGCGAACTCGCGGAAGACCGCGACGTGGCGTTCGACCTCGGCCTCGGTGTGCTGGACCGATAGCGTCCACTGGTCGTCTGGTCCCGGCGGCAGGAGGATGCCGCGGTTCGCCAGGAACAGGAAGAACGCTCCCCACAGCTCGGCGTCGAGGCCGATGAAGTCGCGGTAGTTCGTCACGCGCTCCGGCGTGAACATCACGCAGCCCTTCGGGCCGACGTTGATCGCGTAGCCGGGCAGCTCGAACTCGTCGAGCACCGCCTGGCAGCCCGCGGTGAGGGTATCGGCCATCGCGTGCAGCCGGGGGTACGCGTCCTTCGTGAGGATCCGCGTCAGCGTCACGAGCCCTGCCGTCATCGACAGCGGATTGCCATTGAACGTCCCCAGGTGCGCGACGCGCGTGGCGCCACCGGGGATCGTCGAGCGGTCGATGCCCGAACCGGGCGCGCCGCTGCCCTCGAGCGTCTCGATGACCCGCATCACCTCGCCGCGGCCGCCGAAGGCACCGATCGGGATCCCGCCGCCGATGCTCTTGGCGAGGCAGAAGAGGTCGGGCTGGACGCCGAAGTACTCGAAGGCGCCGCCCCAGGCCAGCACGACGCCGGTCTTCACCTCGTCGAAGATGAGCACGACGCCATGCTCGGTGGCGAGCTCGCGCACCCGCTCGAGGTAGCCGGGCTTCGGCGGCACGACGCCGATGTTGAACTGCACCGGCTCGACGATGATCGCGGCGATCTCGTCGCGGTTGGCCTCGAGGATGCCCGCGAGGATCTCGGGCTCGTTGAACGGCGCGATCACCGTCTCCGCGATCCGGGAGCGCGGGATGCCCGCAGAGGCCGGCACCGTCGCCGGCTGCTCGATCGGCCCCATGGCCTCGCGCGGCGGCTGGATGCTGACGAGGACGTCGTCGTGGTGGCCGTGGTAGCCGCCCTCGAACTTGATGATCTTCTCGCGGCCGGTGTAGCCGCGGGCGACGCGGATCGCGTCCATCGTCGCCTCGGTGCCGGAGTTGCTGAAGCGCACGAGGTCGCAGCCGAAGCGCTGCTTGATCTCCTCGGCCAGCGCGATGCCGTCCTCGACGGGGAACGTGTAGCACGTCCCATTGGCCACCCGGTGCTGGAGCGCCTCGGCCAGGATCGGGTGCGAGTGCCCGGCGGCCAGCACGCCGAAGGCCATGTCGAAGTCGATGTACTCGTTTCCGTCCGCATCGGTGATGCGGCTGCCACGGGCATCGGTCATGAACAGCGGGTAGGGGTCGTAGGCCTGGAACGAGCTGGCCACGCCGAGCGGCAGGGACCGACCCGCGCGCTCGAACAGGTCGGCGCTGCGACGGGTGCGGCGGCGGTATTCCTCCTCCTCGCGCGCGCCGATCTCGGCCACGCGTGCCCGATTCACTCCCCGACCAGTGACCGTCACGTCCGTCCTCCTAGCGTGTCCCCCACTGGTAGCTCTCCTTGACGAACCGCAGCTCGACCATCGTCTCGCTGGATCGGATGCCGCGGATCTTGGCGAGGTCCTGGGTCAGCACCCGCATCAGGTGCTCGTTGTCCTCGCACACGACTTCGCACATCAGGTCGAACCGTCCGGCGGTGACGACGAGGTAGGTCACCTCGTCGAGCGCGGCGATCTTCGTGGCGATCTGCTCGAGCTTTGCGGCGTCGACTCTCAGGCCGATGAGTGCCGGCTGCTGAAAGCCCATCGCCAGCGGATCGGTCACGCCGACGACCTGCACCACGCCGCGGCTGATCAGCCGCTCGGCTCGCTGGCGGACCGTCGCCTCGGGGACTTTCAGCTCTCGCCCGATTTGCGCATACGGGCGCCGCCCGTCGAGCTGGAGGCAGCGGATGATCGCCTTGTCGAGGTCATCGAGGGCCGGGCGCTTGCCCGACTGCGCGATCGTGCTCACGGCCACGCGCCGAAGTCTAGGGTGCGACGGATTGCGTGGTCAACAATTCCGCAGATTCGCTGGCCTGATCTTGCGGATTCCGTGGCCTAGGCGGAGCCTCCCACGTCGCGATTCCAGGCGCCGGTGGCGTCGGCCAGCAGCTCCGCAACGTCGCGGACGGCGACATCGGTCCGGTCGAGGTCGGTCGTGCCGTCGCGGAGCATGATCAGGCAGAACGGGCACGAGGTCGCGATCTCGTCCGGCGACTTCTCGAGCGCCTGCTCGACGCGCTTGTGGTTGATCCGCGTGCCCTCGCGCTCCTCCATCCACATCCGTGCGCCGCCCGCGCCGCAGCACATGCCCTTGCGGTGATGGAGGTCCATCTCGACGATCGACTGGCCCGGCACCGACTCGACCACGCGACGGCCCTCGTCGTAGACCTGGTTGTAGCGCCCGAGGTAGCAGGCGTCGTGGTAGGCGACGAGCGCCTCGTGGTGCTCGGTCGGCACCAGGCGCCCCTCCGCCACCAGCCGGTCGAGCAGCTGCGTGTGGTGGATGACCTGCACGCCGGCGAGGCCCATCTGCGGGTACTCGTTGCGGATCGTGTTGAAGCAGTGCGGGCAGGTCGCGACGATCGTGCCGATCCCATGCTCGGCATGGACCGATGACAGCGTCGCGACGTTCTCCTCGGCGAGCATCTGATACAGGTACTCGTTGCCGGCCCGCCGCGCGGGATCGCCGGTGCAGGTCTCGCGCGGCCCGAGGACCGAGAACGGCACCTCGGCCTGCCTGAGGAGCTGGGCCATCGCCCGCACGACCTTGCGATTGCGATCGTCGAACGCGCCGGCGCAGCCGATCCACAGCAGGACGCTGCCGGCGAGCGCATCGGTCATCGGCGTGGAGGAGAAGATCGTGCGCCATGGCGCACCGTCGCCGTTGCCGTCGGCGACCGCCAGGCGCGTATCGGTCTCGCCGAGGACGGAGACGTCCAGCCCCTTCGCCCAGTCCAGTCGCGCGGAGCGCGGCTGGCCCCACGGGTTGCCCGCGTTCTCCATGTTGCGGAAGGCCGTGTTGAGCTCCTTCGGGAACCGCGACTCCTCGAGGACGGCATTGCGGCGGATCTCGACGATCGTGTCGACGTGCTCGATGAGGACCGGGCAGCCCTCGACGCACCAGCCGCAGGTGGTGCACTGCCAGACCGCCTCCTCCGGGATCGCGTTGTCCATGAGCGGCAGGCTCAGCGCCTCTTCCGCGCGCTGGTGCGCGAGATTCAGCGCCTCCTCCGAGGCCGCCGCGCCGCCGTTCGCTCCGCCCTTCCAGGCGCGCTGGGCCGATGCGGCCGCCGCCAGCGCCGTCTCCGCGACCAGGATCTGGTCGCGCATCCCCTCCATCAGATGCTTCGGCGAGAGGGTCTTGCCGGTGACCGATGCCGGGCAGAACTCCATGCACCGTCCGCACTCCGTGCAGGCCAACGGATCGAGCAGGTGCCGCCAGGTCAGGTCCTTGAGGCCCTTCGCGCCGAATACCGGCTCGGGCTCACCCTCCTCGGGCTCGGCCTCGAGGTCCATGAGCCGCAGCGCGCCTCGCGGCTCGAGGCTCTTGGTATAGACGTTCGGCTCGCTGCTGATGATGTGGAGGTGCTTGCTGAACGGCAGGTACGCGAGGAACGCGAGCACGAGCAGGATGTGCGCCCACCCCATCGCGCCGAAGCCGATCTGCGCCGCCTCCTGACCGATGCCCTCCAGCGCCAGGCTCAACGGCCCGGCCAGCACCGCCCAGGTCCGTGACGGGTGGTCGGGCTCGACGACGTAGGCGAAGGCATCACCGATGAGCTCGGTCAGGACGATGAAGAAGATCAGGCCCAGGATCACGAACGCATCGCGGGTCAGCGCCAGCCTCGCTGGCCTGGTGATCGTCCGCCGCACGACGTAGTAGATGACCGATGCCAGCACCAGCCCGACGAAGACGTTCGCGAATACGACGACGATGCTCCAGAAGAAGCCGCCAAGCGGCCAGCCGACGATCGTCTCCACCAGGCCGTTGGTGATGTAGTTGCCGGTCGTCGCCAGCAGAACGACGAAGCCCCAGAACACGAATGCATGCGCCAGCCCCGGTCCGGGGTCCTGGAGCAGTCGCCGCTGCCCGAAGACGAAGACCCCGAGCGCCTTGATGCGCTCCAACGGCCGATCGGTGCGGTTCAGCGGCCTCCCGCTGCGCAGGACCGCCAGGTGCCATCGACCGCGACGCCAGAGGGCGATGATCGCCGCGGCCACGGGCACGACGATCAGCGGATAGAGCGGAATCGTGGGTTCCATGCGTGGCGCGAATGGTAGCCGCGACGCATGCGCGGCCCGCCGGGTCACGCGCAGCGCCTCTCCCCTGGCGGATATCGGTGTGTCCCATCAGGACGTGGATCGGCGGCAGGGACCCCTACGCGGCCGGATTGGGGCTCGGTGTGCTCGGGCGGTCCCGGCGCACCCGCTTCCAGATGAGGTCCAGGACCACGCTCTGGGCCAGGACGAACACGAGCGCGATCGCCGTCGCCGGTTCCTCCGCGAGCGTTGGCGCGAACAACAGCAGCACGACGGCGGCGGCCAGGATGCCGAGCACGAGGATCGGCGCACTCGCGCCGGTCTCGGCGCGGATGCGCAGGTGACCGACTCCGACGAGGGTGAAGACGACCAGCGCCACCGCGCTCCCGATCGACGCGATGGCGTTGAGGTCGAAACCGACCGCCAGCACGATCGACACGACGGCCGTCACGATGAGGCCGGCCGGCGCCCGTCCGCCGAATCGACGGGCGAGCAACGGCGGAAACTGGCCGATCGACGCCAGGTGCTCGGTCAGGCCGGCGGCGGGATACAGGCCCGCGTTCGTCGCACCGGCGGTGGCGAAGAGGGCGGTGACGGTCATCAGCCAATACCCGGCCTGCCCGAGCACCGGTTCCGCGGCGACCGCCAGGGCCGTCCCGCCGGAGTCGATGACCTGCTGAACGGTCAGCGTCCCGAACACGCCCAGCGCCACGGCCACGTAGATCGCGGTCGCAATCCCGAGGGCGAGGTACACGGCCCGTGGCAGCTGCCGCACCGGGTCGGGCAGGTGCACCGCGGTGAACGTGATCACGCCGAAGCCGAGGAACGCGAAGAACGTCAGTGCCACGCTGGCCACGATGTCGCCCGCCGGTGGGTAGCCAGCCGGCGCGAGCAGCTCGAAGTCGGCGTTCGCGAGCGTCGTCACGGCGAACACCGAAAGGATGCCGATGACGACGACCACGACGACCGACTGGACCCTCGCCACCGCCTGCGACCCGAAGGCGTTCAGGGCCGTCATGGCGACGATGAGGAGCGCCGCGAAGGCCTTCGTCGCGAATGCCCCGTCCTCCGCCCCGATCGCCGAGCTCACGTAGCTGCCGAACGAGACCGCCACCATCGCCGTGATGATCGCGTTCACCGCCACCACCAGCCAGGCGATGACGCCGGTCACATGGCCGTTGCCGTAGCCGCGGACGACGTACTCGAGCAGCCCACCCGACGACGGGTAGCGGGCGCCGAGCTTCGCGAACGAGTAGCCCTGCAGGACCGCGACGGCGCCGGCCAGGATGAACGACAGCCAGACGGCGGACCCTGCGACCTCGCCCGCAGCGCCGAGCAGCGAGAAGATTCCGGCCCCCACCATCGACGCCACACCGATGAACGCGGCCTGCCGGACCGACAGGCTGCCCTGACTCGTCTCGTCGGTTGCCATGGGTGCCCTCCCGCTCGTCGATGCTCGATGGTACCGATCAGTGGTCCCCGCCGGCGAGCTGCTCGAGCGAATGGCGCAGCACCGGCAGCAGCGCCGCCAACGACTCGGCCGCGCCCTTCGGCGAGCCGGGCAGGTTCGCGATCAGCGTCTGCCCCCGGGTGCCGACGACGCCGCGCGACAGCGCCGCCATCGGGGTGTGCGCCACGCCCGCCGCGCGCATCAGCTCCGCGAGCCCGGGCGCCTCGCGCTCGATCACCCGGCGCGTCGCGGCCGGGGTGACGTCGGTCGGCGTCAGGCCGGTCCCGCCGGTGGTCAGGACGAGCCGATGACCGGCATCGGCCAGGCGCGCCAGCAGCGCGGCGATCTCGGCCTCGTCGTCGCGGACGACGAGCGGCTCGGGCGCCACGTCGAAGCCGGCGTCACTCAGCGCCGCCACGAGCGCCGGGCCGGAGGCATCCTCGCGCTCCCCCGCCGCGGATCGGTTCGAGCAGGTGACGACGACCGCCTCGTGGGTGGCTCGCTCGGTGGCGGCATCGGCCGAGAACGACCCGGATCGGCCTCCCGACTTCTCGACCAGCCGCACCGACTCGATGACGATGTCGCGCTGGAGCGCCTTGGCCATGTCGTACAGCGTCAGTGCGGCGACCGATGCGGCCGTCAGCGCCTCCATCTCGACGCCGGTGCGGGCCGTCGCGGCCACCTCGGCACGGATGTCCACGACGCCGTCAGCCCCCGGCGTGACCTCCACCTCCACCCGGTCGAGCGGCAGCGGATGGCAGAGCGGGATCAGCTCCGCGGTGCGCTTTGCGGCACCGATGCCGGCGAGGCGAGCGGTGACGAAGGCGTCGCCCTTGGGTCCGCCGGCGTCGACCAGCGTGGCCAGGACCTCGGGGCGCATCCGGACCTTCGCCGCCGCCACGGCCCGCCGCGCGGTCACCGGCTTCGAGCCCACGTCGACCATCCGCGGCTCGCCCTCGTCGGAGAGGTGGCTCGGCTTCACGAGAGCGGCTCGAGGAGGATCGCCTCGTAGGCGGTGCCCGGCTCGGCAGCCCCGGCGCCCTCGGGCACGACGAGGAGGGCGTTGGCATCGGCCATCGGTCGCAGCTGCGAGGACTGCTGCCCGCCCGCTGGCCGAGCCACGTAGCCGTCGTCGGATGCATCCACCACGACCCGCAGGAATGCCCGACGGCCTGAGTCCTTCGGGATCCGCTCGGAGGCAACGGCCCGAACACGGGCCCGGCCGTCACCGACGAGCCCGAGCATCGCTCGGACCAGGGGGCGGACGAAGAGCTCGAACGTGACGAGTGCGCTGACCGGGTTGCCGGGAAGACCGATGACGGTCGTGCCTGCCAGCTCCCCCACCGCCAGCGGCTTGCCCGGCTGGACGGCGATCCGCCAGAAGTCGAGTGACCCGTGGCGCTCCAGCACGGCCCGGACGTGGTCGTGGCGCCCGACGCTCACGCCGCCGGAGGTCACGACGAGGTCCGCGGAGGCCGCACCGCCGCGGAGGACGCGCTCGATCGCCTCGGGGTCGTCGCCGACGCGCGGCAGGAGCAGTGGCTCGCCACCGGCCTCGGTGACCGCCGCGGCCAGGGCAGGGCCGTTGGCATCGTGGATCTGACCGGGGCGGAGTGGGTCTCCGGGAGCCACCAGCTCGTCGCCGGTCGACAGAATCGCCACCGCCGGTCGGCGCCGCACGTCGACATTGCCGAGACCGATCGAAGCGAGCACCGCGAGCTTGGCCGGCGACAACGGCCCCGCAAGTCGCACCTCGTCTCCCGCGCGCGTGTCATGGGCTGCCATCCGCACGAAGGCGCCAGCTGAGACCGACCCCGGAATCGACACGACGCCATTGGACTCCGCAACGTCCTCGACCGGCACGACCGCATCGGCTCCGGGCGGCATCGGCGCGCCGGTCATGATGCGGATCGCCGTGCCGGGCTCGACCGCCGGAAGGGACGCGGCACCGGCGGCGGACTCGCCGGCGACGCGAAGGGTCCCCGGCGCATCGGCGGCGCGGAGGGCGAACCCGTCCATGGACGAGTTGGCAAAGGCCGGCACGTCGACCGCGGCAACGATCCGCGGTTCGGCCAGGACCCGCCCGGCGGCATCGGCCAGGGCAACGCGCTCCGACGCGACCGGAGCGGCGTGCGTCAGCAGGCGGGAGAGGGCGTCGTCGAGCGAAAGCATCGGTGCGTCGATCAGGCCCCGAGCTTCGTGCGGGCGTCGATGAGCTTGAGGATCCCACGCCGGGTCACCATGCCGAGCGGGACCCGGCTGTCAGGCTCGATGACCGGCAGCTGGGCGACGACGCGAGCCTGGATGAGGCGCAGCGCCTCTGACATCGGCGCGTCGGGCGCGATCGTCACGAGGTCAGCGAAGCGGGTCATGACGTCGGTCACGCGGGCGATCTGCCAGTCGTCGCGCGCCAGCCGGCGCACGTCTCTGAGCGTCACGATCCCGGCGAGGCCGCCGTCGTCATGCTTGACGAGGTACGAGCGGTCCTCACCGCGCAGCATCCGCTCGTTGACGAGCTCGGCGACCGTCTCGTTCGGCGAGATCGCCGGTGGGTTCGGATCCATCGCGTCGCGGACGCGCACGCCGTGCAGGCTGTGCTCCACGTTGGCCTGCATGAGGGTCGCCTCGGCCGCGTTCGACAGGAACCAGCCGATGACCGCGAGCCACAGGCCGCTGACGATCCCGCCCGGCTGCAGCGCGATGAAGACCCCGAGGCCGACCAGTGCATAGGCGAACAGGCGCCCTACCCAGGCGGCGTTGCGGGTCGCGACGAGCCGGTCGCCGCGCACGCGCCAGAGGAACGCGCGGAGGACCCGACCGCCGTCCATCGGGAAGCCCGGGATGAGGTTGAAGATCCCGAGCGCGACGTTGACGAAGCCGAGCCAGCTCACGAGTGCGCCGAGCTGTGGCTGGCTGACGAAGATGCCGATGACGATCATCAGCCCGCCGATCAGCAGGCTCGCCGCCGGCCCGGCGATGGCGATCAGCGCCTCCTCACGCGGCGTCCGCGAGTCGGCGTCGATCGTCGTCGCGCCGCCGAAGATGAAGAGCGTGATCCCCTCGACCTTGAGGCCCACCCGCTGGGCGACGATCGCGTGCGACAGCTCGTGCGCCAGCACCGAGACGAAGAACAGCGCCGCCGTCGCAACCGCCACGAGCCAGTATTCGCTGTCGGTCCAGCCGGGAAAGTCGCGCGGGAACTGGGAGCCCGCCAGCGAGTACGTGATCAGGAACGCGATCACCAGCCACGACGGATGGATCGAGATGTCGATGCCGGCAAGCCGGCCGACCTTCCAGCCGGAACCCATTGGCGGGAGTCTAGATCAGGCCGGCAGCGGGGTCTGCGGGCCGCTCCGCCAGAGCCGATAGCCCGCCAGCGCGCACAGCAGCGCGGAGAGGAGGATCGTGGCGCCCGCCGCCAGCGAGGCGTCGAACCAGAAGCCTTCCGGGAACAACGTGATGAGGTTCGAGCCGGGCTCGAAGAGGTACGTCCCCGGCGGGAAGAAGATCGCGTGGAACGCCAGGAATGCCGGCTCGAACGCGATCGCGAAGGTCAGGGCCAGGGCGAGGGCCGCCGCACCGATGACGGCGGCGGTCCGCAGCATCACGGCGCCCACGCGCCGCGGCTCGCCGCGCATCCGCCGGGCGCTCAGCACCGCGACGACGGCCGCGACGATCACCGAGATCGCGAGGATGCGGACGAGGCGCGAGACGTCCGACATGTGCGACCGCTCTTGTTCGTCGAGCCACGGCGGCCCGACGATGAAGGCCGCGTCGAACTCGCCATCGGTGAAGAGGTCGACGAGCAGCTCGGTCGTGACCCGGTCGACCATGTCCTGCGGCGCGCTTAGCGCGGCGGCCACCTCGTGGCGCTGCTGCAGCGAGGACACGAACGGTGGGTTGAAGAGGAGCAGCGGGCCGGCGAGCAGGATGACGACGGCCAGCGACAGGCCGAGGATGGCGGCCACGAACCAGGGCGCGCGCTCCATCGGTCAGGAAGGGGGCGTCAGACGGCCTTCCGACCCGCGCCGACCACCATCGAGAGCAGGAGACCGACGATGCTGATGACGATCGCTCCGAGCAGCGCCGGCAGGAAGCCGTTGATCTCCAGGCCCAGCGCGAGCTGCTCGGAGATGACCCCGGTGAGCCACAGGAGGAACGCGTTGATCACGAGGAGGAAGAGGCCGAGCGTGACCATCGTGATCGGCAGGGTCAGGAGGCGCAGCAGCGGCTTCAGGAACGTGTTCACCAGGCCGAAGATCAGCGCCACCAGCAGGAACTGCCACCAGGCATCGGGCTGGGAGAAGTCGAAGTCCAGCCCGTCGATCAGCGCCTGCGCCACGAACAGCGCCGCGGCGTTGATGAGGATCTGGATCGCGTAGTCCACGCGCGCAGCCTAGCCGATTCCGCTTTCGCCCGGTGGCCCTGCGAGCAACCGCCCGCGCACCCATGCGCCGCGCACCATGTTCGGGTGCGGCCGGAAGATCAGCCGGCTGATGACGTCAATGGCCTCCGCGATCCGCGGCTGGTCGCCGAGCAGTGGCGTGGTCATGCGAGGGTCGACGGCGATGAGATCGGCCTCCTTGCCGGCCTCGATCGAGCCGATCGCGTCCTCGAGGCCGAGCACCCCGGCACCGCCGAGCGTGCACAGCCGCAGCCAGTCGATCGGCGCCACCGCCAGCGACCGATCGGCTCGGTCCGTCAGCTCGAGCACCCGCTGCGTCACCGCACCGGCGCGCATGACGGTGAACATCGAGACCTCGGGGCCTGCGGCGACATCGCTTCCCAGGCCGACCCGCACGCCGGCGCGCAGGTACGCGCCGAGCGGCATCATCCCGCTCGACAGGAAGAGGTTCGATGCCGGGCAATGCGCCACGCCGGCACGGCTCTCGACGAGCCGGTCCACCTCACGGTCGCCGAGATGGATGGCGTGGGCGAGGATCGTCCGCTCCCCGACCCCGCCCGCCCGGTCGTACACGTCCAGGTAGTCCGCCGCCTCTGGGAAGAGCCGCTTCACCTCGTCGATCTCGCCGACATCCTCGGAGAGGTGCGTCTGCCAATACGCGCCGTGGCGCTTGGCGAGCGCGGCGGACTCGCGCAGCATCTCCGCGGTGCAGCTCACGGCGAAGCGCGGCGTGAACGCGTACTGGAGCCGGCCCTCGTCCCGACCATGCCATCGATGCGCGAGCTCATCCGACTGCCGGAGGCTCGTCTCGAGGATCTCGCCCGGATCGATCCTGGAGTCGTAGGTGATCCGGTCCATCATCACCTTGCCGATGACCGTACGGATCCCGTGAGCTTCTGCGGCTGCGAAGGCCGCGTCCGTCGACTCAGCCCAGATGGCCGCGTACGCGACGACCGTCGTCGTCCCTGCGGCCGCGAAGGCACGGAATGCCTCGGGTGCCGTCCGCTTCGCGGTGCGCTCGCCATAGGCCCGTTCGAGCGGGAAGATGTATCGGTCCAGCCAGGTCAGCAGGTCGAGACCGCTGCCGAGCCCCGCATTGGGCAGCTGGGGAAGGTGGGCGTGGAGGTCGACGAGGCCGGGGAGCACGACCATCGGCCGCAAGTCGACCACGCCGGCCGCCGGACCGTCCCCGGGCCATGGCGCGACACCGGCGATTCGACCGCTGGCATCGACCTCGACGAGGCCGTCGTACTCGTCGAGGATCCCGCCATCGGCCAGCGGGGAGAGCAGCCGCGCGCGGAGCGCGAAGGGTGGCGTGGCGGGTAGCGCCGTCATCGGCGCCGATGCTACAGGCCACAACCGGGTACCCTTGGGCTCTACCGACCGTTTAGGAGGCCACTCATGGCCAATGGTTCCATCAAGAAGGTCGTCGCCGATCGCGGCTTCGGCTTCATTACTGGCGAAGATGGCAAGGACTACTTCTTCCATCGCGACGGGCTGAACGACTCCATCGACTTCGATCGGCTGGTCGGCGGTGAGAGCGTGACCTTCGACGTCGAGTCCAACCCGCGCGGTCCCCGCGCAACGAACGTGAAGGCGGCCGAGTAGCCCTCGGCCTTTCCTTCGTCGCATGAGGCGGCTGTCGGCGTCCAACCGGGCGTTCGCCAGCCGCTTCGTCGTATCCGCCGCTCTCGTCATCGCCCTCGGCGCAGCAGCCGGTGGCCTCTTTCTCGTCCGACCATTCGACGCGGTCCGCGCAGAGGTCGTCCAGGACCGGCTCGAGCACCCGTGGGACATCGCCTTCGCGTCCGACGGCCGCATGCTCGTCACCGAGCGTGCCGGACGGGTGCTCGTCTTCGACTCCGGCGAGCCCGGAGCCGCGCTCCTCCACACCGCGACCGTCCCTGACGTGCGCGCCGAGATCGAGTCCGGCCTCATGGGCATCGCGATCGCCGCCGACACGGTGTTCGTCTGCGCCTCGCGGCATCCGGATCGTGCGACATGGCGCGTCGAGCTCCTGCGCTCGACCCTCGCCGACAACGGCTCGCTTGCCCCGTTCGAGGTCGTTCCGGTCGTTGGCGAGGCCGTCGGCGGGCCACGGCACCAGGGCTGCGCGGTCGAAGTCGCCCTCGACCACCTCTGGATCACGATCGGCGATGCGAACCTGCCCGCCGGCGAGAACCGCGCACAGGATCCGGGGTCGCTCAACGGCAAGATCCTGCGGCTGGCGATCGACGGCTCGGTGCCGGACGACAATCCGTTCGGCACCGCCGTCTACAGCCTCGGACATCGGAATCCCCAGGGCATCGCCGTCTCGCCGAACGGCCTCATCTACGCGGCCGAGCACGGGACCGATGTCAACGACGAGATCAACGCCATCGTCGCCGGCGGCAACTACGGCTATCCGTGCTACACCGGCGCCTCGGACACCGGACCGATCCCCGACGGCTGCGGCCGTGCTGTCGACTATCTCGCGCCGGCCTGGGCCTCCGGCTCGTCGACGCTCGCGACGTCCGGCGCAACGTTCCTCACCGGCCCGGAATGGGGCGATTGGCAAGGCGACCTCGTGGTCAGCACCCTGAAGGAGGAGGACGTGCGGCGGTTCTCCGTGTCGCCGTCCGGCGACATCATGGTCGAGGAGACACTCCTTGACGGTCGGTTCGGGCGGCTGCGCGCGGTCGTCATCGGTCCCGATGGCGAGCTGTACGTTTCGACCGCGAACGGCCCGGGTGACCGAATCATCCGCGTGACGCGCTAGCCTTCGGACCGATGCAGGTGCGACTGACAACGACCGGGCGCCACAGCGGCGAGCCACGAACGGTGACCCTCTACGCCTACGAGACCCCGGACGAGGCGATCGTGGTCACCGGCTCGTGGGGCGGGAAGGCGCGCGATCCCGCCTGGGCGCACAACCTGCGCGCGAATCCGAACGCCACCGTCATCGTCGGGCGCGAGCAGCGGCCGGTGACGGCACGCGAGGCCTCCGGCGAGGAGCGCGAGCGCCTCTGGAAGCTGGTGACCCGGGAATTCCCGCTGTACGCGACCTACCAGCGTCGCACGGAGCGCCTCATTCCCCTGTTCGTCCTCGAGGGATCCTGAGCGCTCGACGTAGCAGCCCATAGAATCGCGGGATGCATATCCGAAGCTCGTGGCGCCCCCCTCCTCGCGGTCCTCGTCGGCGCGCTTGCGGCATCGACCGTGGTCGTCGTCGTCCTCGAGCAGGTGCTCGGGATCGACCACGCCTCGCCCGTCTACCTGGTCGCGGTCGCGATGCTCGCGATCCGATAGGGAACCTGGCCGGCAGTTGCGGCCGCGATCGGCGCATTCGTCGTCTACAACTTCCTCTTCGTCGAGCCACGGTTCACGCTCACTGTGTCCCGTGCCGAGGAGCTGCTGACGCTGTTCCTCCTCCTGTTTGTCGGCGTCGTGATCGGCCGCCTCGCGGGACTCCAGCGCGCCCGCGAGCACGAATCGTACGCCGAGAGCGCGAGGCACGGGCACTCTTCGGCATCAGCCGCGAGCTGGTTCGGTCCGAGCGCCTCGCGGACGCGATGCGCAGCGTCACCCAGCGGCTGGCCGACGATGCACAGATGAGCCGCGTCTGGGTCGGAATCGGACGCACGATCGCCTCGGAGCGGGTTGCCGCCGACTCGAATCCAGAATCCGCGGCTCCGAAGCCGGCGAGCACGTACCGGGTCCTGCAGCGCGATCGAGCGGAAGGCGAGGCCACGTGGACGCGCATCCACCCACCGACGCGGCCGGGCGACCCATGAGAGCGGAGGACGCCGCAGCGCGTACCGGATCGAGCTCTCGCGCCGGTGATGAGACGATCGGCTCGCTCTGGGCGGAGCGACCGATCAATGCAGGAGCCGACCGCACCTCGAGGAGACGCGGCTGCTCGCCGCCGCGGCGGACCAGCTCGGTGCAGGCGGTTCGGCGCGATCGCCTGCTCGCTCAGGCCGCCGACGCTGGAGATCGCCAGGCCGCAGCGACGAGCTGCAAGTCGGCGCTGGTCGACTCGGTCTCGCACGACCTGCGCACCCCGCTCGCCACGATTCGCGCGGCCGCCGGCAGCCTCGCCGATCCGGACATCGAGCTGCCCGCAGGCGAGCGGCGGACGATCGCGTCGTCGATCGACGCTGAGGCAGCCCGACTCAATCACCTCGTCGGCGATCTCCTGGACATGAGCCGGATCCAGGGCGGGGCGCTGGTCCCGGAGATCGAGGTCATTCCCTTGAGCGAGCTGATCGGTCCCGCCGTCGAGCGGGCATCTGCCGCGGCACACGGCCGACCGATCTCAGGTGGATCTGCCGGTCGACCTGCCGCACGTGCAAGCGGACGTCGCGCTCCTCGACCAGGTCGTCGCCAATCTGCTTGACAATGCGGTCAAGTACGCCGGAGACGGCACGGCCATCCGCGTCAAGGCCGAGCGCCTCTCCGACGACCTCGTGGCGCTCACGGTGGAGGACGGCGGACCCGGCGTGCCGGACGAGGCACTCGAATCGATCTTCGATCGCTTCTCGCGGATCGACCGGCCGGGGCAGGGAGCGCGGCGCGGCTTCGGGCTCGGCCTGGCGGTCGTGCGTGGACTGGTCGAGGCGATGGGCGGCAGCGCGCGCGCTGATCGAAGCGAGCTGGGCGGCCTCGCCGTGACCGTGACCACTTCCCGCGCACAACGCCGTGACGAGCGCGTGACGACGGCGACATCCGCACTGGTGTTGCTGGTCGAGGACGACGAGGCGACGCGTCGCGCGGTCGCGACGAACCTGCGCGGACACGCCTACCGGGTGACGGAGGCCGCGGATGGCGAGCAGGCGATGCACGCGTGGGAGCAGAACCGCCCCGACCTCATCCTGCTGGACCTGGGGCTGCCTGGCATCGACGGCATCACCGTCGTTCGTCGCGTGCGCCGGGAGGCGACGACACCGATCATCGTGCTTTCTGCACGGAACCAGGAGCGCGACAAGGTCGATGCCCTGGATGCGGGGGCCGATGACTACCTCACGAAACCGTTCGGCATGCCAGAGCTCCATGCCCGGGTGAGAGCGGCACTGCGACGGACACTCGTCGCCGCGGCGACCCCGGACGGCACGATCCGAATCGGGCCCCTCGCTCTCGATCCGGCGCGCCGCCGCGTGACCGTCGACGAACGTGACGTCCACTTCACGCCGCGCGAGTACGAGCTGCTCAAGACGCTGCTGGCCAACGCCGGAAGGGTCGTCGGTCGTGGACGCCTGCTGCGAGCCGTGTGGGGCGACGACTACGTCGGCGAGGCCCACTACCTCCACGTGCATGTCGCCGCCATTCGCCGCAAGCTCGCTGCGGCCGACGCGACCGGGACGCTTCGGAGGCTGATCGCCGCCGAGCCCGGCGTGGGCTATCGCGTCAGCGACGCCGTCGAGCTGGAGCAGCCCACGGGATCTTGAGCGCTTCTTGAGCGTTCGGAGGCGGTCGCCGGCCCCCTCCCTCTTGGGCCTCGATGCGACGGTGGGCTCATGGCTGATACGCACGTCGACCAGGTCGCTCACATCGGTGAGGCGCTGAACTCCGTCCGCGCCGCGATCGACGTGGTTGCGAGCGGCGCCGCCCGACGGGTCGTCGTCCACACCGCCACCGCCGAGCAGGTCCTCTCCGCGGCCAGGGCCCTTGCCCATGCGTCGGGAGTGGAAGTCGAGCCGATCTGGTCGATGGACGAGTCGGGCGTCGACCTCGTCGTGCAGCCTCGGGCGGCTGGGCGGTGAAGGAGGGCGGCACCGTCCTCCTCGTCGAGGACGACGGGCTTCTGGCCGGCCTCGTGCAGCGCTACCTCGACGCCCACGGGCACCCGACCCGCGTGGTGGCGACGGCCGAGGAGGCGAGCATGGCCATCGCCACCGATCGGCCCGCGCTGGTCCTCGTCGACGTCAACCTGCCCGGAGACACCGGGTGGTCGGTCCTGCGGTCGGCGGGCATGGCTGCGGCCGATGCGCCGCCCGCGATCATCGTCAGCGCCGGAACCGTGAACCCTCGCCGCCTGCGCGAGTCCGGAGCCGCCGGCTACCTCCCGAAGCCGTTTCCGCTCGAGACCCTGCTCGCCACGGTTCGCCGCTTCGCCGGAACGGAGACGTGATGGACGACCTCACGCTCATCGGTCTTGCGCTGCTGCTCGGCCTCGCATTCCTGGGCTATGTCGCGCTGTGCGAGCGCCTGGCACGGTGAGCGGGATCGACATCGTCGCGGCGGTCGTCGCCGTCGCGCTCTTCGTGTATCTGCTCATCGCGCTCCTGCGTGCGGAGGAGCTCTGACATGGCCGGGTTGCTTCCCGACCTCGTCGAGAGCGCGAGCCTGCTGATCGTCGTCGGCCTCTTGAGCGTGCCCCTGGGCGGGTACATGGCGCGGGTGCTCACCGGGGAACGGACGCTGCTCACACCGATCCTCGCCCCCGTGGAGCGTGGCACCTACCGACTGCTCGGGGTCGACCCGGATCGCGAGCAGCGCTGGACCGCGTACGCGGTCTCGGTGCTGCTGTTTGCCGTGGCCTCGATCGTCGTCCTCTACCTGATGCAGCGGCTGCAGGGCGTGCTGCCGTTCAACCCGGCCGGCTTCGAGGGAGTCGCGCCGGACCTTGCCTTCAACACCGCCATCAGCTTCGTCACCAACACGAACTGGCAGGCGTACTCGGGCGAATCGACGATGGCGCACATCACCCAGGTCGCCGGCCTCTCGGTCCAGAACTTCCTGTCGGCCGCGACCGGGATCGCCGTGGCCATCGCGCTCACGCGCGGGCTGGCACGTCGGAGCCAGGCGACCATCGGCAATTTCTGGGTCGACCTCACCCGCTCGACTCTCTACATCCTGCTGCCGATCGCCTTCGTTGCCGCCATCGTGCTCGTCTCGCAGGGCGTCACGCAGACATGGTCCGGTCCGCTCGCCGTGACGACCCTCCAGGGCGGCGAGCAGACGCTCGCCGTCGGCCCGCTGGCCGGGCACGAGGCGATCAAGGAGCTCGGCACCAACGGCGGGGGGCCGTTCAATGCCAACTCGTCGCATCCCTTCGAAAGTCCGAACGGACTCACCAACTGGTTCGAGATGCTGCTGCTGCTGGTGATCCCCTTCGCCCTCACCGGCACCTATGGACGCCTCGTCGGGGATCGACGACAGGGCTGGGTCCTGTTCGCCGCGATGATGTCGGTGCTGGTCGTCGCCATCGGTGTGGCGGCGTTCGTCGAGCTCGGCGGCAACACGCTCATCCCGAGCGAGGTCGTCCAGGCGGCCGGAAACATGGAGGGCAAGGAGGCCCGATTCGGCTCCTTCGTGAGCGGGACCTTCGCCGCCGCGACAACCGGCACGAGCAGCGGTTCGGTCAACGCGATGCACGCGAGCTTCGTGCCCCTCGCGGGCATGGTCCCGATGGCGCTGATGCTGCTCGGTGAGGTCACGCCCGGCGGCGTCGGGGCGGGCCTGTACGGGATCCTGATCTACGTGATCCTGGCGGTCTTCATCGCCGGGCTGATGGTCGGTCGCACGCCCGAATACCTCGGCAAGAAGATCGAGGCGTTCGAGATGAAGATGGTGCTCCTCGCGGTGCTGGCCACGGCGACGAGCATCCTGCTGTTCAGCGCGCTTGCATCGGTGACGCCCGATGGGCTGGCGGGCCCGGCCAACTCCGGGCCGCACGGCTTCAGCGAGATCCTGTACGCGTTCACCAGCCAGTCGGCCAACAACGGGTCGTGCTTCTGCAGCCTGAGCGCGAACAGCGGCTTCTACAACCTCACCGGCGGAGTCGCCCTCTTTGTCGGCCGATTTGCGACGATTGTCCCGATCCTCGCGATCGCCGGGTCGATGGTCGGCAAGCGCAGCGTGGCCCCGTCCCTTGGGACGTTCCCGACCACCGGGCCGCTCTTCGTCGGCCTCCTCGTCGCAACGATCGTGATCGTCGGGGCGCTTACCTTCTTCCCGGCGCTCGCGCTCGGACCGATCGTCGAGCAGCTGCTCCTCGAGAGCGCAAGGCTGCGGTAGGCACGATGTCGATCCTGTCGATCATCGACACGTCACGGCTCAGCCGCCGGGAAGAGCGCGCCGATCGCGAGCTCCGCGCGGCCTCGGGCAAGCCACCGCGGCGCCGCGGCGTCTTCGATCCGGAGCTCCTCCGCGCCGCGATTCCCCACGCGTTCCGCAAGCTCGATCCGCGGCAGCTCATTCGGAACCCCGTGATCTTCGTGGTCGAGCTGACCGCCGCGCTGGTGACCGTCCTCCTCATGCTGGAGCTCCTCGGCATCGGCGGCGACATCGGCGACTTCGGCCGCGAGATCGGGTTCCAGGCCCAGATCGCCGTGTGGCTCTGGTTCACCGTCCTCTTCGCGACGTATGCGGAGGCCGTCGCCGAGGCCCGTGGCCGCGCGCAGGCTGCGACGTTGCGACGGACCCGATCCGAGACGATCGCCAGGCGTCGCAGCGAGGACGGCACCTTCGAGGAGGTCGGTTCGTCGGCCCTGAGACGTGGCGACATCGTCGTTGTCCGGACCGGCGAGATCATCCCGGGGGACGGCGAGGTGATCGAGGGCGTCGCATACGTCAACGAGGCCGCCATCACCGGCGAGTCCGCTCCGGTGCTCAAGGAGCCCGGGACCGACATCCGCAGCAGCGTGACCGGAGGCACACAGCTCGTCAGCGACGAGCTCGTCATCCGGGTCACCGCCGATCCGGGGGAGACCTTCCTGGACCGCATGATCGCGCTGGTCGAGGGGGCGAAGCGCCAGCGGACCCCGAACGAGATCGCGCTGTCGATCCTGCTGTCCGGCCTCTCGCTCGTGTTCCTGCTCGCCGTCGCCACGCTTCGCCCGTTCGGTGCGTTCGCCGGCGCGACGCTCGGCGTGGCGGTGCTCGTCTCCCTCCTCGTCTGCCTGATCCCGACCACGATCGGCGGCCTGCTGTCTGCGATCGGCATCGCGGGAATGGACCGCGTGGCGCGGTTCAACGTCCTCGCCCTCTCGGGGAGGGCCGTCGAGGCCTGTGGCGACGTCGACGTCATCCTGCTCGACAAGACCGGGACGATCACGTTCGGGAATCGCCTTGCGGCCAGCATCACCCCGGTCGACGGGATCCCCGAGGCCGATGTCGTGCGGGCTGCCCTGCTCACATCCATCGGCGACGACACACCCGAGGGTCGCTCGATCGTCGCCTTTGCCCGCGAACGCCTGGTGGAATTGGGCGCGACGGGTGGCGACGATGCGGCCGTCGCCGCGGCGACCGCGTCGATCACCGTGACCACACCGTTCAGCGCGGAGACGCGGACCAGCGGGGTCGTTGCTGGCGGCGTTCGCTACGAGAAGGGAGCGGTCGACGCGATCGCGGCCAGCGTCGACGGCGATGCGCCGCCGAACCTGCGAGTCGTCTCCGACCGCATCGCGGCCGCGGGAGCAACGCCTCTGGCCCTCAGACGCGATCGCGCGGTCCTCGGCGTCATCGAGCTGAAGGACACCGTGAAGCCCGGTCTCCGCGAACGGTTCGCCGAGCTGCGCCGCATGGGCATCCGCACGATCATGATCACCGGCGACAACCCGCTGACGGCTCGCACCATCGCCAACGAGGCAGGCGTCGACGACTTCGTTGCCGAGGCCAAGCCCGAGGAGAAGATCGCGATCATCCGGCGGGAGCAGGCCGAAGGGCACCTCGTCGCGATGACGGGCGATGGCACCAACGACGCCCCCGCCCTCGCCCAGGCTGACGTCGGGCTGGCGATGAACTCGGGCACGTCCGCCTCGAAGGAGGCCGCGAACATGGTCGACCTCGACTCGGACCCCACGAAGCTGATCGAGGTCGTCGCCATCGGCAAGCAGCTCCTGATCACGCGCGGGGCGATCACCACCTTCAGCGTGGCCAACGACGTGGCGAAGTACTTCGCGATCGTGCCGGCGCTGTTCATCACCGCCTATCCCGCAGCTGGAAGCGCTCAACGTCATGCGGCTGGAGACCCCGGAGAGCGCGATCCTGTCGGCGGTGATCTTCAACGCCCTGATCATCGTGGCGCTCATCCCGCTCGCGCTTCGCGGCGTCGGCTACCGGGCCGCGCCGGCCGCGGACCTGCTGAAGCGCAACCTGCTCATCTACGGCCTCGGCGGGCTCGTCGCGCCCTTCGTCGGCATCAAGCTCATCGACCTCGTGATCGCCGGAATCGGCCTGGCCTGAGCGACTGAACCGATGACGATGCTTCGCACCCAGATCTGGCCCGCGATCGGCGCACTGCTCGCGCTGACAGTCGTGACCGGCGTCATCTATCCGGCCGCGGTCACGCTCGTCGGCCAGGTCGCCTTCAGCGAACGGGCCAATGGCTCGATCATCGAGGTCGACGGCGAGGCGGTCGGCTCGGCGTTCATCGGCCAGGCATTCGACGACCCGGCCTACTTCTGGTCACGGCCATCCGCCGCCGGCGACGGGTACGACGGCCTCAGCTCGTCAGGTTCGAACCTGGCTCCGACCAGCGCGGCGTTGCTCGAGCGGATCACTGCCGACATCGAGCGCATGCAGGCCGCGCATGGCGACGGGCCGATCCCGGTCGACCTGGTCACCACGTCGGCATCGGGGCTGGACCCGCACATCAGCGTCGACGCGGCGACGTACCAGGCCGGACGCGTCGCCGCGGCGCGAGGGCTCGACATCGACGACGTAACGGCGGCCATCGATCGGCACACCGACCACCCGATTCTCGGGTTCCTCGGCGAGCCTGTCGTGAACGTGCTGGAGCTGAATATCGACCTGGATGCGCTCACCGATGGCTGACGACGTGCGCGAGGGACGCCCGACCGGCGACGAGATGCTCCGGCGCCTCGAGACCGAGGGCGAGGTCCGCCAGCAGGGCCGCCTCCGCGTCTACATCGGCATGGCTCCCGGCGTCGGCAAGACCTTCGAGATGCTCCAGGAGGCTCATCGCCGCGCGGCGCGCGGCACCGACCTCGTCGTCGGGTTCGTCGAGGCGCATGGCCGCCCGCGGACGGAGGAGCTGCTCGCGGGGCTCGAGATCATTCCACGCGGCCGAATCGAGTACCACGGCGTCGCGTTGGAGGAGATGGACACCGATGCGGTGATCGAGCGGAAGCCGGCCGTCGCGCTCGTGGACGAGCTGGCGCACACGAACGCCCCGGGCTCGCCGCGGACGAAGCGCTGGCAGGACGTCGACCTGATCAGGGCGGCCGGCATCGACGTCATCAGCACCTGCAACGTCCAGCATCTGGAGTCTGTCGCCGACGCGGTCGAGACGATCATCGGCGCACCCGTGCACGAGCGGCTTCCCGACAAGGTGCTGCTCGCCGCGGACGAGATCGAGCTGGTCGACATGAGCCCCCGCGCACTGCGACAACGGATGCGGCACGGGAACGTGTACGCCGCCGACCGCGCGCAGACGGCGCTCGACCGCTTCTTCACCGAAGCGAACCTCACCGCGCTGCGCGAGCTCGCGCTGCGGTACGTGGCCGAACGCGTCGACGCGCAGCTGGAGGGCATCATGGCGGGCAGCGGCAAGACCGAGCCGTGGCCGGTCCGCGAGCGGCTGCTGCTGGTCGTCGACCATCGGCCCACGTCCCGCCTGGTCGCTCGCCGAGCCGCGAGCCTCGCGGCCGCGCTGCGGGCACCGCTGATCGCGATCGCGGCCGTCGACGACGACTCCGCCCAGCTGCCGCGCGATCGATCTCAGGACACGCGCGAGCATCTCGAGTTCGCCGAGGAGCTCGGCGCCACGATCGTGCGTCCGGCCGCATCCAGCCCGATCGCCCGCGTGGCGGAGGCGGCTCGCGAGCGCCACACGACGCAGGTCGTCCTCAGCCGCGAGCTCGGTGACGCGCGGCGCGGTCCTCTGCGTCGATCGTTCATCGACGAGCTGCATCGGCAGCTTCCGGGACTCGAAGTCCATCTCATCGGCGCCAGCGACTCGCCGCCAGAGCGAACTCCCAGGCCGTGATGCAGTGAGCGACCGGCGCGACGCGGCTCCACGGAGGAGCATCGACGCGCACCTCGAGGTGCGCGAGAGACGACACGGGCGGCGGCCCGGGGACGCCTACGTCCGGATCGTGCGCCCGTACGACGAGCTCTTCGCGCGCGGCGACGAAGGCGAGCTGGTCGCAACCGAGCGCACCGTGCTCGATCGTCCCGGCTGGACGCGCACGCTCCGCCGAATCCGGACGTTCCTGATCGGCCGTCCGATCAGCAGCGAGCTGGAGGAGCACGAGCGGCTATCCAAGCTCAAGGCGCTGGCGATCTTCAGCAGCGACAACATCAGCTCGTCGGCATATGCGACCGAGGAGATGATGCGGATCCTCGTGTTCGCCGGGATCGGCGCCATCGCCCTGACGATGCCGCTGACCGTCGCGATCTGCGTCGTCCTGGCGATCGTCGCCACCAGCTATTGGCAGACCATCCGCGCCTACCCGAACGGCGCCAGCAGCTATCTCGTATCCAGCGACAACCTCGGACCGACCGCGGGGCTCGTGGCCGGCGGTGCGCTGCTCATCGACTACACGCTGACCGTCGCGGTGTCGGTGTCGGCCGCGGTCGCGGCGATCACGTCGGTCGTCCCAGAGCTCTTCCCGGAACGGGTGCTGATCGCCGTCGCGATCGTCGTCGTGCTGATGGTCGGCAACCTGCGCGGGGTGCGGGAGTCCGGGACGATCTTCGCGGCGCCGACCTACGTCTACATCGTCGCCATCCTGGCGATGGTCGGCATCGGTCTGTTCAGGCTGGCGACCGGGACGCTCCCCGACTACACGCCGCCGGCCGAGTGGCTGACCGCGGAGGCCGGTGGGGAGGCGCTCGGGCTCTTCCTCATCCTGCGGGCGTTCAGCTCCGGCGCGGCGGCGTTGACCGGCGTCGAGGCGATCTCGGACGGCGTCCCCGCCTTCAAGCCGCCCGAGTGGCGCAATGCGCGGATCACGCTCGTGTGGGCCGCCGCGATCTTCGGCGCGCTCTTCCTCGGCATCAGCTTCATGGCCAGCACGCTCGGAGTCATCCCCGACCCGCATGAACAGCAGACCGTCCTGTCGCAGATCGCCCGCCTGCTCGTCGGCGACGGCGCGTTCTTCGTCCTCATCCAGGTGGCGACGGTCCTCGTGCTGGCCCTCGCGGCCAACACGGCCTTCGCCGACTTCCCGCGCCTCGCCTCCTTCCTCGCGCGCGATGACTTCATGCCGCGCCAGTTCGCGTTCCGCGGCGAGCGGCTGGCTTTCACCACCGGCATCGTGGCGCTCTCGAGTCTCGCGGCGCTCCTGCTCATCGCGTTCGGCGCGAGCGTCACCGCGCTCATCCCGCTCTACACGCTCGGCGTCTTCCTCGCGTTCACGCTCTCGCAGTCGAGCATGGTCGTGCGCTGGTGGCGACGTCGCGAGGCCGGATGGGTACGCGGCCTGGCGATCAACGGCCTCGGAGCGCTGACGACGGGGGTGATCGCGGTGATCGTGGTGCAGAGCAAGTTCCTGGCGGGGGCCTGGATGGTCGTGCTGGCCATCCCGATCCTCGTCCTGCTCATGCGCGGGATCCGCGCGCACTATCGATCCGTCGACGACGCCGTCCGGCCGGCTCGCACGCCCGTCCGCGCTGCCGCCAGACCGATGGTGATCGTGCCGATCGCACGCCTCGACGAGCCGGCGCGCGCGGCCGATCGCCTTCGCCACGTCGATCTCGCCCGATGCGACCGCCGTCCACGTCACGAACGACAACGACGGCGCCGATGAGCTGCGTCGCGCGTGGCCGGAATGGTCAGGCGGCGCCGAGCTCGTCGTCATCGAGTCGCCCTACCGGGCGCTCGTCGGTCCGCTGCTCGCCTACCTCGACGTCCTGCAGCGCCACGACCCGTCGCGCCCGGTGCTGGTCGTGCTCTCCGAGTTCGTGCCGCGCCACTGGTGGGAGAACCTGCTGCACAACCAGACCGCTCTCCGGCTCAAGCTGCGGCTCTTCACGCGACCGAACACGATCGTCGCCGACGTCCCGTACCACCTGCGCCGCCGATCCAGGTGACCGCGTCGCACCCTCGGCTCCGGGTATCGCTCTTGCAGCCCCTGCGTACCCAAGAGCGACGCTGAACGCGTCGCCGACCAGGGAGGCGTCCCATGAGCACAAGTCGACGGACACCTATCTCGCGGCCGCTGTCACTTGCGGTCGCGATCGTCGCCATGCTGGCGGCTGCCATCTTCACGACCGGCGTCGCCAGGGCGGCGATCACCACGTTCACGGCTGATCTGACGGCCGAAGCAGAGGTTCCCAATCCAGGTCCCGACGGGGCGACCGGATCCGCGGTGATCACTGTCGACGACGAGACGAACGAGGTCTGCTTCGAACTGACGATCGACGGGATCGGCCAGGACACGGTTGTCGCCGCACACATCCACGAGGGTGAAGCTGGCGTCGCCGGGGACGTGGTCGTGCCGCTCTTCACCGAGCCTCCGACCGGTGAGATGACCGGCTGCGTCCAGGACGTTGCCGCAGATGTCGTGGCTGCGATCATCGCCGATCCCGCGGCGTACTACGTGAACATCCACACCGAGCAGTTCCCCGATGGCGCAGTGCGCGGGCAGCTGGTGGTCTCGGTCGTGGGTGGTGGGTGCACCATCACTGTCGAGCCCTCCACCGTGGCGGACGGCGGACAGATCACTGTCTCCGGCGACTTCGGCGGCGCGGAGGTCCACCTCGTGCAAGGCGAGAACGCGTCGGTCCCCGAGGACAGCGAGCCGGTCGTGACGACGCCCGTCGACCAAGCGTCATTCAGCGTGACGATCACGATGCTGCCCGGCAGTGTCGGCACGTGGACGGTGTGGGGATTCATCGAGGGCAGCGAGTGCGGCGACTCGGCGGCGCTCACGGTCACTGCGGGCACGGTCCCGAACACCGCGGCTCGACCCGCGGCGTTGCCGGTTGCCGAGTTGTTTGGCGGGCTGCTGCTGATCCTCGCGGCGGCCAGCGTCGCGAGTCTGAGGCGCGCAACCATCCGGTAAGCGACTCGGCTCCCGACAAACCGAGAGGCCTCCGGAACGTGACCGGGGGCCTCTCTTCACGCTCAGAATCTGTGGTCGGGGCGAGAGGATTCGAACCTCCGACCCCTTGGCCCCCAGCCAAGTGCGCTGCCAGACTGCGCCACGCCCCGACCGAGCGAGGATCGGCGCCAGTATACGGGCGCCCGAAGGCGGCGTCACCGAGGCGTGTCGATTTCAGCGGTCCCCGAACGTCGAGTAGACGAGCGGCCGATGAGGACATCGGTCCCCACAGCAGACTCAGAAGGAGACCGATTCCATGGGAGCCAAGATCATTCACGTCGAGGTCGCCGGCAAGGACGGCCCGAAGCTCCAGCGCTTCTACAGCGACGTGTTCGGCTGGGAGCTGGACACGAACAACCCCGGTGGCTACGGCCTGCTGCGCCAGGGCGAGATGACCGCCGGCATCGGCCCCGCCCAGAACGGTGGCGACGGACACGTCACCTTCTACGTCAGCAGCGAGGATCCCAACGCCACGCTGGCCAAGGTCGAGGCGGCTGGCGGCCGCGTCGTCATGCCGCTGACCGAGGTCGCGCCCGAGACCACGATCGCGCTCTTCACCGATCCGGAGGGCCACGTCGTCGGCCTGATGTAGGCCTGCCGCAGGAGAGGCGCCTTCCGCGAGGTCAGTCGGAGCCGTCGATCGGGATCGACAGGAACTGGGTTCCGTCCGACTCGTTCAGGAAGGCGACCTGCTCTCGTTCCATCAGCGGCCGACTCGCTCGCGCACGGCGGGCGCGACCTCACGTGCGAACCGACGGACCTGGTCGACGTCGCCATCGACCGCCCAGAACATGAACGAGTCGATCCCGATGTCGGTCGCCCACGACGCCAGCGTGGACACCCAGTGCTCGACCGGCCCGGTGAGCTCGTCGTCGCCACGCTCGCCGCCGGTGATGGCGCCGCCGAGGTTGACGACCCTGGTGATGTCGTCGGGATCGCGCCCGGCGGCACGCGCCGACGCGTCGATCGCTCGCGACGCCGCGCGCCAGCCCGTCCGGCGGCAGTAGCCGAGCGACGGCACCCAGCCGTCGGCGAGGCGTCCGACGAGGTCGAGCCCTCGTGACCGATAGACCCCGAGCCAGATGCCGATCCGGTGCGCCGGCGGCGGGCCTGGTGGGTAGCCCGGCACCGGGAAGTGCGGGCCCTCGCCGCGCACGACCCGCCGTTCCGGACCCACGTCGAGCGCGGCGCGGATGATCGCGATCGCCTCCTCGAGCGCGGCGAACGCCTCGCGGTTCGTCCGCTTCGGCCGGCCCATGCCGGCCACCGCGTCCCAGAAGTTGCCGGCACCGAGCCCGAGCTCGAATCGGCCACCGCTCATCACGTCCATCGACGCCGCGGCCTTCGCGATCATCGGCGGGTCGCGCATCGGCCAGGCTGGTGACGTCGGGAAAGAAGCGCAGGCGATCGGTCCGTGCCAGCAGGTCGGCGATGAGCGAGTACGTGTCGAGGAAGCGGCGCTGGTACGGGTGGTCCTGGATGCCGACGAGGTCCAGCCCGCCCTCCTCGGCCGCGCGGACCTGCTCGAGGATGCCGTCGTAGGCGGCCGCCAACGGGACGACGTTGATCCCGAAGCGCAGCGGGCGCGCCATCAGTCGTCCAGCTCGTCCTTCGTGCTGCGCGACATGAGCTCGGCGACGGCCGCCATCGGCGGCTTGTGGTCGAAGACGACGGCGCGCACCTGCTCGGCGATCGGCAGCTCGACGCCGTGCTCGGCCGCCAGCTCCAGCGCGCCGGTGACGGTGGCCACGCCTTCGGCGACGCCCGCCAAGCCGCTCCCCCGCCTCCGGCCACGGGACACCGGACGCGATGAGCTCGCCGGCCCTGCGGTTCCGCGACAACGGCGACATGCACGTCGCGATCAGGTCGCCCACGCCGGCCAGTCCGGCGAAGGTCAGCGGCTGCGCGCCGGCCGCGACGCCCAGGCGCGTCATCTCGGCAAGGCCGCGGGTGATGATCCCGGCCTTGGCCGAGTCGCCGAAGCCGAGCCCGTCGACCGTCCCCGCCGCGAGTGCCACGACGTTCTTCAGCGCGCCCGCGAGCTCCACGCCGATCGAGATCGGGGTTCGTGTACACCCGGAACCGATCGGACGACAGGACCGATGCGAGCTCCGCCGCCAGCTCGCCGTCCTCCGACGCAACGACCGATCCGGCCGGCTTGCCCGCCGCGATCTCGCGCGCCAGGTTCGGTCCCGACAGCGCCGCGACCCGCCGTCCGGGAAGCTCCTGCGCGACAACCTCGCTCATGCGCAGGTGCGTGCCCTCCTCGATGCCCTTCACGACGCTGAGCACGGCCGCATCGGCGAAGAGCACCGGAGCGAGTCGCCGCAGGGTGCCGCGCAGGTGTGCCGATGGCGTGGCGGCCACGAAGAAGCGGTGTGGCTCGGCGAGGTAGGCGTCATCGGTCACGACGCGAAGGTTGGGCGGGAAGACGACGCCGGGGAGGTACCGCTCGTTCGTGCGCTCGTGCGCCAGCTTCTCCGCCGTCTCGCTCGAGTGGGTCCAGAGGCTGACCGGCCGCTGCGCGTCGGCGAGGAGCACGGCAAGGGTGGTTCCCCAGGCGCCGGCGCCGATGACGCCGATCTGATCGGTCACGTCGCGAGGATATCAGCGGTCATCGGCAGATCAGGAGATTCTCACGTTCGATTCACCGCTCGCTCACGCAACGATGGGAGATTGGTGAGCGTCAAGGACCACGATCATGCAACCACAGCCGAGTGACTACGACCTCTTCGACACCCTCTGCGTCCTGCGCGACAACTACGCGCGGCTGGGGACGCTGGACCGCGCCACCGGCCTGAGCGTCGACGCAGCCCTGGTGTACGGCGAGGGCCTCATGCGCATCGCCCGGCGGCGTGACGAGCACGCGTCCCGCCGGAACTCCGCCACCACGAATAGCGCGCGTTACCGCCGCTCAGCGACAGATGCCTCGAACGAACGCCAGATCGCGACGCTCAGCGACCGTTATCGCGAACGGGAGGGCCCGACGCCGCCTCTGGCGCGCGGTTCGGGTCGCCCAGCGTCTCGAAGCGCGATCGGTACGACCGCCGAAGCCCGCTCGCTCGCGATAAGCGCCGCTCAGCGAACGGCCTGCCACCCAGCTTCAGCGCTTGCGCGGGACCTTCTTGCGCGGTCGCACCGACCGACGTGCCGACTCCTCCGACTCGCGCTGCCGCAGGATCAGGCGAATCGGCGTCCCGAGGAAGCCGTACGCGTCGCGGATCCGGTTCTCGAGGTAGCGCTTGTAGCTGAAGTGGACGATCGCCGGGTCGTTGACGAAGATGACGAACGTCGGTGGCGCGACGCTGACCTGGGCGGCGTAGTAGAACTTCGGCAGGCGATTGCGGACATGTGACGGCGGGTGCTCGCGCACCGCGTCCATGACCAGGCGGTTCAGCTCGCCGGTCGACACGCGCCGATAGCGCTCCTCCGCGACGCGCAGCGCCTCGTTGAGGATCCGCTCGACCCGCTGGCCGGTCAGCGCGGAGGCGAACACGATGTCGGCCCAGGCCAGGTACGGCGCCTCGCGTCGCAGGCGCTTGAGCCACTGGTCGGCGGTGAACTCGTCCTTCTCGACCGCGTCCCACTTGTTCAGCACGAGCACGACGCCCTTCCCCGCCTCGAGCACGTAGCCAACGACGTGCGCGTCCTGCGCCGTGTAGCCCTCGGTCGCATCGGTCATGACCACCGCGACGTCGGCCGAGTCGATCGCCTTCATGCTGCGCAGGACGGAATAGCGCTCGATCCCGCGGTCGATCGAGCCGCGGCGCCGGATGCCGGCCGTGTCGACGAGCACGAGCGGCTGGCCGTCGAGCTCGACGGCGGTGTCGATCGGGTCGCGGGTCGTGCCCGGCACCTCGGACACGATCATCCGGTCAGACCCGAACACCTTGTTCACGAACGTCGACTTGCCGGTGTTCGGCCGCCCCACGATCGCCACCCGCGGCGGCCCCATCTCCGTCTCGGCCAGCTCGGCCAGCTCCTCTTCGGTGAGGTCCTCCGGAGTGACCGATGCCGCCGCCTCAGCCTCGCTCGGCGGCGGGAGGTGATCGACGATGAGGTCGGCGAGGTCGCCGGTGTTGCGGCCGTGCTGTGCGGAGATCGTGATCGAGGGGTCGAAGCCGAGGGCGAAGAACTCGACCGCATCGGCCTCGCGCGCAGGGTTGTCGCCCTTGTTGATGACGAGGATCACGGGGGCATCGGCGCGGCGCAGCCGATCGGCCACCTCGTAGTCGAGCGGCGCCAGCCCGGCGTGGGCGTCGACGACGAACAGGATCAGGTCCGACTCCTCGACCGCGACCCGCGCCTGGTCCTGGACGCGCTCCTCGATGTCGCTGCCCGGCCGGAGCTCGAGCCCACCGGTGTCGACGACCGTGAACGTGCGCCCGTTCCAGTCGCTGGTGCCATAGACCCGGTCACGGGTCGTGCCGGCCACGTCGGAGATGATCGCCGTGCGCTTGCCGATCAGCCGGTTGAAGAGCGTGCTCTTCCCGACGTTCGGGCGGCCAACAATGGCGACGACCGGCAGCGAAGACATCCGACGAGTCTAGCCGCGCATCCCCTACGATCGCCCCGTGAAGATCGGGATCGCCGCCACGCGCCTCGCCGGCGTCGACGGCGTGACCTTCGAGACCGCCAAGTGGGAGACGGTGCTCGACCAGATGGGCCACGATCTCCGCCTCTGTGCCGGCGAGGTCGACGCCCTCCGCTACCAGGCCCGCCTGGTCCCGCCGATGCACTTCACCTGGCCGCCCGCCGCCCGCGCCACCGCGGCCGCCTTCGACCCGGACAGCGACCCCGATGCCGTGCGCACCGAGATCAACCGCCTCGCCGACCTGCTGCTGCCCGTGCTCCACGACTGGGTCCGCGCCAGCTCGCTCGACGCGCTCATCGTCGAGAACGCGTGGGCCATCCCGATGCACCTGCCGCTCGGCCTTGCGCTGCGACGGGTCGTGGAGGAGGCAGAGCTGCCGGCCATCGGTCATCACCACGACTACTGGTGGGAGCGCGAGCGCTTCGCGAACTGCGTCGTGCCGGAGATGCTCGACGAGGCCTTCCCTCCCGACCTGCCGTGGGTGCGCCACGTCAGCATCAACAGCCTGGCCGCGGGCGAGCTGCAGAAGCGGCGCGGCATCCGCTCGAAGGTCATTCCGAACGTCTTCGACTTCGACCAGCCTCGGCCTCGCCGCCACCCGGCCATCCGCCGGCGACTGCGTCACGAGCTCGGGATGAACGAGCGCGGGTTGCTCGTGGTGCAGCCGACGCGCGTCGTGCCGCGCAAGGGCATCGAGCTGGCCATCGAGCTCGTCGGGCGCCTCGAGGACCCCGATGCGGTCCTGCTCATCACCTCGCCCGCCGGCGACGAGGGCCTCGACTACCTCGTCGAGCTCGAGCGCCTGGCGGAGCGCCACAAGGTCCGGCTGGCCTATGCCGCGGATCGCTTCGCACCGGACCACGAGGGCAAGCCGCTGCGGCCGGCGCACTCGCTCCACGACGCGTACCTCGCCGCCGACCTCATCACCTATCCGAGCCTCTACGAGGGGTTCGGCAATGCGCTCCTGGAGGCGCTGTTCTACGGCGTGCCGGTGCTCGTCAACCGATACTCGGTGTACGTCGCCGACATCGCGCCGCTCGGGCTCAAGCTGATCGAGATCGACGGCGAGATCACCGATGCGACCGTCGCCAGGGTGCGGTCCCTGCTCGCGAGCCCCGACCGTATCCGGGCCAACGCGCGGCACAACTTCGACATCGCGCGCCAGCACCTCTCGTACCGCGTGCTGCGGCGCCGTCTGCGAAGGCTGCTCGACGACCTTGTCCCGGGCGAAGCCGCGCCGGTTGCCCCGCGGAGCAAGTAACGGCCAACTTGGTCCGGCTTTGGCCCCCGACATGGTTGGATGTTGCCTCCTGGGGCAACCCACGGTCACGAATGACCCGGAATCCGCGCGATCTTGGCCGTTGATTACCCCCTGAGGCAACCGGCGCGACTACGCCGCCGTGAGGGCGTAGACGCGCTCGCGGACCTCCTCGAGGTCGACCTCGGGCGTGGAGGTGCCGCCGGTGATGCCGATCCGCGGCTTGCCCCGCAACCACTCGCCCCACTCGGCGGCGAGCTCGTCGGCATCGGCCACGTGCACAGTCTCGGCCTGGATGCCGCGGCACTTCACCGCCAGCTCCTTCGTGTTCGAGCTGTTCTTGCCCCCGACCACGATCATCGCGTCGACCTCGGCCGCCAGCTTCACCGAGTCGTCCTGGCGGGTCAGCGTGACCGGGACAGACCGTGTTGACGACGCGCATGTCGTGGCATCGGCGCAGGCAGAAGGCGGCGAACTCCTCGAGCTTGTTGGGCAGGATCGTCGACTGCGAGAGCACGCCGAGCTTCTTCGTGCGCGGCACGCGCTCCCAGGTTGATCGGTCCATGTCGTCCACGACGACGTGGTTATCGCCGGCATACGAGCGCACGCCCTTGACCTCGGGATGGTCCTCGTGACCGATGATGCACACCGTGTAGCCGGCCTCCGCCAGCTCGCGGGCGGCCTTCTGCGACTGGAGCACCCACGTGCAGGTCGCGTCGATGACCTCGAGGCCCTCCGCGCCCTTGACCTTCTCGAACTCGGACTTCGGGACGCCGTGGGCGCGGATCACGAGCGTGCCGCCCTCGACCTGGTCGGCCAGGTCGGCGGTGCGGATGCCGCGATCGGACAGATCGGCCTTGATGCCGGGGTTGTGGACGAGCTGGCCGAGGGTGGTGACCTCCTTGCCCTCGGTGCGCGCGTGCTTGGCCTTGTCGATCGCCAGGCGCACCCCATAGCAGAAGCCGGCGCGCTCGGCGATGCGGACGTCGGGTCGCGTTGCGGTGGTCATCGGTCTCATTCTAGGGTGATTCGGGGGTATATACGTATATACCCCCGACGGAGCGCCCCGATCTCGTTCCCTGCTACTGAGCCTAGGCGAGCGGCCGCTGGTCCTCCGGCAGGAGCTTGGCGATGGCGGCCATGATCTGGTCCGTGCCCGCGGCAAGCGCCGCCCGGTCGAGCCGGCCATCGGGCACGTGCGGAAGCGTGAACGGCTCGCCGATGCGGATGACGATCCGGGTCGGATGCGGAAACCGCGAGCGACCCGGGAAGATGCGATGCGTGCCCGCGATCCCCGCCGGCAGCAACGGCGCGCCCGAGCGCATGGCCAGCAACGCCGCGCCGGACCGGCCGGCCTGGAGGCGACCATTTCGCGAGCGCGTGCCCTCCGGGTGGAGCGCGATCGGGCGGCCCTCGGCCAGCGCCTCGAGCGAGTAGCGCTGGGCGGCGCGGTCGCCCTCGCCGCGGCGGACGAAGAACACGCCCGACTGGCCCGCCAGCCAGCCGAGGACGGGCCAGCCGCGCATCTCGGCCTTGGCCATGAAATGGATCAGCCGGTTGGTGCGGTTGCCGATCGCCCAGCCGAGGATCAGCGGGTCGACATTCGAACAGTGGTTCGCCACGAGGATGAAGGGGCCGCTGCGCGGAATGTGCTCGTCCCCGCTCTCGACGCGAGCGCCCCAGAGCAGGCGAGCAACGAAGCCGATGATCGCCGTTCCGGGCCAGTAGAACCAGCTACGCACCGATCTGCTCCAGCCGCCTCGCGATGGCCTCGACGCAGTCGGTGACGCTCAGCTCCCCGGTGTCGAGCACGAGGGCGCCACCGGCCTGGCGCAGCGGCGCCACCTCGCGTCCCGAGTCGGCGGCATCGCGGCCCTCGATCTCGGCGAGGTAGTCGAGATACCGATCCGGACGCCCCATCTCCGTCGCGCGCCGCGCGGCGCGCACGTCGGCGCGTGCGGTGAGGTAGACCTTCAGCGTCGCGTCGGGCAGGACGACGGTGCCGATATCGCGGCCGACCATCACCGCGTCGCCGCGCTCAGCGGCCGCGCGCTGCACGCCGAGCATCGCGTCTCGGACGTCGGCGTGGCGGCTCACCGCGCTGACGGCCCGGTCGATCGGCGGCGTGCGCACCTCGAGCGTGACGTCCCGGCCGTCGAGGCGGACGGTCTCCAGCCGATCGGTCTGCTCCGGGCGCGGTCGCTCGACCTCGATGAGGCATTCGGTCGCCAGCACACCGAGGGCGGGGCCGTCGTCGACGTCGATCCCCCGCTCCAGCGCTGCCAGCGTGAGGGCGCGATACATCAGCCCGGTGTCGACGAAGGTCGCGTCGATGCGCATGGCGAGGGCGTGGCCGATCGTGCTCTTCCCGGCCCCCGACGGCCCGTCGATCGCGATCGTCCGGGTCACCGGGGCCGCGATCCCGACAGCGCGGACACCTCGCTCCGCCGGAGCCGGCGCCACTCGCCCTCACTCAGGCCGGCGAGCGTGAGCGAACCGATGCGGACGCGCACCAGCCGCTCGACCTCGCTGCCGACGGCCTCGAAGAGCCGTCGCACCTCGCGCTTGCGTCCCTCGCCGATCCGGACCCGCAGCCACTCGCCCCGCTCGGTCCGGCTTCGCGCGACCTCGCGCGGCGGCGGTTCGTGACGCGCGGAGAGCAGCCGCGCGGGGCCGTCCTCGAGCGTGACGCCGTACCGCAGCCGGGAGAGAGCCGAGGGCGACGGTGGCGGGCTGACGAGCGCGGCGTACTCGCGGTCGTTGCCGTAGCGAGGGTGGAGGACGCGGTTGGCCCACTCGCCGTCGTTGGTGAGGATCATCAGCCCTTCCGACTCGACGTCGAGGCGGCCGGCCGGCCACAGCCGCTGGCCGCCCGTGTCGACGAGGGTCACCACCGAACGCCGGCCGCGCTCGTCGCGGGCCGAGCTGAGGAAGCCGCGCGGCTTGTGGACCGCGAGGTGGATCGGCGCGGGGGCGGCCGCCAGCGGACGGCCATCGACCTCGATCGCGTCGCGCGCGGGATCCGCGGAGTCGCCGAGCCCGGCGAGCCGGCCGTTGACGCGCACGCGGCCGTCGGCGATGAGCTGCTCCGCCCCGCGGCGCGACGCGAGGCCGGCGCGCGCGATGAGCTTCTGGAGCCGCTCACCGGCCATCGGCGGCATCGGCCAGGGCGGCGAGCTGCGCCGCGTCGCTCGACAGCGGCGGCAGATCCTCGATCGACGTCAGCCCGAAGCGCTCGAGGAACGTGAAGCTCGTGCCGAAGAGGACGGGCCGGCCCGGCGTGTCGCGCCGGCCGAGCTCGACGACCAGCCGCCGATGCAGCAGCGAGCGAATGACGTAGTCGGAGTCGACGCCGCGCACGCGCTCGACGTCCCCGCGGGTGCATGGCTGGCGATAGGCGATGACCGCCAGCGCCTCGAGCGCGGCCGCCGAGAGCCGGGCCTCCTCGCGAGCGGCATAGGCGGCGAGACGTGCCCCGACCTCCGGCGCCGTGACGAGCTGCCATGCGCCGTCGTGGTGCTGGACGCGCAGCCCGCGGCCGTCCTCCTCGAGGCGGTCGGCCAGCGCCGAGAGCGCGCCCTCGGCCTGGCCGCGCGGGACCTCGGCCAGCTTCGCGAGCTCATCGGTCTCGAGCGGTCGCTCCGCGATGAACAGCAGCGCCTCGTAGAACGTGTCGAGATCGTCGGTCATGGGCCGGTCTCCACGATGATCGGGCCGAACAGCTCGTCCTGCTCAGCGCGCACCTCGCGACGGCGAACCAGCTCGAGGGTGGCGAGGAACGTGACCGCGGCCTCGGTGCGGGAGTGGCAGCGGGCCAGGATCGTCTGGAGCAGGACGCGACCGCCACCGGCAAGCGCGGTGCGCAGGACGGCGATCTGCTGGCCGATCGTGATCTCGCGGGCGACGACCTCCGGCGGCGGCGGGGCAGGCTCCGGGATCGCCGCCAGTGTCTCGAGCGCCGCGGCCAGCACCGCCGGGGCCAATGGGGCGGTCGGCGCGGCGGGCAGGTCCGACTCGCGCGGCTCGCGACGCATGACCGGCGCCACGCCGTCGCGCCGGCCAAGCTCGGCGGCGGCGTCACGCATGGCGCGGTACTCGAGCAGGCGGCGGCGCAGCTCGTCCTCGTCGGGCTCATCGGTCCCGTCCGGCAAGGGCGGCAGCGGCTCGGCGGGCAGCATCCGCTTCGACTTCAGGAAGATGAGCTGCGCGGCGATCGCGACGAACTCGCTCAGCGCGGCCGCGTCGACCGGGTGCCTGGCGAGATGCTCGACGTAGGCATCGGCCACGTCGGCCAGCGGAACGGTGAGGATGTCGAGCTGGCGCGACTCGATGAGGTGCAGGAGCAGCCCCAGCGGCCCCTCGAACACCGGCAGCGCGACCGAGAACGAAGCGTCGCCGATGGGAACGGCCACGCCCGCATCGGTCTCGACCGGGATCGGCTGCATCGGATCAGCTTGCGTCATCGGCCGCCTTCAGTGCCGCCTGGAGCGGCGCATCGGTCTCGACTGGCTGCCGGCGAATGAAGGCGCCGGTGCGGGGCGAGCAGCCGGCGCTCACCGCCATCTCGGCCGAGATCGCGTCGTGGTGGAGGTAGACGTGGAACGGATGACGCCAGGAGCGCGGGTCGGGACTGGCCAGGCGGCGCAGCCCGCCCGGCGCAACCGCCTCGAGCAGCACGCCCGAAACCCGGTGCCAGAGCCGGAGACGGTGTCCCTTGCCGGCGTCGTGGAGGAGCGCTGCGGCGAGCAGATCCGGATCGTCATGGCCGGAGGAGATCAGGCGCTGGGCGACGTCGAGGCCGTGCCGGCGATCGGCGACCGGCATGCCGGCGAACAGCTCCCGCGCCGGCGGCGGCAGGACGCGCTCGACCAGCGCCTCCTCGGCCGGGTCGACGCGCGCCCGCACGTGCGAGACGAACTGCCCGACCCTATGCACCGGTGAGCGCCTGGGTCAGCGGGCGGGCCATCCCGAGCAGCAGCCCGAGCGGGCTGTTCGGGATGAAGACGAGCAGCAGGAGCACGAGGATGCCGTACGGCGCGTAGCGCTGCACCGTCATCGCATTCCGCGGCGAGAGAAAGGCGAGGACCGCGTTGTAGCCGTCGAGCGGCGGGATCGGGATGAGGTTGAAGATCGCGAGCAGCAGGTTGAAGAAGACGATCGCGTTGAAGATGTCGAGGGTCAGACCACCCACCCCCGCGATGTCGAGCACCCGATACACGATGGCCGCGGCGACGGCCACCACGACGTTCGCAACCGGCCCGGCGGCCGAGACGAAGGCCATGCCGATGCGGCCCGGCCGCAGGGCCCCGATGTTGACCGGCACGGGCTTTCCCCAGCCGAAGCCGGCGACGAGGAAGAAGAGCGCCCCGATCGGGTCGATGTGGGCGACCGGATTGAGGCTCACGCGCCCGAGCGCGCGCGGGCGGTGATCACCGAGGAGATCGGCGACGTACGCGTGGCTGAACTCGTGGAACGTGATGCCGACGATCAGCGCGACCGCGATGCCGGCGAGCTCCGCGGGCGACAGCTGGAAGAGGAGCATCGGTCCAGGTCAGCCGAGGCGCGGCAGCAGGTCACCCAGCAGCGTCACCAGTCGCGCGGCACCGATGCGGCCCATCTCGATGACCTCCTCGTGGGTCGCGCCCTCCTCGACGTCCTCGGTGGCCTTGTTGGTGATGAGGCTGAGGCCGAGCACGCGTGCACCGGCGTGGCGGGCGACGATCGTCTCGTGGGCGGTGCTCATGCCGACCGCGTCGGCCCCGAGCCCGCGGAGCATCCGCATCTCCGCTCGCGTCTCGTACGAAGGTCCGGGGAGCATGATGAAGACCCCTTCGCGCAGCGCGATGCCGGTCCGCGCGGCCGACTCCCGGGCCGCGGCGCACAGCTCGGGGTCGTAGGCATCGGTCATGGCCGGGAAGCGCTCGCCGAAGCGATCGAGGTTCGGACCGCGCAGCGGATTGTCGCCCGACAGGTTGATGTGGTCGGTGATGAGCATGACGTCGCCGGGGTCGAAGTCCAGGTTCAGGCCGCCGGCGGCATTGGTGAGGACGAACGTGCGCGGCCCAAGGGCAAGCACCGCGCGCAGGAGCAGGGTCGACTCGCGCGGCGAGTGGCCCTCGTATGGGTGGGCACGTCCCGACAGCAGCACGGCCGGCGTGCCGCGCACCGTCCCGGCCAGCAGCTCGCCCGCGTGGCCGGCGACCGACGAGGTCGGCACGTGCGGGAGCTCGCCGTACTCGATCCGCACGAGCGGGCTTGGGTCGAGGAGCTCGGCGACGCCGCCGAGGCCCGAGCCGAGCACCATGGCCAGCTTGGGGCTCGCGAGGCTCGGCTCATCCGCCAGGCGCGCGCGGATGGCGTCGGTGGCCTCCGAGATGCGTCGATCGAGCTCCGCTCCGTACACCCCGTCGCGGAGGTCCGCCAGGGCGGCCTCGGCCACTACATGCGCTCCAGGAGGTCGCGCTTCTTCGCCTCGTACTCCTCGGGCGTGATGAGCCCCTTGTCGCGGAGCCCCGCCAGCCGCTCGAGCGTGGCACCGAGGTCATCGGCCGCGTTCGGAGCCGGTGCAGCAGCGGCCGGCGGCGGTGGAGGGGCAGGGTCCGGCGGCTGTGCCGGCGCTGCGGCGCCCCCTTCGTCGTAGACGGCGACGCGGTCGGAGCCGGCCCGTGGCGGCATCGGCTCGGCGCGCTGCATCTCCGGCGTCGGCTGCGCGCGCTGGTAGCGCGGCGGCGCGAGGTCGGGGTTCTCCATCATGTGCTTCTGGTCGAACATCGCCTTCTTGAAGTCGACCGGGTCGGCGATCATCGGGAAGTCGGCGACGGTGTTGCCGCCCAGCTCCTCGGCGGCGGTGAGGATGTCGAGGGTTCCGAAGCCGAAGATCCGGCCGAAGATGCTCTGGTCGAGGCGGGCGTCGTTGATCTTCTCGAGGCTCGTATCGGTCACGCTCTTGTTCAGCACGCCCTCCGCGCGCATGACGCGGCGGGTGGTGATGAGCCATTCCTGGTTGCGCCAGTCCCACAGCACGAAGCCGATGTAGGCCAGGCCGCCGAGCAGCCCGATCACGGTGATCAGCGTGACGATGCCGTCGACGGTCGCGTCGCCGAGAACCTGGCCTTCGCCGCTGATCCAGATGAGGATGGCGAGTGCCACGATCAGGACGATAAACCAGATCCCGACCCGCGCCACGACGGCGAACCAGTGCTGGCGGGTCTCGTAGACGACCTCCTCGCCACGGCTCAGGAGGTTGCGTGCGTAGCTCATCGGCTCAGTTCGCTCCGGTTCCGGTTCACGCTCTCGGGTGCGCCCGCGCGTAGACCTCGCGGACGCGTTCGCCGGTCAGGTGGGTATAGAGCTGGGTGGTGCTGATGCTAGCATGGCCCAGGAGGGCCTGGACCACGCGCAGGTCGGCTCCCCCCTCGAGCAGATGGGTGGCGAAGCTGTGCCTGAACGTGTGTGGCGTGACCCGTTCGGTCACGCCCGAGGCATTCGTCCAGCGCTTCACCAGCTGCCACACCGCCTCGCGGCTCATCCTGTTTCCCCTCATGCCGACGAACACGGCCTCGGTCGGCCGCTTCGCGGTCCACTCCGCTCGCGGACCGATCCGGTACCGATGCAGGCGCTCGCGCGCCTCCTCGCCCATCGGCACGCGGCGCTCCTTGTTGCCCTTGCCGATGACGCGGACCTGCTGGTTCGGCAGGTCGACCCGATCGACGTCGAGGCCGACGAGCTCGCTGACCCGCAGGCCGCAGCCGTACAGCAGCTCGAGGATGGCGCGGTCGCGGATGCCGATGGGGTCCTCGGCCGGGGGCGCGTCGAGGATCTTCTCCACGTCGTCGGTCGCCAGGACGTCGGGGAGGTAGCTGCCCGGCCTCGGCGCGTCGACGAGCGCGGGGATGTCCTTCGTGGCTTCGCCCTCCCGCAGGGCGAACGCGTAGAAGCTGCGCACCGCGGCGGACTTGCGGGCCTGGGTGCTGCCCTTCGCGCCGGCTTTCTGGAGGCCGATCACGAACTCGAGGAGTGGCTGCGGGTCGTCGCGCCATTTCGTTCCCGCCACTTCCGCGAACTGCGCCAGGTCGCGGCGGTACGCGGCGATCGTGTGCGGCGAGAAGCCTCGCTCGACGCGCAGCTCGACGAGGAACGCGTCGATGACGTCGTGGAGTTGTGTGGTCACGGCGTATATATGTATATACGATCGGGCGCCACGGCAGGCCTACCGTGCCGCGCGCAGCAGCGCTTCGGCGGCGGCGTGCGCCTCGTCGCCCGCTCCCTCGCCGGCGAGCATGGCCGCCAGCTCGGCCGCCCGCTCATCCGCAGCGAGCGCGCGCGCCTCCGTGAGCGTCCGTCCCTCGACCGTGCGCTTCCCCACGACGACGTGGGCGTCGGCGTGGGCGGCGACCTGCGCAAGGTGGGTCACGCACAGCACCTGGTGATGTGCGCTGAGCACCTTGAGCCGTTCCCCGACCGCCGCTGCGTTCCGCCCGCCGACACCGGCATCGACCTCGTCGAAGACGAGCAGTGGCGTCTCGTCGGCCGCGGCCAGCACGACCTTCAGCGCGAGCGAGAGCCGGCTCGCCTCGCCGCCCGACGCGATCCGGCCGAGCGGCCGCGGCGGCTCGCCGGGGTTCGGCGCGAACGTGAAGGTCGCGCGGTCGGCGCCGGTCGGCCCGGCCTCGACCGGCTCGAGCGTCACGCCGAAGGCACCGGCAGGCAGTCCGAGCGGTGGCAGCTCCGTGTTGACGGCGCTCGCGAGGCGCTTCGCGGCGGCGTCCCGTGCGGCGGTCAGCCGGGCCGCCGCGGCGTCCAGGGCGGTCCGCAGCTCGACCTCCGCGGTGCGCAGGCGTTCGCGCTCTCCCTCCTGGTTCTCCAGCCGCTCGAGCTCCGTCGACACCGCGGTGCCGAACGCGACGACCGCCTCGAGCGTGTCGCCGTACTTGCGGCGCAGGTCGTAGAGCAATGCCAGGCGCTCCTCGGCGGCCACGCGCGCCGCCGGGTCGAGCTCCACGGCACCCGCTGCGTCGGCGGCATCGCGCGCCAGCTCGGCGGCCTCCGCGCCAAGCGCGGCGGCCCGGTCGGCCAGTGGCGCGAACCGATCGTCGTGCTGTGCGGCGACGAGGAGCTCGCGCTCGGCCACGGCCAGGCGCTCCGTGGCCGCCTCCTCGTCACGCAACGCGGCAACCGCACCTGATGCCGACCGCGCGATCGTCTCGGCGTGGGTCGCGGCCCTGAGCTGCGCCTCGAGCTCGGCGTCCTCGCCCGGACGAGAGGCGGCGGCCGCGATCTCATCGGCCTGGTGGCGAAGCAGCTCGACGCGGCGAGCCAGCTCGTGCGCATCGGTCAGAAGCTCGGCCGAGGCCGCGATGCAGGTGCGCCAGGCTTGATGCGCCTCCGCAGCCTCCGAGAGCAACGCAGCGTGGCCGCCGTACTTGTCGAGCAGGCTCAGCTGGCGAGACGGCTCGAAGAGGCGCTGCTGCTCGTGCTGGCCGTGGATCTCGGCCAGGCGTGCGCCGAGCGACGCCAGCCCGCCAACGGTCACCGCGCGATCGTTGACCCGGACGAGCGAGCGCCCGTCGGCCCCGACCTCGCGGCGGACGATCACCGATCCCTCCCCCGCAGCGACCACCTCCGCCAGCGGATCGTCGTCCGCGGCGACCGGGGCGTCGAAGATTGCCTCCACGCGGGCGCCATCGGTCCCGGCGCGAACCTGGTCGGCCGAGGCACGCACGCCGAGAGCGAGCGCAAGCGCGTCGACGACCAGCGACTTTCCGGCGCCGGTCTCGCCGGTGAGCGCCGTGAAACCCGGAGCGAGCGTCATGCGGACCGACTCGACGACGGCGAGGTTCTCGACGGTGAGCTCGCGGAGGGCCATGGCGTCAGTATCGGTCTCAGTAGGGCAGCAGCGACGCCTTCGTGCGCAAGAGGTCGTAGAACGGGGTGCTGCCCGTCGGCTGGATGAGCCGCATCGGGTCGGGCAGCGCGCGGACTTCGACGCGGTCGCCGACCTTGATCGGCACGTCGAGCTGGCCGTCGAGACTGACGAGGGCGCCGTCGTGCGCCTCGCGCAGTGTGAGATGCACGACGTGATCCTCGCCGGCGACCACGCTGTGCAGCGGGGACAGATAGGCGGCCACCGGGGTGATGACCATGTTGCGCAGGCGGGGATCGAGGATGGAGCCGCCGGCGCTGAAGCTGTATGCCGTGCTCCCGGTGGGAGTCGCGACGACGACGCCATCGGCCACGTATGTTGCGAGGTGCGAGCCCGAGACCTCCACCTCGAGCTGAATCATTCGCACCCGGCTGCCGCGGGCGACGACGACCTCGTTCAGGCAGGCGTGGTCCTCGCTGGTGCCGTCCTGGCGCACGAGGCGCGCCGCGATCCGAAACCGATCCTCGATCGTGTAGTCGCCCGCCTGCACCTGGTCCAGGGCCTTCTCGAGATCCTCCGACTCGACCTTGGCCAGGAAGCCGACCCGCCCGAGGTTGACGCCGAGCGCCGGCACGCCCGAGCCGCCGATCGCCCGCGCAGTCCGCAGGAACGTGCCGTCGCCGCCAAGGACGCAGACGAAGTCGGAGCTCGGAAGCTCGGCCGCGATCGTGTCGAAGGCATCGCCCTGCGCGTCCCAGGCTTCGACGCCGTTGGCCTCGCACCAGGCACGGCCGCGCTCGAGGAAGGCCGGCGCGCGCTCGCTGTACGGGTTGAACGCGAAGCCGATCCGCTTCATTCGGCCTCGTGATCGACCGGCTGAAGCGTGGCCGCGAGTCGGTCGACCGCCCGCCGGATGTCGGCCAGCTCGGCTGCCATGTCGCTCGGCTCGCGCACGGCGGCGTAGGACCGATCCAGCCCCGCGGCGATGAAGGCGCGCATCAGGCTCGACGGTGACACGCCGCGGGCAGCGGCGGCCTGCTCGACGCGCGCCAACAGGGCGTCCGGCATGCGCAGGCTCACGATCTGGCGCATCGTGTCGGGCGCGAGCTCCTGCGCCGGCGGCTCGACGACCTCGATCCCCTCGAAGCCGATATCGAGCTGCTCGGCGGTCGGCGCCGAGGCCCTGGTGCGTCTCATCGCTGTGATCGTAATACGCCCCGTGGTACGGCAGGTCGTTGTTAGGCGCGAGTATATATGTATATACGCTGAGCGGATCAGCCGTTTGCGACGGCTTCAGCGACGCTCTCCGCGAAGGATCGCGAGCTCGCCGGCGCCCGCCGCAGGTCCGCCAGGAACTCGACGTTGCCATCGGATCCCGTGATCGGCGATCGGATGGCGCGGTGCGCGTGGAGCCCCGCGTCTGTGGCCGCCGCCGCGACCTGGCGCAGCACTCGCTCCCAGATCGCCGGATCGGTCACCACCCCGCCCCGTGGGACATCCTCCTTCCCCGCCTCGAACTGCGGCTTGACGAGGGCGACGATGCGGCCGTCATCGGTCAGTAGCCGGCGGACCGCAGGCAGCACGAGGCCGAGGCTGATGAAGCTCAGGTCGAGCGTGGCCAGATCGATCGGCTCGGGCAGCTCCCGGAGGTCCCTCAGGTTCGTGCGCTCCATGCTCACCACGCGCGGGTCGTCGCGGAGGCGCTGGATGAGCTGCGCCCGTCCGACGTCGACGGCGTAGACCACGCGCGTGCCGCGAGCCAGCAGGACGTCGGTGAAGCCGCCGGTGGAAGCGCCCGCGTCCAGCACCGCCATCCCGGTCGGGTCGATCCCGAACGCGTCGAGCGCGTGCTCGAGCTTCACGCCGGCGCGGCTCGCCCACTTCGGCTTCTCCACGAGCGAGACCGATGCGTCCGTGGCGACGAGCTGGCCTGGCTTCAGCCGCCGGTTGCCGTCGAGCTCGACGGAGCCCGCGTGAATGAGCGCCTGGGCCTCGGCCCGCGACCGTGCCAAACCGCGCTCGGTCAGCAGGTGGTCGAGCCGGATCCGAGACTGCGGCATCGGCCGATGCTACGCGGTGCGGCTTCCGTCAGATTCAGATGAGGTGCGCGTTATCGGCGCTGATCCGCTCGGAACCGAGCGTCCTGCAGGGTGAGGGCCGCAGGTGACTGCATGACGCCTTCCTCGCGCGGTTAGTGCGGCTGCCACATGAATCTGACGCGAGGTGCCCCGAGCTACGCCGCGGTCACCTTCGTGCGCCGCGAACGGGCAGGCACGCCGAGCGCCTCGCGGACCTGAACGAGGATGCCCGGGCCGTCGATGCGCTGCTGGGCACGGAGGTCGTCGACGGCGCCGTGGTGCACGAAGCCCTCGGCCAGCGCGACCTTGTGCAGCGGAACGTGGACGCCGGCCCGGTTGAGCGCGTCCAGCACTCCGTCGCCGAAGCCGCCCATCGCGGCCGACTCCTCGGCGGTGACCACGAGGCGCTTGCCGGCGGCGTGCTCGGCGATCAGCGCCTCGTCCATCGGCTTCGCCCACCGCGCGTTGATGACGGTGGCGGCGACGCCGTCGGCGGCGAGCTCGTCGGCGACCCACAGCAGGCGCTGGACGATCGGCCCGAAGCCGACCATGAGCAGGTCGCCCCCTTCGCGGAGCACCTCTCCGCGACCGATCTCGAGCGCAACGCCCTCCCGATCCGCGAGATCCTCGCCGGCGTCGCGGGGATAGAGCAGTGACATCGGTCCGGGATGTGCCAACCCGGTCACCACGAGGTCGCGCAGCTCCTGCTCGTCCTTGGGCGAGCCGATGACGAGGTTCGGCAGCGCCCGCATGGCAGGGAGCATGAACATGCCCTGGTGCGAGGTGCCGTCCTCGCCGACCAGCCCGGATCGGTCCAGCGCGAGCAGCACCGGGACGTCGTTCTGGCAGACGTCGTGGACGATCTGGTCGAAGGCGCGCTGGGTGAACGTCGAGTACAGCGCGACCACGGGCCGCAGCCCGGCCAGCGCCAACCCGGTGGCCAGGGCCACGGAGTGCTGCTCGGCGATGCCGACGTCGTGGAATCGCTCGGGGAAGTGGTCGCAGAAGCGCTGGAGGCCGGTGCCGGTCGGCATGCCGGCGGTGATCGCGCAGATGCGCGCATCGGTCTCGCCCAGGCGGACGAGCTCCTCGACGAAGGTCTGGGTGTAGGTCTTCGGCTTGCGCTTCGGGTCCGCCTCGGCGGGAAGCGGCTCCTCGGTTGGGTCGATGAGGGCCAGGTCGATCGGCGGCAGCGAGGCGCCGTGGAAGTTCATCGAATCCAGCTCGGCGGGGGCGTAGCCGCGGCCCTTGATCGTCTTGAGATGGAGGAGCACCGGCGCCTCGATCTGGAACGCGGCCTCGAAGGCGGACTCGAGCTCCGCCAGATCATGGCCGTCGAGGACGCCGATGTACGTGATCCCCATGTCCTCGAAGAACCCGACCTTGGCCCACGAGCGCTTGAAGCCCTCCTTGGCCCAGGCCAGCACGTCGAACGCGGGCTTGCCGACGACCGGGACCCGCGGCAGCGCGCGCACCGTCGCCGATTTCGTCTCCTGGTACGCGCGGGACAGTCGCATCTTGTTCAGCCGCGTCGAGAGCCCACCCACCGACGGGCTGATGCTCATCTCGTTGTCGTTGAGGATGATGAGCATCGGGTGCCTGGCGTTGCCGAGGTGGTTGAGCGCCTCCATCGTCAGCCCGGCGCCGATCGCCGCGTCCCCGACGCAGACCGCGATCCGCTGCCGCCGCGCCGGATCGGTCTTCGGTCGCAGGTCGCGCGCGGCCGCGAGGCCGACGCCGACCGACACGCCGGTACCGGCATGGCCGCCGTCGAAGACGTCGTGCTCGCTCTCGCCGCGGCGCGGGAAGCCGCCGACGCCACCGACCTGGCGCAGCGTCTCGAATCGGTCCCAGCGCCCGGTCAGCAGCTTGTGGGCGTAGGCCTGGTGCCCGGTGTCCCACACGATCCGGTCGCGCGGCGAGTCCATGACGCGGTGCAGTGCGAGGGTGATCTCGACCGCGCCGAGGGAGCTCGCGAGGTGCCCGCCCGTCTGCTTGACGGTGCGGATCATCTTCTCGCGCAGCTCGCCGGCCAGGGCATCCAGCTGCTCCTCGGTGAGGTCGCGGAGCTGCCCCGGTTCGCGGATCGTCTCGAGCAGAGTCAAGGGTGGATTGTCCTCCTGGAGATCGCCGTGAGTATATGACCGATGCCGGCCTGCGGCCGGTTCGCCCCCTAGACGAGCCGCTTCTCGAAGACGTGACCGATGCGCAGGCGCCTGGCCGGTCGACTTCTCGCGGGGCGGGAGTATCGGCGACTCAGTTGCCGGAATTCCGTGTGGCGGGCGGCTCCGACGCCGAGTCAGCCGGCGTCGGGCTCCAGGGCTCCCGTGGGGCGGGAATCCGGCCAATCAGTGACCGATACGCCCGTGGGGCGGGATCGCGCTATTGGACGAGCGACTTCTCGAAGACGTGACTCGTCTTGATCAGGTCATATCCCTCGCGCTCGTAGAACCGATGCGCCCGCTCCCGCGCGATCCGCGAGCGCACAACCATCCGTGCGGCGCCGTGCTCGCGCGCCCACGCCTCCGCCGCGGCCAGCAGCTCGGCACCGATGCCGCCGGACCGATGGGCGTCGTCCACGACCAGCCCACCGATGTCGGCGGTCAGTCCCATCGCGAGAGAGGGGACGAGGGCAACATGGACCCAGCCCACCGCGTTGCCGTCATCCTCGGCGACGAGCGCGGCGTGGCGCGCGTCGAAGCCCGCGAGCCGCTCGACGGTCTCCTCCGCGCTCGACGGGTAGCCGAGCTGCGTCGTGAGGTCGGCAACGAACGGTGCATCGGCCGCCGTCATCGGCCGGATGCGCATCGGGCTATTCGTCCTCGGTCGGTTCGGTGACCGGGGTCGCGCCGCGGCGTCCGAGCTCGGTGATCGCCAGCTCGGCCTCGCGCAGCCGAGTCTCGCACGCCGAGTGGAGCCGGAGGCCCTGGCGGTAGAGCTCGATGCTCTCCTCGAGGCCGACAGTCCCCGCCTCCAGCTGCTGGACGGTGCGCTGGAGTGCGGCGACGAGCTCGTCGAACGGCTGGCGCGCGAGCTCCTCGTCGGTCAGCACGGCGAGCTTGGCGTCGTCGATCATGGGACCAGCTCCTCGCTGCCGGTCCGCTCGACGCGCGTGTCTGCGCTGCCGCGCGCGACGATGACCTGGAGCGCGTCGCCCGCGTGGAGCGTGGCCGCGTCGTGGACGATCCGCCCGTCCGGCGTCCGCGCGACGGCGTAGCCGCGCTCGAGCGTGGCGGTCGGCGACAGCGTGCGCAGCGCGTCGTGCGCCGCCTCGAGCGACAGGCGCCGTCGTTCGACGCGGTCGGCGACGGTACGCCAACCGCGGTCCAGGAGGTCGGCCGAGCGCTGCCTGGCCGCATCGATGTCCGGGAACAGCCGCGTCAGCGCGCGTGCCTCGGCGTCGAGGAAGCTGCGGCGAGAGGCTGCCTGGCCGAGGAGCGCGGCACCGGCCCGATCCCGCAGGCGATCGATGATCGTCGACAGCTGCGAGGCATCGGGGGTGGCCAGCTCGGCGGCAGCGGTCGGTGTCGCGGCACGGAGGTCGGCGGCGAAGTCGGCGAGCGTCGTGTCCGACTCGTGCCCGACGCCGACGATGATCGGGATCGGGGCGCCGACGACGGCACGCACCACGCGCTCATCGTTGAAGCTCCACAGATCCTCGAGCGACCCGCCGCCGCGCGCGAGGATCACGACGTCGAGGCCGGGATGATCGTAGAGGCGCTGGAGGGCGCGCACGATGGACGGGGCCGCGCCATCACCCTGCACGCTCGCAGCGCTGAGGACCAGCTCGGCGAGCGGGTACCGGCGGCGCAGGACGTTGGCGATGTCGCGCCACACCACGCCGACCGGCGAGGTGACGACGCCGATCCGCCGCGGCCAGCGCGGGATCGGCCGCTTGCGCCGCTCGTCGAACAGCCCCTCGGCGGCGAGCTTTGCCCGCAGCGCCTCGTACCGCGCGTGGAGGTCGCCGGCTCCGGCGGCCGTGATCGACTCGACGTAGAGCTGATAGACGCCCTGCGGCTCGTAGGCGCGGACGCGGCCGTGGACGATGACCTGCATCCCGTGCGCGGGACGCACGGGGGCCCGGGCCAGCTGGTCGCGGAACAGCGCCGCTTTGACCTGGCTGCTGGAATCCTTGAGCGTGAAGAAGCAGTGTCCGGAGGCCGGGAACGACGGCTGGCTGACCTCGCCCTCGACCCACACGTCGGCGAGGACCGCATCGGCGTCGAGCAGGCCGCGGACGCGCCGATTGAGGTCGGTGACGCGCAGGATGCGCGGGGTCGCTCGAACGGGGGCGGCCTCGGGCTCCGGCGGCGCCTGGTCCCAGAGCGAGCGCTGGCTCATTGCACTCGCGTGACGTACTCGCCGTTGCGCGTGTCGATCCGCAGGACGTCCCCCTCGGACACGAACAGCGGCACCTGCACGACGTGCCCGGTCTCGAGCGTGGCGGCCTTCTTCGCGCCGGTCGCGGTGTCGCCGGCGAAGCCGGGATCGGTCTGGGTCACGCGCAGGTCGACGGTCACCGGCAGCTCGACGCCGAGCACCTCGCCCTCGTGGCTGCTGAGCAGGACCTCGGTGTTCTCGAGCAGGAACTTCGCGTCGTCACCGATGAGCGCCGCACCGACCGCGGACTGCTCGTAGGTCTCGGTGTCCATGAAGTGGTAGGTGCCGCCGTCGCCGTACAGGTACTGCGCCTTGCGCTGCTCGACCCTCGCCCGCGGCCACCGCGTGCCGGCCTGGAAGGTGCGCTCGACGATGTCGCCACGCCGCACGTTCTGCAGCTTCATGCGGACCTGCGCCGACCCTCGCGCCATCTTGATGTGGCTCCAGTCGAGGACCTTCATGAGCTGCCCGTCGAGCTCGATGATGACGCCCTTCTTGACGTCCCCGGTGCTGATCAATCGCTGCTCCTGATGATGGACCGATGCATGCGCCGCACAGGATACCGCCCGGCGCCGATCGGGCCGTTGGCGATGTATCGGCGAAACTTCGCGGGAGGCGTCGTCCACGTGCGGGTTCGCCGATCTATCGGCTGCCTGTGCGCTTGAGTCGCACCTCCGCGTGCCGATCGTGCGTGGCCATCGCCGATCCATCGGCGAAACGCAGCGCGGGATCGGGTTCGCGTGCGAACTCGCCGATCTACCGGCAGTCGTGCGCCTTCAGCCGAGGACGAGTGGCTCGCGCGGCGCGTTCGTCAGCAGTCGCGGCCCTGACTCCTCCAGCACGACGATGTCCTCGATCCGGATCCCGGTCACGCCGGGCTGGTAGATCCCCGGCTCGACGCTGAAGACCATCCCCGCCCCGAGCGTGTACGGCCGCGTCTTGCGCAGGCTCGGGGGCTCGTGGACCTCGAGACCGATCCCGTGGCCGAGCCCGTGCCCGTACGGCTCGAAGCCCGCGTCGGTGATCACCCGGCGCGCCACCGCGTCGACGTCCTGGCCGTTCACGCCGACGGCGAGTGCCTCGAAGGCTGCGGCCTGGGCCGCCAGCACCGCGTCATGGGCGCGACGAACACCATCCGGGACCTCACCGACGAACACCGTCCGGGTCGTGTCGGACCGATAGCCGTCAACCTTGCAGCCGAAGTCGATGAGCAGCACGTTGCCGCGCTCGACGGTCGCCGTGGATGGCTGGCCGTGCGGCATCGCGGCCCGCGGGCCGGCGAGGACGATCGTCGGGAAGGCGAGGCCGTCGGCTCCGTTGGCGCGGAAGAACGCCTCGAGCTCCCACGCGACCTCGAGCTCCGTCATCCCGGGCTTCACGAAGTCCAGGAGGTGGGCGAAGCCGTCATCGGCCAGCGCGCAGGCGCGGCCGATGGCCGCGATCTCGTCATCGGTCTTGATGAGGCGAAGCGGGACGAGCTCGTCGTCCATGGCGTGGAGCTCGACGCCGGGAGCGGCCGCGGCCAGCGACGTCCAGTCGGCGTGAGTCATCACCTCGGCCTCCATGCCGAGCGTGACGACCTCGTGGCGCTCGAGGACCGGCGGCAGATCCTGGCCGATCCCTCCGGTGGTCAGGATGACCTCCCAGCCGGGAGCCTCGCGCTCGGCCTGCTCGGTGTAGCGCGAGTCGGCCAGGATCAGCTTCGCCTCGCGGGTGACGAGCAGCGTCCCCGGCCACGTGGCCTCCTCCTCTTCCATGAGGCGGAGGCCGCTGAAGTAGCGCTTGTTCGCGATGCGGCTGATGAGCATCCCATCGAGCTCGCGCTCGTCCAGGAGCAGGCGGAGCCGCTCGACGCGCGCATCGGTGCTGGAAGCCGTCAGCGTCACAGTCCCGCGCACTCCTCGTTGGCGCGGTCGATGTTCGCGTTGTGCTCCGGCAGCGTCTCCGCGAAGTAGTGCGAGCCGTCGCGGACGCCGTCGGGGCATCCGGCCACGAAGAAGAGGAAGCCCTCGTCGAGCGGCGCCCTGGCGACCGCCGCGAGCGAGCCGGTGCGCGGCGCGGCGATCGGCATCGGCGGCAGCCCGGGCTGGGTGTACGTCTGGAAGCCGAGGAGCACCTCTTCGAGCGCGACATCGCCACCGCCCACCTGGAGCTGCGGCCACCACTCGACCCCGCCCCACTCATCGGGTGGGAGAAACGCGCCGTCGGTTCCCCGCAGCAGCGGGTGGCCCTCGGGCCGAACCTCGCCGGTCATGAGCCCGTACTGGAGCGTCGGGTCCGCGTTGAGGAGCTCGTTCGTGATGCCGTTGTCCGGGTTGAGGATGCGGTTGATGTAGACCGCCGCGATCCGCGGGCGCTCGTCGTCGATGACCGCCTCGCGCTCGACGATGCTGGCGATGATCACCGCGTCGTCGAGGGAGAGTCCCTTGTTCCGGATCCCCTCCACGATCTCGTCGGTCAGGGCATGCTCGAATTCGTCGAGGAGCCGGCGGACGACCGCGCGCGGCGTCGCCTCGTTACCGGCGATCTGGAACTCGTACGTGTCCGGGCGGATGTAGCCCTCCAGCGAGCGACCGGCGGGCACGTCGGCGAGGAAGGCGTAGTCATTGAGGATGCCCGGTGGCGGATCCTGGAGCAGGGAGGCGAACTCCTCGATGTTCATCGTCATCTCGCTCGCGGCGAACGTCGCGACCACCTCCTCGAGGCGCAGTCCCTCACCGATCTGGACGCTCGTCGTCGGCCCGAAGGGCTGGCCCTGGAGCGCCGCGACGATCTCCGACGGCCGCAGGGTCGGCGACAGGTCGAAGGTGCCCGCGGCAATCGTCCCCTCGCGGCCGGCGTTGATGACGGCGTAATGGAACGCGATCCGGCTGCTGATCAGCCCATCGGCGAGGAGGGTGTCCCCGATCGTCGTCTCGGTCGCGCCCTGCTCGATCGTGACGGTCACCCGGCGCTGCTCGTCCGAGGCCGGCTCGTCGGCGAGCACCTCGGGGCGGTACCACTGGACGAAGTCCTCGACGATGCCGTGTTCGATGGCGCCCGGGTTGTCCTCCACCCACGCCATGACCCGCGGGGCGAAGATGGCGTTGAAGCCGAGGATGAGAAGGACTCCGACGAGCGCGATCGTGCCCGCGATCCACATGAGCAGGAGGAGAGGCTGAACTCGTCGCCGGCGGCGCATCGGCCCTTCGCGCTCCTCGCGCAGCCGGCGGATGCGGGCGTTGCGGCGCTCCTCGTACTCATAGGCACTCGAGCGTCGGCTCATTCGGTCTCCTCTGGCGAATCGGGGTCGGAACGGTGCCCGGCGGGTGGCCGCCGGGCATCGAGGTATTGTTGCAGGATCACGCGCGCGGCGGCGGAATCCAGCTCGCCGCTGCCCCGCCCGGCCAGACGTCCGCCGGCCGTCAGCTCCTCGGCAGCCTGCCACGAGCTGAGTCGCTCATCCTCGTAGGCGACCGTCAGACCGATGCCGGCCAGCCCCTCCCCGAAGGCCCGCGCGAGGGCCGCCTGGCTCCCCTCGCTGCCGTCCATGTTCAGCGGCAACCCGACCACGACCAGCCCCGCCCCCTCGGTGGTGCACAGCTCACCGACCAGGGCCAGGTCGTGGTCGAGGTTGCGACGCCGGAGCGCCGGACGAGCAAATGCCATGCCCGTTTCGGTGTCCCCGACCGCCACCCCGATCCTCCGTGCGCCATGGTCGAGACCGATGATCCTCACGGCTCCCCCACGCGCACCTCGATCCGCCACGCCATGGACGGGACCGATGAGACCCAGTCCGGCCACAGCTCGACGGTCGCGCTGCCGACTTCCTCGAGCGCGGCCTCCGCCTCGTCCGCGGTGAGGCCGGCGATGCGCTGCGCGACCTCTTCGGTGTCGATCTCGGCGGCGCTGCGCCCGGTGGCGGTGACCGCCACGCGCATCACGCCATCCTCGACGTTCGCCTCCGCGAGCTCGATCTCGATGCTCTCGGGCAGCAGTGCGTGGCCGCTCGGCACCTGGGCGGCGTCATCCGCGAACTGACCGCGTGCAGCCTCGCGCACCTCGCTCCGGTCGGCGGTCCAGGCCTCCCATTGCAGGGTCCCCTCGATCGTCGCCTCGGCCTGGTCGCGGGTGCCGACGAGGTCGTCGAGGCCCGTGATCGTCGGCTCCGCCGGCTCGGACTGGACGACGATCTCGTCCGCGTGCTCGGCGATCTCGTCGCGAACCTGGCGGCGCAGGTCGTCGGTGAGCGCCTCGACCGCGGCATCGACATCGGCCTGGCTGAACTCGACGCCCGCCTCGTCCACGCCACCGCTCGTCGCCTCCGGGTTCTCCACCGTCCGCTCGTGGTTCTCCGGGAAGCCGCTGGAGCCGCGCGTCGGCGTCCTGGCTGAGGACGGTGTCGATCGCCTTGTGCCGACGTTGCCCGCCGGACCGGCAGCCTGCCGCCACGACCTCCACCATCTCCTCTCCGGCCTGGATCGTGTCCCTGCGGGGTGAGAGAGCCGGGCGGAACGACGACGTCGTCCTGCGTCGCGATACGCCTGTTCGCCGGCCGCAACCAGGGTGCCTGCCGCGATCGGCTGAGCGAAGGGACTCCAGTTGAAGAGCACGACGGTGCCGCCCGCCGGCTCGAGGACCTCGTACTCGCCCGTGGCCGTGACGGTGGCGGTTGCCTCGGCCGTGCCGCTCAGCTGCTCGGGCTGGGCGACCTCGACGACGTACGGCGCCGGCCCGACCGCCTCGGTGACCGGGTCGATCGTGACCGTCGCGCCCGGCAGCACCGTGGCGCCTGCCGAGCCCGAGCGCCGCAGGACGATGCGACGGACGGCGACAACAGCAACGACGATCGGGCGCCGTCGCGACCGTTCGGCGGGCGGTCGAGTGACCGGGACCGGGCGGGTGACCTCCTCGGGCGCGATCGCAGGCGTCGCAACGGTCTCGTCGATGCCGCGCACGACGTGGATCGCGGCGTGGTGCACCTCGGTCGGCTCACTCGTGGGTGCGGGCTCCGCGCGACGCGCGTCGTCGAGCGTGGCGTATGCCGTGAGCCCGGCCTCGGTGGCCAGCGAGCGGGTCAGTGCATCGCCGACGACCGCGACCTCGCGTCCCTCCTCCTCGGCGGCGCGGGCGAGCAGCCGCAGCGCAACCGCGCTGGAGGTTGCCCGCGATCGGCCGGGCACGACGACGATCACGCGGTCGGCGTCGGCCGAGCGGACGCGCCGGACGACGCTCGTGATCTCGTCATCGGCCTCGAGGTAGACGACCGCCGGCGTCTCGCTCACAGTCGCATCTCCCGGACGGTGCTGCGCATGGCGCGGTCGACGGCCGTCGCGCCGGCGTCGAGGATGAGGGCCTGGTGCGCGAGGGCCATCGGCGTCACGTCCTGCCGCGTGCGAAGACCGCCGGCCACGTCGCGCAGGCCCATCACCTCGTCTGGCGCCAGCGCGCGGACCTTCGGTCGCCGCGCGAAGGGGAGGCGCTGCCACCAGCCGTCCTCGTCGAGGACCGATCGCACCTGCGGCAGGTCGGCTCCACCGCCGCAGAGCAGGATGCGCCCCGGCAGGAGGTCGCCGCCGGCGAGGTCGCCGATCATGAGCTCCACGCCGTCGCGCCAGATCCGGGCGTCCTCCAGGAGCGCGTCGGCGACGTCGGGGGCGCCGTCGGCGGCCGACAGCTTGGCGTGTTCTGCATCGGTGAAGGAGAGGCCGAGGCGTTCGACGAGGCCCTTCGTGAACGCTCGTCCACCGAGGGCCAGCATCTTCGTGCCGCTGATGCCGCCACCGCGAACGAGCGCCACGTCGGTCGTCCCGCCACCGATGTCGACGAAGACGGCACCGGCGTCGCCGAGCTCGCCGGGATCGAGGCAGGTGGCCACGGCATATGGCTCGGCGATGACGCCGAGCAGCTGGAGTCCCAGCGCGTCGGCCACCGACTGGAGCGCACCGAGGTGGACCATCGGCGCGAACGCGTTGAAGACGTGGAGCTCGACCTGGGCGCCGCTGAAGCCGATCGGATTGCTGACCGGGTAGCCGTCGATCGTCATCTCGACGATCGCGGCGTGCACGAGCCGCACGTCGAGCCGGTCGACGCCCGACTCCCAGCGGATGACGGTCTCGGCCTCGCGCAGCGCGCTGTCCTGCGCACGGCGCACGAGCCGTTCGAGCTCCGGCTCGTCGAGCGGCCGGCGTGGATCGTCGCGTCGGGTCGTCAGCGTCGAGGTGGCGCCCTTCACGAGCTCGCCGGCGATGCCGATGACCGCGGCGATTGGCGTGCGGCCGGCCTCGGCCCGCGCGGCGTCCATCGCCGCACGGCTGTTCGCCACCACGGCGTCGATGTCGCTGACCGTCCCCGACTGCATGTGCGCCAGGCCCTGGCGCTGCCGCCCGCTGCCGCGTACGACGCCCGTCAGCCGGCCCTCGGTGTCACGCTCGACGCTCAGCACGAGCGCCTTGGCGAACTCGGTCCCGATATCGAGTGCGGCGATGGCCGGGGCGCTGCCGCGACGGGCAGCGCCGCGCACCCGGCCGGCGACCCGGCTCCAGAGCTGTCCGACCGCGGTCACAACGGCTGCGCGGCGGTCAGGCCGACTCGATGCGCTCGAGCGCCTCGAGCGCAAGGCGCCCAGCTTCGCGCAGCGCCTCGTCGAGGCGTGCGGGATCGCGCCCGCCGGCCTGCGCGAGGTCCGGTCGTCCGCCGCCACCACCACCGATGATCGGCGCCGCCTCGCGGACGATCGCGCCGGCGTCAAAGCCCTCGGCGGCGAGGTCGCGGCTGGCGGCAACGAGGATCGACGGCCTGCCATCGGTCGCGCCGCCGACGACCGCGACGAAGCGGCCGGTCATCCCGCGAAGATCGTCGGCGAGGCTACGGAGGGCAGCGGCATCGGCATCGGCAAACGTTTCGATGATCACCTTCGTCTTGCCCGCCTGCTGGGCATTGTGGAGCGCCGCGGCGGCATCGAGCCGCGCGGCCGCCGCACGCGGCGCCTTCGCAGCCTTCTCGGCCTCACGCAGTCGCGCCAGCAGGCTCTCGACGCGCTGCGGAACGGCCTCCTCGCGCTCGCCGAGCAGCTGGGCGGTGGCGCGCAGCGCCTCGAGACGCTCGGCGACGAGCTCCGTGGCAGCCTCGCCGGTGACCGCCTCGATCCGCCGCAGGCCGGCACCCACGCTCGTCTCGCCGGTGATGAGCAGCAGGCCGATCTGACCGGTCGAGGCGACGTGCGTGCCGCCGCACAGCTCCTTGCTGTAGCCGTTGACCCGGACCACGCGCACCGACTCGGGCACGTACTTCTCGCCGAAGAACATGTCGGCGCCGAGCGCCTGGGCGTCGGCGATCGGCATGAACTCCGGCTTCACCGGGGCGTCGCGCCGGATCTGGCCATTGACGATGCGCTCGACCTCGCGAAGCGCCTCCCGCGGAGTCGCCGCGCTGGCCGGGAAGTCGAAGCGCAGCCCTTCCGGGCCGACCCACGACCCGGCCTGCTTGGCGCTCTCGCCGAGGACGTCGCGCAGCGCCCGGTGCAGCAGGTGCGTGCCGGTGTGGTTGCGGGCGGCCGCCCAGCGACGACCCTCGTCCACCTCGGCACGCACGGCTTCGCCAACGGCCAGCTCGCCTGTGAGCGTCCCGAGGTGGACGATCGCGTCGCCCACGCGTTGCGTATCGGTGACCTGGAGGCGTCCGGACGGACCGATGAGCTCGCCGTGGTCACCGATCTGGCCACCGCCCTCGGCGTAGAACGGGGTGCGATCGAGCACCACCGCCGCCGGCTCGCCGGGCACCGCCGCCAGCACGCGAAGGTCGTCGGCGCTCGTCTCGTTCGGGTAGCCGATGAACTCGCTGCGCAATGCCGCGACCTCCGGGCCGAGCTCCGGACCGGCGCGACGCTCGCCGCGCGAGCGCTCGCGCTGCTCGTCCATGGCGGCGTCGAAGCCGGCGCGGTCGACCGACACGCCCCGCTCGGCGGCCATCTCGACGGTGAGGTCGATCGGGAAGCCGAAGGTGTCGTGCAGGCGGAAGGCATCGGCGCCCGAGATGACCCCGCCGGCGGCGACGAGCTCAGAGAGTCGAGCCGAGCCCGCCTCGAGGGTGCGCGCGAACTTCTCCTCCTCGGCGTTGACGGCGGCCAGGATCTCGTCGCGACGCTCGCGCAGCAACGGATAGGCGTCGTCCATCAAGTCGATCACCACGCCGCAGGTCTCGCCCAGGAACGGGCCGTTGATGCCCAGCAGGCGCCCGTGGCGCACGGCGCGGCGCATGATCCGCCGCAGGACGTACCCGGGGCCCTCGTTCGACGGTGTCACCCCCTCGGCCAGCAGGAAGGTCATCGCCCGCGAGTGGTCGGCGACGACCTGGTAGCTGAAGCGCTCCGACTCCACCGTCTCGGGGTCATGGCCGATGAACGCGGCGAGGCGTTCGATGATCGGCACGAACAGGTCTGTCCGGTAGTTCGAGTCGACGCCCTGGATCGCCGATGCCATGCGCTCGAGCCCCATGCCGGTGTCGACGCTCTTGAACGGCAGCGGCGTCAGTGAGCCGTCGGCAGCGCGGTCGAACTCCATGAACACGAGGTTCCAGATCTCGAGCCAGCGCGGGCAATGCTCCGAGTGGTCGGGGATGCACTCGGGGCCCTCGGACAGGTGGGCGCCGCGGTCGTAGTGCAGCTCGCTGCACGGGCCGCACGGGCCGGTGTCGCCCATCCGCCAGAAGTTCTTCTCGTCGCCCTCGGCGATGTTGCCCCAGCGCACGAGGCGGTCGGGTGGCAGGCCGATCTCATCGGCCCAGATGCGATGAGCCTCGTCGTCGTCGGTGTAGACGGTGGCGGCGATGCGCGCCGGATCGAGCCCGAACTCATCGGTCAGGAGCTCCCACGCCCAGTGGATCGCCTCGCGCTTGAAGTAGTCGCCGAAGGACCAGTTGCCGAGCATCTCGAACAGCGTCTGGTGGCGCGGCGTCCGGCCGACCTCCTCGAAGTCGTTGTGCTTGCCGGCGACGCGCAGGCAGACCTGCGAGTCCACGGCGCGCACGTAGTCGCGCTTCTCTTCGCCCGTGAGCACGCGCTTGAACGGAGCCATGCCCGAATTCACGAACAGCAGCGTCGGGTCGTCCTTCGCCAGCAGGGGCGCCGACGGCACGCGCGTGTGACCGCGCTCCTCGAAGAAGCGCTGGAAACGCTCGCGGATCTCGGCCGAGCTCATCGGCTCCATCGGTCTACCTGCCATTCACGACGGAGAGCCGGCGACCACCGGCTCTCGCGCTGCACGTTCGGGGTGGGAAGTGGGGGTCTACAGGGCCTGGCCCTCGGCGGCATCGAACTCGCCGACCATGCCGGCCCGGGCCTGCTCGGCCGCGGCGCGGCCCTCGTTGACCGCCTCGTCCCACTCCGCGCGCTTCTCGCCGACGAAGTCGTCGATCTGCTCCCGGAACTCCTCACCTGTCTGCGGTGCCAGGAGGAGGCCCAGCGCGGCACCGATCAGGCCGCCGATGACGACCCCTGCCAGAAAACTGCCGAAACCGGAGTCCTTCATGAGTCCGATGACTCCTCTCGCGTTTCCCACGATTCTACCGGCACGCGTTCGGAGTGTGCGGCGGCGACGGTGATGTGACCGCGCTCGAGGCCCTGCTGCAGCGCGTTCATGAGGTCGGCCAGGCGGTCGAGCTTCACCGCAACGTCCTCGCTGAGCACCTCCACGTTGCTCGTCAGCTCCCGCGTATTGGCGAGGATCGGTCGGAGCTCGGCGTCGGCCACGCGGGTCAGCCTGCGGAGGTCCTGCGTGAGCGCGCGCGACTCCTTGATGAGCGGGGTCGCCTGCCAGGCGAGGTAGATCAGTGCTCCACCGGCGGCCAGCACGCCCAGCCCGGCACCGATGTTGAAGATCGCCAGCGCGATGTCCATGCGCGCGACTCTACACCGCCCGTTGTGTGCCCCGGCCAGTGCATGCGGCCCGCGAACGGTTCGAGATTCACGCCAGGTGCGCATGAGGCGCCCGAACGGCCATCGAACGCGCCAAGTTCACACCAGGTGCGCACTACTGACCCAAATCGCCCTCGGACGGTTCAGATTCACGCCAGGTGCGCACCAGAGCCCCAATCGGGCCGTTTGCTTCGATCCAGCCCGGTTAATGCGCACCGCATGTGAATCTGGCAGGTTCGCGCGCGCGTGAGGCGGCCCCGAACCCCGACTCCGGCAGTCACGCCCGGGAGGGAGCCGGTTGCGCCCCGGGCTCGGGCGAGATCGCTCCCTCGTCTCGATCGGCGACGATCGTGTCAAGCAGCGTCCGCCACGTGGCCGCGACGATCGCGATGAACGGGATCACCACGAACATGCCGAGGATGCCGGCGATCTCGTAGCCGGCCGGAATCGCGAGCAGGATGATCGCGGGGTGGAGGCTGAATGTCCGGCCGTAGACCAGCGGCGTGACGAAGTTGCCCTGGATGATGTTGAAGATGACGGTGAAGATCAGCATCACGATGACGTCGCTCGTCGTGCCGACCGCGATCGCGATGAGCGTGGCCATGCCGGTCGCCAGGAACGATCCGAGGTACGGGATGAAGCCGCCGAAGAACGTGAAGATGCCGACCGGCAGCGCCAGCGGCAGGCCCAGCACGACCATGATCAGGGCGCTGGTGACGGCGCCGAACAGCGAGATGATCGCCGTCCCGCTCACGTAGCCGCCGAGGACCTCGACGGCATGGACGCCGGCCGCGTCGACGCGCTCGCGCTGACCCGCGTGCAGCCGCGGGATCGTCCGGCGCCACCAGGCGGGAGCGTCGCGCAGGAAGAAGTAGGCAAGCATCAGGGCCAGCACGAGGTTCAGGGCGAACACCGCGACGCCGCGAACCGCGTCGCGCAGGTCGACGACGAGCTCGGACCCGATGTCGTCCACGACGTCGGCCAGCCACGGCAGACTGAGCTCGTCGGCGCCGTCCACGGCCGCTCTCACGATGTCGGCCAGCGGACCGGCGGTCCACACGATCGAGGCGACGAAGGCGGCCGCGATGAGGATCGTCGTCGCCGCGGTCACCACCAGCGCCGCCTGGCCCGGTGACCATCCTGCGGCGCGCAGCCGCGCGACGGGTCCGGCCAGTGTCGCGGCCAGCACGGCCGCGAGGACGGCGGGGATGACGACGATCGGGACACGCACGATCCCGGCGATCACGACCGCCACGACGCCGATGACGATCAGGCCGCGCCAGCTCCACTGCGCAAGCCGATCGAGCCAGATCGGCACGCCCGGTGGCGGCGCGGCTCCGGCGCGCGAGCCCATCGAGAGCGCCAGGACGACCGAGCGCCACACGACGAGCAGGAACACCGTCACGGGCAGCAGCGCGACGATCCCGAGCACCCCGAACAGCGCGGCGCCGGCCGGGATCGCGGCCAGGACGATGACCGGATGGACGTCGACGCGCGAGCCGATCGAGGTGCCATCGATCGCCCGCTGCGCGACGATCCCGACCGACGCGAACGCGACGAGCGCGATCACCGCGGCGGCCGCACCAGCCGACTCCAGCACCACGAGTCCGACGGCAAGTGCAGCGACGAGACCGCCGACGTACGGAATGAAGCCGAGGATGAACGTCGCCGCCACCAGCGGCCCGGCCAGCGGGACGCCGAGGACGAGCAGCACGATGCCGACGGTCAGGGCATCCACGACCGCCAGCACGGCGGTGCGTCGCAGGAACCCGCCGACGCGATCACGCCCGATGGCGGCGCTGACGGTGAGCAGCCGGGCCTGGCGCCGGTCGAGTCCGCGCATCAGTGACGCCCAGCCCCGCTCGCTGTCGGCGAGCAGGAAGATCGTGAGGAAGCCGCCGAGGATGAGGACAGTCGCCACCGATGCCACGGACCCGACGAGCGACGCGATGTCCACGGCGACGATCGACTCGACCAGCTGATCGAACGAGGCGCTGACGAACGGCGGCACGCCCAGCGCGGCCAGCTGCGCGCGAACGTCGTCGACGCCCTCGCGGACAGCGCTGACGATCTCGCCGAGGCTCGGTACGAGGGCCAGCGCGAGGAACGCGACGATCAGGAGCAGCGCTCCGAGCCCGATCACGCAGGCAACGGCCGACGCGATGCCGGAAGAGAAGCCCCGCTCGCGCAGGCGCCGGGCCATCGGCTCGAGCATGCTGGCCGCGATCGCGCCGACGATCACCGCGGCGGTGACGGTCGACAGCTCGACCGCGACGAAGCCGAGGACGAGCGCGAGCGCGACGACCACGAGCAGCCGCCAGCCGATGGCGGCGAGCCGAGCGAGCCAGGGCGGGACGCTCTCGCGGGAGGCCCCCTGCGGAGCGGCGGTCACGGGTGAAATGCCGCGGGCCGGGATCGATCAGGCGTCGAGCGCGACGCCATCACGGTCCCGGCCCAACCGGCGCGGGCTCAGCCCATGGCCTTCTGCTTCAGGCTGTTGTACTCCTCCTCGGTGATCGCACCGGCCGCTCGCAGCTCCGAGAGCTTGGCGATCTGGTCCGCCGGCGAGACGGCCGCCGCGGCCCTCGAGGCGGCATCCATCCGGGTCAGATCCTCGACGTCCTGGGCCGTGACCTTGGGCCGCGCGATCATGTAGATCAGCGCCCCGAGGAACGGCAGGATCACGAGCAGGAAGATCCATCCGGCCTTGGCGCCGCCCGACAGGTCGTTCCGTCGGAAGATGTCGCCGAAGAGCGAGATGAAGATCCAGATGAACATGAACCAGAAGAAGAACGCGATCATCGCGAAGACGACGTCCCAGAAGGTCACCGCTGGGCCGCCAACCTGTGCGCAGGCGGCGAGCAACACCGGGAGCGCTGCGAGGACCGCCACTGCTGGGCGGGCCATCCGGGGACGCGTGGTTGCGGGTCGGGTCATCGATTCCTCCGTGAGGTAGTGGACGGTCGCAGCATAGCGCCACCGTCGATCCAGTCACCGTGCGCTTGACCGCTCAGAACGGCCAGAAGACCGGAACGACGAGCACGGCGACGACGAAGAAGACGGCCATGACGATGATCCCGAGCTTCCAGTAATCGCCGAACCGATACCCTGCGGCGCCCATCGCAATCAGGTTGACCGGCGTGGCAACCGGTGTTAGCAGGGCGGCCGCCGCGGTGACCGAGATCGTCATCAGCACCGGACGGATATCCACGCCCAGCTCGTTGGCGGCCGCGACGCCGATGGGAATCACGATCAGCGCGGTCGCGGTATTGCTGATCAGCTGTCCGAAGACGGCAGTCACCACGAAGAGGCCGATGAGCAGCCCGTACGGGCCGAAGCCGCCGACGACATCGATGAGCAGGTTGCCGACGAGCTCCGCGGCACCGGTCTCGAACATCGCGGTCGACAGCGGCAGGAGCGCCGCGACGAGCACGACCGTCGTCCAGTTGATGGCCCGATACGTCTGCTCGATCGACAGGATCCCGAGCACGATCACCGCCCCGGCGGCCAGGAGGCCCGCGACCGCCGGCGGCACGACGCCGGTCACCAGCAGCACGACCATGCCGACCAGGATCAGGATCGCCTCCCAGGCGCGAAGGCCGAGCGGGACGGCCTGGCGACGGACGATCTCCGGCTCGTCGACGGCCAGCACTCCCGGATCACCGGCCTTCTCCTCGAGCGCAGCCCACGGACCCTGGAGCAGGAGCACGTCGCCGACTGCCAGCTCCACCTCCCGGTCACCGATGTCCTCTCCACGGCGCTGGATGGCCGCCACGACAAGGTCGCCGCGTTCGGTAAGCATCCCGCGAAAGACGGGCTCGCCAACGAACGGCGATCGCGGCGGGATCACGACCTCGGCCAGACCGATCTCGCGGTTGAACGCGATCGACTCGGCCGCGGCCTCACCGTCGAGCCCGTATTGCCCGACGAGCGTGCGTGCGTGCCGGCTCAGGTCGGCCGAGATCTTCCTCGGCGTGCGGACCGGCAGCAGCCGGTCGCCGAGCAGGACGACGATCGCGACCGTCCCGAGCAGCAGCGGGGCGCCGACCAACGCGAATTCGAAGAAGGCGAACGGCGCCCCGCCGTAGTCCTCGGCGGCGCCCGAGACGAGGAGATTGACGTTCGACCCGGTCAGGGCCAGCTGCGACCCCGCGTGCGCGCCGAAAACCAGCGGGATCAGCAGCTTCGAGGGCGTCTTGCCGAGACGATTCGCCGCGACCACGACGACCGGCAGCAACGCAGCCACCGCCGCGTTGACGGTGATGATCGCCGTCAGCGCCGCGACGACCACCATCGTCAGCACGAGCAGCCGGGCGTGGCTCGCGCCGGCCCGGTTCACGAGCTGCTGGCCGGCCCAGGCGGTCACCCCCGTCGCCTCGAGGCTCTCGCTGACGACGAACAGCGAGGCGATGAAGATGACCGTTGCGTCGCCGAACCCGGCGAGGCTCTGCTCGAGCGTCAGGACCCCGGTCGCCCACAGCACGATCGCCGCACCGATGGCGACAACCTCCACCGGCAGCCGTCCCCAGATGAACAGCAGCACGATGCCCGCGATGACCGCGAAGGTGATGGCGATCTCGCTCATCGGTCCATCCGTCGCTCCCGAGAGCGGTTCGTCAGATCGTCACCGGGTATCCAGGGCCGAGCGGCAGGCCGAGCACGAAGAACAGGACGAACAGGATGATCCACACCACGGCGATGACGAGGACGTACGGGAGCATCAGGGCGATCACCGTCCCGATCCCCGCCTTCGGGTCGTAGCGCTGCGCGATCGTCACGATGAACGGCAGGTACACCATCAGCGGCGTCACGACGTTGAGCGGCGAGTCGCCGACGCGGTAGCCGGCGAGCAGCGTCTGCGCGGGGACGCCGAGCTGGACGAAGAGGGGCACGAGGATCGGCGCGAAGATCGCCCACTTCGGGACGAGCCCCGGCATGATGATGTCGAGCAGGAGGATGACCACGATCATCCCGATCAGCAGCGGGAGTGCTCCGATCCCCGCGGTCTCCAGGAACTCCGCCAGCGCGATGCCCAGGACGTCGGGCATGTTCGTGAAATTGAAGAAGGCGATGAACTGGCTGATCATCAGCAGCATGAAGACGAGGCCGGCAAGGCCCGCGAACGTCTTCGTCACCGCCGCGATGACATCGTTCGGGCTCTTGAACGTCCCGGCGCCATAGCCGAACCCGATGCCCGACACGAGGAATGTCATCGCGATGATGAACAGCAGGCTGTCCATGAACGGCGTGTTGCCGATGACGTCGCCGGTGACCGGGTCGCGGAGCGCCGAGCCCTCCGGGATCGTCAGGAACAGGACCAGCACCACCCAGGCGAGGAACGCGATGCCCGCCCAGCGCAGGCCGCGCTTCTCGGCCGCCCGGTCGATCTCTTCGGTCGCACCGGTCCCGGTCGGTGTGCCGGTGTAGGCGCCGAGCCGCGGCTCGATGATCCGCTCGGTGACGAAGTAGGCGGCGATCGCCAGGACCAGCGACGAGACGACCGAGAACCAGTAGTTGGCGACGATCGTGATCGGCTCGGCGCCGGGGATCAGCCCGAGGGCCTCGTTGGTGACCTCGGTGATCATCGCGTCGATCGGCCCCGGGATCGGGTTGACGCCGAAAATGGCGCCCACCCCGGCGAAGCAGGCAGCCATGCCGGCCAGCGGGTGTCTGCCGACGCTGAGGAACGCGGCCGCGCCGAGCGGGATGAGGATGAGGTAGCCCGCGTCGGAGGCGACGCTCGCCAGCACGCCAACGAAGATGAGGATGAAGGAGAGCATCCGGCGCGGCGACGCGGCGACGAGCCCGCGGATGAGGGCGCCCATCAGCCCACCGGCCTCCGCGACGCCCGCGCCCATCAGCGCCACGAAGGTGACCGCGACCACGCCGAATCCCGCGAAGTTCGGCACGAACGAGGTGAAGATGAATCGGACGCCCTCGGTGGTCAGGAGGCTCTGGATCGGGACCGTCACCTCCTCGATGTGCCAGTTGTCCTCGTACAGCAGGTCGTCCGAGCCGGGCTCGAGGATCGGCTGCGTCGAGTCCTCGTAGTAGTCGGGGACCACTTCGACCGCATCGGGCACGGCGATCTGATCGGTCACGCTGACGCCCAGCACGTAGAACACGTGCGACAGGACGATCACGATGATGATCAGGTACAGGAACATCAGCACCGGGTGCGGCACCTTGTTCCCCAGCCGCTCGACCCCGTCGAGCATGCGCTCGCTGAACGACTTCCCCTTGGGCACGGCGGTCGCCGCTGCCGTCATCGACTCGCCTCCTCGCCCCCCGGCGGGGTGAAGTTGACCGCCAGCTCGAGGAGCAGGCGCGCGCCGAAGCCGGTGCATCCGGCGGTCGTCCAGGAGCTGTCGCGGTCGGCCTGGGCGGTTCCCGCGATGTCGACGTGCGCCCACGGCACGTCGCCGACGAACTCGGCAAGGAACAGCGCCGCGGTGATCGCGCCGCCGTCGCCGTAGGCCATGTTCGACATGTCCGCCACGCCGGAGCTCAGCATGGACCGATACGGCCGATGCAGCGGCATCGGCCACACCTTCTCATCGGTCTGCTCCGCGGCGGCCCTGACCTGGTCGACCAGGCCGTCGTCATTGCCGAAGACGCTCGCGATGTCGCGGCCGAAGGCGCGCTGCGTGGCGCCGGTCAGCGTCGCGATGTCGACGATCGCGTCGGTGCCGGCCTCGACGGCGAGGACGAGCGCATCGGCCATGACGAGGCGACCCTCGGCATCGGTGTTGAGCACCTCGACGGTGGTCCCGCCGCGGATCGTGATGACGTCGCCGAGCGCCATCGCCGTCCCCGACGGCATGCTGTCGGTGCACATCAGGTAGCCGGTCACCGCCGTGGTGCAGCCGAGCTCGGCGAACTCGGCGAAGGCCGCCAGGATCGCGCCGGCGCCGGACATGTCGTTCTTCATCGCGGCGTGGACGAGGTCGGCCGGCTTGAGGGCGATGCCGCCCGAGTCGTACATGATCCCCTTGCCGACCATCGCGAGCCGGCCGGTCGGCTGCTCCGGCTCGTAGCGCAGCACGATCATCCGCGGCGGCTCGGCGCTGCCGGCGTTGACGCCGAGGAGCCCGCCGATCCCCATCGCGGCGAGGGCCTTCTCGTCGAAGACCTCGACCCCGAAGCCGCGCTCCCTGCCGAGCTCGACCGCGATCTCCGCCATTCGCGATGCGCTCATGTAGTTGTGCGGCGCGCTGGCGAGGTCGCGCGAGAGCAACGTGGCCGTCGCGAAGGCCTGTCCGCGCCTGGCACCGGCCCGGGCGCTCGCGATGTCGTCCGCGCCGACCACCAGGGCCAGCCGCCGCACGCGCTTGCCGCCGGGGCTGCTGCGAAGGGCGTCGTACCGATAGCGAGCGAGGAGGATCCCCTCGACGGCGGCCTGCGCGGCGACGTCGGTCGGCACCGCGCTCACGTCGTCGAGATGGACGGCAAGCTGGTCGTGGCCCGCGGCGGCCCGGGCGAAGGCCGCAGCCGCGTGGCGAATTGCCGCGGCGTCGAGCTTGGCCGGGTCACCCACGCCGCCGGCGACGTGGAGTCGTCCGTCGGCGGCCGGCACGACGAACGTCGACCCGACGGACCCGTCGAACCCCCACCCCTTGAGTCGTCGGCGATCCACACCGACGGTCGCAGGAACCCTGCCGGACGACGCGACCGGGACGCCCACGGCGGTGGCCGCATCCGGCACCGCGGACACCACGGTGACGGCGGTTTGTGCTGCTCGATCCATCGACGGTGCAGGCTGGAGCGCTGGGGTGGCGGTGCTGGGTGCCATCGGCGATGCCCTCTTCTCGGCGCTTCGATGCTATGCCCGCGAGCGCTCGCGTGTCCAGATTTCTCGACCGAGGACTACTCCTCGACGCGGATCGGCCCCAGGGCGGCCAGGAGCGTCGCGGCCACCATGAGGAGCTGCGCCCCGAGCGAAGCCGCGACCACGTGCATGTCACCGATGCGCAGCAGCTCCAATCCCAGCCGCTCCCCCACCCAGTCACCGATGACGACGCCCGCGACCGACGCGAGCCCCAGCACGAGCACGATCCGGCCCCATCGCCCGCGGATGGCGACGAACACGAGCAGGTTGATGAGTGCGAGCAGCGGCACCCAGATGAGCCACGGTCCGAGGTTCATGTGCGTGCGATGACCTCTCGTCGCAGCGGACTCACGGCTGTCAACGGGTATATCAGTAACGATATGATTGATGACAGCGGCGCGAGACGCCAGACCCAGAGCGCGTCGGCGGCCACGTCATGCGCGGGCGATGCGCCCCCCGCCGAGGCACTCGTCGCCGTCGTACAGCACCGCCGCCTGGCCGGGCGCCGGTGCCCAGACCGCCTCGGCGGTCTCGACGACGAAGCGGTCGCGGCCGACCATCGTGACCTCGGCGGGGACGTCGGGAGCCCGGTGGCGGATGCGGACCGATGCGCCGAACCGCTCCGACGGCGGCTCGCCGGCGGTGAAGCGGGCGCCATCGACGCTGAAGGTGCGCTGCGCGACCTCGTCGCGGCGCCCGATGACGACGGTGTTCGTTCGCGGCTGCACCTCGCGCACGTAGACCGCCTCACCGAGCGCAACGCCGAGGCCGTGGCGCTGGCCGACGGTGTAGTGCGCGTAGCCGGTGTGCGTGCCGACCTGGGTGCCATCGGCATCGACGATCGGTCCGGGATCGCCGGCGTAGCCGCGCCGCTCCTCGAGCAGCGCGCGGTAGTCGCCCAACGGCACGAAGCAGATCTCCTGCGACTCCGGCTTCTGGGCGGTCGGCAGGGTCAGCTCGGCGGCCATCACCCGCACCTCGGGCTTCGTGAGCGAGCCGAGCGGGAATCGGGTCCGGCTGAGCTGCTCCTGGTCGAGCACCCACAGGAAGTAGGTCTGGTCCTTGTCGGCATCGGCCGCGCGAAGCAGGCGCCAGCGGCCCTCGCGGTGCTCGAGGCGAGCGTAGTGGCCGGTGGCGACGGCATCGGCTCCATAGGCGGCCAGCCCGCGACGGAGGAGCTCGTCGAACTTGATGTACTGGTTGCAGGCCTGGCACGGGTTGGGCGTGGCGCCGTCGAGATACGAGTCGACGAACGCGTCGATGACCCGCGTGCCGAACTCGCGCTCGACGTTGAGCACGAAGAACGGGATGTCGAGGATCTGCGCGACGCGGCGGGCATCGTCGGCGGCGTCCGGCGAGCAGCACGAGCGGCTGAGCTCGTAGCCCTCCGGCATATCGGCGTGGGTGCGCATCCAGACGCCGATGACCTCGTCCTCGCCGCGCTCGCGCGCGAGGAGGGCGGCGGCCACCGAGGAGTCCACCCCGCCGCTCATGGCGGCCACGATCCGGCTCATGCGCTGGCGACCATCTCCCGCGATGCGCGCAGCCGCGGCAGGACGGCGGTGAAGACCTCGAGCGTTCGGTCCACGTCGGCGGCGGTCGTCTCCGGGCCGGTCGTGATGCGGATCGAGCCGTGGGCGAGCTCCGGATCGATGCCCATCGCCAGCAGCACGTGGCTCGGCTCGGTGCTGCCCGACGTGCAGGCGCTGCCGGTCGAGACCTCGACGCCCTCGAGGTCGAGCGCCGCCACGAGGTCGCCACCCTCGACGCCGTCGATCACGACGCTGACGTTGTTGGCCAACCGCTCGTCGGGGTGGCCGGTGAGCGCGATGCCGTCGATCCGCAGCAGCCCGTGGCGAAGGCGGGCGCTCAGCTCGCGGAGCCGATCGGTATCGGTCGCGAGGGCGAACGCTGCGCCGAACCCGACGATGCCGGCCACGTTCTCGGTTCCCGCCCGACGCTGGCGCTCCTGCGAGCCGCCGAGGAGCTGCGGCAGCATGTGCGTGCCGCGGCGCACGAACAGCGCGCCGACGCCCTGCGGTCCGCCGAGCTTGTGTGCCGAGAGGCTGACGAGATCGGCCTGCCAGGCGTTGACGTCGATCGGTTCATGGGCGGCGTACTGCACGGCGTCGACGTGCAGCTTCGCGGAGTGCGCACGCACGATCTCCCCGACCTCGGCGATCGGCTGGATCGTGCCGACCTCGTTGTTCGCCGCCATCACGCTGACCAGGGTGGTGCGGTCGGTGAGCGCATTGGCAACGGCGAGCGGGTCGACGCGTCCGTATCGGTCCACCGGGAGCACGGTGACCTCGAAGTTGCTGCGCTCCATGATCGCGACGGAGTTGAGCACGGCCTTGTGCTCGACCGCGGTCGTGACGATGTGCCGGCCGCGCGGCGAACCGGCCCACGCGACGCCCTTGATCGCCAGGTTGTCGGCCTCGGTGCCGCTGCCGGTGAAGACGATCTCGCGTGGCTGGGCGTTGATCTTCTGCGCGATGAGCTCGCGCGCCTCGTCGACGCCCTGCCGCGCCCGCCGCCCGCTCGCGTGCAGGCTCGACGGGTTGCCGGCGTGCTCGCGCAGGTACGGGAGCATCCTGTCCAGCACTTCGGCGCGCAGCGGGCTCGTCGCGGCGTGGTCGAGGTAGATCGCCATGGTGGACCGATGATAGGTGGCCGATACACTCGCCGCTGGAAGTGCTGCAGCGAGGATGGCGCGATGCTGGTCCGGTCACTCGACGAGATCACCGATACGGACCTCGACGTCCGCGGCGACGGCTGGCGCGCCAGGCGGCTGTTCGTCCGCGACGACGGCCTCGGCTTCTCGCTGTCGGAGACGACGGTCGCCGACGGCGCGCAGATGAACCTCTGGTACAAGCACCACCAGGAGGCGTGCTTCGTGATCGACGGTGCGGCCGAGATCACCGAGCGCGACACGGGCGCCGTCCATCGCATCGGTCCGGGCGATGCCTACGCGCCGCAGCACGATCGGCATGCCATCCGCGTCCTGGAGCCGCTGCGGCTGGTCTGCGTCTTCAGCCCCGCGTTGACCGGTCGCGAGACCCATGACGCCGACGGGAGCTACCTGCCCGCGGACTAACGACAGTCGTACGAAGACCCGGCGGATGGCCCGAGAACCGGGTCGACCGCCGGGTCACGCAGGACTCCCGCCAAGGACCGGCGGGAGTCGTCCCCCTGGGTCACCGACCCTGACGGGTGGCGTAGTCGTCGTTCAGGCCGAGCTCAATGGCCTTCGCGGCGTGTCGCGTGCCGAAATCGTCGGCGGTGGTGAGTTGGACGGCAGCGGGCCGGTTGCGCGTGCCGAAATCGTCGGCGGTGGTGAGTTGGACGGCCGCGGGCCGGTTGCGCGTGCCGAAATCGTCGGCGGTCGTGAGTTCGATCTCGTCGTCGACTGCGTGGCGCGTGGCGTAGTCGTCGACCATCCCGAGTGTCGGGATGTCCGCGGACGCCGCTCCGCGGATGGCGAGCCCCGCAGCCACGAGGCTCAGGAGCGCTGCGACGGCAAAGGCTGCCTTGACTGGGGAGATGTTGCTGACCGGGGACATGTCGGGAGCCTCCTGCTCGATCCTGTTCGCCGCCGTGTGGCGACGTCTGTCCCGAGCATCGGCCTGTCGACCTCGCACATCATCTGGCAGATCCCTTAATTCCCGGTGCGGCGGTACCTTATTTGTCGGCGCGGGACCTCACGGCAGCCGGGCCCGTCGACCGGAGACGCGACGTTGGCGTCGATCGAGCGGCCCCCTCGGTCCGCGCTTGCTCCCGGTCGGGCGGGGGTTCCGATACTGTCAGTGATTATCTCGTTAGTGATATATCCGACGACTGTTCAGAGACGCCGAAAAGGCCGCGCGACTCCCTATTCGTCCTCGACGACGCGGAGCCGAAGCTCCTCGAGCTGCTCGGGAGCGACCGGCGAGGGGGCGCCCATCATGAGATCGGCGCCGGACTGGGTCTTCGGGAAGGCCATGACTTCGCGGATGTTGTCGACGTCGGCGTAGAGCGCGGCCCATCGGTCGAGGCCGAAGGCGATCCCGCCGTGCGGTGGCGCGCCGTACTCGAGCGCGTCGAGGAGCGCGCCGAACTGGTCGCGCATGCCGTCGATCGTGTGTCCCATGAGCCCGAACGCCTTCTCGAGCAGCTCGCGCTGGTGGATCCGGACGGACCCGCCGCCCATCTCCCAGCCGTTGAGCGCCAGGTCGTACTGCTGGGCGCGGGCCGCGCCGGGGTCGGTGTCCAGCAGCGGGATGTCATCCGGGACCGGCGCGCTGAACGGGTTGTGAGTCGCGTCCCAGCGCTCCTCGTCCTCGACCCAGGTGAACATCGGGAAGCGGTGGACCCAGACGTACGCCAGCACGTTCGGGTCGCGCAGGCCGAGCCGGTCCCCCATCTCGACGCGGACGTGGCCGAGTGCCTCTGCGGCGGCGATCCGGTCCGCATCGGCAACGATCAGGACGAGGTCGCCCGGCCCCGCCCCGGTGGCCGCCAGCAGCGCCACCTCCTGGCCCTCCAGGAACTTGGCCGCCGGCCCGTGCAGCGAGCCGTCGGCCTGCACAGCCAGGTGCACCAGCCCCTTCGCGCCGTGGCGCTTTGCGAGATCGATCAGCTCGTCGAGCTGCTTGCGCGAGTAGTCGGCGCAGCCGGAAGCGGTGATGGCGAACACGGCGCCGCCGGCGGCGATCGGCTCGGAGAACACCCGGAAGTCCACGCCGGACACGGCGTCGTTGAGCTGAACCAGCTCCATGCCGAAGCGCACGTCGGGCTTGTCCGATCCGTATCGGTCCATGGCTTCCGCGAAGGTGAGGCGCAGGAACGGGTCGTGGAGAAGCGGCTTGTCGGGCAGCACCTCCTTCGAGACGCGCGACACGACTCGCTCGATCGTGGCGACCACGTCGTCCTCGGTCACGAAGCTCATCTCGATGTCGACCTGCGTGAACTCCGGCCCGCGGTCCTTGCGGGTGTCCTCGTCGCGCATGCAGTGCGCCAGCTGGTAGTAGCGGTCGTAGCCGGCGACCATCAGCAGCTGCTTGAGCTGCTGCGGCGACTGCGGCAGCGCATAGAACCGCCCTGGCTGCACGCGCGACGGCACGACGAAGTCGCGCGCCCCCTCCGGCGTGCTGCGGATGAGCAGCGGCGTCTCGATCTCGACGAAGTCCTCGGCCTCCAGCGCCGCCCGGATGCTGCTGGCCAGCCGTGAGCGCATGAGCATCCGCTGCTGCATCGGCGGCCTTCTGCAGATCCAGGTAGCGATGCTTCAGGCGCAGGCTCTCGTCGAGCCCGGGCTGCTCCTCGTTGATGTAGAACGGCGGCACCTTCGACGGGTTGAGCACCTCGAACCGCTCGACCGCGACCTCGACCTCGCCCGTGGCCAGCTCGGCGTTCGTCGTGCCCTCGGGCCGATGCCGCACGGTGCCCTCGGCCTGCACGACCCACTCGTTTCTCGCGGGTTCGGCGTTTGCGTGCGCCTGCGAGCCCTCCTCGGCGCTCGTCACCACCTGGGTGATGCCGTGGCGATCTCTGAGGTCGAAGAAGGCCAGGTGCCCGTGATCCCGGCGCCGATGCACCCATCCGGCGAGCGTCACGCGCTGGCCGACGTGCTCGGCGCGAAGCTCGCCGCAGGTATGGCTCCGGAAGGCGGTGCTCATGGGCTGAGCATCGTAGCGTCTGCGATGAGTTCGGCGCCCACGATCGGTCCTGTATGTGCAGGTATGGCTCGCATCTACGAAGGAGAAGGACGAATGACACGACCGAAGGTCTTTCCCTGCCTCTGGTTCGACGGCAAGGCGGAGGAAGCTGCCAATTTCTATGTCGGGCTGGTTCCCGACAGCAGGATCGACAAGATCTGGAAGTCGCCCGCGGACACGCCGAGCGGCCCCGAAGGGACGGTGCTGACCGTCGACTTCACGGTCGGTGGCCAGCAGCTCCAGGGGCTCGACGGCGGCCCGGACTTCCACTTCAATGAGGCGGTCTCCTTCGTCATCGAGTGCGACGACCAGGCAGAGGTCGATCGGCTGTGGGACACGCTCACCGCTGACGGCGGCGAGCCGGGTCCCTGCGGATGGCTGAAGGACCGATACGGCCTCTCCTGGCAGATCGTCCCGAAGGCGCTCAATGAGATGGTCGAGTCCGATGACAAGGACGCCGCGCGCCGCGCGATGGAGGCCATGCTGCAGATGGGCAAGATCGATGTCGAGGAGCTTCGCCGAGCCTACGAGGGCGTGCCCGCCTAGGGCAGTTCCCCGATGCGGCCGGGCACCTCGCTGAGCGGGACGACCTCCTGCTCGCTGTCGCCAAGGTTCCGGAGCGGCACACGGCCGTGGGCGAGCTCCTCGCCGACGATCACGGCCCACCGTGCCCCGCCCTTGGCGGCGGCCTCGAGCTGTTTCCCGAGCTTGCGGTCGCTCGTATCGGCCCGAACGCTCAAGCCGGCTGAGCGGAGCTCCCCAGCCACCCGCAGCCGATCGGCGTGGTCGTCACCAGTGCCGAGCACCGCCACCAGCGGCGGCGCGGCGGGAGTGACGACTCCCTGCGCCTCGAGCGCGAGCACCGTCCGGTCGAGGCCGATCCCGAAGCCGATCCCGGGCGTCGCGCGCCCGCCGAGCAGCTCCGCAAGGCCGTCGTAGCGGCCACCGCCACCGACGGCGTCCTGCTGGCCCTCGCGCCCGGCGACGAAGAACTCGAACGTCGTGCGCGTGTAGTAGTCGAGGCCGCGCACGAGACGGTGATCGATGACGTGGCGCACGCCCATCGCATCGAGCAGGTCGAGCACGGCACGGAAGTGGGCGCGGCAGGCGTCGCACAGGTGGTCGGCGCTCTTCGGGGCGCCATCGGCCAGATCGGGCGCCAGCGCCTTGTCGTCGAGGACGCGCAACGGGTTGACCTCGAGGCGGCGCCGGGAGTCATCGGTCAGGCGCTCGAGGTTGGCGCTGAAGTAGTCGACGAGGGCCTGGCGGTAGGCAGGACGGCAGTTGGCGTCACCGATGGAGTTCACATGGGCGACGACATCGGTCAGGCCAACCTCGCCGAAGAACCGCGTCGCGAGCTCGACGAGCTCCGCGTCGACGGCCGGGCCGGCGTCACCGATGACCTCGACGTCCCACTGGCTGAACTGCCGATAGCGCCCGGCCTGCGGCCGGTCGTAGCGGAACATCGGACCGATGAGCCACAGCCGCAGCGGCCCCGGCCGCACGTGCAGCCCGTGCTCGATGAACGCGCGCACGATCCCGGCGGTCGGCTCCGGTCGCAGCGCCCACTCGGAGCGCTCCTCCTCGCTGCCCGACGCCCCGCCGACGCGGAACATCTCCTTCTCGACGGCGTCGCTGGACTCTCCGAGGCCGCGCGCGAAGAGCTCGACGCGCTCGAACAGCGGGATGTCGATCCGTTCGAAGGCATACCGGCGGGCGAGATCGCGGGCGACGGCCTCGACGTGCTCCCAGGCGCGCGTGTCGGGCGGCAGCAGGTCGCGCGTGCCGCGCGGCGCGGCGATCTTCTTGGCCATGCGCCCCGGAGTCTATCGGCCCGGTGCGGCGATGGTGTGGTACGCGTTGCCGATGAGCTCCTCGATCCGCTCCCAGTCGACGTCCACGTCGAGGTAGACACCGATCCAGCCGCGATGCCCGACGTACGGCGGCACGAAGTAGCGCCCGGGTTCTCTTTCGACCAGCTCGTCGCGGGCCCCTGGCGGCGCGGCCAGCCAGATGGCGACGCGATCGTCGTGGTGACGGTCGGCGCCGGTGGCGAAGCTGCGCTTGTCGCGGTGGAACCAGGTCGGCTCACCGTGGCTCAGCCGCTCGGTCACGTCCGGCCACGAGAGGCAGTGGCGGCGGACCCGCTCGATCGGTGCTTCGGTCACTCCCCCGTGGATCCGGCGCCCAGCCGGCGCCGGGTGGAGACCTCGACCGGCCGCTCGCTCGACTCCTCGTGGGCGGGGTGCTCGACGAGGGCGACCAGACGGCTCTGCATGAAGCGACCGGTGCGCACCGGCGTCCCGGAGCGCGTCACTTCCGACACCTCGACGATGCCGCGGGCCGTGGTGACCTCGATCCGGCGGCCGGCGCGGGTGGCGGTGATCTCGAAGGTCTGGGTGCCGCCCTGGCCGGTGTCGACGACGGCCTCGACTCGATCGCCTTTCATCGGCGAAGTGTAGCGCGGTCATCCGCGCCAACGTATATACGTATATACGCGCGGAACGCCAGCAAGCCCTACCGCGCCTCGCGCGTGACCGAGGTGATGTCGCGCAGCCGCTCGATCTTGCTCAGGACCTTCGCGAGCTGCTGCAACGAGGTGACCTTGAAGGTCGCGGTGATCTGGGCCGTCCCGTCGGGGTGCGTCGCCACCGAGGCAGCCACGATGTTCACCTTGTACTCCGCCACGACGTTCGTGATCTCGTTCAGCAGCCCGGGCCGGTCAAGGGCCGAAATCCGCACGCTGATCGGATACGTCTGCTGCCCGACGAGCTCCCACTCGACGTCGATGAGGCGCTCGATGTCCCGCTCGGACAGCACCGAAGGGCACGACGCGCGATGCACGGTCACGCCCTTGCCGCGCGTGACGTAGCCGGCGATGTCGTCCCCCGGGATCGGTGAGCAGCACTTCGCGAAGCGCACCAGCAGGTCGCCGACGCCCTTGACCTTGACGCCGGTCGTCGACGGCGCCGCCGGCGGCGCCTCCTGGGGAAGGGTGATGGCTGCGTCGTCGTGGATCTCGAGCTTGCTGACGACCGATGCGGACGAGATCGCGCCATAGCCGATGGCGGCGTAGAAGTCGTCCATCTCGCGCATCTTGTATTGCGACGCGATTTCCAGAAGCTTGGCCGCATCGATCCCGGCGAGCGTCTCGTGAGCGAGGCGCCGCAGCTCGCGGTCGAGCAGCTCCTTGCCCTGCGCGATGTTCTCGTCGCGCTGCTGGCGCTTGAACCAGGCCCGGATCTTCTCGCGAGCGTGCGAGGTGCGGACGATATTCAGCCAGTCCCGGCTCGGCCCGTGAGCGGCCTTCGTCGTCACGATCTCGACGATGTCGCCGTTGCGCAGCCGGTAGTCGAGCGGCACCAATCGGTTGTTGACCTTGGCGCCGATGGTTCGGTGGCCGACATCGGTGTGGATCCGGTACGCGAAGTCGAGCGGCGTCGCGTCGCGCGGGAGGTCCTTGACGTCGCCCTTGGGGGTGAACACGAAGACCTGGTCCTGGAAGACGTCGAGCTTGAGGCCCTCGACGAACTCGGTCGGATCGGTGACCTCGCGCTGCCAGTCCATGAGGTTGCGGACCCAGGCCAGCTTCTCGTCGTACTTGCGGTCGCCGCGGCTGCCCTCCTTGTAGCGCCAGTGCGCGGCGATGCCCGCCTCGGCCACCTCGTGCATCCGATAGGTCCGGATCTGCACCTCGAGCGGCTTGGCCTCCGGACCGATGACCGCGGTGTGCAGCGACTGGTACATGTTCGCCTTCGGCATGGCGATGTAGTCGTCGAACTGCCCCGGCACCGGACGCCACAGCGAATGGACGATGCCGAGGGCCGCGTAGCAGTCCTTGACATCGTTCACGAGGACGCGGATCGCGTTCAGGTCGTAGATCTCGGTGAACTCGGCACCCTTGCGCTCCATCTTCTTGGAGATCGAGTAGAGGTGCTTCGGCCGCCCGCTGATCTCCGCCTTGATCTCGACCTTCTCGAGCTCCTTGCGCAGGATGCCGATGCTCTTGTTGACGAAGCCCTCGCGCGCCCGCCGCCGGTCGGCCAGCATCTCGACCAGCTGCCGGTACTTCTCGGGCTCGGTGTACTTGAAGGCGAGGTCCTCGAGCTCCCATTTGATCTGCCACATGCCGAGCCGATGCGCCAGTGGGGCGTAGATCTCCATCGTCTGGCGCGCGATGCGCTCCTGCTTCGCCGCCGGCAGGTGCTCGAGGGTGCGCATGTTGTGCAGCCGATCGGCGAGCTTGATGATGACGACCCGCACGTCCTCGGCCATGGCCATGAACATCTTCCGGATGTTCTCGGCCTGCTGCTCCTCCATCGTCCGGGCGCTGCCGAACTTGGACAGCTTCGTGACGCCGTCCACGAGCTTCGCGACGTCGCGACCGAACGCCTTCTCGAGGTCGGCGATCGTGTAGTCGGTGTCCTCGGGGACGTCGTGGAGGAGTGCCGCCGCCAGGGTCTCGGCGTCCATCTGGAGCGTGGCGAGGTAGTGCGTCACCGCCACCGGATGCGTGATATACGGCTCACCGCTGCTCCGCAGCTGGCCCTCGTGCGCGGCGGCCGCGGTCTCGTACGCGCGGCGGATCAGCTGGGCATTGAGGCTGGGCCGGTGACGGGTGGCCTCGGTGACGATCTCCTCGATCGTGTGCACGGGCTCGCCCAGCGCGTCGCCGCCGCGCGTGATCCTCTGCACGACGGCGGCAGGCGAGAATCGAGCGAGCTGCGCCATGGGAGCGTGATGCTAGCACGCGCCGCACTGAAATCCGGAGCGGCCGGAGTCGCCGGCTGCTCTCCGACCGCTAACGCGAACGAATGGCCATTTACCGGCCGGCTATCGCACCGTTCACGCGTTGGTTCGGCCGCTCAGCGACCGAATTCGCGACCCGGGCGCGTGCTCAGCCGCTCAGCGACCGCTATCGCGAACGAACGGGCTCAATTGCGTCTTTCCCTGCGCATCCTTCATGGTTTCAGCCGCTCACCGACTGAATCCTCGATCTGGAGGCCCGTGAGGCACGGTCGTTCGCGTTACGAGCCGCTCAGCGACTGAGGCTGTGCGGCGGGCGCTCGAACGCCAGCCCTTCCACCACGCGGACCGATGCAACCTTGCCAAGCGCCTCCGGCGCAACCCGGAGCTTCGAGGACCGATTTCCGCCTCCGAGCACGATCCATTCGGGCTCTATCACGCGCGAGTCCACGAGGACCGCCAGGCCGGCGGGAAGCCCGAACGGGGTCACGCCACCGATCTCCATCCCGGTGAGCTCGCGCACCGGATCGGCAGCTGCGAACGACGCCTTGCGCACCCCCATCTCGCGACGCACCACGTTGTTCACATCCAGGGCGGTTGTCGCCAGCACGACACAGGCGGCGTAGATCGGCTCCGCGCCCTTCGAGGCCACCACGATCGTGTTTGCGCTGCGGTCGAGCGGGACGCCGTAGGCGGCGACGAAGGCGGCCGTGTCGGCCAGCGCGGGGTCGCATTCCATCACTTCGAAGTCGACGCCGAGGGCCCCGAGCGCGTCGCGGACCGACGGATGGAGCAGCGAAGGATCCGTCATCGCAGCGGTCGCATCGGTCAGGCCGTCTCCGATGGCGCCGTGCGGCCCGCGAGCCGGAGGCGTGCGCGCTGGGCCATGCCGTAGGCCGGGAGAGCGACGCGCAGGGCGGCATGGATCGGTGCGCGCAGGGCGAGGTCGCGGGCACCGACGTAGTCGACCTCACGGCCGCCGAAGCCCTCCTTGAACTGGCGGATGCCGCCGGTCGCGAGGCCCCACATGTCGTAGACCGAGAAGCCCTCGCGCGCGAATCCCGCGATGGCGTCCCACTTCAGGAGGTAGTTCGCTCGGGCGTCGGCGCCGGCATCGGTCATGCCGCCGTATGCCTCGACCGCGCGGTCGCCACACGTGAAGTGGTAGATCGTCGCGACCCGCTCGCCATTCAGCACCGCGAATGCAAGCCGCACCCGGCCGGTGGGCGCGAAGATCGACCAGACGCGCTCGTAGTAGAACGGTTCGCGTGCCACGAAGCCGGCACGCTCCGCGGTTGACCGATAGATCCGGTTGAAGTCCGCCAGCGCCGGACCGATGACCTCCGCGGGCGTCGAGCCGGCGAATCGCTCGATCGTCACGCCCGCACGCTCGGCCTTGTTCACGTACTGGCGGTGCTTGCGCTTCAGGTCGGCACGGAGCGCCTCCTCGCCGATCGTGAGGTCGAGCACGCGGGTGATCGGTGGCTGCACCTTCGGCGCCGATCGCCAGGGATCGGTCAGGAGTGCCTGCCCATACGGCGTCGATGGATCGGCCTCGGGATCCGCCCGAACCGTGGCGATCCGCTCCTCCCGCCCGAGCGCGCGCAGGGCCGCGAGCAGGCCGTCGCGGATGGCCGGATCGTCCAGCTGCCCGACCGGACCGCGAGGGACGTAGGCGAGGTGCCAGCCGAGCAGCGGGATGCGGCGCAGGAGCAGCTGCGCGCCGGCCAGCGGCTCGTCGTGCGACGGCCCGATCGCCAGGCGCAGCGGCCGCCAGCCGCCCATCGCTCGAACCTCGCCCCACTCCCACAGCTGCGGGAACGCGTGATAGGGCGCTGCCTCGACGAAGGCGTTCCAGGCATCGGCATCGGTCACACGCCAGGCGCGAAGCTCAGCCACTCCGTTTCTCCCACCCCGCGGCCGCGAGGGTCTCGCGCGCGACGTCGCGGTCGTCCCACGGCACCTTCTCCGTGCCGTGGAAGATGCTCGTCTCGTGGCCCTTGCCCGCAAGGAGGACCACGTCGCCCTCACGCGCCAGACCGATGGCGTGCGCGATCGCCTCGCGCCGGTCGTCGATGACCCACAGGCTCTCGCCATCGGTGCCGCCCGCCTCGCGTGCGCCGTCGGCGATCGCCTCGTTGATGACGCGCGGGTCCTCGAGGCGCGGATCCTCGTCGGTGACCACGACGAGGTCGGCATCGGTGGCCGCGACGCGGCCCATCGGTGCGCGCTTCGTCGGGTCGCGCTCGCCGGCCGATCCGAAGACGACGATCAGCCGGCCCTTCGTGAGTGGCCGCAACGTGGTGAGCATCTTGTGTAGCGAATCGGCGGTGTGGGCGTAGTCGACGATGAGGCTGAAGGGCTGGCCGGCATCGATGCGCTCCATCCGACCCGGAACGCCGATCGTGTCGTTCAGCGCCCATGCCGCGTGATCGAGGTCGAGACCGAGCCCCTCGGCGATGGCCAGGACGGCCAGCGCGTTCGACACGTTGAACCGGCCCGGGATCGCAACGCCGACGTTGCCATGCCAGCGCGGTGATTCCAGGTGGAAGTTGCTGCCATCGGCGTTGAGGGTGAGCTCGCCGGCCTGCAGGTCCGCGTCGTGGTCGATGCCGTACGTGATGACCCGGTCGCGGGCGCGCTCGCGGAAGTAGTCGAAGCTGGGGTCATCGGCATTGAGGATCGCGATCGGCGCCTCCTCGACGAGGCTTCGCCTTCGCGGCTCGGTAGTCCTCGACCGTGCCGTGGAACTCGAGGTGCTCGCTCGTCACGGTCGTCACCACGCCGATATCGAAGCGGCAGTTTCGCGTGCGGCCCAGCGCCAGTCCGTGAGACGTCGCCTCCATGACGACGGTGTCGTCCCCAGCCTCGACCATTTGCGCCAGGAGCTCCTGGATCTCGAGGGCCTCTGGGGTCGTGGTGCGCTCCTCGTTCGGCGTGATCGACTTGCCCACGCCGACGAACACGGTGCCGATCTGCCCGGCCCGCCTCCCGCACCACGTGAGCATCTCGGCGGCGAGGGCGGTGACCGTCGACTTGCCGTCCGTGCCGGTGACCCCGATTACGGTCAGCTTCTCGGAAGGCCGCCCAAACCAATGGTCGGCGGCGTCGGCCAGGGCATGCCGGGTGTTCCCGACGACCAGCTGCGGGACCGATGCGTCCGCGACCTCGCGCTCGACGACGACCGCGATCGCGCCGGCGGCGGTCGCATCGGCCACGAACTCGTGCCCGTCGACGTGCACGCCCGGCACGGCGAAGAAGAGCGCGCCGGGCAAGACGCGGCGCGAGTCGTACGCGAGGGAGTTCACCTCGCCGACGGGGATGCCGATCACGCGCTCCGGCCCGACGACGTCGGTGAGCGCCCCGAGTCCCATGCTCATCGGCGCAATGGTCGCAGCCACCCGCGGGCGATGCGCGTCGCGGCGCGCAGCCGGTACAGCGTCGGGTCGACGACGAGGTCCCATGACCCCGCCCACCGCACCTGGCGGCCGCCGAATCCCTTCTTGAACAGGCCGACGCCGTGCCACGGGTGCTCGGCGCCAGCATCGGGCGGGGCGACGCCCCACAGGTCGTGGCGGCGTGCGCCGCGCGAGCGGGCCAGGCGCATCATCGCCCACTGCAGCGCGTAGCTCGCGTAGCGCTTCGGCTCGCCGCGCTCCTCGCGTCGAGAACCGCTGAACAGGTAGAAGGACCGATCGCCCTCGATGACGACCATCCCCGACGCCAGCAGCTGGCCCTCGCGCCGCGCCTCGAGGATCGCCGCGCGGTTGGCACCGGCCAGCGCACGCCACGCGATCCGGTAGCGCTCGAGTGGCGGCAGCGGGAAGCCGGCGCGAGCCTGCGTCTCGGCCACCAGCGCATGCAGGTCGTCGATCGGTCGCTGGTCGGACGCGTCGAGGACGATCGTCACCTCCACGCCCTCGCGCTCTGCGCGACGCACCGAATAGCGCGTGTCCTTGTCGAAGCCGGCCAACAGCGCCTCGTCGTCGTCGGGCAGCTCGACGATCCGCGTGTACTGCACCTGGAGCGACTCGCCGGTGCGCCGGAGGCCGCGGCCGCTGAACACGGCGAGCAGCGGATCGTCTTGCTCCAGGCGCGGTTCGAGCTTGACGGCGACCGCGCGGTGCCGCCGCGACACCTCGCGCAGGCCGATGACGAGCGCCCGGACCCGCTCGCCGGCTCGCGGGTCGCCGTAGTCGAGCACAGGGCCGTGCGGCACGTACCAGAACTCCCGACCGCCGAGGATCTGGCGCGCCTGGGCGGCGACGATGGCCACGATCTCACCGTCGTCGGTGAGCACGAAGCGGCGCTGCGGCTGGCCGTCGAACGCGGCGACATCGGCCCATGCCCAATCGTGCAGGAAGTCGCCTGCGGCGGTCCGGGCCAGGAAGGCCGACCAGGCCGAAGCGTCCGCATCGGTCGCGGGGCGCAGTTGCATCAGGCCCGTCCCCTCCGCCACACGACGTCGCGCAGCTGTCGCAGCTCGGGCGAGCGCAGGACGGCGGCGACGAGCACGAACGCGACTGCGCCGGCCGCGGAGAGCACGAGCAACGCGATCAGGCGGCCGAGGGCATCCTCCATGACCTCGGGGATGACGGCGTTGGCCAGCGCCAGGCCGCCGGCCATGACCACCCCGGCGACGGCTGCCGCCAGCAGTGCGCGGACGAGCGACCAGAAGATCGAACGGCCCTCGATCCCCTCGAGGCGGGCGCGCAGGCTCCAGAGCAGCCCGATGACCTCGATGAGGGCGCTGATCGACAGGGCGAGGGCCAGGCCCTCGACGCCCATCGGCCCGACCAGCAGGATCATGAGTGGCACGTTCACTCCGACCGCGACGATTGCCCACGTCACCGGCGTGCGCGTGTCCTGCATGGCGTAGAAGGCGCGTGCCAGCACGTGGACGACGATGTGCCCGACGAGGCCCACCGCGAACCAGCCGAGCGCACTGGCGGTCCGCTCGGCGTCCTCCTGGCTGAAGACGCCGTACTGGTAGAAGACCGATGTCAGCGGCTCGCGCAGGACGATCATCACCGCCATGAGCGGTGCGGCGACGAAGATCAGCACCCGCACGGCCCCGGAGACCTGGCGACGGATTTCGCCGACGCGGCCGAGCGCGGCGTCCCGGCTCATCGTCGGGAAGAGGGCGATCGCAACGCTGACGCCGATGATCCCGACCGGCAGCTGGCTGAGCTGGAACGCGTAGTTGTAGACGGTGAGGCTGCCGGTCGCCAGCCCCGACGCGAGGATCGTGCTGACGAGGAAGTTCAGCTGCCCTGCGGCAAGCCCGAGCATGCGCGGGCCCATGAGGCGGACCACCTTGCGCACGCCGGGATGACGGACGTTGATCGAGAGCTCGTATCGCCGACCGACCTTGGCCAGGCTCGGCAGCTGGATCGCCAGGTGAGCGGCGGAGCCGAGGACGACGCCGACGGCAAGGCCCTCGATGCCCATGATCGGCGCGAGGAAGATCGCCGCCGCGATGATCACCAGGTTGTAGGCCAGCGGCGCCAGCGACGGGATCGTGAACTGCTGGTAGCTGTTCAGGATGCCGCTGACGACCGCCCCCATGCCGATGAGCACCGGGCTGATGAGCATGATCTGCGTCAGGCGAATGGTGAGCTCGGTGGTCGGCGCGTCGAAGCCGGGAGCCACGATTGGCACGAAGATGGGCGCGAAGATCGCCATCAGCCCGCTCAGCACGATGAGCGCGATGAGCACGAGGTTGATCACGCTGCTCGCCAGCTTCCACGCCTCGGCCTCGTCACTCCGCGCGCGGTAGCTGCTGAAGACCGGGATGAGCGCCGCGCTCAGTGCGCCGGCCACCACGAGCTGGAAGATCGCGTCGGGGATGCGGAAGGCGGCGAAGTAGGCGTCGAGCTCGCTGCTGGTGCCGAACTGCGAGCCGATGACGAGCAGCCGAATCCAGCCCAGGATGCGGCTCGCCAGCGCGGCCCCGGTGAGGATGAGGCTCGCGGTGACGAGCACCCGCCCGACCGCCGCGCCGTCGCGCGCCTCCCCGACCGGATCGGGCTCGGGCTCGACCGGCGGGGTCGGCCCGACGGGCACGTCGCCCCGCGTCACCGTCCCGCCCGCCCGCTGCCGGAGCGCCCGGCGCGCGGATGCGCCTCGCGGTAGGCGCTGCGCAGGGCGGCATCGGAGAGGTGCGTGTAGATCTGGGTCGTCTGGAGGTTGGCGTGGCCGAGCAGCTCCTGCACGACGCGCAGGTCGGCACCCCCCTCGAGCAGATGCGTGGCGAACGAGTGGCGCAGCGTGTGGGGGCTGGTCCGCTTCGGCGCGCCGGCCGCCTTGACCCAGCGCGCGAGGATCATTCGCGCTCCGCGAGCGCTCAGCGGCGCACCGCTGGCGTTCAGGAAGACCGCGGCGGGCCTGTCCTTGCCGCGGCCCGCGAGCACCGGACGCCCTTCCGCCAGATACCCCCGCAGGGCGGTCGCCGCCGGCGCCCCGAACAGCAGCTGGCGTTCCTTGTTGCCCTTGCCGATCACCCGAAGGCGACGCCGGTCGAGGTCCACTCGATCGAGGGTGAGCCCGGCGAGCTCGCTGATGCGCATCCCCGTCGCGTACAGCAGCTCGAGCATCGCGGCGTCACGCCGGACGAGAGCCTCGTCGCGGGCGTGGAGCCGTCCCGGCGCGGTGACGAGCGAGGCGGCCTCTTCGACCGACAGCACCCGCGGCAGCCGCGAGGGGCGGCGCGGGGCGCGGACCCCGGCGAGCGGATCGGTCTCGATGCGGCCGTTGCGCAGCGCGTGGCGGTAGAGCGATCGAACCGCGGCGAGGCGTCCGGCGACCGAGCTCGCGGCGAGGTCTCGGTCGGCGAGGCCGGCGAGGTAGGCGCGGATGGTGGCGCGGTCCGGGCTCGTCCAGCCGACCCCACGCGCGTCGAGGAACGCGAGGAACTCGCGCGTGTGGCGGCGGTACTCGGTGATCGTGCCCGGCGACGCATTGCGTCCGGCCAGCGACTCGAGGAAGGCCTCGACCGCCCGCCTCGCGTCGGGCGGCAGCTCGGTTCGCGCGGCTTCAGTCACCGCGCTCGCCGGCGGCCGTGCGCTTCGTGCCTCCCCGTCGCGATCCGCTGCGCCCCGACGTGGTCCGCCGCCCGCGTCCGCGCGGCTTGGCGCCCTCGCGGGCGCGCAGCAGGCCGACCGCCGCGTCGAGCGTCACTGCATCACTGCTCATGTCCTTGGGCAAGGACGCGTTCGTCGTGCCATCGGTCACATACGGACCGTAGCGGCCCTCGAGCAGGCGTATGGGCTGACCTGAGTCCGGATGCGCCCCGAGCTCTCGAAGGACCTGGCGGCTTCCGCCTCGGCGCGACGGCTTCTCCTGCCGGAACAGCTCCACGGCCTGGTCGAGGGTGACGGTGAACACCTCGGTGTCGCCGGCCAGCGAACGGAAGTCGTCGCCGCGCTTCACGTACGGGCCGTAGCGCCCGAAGTTCGAGACGATCTCCTCGCCCGACTCGGGGTCGCGGCCGACGAGCCGCGGCAGCGCGAGCAGCTGGAGGGCTCGCTCCTCGGTGATTGAGCCGGGATCGTCATCCTTGGTCAGCGAGGCGCGGCGCGGCTTCTCGGTGCTGCCGCGCTCAGGGGTCTCGCCGAGCTGGACGTACGGTCCGAACCGGCCGGTCATGAGGTAGATCGGCAGGCCGGTATCCGGATCGGTCCCGAGCTGGTCGGGCCCCTTCGCGCGCGCCTCGACGAGCTCGACCGCCCGCGCGAGCGTGAAGTCGGCCGGCGGCGTGTCGTCGGGGATCGACGCGGTCTTGGCCTCGTCGCCCTCGCCGACCTGGACGTACGGGCCGAAGCGGCCGATGCGGACGACCACCGGTGCCTCGCCGTCGGCCGGCTCGCCGAGCGCGATGACCGGGTAGTCGATCTGCTCCTGGTTCTCGACCAGCTGCTTCAGACCGGGCCATGCACGCGCGCCACCGCCCTCGTAGAACTCGGCGAGGAACTCGTTGCGGTCACGCTCTCCCTTGCTGATCTCGTCGAGGCCCTCCTCGATGAGCCCGGTGAACCCGAGCTCGACGAGCGCGGCGAAGTGCTCTTTGAGGAGGCGGGTGACGGCATACGCGGTGAAGCTCGGCACGAGGGCCTTGCCCTGGCGCCAAACGTAGCCGCGCCGCTCGATCGTCGAGATGATCGACGCGTACGTCGACGGGCGGCCGATGCCATCGTCCTCGAGCCGCTTCACGAGGGACGCATCGGTATAGCGAGCGGGCGGCACCGTCTCGTGGCCGAGTGGTTCGAGCGACTCGAGCGCCAGCGCGCCGTCGGCGGTCGCGAGATCGCCGACGCTCAGCTTCGGCAGCACCGTCTCCTGGTCGCCGAGCTCGGCGGCCGGGTCGTCGGAGCCCTCGACGTAGGCGCGCAAGAAGCCGGCGAACTGGATCGCCTTGCCAGAGGCGGTGAAGACGGCCGGTCCGTCCGGCCCGTCGGCGGTGATCTCGAGGCTCGTGCGCAGCACCCGCGCGTCGGCCATCTGCGACGCCACCGCTCGCTTCCAGACGAGGTCGTAGAGGCGCTGCTCGTCGGGACCCAGGCGCTGCACCGCGGACGGCGGTTGGCCGAAGTTGGTCGGCCGGATGGCCTCGTGGGCTTCCTGCGCGTTCTTCACCGTCGTGCGGTACTGCCGCGGGCCGCTGTAGAACGGCTCCCCGTACAGGTCGCGGATGGCGCCGGCGGCCTCGCCCAGGGCGCGCTCGCTCAGCGTCGTGGAGTCGGTGCGGTGGTAGCTGATGAGGCCCTCGGTGAAGAGGCGCTGCGCCGCGCTCATCGTTCGGTCGGCCGAGAAGCCCAGCTTGCGGTTCGCCTCCTGCTGGAGCGTCGAGGTCGTGAACGGCGGTGACGGCCGCTGTGTCCCGGGCCGCTCGTCGACGGCCGTGACGCGCCAGGGGAGCGACTCCCGGAGCGCCTCGGCAAGCCGGTGGGCCGATGCCTCGCTGAGCCGGCGGACCTCGTCGGACTTCAGGCGGCCGGCGGCATCGAAGTCGCGACCGCTGGCAACGCGCGCGTCACCGATGCGCTCGAGCCGGGCGGCGAAGCCGACGCCCGAGCTGCTCAGACGCGCCTCCAGGTCCCAGTAGGCGCTGCTGCGGAAGGCGCCGCGCTCCTCCTCGCGCTCGACGACGAGGCGCACGGCCACGCTCTGCACCCGTCCGGCACTGAGCCCGGTCTGGACCTTCTTCCACAGCACCGGCGACAGCATGTAGCCGTACAGTCGATCGACGATGCGGCGGCTCTCCTGCGCGTCGACGAGCTTGAGGTCGATGTCGCGCGAGTCCTCGATGGCTGCGCGGATGGCCTCCTCCGTGATCTCGTGGAAGACGATGCGCCGGATCGGCACCTGTGGCTTGAGCACCTCGCGGAGGTGCCAGCTGATCGACTCGCCCTCGCGGTCGGGGTCGGTGGCGAGCAGCACCTCGGGCGCATCCTTCACCGCAGAGCGCAGCTCGCGGATGCGGCCGGCCTTGTCGCGCGCGATGACGTAGTACGGGCGGAAGCCGTTGTCGACGTCGATGGCCATCGAGCCCCACGGCTTGTCCTTGATCTCGGCCGGGACCTCGCTGGCGTTCTCGGGAAGGTCCCGGACGTGGCCGATGCTGGCCTCGACGCGGTACTCGTCGCCGAGCAGGCGCGCGAGCGTCCGGGCCTTGGCCGGCGATTCGACAATGACGAGCGGCTTCGCCATCAATCCGCCTCCATGGTCCGCGTCATTCGGTCAGGGAGTGTAGCACCGGCCCCCGGCCGGACCGCCGTTCGGCGATCGAGGCGCGGAGGCCGATGAAACGCGATGGACCCGATGGCCGCGCCGCCGTCGGCGACGCGGCCGCACCGACTCAGTCGGTGAAGTTCCAGGTGATCACGGTCTTGCCACCGACGGTGGCGATGCCGATGCCCATCCGTCGGGCATTCGGGTTCAGGATGTTGGCGATGTGGTTGAAGTGGCCCGGATACGGCTCGGCCATGAACTGCTGGTGACACCAGTTGAGGGTCGCCTGCTGGCTCATGCCGACGTGGTAGCACTGGTTCTCACCCGACCACCCGAAGCTCACGCCGCCGGCACGCAGCCGCGACTCGCGCGTGCTGCCGTTCTGGCCGTAGTGGCTGAAGTAGCCATTCACGGCCTGGTCCATGGCGTGTGACGACGCGACCGCCGAGACCTTCGCGTCGAGCACCACCGGGGCGAAGCCGTACGCCGAGCGCGCGGCGTTGACCTGGTTCAGCGCGTAGCCGGCCAGGCTCGTCGCCGGAGCGGCGGGCGGGATTGCCGGCGCGGCGCGGGTCGTCGCGCTCTGTGCCGGCGTCAGCCACCACCGAGGGGAGCACCGACTTCGTCGTGAACGACCACTTCGCCTTCACGACGTTGCCATCGGCGTCGCGGCCGCCCTTGGCAAGCGCGACCTCGTACGTGCGTGCGGGCACGAACGGGCCATCCGGCGCGAAGGTCAGCTGCGTCGACTTCTTGTTCCACGTCAGCTTCCCGGCGACCTGCAGGCCGTCCGTGGTATCGGTCACGCGCACGGCCCGGTTGGTGGCCTTGCGATCCATCGGCTGGCTGAACCACATGACCAGCGTGCCCGCCTCGACATCGGTGGCGTTGGCCGCCGGTCCGGTCTTCGTCAGCTGGGCGCTGGGCTGCACGACGAACGAGAAGTTGCCCTCCCCGCCCAGCGCGTTGCCATCCTGGTCGTGCGAGCCGATCACGCTGATCGTGTATCGGGTCCCCGGCTCCAAGCGCTCGCGCGGGGCGAAGACGAGGCTGCCGCGATCCCAGCTCAGCGAGCCCTTGACCTTCGGGCTGATGGCGAAGCGCTCCTCGACATCGGCTCGGTCCATCGGGACGCTGAAGTCGATCGAGATCGCGGTGGCCGCGCTGACGTCGGTGGCCGTGCTCGTGGGCGGCTGGCTCTTCGCGCCGGTGCTGGTCGACCGGCCGCTCATGTCGCTGTCGGCGCGCGCGCCCGAGTCGGCGGCCATGACCGAGCTGCGAACGGTGACGTCCTTTGCCGACGCGGCCTTCGCAGCCGCCAGGTCGGGGCCGGCAAGGTAGACCTGGAAGTCGGTCACCGCCGGGGCGGTCAGGGTCGTGAAGGCGAAGCGCTGCGCGGTGCGCAGGCTCGTGCCATCGATCTCCGCCGATTCGGAGCCGACAACGACGAGGTATCGCTCGTCGGTGCGCCACTGCCGCTCGGGGGAGACGATCAGCTCGGTGCGCGCCGCGTTCCACGACAGCTCCACCGGCTGGGCGGGCAGGAGCTGGAATGCAGCCTCCACCGATGTGGTGTCCATCGGGGTATGAAAGGAGATCGTGATCGGCGCCTTGGTGTCGACGGCGGCGCCGACGCTCTGCGGGAGGAGCGACTCCGGAGTCAGCGGTGTCGCTGCCGGGCCCGCCTGGGCTGCGGGCTGCTGGCTAAAGGCGGCGATGACGGTAAAGGAAAGGGCTGCCAGCGAGACACGGGTAATGGCTCGATGGCTGCTCAGCAACTTGCCAAGCGACGCGAACGGGGTGGCGGCTAAAGCCGCGCGCTCGGTTCGTATCGGACGCAATAGACACACTCCATGGGGGTTACATACCGCCCTTGTGGGCACGCGAGCGGCGTCCAGTTCTCGCGGGAGCATAGCCCATGGGTACCAGGCGTGTCACACGAGTCCGGCGAGCCGGCGCGCGCCCAGCGTCGGGTGAAACGTCGCGCCGCCGAACGTATTCACGAGGCCGCGGGCCTCCAGAAGGGTCAACGCGCTGGCCACCGACGCTGCCGGCTGGTGCGTACGGTCAACCAATTCCTCGATCGATCCGCTCCGTTCGAGCAGCCGTCGCAGCACCTGGCCCTCGACCTCCGACAGGGCGCTCACCGCCGGTGGCTTCTTGCCGAACGCGAGGCCGATCTGCCGCAGCAATGCGGCAACGGAGGTGACGATCACCGCGTCGTTGTCGGCGATGAGCCGGTTGCAGCCGCGCGCCGCCTGCGCATCGATCTGGCCCGGTACCGCGTAGAGCTCGCGACCGATGCTGATCGCGGCAGCCGCTGTCAGCAGGGCACCCGAGCGATCCGGCGCCTCGACCACGACGACCGCTTCGGACAGGCCGGCGATGATCCGGTTGCGGCGGGCGAAGTCCGGCCGGCCGACCGGGGCGCCGATCGCGACCTCGGTGATCAACGCGCCGCCGGCGCGCACGATATCGCGCGCCAACCCTCGGTGCCGCGGCGGGTAGATGCGGTTCAGCGGGGATGGGAGCACCGCCACGGTACGTCCTCCGGCGTTCACCGCCGCACGGTGCGCGGCGCCATCGATGCCCAGCGCCAACCCGGACACGACGACCGTCCCGGCACGCGCCAGCTCGTCACCGAGGTCGGTCGCGACGGCGAGGCCGTATCCCGATGCTCCCCGCGTCCCGACGATCGCCACGGCACGCTCGGCGAAGACGGCCCCGTCGCCGGCAACGAACAGCGTGGCGGGGCGCGGGTCGAGATTCAGCAGCGCGCGGGGATAGTCCTCGTCGAGCCCGGTGACGATCCGCCCGCCGGCCTCGGCGGTGCGCTCCGCCAGGCGTCGTACGATCGCCCGCGCTCCGTCGCGCCGCATGGCCGCCAGGCCATCCCTGGCGTCCGGCCCGAGGCGACCGATGCCGTCCAGCCCGGCCGGACCCGCCTCCCACGCCGCCGCCGCCGAGCCGTGGCGCCCGACGAGCTGCGCGAACCCGGCCGGCCCGATTCCGGGCACGAGTGAGAAGGCGATCCAGCATTCGCGCTCGCTTGCGCGCAGCGTGCGACCCGCTGACGTCGGACCGACGCCGACCCCGATCACGCCGCCAGCTCCTTCGGCCGGTGCTGGAGCGCCTCGTCGAGGTGGCACGCGCTCCACGTGGCTGCTGCCGTCCAGGTCCGCGATCGTGCGCGCCACGCGGGCGGCGCGGTGCAGGCGTCGCAGCGAGAGTCGCATCTGCCGTCCCCGGAGCTCGAGCAGGTCGAGCAGCGGGCCGCCGAAGCCGTGTGGCGCGTCGAGGTCGGCAGTCTCGAGCTCGGCGTTCGACCGCCTCTGTCGCTCGCGCTGCGCATCGGCTGCGCGGGCCACGCGCGCCGCCACCGTCGCGGTCGGCTCCGCCGTTCCCCGACCGAACTCGCGGATCGTCGGCTCGAGGCGAACGATGAGGTCGAGCCGGTCGCGCATCGGTCCGGACAGGCGGGCCTGATAGCGACGACGCGCGCCGTCCTCGCATCGGCACTCGCCGCCGTCGACGCCGAACCAGCCGCAGGGGCACGGGTTGAACGCGGCCAGCAGCATGAACCGCGCGGGCAGCGCGAGGACGCCGTCGACCCGCGCGATGAGCACCGTGCCGGCGTCGATCGGCCCACGCAGGGCGTCGATCGCGTCGGTCCGGAACTGGAGCGTCTCGTCGAGGAACAGGACGCCACGATGCGCGAGGCTCGCCTCGCCCGGCCGCACGCGCGGTCCGCCGCCGACCAGCGCCTGCATCGAAATCGTGTGATGCGGCGCGCGGAAGGGTGGCCACGGTGAAACCGGAGCTCGGGGATCGGCGACGCCGGCCACCGAGTGGATGCGGCTCACCTCCGCGGCCTCCTCCTCCGCCAGGGGTGGCAGGATCCCGGCGCCGCAACGCGCCAGCAATGTCTTCCCCACACCGGGCGGCCCGGTGAAGGCGAGGTTGTGGCGTCCCGCCACCGCGATCTCCAGCGCGCGACGGCCCACCACCTGGCCGATGACCGACGCGAGGTCGGGCGCGTCCTCCCGGCTGGCTGCGCGTGCCGGCGTCGCCGAGGGCGCCAGCGGCTCGAGCTCGTTCAACCCGGCGAGATGCCGCACGACCTCGCTGAAGCACGACGCCGGACGCACCGTCATGCCGCCGACGGCGACGCTCTCCGGGCCGTTCTCGCTCGGCACGATCGCCTCTTCCACCCGTGCGCCGCGGGCGGCGGCGACGAGGGCCATGACGCCGGGGATCGGCCGGAGGGACCCGTCAAGTGCCAGCTCCCCGATGAGCGCGATGCGGCCCAGGTCGGCCTCGAGCTGCCCGGAGGCGACGAGGATGCCGGCGGCCATGGCCAGATCGTGGCCGGTGCCCTCCTTCGGGAGGTCCGCCGGAGCCAGGTTGACCGTGATCCGCCGGGCCGGGACCTCGAAACCGGAGTTGCGGAGGGCGGCGCGCACGCGCTCGCGGGCCTCGAGCACTGCGCTGCCGGCGAGGCCGACGATCGTCAGCCCGGGCAGACCGAACGACACGTCCACCTCGACGCGGACCGGGACGCCGTCGACCCCGACGATCGAGGCGCTCAGCGCGTTCGCGAGCATTGGCATCTGCCCTCGCGGGAGGCGACGGTGATGTGAGGTTGAGCAGTGCCGGCCGCCTGCCTGCTCGCCTCCCTACTACCAGCGGCGACCGGCTGAGGCAGCGTAGGGAGAGAGCGCTTACCGCCCGGTTAGCGTCGGATTATCAGCAGCGCCACTTAGTTGAAGACGGCTCGCATCTCGCCGGTGCGCTGGGCGCGGTGGACGCGAACCGTGGCAGCGTCGCCATCGGTGTACACGAATGTCACCTGCGCGAACGGACGCTCGCAGTTCGGATCGGCCACGCATTGTCCGACGGGCGGAATGAATTCCACGGCGATGCGCTCGATCTGACGACGCTCACCGTTCAGCGCAAGCCCATCGCGACCCGCCTCCGCTGCCTCCTGGCACACATCGGCTTCCAGATCACTGCACTCCAGCGCCGGCTCTCCGATGCATCCGGTCAGCAGCAAGAGCAGCGACATCCAGGCGGCCAATGCCGCTCCGGATAGGGTTCCGATCGGCGCCGGGGAACCGCGCGTGCGCCCGCGGCCGATCATGCGCGGACGGGAACCGCCTCCTCGGCGAAGATCGCGTCGAGCTCGCGGGCGAACTTGCTGACGCTCTGGCCCAGCGGGCCATCGGGTCGGGAGGCCATGAACGGCTCGCCGGAGTTCAGCGCGCTGATCGCACCGCGGTACTCGTTGATGATCTGGTAGTCGATCTTGCGCCCGAGGGCCGACTCGGCGTTGTCGACGTTGATGCCGGTGTACGCGTTCGATCGGTTCAGCACGAGCTGGATCTTCGAGCGCTCGTAGCCCAGCGAATCCATCACCTCGAGCACGAGGCGGACGTTCTTCAGGCAGGAGAGGTCCGCGGTCATCACCACGAAGATGACATCGGCCTCGTCGAAGAGCTGGAGGTTGAAGTCGTCGATCGTCTTGGCCATGTCGACGATCGTGTAGTCGTGCGCGCGGCGCAGCAGGGCCAGGATGTTCGTCAGCGAGGCCGGATCGGTCCGCTGGCGCTCGGCCACGATGTCGGCCGACTCCGGGTTCGGCGGCGCCAGCAGCAGCTCGATGCCCCCGTGATGCGTGACGAGCAGCTTCTTGAGCAGCTCGTCGTCGAGTGCGGGCTCGGTGATGGCATTCACGATCGAGCTCGAGTTGAGGCTGAGGTCCAGGAAGACGCGCATGTCGCCGAACTGGAGGTTGGCGTCGAACAGCGCGGTCTTGCGTTGCAGCCGCGACGCAAGCGCGATGGCCGAGTTGATGGCGATCGTCGTGTTTCCCACCCCGCCCTTGGCCGGGTAGAAACAGGCCAGCCGCCCCATCGTGGCCTTCTCGGCGGTCCTCTTCTGCTGCCCGGCGCCGGAGCGAGCCAGCAGCGCCTTGATGCGCGCGATGAGCTCGAGCGGGTGGAAGGGCTTGACGATGTCGTCGTCGGCGCCGGCCCGCAGGCCCCTGACGCGCTGCTCGACGTCGGCCTCGGCGGTGAGCATGATGATCGGCACCTTGGCGCCGCTGTCCGAAGCACGAATCTGCTGGGTGGCGGCATAGCCGTCGAGCATCGGCATCGCCACGTCCATGAGGATGAGGTCCGGCACGATGCTGGCCGCCATCTCGACGCCGGCCTGCCCGTCGGATGCGACGTGCACCTCGTATCCCTCCTGCTTGAGGGTGAACACGAGCACGCGCTGGATGTTCAGGTCGTCGTCGACGACCAGGACCTTGGTGGCCATGCAGAAACCGTTGCGGGGAGAGTCGGCACAGAGTATATGCGGCCAGCGAGCGGTGACTCCATGCACCGATGGTCCCGGTGTCGTGCTCGCGGCCTTCCCGCTCCCGTTCGACCCGGCGTGGCGCGCAAGGCCGCGGAGTTGTCAAACGCTGCCCTGATTCGCGTTCGCGATGCCAGGGCGGTTCGGTCGTCGAGTCCACGCTCCGATGCGCTCGCATGCAACGCCGCCACTCGCTAACGCGACTCGTGCTAGCGGTTGACCATTGCGGCGATCACGTGTGGACAACAGCGAATGGCCTGAGCGCTGGCGGCCAGCGTCGGGACACGGTTCAGTCCAGATGCCGCTCCAGGAACTCGAGCACTCGGCGCCGATACGTCTCGGGCTCGACCGCGTATGCCTCGGCGTGGCCCGCCCCGTCGACCACCAGCAGCTCCTTCGGCTCACCGGCCGCCTCGTACAGGCGCAACCCCTGGCGCCAGCTGATGAGCTGGTCCTCCTTCGGCGCGATGACGAGGAGCGCACGCGGCGCCAGCCGCGCCACGTGCCGAATCGCGTCGGGCAGGCGTGAGCGAGTGCGAACCGCGGCGGCTGCGACGATCGCCCGCGAGCCGAGGCCTGGCAGCGGATAGCCGACCTCGCGCATGCGGTTGCCGATCGGGTGATGCAGCTCGGCGAAGGCCGAGTCCGCGACGACCGCCGCGACCGGCAGGTCCGGCGCGGCGACGATGGCGATGGCGGCGCCCATGCTCACCCCGAACAGCGCGATCGGACCGAGCCCGCGCGAGTGCAGGAAGTCGATCGCGGCGGCGACGTCGCGCCGCTCGTGCGACCCGAGCGTGACCCAGCCCGGCCCGCTCTCGCCGTGACCGCGGAAGTCGAACTGGAGGACGTGGTGGCGCTCGTGGAGCCACGGCACGAAGGCGGCCAGCTCGGCGAGGCGGTTGCCGGTGAACCCGTGCAGGACGATGACCGCGGTGCGCGTCTCTCGCGCGGCCGGGATCAGCCAGCCCGAGAGCGTGACGCCGTCATCGGTCGTGAAGCGAACCGGCTCGTAGTCGAGACCGATGTCGGCCGGCGTGGCGGGCGAGCCGTCCGGATCGGGCGCGAACGGGCGCACGTCAGGGCTGACGAGCATCCGAGAGCCGCGGATGGCCACGAAGGCCAGGTACGCGCCGGCCACGAGGCCGACGATGCGGCCGAGGGCTCGCAGGACGCGCCCGATCACCGTGCCGCGATCAGGAACCGTCGCTGGGGGCGGACCGCTCGCGCATCGCCTGGCTGATCGGCCGCGTCAGCTCCGACAGCTCCATCGGCACGATCCAGGTGGTGCCCTCGCCGGCGGCGAGCGCCTTGATCGCCTCGAGGTACTGGAGCGACATCGTGTTTGCGTCGACTCCCCGCGCCGCGCCGAAGATCGTCTGCAGCGCGTTGGCGTAGCCCTCGGCGCGCAGGATCTGCGACTGCCGCTCGCCCTCGGCACGCAGGATGTTGGACTGCTTGTCGCCCTCGGCCACGTTGATCGTCGCCTGCCGGGTGCCCTCCGACTCGGTGATCACCGCGCGCCGGTTGCGCTCGGCCGACATCTGGCGGTTCATCGCGTCCTGGATGTCGCGCGGCGGCACGATCTCGCGGATCTCGACCGAGGTGATCTTCACGCCCCAGCGCTCGGTGACCTCGTCGAGCTTGGCGCGCAGGATGTGGTTGATCTCCTCGCGCTTGGCCAGCACGTCGTCGAGCGGGATGTCACCGATGACGGCACGCAGCGTCGTCGCCGCCAGCGCCTGTGAGGCGCCGGTGAAGTCCGTGATCGCGGTGACGGTGGTCTGCGGGTCGAAGACCTTGGAGTACACGAGGAAGTCGATGTTGATCGGCGCGTTGTCCTTGGTGATGCAGGTCTGCTGCGGCACCTCGAGGAAGCGCTCGCGCAGGTCCACCTTGACCGCCTGCTGGACGAACGGGATGAGCAGCACGATGCCCGGTCCGCGGGCGCCCTGGAGCCGTCCGAAGAGGAACACGACCAGCCGCTCGTACTCGCGGACGATGTGGACGATGCTGAACAGCAGCCACAGGCCGATCGCGACCCCGATCGCGAGGATGATCGGTCCGACGAAGTCTTCCATCGCGCGCTAACCCTCCGTTGCTCCCCCGTCGCCGGCGGGTGCCGGCTCGACGATCAGCTCCAGTCCATCCACCCCCACCACCCTGAGCGGGGTGCCCGGACCGATCTCGGCATCGCGGCTGCGAGCCGACCAGCTCTCGCCGCCAGCATAGGCGATCCCCGTCGGTGCGATGAGCGTCTGCGCCATCGCCGTGCCGCCGACGAGCGCGGCGACCGGCTCGTTGGCCACGCCGCTCCTGCGCATCTGCATGAGGGCCCGGACGAGGACCCAGGCATAGACGATCCCCACGATGACGATGACCGCGATCACCCAGGGGCTGACGCTGACGTCGAAGGCGAACTCGCCCGGCTGCACGCCGGTCCACAGCGCGAACCCGCCGAGCACGATGGCCACGATCCCGCCGACCGTCAGCAGGCCGTAGCTGGCCACCACGGCCTCCAGCGCCAGCAGACCGATGCCACCCAGCACCAGCAGCAGGCCCCCGACGTTCAATGGCAGGGCATTCGAGCCGATGAGGGCGACGAGGATCGCGATCGCGCCGAGGATCCCGGAGAAGAAGTTCGGATGGAACAGCTCGGCCACGATCCCGTAGAAGCCGATGGTGAACAGCAGGAAGGCGATGTTCGGATCGCTGAGCAGGTGGAGGAACTCCTGACCGGGATTCATCTCGAGATCGGTGATCGTCAGCCCCGAGAGCGTCGGCAGCGGCTCCCCCTCGAACTCGTAGGCGTGACCGTCGGCGCGCTCGCCGGTGTCGATGGCCGCGAACAGCTCGTCGGTCGTCGAGGCGAGGATGTCGACGACCGGCGGCTCCATGCTCACCGCCTCGTTCGCGTCGATGCTGGCCGCGTCGCGCACCGCCGACTCCGCCCAGTCCGCGTTGCGGTCCTGTGCGTTGGCGAGCGACCGGATGCGGGCGACCGAGTCGTTCGTGATCTTCGCCGCGAGCGTCTCCGGCAGCTCCGCGCCACCCCCGCCGACGATCGACGCCGCGCCGATATTTGTGTTCGGGGCCATCGCGTTGACGTGCGCGGCGAGGGTGATGAACGTCGCCGCCGAGCCCGCGCGCGCGCCCTCCGGCGCGACCCAGGCGATGACCGGCACGCCGCTGCCCAGGATGGCCTTGATGATCCGATCCATGCTCGTCAGCTCGCCACCCGGCGAGTCGATGACGATGAGTGCCGCGGCCATCTCGTCCTCGGCCGCGACGCGCAGCGCCTCCTCGACGTACGCGGCGTTGACCTGGTCGATGACCCCGGTCAGCTCGATGCGCGCGATCTCGTCCGCGTCGGCCGCGACCGGCGCGGCGAGGCCGACGATGCCGAGCGCGAGGCTCAGGGCGGCAAGCCCCCGTCTCACCATGGATCGAGTATATCGGTGCGCGCGCCGAGGCCTCGCGCGGCGACATTGGCCACCGTTCCCGGCTGGCGGGTCTGTGGCGCCGTCATGGTGGTGAGTCCGCAGTTGGCGTCGGTCGATTCCCGTGGGGCGGGCGTATCGGCGCATCAGTGGCCGGAATCCCGTGGGGCGGGCGGGCTGGAGGCCGAACGAGCCGACATCGGCGGCCAGGCTGCCCCTGTGGCGGGAATTCGGCCAATCAAGCTCCGATATGCCCGCCCGGCGGGAATGTGCAACGCCAAGAGGGAGGCGCACGTGGCGCGTTCATGGGCAGCGAGTCCGCCCGATCCCGACCCGGCGCGTCAGCGGATGCCGATGGCGCCGGCCACCAGCTGCGACCACGTCTCGAGCCGATCCCACGCCGCGCGGACCGCGTCGGACGCCACGAAGGCCCCGGTGAGCTTCTCGCGCTCGCGGACCTCGACCGTGCGGCCGCCGGCCTCGACGGCGAAGACGACGCCGAGGTGGACCGCCCCCACCGGATTGCTGTCGTCGTTCAGGAGGCCGACGAGCCGGAAGTCGGGTGTCCATGCGGCCGTGAGCTCCTCGTCCCACTCGCGCCGCAGGCCGGCCATGAGCGCGTCATCGCCGTCGTCGACCGGGTTGAGGTGTCCACCGACGCCGATGCTGGCCTTGCCGTGGAGCCGCGCGTCGCCGCCGGCATCGGTCCGCTCCATGAGGAAGACCCGATCGCCGTCGCGCACGACGACATACGGGATCAGCTGCTTGTGGCCGGGGTCGTCCTCGGCGATCGGGCGCTCGAGGTAGCGGCCGTGCTGCTCCACCGAAGAGCGGAGCGCTGCGAGCGTCTCGCCGTCGGCCGGTCGGACGCCGAGAAAGTCGCAGCCGCCGGGAACCGCGGCGCGCGGCAGGACGAGGACGCGCTCGGTCACGGGTCGCGGTGCGGGCCGGCCGCCGCCAGGCGCATGACGAGCGCGGCCGCCTCGCGCGGCTCTCGCGCGCGATGGAGACGCGGGCCGCCCATGCGGTGCTCCGACTCGATGCGCCACGACCCGAGCGTCACGACCTCGCGGCCCATCCGCAGCGCCAGGCCGATCTCCGACAGCGTGCCGTGCCTCCCGCCGACGGCGATGACCGCGTCGGAGGAGGTGACGACGACGAGGTTGCGCACGACGCCGAGGCCGGTGGCGATCGGCGTGCGCACGAACTCGTTCGCCTCCGCGGGGTCCGCGCCGGGCAGGATGCCGATCGTCTCGCCGCCCGCCGCGGCCGCGCCGCGCGACGCGGCACGCATGACGCCGCCGAGCCCGCCCGTCACGACCACCGCGCCACCGATCGCCAGCGTGCGGCCGATCTCCTCGGCCCAGTCCAGGATGCGCTGCGCATCGGGCCCGCGCGGGTCGCCCTCGCCGATGACCGCCACGTACGGCGGTCGCGTGAACGGTCGTGGCTCAGACACGTGCCGTCACCCCGAGCTCCACGTCCGCCAGTCCTTCGTAGCGGGCGGGCCCACGGCCCAGGTGGCTGCGCATGAGGGCAACATGATCCACCGACAACGTCCCGGTCGGCGACGGCCGATCGACAAGCTCGCGGACCGATACCGGCTCACGTCGCGCGCGAGCCAGCGTGACGTGCCCGCGAAACTCCGATCCCCCCACTCCCGTCGCGCGGCGGACGTCGCGCGCGAGGGCCGCCAGGCGCCCGTCCGGATCGGCCACGCCGTACCAGGCCACCCTCGCCCTCCCGGCCAATGGGAATGCTCCCAGCCCGCCGGTCGCCAGGCTCATCGGCCGGTGCGCCGCGGCCACCTCGCGCAGCGAGGCGACGATGCCGTCGATGCGATCCGCCTCGACCGACCCGAGGAAGGCCAGGGTCACGTGCCACGCGTCCGGATCGGTCCAGCGCAGCCCGGCGAAGTCCGGCTCGTCGTGCCAGCCGGCGACCAACGTTCGTAGGGCGAGGCGCAGCTCCTCGCCGAGCGGGACGGCAACGAAGCAGCGCCAGGTCTCGGTCATCGGCCGTCCAGTCGGGCGTCGACGATCGGCAGCAGCTCGTCGAGCGCGGCGATCACCGGCACGCCGTCGGGCACCTGCGCCGGGTCGTGGCGCTCGAATCGGTCGATGAGCACCGCGTCGATCCCCACGCCGCGGGCGCCTTCGATGTCCGCCACGATGTGGTCGCCGACGTGGATCGCCGCGTCCGGATCGGTCCTGGCCTGCTCGAGGGCCCACTCGAAGATGCGCGGATTGGGCTTCTCGAAGCCGATGCGGGAGCTGGCCGCGATGAAGTCGAAGTGCCGGACGAGATCGAGCGCGTGGAGCAGCTCGGGCAGATTCCAGACCCAGTTGCTCACCGCTCCCAGCGTCAGTCCCCGCTCGCGGAGCGCGCTCAACGTCGGGTAGGCGTCGGGAAAGATGTGCCAGTGGCTCGTCACCATGAACAGCTCGCTGAGCCGGCGGTAGAAGGCCTCGGGCATCGGGTCCAGGCCGAGCTCGGCGATCGCGGCGGCGTCGATCGCGACGGTGCGCTGAAAGCTTGCCTCCTCGCTCGGCTCGAAGCCGGCGTCGTCGATCCCCCATCCGCCGTGGTGGTAGGCCTTGCGCAGCGCGGCGTACAGCTCGCCGATCTCGACCTCGACGCCGAACTCGCGGAACGCGATCGCGTACACGGCCTCCCACGAGGGATTCGGCCGCATGACGGTGTCGCCGATGTCCAGGAAGACGGCGCGCAGCGGCCGGGGCTCATCGGTCATGACTGCCGAGAGCGTAGCGCGTGGAGCTCCGTGACGGTGTCAGGCGGCGGAGACGCCCATCGTGCGGAGGATGCCGTAGATCTCAGTGCGATAGCGGATGCCCGAGGAATGTCGCGAGAGCCACAGCAGGTAGTCAGGGTCGCGGCGGGCGAGGTCGCGCAGGCTCCAGCCGGCGTACCGCCCGAAGGTCAGCACGCTCCCAGGGCTGGATGTCGTCGGCGGAGGCACGGAACCGGGCCGCACCGAGTGCGCCACGCTGATCCCGGCGACGGTCGCACGGCGGGCGCGGTCATGGGCGGCGCGGGAGTGCTGGTCGCGAAGGATGGCGTAGGCGCGATTGAGCTCGGCCATCTTCTCGGCCGCGCGTCGTGTCGCGTCGTGGTCCGGGTGGTACTTCAGGGCGAGCGCCTTGAACGCGGCATTCACCACCTCCTGCTCCGCGCTGGGCAGGATCTGAAGCACGGCATACGGGTCGAAGGCTTGGGGGCCGGTCGTCATCGGTCAGGGACCCTCAGTCGTTGTAGAGGCGTTCCTCGATGAGCTTCTCGGCCGTGATCCGCCCGGTCGGGTCGAAGCAGCTGTACTCGAAGAGCTTTTCGTACTCGAGGTCGACGTTGTCCTGTCCACCCCGGTTCTTCTCGATCGACGCGATGACCCAGTCGCGGTAGCGCTGGGCCTGGTACGGGTTGAACTCGATGTTGACCTTCGCGACGATGTTGTACTTGTCGTTCAGGATCAGGATGATGTCCGACTCGTAGTTGATGGCCGATGAGCCGCGCAGGTGATGGTTGCGCAGGCGCTTGGCCTTCAGGCCCTCGCGGTCGGCGGCCACGATCGCGACGACCGGCACCATCTCGCCGAGGGCGATGTCCTTGAGCCCCGACACGATCCGCGTGACCTTCTCCTCCTCCGTGTTCGGCTCCGGGAGGACCGGCACCTTCTGGAGGTAGTCGACGAACAGCACGAGTCGCCGCTCGTCGTCCGAGCCGCGATGGTCCTTGACGAGCTCGCGCAAGTTGTCGATCGTCGAATGCGTGGCCGTGCCGCGCATGAGGTACAGGTTCGAGCCGTAGCGCGCGATCCGCTCGAGGCTGGGGCGCAGGCGCGGGTTCGCGCCGAGCTTCGCCTTCGTGCCGGTCTCGGCCGAGGCCGTGTACGAGCTGACGACCTCCTTCTTGACGTCCTGGATCTTCACCGCGCCCGACTTCTGGGGCAGGTGGCTGAGCGCCGACTCCATCGCGACCATGCGCTGGATGAGGTATTCCTCGTCGTGCTCGAAGCAGACGTACAGCACGGTCGCCTGGCCCGATGCCGCCATGTTGCGCGCCATCTGCAGCGCCATCGTCGTCTTGCCCTGGCCCTGCGCGCCACCGATGAGCATCAGCTCACCGGGTCGCAGGCCGCCGCCGATCGTCTTGTCCATCGGCACGAAGCCTGTCGCGATCGGAACGAGGTCGTCGATGCTCCCCGACGCGACCCGCTCGTTCAGGCGCGTGAGGACGTCGAGCGCGGAGCGCGGAGCGAGGGTGCCCGACGGCGCGTCGAGCTTCCAGCTCTCCTCGGCCTTCGGCTGGGCCTTGGTCTGGGTCGGGGTCTGGGTCTGGGCGACCGGCTCGTCGATCATCTGTGTGGCGGCTCCGTGTGCTCGTGCTCGGATGCTCGGTGCGCGCTGCGGCAGGGGTGCCTGCACGCAACACGCTGGCGAGTATACGGTCCGCCTCCTAGATGCCAATGACCCGATCGGGCTACCCACCCGCCGCTGGTTTCAGCGCCACTTCCTGCCCCGTGAACGGTCCGAAATCCCACCCCGTGGGCGTTACGCGCGTCGCCCTGCCGCCAACCGTCCGAAGTCCCATCCCAGGAGCACCAGGAGCCGAACCTTACCGTTCATTGGGGCGCGGGCGCCGCAATGCCCGCCCCGTGAGCAATTGGACCGTTCATCGGTCGCGCGCCGCAGGCGCTACGCTTGTCGCCACCCAAGCATCAGACCGATACGGAGGCCATCGCGTGCAGTGTCCGAAGGACCAGGCCGAGCTCCTGGTCGAGCGCCATCGAGGCATCGAGGTCGATCGCTGTCCCCAGTGCAAGGGAGGCTGGCTGGACGAGGGCGAGCTCTCGCAGCTTGAGGCAACGGTCGAGTCGACCGAGGAGCAGCGCCGGGCGATGATCGAGTACGCCATCCGCTCCTCCACGCTGTCGTGCCCGAAGTGCGGCGCCCAGATGTCGGCCTTCAACTACCGGGCATACAACCTCGAGCTCGACGTGTGCGCCGCACGACACGGCTTCTGGCTCGACGAGGGCGAGGCGATTCGCGTCCGGGAGATCGTCGAGGAGCGCGTCGAAGGGCTGGAGCGCTCGGCGAAGGCCGAGGAGGGCTGGGACAAGTTCCTCGACGACCTGCGCGACGGCCCCTCGTTCTGGGACCGCCTGACCGGCCGCTGAATGCCCATCCACCGATGATGGCGGGCCATGGCCGAGCGGATCCGTCACGCTCCGCGCAGATGAACCCGTGAACGCCTGAGGCCCGCCTCTCGGCGGGCCTCCATCGGTCCTATTCGACGGTGAACGTGACCGTCCGGTCGCTCACGTGCCTGGCGGCGTGACCCGAGAGCGCACGTTGCCTACGCTGGCTGCGGGGCCGGTCCTGGGCGACGCCGCTTCGGCGTGCCACCGCCCTCGGCCTCCGGCTCGGCCGGAGCCTCCACGCCGTCGGTTGCCGGCTCGGCGCCGATCTTCTTCGGGGTCGGGCCGCCGGAGCGCGGTGGCAGGACGCCTTCGAAGAGCGCCTCGAACTCCTCGCTCTCGATCGTCTCCTTCTCGACGAGCAGGGCCGCCAGGCGGTCGAGCACGTCGCGATGGGAGATCAGCGCCTCCTTCGCGCGGGAGTAGGCGCGGTCGATGATCTCGCGTACCTCGGCGTCGATCTTGGCGGCGACCTCGTCGGAGTAGTTGCGCTGCTCGCTGATCTCGCGGCCGAGGAAGACCATCTCCTCCTTCTTGCCGAATGCCAGCGGGCCGAGCTTCTCGCTCATCCCGTACTGGGTGACCATCGCGCGGGCGAGGTTCGTCGCCTTCTCGATGTCGTTCGAGCTGCCGGTCGTCGTGTCGCCGAAGACGATCGTCTCGGACACGTTGCCGCCGAGCATCCCGGCGATCTTGTCCTCGAACTCGGACTTGCTGTGGAGGTATCGGTCCTCCGCCGGCAGGCTCATCGTGTAGCCGAGCGCCATGCCGCGGCTCACGATCGTCACCTTCGTCACCGGGTCGTTCTTCGGAAGGACCCGCTGCACGACGGCGTGACCGCCCTCGTGGTAGGCGATGATGACCTTCTCTTCCTCGCTGATGATCCGGCTGCGGCGCTCGGGCCCGGCGATGACGCGGTCGATCGCCTCGTTGAACTCGTCGGCGCCGATGCTCTTCTTGTTGCGGCGTGCCGCGAGGATGGCAGCCTCGTTGACGAGGTTCGCCAGATCGGCGCCAGAGAAGCCCGGCGAGCGGCGCGCGAGCGCCTCGATGTTGACCGTCTTGTCGAGCGGCTTGCCCTTGATGTGGACGTTGAGGATCTCTTTGCGGCCCTTGATGTCGGGCCGATCGAGGACGACCTGGCGGTCGAACCGGCCCGGGCGCAGCAGCGCCGGGTCGAGGACGTCCGGCCGGTTGGTGGCGGCGACGACGATCACGTTCGTGTTCGTGTCGAAGCCATCCATCTCGACGAGGATCTGGTTCAGCGTCTGCTCACGCTCGTCGTGGGAGCCACCGAGGCCCGCACCGCGCTGGCGGCCGACCGCGTCGATCTCGTCGACGAACACGATGCACGGCGAGTTGCGCTTGGCCTGCTCGAACAGGTCGCGGACGCGCGAGGCGCCCACGCCGACGAACATCTCCACGAACTCCGAGCCGGAGATGCTGAAGAACGGCACGCCCGCCTCGCCGGCGACGGCGCGCGCGAGGAGCGTCTTGCCCGTGCCGGGCGGGCCGACCAGGAGCACGCCGCGCGGGATGCGGGCGCCGAGCGAGTTGAACTTCTCGGGGTACTTCAGGAACTCGACCACCTCGGTCAGCTCCTGCTTCGCCTCGTCCACGCCGGCGACGTCGTTGAAGGTGACGACCGTCTTGTTGCCGAGGAACATCCGCGCCCGGCTCTTGCCGAAGCTCATGGCCTGGTTATTCGTGCCCTGCGCCTGGCGCATCATGAAGAAGATGAAACCGCCGATGAGCAGGACCGGCAGCAGCGCGGTGATCAGCAGCGTGATGATGCCGCCGGCGGCGCTGGGCTGGACGTAGTTGTAATCGATGCCGCCGCACGCAGCGGGGTCACCGGCCACGGCGCACACCTCGGCGCGGTAGTTGATGTCCGCGGAGGCGACGGTCGTCGTCTTCTCCTGCCCTTGGGTATTGAGCGCAACGGTGAGGGTCGTGCCCTCCTGGGTGATCGACTCCACGTTCCCCCCGGCGACGTCGTCGAGGAGCTGGCTGTAGGTATAGGTCTCGTTACTCGTGCCCGGGCTCATGAACGTCCAGAGCACGGCCAGTCCGAAGACGGCCAGGACGACGAGCACGACGCTGTTGCGAACGATGCGACTGGTCAAGTTGGGTCTGCTTTCGCCTCCGTGCGAACGACGCGGCCCGAAAGCCACGCCGGCCAATGGCGATGCCTGCCATGGGCCGGGCAAGTATATGTGCGCGCCGACGGCCGAACAAACCAGCCGATCAGGTCCGCCTGTACCTTCTATACGTACTGGGTTCGCGCTTGGCTCAGATCAGGTCAAGATCCGGACACGCCGCTGGTTGACCGATGCGACCCGGCCGCCGCCGACCTCGATCGTCACGCCACCGCGACTTCCCTCCGCCGCCTCGAGGAGCGCCTCGATGCGTTCCGCGCTCGGCGCCGGCGCGCCGACCGCCAGCCGCAGCACCCGACGGCCGAGCGCCGGCAGCGGCGGGTCGTGCCAGTCGATGCCGTCCGCGGTCGTCCTCCGCGCCAGCTCCGCAGTCGCCAGGTCCTCGAGCAGCGCGTCGTCGTCGGCCGCCAGCCGGCTGAACTGGCCGATGCGCTCCGCGGCGCCCGGGCGGATCTCTTCCAGGAGCGGGAGGACCTCGTTGCGGACGCGGTTGCGCAGGAAGGCCGGATCCTCGTTCGAGGGATCGATCCGGTAACCGATGCCGGCCGCCTCGAGCAGCCCGCGCAGCGTCGCCCGTCGCACGTCGAGGAGCGGCCGCACGATCCGCCCTCGTCTCTGGGGAATTCCTCGCGCGCCGGCCAGCCCGCTGCCGCGCAGGAGGTTGAGGAGGACCGTCTCGGCGGCGTCGTCGGCGCTGTGCGCGGTCGCGATCAGCGCGCCCTCCGGCGCGACCGCCTCGAGGAATCGGTAACGCGCTTCGCGGGCGGCCTCCTCGATCGAGCGCCCCTCGTCGCGCGCCAGCGCGGCGACATCGGTCCGGAGGCCCTCGAAGCGCAGCGCCAGTGCCTCCGCCGCCTCGGCGACGAAGCGGGCGTCATCCGCGCTGTCGGGCCGCAGCGCGTGGTCGAGGTGGGCGACGGTCAGGCGCCAGCGGCGGACATCGGTCTCGACCAGGCGGGCCGCGCCGTGCAGCAGGGCCATCGAGTCGGGCCCGCCCGACACCGCGAGCACCAGCGTCGCGTCGTCGGGGATCCCCAGGTGCCTGGCGCCCGCGTCGACGGCGCCGGCGAGATCCATCACGGGCCCACCGACCGTCCCTCGCGGGCTGCCATGCGTTCGAGCCGCTCTCGTTGCTCGCGGGTCAACCGGACCGGGGTGCGCTCGCTGAACATGCGCACATCATTCCATGCCAGTTGCACGACGCCCGAGTTCTCATGCGGCGGGCGTAACGGCCACTCAGTGTCCGATCTTGCCGCGGGGCGGCACGTTCGGCCGCTCGGAACGCCTTCAGCGGCGCCAGACCTGCCGCCGGACGGGAAATCGGTCACTCATTGCCCGTTACGCCCGTGCCACGGGATTCCCGACGCGCTGCCACCGGGCGGGCACATCGCCACTCGGAATCCGACCGTGCGAAAAGGCTTGGTAGCGGAGGGCGGATTCGAACCACCGGCCAAGGGCTTATGAGTCCCCTGCTCTACCTCTGAGCTACTCCGCCACGGCCGACGATTCTAGCGCGGCCGACCCGTTCGCTCCAGTCCGCACGGCTCGCGATCAGCCGATCGTCGTAGCCCGACGTCCCACATTCGACCATCTGCGGAAGCCGACGCGGTGGCTATCGTGCGGGCATGACTCGCCGGGCCATTCATGCCGTCGTCGCCATGCTCATCGCAGCCGGCGGGTCGGTGCTCATCGGTTCGCAGTCTGCAGCGCTTGGCGCGGTCCAGCGGCCGTCAGGTGGTTCGGAGGCGATCGAGACGCCGGCGATCGGACGCGTCGTCACCTACTCGCCACCGATCACCATCGGCTTCGTGGGCCCCGCGCGGTTCGCCGGTGTGACGTTCAATGCCAGCGGGTCGGTCACGACGGTCCACGAGTGGTTCGGCACGATCGTCCCGGTCGAGGCGGCCGTTGACATGACGCAGCGCGTCAACGGGCGCTATTACGGCCACGTCCTGGAGGGCCCGCTCGCCGGGCTCTGGGTGCGCGTCAACGCGTCGTTCACCCTCGCCGGGGGCAGGACGCCGCCGCCTCCGGCGTGCCGCTACGCCGATGTCCTCACCAGCCGGCGCTCCGCGAGCAGGCACGCGATCACGCTGCTCGACACGACCTACAAGGTCGGTCCAAAGTACGCGCCGACCGATCTGCGGGACAGCGGCAACTACGCGCTCAACGCCGGCCACAGGGTGCGATCGGTCATCGGTTCGGAACTCCGGGCGATGGCGCTGGCGGCCCGCGCCGCGGGCGCGCCGATCAAGCTCGTCAGCGCGTACCGCAGCTATTCGCAGCAGGCGGCGACCTTCCAGTACTGGGTGGATGTCGGCGGCTACGCCCAGGCCCTGCTCACGAGCGCACGGGCCGGACACTCGGAGCACCAGCTCGGGACGACCGTCGACGTCACCTCCCTCGGTGGCGCGGCCCCGTGGACCTACGCGGACTGGGCGGCGACGAAGGCTGGCGCATGGATGGCGAAGCACGCATGGAAGTACGGCTTCGCCATGTCGTACCCGAAGGGCAAGACCTCGGTGTCCTGCTACTCCTACGAGCCGTGGCACTACCGATACGTCGGCAGGCCGATCGCTTCCGCACTCCGCTCATCGGGCATGACGCTGCGCGAGGCGATCTGGGCGGCATACGGCCCCTAGGCGTCGCGCGCGGGGCCGGAGCGAAGGAAGGCCGCGGTGGCCTCAGGGCGTGGCGGCGAGCCGACGAGCGATGAAGGCCGTCCACGGGTCCGTCGGCCGCGGGTCGGCCCGCTGGAGCTCGTCCCAGCTGGCGGTCAGTGACTGCGCGAGCTCATCGACGCCGACGTCGCGGCCCAGGATCGCGCCGATACCGTGCTCCACGGCGTAGGCTGCGTACCAGCGCGGCCACTCCTGGTCGTAGACGCCGTTGAGCTCGGCCGTCTCGTACACGCCGTGCGCCGCCTCAGTCTCGGCGAGGAGCGCCTCGAGCGCCCCGATGCGGTCGGTGGTCATGTCATCCTCCGCTCAGTGCCCAGTCGCCGACGATTCTGCGCCGCTCAGGGCTTGGCGTCGCCCACCACGACCTCGGCCGTCTCATTCGTCTTGTAGGACTGGAGCAGGTTGTTCGCCGCGGAGTCGTCCCGGTCCGACCGTACATACCTGCCGGCCACGTGATGGAAGCCCGGCACGGTGATCTTGCCCGCCTTCATCAGCCGAGCGAGCTCCTGGGCGCGGAATCGCCGTCGGTCCTCCAGCTCGAAGATCGCGAACCGTCGCAGCTTCTTCGAGAACTCGGCCGAGCGGAAGCGCCGGCGCATCGAGACGATGATCACCTGCGCGAATAGCACGATGTTGCCGTCGACAACGATGGCCGAGTCCGGTGTGCCGTCCACGGTGAGCTCGCCTGCCGGTGTCGAGTCGTCGAGCGACTCGGCGAGGACGCTCAGCTTCGCGCCGATCTCCGCAGCCAGTGCCTCCCGCAGCACGCCCGGTGCACCGTCCAGGTTGGCGGCCTCGTTCCACGCCTTCTGAACCAGCGTCAGCCATAGCGCGATGCCGATGAGCGTCAGCGACCCGACGCCGGTGAACAAGAGGGCGGAGGCACCGATGGTGAGGACCCACCGCAGGGCGCCATAGAAGATCTCGTCGGAGTCATCGACATCGACGTCGATCCCCGAGGTGTCCATCGTCATGCCCGTCGTGCCACGGACCAACCTGGGCACGGCGATGCCGTCGAAGTCGATGTCGACGTCCGGCGCGATGTCGATGATCGGCGTGTCGACCGGGCGCACGACGTGGCCGTCCATCAAGATCCCGGTGTCCGCCATCGACATCTCGAGCGCGGTGACCTTCGCCTGGTCCACGGTCGTTCCGACGGTCGTCGCCTCCGCCCGATCGAGCATCAGGTTCAGGAAGTCCCGGCCGAAGGCCACGGCGAGGCCAGTACGCGGCGCCACGAAGCTCTCCGTCACGACCAGCCGCCCCGTCGTGCCGGGCGGACCAACGGACACCGCGAAGGCGTCGACGGAGTCGGCCGCGGCGGGCGTGATGGTGAGCTCGACCGCCCAGTCCTCCGGCTCGGGTCGAGTCGCCTCGACCGGGAACCTCGACTCGTTCAGGCCGAGGACAAGGCTCTCGGCGATCGGGATGCTTGTGCCGGCGAGGACGGCCTGGACTTCGGGGCTGTTCATGAACCCGTCGATATCGGCCGCGGTGACCGGCGCCGATGGCGTGCCGTCGACTCCGTCGTACTGGAAGCCGACCGCCTGAACCGGAGCAGCCGGCACGAGGACGGGGCTCAGGCGGACCGCAGCATCGAGCCCGAGCGTCAGGGGATCAGCGCCGGGATCGTCCGCCGGCCGCGCCTCGATGACCCCGCTCAGGTGCAGCCGAGTCCTTGGCGAGTCCGGCCCGGTCGTGACCATCTCGAAGACCGGCGGGTCGAGCAGGACGATCACATGGAAGGTCTGGCCACCGAAGTCGCGATCAAACTCGACGGATGGGGGTAGCCTTCCTATTCGCATCAGCTCCGCGAGGAAGTCGGTGAGGACGTCCAGGGAGATGGCGACAGCAGCGTCCGAGTCCCCAATGTCGACTCGCATGCGGCACCTCCTTTCGCCGGCGAACCCGGGTGGAGAAGGCGGCCGGCGCGCTCGGGCGGGGCACGCACCATGAGTCTGTGCTCAGCGGCTTCGACGAGTCAAGGGCCGCGACGCCGCGGAGGACCGATGTCCGGTGACGGTCGCCTCCCCCGCCATCCGGCTGATGGACGGGCCCGATCGGTCAGAACGGCTTCGCCAGCATCAGCCAGATGATGACGACCAGGCCGATGCCGCCCACGGTCGCCAGCACCCAGGGCCGGCTGGACGTGGCGAGCGCATCGAGGTCGGCCTCGGTGGCCGGCGGCTTGAACCGATCGGCCGACTGGCCCATGCCGCCGACTCCGGCGGCGGCGCGCATGCGACCGTAGAACGGGGTCGCGAGGACGTACATCACCGCCATCACCACGACCAGCGTGCCGAGCGATACCCAGATCCAGCCGCGGCCCCAGTGGCCGCCCATGAAGCCGGCCGTGATCCCGGCCACGAGCAGCAACAGCAGGCCGACGTACATGACACCGATGCCGATCTGCGAGGCCTGCAGGAGCGCGGCCTGGCGCGACCGATCACGTTCACCGCGCAGCTGGAATGCGGTGATCATCGACGCGCCGTGGGCGCCGACGAACGCGAACGCGCCGAGCACGTGGAGGAAGACGACGAGCTGGTACATGCGCCAATCGTAGTGAGCATGCAAAGCGGCACCATCAGAGCGGCGAGCCCTTGATCGGTCACGGAGTCGCGTATCATGGTCCGACCTGCGTCGCCCGGCATGGCGGCTGCAGGACAGCGGCAACTGAACAGACCGCGGAAGCCGACTCACGGGCCCGATGGACCCGCGACGCGCGGCCGGTCGACTCACATAGGCGACCCTTCAGCCCGAATCGGGCGCGGGGTCGCACGTAAGGAGAAGACCGTGGCGACGACCCAGCTTCGCAGCTCGACCTCGACGATCGAGGCCACGTACCGCAACCTCTCGACCGCCGAGCTCTACGAGCACGCCATCCGCAACGCCGAGGGGACGATCAGCGCCCACGGCTCGCTCGTCGTTCGCACCGGCAAGCACACCGGACGCTCGCCGCAGGACAAGTTCGTCGTCAAGGAGCGGTCGAGCGCGGGAAAGATCTGGTGGGGACCGGTCAACCAGCCGATCAGCGAGGAGCACTACGACCGCCTTCGCGCCCGGCTGATGACGTACATCGCCGATCGGCCGATCTACAGCCAGGACCTCTACGTCGGCGCCCATCCCGACCACCGGCGCTCGCTCCGTGTCACGACGGAGACCGCCTGGGCCAGCATCTTCGCCCGCAACCTGTTCCGCCTGCCGCCGCTCGAGGACCTCGCCGACTTTGCGCCGAACTTCCGGATCATCGACATCCCCTCGTTCAAGGCCGATCCGTCGACCGAGGGGACCCGCAGCGAGACCGCCATCCTCCTCCACCTCAAGCGGATGGAGATCATCATCGTCGGCACCGAGTACGCCGGTGAGATCAAGAAGTCGGCGTTCACGGTCATGAACTACCTCCTGCCCGATGAGGGCGCCCTGCCGATGCACTCATCGGTCAACGTCGGTCGCGCCGACGACCCGGCACTGTTCTTCGGCTTGAGCGGGACCGGCAAGACGACGCTCTCCGCCGATCCGGAGCGCAGCCTCATCGGCGACGACGAGCACGGCTGGGGTCCCGACGGCCTCTTCAACTTCGAGGGCGGCTGCTACGCGAAGACGATCCGCCTGTCGCCGATGTACGAGCCGGACATCTTCGCCACCACCCGCCGCTTCGGCACGATCCTCGAGAACGTGGACCTCGACGCCGTCACCCGCGAGCTCGACCTCGACAGTGAGCGCTACACCGAGAACACGCGCGGGGCGTATCCCCTCGAGTTCATCGGCAACGCCGATCCCACGGGGATGACGACGCATCCGCGCAACGTCGTCTTCCTCACGGCCGATGCGTTCGGCATCCTGCCGCCGATCAGCCGCCTCACGCGCGAGCAGGCGCAGTACCACTTCATCAGCGGCTACACCGCCAAGCTGGCCGGCACCGAGATCGGCGTGACCGAGCCGCGGGCCACCTTCTCCGCCGGCTTCGGCGCGCCGTTCCTGCCTCGCCACCCCGGCGAGTACGCCTCGATGCTCGCCGAGCGGCTCGATGAGCACGACGTGCCGGTGTGGCTGGTGAACACCGGCTGGACCGGCGGCCCGTACGGCGTCGGCGAGCGGATGCGGATCGACCACACCCGCACGATGGTCCGCGCGGCCCTCTCGGGCGCGCTGGACACCGTCGAGTACGAGACCGATCCGATCTTCGGCGTCGCCGTCCCGACGTCGGTGCCCGGGGTACCGGCCGAGGTGCTGCGTCCGCGCTCGACCTGGACCGATCCGGCCGCCTACGACGAGAAGGCCCGGGAGCTCGCCGCGATGTTCGCCGAGAACTTCGAGGACTACGCCGACGGCGTCTCGGAGGCCGTCCGCTCGGCTGGACCTCTCGTAGAAGCGCCGCCGGCGAATCGGCCCAGGCGCATCAAGACCGACGAGGCGCCCACCGACTGAGAGGTGGTTCCGTTGCCGCTACCCCCGGTAGCCCTACGACCGCCGAGCGAGCCCGCCGCCACCAACCGGCTACGGGCAGTGACAGTCAGACCGCCGGGATGCAGGATCGGTGACGCCTGGTAGCAATTCGGCGGACAGCGCTCGGCCGCGCGGTCGAACGGCTACGAGGTGAAGCAGCCCGCTAGGATCCGGGACCGAAGAAGAGCGTCACCCACTGCTCCAGGAGCGGCTTCGGCCGCTGGAGCGCGGCGAGCTCCTCCGGGAGGGGCGCCTCGGCGCCCGGCGGGATGATCATCAGCTGCTCCCCCGGGCGACCGAGGTTCGCCAGGCGTCGTGCCTCGGCACTGACGAAGGCGTCGCTGCGCAGGTAGTCGAGCTCCTGCTGGAGCAACGCGTTCTCGGCCTCCACCTGGGCGATCTCGGCCTCGATCTCCGCGGCGCGCTGGCCGATCTCCCAGTTGGCGTAGATCTGCCGGCCGAACTGGACCGCGAGCAGCGTCCCGACGATCAGCAGCACCACGAGCCACGCGAGCCCGCCGCGCGACGCCGGCAGGCGCAGGCGCGAGCGCCCGGGCGAGCGCGACGGAGACGGGGCAGGAACGTCGATTCCGGTCATCGCGGAGCGAGTCTAGCCCACGCCGTCACGCTTGCGACACCCGAGCTGTCGCATCGGCCTCCGAGATTTCGAACACCCGTGCTATCGTTCGCGATCGAACGGATGTTCGGTTTGGAAGGAGGAGCCGATGCTGACCGCGCCCCCGAGCAACGCCGACCAGGCGATCGCCATGCTGCTGGCGGACCCGCTGTTCGCCCCGCTCGTCGCGGCACATCGCGAGCTGGAGCCACGGCCGCCGCGCCACGCGCCGTGGCCGAAGGGCGTCGACGGGCGGATCGTCAACGCGCTGCGCGGACGCGGGGTCGAGGCGCTCTACACCCACCAGGCGGCGGCCTACCATGCGGTGTCGAAACGCCAGAACGTCGTGGTCGTCACGCCGACCGCGTCGGGCAAGACGCTCTGCTACAACCTTCCGGTCCTCGACGCGGTCGCGAAGAACGACGCGGCCCGGGCGCTCTACCTCTTCCCCACCAAGGCGCTCGCGGCGGACCAGCTCGTGGAGCTGCGCGCACTGGCCGGCACCGCCGACATCGGCCTGAAGACGCACACGTACGACGGCGATACGCCCGCGAACATCCGCAGCGTCGTTCGGGCGGCCGGGCAGGTGGTCATCACCAACCCGGACATGCTCCACTCGGCGATCCTTCCGCACCACACGAAGTGGTTCAAGCTCTTCGAGAACCTGGAGTTCGTCGTCATCGACGAGCTGCACACGTACCGTGGCCTCTTCGGCAGCCACGTCGCCAACCTCATCCGCCGCCTGCGGCGCATCTGCGCCCACTACGGCGCGGATCCGATCTTCATCTGTGCCAGCGCCACGATCGCCAACCCGCGCGAGCTGGCCGAACGGGTGCTCGAGGCGCCGGTCGAGCTGATCGACGACAACGGCGCGCCCGCGGGCCGCAAGCACATCCTCGTCGTCAACCCGCCGGTCGCCAACGAGGAGCTCGGCATTCGCGGCTCCGCGCTGCTCACCGGCCAGCGGCTGGCGGAGCGGCTCATCGGCGGCGGCGTCCAGACGATCGCCTTCGCCCGTTCGCGGACATCGGTCGAGGTGCTCACCAGCTACCTGCGCGAGACGTTCGAGCCGCCACCCGGCCACCCGCACACGATTCGCGGCTACCGCGGCGGCTACCTGCCCAACGAGCGCCACGAGATCGAGGCCGGGCTGCGTGACGGGCGGGTCCGCGGCGTGGTCGCGACGAACGCGCTGGAGCTGGGCATCGACATCGGCTCCCTCGACGCGGCGATCAGCATCGGCTACCCCGGCACGATCGCCAGCACCTGGCAGCAGATGGGCCGATCCGGCCGCCGCACCGGCACGAGCCTGGCCGCGCTGATCTGTTCGTCGGCGCCGATCGACCAGTTCCTCGCGGCGCACCCGGAGTACCTCTTCGACAGCTCGCCGGAGCACGGGCTCGTCAACCCGGACAACCTCCACGTGCTCCTCAACCACCTGCGCGCGTCGACGTTCGAGCTGCCGGTCCCGGCCCGCGAGCGGTTCGGCATCGACGAGACGCCGATGCTGCTCGACGTCCTCCAGGAGGACGGCTGGATCCGGCGCGCGGACGACGACCGCTACTACTGGAGCCACGAGAACTTCCCGGCGTCCGACTTCAGCCTGCGCACCGGCGCACCGGAGAACGTCGTCATCGTCGACACCACCGGGGATCGCCACCGCGTCCTCGGCGAGATCGACCTCTTCGCCGCGCCCCTCCTCGTCCACGAGAAGGCCATCTACATCCACCAGGGCATCCAGCACCACGTCGACCGGCTGGACTGGGAGGAGCGCAAGGCCTACGTCACCCGCACGGACGTCGACTACTACACCGACGCGGACCTCGGCATCACGCTCAAGGTGCTCGAGGTCTTCGAGCAGGCCGATCCCCCGCCCGCCGGCCTCCGCCAGCACGGAGAGGTGATGGTCGCGTGGAAGGTCACGATGTTCAAGAAGCTCAAGTACCACACCCACGAGAACGTGGGCTGGGGCTCGATCAGCATCCCCGAGCAGGAGATGCACACGACCTCCACCTGGCTCGTGCCGCCGGCGGAGCTCGTGAACCGATACGACCGCGACACGCTCGACGGCGCGCTCATCGGGCTCGCGCGCGTGGCCCGCACGACGGCCTCCCTGCTCCTGATGTGCGACCCGCGAGACCTCGGCGTGCTCGCCCAGGTCCAGTCACCGTTCACCGGCCGTCCGACGCTCTACCTGTACGACGCGGTCCCCGGCGGCGTTGGGCTGACCGAGCGGCTCTTCACGCTCGTCGACGACCTCGTCCGCGCCTGCCGCGAGGCGGTCGAGTCGTGCCCGTGTGCCGACGGCTGCCCGGCCTGCGTCGGGCCGGCCATCGAGGTCGGCGTGCGCGGGAAGGCGGTCGTGGAGGAGCTCCTGGTGGGCATGAGCTGACCGATGCTCGCCCCGCGAACGCTCGCGGACCGTCTCGAGGCGGTCCGCACCAGGCCGGCACCCGGCGACCTGCGACCACCGAGCGACGACCGGGTCGCGACGCTCGCCCGCTGGTTCGATGCCCGGACCGAGGTGACGCGGGGCGGCGCGGCACTCGTCATCGAGCGCAGCGTGAGCATGGCGCCGGCCACCGCCGAGTCGCTCCGTGGGCTGCCCCCGGCCGCCTACTTCGACACCGAGACGACCGGGCTGTCGACCGGCGCCGGCACCGTGATCTTCATGGCCGCCGTCGCGCGCATCGACGGGTCGCGCGTCACCGTGCGCCAGTACCTGCTGCCCGACTTCCCGTACGAGCCGCCGCTCCTCCGCGCCATCGCAGCGGACCTCGCCACCTTCGCGCGCCTCGTAACCTACAACGGCCGGACGTTCGACATGCCGATGCTCGCGGCCCGGCTCACCGTCCACGGCCTCTTCCGCGAGCAGGCCACCCTGCCCGCCGAGCACGACGACCTGCTGCCCGATGCCCGTCGCCTCTTCCGGCGACCGCTCGGAGGCGCGCGGCTGGCAGACGTGGAAGCCGGGGTGCTCGGCGTGCGGCGCGCGTCCGACTGCCCCGGCTCCGAGGTCCCGGCGCGCTACTTCGGGTACCTGCGCGGCGGCTCGCCGGACATCCTCGCCGAGGTCCTCGACCACAACTTCCAGGACGTCGTCAGCCTCGTGCTGCTGGAGGCCGAGCTGTCGCGGCTGCGGGACGGTGGCTGGCGCGACGCGCGCGTGCTCGACCCGCGCGGCATGGCGCTCGAGCTCCTTCGCGCCGGGGCCGTCGACGACGCCCTCGAGCTCGTCGAGACGGCCCAGGCCCTCGCCGCCGACGCGGCCGAGGCGAACGCCCTGCGCCGCGTGGCGTCGCGACTGCTCCTCGCCCTCGGCGAGGTCGAGCGCGCGGAAGAGCTCTGGACGATCGGCACGCGGCGCGCATCGGTCGACGCGGCCGCGGCGTGGATCGAGGTCGCCCGCATCCGAGAGCGACATCGCGGCGACCTCCGCGGAGCGATGGAGGCGGCGGCCGCCGCGTCACGGGTCCTCGACATCGCCTTCGCCCTCGGTCGCGGCGGCACGATCGCCGAGGTCGGTCGCACCCGCCTCACCGTCGAGCGCCGGCTCCGACGCCTCCGCCGCTGGGTCGCGGCCGCCGACCGCCGCGCCGACCAGGTTCGACGACGGGCCGTGGCCTAGGAGCGCCGCCCTTCGAGCATGCCGATGACCCGGTCGGTCGCGGCGGCCGCGGCAGCGGCGGCGTCGGCGCCTCGGCCGAGCTGCATCGTCATCGCGACGCCGAAGGTGTCCCCCGCGCCGACCATCGACACGCCCTCGACGACCCGCGGCGGAGCGCTGATGACAACGTGGCCTGCCGCCGGATCGTCGAGGAGGTAGCCATGCGCGCCGAGCGTCAGGACGAGGACCGGGTGCGAGCCGAGCCGCTCGCGCAGCGCAGCCGCTTCGACCAACGGGTCGTCGGGCGACTCGGCGACGTCCTCGGTCGACACGATGATCGCGTCTGCTGTGCCGAAGGCAGCCCAGGTCGCCGGCGGGACCTCGTCGAGCTCCACGGGCCGGACCGGCTCGCCGATCCGCAGGCGGCGCAGCCAGCCCTGGATGAGGATGACGATCACCCGCGGTCGAGCGGTGTCCCGAAGGGCAAGCAGCGCCCTCGCCGGCAGCTCGTCGGCGATCGGTGCGAGGAGCGCGGCTTCAGGGGCAACGGCGAGGAGCGGCGGCTCGATCGGTCCGGTGCCGGCGAGGTAGGTGAGGACGCGCCGGCCGTCGATCTCGTCGTGACCGAACGTCACGGTCGAGGGCGCGCGCTGGTGGATGAGGTCACCGAGCTCGGCCAGCTCCCCGAGCCCGATTGCCGCCTCCGGCTCGTCGCCGGCGATCGTCAGGATCGTGACCTCGGCGTCTTCCGCGAGCGCCGCACGACCAGAGTGGATCACCGAGCCACCAGGCGCCGAGGTGCCATCCGCGAAGCGGTCGATGGTCAGGCCGCCCACGATCAGCAGGCGAGTCATCGGGCTATCATCGGTGCATGCCGCTCTTCTTCTTCGAGCTTCACGAAGGCGCCACCGACCTCATGACCGATGCGCTCCTCATGTCCGAGCGCGACCATACTCCAGCCCAATTCGAGTCGATGGTGCAGGCAGCGCGGGCCGCGGTCCTCGACACGTTCGAGGAGGACACGCTGGCCGAGGCGATCGCCCGCGAGCTCGAGCGCTCGCACGGGTTCACCTACATCGGCGACGAGAAGCTGCGCGCGTCGATGAGCGTCGGCATGGAGGACGAGGACAACTACCTCGTCGAGCAGAGCGAGGAGTTCCGCTCGATCGTCGCGGAGATGGAGACCTCGTAGGGGTTGACCAGGGCGGCTGACTAGACCAGCTGTCTGATCACCCTGGCCGGGTTGCCGACGGCCAGGACGCCCGACGGCAGGTCACGAGTCACCACGGCACCCGCACCGACCACCGTGTCGCGCCCGATCGTGACGCCGGGACAGACGATCACTCCCCCGCCGAGCCAGACGTTGTCGCCGATCGTGATCGGCTCGGCCGCCTCCGCGCCGCTCCGCCGGAGCTCCGGCTCGAGCGGATGGGTCGGCGTGAGGATCTGGACGTTCGGACCGATCTGGACGTCGGCCCCAATGACCACACGGCCCACGTCGAGGATCACCGCCCCGCTGTTGATGAACGTGCCCGCGCCGATCGTCGTCTGGTAGCCGTAGTCCATGAACAGCGGCGGCTTGATGACGACGCCGTCGCCGACCTCACCGAGCAGCTCGAGCAGGGTCGCTGCGCGCTCGTCCATATCCTCCGACGCGTTGAAGCGTCGGAGAAGCCGCTCGCAGCGCTCGGCATCGGCTCGCAGCTCGGGGTCGTCGGCGTGGTAGAGCTCGCCGGCCAGCATCCGAGCCTTCTGCTCGCTCATCGGCCCACGTTGAACAGCACCTCGATGACGTCGCCATCGACCACGACGTACGACTTGCCCTCCTGGCGCAACGTGCCGCGACTGCGGGCCTCGGCCATCGAGCCGGCCTCGATCAGCTCGTCGACGCCGATGACCTGGGCCCGGATGAACCCGCGCGCCAGGTCGGAGTGGATGGCGCCGGCCGCCTCGACGGCGGTGGCGCCGCGACGAAGCGTCCAGGCGCGGCACTCGTCATCGCCGGCGGTGAAGAAGCTGAAGAGGCCGAGCAGGTCGTAGGTGAGGCGGATGATCCGGCCGCGCGACGGCTCGGCGATGCCGAGGTCGTCCATGAACAGCCTCGCGTCGTCGTCGCCCAGCTCCGACAGCTCCGCCTCGATCTTGCCCGCCAGCGCCGCGACGTCCGTGGCCGGCTGGGCGTAGCGGGTTCGACCATCGGCCTCGAGGGCGGAGGCCCCCGGTAGGCGCCCCTCGTCGATGTTCAGCACGACCAGCACCGGCTTCTGCGTCAGGAAGCGGTAGCCGCGCAGGAGCAGCTCCTCGTCATCGGTCAGGCCGAACGAGCGCAGCGGGCGGCCCTCGGACAGGTGCGGCTCCAGCCGTCGCAGCAGCTCCTCCTCGCGCTGTGCCTGGTCGCGCTCGGCCTGCGAGCCGTGGCGGCCCTGGGTGGTGAGCTTCTCGAGTCGCTTCTCGATGACCGACAGGTCGGCGACGGTGAATTCGAGATCGAGGTCATCCACGTCGCGCCACGGGTCGGCCGGACCCGCGGCGGCCGGGTCGTCGAAGGCGCGGACGACGTGGAGGAGCGCATCGGCGTTGCGGACCAGCGCGAGCACATCGGGGTTGACCGTCCCCTCCCGGGCCGCGCCGGCGGGGATGGCGACGTCGACGTAGGTGACATCGGCGTAGGTCGTCTTCTTCGGGTCGAAGAGGGCGGCCAGGCGGTCGACACGCTCGTCCGGCACCTTGACGACGCTCAGGTTCGGTGCGGCGCGCGAGCCCGAGAAGCCGCCGGTCTCGGCGTGGCCGCCGGTGAGCGCGTTGAAGACCGTGGTCTTGCCGCTTCCGGGCAGCCCGACGATGGTGACCTGCACCGGCGCTAGTACCCGGCCTCGAGGTCGACGACGTTGCGCAGTGGCTCACCGGCGCGGTCGCGGCGCAGGTTGTCGATGAACAGGTCGACGGAGCGCTCGATGACCCGGTCGGACGCCCACGAGGTGTGCGGCGTGATGATGACGTTCGGGGTGCGGTACAGCGGCGAGTCGGGACTGAGCGGCTCCTCGCTGAAGACGTCGAGCACGGCTCCACCGATCCAGCCCGACTCGAGCGCCCGCCGCAACGCCAGCTCGTCGATGAGCCGGCCGCGGGCGATGTTGATGAGCCAGGCGTCCTCGCGCATGTCGGCCAGCTGCTCCGCACCGATGAGCCCGGCCGTCTCGTCCGTCAGCGGCGCGGCAACGACCACGATGTCGCTCTCCCGCAGCACCTCGCGCAGGTCCTCGAGCCCGTACAGCTCGACGCCCTCGGCACCGCGCTCGGGGTGGCGACGGGTGGCCAGGATGCGACACCCGAACGGCTGGAGCAGGCGCGCGATCTCGGCGCCGATGCTCCCGTAGCCGACGATCCCGACCGTCAGCTCGCTCAGCTCGCGCCCACGAAGCGGCTGCCAGGTCCGCTCGCGCTGGAGCTCCAGAAGCTGCGGCAGCCGCCGGGCCACCGCCAGCGACATCATCACCACGTACTCGGCGATCGGCTTGCTGAAGACGCCGCGCGCGTTCGTCACCGTCAGCCCGCGCTCGCGGACCGATGGAATCGAGATGCGGTCGACGCCCGCCGACGCCGAGTGGATCCAGCGCAGCTTCGGCGCGCGCGCCACGACGTGGTCGAGGACCGATGCGGGCACGGCCCCAAGCAGCAGGATGTCGGCCTCGTCGAAGACCGACTCGTCGGCATCGCCGTGGATGCGCCCGTCGGCCGCGATGCGCTCGCAGCGCACGCCCTCGGCCTCGATGCGCGCGATGAGCTCTCTCGACAGTGGCGCGCCGAGGATCGGCGTGGCGAGGACCGTCGACGGCTCGCTCAGGAGGCGGCCTCCGGCAGCAGTGGCGTGGCCGCGTCGACGCGCGCGATCCAGCGCTCGGGGTTTCGGATCTCGTCGAGCGTCGGCAGCATCTCCGGACCGGTCCACACGCGATTGAGGAAGGCGCGGTCGCGCTGGCGAATCACCGCATCGGCGAAGCGCTCGCCGGCCGCGTACTGCTCCATCTTCAGGTCGAGCCCGGTGAGGCGCATCACTGCCTTCTCGAGCGCCCCACGGCGCTCGCCGCGACGCTCGAACTTGTCGTGGATCGCGGTGAAGTTCGGCAGGATCCTGGCGCCGGCCGCGTTCATGACGTGGTTGGAGTAACCCTCGAGCAGCGACATGAGCGCCTGCGTCCTGGTGAAGGTCTCGCGCTGGGCGGGCGTCATGATCCGTTCGAGCCAGTGCCCCTCGCCGGCCGCCAGCGCCTCGCGCATCCGCTCCATGAGGCCGCCGGATTCCGCCGCCAACGACTCGACCGTCCGCCCGACGAGATCCGCGAAGTACGGACGCAGCCACGGATGGGCCTCGAACTCGAAGGCGTGCGTCGCCTCGTGGAGCGCGATGAAGGTGCGGAACTCGTCGCGTGGGATGCGCATCGTCGCCGCCGTGCCGACGATGTTCGGCTCCACGAAGTGCAGGCGCCCGCGCGCCGGCCCCGCCGCGAGGAGCGAGACGTCGTACTGGCCGAGCACCTTGCGCCCGAGGAACGCGAGCATGAAGCCGAGCTGCTGGTTGCCGACCGTGCGGTTCAGCCAGCGAGACATCGCGCGCCCGGCCGTGTCCGGCCCCTCCTGCTGCTCGAGCATCGTGCGCTCGATGCGCTCGAAGAGGACGCGGAAGGTGGCCAGGTTGAGGTCGACCCACTGGAGGCGGTCGACGACGGCCGGGATCTCGAGCGCCTCCGGCAGCTGCGAGCCGATCTCCTCGGCAACGATCGGCTCGATCGTCAGGAGCGTGGACCGATAGAACGCCTCGGCCTCGGCGCGCTGGCCGGCCGAGATCGGCGCCGCCGCCGGGCCGAGCCGGCGGTGGGCGATCTCGCGGACCGCCTCCCAGTCGATCATTCGGGTCCCGGCCCGGCGCATGATCTCCCGCGAGGCGACGCTGGCGCCGAGCGCCAGGAGCCCGCCGACGATGATCCCCGCGCCCAGCCGGGCGGTGTGGTTTGCCATGGACCTCAGTCTACGGGAACCGAGGCGACCGGCTCGATCTCGACCGATTCGACGGCCGGCAGCCGATCGCCGAAGAGCCGCCGCGCGACGCTGACGAAGGCATCGACCGATCCGGTGGTCGCGACCCGGTGGGCCGGCGTCGCGCCCGTCGGGGCGCGAGCTCCGAGCGCGTCGAGCAGGTCCTCGGTGGCGAGCGCCGTGGTGAACGCCGAGTCGACGACCGCCACGCCGTCGCCGACGATCCGCTCGATCGACTCACGCAGCAGCGGGTAGTGCGTGCAGCCGAGCAGGAGCGTGTCCATCCCCGCCTCGTTCGCCAACAGCGGGTCGAGATAGGCGCGCAGGACCGATTCGGCGCGGCGCCCGTCGACGATGCCGGCCTCGACCATCGGCACCAGCTCGGGGCATGCCAGCTGCGCGACGTGGGTGGCCGGATCGGCCTCGACGATGGCCGCCGGATAGGCGCCCGACTCGACGGTGCCGGCGGTGGCGATGACGCCGACGCGACGGCTCCGCGTCGCGGCCGCAGCCGCGACCGCGCCCGGCCGCACGACGCCGAGCACCGGGACCGCGGAGCGCTCGCGCACGAGCGGCAGCGCCCGCGCGGTGGCCGTGTTGCAGGCCAGGACGAGCAGCTTCACGTCCTGGCCGAGCAGCCAGTCGACCGCCTCGACCGTGAAGCGCCGCACCTCGTCGGCGGGTCGTGGCCCATACGGGGCGCGCGCGTTGTCGCCGAGGTACACCGTGGACTCCGCGGGGAGCCGCCGGTTCAGCTCGGCGAGGACGGTGAGGCCGCCGACGCCGGAGTCGAAGACACCGATCGGGCGCGTGTCCCCGGCAACGGGCACGGAGCGGCTCGTGCTGCGTCTCAGCGGTGCGCGAGCGCGGGCGACCGCTCGCGAAGGTGGGCGGAGAGAGACTCGGCGATGCGCATCACGCCCCGCGAGATCGGCGCGTCCGGGCTGGCGGTGACGAAGGCGGTTCCGTCGTTGTTCGAGGCGAGGACGAGGCGTCCGTCGGAGACGATCTCGAAATCGATGCGGCTGCCGAGTGCGTGCTCGACATCGGCCTTGTCGAACCCGCCGGAGGCATCGGCCCGGTTGAGGACGGTCGTCAGCTTGGAAGCTGGGTAGCCGATGGCGGCGAACGTCTCCGCCGACATCGCGAGCGCGCGGATGGCCATGCTGTCGTACGTGAGGATCTGGAGGATCAGGTCGGCCGAGTCGAGGAAGACGAGCACGTCCTCGCTCAGCGCGGCGCGCGTATCGATGATCACGAACTCGTAGAGCTGCCGCAGGAGGGAGAGGACCTTCTCGACGTCGCGGGTGGTGACCATCTCGGCCATCTCGATCCGCGGCGGGGCGAGGAGGATGTCGATGCCCGACGGGTCGCGCCAGGTCACCTCGGCAAGGTCCTGGTCGCGGATGCGGTCGGTCGGCAGGTTGACGATGCTCGGCGCCACGGCCGGGACGCGCAGGAGGCCGCGCAGGTCGCTGAACTGGAGCGAGCCATCGATCAGGCAGACGCGGTGCTGCTGGCCGAGCGAGACGGCGAGGTTGTAGGCGAGCGTCGTTCGGCCAACGCCGCCCTTCGGACTGAAGAGGGTCACGACCAGCGAGCCGGCGCGCGCCGACTCCGTCGCGCGGGTCTCCCCCACCTTGCGCACCATGGTCGTGAGGTCGAAGCCGGTGAACGGCATCTTCAGGACGGCGTCGATGCCGCGCTCGGTGTTCTCGCCGATCGGGTTCTGCGGAACGGTCAGCATGATGACCCCGACCGCGGGCTCGGCCTGGCGGATCTGCTGCGCCACCTGCGCGCCGCTGACCCGACCCTGGAGCAGCGCATCGACGATCACGACGTCCGGACGCATCTCGGAGACGCTCGCGACGGCCCGATCGCCGGCGGTGACGACGTCGAGCATCTTGATCTGCGACTGAGCAGCCAGCAGCGAGCGGATGTGCGAGGCAACCTGCGGGACGTCCTCCACGATCAGGAGCCTGATCTGTTCGCCTGGCATCAATTCTCCCCTGGCTCGGACCCGGAAGTCGTGCGTCGCAACACGACGATGCACCGCTCGCTCCGGTCGTCGAGGGGATCCAGGTCGTGGGACCCGAAGGCCGTTTCCATCTCCAGCTCCGCCTCGTTCGCCAGTTCAATAAGCGCTGTCGGTGATGGATACCAGAGCCGGAAGCCGGCCGGAAGCCGCGCTATCGTACCATCGGCCTCGACCACGTCCGTGAGCGTGACGTACTCGACGCGCAGCCCTTCGGGCGCCTCCGTACGCACGAGCCGGCTGCGCCTGACGACGCGCCGATCACCCATCGGGCGCTCCCAGTCGACCGACAGCGGCAGGTCGTGTGGCGGCAGGCCCCCAGGCCCGATCGTGTCGACGATCAGCACGCCCTTCGGCTGGAGCAGTCGCCTCGCGGCGACGAACGCCCGCACCGCGTCCTCCGGACCGCCCAGGTGCGCGACCACGCCGGCCATGATCGCCAGCCTGAACCGAAGTGGATGCCGGACCGTACGCACGTCGCCGAGCGCCAGCTCGATCCGCCCGTCGTCGCGGGCTGCCTTGACCAGCTCGTCGGCTCCGATGCGGACGAGCGCGCGATCCAGCAATGCGGCCGAACCGTCGATGCCGACGATCTTCCGCGCGCCGCCGCGCAGCAGCTCGGCGAAGAGGCGACCGGAACCGCAGCCGAGGTCGATCGTCGCGTGGTGCGTCCGCCTGGCCCATTCGCGGTAGAACGCCAGATCCTCGGTGACCGCGTCGTGCTCGAGGTCGTACAGCTCGGCCAGCAGTGTCGTCGTCGCTGCCATGGCCGGCGAGGATGTCGCTCAGCCCTGGGCCTCGCGCAGCTCGCGCCAGGCCGTCTCGACCTTCTGCGGATTCCGGATCAGCTCCAGGCCGGTGGCGGTGAGGATCCCGATCGCCTGCTCGAGGACGCGGTCGCCGTCCTCCCCGCCGGCATGCGCGGCATACTCGCGCGAGTGCCCCGGCGTCCCGCGCGGGACGATGGCGAGGTACGGATGGATCGTCGGCACCTCGTGACTGACGTTCGCCATGTCGGTGCTCCCGGCGTTCGGGTCGATCGGGTCGTCGTCGATCCCCGCGTCGGCGAGGTGGCGACGCCAGATCTCGAGTAGCGTCGGGTTGTTCACCATCGTCCTGCAGCGGTTCGACGGGTCGATCGCGAGCTCGACCGTGCAGCCGGTGGCCAGGGCGGCCGCATCGGCCATCTCCCGGAACCGCTCGACCATGGCGTCGAGGTCCTCGTCCACGGGCGTGCGCAGATACCAGCGACCGGACGTCAGGTCGGGAACGATGTTCGGCGCCGCGCCGCCGTGGGTGATGATCCCGTGCACCCGCTCGCCGTGCTTCAGGTGCTGCCGCCACTGGGCGACCATCGTGTAGAGCAGCACGATGGCATCGAGCGCATTCTTCCCGAGCCATGGGTCGCCGCTCGCGTGGGCCGTCTGGCCGTGGAACGTGACGTCGACCGCGGTGATCGCCAGCGCCAGTACCTCGGCGCTGTTCGAGTCCGACGGGTGGATCTGCAGGCAGACGTCGACATCGGCGAAGAGCCCGGCACTGATGAGGTAGACCTTCCCATTCCCGTCCTCTTCCGCGGGCGTACCGATGAACCGAATCTCGCCGGCGAAGTCGCGGCCAAGCACCCTGGCCGCCGCGATCGCGGCTCCGGCGCTCGACGAGCACATCAGGTTGTGGCCGCATCCGTGGCCGATCTCGGGCAGCGCGTCGTACTCGCCGGCGTACGCGATCACCGGCCCGGGACGGTCCCCGCGCCAACGAGCCACGAACGCGGTATCGAGGCCGCCGGCCGGCGCGGTCACCTCGAACCCGTGGCGGCGCAGCAGGTCGGCCGTCCATTTGGCAGCCTGGACCTCCTGGAAGGCGATCTCCGGGTTCGCATGGACCCGGTGCGAGAGGTCGAGCGCGTCGGGCAGGACGGCGGCGGTGGCGTCGGCGACGGCTGGATCGGTCATCGGTCCTCCGGTCACGTGTCGGTGTCGAGGCGGGCCGCGAACCATTCGGCCACGCCGGCAAGGATGAGCACGAAGATCGCGGTCGGCACGTTGAGGGCACCGGCGAGGCGAAGGCCGGCCAGGATCGCGACCACCAGCGCGACCAGCAGCCCGCGTCGAGCGGCCCGTACCCACGCGCCACGATAGACGATGCGGCGGCGCGCCACGAACTCGCCGAGGAAGGCGAATGGCGTCACGAGCAGTCCCATGGCGGCCGCCGCCAGGCCGATCCCGACGACGAGATTGCGCGTCGCGTCGGGGCAGGGCTGCTGCTCGGTCTCGACCGGGCAGGCGCCGCCGGCGAATGCCACGAGCAGCACGAGCGCCAGGATGCCGAGCAGCAGGAGTGCGGCGACGATCGTGCGGTGGCGACCGCTCATCGCGAGGCGTCGGGGCAGATCTCGCGGAAGGGACAGTAGCCGCAGCGCATCGGTCCGGGGGTCGCCTCGAAGCGCCCGGCGCGGATGCCGTCGGAGACGGTCGTCAGCGATTCCTGGGCCTTGGCCAGGCGCTTCTCGGTCGGTTCCGCTCGACCGACGATCCCCGACTCGAGGAAGTGGAGCGCCAGCTCGTCCGGCAGCGACCCGTGCTCGGCCTCGTGGGCGAGGGCGTAGATCGAGAGCTGGAGCGACTCCTTCGCACGGCGATTCGCGGTGGAGAGGTCGCGGACGTCGCTCGACTTGTAGTCGGTGATGACCGTCCGGCCGGCCTCGTCGCGGTCGACCCGGTCGTATCGGCCCCGCAGCCGATCCGGCCCGACCCCGACCGTGAAGTCCTGCTCGACCGCCACCGGTCGCGCCGGGTCGCGTTCCTGATCCGCCCAGAAGCGGGCGATCGCCTCGTGCGCGGCGGCCTTGCGCGCCTCCTCGTGGGCGCGCGTCAGGAAGCCGACCGACTCCCAGTTCGCGTCGAGCGCGGCGTGGAGCTCGTCGAGCTCCATCGGCCGGCCGGCCATCTGTCGGCGGTGGAAGGCCTGGGCCGCCGCATGGAGCGCACGCCCGTAGACCATCTGGTGCGAGGCCGGGGTCGGGATGCGGACGATGTGCCCGTACCGATAGCGCGCTGGGCACTCGAGGTAGTCGTGGATCTGCCCGAAGCTCAGCGACAGCGGCTTGTCGCCGATGCCCGCGGCGAGGGGTCGCCGGTGCCGCCTCGCGTGGCGAACCGGCATGACGCGCCAGCTGCTCGGTCAGCGACCGGCTGGACGACCTCGGCCGGGGTCGCCGGGGGCAGGTCGAGGGCCTCGGTCACGAACTGGCTGACCGATCGCGACCGCCGCCCGCCGTAGTCCTGCGCCCAGCTCAGGTGCAGCTCGTCGCGCGCGCGGGTCATCCCGACGTAGAACAGCCGCCGCTCCTCGGAGACGTGCGAGTCCGCCGCCAGGGTCAGGGCGTCGCGGACGAGCTCGTCGGGCATCTCGAGGGCGTCGCGCCGGTCGCGGCCGGGGAATCGGTCCGCCACCAGGCCGACGAGGAAGACGACGTCGAACTCCAGTCCCTTGGCCTTGTGGTAGGTCAGGACGTGGACCGCCTCGCCGTCGTCCGGTCCGGCATCGACGTCGGCGGTCGAGGGGTCGTCGCCGGTCTCGATCAGCGTGTCGAGCTGCTCGACGAGGAACGGCAGCCGGTCGTCGCGCAGCAGGCTCCCCTGCCGCCGCACGATCTCGAAGAAGCGCCCGACGTTGGCGAGCCGCTCCTCGCCGGTCTCGCGCCCCTCGTGCGTCAGCCGCCCGAGCCAGCCGGTCGAGGTGATGAAGTGGTACAGCAGCTCGCCGCACGAGCGCTCGGTGCTCATCGACCGATGCGCGTCGAGGCTCCCCAGCAGCCGCTGCACGACCTCGAGCGCGCGGAGCGTGAACGGCGAGTCCTCCGGATGCTCGGCCGCGTCCCTGAGCGCCACCGCCAGTGGCGCCCGCCTCCGCCGCGCCCGGTTCAACGCCAGCGTCACGTCCCCCGGCGCCAGCCCGAAGATCTCGGAGGTGGCGAGGTCGTAGAGGCTGACCGAGTCGTCCGGGTCGTTGACGGCGCGCAGGAAGCTGATGAGGACCCGCACCTCGGGCTGGCGGTAGAGGCCGGCCGTCCCGCTGAAGCGCCACGGGATGCGCGCCATGTTCAGCGCCCGGATGTACGGGTCCGCGTCGCGGTTGCCACGCACGAGGACCGCGTGCTGCCCCGCGCTGCGCCCGGAGCGCATGGAGGCCGCGATCCGGTCGGCGATCGCATCGGCCTCGTCCGAGCCGGTCGTGTAGCCGGTCAGCTGGATCGCGCCGTCCGCCGGTTCGGGCCGCGCAAACTTCGAGCGTGCGCGCAGCCGCTTGTCGAGCCCCTCCCGTGCCTCCAGCCGGTCGGGATCGTTGTGGCCGATGAGCCGATGCGCCGCATCCAGGATCGGCTGCCGGCTGCGGTAGTTGTCGACGAGCACGACGCTGGCGGCCCCTGGATACGCGCTGCGGAAGCCGAGGATGTTGCCGAGCGCGGCGCCCCGGAAGCGGTAGATCGACTGGTCGTCGTCGCCGACCACCGTGACGTTGCCGTGCTCCGCGGCCAGCAGCCGCACGAGCTCCCACTGCGCGTGGTTCGTGTCCTGGAACTCGTCCACCAGGATGTACCGATACCGCCCACGCTCCTCCTCCAGCACCGCGGGATGCTCCCGCAGGAGGCGGAGCGCGAGGCTGACCTGGTCGCCGAAGTCGAGCCGGTCGCTGGTTCGCATGAGGCGCTCGTAGGCGGCGTAGGTCGCTGCCAGCTCGGCCTGGTTCGCGGCACGCTCCGCCAGCGCCGCGTCGAGCGGATCGGCGGCGGCCGCATCGGTCAGGCGGTCGGCGACCTGCGTGTACTGCTCAGGGCTGACGTCCTCGTCGCGCAGGCGGCTGAAGAGCGTGACGAGGGCCGAGAGGAAGCGCGTCGGGTCGCCGAGCGGGCGGTATCGGTCCAGCGGCAGCTCGAAGAGGTGCTCGCGCAGGAAGATGACCTGCTCGGCCCGGCCGAGAACGGTGGATCGGTCGGAGAGGCCGGCCTCGAAGGCGTGCTCGCGCAGGAGCCGGTCGCCGAAGGCGTGGAAGGTGCCGATCTGCGCGTCGTTGTGCCCGTACGGCACGAGCCGGTCGACACGCTCGATCATCTCGTCGGCCGCCCGATCCGTGAACGTCAGCGCCAGGACCTCGCTGGGCTTGGCCCGCTTCTCGGCGATCAGCCAGGCGATCCTTCTGGTGATCACCGTGGTCTTGCCGGTGCCGGCGCCGGCCACGATCAGCAGCGGACCCTCACCGTGCGTCACTGCCTTCCGTTGGCGTGCGGTCAGGTCCGCGAGGAGCGGCGGCTGGATGCGCAGGTGCGGCCGTCTGGCGCGGGTGGCCGTCGGGGTCGCCAGCTCCTCGAAGAACGGGAGCTGATCGGGCGACGGGACGACCGGTGGCATTTCTTCGATGGTACCGGTTGACCGATTCACCCCGTGGTTATCAACCGCTTACCGGACAGTTCGCGTGTCGCGTCCTTCTGACGTCGGATCGTGTGTGAGGTCCCGTGTCAGATCGTGACGCCAGTGTGATTGGCCTACGGACCGACGGGGCGTGCCTCCCAGGTCATTGGGCCAATCTGGTTCGCCTGGCGACCGACGAAGGGCTGGTTCCATCGGTCCACCGGTTGGTGGGCCGACCCGGTTGGCCTCACCCGACGTACCGATGCTTGATCCGCTCCCCCGAACCCTCGAACGGCCCGGTCTCGGCCGCGTACAGCCGGACCACCGGCACCATCAGCTCCGGGTACTCGCCGACCGCCTCGCGGTAGTCGGTGTTCGTCGCCAGCAGGTGCGCCTCGATCTGCGCCGCCAGCGCCGCGGACAGCTCCGCCGTCGGCTCGCCTCGCTCCAGCTCGATCGACACCAGCGGCCGCGTCTCGCCGGGCCGCTCCTCGATCAGCGACAGTCGGAAGGAGCGCACGTGCGCCGCCAGGGACGGATTCGGCGTAGATGCCGCCCTCGACGTCGCCGGGGTAGATGTTGGCGCCCATCACCGACACCGTGGAGTCGGCGCGGCCGAAGACGAACAGGTACGGCATGCGGACCAGGCGTCCGAACCCGGCCGGCGCCAGCGCCTCGGGTGTCACCCCGAACACGGCAAGCCGGCGGCGCAGCTCATCGTCGCGAAGGACCCCGCCCTCGTCGTGGACGTTGTAGCGGACCTTCGGCGATAGCGTCCCGGAGCGGCAGACGGTGAAGAGCAGCTCGCCGCGTGCGTTCGTCTCGACGTGGTGGAGCATCGGGTTGTACTGGAAGACCATCGGGACGCGATCGGTCTCGCCGAAGAGGGCCTCCGCGATCTCCCTCCGCTCCAGCGCCAGCCGCCGCAGGGCAACGGTCACCGGCGTCTCGGCCGCCAGACCGATTTCGACATCGGTCGCGCCATAGCCGGAGACCACGCTGCGGAATCGGCGCAGGAGGTAATCGCGGAGACCCTCTGAGTTGCCCTCACCGCCGAGGAGGGCGTGCATCGTGTAGGCGCTCCAGTCGAAGCTCGCGGGCGTCGCCCTCGTCGAGGAGCAGCTTCAGGAACGGCGGATAGCCGACGATCAGGTACCGATAGCCGGGGCCCAGCTCGCGCATCGTGCCGATGATCTTGTCGACGTGCGGGCCGGTCGCCTTGACCAGGCCGTTGCGCTCCAGCGCGATCGCCGTCGTCAGGCCGGTCGCCCAGGCGCCCATCGAGAACGCGTTGAGGACGACCAGCGGCTCCGGACCCGAAGGAGTAGCGGGCGAAGAAGCCGATCATCCGCCGCACGTGGTCGCGCTCCTTCGCCGAGCGGACCCAGTTGTAGGGCGTGCCAGTCGAGCCCGAAGACTCGTCGATCGTCGTCCCCACCAGCGGCAGCCGGCCGTCGAGGCAGCGCGTCGGCAGCGGGTTCGGATCGATATAGCTGGCCTTGTCCGTCTCGGGCAGCTCGTCGAGGCTCTGGAGGCGAGCCGGATCGATCCCATGGCTCTCGAGGTGGTCGCGGTAGGCCGGCACGCGACGGGCGGCCTCGCGAGCGGTCCGCAGCGCGCGCGCTTCCGACAGGGCCGATGACCACGCGGGCGGCGTCCGCTCCAGCATCCACCGCATCGTCCCGAACCGCTGGGCGACGACACGCAGCAAGACATCCACGATGGCGAGCAGCATGGCGCCAGGACGCAAGCCGCGTGGGGTGACGGTGGTCGCTGCCGGGGCATCGGTGGCGGTCATCATCGGTCGACTCCTGTTCGCCGCCCGCCGCTCGGTGGGCGCTGCGTGAGCCGACCTTCGCATCGGTCCCCTGCGGTGGGACTGCGGAACCTTGCCGGGCAAGCGCTTGTGCGAGTACGGTGGAGGTTCGACGAGCGGAGGGATCGTCCACATGGAGCCCGAGCAGCTCGAGGTGGTCGCCCACGGAGCGACCGCGCTGCTGGCCACCTGGCTCGGCCTGACGGTCGGCCTCCGCGCGCAACGGCGCCCCGGCGCGCGAGCCTTCGGCGTCCTCGCCACGCTCCTCGTGATCTGGTCTCTGTCGATCATCGTCCGCCGTCTGACGACCGATTCCGCGGTCGACGAGGTGGCGCGCTGGTTCGAGGTCGCCGGAGCTTCGCTGCTGCCCCCGGCGGTGCTGACCGTAGCCACCGCGCTCACGGTCGAGCGGCAGTCCCCGCGATGGATGGCGATCCTCCTCGCCGTCTTCTGGACCGTGTCGGCGGCCATCACCGTCCTCACGATCGTCGCTCCCGAGCTCGAGCCGCGCGTTGCGCCACCGCACCTCGCGCTTCCCGGCATCCGCGGCGAGGTCGTCGGCTGGAGCTGGATCGGCCTGCGAGTGGTCATCTTCGCGGCCGCGATCGTCTGGGTCGGACTGGCGGTCCTCGACGCCGGCCTCGACCGCGCCAGGCGGCGGCAGCTCGAGGTCACGTGGCTGGCGCTCGTCGTCGGCACCATCGGCGGCGTGCTGCGCATCGTGCCCGGGATCTCCGACAGCGACCCGTGGATCGGCGTCTCGCTGGTCACGCTGTCGGTCGTTCTGGCGTCATACGCCGTCTTCGCGCAGGGCATCTTCTTCGCGCCGGAGATCGCGGGCCGGGCGTTCCGCCTCTCGGCGCTGGCGGGCGTGGGCATCACGGCGTATGTCGGCGTCCTCCTCGGCCTCGACAGCGTCGTGCGCCGAACGCTCGCGATCGAGCTGCCGATCGTTATCGGTCTGGCGCTGGTGGTCACGGTGGCCGTGTTCGAACCGATGGCGGCGCGGGTGCGCCGCTGGCTCTCCTCCGGCGACGGCGACCCGACGTACGACCGGCTGCTGCGAGCGCTCGGCGAGGGCGTCCTGACGACCCGGCGGCCGGAGGACTCGATCGAGCCGGCGCTGGGGCAGCTCGCACGGACGTTGGGCCTGTCCGGTGCCGAGGCACGAGGTCCGGCCGGCGAGGTGATCGGGTCGAGCGGGAGCGTCGGCTCGGCCGTGCTGGTGCTGCCGCTGGAGCGCGAGGGGACGACGCATGGCTCGGTCGCCTTCGGCGCCAAGGAGTCCGGCCTCCCGTTCACGTCGAACGAGCGCGAGGTGCTTGCGATGGCGACCGGCTACCTGGCCGCGAGCCTCGAGCTCGGCGCGCGCCAGGCGGAGCAGGCCCGCGACCTTGAGCAGCTGTCGCGCGAGCGGGCCGCGGTGTCGACCAGCGGCCGCCGCCTGCACGGCGCGCTGGAAGCTTCGCTCGACACGGCGACCGGGCTGCATGTCTTCGCCCTCGGTCCGCTGCGCGCCGAGCGCGACGGCGAGCTCATCCGCCAGTGGGGCGGCGAGAAGGCCGGCACGCGCCAGGCCGAGGCGCTGTTCGCCTTCCTCTTCGACCGGGGCGAGCGCGGCGTGACGAAGGACGAGGCGGTCGAGCTCATCTGGCCGGATGTCGACCTCGACCGTGCCGACCTCGCCTTCCACCGCACCCTCGGCGGGCTGCGGCGGACCCTCGAGCCCGGCCGCGGGCAACGCCAGGGCTCGAAGGCCATCGGCTTCTCCAATGACCGGTACCGCCTCGACCCCTCGGTCATCGCCTGGACGGACGTCGCCACCTTCGAGGAGCGCCTGACCGATGCGTCCGCCGCGTCCGATCCCGTCGCCGCCCTGGCAGCGCTGACCGAGGCGCGGTCGCTGTACCGCGGGGAATACCTCGACGACTGCCCCTTCTACGGCGACGGCGCGCAGGTGGAGGACCGCCGCGAGCTCCTCCGAGCCCGATACGTCGACCTGCTCCTTGCCATCGGCGGGTTCCACGAGAAGCGCGGGGATCGCGGCGCCGCGGCCGCCGCCTTCAGGGAAGCCCGCCTGGCCGCCGATGACGAGTGCCCACCGGCCGATGCCGCCCTCGAGCGTCTCGGCTTCGCGTGACCGCTTCGAGGATCGCCTCGGCGTGGCGACGGCTCGTGTGGAGATCGTCGCGGAGCCGAGCGACGCTCATCGGTCCGCGCATCCCCTCGACCCGCGCCTGGAGGCTCGACCAGACGTCAGCCGGATAGTCGATCCCCGGCGCAATGTGCCGCAGCTGACCGCCCGCCCGGAGCTGGTCGAGCACCGTCGGCGGAATGCCGAGCCGCGCCGCCAGCCCGTCCACGCGCGGCGGCTCCGCGCCGGCCGACCGAAGACCCTCCATGAGTCGGTCGACCCGCTCCGCCATCTCCGGTTCCAGCGACGGCGCGACATCGGGCAGGCCGACCCGGCGGCCGTTGCGGGTCAGCCGGCCGTCATCGGCCATTTCGTCGATCACCCGGCGGAGCTCGGCGTCCTCCAACGTCAACGGGGCGGAGCCGCGGTGTCGAGGCGGCGGCTTGCGCCCGGCGGCCGCCCGCACACGCCCAACCAACGAGTCGACGCGCAGGTCGACCGACAGCGGCTGCTCGCGGTGGAACTTGCGCAGGGCCGCGAGGACGAGGCGCTGGGCGACGCGCCGCTGCTCCGGGTCGATGCCGCCGATCGTCAAGGCACCTACGCCGTCGTCGACCCTTCGAGTGCGATCCGGATCGCCTGCGTCTCCTCGTCCGATAGCGCGTGCTGCGACGCGCCGCCCGTCACCGGCTTGGCGAAGACGCGGGTGTTCGACCGCCCGTGGAGCGACGAGATGACGACGCCGTCGCGCGCATCGTCGAGCAACGCGATCACGAAGCTCTGGTCGGAGCCGGTGTCGTCGAACGGGTTGAATCGCACGAGACCGATGTGCTGGAGGCTGCGCTGCGTCCGCGCCTCGATCACGCCGTGCATCGCCTCGATCTGGCCCATCCGCTCGGACGCCTTGACAGCCTGCTCGGCGCTGCCGACGAGCCGATCGTGGAGCGTGGCGCCATCGGTCCCACGCACGAGCTCGCGGTAGTCGCGCACCGCGCGGCCCAGTCGGGCGCTCTGGACGAGGAAGCCGATGAGGAGCAGGACCACGAGCGCGGCCAGCACGCCGAAGGCGAGCGCCAGGTTGTCGAGCAGCCACGCATTGAGATCGGCCATGAAATCGGCGGTATCATAGCCGCCCCGCGGTCGCCCACCCGACCGCGGCTTGCCATCCCGAATCGCATCCACCGAGGTACCGATGGCCCGACGTCCCGGAGGCAAGGCCGCTTCCCGTCGCTCCCGCCAGCGCCGCGCCCAGCGACCGCTGCCGCCGCCGACTGCCGCGGCAACGCCGCAGTCGATCGAGGAGGCCGGCCTCGAGGAGCGCGCGGAGGAGTCTCGGGAAGAGCCGCGCAAGGCATCGGCTCCGGTGGTGTCGGTGCCCTCGGCCGCCCGCGCGTTTTCCGGCGGAGGCTCGAGCCTGACCGATCGCGAGCGCGCCGAGTACCACTACGTCGAGCGCGACCTCCGCAACATCGGCATCCTCACCCTGCTGATGTTCGCCCTGCTCTTCGCGGCGTGGTTCGCCTTCAACGCGCTGGGCATCATCGGCTAGGTCGTCTCGCGGCCGCCGTCAGTCGCTCACCGACTGCTAGCGCGAACGAGGGGCTCCAGGTTCTCGATTCCAGTCGCTCAGCGGCTGAATGCCCACGCGAAGGGAGCCGCGCAGGGCCTTCATTCGCGACAAGAGTCGCTCAGCGACTACGACTCGGCGGGCGCGTACGAGACCGCCATCAGGCCGGAGGCGAACGTGCGCGTCTCGAGCAGCTTCAGTCGCAGCGGTTCGTCGAGCTGCGGCCAGAACGGAGTGCCGGCCCCGAGCACCACCGGATGGATGACGAGCCGATACTCGTCGATCAGCCCGCGCCTGACGAACTGGTTGCCGAGGTTCGGCCCACCGACGCCGATGTCGCCGTCGAACTCGCGGCGGACATCATCGAGGACGGCGCCCACGTCGCCATGCACGAGGCGGGCGTTGTGCTCGACCGAGTCGAGGGTCGTCGAGAAGACGATCTTGGGCATCGGCTTCCAGAGGCGCGAGAACTCGCGCATCGCATCGGTCGCCTCCGGGTCGTCCTCGCCGTACGGCCAATAGGCGGCCATCACCTCGTACATCCGGCGGCCGTAGAGCGTGGCGTCGAGCGTCCGGATCTCGTCGTTGAACCAGCCGTGAATCTCCTCATCGATCGTCGCAAAGTCCGGCGTGTGGTCCGCCGTCTCGAAGAACCCATCGAGCGACACGTTGAGGAGGTAGATCAGCTTGCCCACGGGTGGTTGCTCCTTGGTATGCCCGAGAGGGTAGCCCAGGACCGATGACGGTCTCGCTGGATCGCGGCGATTCCGCATGAGCCCCCGCTTGCGTGCCGTTTCCGCGGTGGATCGAGGGCCGATACGCACGGGCGGCGCGCCCGCGCGAGGCTCACGCTGCGCGGTCCTCGATGGACCGCGGGAGTCGCGCGGAAACGGCTCCCGCGCGATGTTGCCTCGATCGATCGAGACTCACAGGGCTTCGGACGCCAGGTCGTCCTCGACGTGCGCACCGGCAGAGCGCTCGCTGCGCTCCCTCCACAGGATCGACGCCCCGATGGCCAGCGCAATGGTTGCGACCCCGGAAGCGACCAGCGTGCCGGTGGCGCCAAGCGTCGCGACGAGTGGTCCGCCGATCGCCGTCCCGAGCGGGGTCGAGATGATGACGACAGCGCCCCGCGCGGCGAGGACCGACGGCAAGCTGGCCGCCGGAGCGCTGGACTGGAACAGCGCGTAGGTGAGGGGGATGAACGGTCCGTAGATCAACCCACCCAGCGCGAAGCTCAGGACGGTGATCGGGATCGGTGCGAAGCCGAACGGCAGCAGGCACAACCCCCAGCCCACGACGATGAGGAGCGTCACGCGGCGCATGTTGCGGGCCTGGAGGGCGCCGGTGATCAGGGTCGCGATGAGGGCGCCCACCCCGAAGCACGTCCAGTACAGGCCGAGCAGCCCGGCCGGAGCCGACTGATCGTGCGCGACGAACACCGGCAGGGCGACCTCGACCGGCCCATACAGGAAGAAGAACAGCCACGTCACGACGGTGAGGCTCAGCAGGTCGCGACGGCGCAGCAGTCGGAACCCCGACTCGGCCGCGGCCGTGTCGACCGGAGCATCCGTCGGGCCGGCATCGATCCGCGTCCGCCAGGCTGCCAGGCCGAGAACGGCGAACGAGGCGGCGTCCAACGCGAGGATCGCGCCCGGACTGATCACGAACAGCAGCATCCCGGCGACCACCGGGCCGACGATGGTCGCGAACGACACCTGGGCGCTGGCGAGCGAGTTGACGGCCAGCCGGCCGTCCGGGCCGGCAAGGGCCGACAGCATCGTGTACTGGCCCGCGTTGCCCCACGCGTACAGCAGTGACGATCCGGCCAGCAGGACCACGTACAGGTAGGGCGGCAGGGTGCCGGCGATCGACAGGATCGCAATGAGCCCGATGCAGACCGCGCGGAGCGCCGCGTGCCCGATGACCATCTCGCGCGCCGGGCGGGTGGCGACGTACCGCCGCAGCAGGACGGCGCCGACGACGCCGGGGAGCGTGTAGGCGGCGACGGCGACGCCGACGAAGACGCCCGCGTCGCCGGCCGGGGCGATGACCACCGCCAGCCAGGCGATGGTCACGATGCTCAGCCCATCGCCGAGCGCCGAGACTCCCAGGCCGGCGAGGAAGCGTCGCGCCTGGCGATCCGCCAGCAGGCGGCGGTACATCTCGAGCTTCATGAGCGTTCGCCGCTAGCGCTCAGGCGGTGGCTTCCTGTGCGACCTTCTTCGGCTGAAGGATCCGGATGGCGTTGCCGAACGGGTCGCGGATGCCCATGTCGGTGCCGTAGAAGTGGTCGGTGGGCTCCTGGGTGAAATCGGTGACGCCGCGCTCCTTGAGGGTCTCGAACAGCGCGCGGGTGTCATCGGTCTGGAAGACAAGGCCGTTCATGGCGCCCTTGGTGATGAGCTCGCGAATCTGTGCACCGGTGGCCTCGTCGTGGAGCGGCGGGCCCGGCTCTTCGAGGCTCACGACGGTCCCGGCCTCGCCGGGAACGCGCACCGTCAGCCAGCGGTAGGAACCCTGCTTGAAGTCGTCGCCGACCTCGAGCCCGAGCTTGTTGACGTAGAAGTCGAGCGCCTCGTCCTTGTCGAGGACGTAGATGGTGGTGACTTGCAGGTTCTTGATCACTTCGATGTCCCTCCTCAGCCCACCGCGCGCTTCACGAGCGCGGCGATCTTCGCCTCGTCGGCGGCGGTCAGCTTCTTCAGTGCGAACGAGGTCGGCCAGAAGTTGCCGTCGTCGAGCTGGGCGGCCTCCTCGAAGCCGAACGTCGCGTAGCGCGCCTTGAACTTCGCCGCGGCCTGGAAGAAGCAGATGAGCTTGCCGTCCTCTCGCGCATACGCGGGCATGCCGTACCAGGTCCTCGGCGTGAGGTGCGGCGCGGTCTCCTTGACGATCGCGTGGAATCGCTTGGCCATCGACTTGTCCGGCTCGGGCATCGCCGCGATCTTCGCCTGGATGTCGGCTTCGCCGTCAGGCTTGCCCTTGGCGCTGCGCTTGGCCTTCATCTCGCGCGCGTGCTCCTGCATCGCGGCCTTCTCTTCGTCGGTCCAGGTCTCGGACGTCGTGTTCCGCCCGGTGGCGGCCTTGGTGGATTTCTTCGTGCCGGTCATGGCGAGCTTCCTCGTTGCGGTTCGATCGGATGACGTTCAGCCTACGGAGCCGACGCGATGGCCGCTTCTCCGAAACTGCTCGATTGCGGCGCCACCCCCGCCGCAACCCGCGGTCGCGTGGTGGCCATCTGGACGCAGTTGGGCGCGATGATCGGCCCGTTCCCGGCGCGGTAGGCAGACGGCGTCTCGCCGACGATCTCCCGGAACATGCGGCTGAACGTCCCGAGACTGGTGAAGCCGACGTCGAGGCAGATGTCGGTGACGCTGCGGTCGGTCTCGCGCAGCAGGAACATCGAGCGCTCCACCCGCCGCCGCTGGAGGTGGCGGTGCGGCGTCTCCCCGAAGGCGGCCCGGAAGCTGCGAATGAAGTGTGCCTCGGACAGGTGGGCCACCGCGGCCACGGCGCGGACGTCGAGCGGCTCGGCGTAGGCGCGGTCCATCGCGTCGCGGGCGCGCAGGAGGCGCCGGTTCAGGTCCTCGACGTCCCGGCTCACGACGTCAACGGTACGCTCAACCCACCCAGGCCGCCCACTCCATGCCGGCGTCGCGTTCCAGCGCCTGCAGATACACGCTCAGCTTGCCGTAGACGATGTACACCGCCTCACGGTAGACCTGGTGCTGGACGAACGGCGACGCTACGAAGCCATGCCCCCGGTCGATGCGGTCGATGTGCAGCTCTTCGGCGGTGAAGCGGCTCAGCGCGGCCTTCATGGCGTCGTCGTGCGCTTCGAACCAGGCCTTGAGGCTGGCAATCGTGATCGGCGCGGGGGGCGGAAGCTGGCGGTGCGCCCAATCGAGGGTGAACGTCTCGAAGGAGTGGGTGTAGACGCCCTGGATGTCGCCCATCTCGACCAGCAGCCCGCCGAGCGTTGGGTTCTGGCCCGGCAACTTGTAGGCGAGATCGGCATCGGATACCACGGTCAGCAGGTGGTCCCGCATGCTGTGGTGTCCGCGAATCTCCTCTTCGAACAGGCTGTTCAAGTCCATCCCCTTGACCCGATCCGCGCCGCCCCCCTGCCAACGCCCCCGCCGCCGCGCCGGCGCTCGAGGCGCCGCAGTTGCGATCAGAACCGCCAGCGGGTCTGGCTGAACGTGTCGCCCTTCGTGAATCCGAATGCCGTGCGCGCCCTCACGTCGTACACGAGGGCGGGACCGATGGCGCCGGGGGCGGTGAGCTGCCCGTCGACGAGGCGGAACTGGAACCAGTCGTCGTACTTCGTGCGGTAGGCGTCGACCAGGCGGCCGAGGCGGTCCGCATCGGTCACGTCCACGGCCTCGCCCTCGAGGATGACGTCCATGCCGTCCCAGCCCGAGTTGCCGGCCGTGACGATGACGTGGCGGTTGCCCGCCTGGATATTGTGCGCCTTCTGCTCGCCGTTGCTGGTGGTGAACGAGAACGCGTCGTCCAGCCAGATGCCGGCGATCGTCGTCTGATGCGGGCGCCCGTCGGCGCGGACGGTGGTGAGCTGATAGCTCTTCGCGTCGCGCAGCTGGTCGCGCGCCGTCGACCATTCCGTGGGCTTGGCGTCCTCGCTGCTGAATCGCGGGTCGAGCTTCGTTTCCGGGGTCGTCATCGTCATCGGTCAGTCCTCGGCGGTCTGGCTGGGCATCTTATCCACTGGCATCTACGAGAGGTCCTTGTCCTCCATCTCCCACGCGTGATCGAGGGCGTGATAGGCGGTGTGCCGCACCAGCAACGGGATCGTCCAGTTGCGGCCGCGCGCCATCTTGCCCTGGGCGTTGTAGTCACGCATGGCTGCGAGGAAGTCTCCGCGATGCGCACGCAGGTCGCCAGCGCCGGCGATCACGCCGACCTTCCTGGCGAGGTCCGCCTGCTCGTTGCCGAGGACGTGGCGGACGATCTGATCACGGTCGCGACCACCGCCGCGCGGACCCTTCTCCATCTCCGCCGATACACGGGCCGCGACGTCGTCGAAGTACCTCCAGGACGCCTCGAGCAGCCCGAGCTTGCGTTCCAGCTCCTCCTCGGGCATCGGCCCCTCCTCGAACGAGGATGGGGCGAACGAGATGCCCCAAAAGTCGGTCGATCCCACGCCGACGTGGTCCTCGACGATCTCGAGCGGACCCGCCGCATCGAACTCGGACCCGAGGCCGGCGAGGCCGGCGACGGGCCGGTACCGATCGCGATACGCCTCGAGCAGCTCGACCGCGTTGGGGCCGTTCTTCGCGCCACGACTCCAGCCCGGCCAGTCGATGGCGAAGGCGGCGACCTTCTTGTCCTTCGGGCCGTGCTGGACGACGGTGCGCGTCGGCATGCGAGCAACCGTAGCGCCTGAACCTGACACTCTCTGTCAGGAACCTGATCGACCATGGGGCCGATCGGAACTATCGACGTCGCGGCTTGTCACCATCACCTTGCCTGCCGCGCCCGGCCTCGAGGCGGTTGCGGCGGAGGCGCTGCAGTCGCTCGCCGATCTTCAGCTCCAGCCCCTCCTGGCCCGGTTCGTAGAAGACGCGGCCGGCGAGCGAGTCGGGCAGGTACTGCTGGTCGACGTCGGCGTCGTCGTAGTCGTGGGGGTAGAGGTAGCCGCGGCCGTAGCCGTGCTCGCGCGCCAGCCGCCGATGCGCCGACGGCCGCAGGTGCAGCGGCACCGGCTGCCGGCCGTTCTCCTCCACCTCCGCCAGCGCCGCGAAGTAGGCGGCCCCGGCCCGGTTCGACTTCGGGGCCGACGCCACGTAGGCGGCGGCCTGGGCCAGCGCGTACTGCGCCTCGGGGAGGCCGATCATCTCGGTGGCATGCATGGCGGCGACCGCCAGCGACAGCGCTCGCGGATCGGCGTTTCCGACGTCCTCCGAGGCGGCAATCACGATGCGTCGCGCGACGAAGGTCGGGTCCTCGCCCGCGGCGATCATCGACGCCATCCAGTAGAGGGCCGCGTCGGGGTCGTTGCCGCGCATCGACTTGATGAACGCCGACGCCGCCTCGTAGTGCTGGTCGCCGACACGGTCGTACTCGAGCAGTCGTTGCTGCGCCGCCTCGGCCACCTGCTCCGCACCGATCTCGCCACCCTTACCCACCGTGACCGATGCCGACTCGAGGGCGTTGAGGGCCTGGCGGGCATCGCCGCCGGACAGGCCGAGCAGCGCGGTGCGCCCGTCAGCCGAAAGCGAGGCGCGGCCGGCGAGGCCGCGGTCCGCATCGGTCAGTGCGCGGTCGACGATGGTCCCGAGAGCCGCCTCGTCCAGGGGTTCCAGGCGGTACACCCTCATGCGCGACAGCAGCGGCGAGTTGATCTCGTAATACGGGTTCTCGGTGGTGGCACCGATGAGCGCGATCGTCCCGTCCTCGACGTGCGGCAGCAGCGCGTCCTGCTGGCTCTTGTTGAACCGATGCAGCTCGTCGATGAACGCCACCGTCCGCCCGCCGGCCGACCGCAGGGCCTTCGCCTCCGCGACGAGCGCGCGCACGTCGGCCACGCCACTCGTCACCGCCGAGAGCTGGCGCCAGGAGCCGCCGGCGCGGTCCGCCAGCAGCCGCGCCAGCGTCGTCTTGCCCGAACCGGGCGGGCCCCAGAGCACCATCGACGGCAGGTGCCCGGGCTGGACGACCCGTGTCAGCGCGCCATCGTCGCCCACCAGGTGCGGCTGGCCGAGGAACTCGTCGAGCGTTCGGGGCCGCATCCGCGCCGCCAGCGGCGCGTCGGCAGCGGCTCCCTCGTCGAACAGCGGCTCGGTGGCGTCGGGGACCTTCGGGCGGCGCGGCATGGGCCGATTATGATGCGGCGCATGGAACAGAACCTCCGCACGCCGGGCCCGACACCGATCCCGCGCGAGGTCCGCGAGGCGCAGTCGCAGCCGATGATCGACCATCGCGGCACCGAGTTCGCCGAGCTCCTGCGCGAAACGTCGACCGGCCTGGCGGAGCTCATCGGCACCGCCGGCGACGTCGTGCTGCTGACCGGATCGGGCTCGGGCGCCATGGAGGCCGCGGTCGTCAACACGCTTTCGCCCGGCGACCGGGTGCTGGTCGTGACGATCGGAGGGTTTGGAGACCGGTTCGCGAAGATCGCCGGCGCATTTGGGGCCGATGTCGAGCGCTTCGAGGTCGAGTGGGGTCAGTCAGCCTCCCCTGACGCCCTCCGCGCACACCTGGACGGGTCCGATGCCTACCGCGCCGTCCTCGTCACCCACAACGAGACCTCGACGGGCGTCGCGAACCCGATGCAGGCGCTGGCCGAGGTCGTGCGCGGCGCGCCGGGCGAGCCGCTGCTGATCGTCGACGGCATCAGCGGGCTCGGCGCGATGCCGTTCGAGATGGACGCCTGGGGCGTGGACCTCGTCATCAGCGCCAGCCAGAAGGCATGGATGGCGTCGCCGGGGATCGCGATCGCAGCGCTCGGGCCACGGGCCGTCGCCGGCGGCAAGACGGCAACGATGCCGCGCGTGTACTGGGACTTCGCCGAGGCGATCGAGTGGGCTGGCAAGGGCCAGACGCCGTGGACTCCGGCCGTCGCCGTCCTCTACGGCCTGCGCATCGGCGTCCAGCGCCTGCGTGCCGAGGGCCGCGAGCGGACGTGGGCCCGTCATGCCGCCATCGCCGCGGCCGTCGCAGCCGGGTTCGAGTCGCTCGGGCTGACCCTCGTCGCCGCGCCGCCGGATCGGTCCGCGACCGTCACGGCCGCCTGGCTGCCCGACGGGATCGAGTGGGCGCCGTTCAACGCCGAGATGCGCGCGCGCGGCCTGGTGATCGCCGGCGGGCAGGGCAAGTGGACCGGACGGATCTTCCGCTTCGGACACATGGGCGACGTCGGAATCGACGAGATGGCCGAGGCCATCCGGATCATGGGCGAGACGCTGCCCGCCCACGGCTTCGCGGCCGATGGGGCCGCAGCGGCAACGACCGCGCGCGAGGTCTTCGAGGCCGCCACCGCACCGGCGCGGTGAACTCCGCGTCCGGGGCCGAGGGTATATACGTATATACGCCACAGCCTCAGCGTCTGATCCTCGTCCGGCACGGCGTCACCGACTGGAACCGGGAGGGTCGATGGCAGGGTCGCCTCGACCCGCCGCTCTCGGAGTCCGGCCACCACGAGGCGTCGCTCGTTGCGGCGCGGATCGCCGCCGACCCTGACCTGGCGCCCGCCCGGATCCTCGCATCGACCCTGTCGCGCGCGGCCGAGACGGCGGCCGCCATCGGCGATGCGCTCGGCGTCTCCGTCGAGCCCGAGCCGCGGCTGGTGGAGATCGGTGCCGGCGAGTGGGAGGGGCGCACGCACGCTGAGCTCGAGGAGACCGACGGCGATCGCTACCGAGCCTGGCGCACGACACCCGGCTACGGCACCCCCGGAGGAGAGCCGCTCACCGACGCCGCCGAACGCGTCCGGACGCTCCTGGCCGAGGTCGACACCAGCTCCTCCTGGCCGGTGCTGCTCGTCAGCCACGGCGGCATCCTCCGCTTCCTCGCGCGCGAGCTGCTGGATCTGGACGCCGGACGGGCCGAGGCACTCGACATCGACAATGCGTCGATCTCTTCGGCGCTGCGCCAGGACACCGGGAAATGGCGGCTCGAGCGCTGGAACGACACGCTCCACCTGCTCGGGCGTGAGCGCACCCACGTCGACGAGGGCGCCGAGGGACGGCCGCTGGCCCTCTAGGGCTGGGCGGTCCCGTCGCGGCTCGTCATTCGGCGGGCCCACCGGCGCACCGCGAGCCAGATGAGCGGCCAGCGCAGCTGGCGCAGGGCCGTATCGAGCTTGCCGGCGGCGGCAAGCGTCAGACGGCGACCTGAGTACGACTGCCAGACCTTGCCGTCAGCCACGGTCCGGATGGGCGCCGATTGGTCCGGTATCTGTTCCTCGAGCCAGCCGGCGTACTCGTAGATCGTCTCCGAGGGGCGCGGTCCCACTCCCGCGCGGCCGGCGGCGGCGGTGAGCTGGCGCCACGCTCGGTCGCCGGCGGGGAGCAGCCGCCACCTCCGCTGGAGGTAGTTCATTCGCAGCCACAGCGCGACCAGCCCGCCGAGGACGAGGACCGCGATGAGGAGGGCGTTGGCACCGCGGGAAGCGTCGTCGACGGTCGGAGCGACCTCCTCCGCGTCCGGATCGATCGCGCCTTCCACGAGGTCGGGCGAAGGCAGCGCGATGTCGCCGCCCTCGCCGCGACGCTCGTCGACGAGCGAAGGGTCTTCGAGGAATGGATCGATGCCCGGGAGCGGCGGCGCCGCCGGAGCGGTCGTGTCGCCGCTGGCTCGTCCGAAGCGCGGGTTGATCGACTTCGTCGCCTCGAAGATCTCCCAGCCGTAGCCGGGGAAGTAGATCTCCGCCCAGGCGTGGGCATTCGCCTCGCGAACGAGGAAGGTGTCGTCGTCCTGCCGCTCGCCGGGGGCAAACCCGGCCGCCAACCGTGCGGGCAGGCCCAGGGATCGGGCCATCATCACCATCGCGCTGGCGAAGTACTGGCAGTAGCCGGTGCGGTCAGCCACCGGGTCGAAGAGGAAGAAGTCGACGAGGTCCTGGCCGTCGGGCGGGACCGCGGCCTTCGTCGCGTACGTGAAGGACGGGTCGCGCGAGAGATAGTTCGCGAGCATTCGCGCCCGCTGGTAGTTGTTCTCGGCGCCCGAGGTGACTCTCTCGGCCTCGCGCGCGACCCGATCAGTCACACCGGTCGTGTCGAGGTAGAGGTCGACGACCTCTGGCGGGTAGGCGTCGCCGGCCGCGCCGAGCTCCGCCTCGGTGGCCGTCGAGATCTGCACGGTCTGCTCGTACGCCTCACCCGACCCGAGCGCGTTGGCGTGCTCGATCGCTCCGAGCAGCGGCGCGCCGAGCGGCTCGGTGACGACAGCCGGGGCGTACACCCACATCGGGGAGCCGGCGGTGAAGAGGTTCCGCCCGATCGGTTGCCGCATCTCGATCCCGATGTCCACGACCGTCACCGCCGCGGGCACGGCCGAACGCTCCGAGGTCGGCTCGTCGAAGAGGAGGTTCCCCGCCTCGACCGTCCGCTTCACGCTCTCCGACTGGTCCCACAGGCGCCCGGTGAAGAGGTCGTAGGTGGTTGTTCGCAGGTACAGCGCGCGCGGTGCGGCGAGCACGAGCACCTCGTGGTCGGCGCTGACCCACTCGCCCTGGATGATGAACGAGCTGCCGAAGCTGTTGCCGCTGATCCGCGACTGAGGGTTGGTGAGGCTGCCGAACACGCCCTCGAACTGGTCACGGACGCCGGTCCAGACGCCATCCATCGATCGCCACGCCTCGGTCAGGGGAGCGGCCACCGCCACGGCGGTCAGCACCCAGGCAAGGGCGATGGCCGCAGCCGCGGAGAGGATCCCCGAGCGCATGATCGCGGTCGGGACCTCGAGGGTCTCGTTCACGCGACGGCGCTGCCAGCTGTCCTGGCGGTCGACGAGCGCGGCGCGCAGCCAGAGCAGGAGCGCCGCGATGACGAACAGCAGCAGCTGGCCGAACAGGTCGGTGAAGGTCGCCGACATGTTCGTGATGAGCGCGGCGCCGAGAAGCAGGATCGCGTCGAGCACCCGATGGTGGCGATACACCGCGTAGGCGGCGGCAAACACGGTCGCGAACATCAGGGCGGCGAGACCGATGGCGTACGGCGACATCTGCGGCGGATATCCCGTGCTGAGCACGATGGTCAGCCACTCGACGAACTCCGTCCGCAGCGCGAACAGCCGACCCGTCTGGTCGGATTCCGTGAAGTACTCGCCCCCGACCGTCCAGAGGACGATGCCGGTGCCGATGATGGCGCCGGTGGGAAGAGCCACCACGATCGAGCCGCGGAGCATGCCGAGCAACGCGCCGGCGACGACGGCGTAGAGCGCCACCGGCACCAGGAAGTCCGTGCGCTCGAGCCAGCCCGCTCCCTGGACCGACCAGGCCAGAGCCAGCGCCATGACCGCCAGGAGCAGGAGGCTGATCCATCCGGCGCGCGGGTAGCGCAGCCGCTCGCGGAGCTCAGACACGGGCCCGGGACCTGGGCCGTCCACCGATCGCATCGGCGATGTCGTCAGCGCGCTGGACGAGACGGTGCTCGACGTCGTATTCGGCGAGTGCGTGCCGGACGGCGGCCAGCTCCGCACGCGAGGCCTCGTCCGGCTCGGCGCTGATGTACGACGACCGATCGAGCAGGATCACCAGCGCCCCGACGCCACGGCGACGCAGCACAGAGAGGGCGCGAACCCAGGTGCGGTCGGTCGAGCCGGTGATCAGGCACAGCGTCATGCCGCGCCTCAGCTGGGTCAGCGTGGCGTTGAGGACCTCCGCCAGCGGCACCGCACCGTCGGCCTGGACGTTGGCCAGCAGGTGGAGCAGCTTCTGCTCGACCCGCGGCCCGCGGTCGGGCTGGTGGACCTGGATGCGTCGCGCCGACGCGGTCATCGCCACGGACCGGTTGTCGTTGAGCGTCCGCATCGCGATCGATGCCGCGATCGTCACCGCGGTCTCGACGGACGCGTCGTTCCCGACGCCGGCGTGGACCGCCCGCTCGAGGTCGAGGACGACCCACAGGTCGGCGGCCTGCTCGAGGTCGAACTCCTTGACGTGGAGCTCAGCGTGGCGCGCGCTCGACAGCCAGTGGATGCGGTTGATCGCGTCGCCATGCACGTAGGGCCGCACGGTGCTGACGAGCGGGGTGGCCGCCTCGTAGCGACGGCGAGTGCGCGTCGTGCCGTCGATCGGGGACGGCGGAAGGCGCCAATGCGGCAGGTCGACGACCTCGGGGAAGACGACGACGCTCGTCGCGTGGCCGACGAGCATCTCGCTCGTGAACAGCCCGAACGGATCGCCGGTCCGGACGCGCAGCGGGCCGAGGCGGTAGCTGCCGCGCCGGGTGAGCGTCACCTTCGCCAGCCACTGGCGCTGGCCGTGGCCGGGCATGCCGACGACTCGCCCGGGCAGGCTGGACGGCAGGGTCGATTCGTTCCACAGCTCGACCCACGGCTTGCCGACCCAGTCGTGGTTCTCGACGCGGTAGACCGCCTGGAGCACCTCGCCGACATGGGTGCGCGGGTTGAGGACCCGGTAATCGGCACGGACCTCGTGCAGGCCACGACGCGCGTAGAGCCAGGAGCCGATGAGGATCGCGCCGGTCAGGTAGACGAGGAAGAAGAGGAAGCTGATGCCCGTGCTGAACGCCGCCACCACCAGGGCGGTGATGAGGAAGAGGAGCCTGAGGTGGCGACTGAGAAAGCCCATCGGTCGGCGCAGTCGGCTCAGCTGATCTGGGCGCGGTTTGCCTCGGCGGCCTCGGCAGCTTCGGCGACCGGGACCGAGGCGAGGATCTCCTTCACGATCTGCTCGGGATCGACCTCGCGCAGCGACGCCTGGCTCTTCACGATGAGGCGGTGCGCCAGGACGGCCACCGCCAGCTGCTTCACGTCGTCGGGGATGACGTAGTCGCGCCCCGCGAGCGCGGCGTAGGCCTGGGAGGCGCGATACAGGTTGAGCGAGCCGCGCGGTGAGGCTCCGAGGTAGACGTCGGGATGCTCGCGCGTGGCCCGCACGAGCCGAACGATGTACTCGGCCACGGCCTGGTCGACGTAGATCTCCTTGATCCCCGCCTGCATCTCGCGGAGCTCCTCGAGGCCCAGCACCTGCTCGACCGAGTCGATCGGGTGGCGGCGCTTCTGCTCGTCGAGGATGACGATCTCCTCCATCGGCTTCGGATAGCCCAGCCGCAGCCGGAGCATGAACCGGTCGAGCTGCGCCTCCGGCAGCGCGAACGTGCCCTCGTACTCGATCGGGTTCTGGGTGGCGATGACGAGGAACGGCGACGGCATCGGGTGGGTGACGCCGTCGATCGTCGCCTGCCGCTCCTCCATGCACTCGAGCAGCGCGCTCTGGGTCTTCGGCGTCGCGCGGTTGATCTCGTCGGCCAGGACGACCTGGGAGAAGATCGGTCCGGGTCGGAACTCGAACTCGGCCGTCTTCTGGTTGAAGATCGAGAGGCCCGTCACGTCCGACGGGAGCAGGTCCGGCGTGAACTGGATGCGCCGGAACGAGCAGCCGAGGCTCTGGCTGAGCGCCTTGGCCAACATCGTCTTGCCGACCCCCGGAACGTCCTCGATGAGGATGTGGCCCTCGCACAGGAGCGCGACGAGGGCGATGCGCACCTCGACGTGCTTCCCGACGATCACGCGCTCGACACTGGCGATCACGCGCTCAGCGGGCTGCTGGACGTTCTTCACGATGAGTTGGTCTCCCCGGCTACGGTGCGTGGGCACCGGTCTCGGGCCCTGGGCTTCGCAAGACAATACCCCAGCGCGTTACCGACCGGTTCACGGCGCCCTTGACCGAAGGACGACGCGTGGGACGGTTGCGTTGCACGCTGATGCCAATGTCCGCGTCGTCGCGCGTTGACTCCGCGTCAGCCGCCGGTGAGGCGGAGGTACTCGGCCATCACCCGTCCCGCGATCGGCGCGGCCCGCCCGCTCCCCGAACCGCCGCTCTCGACGAGGACCGCGATCGCGATCTCCGGCGTCGCCCCGTCCTCCGCCGGCGCGAAGCCGATGAACCACGAATGCGGCGCCTGCTCGCCGCCCAGCTGCGCCGTCCCGGTCTTGCCGGCTGAGCGGTGGTCGCCGATGCCATAGAGGGTGATGTCGCCCTGTCCCGCGAAGAGCCGGCCGAGCTCACCGTTCACCGCGTCGACCATCGCGGCGCGGGTCTCGGTGGCGGCCTGGCTGCTGACGATCCGCGTGCCGCCGAGCGAGCCGAAGGTCTGCAGCACCGAGTCACTCATCCTGTTCCGCTCACTGTGGCGGCGGACGTCGCGCACGACCCACGGCTGCGGCATCACGCCGTCGCCGGCGATCGCGGCGGCGACCATCGCCATCTGCACCGGCGTCACCTGGGTCAGGCCCTGGCCGAAGGCCGCACTGGCCAGCTCGACGTCGCCGCTGAACGGTCCGCAGTCGTTGTCCACCGGGGCGGTCACGTAGCTGGGCGCGACCCCGAGGGCACGGCCCGGCGGCCCGATCGCCATCGGGTCACAGAACCCGAAGCGCCGGGCGTACTCGAGGAATGACTCCGCACCGAGCTCGAGCCCGACGTGCGCGAAATAGATGTTGCTCGACACCTGGAGCGCCTCTGACAGCGCCCACAGATCAGGCTGGATGCCTCCGAGGTCGTGCTCGAGGATCGTGAAGCCGTCGACGACGAAGCCCTCCACCTCCTGCCGCGGCTGGTCGGAGAAGGTCGTCCCCGGCGTGATGACGCCCGCGTCGAGCGCGGAGGCCGCGGTGAACACCTTCATGATCGACCCGGGAACGTAGAGGCCCTGCCGCGCGCGACCGAGCAGCGGTTCGGCCGGGTCGTTGCGAAGCGCATCCATCGGCTCCTGCGCCGCGCCCGGATCGCCGGAGATCGGCGTGGCGTCGAACGTCGGCGTCGAGACGAGGGCCAGCACCGCCCCGGTCCGCGGGTCCATGGCGACGACGGCGCCCGGGTCTCCGCCCAGCTCGGCGGCGGCGAAGTCCTGGAGCCGCTGGTCGATCGTCAGCGACAGGTCCCGCGGCACCGGCTGGCGGTCGAGGATGTCGCTGACGAGGTCGCGGATCGGGTTCGGATCGGTCTGGCCGACCAGCAGGTCCTCGTAGGCGCGCTCGATGCCGGTGCTCCCGAACCGGTGGCTGGCGTAGCCGATGACGTGGGTGAAGGCGCTGTCGTGATACGTCCGCCGGCTGAGGCCGCCGCTCACCTCCGAGCTCGCCAGCAGCTGCCCCTCGCTGTCGAAGATGCTGCCGCGCGGAAGGGTGCGGCGGGCGGCGATGACCTCCGGGTTGTCGGCGCGCACGGCGAGGTTCGGCGCCTCGAGCACCTGCCACCAGACGACGCTGAGCGAGACGATCGCGAAGCTGAGCATGAGGTAGAGGCCAAGACGGCGAACGTTGGTGGCGATCATGCGCCGGCGTCCGCATCGGCGCCGATCGCGCTCCGGTGGCTGATCGACAGGAGCAAGCCGATCATGATGAAGCTGGCCAGCACGCTCGACCCGCCGTAGCTGACGAACGGCAGCGTGATGCCGGTGAGCGGGATGAGCTTCGTGTTGCCGCCGATGATGATCAGCGTCTGGAGGCCCAGGCTCGCGGTCAGCCCGACCGCCAGCAGGGCGCTGAAGTCGTCACGCGCCAGTGCCGCAATGCGCAGGCCGCGGAACACCAGTACCGCCGCGAAGCCGAGCAGCGCGAACGCGCCGAGCAGGCCGAGCTCCTCCGCGATGGCCGTGAAGATGAAGTCGGTGTGCACGAACGGGATCGTCAGACCACCACCGAGCGTGACGAGCCCCTGCCCGAGGCCCTCGCCGAAGACCCCGCCGCGGCCGAGCGCGTAGAGCGCGCGCACCGGCTGGAAGCCCGCCCCCAGCGGGTCGGCGAACGGGTCCAGCCAGACGTCGACACGGGCCTGGACGTGCCCGAACAGCTGGTACGCCACGAAGAAGCCGGCGACGAAGAGGATGAGGCCGATGAGGACGTACGACCGGCGGCCGGTGGCGGCGAACAGCATGATCAGGAAGGTGCCGAAGAAGAGCAGCGCGGTGCCGAGATCGTTGAGGCGGACGACGATCAGCATCACCGCGGCGAACAACGCCAGCATCGGCAGGAAGTACGGCAGCGGCGGGATCGACAGGAACCCGATCCGCAGCCGCGCGCTGGTGAGCAGCGTGCGCGTCTCCGCCAGGTAGGCGGCGAGGAAGATGACGAGCACGACCTTGAGGAACTCGCCGGGCTGCACGCTGACAGGCCCCAGGTCGATCCACAGCCGGGCGCCGTTCACCTCGTAGCCGATGAGGAAGGTGGCAGCGAGCAGCACGATGCCGATGGCGGCCCACGTGTACTTGTAGTGCCGAAGGATCCCGTCGTCGCGAAGCCCGATCGCGATCGCCAGCATCACCACCAGCCCGATCGCGAACCACAACAGCTGGGTCGCGGCCATGCCCAGCTCGATGCCGAACGCGCTCGTCCCGGCCAGCTCCTGCGGGAGCCGGTTGAGCATGATGAGACCGATCCCGCCCATCGCCCCCACCGCCGGCAGGATGAGCTGGTCCCCGCGATGGCCCGACAGCACGAGGAAGACGTGCGCGGCGAGGAACATCGAGACGTAGCCGATCGCGAGCCCGAGCGGGCCCGGGTCGAGCTGGCCCTGGATCGCGATGTTCGTGATCACGAAGCCGAGCGGGACCATGACCAGGATCGGCAACAGCAGCCGGAGCTCCACCGCGCGCCAGGTGACACGCATCAGGCGCCGCTCACCTTCATCGGTCGAGACGCATCCGCACGCGGCCGATGGACAGCTCGTCGCCGAAGCTCAGCGCCACCGCCCGGTCGATGCGGTGCCCGTTGACGTAGGTGCCGTTCGTGCTGCCCTGGTCCTCGACGAACCAGGCGCGGCCGCGGAAGGTCAGCATCGCGTGGTTCGAGCTGACGAAGTCGTCCTCGACGTAGATCGTGTTGTTCACGTTGCGCCCGATCGAGTTGATCGGTCCCAGGGACAGCGTCGTCCCGACCGGAGGCTCGTCCTCGGGAGACTCGAGAACCGAGAGCCGCCCGATCCCCGACCGCGACGCGATCTGCGCCTGCTCCGCGTTGCGCAGGTCGCGCAGCAGCGAACCGGCGAACCGCAGCAGGATCAGGTAGAGGAGCACGACGAAGCCGATCTGGAGCAGGAGCAACAGGATCCGCAGGATGTCGCCGGTCAACCGCGCACCTGGAACTCGATCTGGGTGTCGCCGATGCGGATGATGTCGCCCGGACCCAGCGCGATCTCGGTCACCTGCTGCCCGTTGACCGTCGACCCGTTGCGGCTGCCGAGGTCCGTGAAGCCATAGGCACCGTGCTGGAGCTTGAGCTGGCAATGGTGCCGGCTGACCATCGGGTCGTCGACGATCACGTCGTTGTCGCTGGCCCGACCGATGCCGATGAGCGGGCCCCCGAGGTCGAACTGCACCGGCTTGCTGCCTCGCGTGGCCACGAGCAGGTAGGCGCGCCGGGCCGACTCCGGCGCCGACGCTCCACCCGGACGTGCGTAGACCATCGTGTCGGAGCTCGCCGGCATCGGCTCGGCCTCGCGCACCTGACCGCCACGCTCGTCGACGACGTTCGCGGCCACCCGGATCTCCCCACGGCGCGTCGCCTCGTCGGCGAGGATCGTGACCCGCGGCCGCGCCACCAGCGTGTAGCGCTCGTGGCGAGCGCGTGCGAGCACGCCGTGGGCCAGGTCATCCTCGAGCGAACCGCGGTACGACTCGAAGGCGGCGAAGTCGGTCGGGTGAAGGTGCAGGTCGTACTGGTTCGGCACGATCACGCCAACGTCGCCGTACGTCTTGTTCGTGTCCATCGCGCGTTCGATCCGCTTCGCGAGGCTCACGGGCTGGATCGAGGCGCCCAGTCGTCCGGCCGGTGCCTCGAGGAATCGCTCGAGGAAGGCCTCGACCCGCGACAGGATCCCCATCGGGCCGGATGCTAGCACTTAGGGTACGAACGGCCGTTCCAGGATGCCCCATTCGGCGGATGCGGGGCCGATGCACCCCATCGGTATACTTCGTGACCCCCGCCGGATCGGTGGAGTGGAGCGGCATTGACTGAGACCCTGACTGAGACCTTCTGCGAACGCTGCGGGACGCGCTACGAGTTCAGCGCGCCGACCCGCCTGAATCCGCTGCGCAAGACACGGGGGTTGATCGGCGGGCTCAAGAACTACCTGACCAGCCAGGACGGCTTTGGCGATGCGCTCGACGACGCGATGCGCACCGAGGAAGGCGCGCTGGCCACCGCACAGCTGGAGGCCTTCCACGAGGCCTTCAACTTCTGCATCGACTGCCGCCAGTACACGTGCGTGAGCTGCTGGAATGACGACGCCGGCCGATGCCGCAGCTGCGTCCCCGTTCCGGGCACCGACGACCTCGCCGAGCGCCTGGCGGCCTCGACAGCCGTCGCCGCCGAACCGGTCGCCGGCATCGCCGAGGCCGACATGTCCGATGAGGACGTTCGCCGCCACCTCGGCCTCGAGGCATGGCCGACCTCCGACCTGCCCGAGGAAGCCATCGCCGCGAACGGCCACGTCCCCGACGACGACTGGGCCGCGACCCCGGGTGCCTGGGCCAACGCGCCTGTCGCACCGGTCTACGAGCCCGAGGAGCCCGTCGCGACGGTCGGCGGCTTCGTCGGGGCGGACGGGTTCGTGTACGAGACCAAGGATCAGGCCGACAAGGTCGCCGCCAACATGCTGGCCGAGGCGCTCGCCGCACAGGAAGCGGCGCGTGCCGCGGCCGAGCTCGAGGCCGCACAGGCTGCGGAGGCGGCCGCGGCGAGGCGCTGCAGCGCAGGCCGCCGAACACCTCGACGACGCACTCGTCGCCGAGGCGCGCCCACCGACCCCGAGGCGTCCTGGATCGCCGCCGCACTGGACGAGGAGCCGGCCGCTGCCGAGGCCCCGGCCGAGCCGGTGCAGGCTGTCGAGCCGGAGCCGGTCGCAGCCGAGGCCGAGCAGGAGCCGCCGCACCTGCGCGTGGTGGCCTGGGACGAGGACGCCGCCCTCGAAGTGGAGCCAGAGCCGGTCGCGGCTGAGGTCGAGCCCGAGCCAGAACCCGTTGCCGCCGAGGCCGAGCCCGAGCCAGAACCCGTTGCCGCCGAGGCCGAGCCCGAGCCAGAACCCGTTGCCGCCGAGGCCGAGCCCGAGCCAGAACCCGTTGCCGCCGAGGCCGAGCCCGAGCCGGTCGCGGCAGACGCGTCCCCGGTCGGCGAGTCGGCCGCCATCTGGCCGGAGCCCGAGCCGATCGCCGCCGAGGTCGAGCCCGAGCCCATCGCCGCCGCCGCCGAGGTCGGGCCTGAGCCCGAACCCATCGCCGCCGCCGAGGTCGAGCCGGAGCCCGAACCCGTGGCGCCAACGCCGATCGCGCCGCGGATCGCGCCGGTCAGCGAGACGATCCTTCACTTCCCGACGCGGCCTGCCCAGCCGGAGGTCGCCCAGCCGGCCGCAGCCACGGACGAGACGCCCGAGGTCGCCGCCCGCCGTGCACAGCTCGATTCGCTCGGCCTCGACGGCGGCCCGAGCGACGGCGACATGCCGGCAGTCCTTCCCTATCGCTCGCGCGGTGCGGCCGTCACCTCGGCCGAGCTTGCGATGCGCGCGGCAGCGGGCCAGCGGTTCTGGGAGGCATCGGCCCGCGAGGTGGCCGGCGCGGTCGGCAACGTGGGCGTCCAGAACTGCGGTGAGTGCGGACTGTCGCTGTCGGCGAACGCGCGGTTCTGCCGCCGGTGCGGCACGCGCCAGGCTCGGCCGGCCTAGCGGCTCAGGTCCCGGAGTCGCCTGAACCCTTCGTCCCCTCCGAGCTCGAGGCCTTCGGCTTCGCTTCGGTCTTCGCCGCGGCCTCGCCGCCTGACGGCTTGGGCTCGGACGACGACGTTCCACTGCTGCGCGAGTCGGTCCGGTAGAAGCCGCTGCCCTTGAAGATGATCCCGGTCGGGTAGAGCACGCGCCGCAGCTCGCCGCCGCACCGCTCGCAGACCGATGGACCCTCCTCGAGCATCGAGTGGATCAGTTCGGTGACGGAGCCGCATGAGCGGCACTGGTAGTCGTAGGTCGGCACGGCCGCGGAATGATGGCACAACCGCCGACGAGCATCGACAACCGCAGGTGCGGTGGCAAATCCGCCGCGCGCCGCCCATCCGCCACCTTGTGGGTCCGCGGTGTTGCGTGCAGGAGCCCTTCGAGGGCCCGGCCTCGCGCCAGGGACTAGGCGGGGCTAGGCCTGGGAGGTTCGCGTCCCGAAGCGGGTCCACCACGCGCGCTTGGCGGGTTCGGAGGTCGGGCCGGTCGACATCGGCTCTGGATCCGAGACGAGGCGGGCGACGGCGTGGAGATCGTCGGACATCTTTTCGCGCGGGAACTTGAGGACGATCGGGCGCCCCTCGTTCGAGGAGATGACCGCCTTCGGCCCGTTGCTGACGATGGTGGCCGAGATCGGCAGGCCCAGCGTCTTCGCCATGTCCTGGGAGCGGATGCCGTGGTTCGCGCGGTTCACGATGACGCGCACCACGTTGCCGAACCCGAGCTCGCGGGCCAGCTCCAGGAACTGCGCGCTGTTGCGCAGGGCGCCGACCTCGGGAGTGACGACGAGGAAGATCTCGTTCGAGACCGCCAGCATCGCCATCGTGCGGTCGGCATAGCCGGGGTGGTTGTCGACGATCACATACGAGTGGTGATCGCGCGCCCAGCGCAAAGCGGCCAGGAGGAGGTCGACGGTGACGCGCTCGGACTCGGCCGGATCGGTTCCCCACGTGAGCACGCGCACGCCGCTGTCTGGGTGCGTGGCGACGATCTGGTCGAAGGCCGCATCGGTCCATTCCTCCTGCGGGCTGTCCGCGAGGTCGGCGAGGCCCATGCGGTAGGGCACGTCGAGAACGGCGGTCACGTTGCCGACGCCGACGTCGGCATCGAAGAGGAGGACCTCGGAGCGTGTCTGCTGGCGCAGGGCGACGGCCATGTTCACCGCCACCGTCGTCTTCCCGACGCCGCCCTTGGGGGCGAAGACGCTGACGACGTGGCCCTCGCCGGCGATCGGCGCCGAGCTGAGGGACTCGTCGGTCGCCCACGCGCCGGACTCGGTCGGCAGGTGGCGGCCTGTGCGAATGAGGAGCGCCTGGAGGCGGTAGACGAGCGCATCGGGCGGGATCGGCTTGAGGGCGACCTCGTCGCGGCTGCCACCGACGCCGGCGGGAAGGTCGGTCGAGGCGCTGACCAGGAGCAGGGTGGTGGACACATTCGCGTCGTGGAGCTGCTGGTAGACGGCGGTGACCACCTCGGGCGGCAGGTCACAGTCGACGACGCCCATGTCGACGTGAGGGGTGGTCTGGTCCTGCCCCGGATCGACGCTGATCGGCTCGAAGCCGGCGCGTCGGAGTGCGTCGACGTACGCTTCGCCGTCCTCGGCGACGGCAAGCAGGATGGTGGGTCGCTCCATGGCCCTTCCTTACGCGGCGGATCTGGGGAGTCCGGTGCTGTTGGTCACCATCCTCTGGGTCACACCGCCCGGGAACAATGGGACTCGGGCCGAGTGGGGCCTACCCCGAAAGTACCCCCGCGCCGGGACCTAGGCGCCGCGCGCCATCCGCATGCCGCACTTCGGGCAGTAGAAGGCGCTGGCGCTCCCCGCTTCGAAGCCGCAGTGCGCGCAGGTGAGGCCCGATCGGGCACCGATGGCCGGCAGCCGCGCCTGCTCCGCCTCCCCCAGGCTGTAGCCCGACGCGAGCACCTGCTGGTACAGCGAACTCAGCAGCTTCTGACCGATGCGCTCCGTGTCGCCGCGCAGCCCCTTGCCACCCCAGCCGATGACGGCGCGCACGATGAGCTCTCCTGACAGCTCGTCCCAGTGCGAGGCGAGCCCGCCGACGATGGCGTTGTACTCCGGGTACCCGCTCGTATCGGTCTCGCCGTGCAGGAGCCCGGCGTGGAAGGTGTCGACAGTCATGTCGAGCGCATCGGTCATCTCGAGGACGTACAGGCCGTGGCGCCCGACGGGGCCGACGTCACGGCGCGCGAGCACCCACTGCTGGACCTCGTTGAAGCGCTCGATCGCCGGCGAGGCATCCGAGAACTCGAGGGGCAGCGGCGCGATCGTCTCCACCGGCGTCTGGCTGACCGGCTCGACGATGCCCGGAATCGCGGCCCCGACCGTCGGGTCGGCGGGCAGGCGAAGGCCGTCGCTGCTGCGCGCCACCAGCGAGATCCGCAGCCCGTACTCCTGGGCTCGGACCTCCTCCTGGATCGGCGTCGGCGGCGGCGGCGGCTCGACCTCGGTCTTCTTGCGCCGGAGGAACGACATGCTTGAGTAGGCCCTTCATGCTGCTCGGCGCGGCGATTCTACCAGCCGGGTTCCGCGGGGCCGCCATGGCCCAATCGGCTACCCGGGGGTCTCGGTGGATCGAGGAATCACGCCCTACCCGAGCTGCCGGAGCTGGTCCTCGAGCTCCGCCAGGCGCTCCCGCTCGCGCTCGACGACCGCGGCCGGTGCGCGCGACGTGAAGGCCTCGTTAGCGAGCAACGCCCGTACACGCGCGACGTTTGCCTCGAGCTCGGCGACCTGCGCCGCGCGGCGCTCACCACCTCCCGATGCCGAGTCCACCCCCAGCCAGGCCGCGCCGAGCGGGGTGGCGGCGACGAGGGTCGGCCGCTGGCCGTCGGTTCGCACCTCGATGGGCCGAACGTGGGCGAGCGTCTCGACGTAGGGCGCGCCGTCCGAGAGAGCAGCACGGGCATCGGCATCCGCCGGCTCCACGATCAGCGGGACCCACGCCCCGGCGGGCGTGCCGGCAGCGCTCCGCAGGTTGCGCACCTCGCGCACGAGCGCCGAGAGGTCGTCGAAGGCCGCCTCGGCCGCGGGATCTGACGCGGCGCCCGAAGGCCACGCCGCCCTGATCAGGAGCGGCTCACCACGGGTGGCGCGAGGCTCGAGCTCGCCGAGCGCCTGCCAGATCTCCTCGGTCACGAACGGCATGAGCGGGTGGAGCAGCTTCAGCAGGGTGGCGAGCCCGTCGGCGGCGGCCGACCAGGTGGCGGCGCGGTCCGCATCGGTCGCGTCCGGACGGCGCAGGTCGACCTTGGCCATTTCCAGGAACCAGTCGCAGTAGTCGCTCCATGCCGCCTCGTAGACGGTCGCGGCGTAGCCGGCCAGGTCGAGGTCGTCGAGCTGCCGTGTGGCGCGCTCGGTGGCGGCCGCGAGCCGCGAACGGATCCATCGCGCCGCCAGCGACGGCTCCGAAGACGGCTCCACCACGGGCTCCGGGCGCGCGCGGAGCACGAAGCGGGCGGCGTTCCACAGCTTGTTCGTGAAGTTCCGGCCGCCGGTGAGCTTCGCATCGGTCAGGCGCTGGTCACTGCCGGGGCCTGTGCCGGCCGTGAGCGCGAAGCGCAGTGCATCGGCGCCGATCGCCGAGATCATCTCGAGCGGGTCGGCGACGTTGCCCTTCGACTTGCTCATCTTCGCGCCCGTCGGGTCGCGCACGATCCCGTGGAGGTAGACCGTGTGAAACGGCTCGGCATCGGTCAGGAAGAGGCCGAGCATCATCATCCGCGCGACCCAGAAGAAGAGGATGTCGTAGCCGGTCTCCATGACGCTGGTCGGGTAGAAGCGCCGGTAGTCGGGCGTGTCGTCCGGCCAGCCGAGAGTGCTGAACGGCCAGAGGCCCGAGCTGAACCAGGTATCGAAGATGTCGGTCTCCTGCGTCAGCTCGGCCGACGGGCGGCCGCACTCGGCGCACGCGTCCGGACCGCCCTCCGCGTCCGAGACGGTGACGTGGCCATCGGGGCAGAACCACGCCGGGATGCGGTGCCCCCACCACAGCTGCCGCCCGACGGCCCAGTCGTGGATGTTCTCCATCCAGTGGGCGTAGACCTTCTCGAAATGCGCGGGCAGGATCCGCGTCCGCCCCTCGGTGACCGATGCGAGCGCGCGCTCGGCGAGCGGCTTCGTCCGGATGAACCACTGAACGCTCAGCCGCGGCTCGACCACCGTGTCGCACCGGTCGCAGTGGCCGACGACCATCTGGTGCGGACGCTCGCCCTCCAGGTCGCCCATCTCTCGCAGACGCTCGACCACTGCCCTCCGGGCGTCGAACCGATCCATCCCGGCGAACTCGCCGCCGTTCTCGTTCATCCGCGCCGCCTCGTCGAGGACGGAGATCATCGGCAGCCCGTGCCGGCGCCCGAGCTCGTAGTCGTCGAAGTCGTGCGCCGGCGTGATCTTCACCGCTCCGGTTCCGAACTCGCGCTCGACCGATGCGTCCGCGACGATCGGCAGGCGCCGACCGAGGAACGGGAGGATGGCCTCGCGGCCGACGATGCCGCGGTACCGATCGTCGTCGGGGTGCACCGCGACCGCGGTGTCGCCGAGGATCGTCTCCGGGCGGGTGGTGGCCACGCTGATCCACGTGTCGGGGTCCGGCGTGCCGTCCTCGCGCGCCAGGTGGTAGCGCACGGTCCACAGCGTCCCGGTCTCCTCGCGATGGATGTTCTCGAGGTCGCTGATCGTCGTCTGGCAGCCGGGGCACCAATTGACGAGCGCCTCGCCGCGGTAGACCAGCCCGGCGTCCCACAGCCGCTTGAAGGCGACGCGCACGGCGCGCGCGCTGCCTTCGTCCATCGTGAAGCGGAGGCGCGTCCAGTCGAGGCTCGCCCCGAGCCGACGGTGCTGCTCGCCCATGATGTCGCGCGTCTCGTCCATGAAGCGCCACATCCGCTCGAGATAGCGCTCGCGACCGAGCGAGGCGCGCGTTTCCCCCTCCTCGGCGATGATCCGGTCCAGGACGAACTGCGCGGCGATGCTGGCGTGGTCGACGCCCGGCAGCCACAGCGTGTCGTCACCGCGCATGCGGTGATAGCGGATGAACGCATCCTCGACCGTCGTGGTCAGGGCGTGCCCCAGGTGGAGGGCACCGGTCACGTTCGGCGGCGGCTGGGTGATGACGAACCGATCCGCCCCCGAAGGCTGCTCCGCGGCCGGCGTGAAGGCGCCGCTCTCCATCCACAGCTCGTAGATCGCCGGCTCGACGAGCGCGGCGTCGTAGCGCGGGGCGAGCTCGCGTCGCGTCGTCGTCATCGGTCCGGCTCCTTCATCGGTCAAACACAAGACCCGTTCGTCGAAGGACGAACGGGTCGTGGTACCACCTTCGTTCGAGGCTCACGTCGAGCCTCCTCGTGTTCCGCGCTATCGGGCGGACCCGTGCGGCTCGCGTGCGACCTTCTCCCTCTCGTTCCGCGGCGGGCTCTCAGCCGTGGCACGCCTCTCTGGCGCGGCCGGTGGAGGGGTACTCCTCACGGTCAATGCCGAGCGTGGAGTGTACCACCGGCCCCCTCCGGGTTGACCGGGCCAGGATCAGCGAGCGCGGTCGAGGGTGACGCGCAGGCCGCCCTCGGGTCGATCCTCGATCTTCGCCCCGTCGCCCTCGAGCTGCGCGATCGCGTTGCGGACGTCGAATCCGGCGGCATGGGTGGCGCGGAACACGAACTCGCCGGTCTGTCCAAGGCTGAGCGCGACGGCATCGATGCCCTCGACGCCGGAGAGCGCCTGCCGGAAGCCGGTGATCGCCCCGAAGCTCCCGAGGCCCTTGACGACGACCTCGGTCGTGGCCTGCTCGGCGCCGGCCGGCGCTGCCTTGGCCGCGGGCGCGTCGGGCGTCTGCGGGAGTGTGGCGTCCAGCTCGGCGAGGCGGGCGGCGAGGACCTCCTCCTCGGCCGGATGCACCTCGGGCGCGGGCTCGGGGACGCCATTCGATGCGGACGTGACCGGCTCGACGGGCACCTGGTCGTCGGCGATCGTCGGCGCGGCGGCTGCCACGGCGGTCGCCGGCGCGGGGGACGGGGCGGGAATGTCGGTGGTCGCCGCCGGGCCGCCAACCAGGCTCGGTGCCTTCGGCATGCGCTTGGCAGCGGCCGCGAACGCGGCTGGATCGTTGATCTCGATGAGCTGCGAGTGATACGCGTCGAGCTCGCGCTCGTACTCGGCGACGCGCTCGCGCACGGCCTTCGTCTCCGCCTCGGTGCGCGTCGTATCGGTGGCGAGCTGCTGGTCGAGCTGGGCGCGGCGAGCGACGACGCGCTGCTCGGCCTCCTTCTTGATCCGCTCCGCCTCGGCCTTCTCCCACTCCCCGACCTCGGTGACGTCCTTCTCGGCCCGCTCGCGAAGCTCCTCGCGGCGCCGATCGGCATCACTCTCGAGGAGCCGGACCTGGTCGTCCGCCTTGGTTCGCAGGTCGGCGACGCCGGTGTCGCGGGCCTCGTCGGCCACCTTTCGCATCGCGGCGACGAGGTCGCGCATGAACTCGTCGCCGGTCTGGCTGGCGGCAGCACCCGCGGCCGCAGCCGCGGCCGCACCATCGTCCGCGGGCTCGCTGACGGCCTCGGTCGCGACGCCTCGGCGGGTGCGCCGGCCTTGTCGCTCGCGACCGCCGGTGCCTCCATCTCGGCCGCGGGCTCGGGTGTCGAGGCGGGCGGCGTGTCGGGTGCGGCCTGTTCGGCCGCGGGCTCGTCGCCGGAGGGCGTGGGCGTCATCGGCTCATCCTCGCCGCCGGGCGCGACCTCTCCGCCCTCGGCGTCCATCTCGGACGACCACGGAAGGCGGAACCCTGGGCGGCGCTGGTTGGCGGTCATGTGGTGGATCTTCTCCTACGGGGCTGCGACGCGGGAAAGTGTTGCGGCCGGTCCACATCCTAGCGCCGCCCAGCGCCGAGACAGAGGCGCCCAAAGTACGGTCGCTCGCGGGACTCCGGTACTCCCCGCCCCGGTTGCTACCATCGGTCCATGAGCGACTTACCGGCGTCGGCCGAGCTCGTCGTGCGCATCGTGCTCATCGCGATCGCCGCGCTGGCAGCGATCGTCGCGCTGCGCATCGGCGTGAACGTGGGCGTGCGGCACGTGATCGAGCTCCGATCCGCCTCGTCCGGCGGCCTGATGGCGCCGGAGGGACTCGAGGGCCGCGTCCGCACCGTCGGGCAGCTGATCGTGCGTGTCGGCGCCGCGGTCATCCTCGTCATTGCCGTGCTCATGGTGCTGGGCGTGCTCGGGATCGACATCGGTCCGGCGATCGCCGGGCTTGGCCTCGTCGGCATCGCGGTCGGGCTCGGCGCACAGACCCTGGTGCGTGACTGGCTGGCCGGCATCTTCGTCGTCCTCGAGAACCAGTACAGCTACGGCGACCTCGTGCGGGTCGCCGGCGTGGAGGGCACCGTCGAGGAGTTCAGCCTGCGGCGCACGCTCCTCCGCGACGCCGACGGGTCGTTCCACTCGGTGCCGAACGGACAGATCCTCGTGGCGACGCGGCTGAGCCGGCGTGGCGGAGGCCAGGGAGTCGCGCTCGACCCGGAGCCCGTTGAGCCTGATTCGGAGACCGATCCCGGCTAGCAGCTTCGGAGACCGATCCGCTAGAGCTCAGCGCCAGGCCGTTCCCGTGTCACGGGCGTAACGGCAACTGAATGGCCGAATTCCCGCCCCCCGCACAGTTCGGCGAACCAGGATGGCGATCTGGGTGGCAGATCCTCCCGCCCCACGCAAACTCGGACACTCATTGGCCGATACGCCCGCGGGGTGGGCATCGGCCTGCCACGTCGCGATGCGAGCGCCTAGGCGGACTCTTCCTCGGGCTCCTCGCGAGCGGCGGCGCGGCGGCCGCGGCGCCGAGGCTCTTCCTCGGTCTCGGTCACGAGCATCGGCGGCTGGCCGTGCTCGATCGTCTCGGCGGTGATGACGACCTTCGTGACGTCCGTGCGCTCGGGGATGTCGTACATCACGTCGAGCAGCGCCTCCTCGACGATCGTGCGGAGCGCTCGTGCGCCGGTCTTGCGGTCGATCGCCAGCTTGGCGGTGGCCTCGAGCGCATCGGGCGTGAAGACGAGCTCCACCTTGTCGAGCGACAGGAACTTCGTGAACTGGCGCGTGACCGCGTTCTTCGGCTCGGTCAGGACCTTCACGAGGTCCTCCTGCTCCAGCGCGGCCAGCGAGACGACGACCGGCAGGCGCCCGACGAACTCGGGGATGAGGCCGTACTTCAGCAGGTCCTCGGGCATGAGCTTGTCGAAGAGGACCTGGCGGCGCTCCTCCTTCGACTGCTGCGCGGCCGACCCGAAGCCGATCCCGCGCTTGCCGACCCGCTCCTCGATGATCTTCTCGAGCCCCTCGAATGCCCCGCCGCAGACGAAGAGGATGTTCGTGGTGTCGATCTGGATGAAGTCCTGGTGCGGGTGCTTGCGCCCGCCCTGCGGCGGAACGTTGGCGGTCGTGCCCTCGAGGATCTTCAGCAGGGCCTGCTGCACGCCCTCGCCCGAGACGTCGCGCGTGATGGAGGGGTTATCGGTCTTGCGCGCGATCTTGTCGATCTCGTCGATGTAGATGATTCCGCGCTGCGCCCGCTGCACGTCGAAGTCGGCGGCCTGGATGAGGCGCAGGAGGATGTTCTCGACGTCCTCGCCGACGTAGCCGGCCTCGGTCAGCGAGGTCGCATCGGCGATGCAGAACGGCACGTCCAGGATCTTCGCCAGCGTCTGCGCCAGCAGCGTCTTGCCGGAGCCGGTGGGACCGACGAGGAGGACGTTCGACTTGCCGAGCTCGACGTCGTCGACGGTGTGGCCCGCGTTGACCCGCTTGTAGTGGTTGTAGACCGCGACGCTGAGGACCTTCTTGGCCTGCTCCTGGCTGATGACGTACGCGTCGAGCTGGTCCTTGATCTTGCGCGGGCTCGGGAGGGGGGTCGCCGACGCCTTCGACGCGCGTGGCGTCTCGAGCATCTCCTCCTCGATGATCTCCTGGCACAGGTTGATGCACTCGTCGCAGATGTACACGCCCTGGCCCGCAATGAGCTTGCGGACCTGCTCCTGGCTCTTGCCACAGAAGGAGCAGCGATACGGAACCTTCGACTTGGTGGTCATCGGGCGCCGATGGTAGCACGGGCGCTCCAGCCGACTCCCATCCCCCGATCGTCGGGGCCCCTACCATCGAGGCTGATGGCCAGCGATTCCTTCGGACCGATGCCGACGCTGCGCTTCGCGCGCGTCGACGACCTCAATCGGACCGATGTGGGTGGCCGAGACCGATGCCGGGATCGCCGCCGTCTCCGGGTCCGAGCCCTTCCCCGCCCTCGAACGCCGCTTCCCGCAGGCATCGGTCGAGCCCGGCGCGGTCGATGGATCGTGGATCGACCGTGCCCTGGAAGGTGGCCCGCTGCCGCCGGTCGACCTGGGAGGGCTCTCACCATTCGATGTGCGCGTCTACGAGGTGGTGCGCGGCGTGCCCGCCGGCGAGACCGTCACCTACGGCGAGGTCGCCGCGCTGATCGGCTCACCGGGCGCGGCTCGCGCGGTCGGCGGGGCGATGTCCCGCTGCCCGCTCTTCCCGGCCGTGCCCTGCCATCGGGTGGTGCGCGCCTCGGACGGCTGGTCCGGCTGGGGTTCCGACCCAGGGCTCAAGCGGCGGCTTCTGGTCGCGGAGCGCCCGGCCCGCAGGTAGCGCTCGGAGCTCGCGCTGCGAAATCCCGCGGCACGGGCGTAACGGCGAGGAAGTGGCCGAATTCCCGCCCCACGGCAGCGTTGGCGGCGGTAACCGCGATCTCGGGTGCCAACCCTCCCGCCCCGCGACAGTATCGGCCACTGATTGGCCGATACGCCCGCCGGGTGGGAACGCGCCCACGGATGCGGGCCGAGGGCTACTTCTTGGGCTTGTCGGCCTCCGCGGCCTCCTCGGCGGTCGGCATCTCGCCGCCGGCCTTCTGGGCCAGGCTGATGAGCGACTCGTTGTTGCCGGCGAAGACCTCGTCGATGAGCCCGTAGGCCTTCGCCTCGTCGGGACTCATGAAGTAGTCGCGATCCGAGTCGGCCTTGACCTTCTCGATCGTCTGGCCGGTGTGCACGGCGAGGATCTCGAGCAGCCGGGTCACGAGGTGGAGGTTCTCGCGCATCTGGATCTCGACGTCCGGCGTGTTGCCCCGGAAGCCGGAGGAGCCCTGGTGGATCATGATCCGGCTGTTCGGCAGCGCGTAGCGCTTGCCGGTGGCGCCGGCAGCCAGCAGCACGGCCCCCATCGAGGCCGCCTGGCCGATGCAGATCGTGGAGACCGGGGCGCGCAGGTACTGAATCGTGTCGTAGATGGCGAGGCCACTGGTCACGACGCCGCCCGGCGAGTTGATGTAGAGCTGGATGTCCTTCTCGGGGTCCTCGGACTCGAGGAACAGCAGCTGGGCAATGATCAGGTTGGCGACGTTGTCCTCCACCGCGTCGCCCAGGAAGATGATGCGGTCCTTGAGGAGCCGCGAGTAGATGTCGAAGGCCCGCTCACCGCGGGCGCTCGACTCGATGACCATCGGGACGAGCACGGTTATTCGGACTCCTTGGGCTGCTCGGTGGGTTCGGGGTCGTCGGCGCCATCGGTCGGTGAGCCGAGGGCGCGGTCGATGAGCGTGTCCACCAGTTTACGGTTGCGCAGCGTCATCCGCAGGTAGCTGCGGCCGCGCCGGCTACCGAGGTACTCGCTCAGCTGCCCGGGGTCCTCGTAGCGGGCCAGCTGCGAGGCGATCTCCGCGTCGATCTCCGTGTCGGTGGCGTCGACGCCCTCCTTCTCGGCGATCGCCGACAGCACGAGGAGCGTCTTCACGCGACGCTCGGCCGGCTCGCGCAGCTCGGCCGTCAGCTCCTCCGGGGACTGCTTCGACAACGCCAGGTACTGGTCGAGGCCGATGCGCTGCTGCGCCAGCCGCGAGCGCAGCTCGTCGCGCATGATCTCGACCTCGTTGACGATCATCACCTCCGGCAGCTCGACGGTCGCGTTGGCGGCGGCGAAGTCGATGATCCGATCGCCGAACTGGTGCCGCGCCTCCGCGTCGGCGCGCTGGGTGAGCGCGTCGCGGATCTCGGCGCGCAGCGCGTCGAGGGTCGCGACGTCGGAGACGGACTTCGCGAACTCGTCGTCAAGCTCTGGAAGGAGCTTTTCGCGCAGGTCGAGGAGCTCGACCTCGAAGTGCGCGTCCTTTCCGCGGAGGTCCTCGACGCGGTAGTCGTCGGGGAAGGTGATGTCGAAGCCCTTCGCCCCACCGATCTCGAGGCCGATGAGCTGATCCTCCCACCCGGGGATCATCCGGTCCTCGCCGATGACCAGCGGCAGGCGATCCGCGGATCCGCCCTCGAATGGCTCGCCATCGATCGTGCCGGTGAACTTCACCGATGCGATGTCGTCCTTCTGCGCACCGCGCCCATCGATCGGGCGCAGGGTGGCCTGCTGCTCGCGCAGCTCGTCGATGACCTGGTCGACCTGCTCGTCGGTCGTCTCGGGGACCTCGAGCCCGAACGAGTAGTCGGTATACGCGCCGAGGGTCACCTCCGGGCGGACCGGGACGGTGGCGGTGAACGTGATCGCCCGACCCTCGGCCAGCGAGGCGGGGTCGATGTCGACGTCCGGCGAGTCGATCGGGATCACATCGGTCTGGTCGAGCGCCTTGTCGTACGAGTCCTGCACGAGGTGGTCGATGGCCTCGGCGACGACGCTGGTGCGGCCGACGAAGCGATCGATGACCTGCCGCGGCGCCTTTCCGGGCCGGAATCCCGGGACCCGCGTTCGCTCGGCGACGTGGCGGTAGGCCGTCGCGAAGTGGCGATCGACCTCGTCCGGCGGGACCTCGATCTCGAGGACCATCTTCGAGCCGGGCTCGGGTCTCGTGGAAACGGTGACCATTCAGCCGGTCCGCGCCGCCGAGGCGACCGGCGCACCGCTGTACCCATGCTCGGCGATCCGCTTGGCCGGCTCCGCGTATGGCTCGGTCGTCGGCGGCGTCATCGCGCGGAGCCCATCCACCAGGCGGTTGTACATCGAGAACGCCGAGGCGATGAGCACGGCCAGCTGCACGTCACCGTCCGTCGCTCCCGCGCTCGTCGCAGCATCGACATCCGCAGCGGTGAGCTCCAGGGGGTTGTGACGCACGACCCCGGCGACGTGCAGGAGCGCCTGCATCTTCGGGTCGAATCCGCTGAGCGCTCCGAGCTTCAGCTCGTCGACGAGCGGGGTGCGCACCGCGTCACCGTCACGCGCCAGCAGCTCGGTCGCGAATGCGGCGTGCGAATCCATGCAGTAGAAGCAGTCGTTGCCGGCCGAGACCGCCGTCGCGATCATCTCGCGCTCGGCGCGTCGCAACGTTGCCCCGGGAAAGTCGTTGACCAGCACCTCGTCCGCGAGCCCGCGGAGGTGCACGCCGAGGCCGGGCGTCAGTCCCATCGCAGCCGTGATGCCGGGCGCGTCGGGCAGCCCGCCCACGATCGGCGGCTGGGTCGCTCGCTGGAAACGCTCGTCATCGCGTGTCATGCTCGGCCTCCTGCGTCCGAACTGAGCGACGGCCCGATCTCGGGCCGTTCGCTGGCTATCCTACTGTGGACGGCGAATGGCAACTGAACCCTCGCTCCCGAGCATCCCCGAGCGCAACGCGTCGCACCCGCCGGGCCCGGCTGGCCGCCGATGACGGGGCGAACGCTGACGATCCGCGGCGAGGCCTACCCGCTCGTCCTGCCCAACCGTCGCGATCCGCGGCTCCACGTCGCCGCGGTGATCATCACCATCCACGTCCTCGGCCAGGTGGCGTTGGGCTTCACCGTGACGGTGCCGCAGATCCTGGCCGCCATCCTGAGCTGCGCCGTCATCGAGGTGGCGCTGACCTTCCGGCAGTCGCGTGCATTCGTCTGGCCGGCCAGCGCGATGCTCACCGGCAGCGGCGTCGCGCTGATCCTGCGCGTCGTCGGCACGCCGCAGAACGAACCCTGGAGCACCTACGCCTGGGAGTGGTTCGCCATCATCGCCGGCCTGTCGCTGCTGACGAAGTACGTCATCCGCTACCGCGGGACGCACATCTTCAACCCGTCGAACATCGGCCTCGTCGTCGCATTCCTCCTTCTCGGTCCGTCGCGCGTGGAACCGCTGGACTTCTGGTGGGGGCCGCTGGACGTCTGGATGATCGCCGCGTATGCCGTGATCCTCGTCGGCGGCCTGCTCATCACGCGTCGGTTGGCGCTGCTCGGCCTCGCCGCGAGCTTCTGGATCACGCTGGCGCTCGGGCTCGGGCTGGTGGCGGTTTCGGGGCACTGCATGACCGCCAACTGGGCCTTCGCACCGGTCTGCGGCTTCGACTTCTGGCGGGTCGTCGTCACCTCGCCCGAGGTGCTCATCTTCCTGTTCTTCATGATCACCGATCCCAAGACCGTTCCCGCCGGACGCGTCGGCCGTGTCGTGTTCGGAGTGCTCGTCGCCGTGACGAGCACGCTGCTGATGGCCCCCCAGACCGACGAGTGGGGAGCCAAGGTGGGCCTGCTGGCAGGGCTCGTGGTCGTGTGCATCGCTCGGCCGGTCGTCGATTGGCTCGTGCCCGCACCGGCATCCGCCGAGGATCGGTTCGGCGCATTCGCTTCGCGGATCGCCGGCGGCCGCGGCTGGCGGCTCGCGCCCCGCGTTGCCCTCGTCGCGCTGGGGGTCGTCGTGATCGGCGGCGGCATCGTCGCCGCCGGGGCGCCCGCACGCGGCCCGGCGCTGGGCAACACGGACGAGCTCCTCAACCGGCTGCCCACGAACGTGGATCCGGCCACGCTGCCGGCGATCACCGTCGCGGAGGACGTTGTCGAGTTCGACCACGAGCTCGCGGGCCCCGGAATGAACGAGGTCGTCGTGACCCTGGCCCGCAACCTCGAGCTCGAGAACCAGGCACTGCTGCGGCGGGACGAGTCCGATCCTCGTCGCCGTCGACCACGGGGACAGGCTCGTCGAGATGCGGGACCAGCTGCAGGCGGCCGAGACGTCGGGGACGACGGTCCTCACCCACTACGAGTTCGACGAGATCTCCGTCTCGCTCATCGAGCCGTTCGGCGCCCAGACCGGTCTGAGCCTGGGACTCGCCGGCCGCGGGACGATGATCACCGAGACGCTCGATGCGGACGGCGACTCCATCAGCCAGGAGTCGTCGCCCTTCGATCTCACGTTCGCGATGCGCCGGGCGACGGGCGACCGATGGCTGAACGTGGCGGTCCTGCCGACGGACCGCTAGCGCATCAAGCGCGATGTGGTGGGCGAGGCGAGACTCGAACTCGCACGTCTTGCGACACCGGCTCCTAAAGCCGGCGCGTCTGCCATTCCGCCACTCGCCCGCCGGAGAGTCTAGCAACGCCCATGGCGTACCTCGGGCGCGGTCCGTTCGTCGATGCTACCGCGTGAAGCCTTACGACCGACCGGGACGTCGCGGACGGCTGCTTCGCTACACCCCGTAGCCACGGGGCGGCGATTGCGCACGAAGTGCTACGAGGCGTTGCGAATCTGCCGGATCCGCGGAGCACGCCGGTCGTGCGGCTCCGGCCTGTAGCAGCGGTGCCGCGGCCGCGCGACTACGGAACGCGCGCGGAGCTCATCCCCGAGTACTCGGCCGCCGCCGCCGCGGCGCGCTCGGCCTTCGGCTTGGTGACGTCGTCCTTGGCGCGGCCCGGGTCCGGCTCCGCCGCCCCGCCCGCGGTGCCGGCCGCGTCGAGTGGCGCGACGCCCGATGGCGGCTCGCCCGACAGGAAGCGCTCGACCGCCTTCCGCGCCAGCGCCGCAACGACGATCGCGGCGCCGGCCTCGAATGCGCTCCATGCGGCCCGCTGCGGGCCCGGCGGTCCCTCGGCGATCTGCTTCGCCAGCTTCTTGCTGATCTTCCCGTGCTTGCGCGGGTTGTGCCGCCAGAGCACGAGCTCTTCGGAGAGCAGTCGCCGGGTCTCCGAGGCGCGTGGCCCGACGGCGCCGGCCATGTGGTCGACCCAGGCCTGCATCGGCCTGGGAAGCGAGTCGTAGGCCTTCTCTGGATCCGTCGGGAAGAAGCGGCGGCGGACGAGCCCGGCCACCCGGCCCGGACCTCCGACGAGCAGGAAGACCGCGCCGGCACCGATGCCGATGACGAGCGCCGGGTTCTCCTGGAATCGCTTGCGGATGTCGAGCGCATCGCGCAGCTGGGCGGTGGTCCGCTCGAGCTCGGTGCGCTTTGCGTCGATCTCTACCCGCGTCTCAGCAAGCGTTTCGCCCACTCGATGTCCTCCTTGACCGCTTCGATCGTTTCGTCTGGCGTGAACTTCGCCGCCTGGATCCGGCGCACGCCCTGCCACGCGAAGATGCCGGCCAGGGCGAGCAGCAGGATGACGATGAAGAGCGCCGTCACCCAGCCCGGGATGCCCGTCAGCGCGGCGATGAGCAGGACGAGCAGGATCATCAGCACCATGGCCATGAGCACGACGAACGCGAGGGCGATCGCCATGAAGACGACCCCGGTCCGGTACTCGATGATGTTCTCGGTGACTTCCTGCCGGCCGCGCTGCGCCTCGAGCTTCCCGAGCTCGATGACGCCCGACGCAAGGCGCCGGACCAGCGTGAAGGCATTCTCCCGCCGTGGCGGCTGATCGCCCGTGGTCATGGCACCTCCGTAGACGGGACTTCGAGTCTGTGCGCGGCCGTCGAGCCGGCGGATGGACGATCATACCAACGAGCAAATCGGGTGCCCAAGGCGCGGGATCGGATCCTCGGCTATCCTTCCGCGCCGTATGGCCAAGCGACGACGCACCTCCGGCATCCAGAAGCGCGAGCGAGCCAGCTCGGAGGCGATGAGCAAGCGGATCGACCAGGGCAGCGCGCCGGCGCTGCCCGATTGGCGCCTGCTGCTCATCGGTGGCGTGCTGGTCGTCGGCGTGCTGATCCTGGCCCTCGTCCTTCTCTTCGGCGGCACGCCATCCGAGAGCATCGGCGTCCAGCAGCAGAACGACGGCGGGTCGCACACCCTCCCCGGCGCCGACTGTCGCGCCGCCCCGGAGTCCGATCCGAACTGCGGTACGGACCCGTATTCGTCGCTGCCCGCGGCCTCCGGTCCGCACTGGGATCCGAGCGCCCTCGCGAACTGGGGCGTGTACTCCACCCCGCAACCGGAGACGCAGCTGATCCACAGCCTCGAGCACGGCGGCGTCGTGATCTGGTACGACCCCGCAGCCCTCGACGCCGAGTCGATCGACGCGCTGACCAGCTACGTCAACACCCAGACCGCCAGCGGCGTCAGCGGCCGGTACAAGTTCATCCTCTCGCCGTGGGGCGGCACCGATCCGCTCCCGGCGCCGATCGTCGCCTCGACCTGGCGATGGCTGCTCGAGCTCGAGACGGCCGACACCGACATGATCGACGAGTTCGCGCGCGCCCACTACGGCGATGCGCCCGAGCCGAACGGCGGTCCCGGGCCACCCGGCTGAGGGATTCGACCCCTGCTTGGGCGCTGGCTATACTCCCGGTGGGCGCCTAGCTCAACGGCAGAGCAAGTGACTCTTAATCACTAGGTTCGGGGTTCGAATCCCCGGGCGCTCACCACCACCACGCGCATCCAACGGGCCCGGTGAACCGGCCCGTTTCTCGTTTGGGGCCGATCCGCATCGGTCCATCCGGAGGCTTGTCTTGCCGCAGATCCCGATCGAGCGCCACGCCCTCGACAACGGCCTGCGCATCATCCTGTCGCGCGACCCCCGCGCGCCGATGGTCGCCGTCAACCTCTGGTACGACGTCGGCAGCAAGCACGAGAAGCCCGGCAAGACCGGCTTCGCGCACCTCTTCGAGCACATGATGTTCCAGGGTTCGGCGAACGTGGAGAAGGGGCAGCACTTCAGCCTCATCCAGGCGGCCGGTGGCACACTCAACGCCAGCACCTGGCTGGATCGGACGAACTACCACGACACGCTCCCCGGCCACGAGCTCGAGATGGCCCTCTGGCTCGAGGCCGACCGGATGGCGAGCCTGCTGCCGGCGATGACCCAGGAGAAGCTCGACAACCAGCGCGACGTCGTGAAGAACGAGCGTCGCTGGAGCGTCGACAACCAGCCGTACGGGGACTGGGACGAGCGCATCCAGGCCCTCGTCTATCCCGAGCAGCACCCCTACCACCACCCGACGATCGGCTCGATGGAGGACCTCACCGCCGCCTCGCTCGACGACGTGCGCGAGTTCTTCGCGACCTGGTACGCGCCGAGCAACGCGGTGCTCACGATCGCCGGTGACTTCGAGACCGACGCGGCCCGTGCCATGATCGACCGCCACTTCGGCCCGATCCCCACCGCGGCGAAGCCCGCTTCGCCCGACATGAGCGTCGATGCGCTCATCGGTACCGACGTCAGAGTCACGCTCCCCGACCAGGTGCCGCTGCCCCGGATCTACCTCGCCCATCGCATCCCGCCGTTCGGGACCGATGCCTTCGACGCGCTCGACGTGGCCGCCGACGTCCTCGGATCGGGCCGCGCGTCGCGCCTCTACGCCAGCCTCGTTCGGGAGCAGCGCCTTGCGCAGGACGTCAGCGTCTTCGTCTTCCCGATCGTCGGCGGCGCGAGCATGTTCACGCTGTGGGTCACCGCCCGGCCGGGCGTGGCGCCGGAGTCGCTGGAGGCCGCGACCCTGGCGGAGACCGATCGGCTGGCGACCGACGGCCCGTCCGACGCCGACCTCGAGCGCGTCCGGAACCTGCAGGCCTCTCACGCCGCGTCGGCGCTCGAGCGCATCAGCGAGCGAGCGGATCGCCTCAGCATGTACACGACGCTCTTCGACGAGCCGAATCGGATCAACACCGAGGTGTCGCGCTACGCCGCGGTCGATCCCGATCGCGTGGCCGCCGCGCTGCGCGACTCCATCCGTGCCGACAACCGCGTGACGCTGACCTACATCCCCGCCGAGGCCGCGGCATGACCGTCGCGCGGCCACCATCGGGCGCACCGCGCCCGTATCGGTTCCCGGACTTCACCCGGCACGCACTGGCGAACGGATTGAACGTGTGGCTCGTGCCACTGCCCGACCGCGAGCTCGTCAGCGTCCACCTCATGACCGATGCCGGCGCTGCGGGCGAGGACGAGGCGCAGGGCGGCATCGCGGCGCTGACCGCGCAGGTGCTCGTGACGGGCACCGAGCGCCTCGACGCGGCCGCCTTCGCGGAGACGACCGAGCGCCTCGGCATCGAGGTCGGCAGCGAATCGGGGTGGGACAGCGCGCGCGCCGGCTTCATCGCGCTCGGCGCGAAGCTCGACGACGGGCTGGCGCTGCTCGCCGAGATGATCCGGACGCCGCGACTCGAGGAGCGCGAGTTCGAACGGCTCAAGGCCGAACGCCTCAACGACATCCTCCAGGCACGCGCCGATCCCGGCCGTCTCGCCGACGAGCGCTTCCTGGCCGAGGTGTTCTCGCCCGACACGCCCTACGGCCGCCTCTCGGCCGGATCGCCGGAGACGGTCGGCGTGCTCGACGTCGGCGCCGCGCGGGACTTCCACGCGAGCCGCTATGCGCCGGGCGTCGCCAACCTGGTCATCGCCGGCGCGATCGAGCCCGATCAGGCGCTCCAGGCGGTGGAGCGGCATCTCGGCGACTGGAGCGGCGGCGGGCACGGCCATCGGACCTTCGAACCGCGTCAGCGCGGCGGACGTCGGATCGTGCTCGTCGATCGACCCGGATCGGTCCAGTCGGAGCTGCGCGTCGGGCACCTCGGCATCGACCGCGCCGACGCGCGCTACTTCCCCGCGATGGTCATGGCGGCGCTGCTCGGCGGCGTGTTCGGCAGCCGCCTCAACCTCCGTCTGCGCGAGGAGCTCGGCTACACCTACGGCGCGCGGTGCTCGTTCGATCCGCGCCGCGCCCCCGGCCCGTTCACCGCGAACGCCGCGGTCCAGACCGAGGTCACCACCGATGCCATCCGTGAGCTGCTCGGCCAGCTCGAGCGGATCCGCACGGCGCCGCCCGACGAGGCCGAGCTGGCCGAGGTGCGCGATTACCTCGTCGGCGTCTTCCCACTCCGCTTCGAGTCAACGGCCGGGATTGCCGCTGCGATCGAGCCGCTCGCGGTCTATGGCCTGCCCGATGACTACTGGCACACCTACCGCACGCGGATCGAGGAGGTCGGGCCGTCGGAGGTCCATGCCGCGGCGCTCGAGCTGGTGCGACCCGACGAGGCGCTCATCCTGCTGACCGGCGACGCGTCGCGGGTCCGCGACGAGCTCGCCGCCGCCGACCTCGGGCCGCTCGAGGTGGTCCCGGCCGCCTAGGGGCTCACAGCTCGACGGCTGCCGGCCAGCGCAGCACGAACGATGCGTGCGGACGTCGCTGCTCGAGCTGGACCGATCCGCCCATCGCCTGCATCGAGGCGTGCACGAGGTAGAGGCCCAGGCCGAGGCCGCGGCCCGCCGCGACGCGGTCGCGGAACAGACGCGCGGCGACCTCGTCCGAGACGCCCGGCCCCTCGTCACGGACGCGCAGGGTGACCGTCTCGCCATCCTCCACCTCGATATGGATCGGGGCCCCGGGCGTCGAGTATCGGTCCGCGTTGGTCAGCAGGTTCGTGATCGCCTGCTCGGTGAGCGGCCGGTCGCCGACGACCTGGACGCCCGGTGCCAGGGCGACGAGCACCTCGCGCTCCGAGCCGCGCGTCCGCAGCCGCTCGATCGCGGAGCCGAGGGCGGGCGCCAGCTCGAACGGCTCGCGCAGCGCCTCGACGTTGCCGCTGTCCGCACGCGAATAGAGCTCGAGGCGCTCGAGGATGCCGATGGCGGCGTCCACCGACTCGAGCGCGCGCCGGCTGTGGTTGCGGGCACGGGTCGGCAGGTTCGGGTCGCGCTGCGCGAGCTCGGAGCGCGCCTTCGCGACGGCCAGTGGATTGCGCAGCTCATGCGCGACGAAGCTGGCGAAGCGGGAGAGCCGCCGCCGCTCGTCCGCCTCCTTGCCGACATCGCGCAGGAGGAGCACCGCACCGCCGCCGGGAATCGGCGTTCCCTCGACGTCGATGATCACGTCGCGCCCGGACATCGGGATGCGCAGGACGATGCGACGGCGGACCGACTCGCGCTGGGCCACGATCTGTGGCCACTCGTTGCGCTCGAGTCGCCGGCCGCTCTCGTCGCGCGGCTCCGTCGAGCGTCCCCACTCGTCGATCGGCCGCTCCACGAAGCTGCGTCCGAAGAGCCGCATCGCCGCACGGTTGCCGTACGTCCCGCGCAGCTCGCTGTCGTACACGATCAGCGGCTCGGGAATGGCCTCCGCCACCTCCTCCAGCCGTGCGCGATCCCGCTCCGCCTCGGCGTGCGCCTGCTCGAGCAGCACGCCGCTGGCCGCGATTCGCTCGCGCTCGGCCTCGAGGCGCTGCTCCGCGGCACGGCTGGCGGCGAGGGCGCCCGCCGCCTGCGCGCGCGACGTCTCGGCCCGGTTCACGAGGTAGACGAGGGCCGGCGCGCCGAAGACGAACGCGCCGAAGCGGACGAGGTCGCTGCTCTCGAGCGTCTGCACACCCCCGGGCTGGACGAGAACGATGGCGAAGACGGTGGTCGCGCCGGCGACGTACGCGGCGAGCGCGGCCAATGCCCCGAGACCCAGGCCGACGATGCCGATCGCCAGCACGAGGAGCACGGTGTACGGCAGGTGGCGACCGTCAGGCCCCGCAAGCCACGCACCGAGAAGCGTGGCGGCGACCCCGACGATCGCCCCGAGCAGCGGCGCCCGCGCCTCACCGATCCGCTCCATCGCTCAGCCCGCGGCGGCCAGGCCGCGCCGCCGGGCGCGGGCGAGGCGCTCGCGCGCGGTGGCGATCCGCTTGAGCGGAATGGCGACGCGACGACGGTCGAGGGCCTCGGGGTGCTCGCCGCGCGCGATCTCGGCGAGCAGCGCCGACGCGCGGTCGAGCTGCCCGGCCTCGGTGAGCAGCTGGACGAGGCTGAACCAGCGGCCGGGCTCGCTGACCGGGGCCTGCATCACCCGCTCGACGAGCTCGGCGGCACGCCCGGTGTTGCGCGCCCGCCGGTGCGCGACGATTGCGGCGCGGTAATCGGTGAAGCTCGGCTCGAGGCCGATCGACTCGAGGAAGTTGAGGAGCAGCTCGGCGTTCTCGGCGCGTTGGGCCGGCGCGCCGCGGCGGACGTGCTGGTCGCGGTACTCGCCGAGCAGGACGCGCAGCTCGCGGTCGGCCCAGCGTCGCTGCGGCGAGTCGGGCGGATGGCCCTCGGCGATGGCGGCGACGACCATCGCGCCGCGCAGCTCCTCGCCGGCGGCGATGTATGCCTCGCGCAGGCCGGCGTCGACGATCTCGGCCATCGGCGGATCCTGCTCGAGCATGAGCTCCAGCGCGCCGAGCATGTCATCGGTCCGGCCGCGCTCGCCGTAGTGACGCGCGGCGAAGCGCAGCCAGTAGCGCTGGGTGTGCTCCCGCCAGTCCTCGCCGGCGATGTGGTGTTCGACGATCCAGCGGTCCTGGACCGCCGGCCCGGCCAGGAAGACCTCGGCCGGGACGCGGAAGCCGGAGACCCATCGCCACTGCGGCTGGTGCCACGGGCTCGGCTCCTCCACCCGCGGCCGTCGCGCGCGATGACGGGTGGCGCGTCGAGCCTCACCCGGATCGAGCGGCCAGTCGAGCGTCGCGGCCCTCCCGCCCTCGAGTGCGTGGTCGTAGTGGAGCCGGCGAACGGGGTCGCGCAGCTCGGCCCAGGCTCGGTTGAGGATCGACGTGCGCCGGGTTGCCACCTCGGATGAGGGCGCGCGGTCGGGGTGGTGGCGCAGGACCGCGCCACGGAAGGCGGCGCGCAGCTGCTCGGCCGACGCCGAGGGCTCGGCCCCGAGCACCTCGTAGTAGTCGCGCTCCTCGGTCTGCATCGCGCTGGCGGCAGGCATTCGTCCGAGTCTAGCGCTGCGTTGGGTGACGGCCGAGTTGGGTATGCTGCGCGCCATGCCTGCCACGCCCAGCCCCGGGCAGGCCCGGGCCGGCCACCTTCTCGTCATCGGCGGGGCCGAGGACAAGCTCCGCCAGCGCCAGATCCTGGCGCGCTTCGTGTCGCTGGCCGGCGGCACCGATGCGCGGGTCGTCGTCATCTCGACGGCCTCCTCGCTGGGCGACGAGGCGACCGAGCTGTACCTGTCGCTCTTCCGGCAGATGGGGATTGCCGACGTGCGCGGCATGCGCCCGCTCGTCCGCGACGACGCCAACGACAAGCGGATCGTCGCCGCCCTGAACGACGCGACCGGGATCTTCATGACCGGCGGGAACCAGCTGCGGCTGTCGAGCGTGATCGCCGGCACGCTGCTCGGCAGGACCCTCGTCGACCGGCACAGGCACGGGGCGATCGTGGCGGGCACGAGCGCCGGGGCATCGGCGATCGCGAGCCACATGGTCGCGTTCGGCACGAGCGGCGCCACGCCGAAGCAGCGCATGACCCAGATGAGTGCCGGGCTCGGACTGCTGCCCGGCGTGCTCATCGACCAGCACTTCGAGCAGCGCAACCGGTTCGGCCGCCTGCTGGCGCTCGTCGCGCAGTCGCCGGCGCTGCTCGGCATCGGCATCGACGAGGACACCGCGGCGCTCGTGAGCCCGAAGGGGATCGCCGAGATCCTCGGCAAGGGTGCGGTCACCATCCTCGACCCGGCCCACATCCGCACCGATGCCTACGAGGTCAAGCGCCATCGGCCGATCATGGTCTCCGGGGTGACGCTCCACTCGCTGCCATCGGGCTATCGGTTCGACCTGCGCAAGCGCAAGCTGATGGCGCCGCTGCGCCCGGTGAGCGCCACCGACCGCGAGCTGGCCAGCCTCCAGGCCGCCACCAATGCCACCCGCCGGCTGATCCGCACGATTGCCGCCGAGGGCGCCGATGACAGCGCTCCCGAGCGCGCCCGCCGCCGCGCCCTCCGCGCCCGCCGCGTCGAGGAGGCCAGCGAGTGACGACGACGAAGGGCCGCGCGCGGGCTCGGCGCGAGCGTGCGGCCGCCGGCGCGCCGCCCGGATCGGTCCCGAAGCCGGAGCTGACGATCGTCGAGACCCGTGTCTTTCGCGGGCCGAACTACTGGAATTACGACCCGGCCATCAAGCTCGTCGTCGACCTCGGCGTGCTCGAGCACTTCCCGTCGAACACGATCCCCGGCTTCACCACCGCACTGCTCGAGATGCTCCCCGCCGTCGGCCAGCACACGTGCGGCACCGGGCGGGTCGGCGGATTCGAGGATCGGCTGCGCGACGGCACCTGGGTCGGACACGTGGCTGAGCACATCGCCCTCCAGCTCCAGCGCGAGGCCGGCACGGAGGTCGGCCGCGGCAAGACGCGCGGCACCGGCGAGCCGGGTCTGTACCACGTCGTGTACTCGTACGCCGAGGAGGGCGTCGGCGTCGCCGCGGGCAAGCTCGCCGTCCGGCTCGTCAACCACCTCGTCGAGGCCGAGCCGGACTTCGACTTCGCCGCCGAGCTCGAGCGCCTCATCCTCCTCGCCGAGCGACTTGCCTTCGGTCCGTCGACGCAGGCCATCCTCGACGAGGCCGCGTTGCGCGACATCCCGTCGATTCGCCTCAACGACCAGTCGCTCGTGCAGCTCGGGCACGGCATCCATCAGAAGCGCATCCGGGCCACGATGACCTCGCTGACCGGGTCGCTCGGCGTCGACATCGCCTCGGACAAGAAGCTCACGAACAAGCTGCTGGCGGCGACCGGCGTGCCGGTCCCCCGCGCCGAGACCGTCCGCACGGCCGACGCGGCCGTGGCCGCCGCGACGCGCATCGGGTTCCCGGTGGCGATGAAGCCGCTCGACGGCAACCACGGGCGCGGCGTCATGCTCAACCTCGCCGACGAGGAGGCCGTCCGCGTCGCCTACGAGGTCTCACGGCGCGAGAGCCGAGGCGGCACGGTGATCGTCGAGACGTTCCTGACCGGCAACGACTATCGGTGCCTCGTCATCGGCGGTGAGCTGCGCGCGGTCGCCCAGCGGGTGCCGGCCCACGTGGAGGGCGACGGAACCCATTCCCTCGCGGAGCTGGTCGAGATCACGAACACCGACCCACGCCGCGGCATCGGTCACGAGAAGGTGCTGACCCGCATCAAGGTCGATGACGAGGCGATCGCCTACGCCCGCGAGCAGGGCTTCGAGATGACCGATGTGCCGCCACGCTCGCAGCGCGTCTACCTCAAGCGCACCGGCAACATGAGCACCGGCGGCATCAGCATCGATCGTACGGAGGAGGCCCACCCCGACAACGTCGAGCTCGCCGAGCTGGCGGCGCAGGTGGTGGGGCTCGACATCGCCGGCATCGACCTCATCTGCCCCGACGTCGGGCATCCGGTGCGCGAGACCGGTGGCGGGATCGTCGAGGTCAATGCGGCGCCCGGCTTCCGGATGCACACCCACCCGACCGAGGGCGAGCCGCAGTACGTCGCCAAGCCGGTGATCGACATGCTCTTCCCGCCGGGAGCGGCGTCACGCATTCCCATCGTTGCGGTCACCGGCAGCAACGGCAAGACGACGACCGCCAGGATGGTCACCCACATCATGAAGGGCATGGGCCGCAAGGTCGGCCTCACGTCCACCGATGGCATCTACGTCGACGGCCGCATCGTGCGCAAGGCCGACGCATCGGGCCCGAAGTCCGCGTCGATGGTGCTCCAGAACCCGACCGTCGACTTCGCCGTGTTCGAGGTCGCCCGCGGCGGCATCCTGCGCGAGGGCCTCGGCTACCACCGCAACGACGTCGCCGTCGTGCTCAACGTGACCGGCGACCACCTCGGGCTCGGCGGCATCCACTCGATCCGCCAGCTGGCCGAGGTCAAGCGCGTCGTCGTCGAGGCCGTCCCACGCGACGGCGTGGCCGTTCTCAACGCCGACGACCCGCTGGTCGCCGCCATGGCGCGCCACTGCAGCGGATCGGTCATCTACTTCAGCACCGATCCGGAGCACGAGCGCCTGAAGTTCCAGGCCGCCCGCGGCCGCCGCGCGGTCACGCTGGAGCAGGGCCGCAACGGCGAGATGATCGTCCTGCGCCAGGGTCGCAAGTCGATGTCGCTGGTGTGGACCCACCTGATCCCGGCGACCTTCGAGGGCCGGGCGCGGATGAACGTCCAGAACGCGCTGGCCGCCACGGGCGCCGCGTGGGCGGCCGGCGCGCACCTTCACGACATCCGCCAGGGACTGCGCACGTTCACGACGTCGTACTACATGGCGCCGGGGCGGATGAACATGTTCGAGCTCGACGGCTATCGCGTCGTCGTCGACTACGCCCACAATCCGCCGGCCCTCACCGCCCTGGGCGACTTCGTCGAGCGCCTGACAGTTCCTTCGCCGGGCGGCGCGAAGGCTCCGGTGACCGGCCGTCGCATCGGCGTCGTGGCGACCGCCGGCGACCGGCGCGACGAGGACATCCGCGAGATCGGCCGCGTCGCGGCCGCCATCTTCGACGAGATCATCATCCGCGAGGACGAGAACAACCGCGGCCGGCCGCGCGGCAACACCGCCGAGCTGATCGCCGAGGGGATCGAGTCAGCCGGACCGGAGCGTCGTGCCACCTCGGTCTCGACCTCGCTCGTCGAGCTGGAGGCCACCCGCGAAGCCCTCGACCGCGCGGCCGATGGAGACGTCGTGGTCGTCTGCGTCGATCACGCCAACCAGGTCTGGAAGGAGCTCCAGCGGCGCCAGCACGGCGGAGCCAGCGAGACCGATGGACTGCGGGCGGTCGTCGGCATTCCCGACGCCGACGACGAGGTCGACATCGACGTCTAGCCCGGGGACGAGCGACCGTTTCGTCGCGCTCAGCTCCCCGCGACCTGGCGCAGCCGATCGATGTCCACCGGTCGGAAGCCCGAACCCTCCAGCCACCCGAACAGTTCGGCGCGCTCGACGTGGGCCATCACCGCACAGACGTCGCCATCGGTTGCACGACCGATGAGCGCCTGGAGCGAGGCGAGCTCCGTCGGGTGCGCCTCGATCTGGCCCGTGAAGCCGCCCTCTCGCGCACCCGAGCGAAGGATCTCGTTCATCTCCTCGAGGTCGCGGCCGCGGAGGTAGTGGCGCTTCTCGCAGATGACGAGGTCGTCGGCGGCCGCGGCCAGGACGCCGAGGCGGTGGAGGATCTCATCGGTCCGGTCGCCGGCCGTGCCATAGGCCAGTCGCACGCGATGGCGACCCGCGACCGCCCGGGCGACGTCCATCAGCCCGGCCAGCCCGGCCTCGTTGTGCGCGAAGTCGACGATGGCGAACACGCCGTCGCGCTCGTACAGGTTCAGGCGGCCGGGGTTGGCCGAGCGATCGACGCCGAAGGACCGCAGGCCGGCCTTGATCTGGCGCGTCGTCAGCCCGAGCGCGTCGCAGGCGGCGGCCGCGGCCAGCGCGTTGGCGATGTTGTGACGCGACAGCCCGCCGACCGTGACCGGCAGCTCGGCCGCCTCGAGCAGCCGTCGTGGCCGCTTCGTCGCCCCGTGCAGCACGATCCAGCCGTCCTCGAGGGTCGCCGCCCGGCCGCGATGCCGGAGCGCGCGACGGACCTCATCGGTCCGGCCCTCCATGCTGAAGGCGTAGACGCGGGCGCGGGTCGCCCGGCGCATGGCCCAGGCACGCGGATCGTCCGCGTTCAGCACCGCCCAGCCGTCGCGCTTCGTGATGCGGACGACGGTCGACTTCACGTCGGCCAGCTCGTCGACGGTGTCGATCCCCTGGAGCCCGAGGTGGTCGGCGCTGACGTTGGTGACGACGCTGACGTCGTTCGCCGCGTACCCGATCCCGCGCAGGAGGATGCCGCCGCGCGCCGTCTCGAGAATGGCGACGTCGAGCCCGTGCTCGCCGAGGATCCGGGCCGCGCCGCCGAAACCGGTCCAGTCCCCCGCCTCGACCAGCTCGCCGCGAACGTAGATCCCGTCCGAGTTCGTCATCCCGACCTTGCGCCCGGCGGTGGCGCAGGCGTGGGCGATCAACCGGGTCGTCGTGCTCTTCCCATTCGTGCCGGTGACGGCCACGATCGGGATGCGCGGCTTCGGCAGGTTCGCGAGCGGGCCCAGCGCCATCGCCCGCAACCCTCCGAGCTCGCGTTTGTAGGTCGACCGCCCGAGCGCGATCCGCGTGGCCGATGCGCCGATCGCCTGCGAGATCGTCCGTCGCCGCCACGGGTACGCGATCGCCGAGCGGAGACCGTCGAAGGACTCGCGGGTCGCCAGCCTCGGCTCCGGCAGGCCGAGCTCGACCGACAGCCGCCGCACCGCCCGCCCGGCCGCCTCGGTCACGCGAGCCGCGTCGCCGGGCCGCAGACCGGCGAACTCGAGCTTCACCGACGGCCGCGTGAAGAACCGATTCGGCCCGTCGAGGACCCGGAGCTCCACGAGCTCCACGTCGCGCCCGCGTCGTCCGACCTTCGGCGGCATGCGCGTGAGTATATTGACGGCCATGCCCGATCCCACCGCGCTCTCGCCCATCGTCGAGGCGCGCCTTCCCCGCTTCCTGGGCGAGCTCGAGCAGCTCGTGAACATCGACTGCGGCTCGTACACGCCCGAGGGCGTCAACCTGGTCGCCCACTTCGTGTCCGATGCGCTCCAGTCCCTCGGCGCGACCGTCGAACGCACCCCGCACTCCCCGGCCGCGGGCCAATCGCAGCTCGGCGACCTCGTCGTCGGCCGGTTGGAAGGCGATGGCCCGCGGCTGCTGCTCATCGGCCACATGGACACCGTCTTCGACCCGGGCACGGCCGCCGCGCGGCCGTATCGGTCCGAAGGTGGGAAGGGCTTCGGACCGGGCGTGACCGATATGAAGGCCGGGCTCCTGGCTGGCCTCCACGCCATAAGGGCCTTGCAGGAAGCCGGCGAGCGGCCGTCGGTCACGTTCGTCGCGAATCCGGACGAGGAGATCGGCTCACCGTTCAGCTCCCCGGTCATTCGCGCCCTCGCGCCAAATCACGACGCGGTGCTCGTGCTCGAGTGTGCCCGGGCCAACGGCGACATCGTCAGTGCACGCAAGGGCATCGCCGACTACCACGTGGCGATCACCGGCCGTGCCGCCCACGCCGGCGTGGAGCCCGAGAAGGGCCGATCCGCCATCCTCGAGGCCGCGCACCAGGTGCTGGCCCTCCACGCGCTCAACGGCCGATGGCCGACGGTCACCGTCAACGCCGGCGTCATCGGTGGCGGCACTCGGCCGAACGTGGTGCCCGAGCGGTGTGAGCTCCAGGTCGACCTGCGCGCCTCGACCGTCGATGCCTTCGATGCGGCCGCTGCCGAGATCGAGCGACTCGCTGCTTCGCCGACCGTGCCGGACGTGAGGGTCGAGCTATCGCGGACGGCCGGCCATCCACCGATGGAGAAGTCCGACGCCTCCGCCCGGCTCGTGGCCCTGGCGGTGGGGATCGCCGGCGAGCTTGGCTTCGAGCTCCGCGATGCGGCCACCGGCGGAGCCTCGGACGCCAACACGACGGCCGCGCTGGGGGTGCCCACCCTGGACGGCCTGGGTCCGGTGGGGGGCGACGACCATTCGGTTGACGAGTGGCTCGACCTCGACAGCGTCGTGCCACGGACGGCGCTGCTGGCAGGGCTGATGTCGCGCATCGGTCAGGCGTTGTAGGCGCTCCCGTATATACCTATATACTCCCGCGCATGCCTGCCAAACGCGTCCTCATCTCCATCGACGAGCGCATCCTCGCGCGCATCGACGACGCCGCCCAGCGCACCGGCCAGACCCGCAGCGGGTTCCTCGCCCAGGCCGCCATGGCCCAGATCGAAGGCCCCGGAACACAGCCGCGCTCCAAGGACTCCCTGCACGCGCTCGACGACCTCGCGAAGCGGTGAGGCGGGTCGTCCTGCATCCGTCCGCCTTCGCGGACTGGTTCACGGACGGCGCTTCGCCCCTTCGGACCGAGTTCGAAGCCGGCAACCTCGACGTCATCGTCCCGAACTCCTTCGTGGCCGACGCCCTCGGAGAGCTGGCCGCCCGCGGCTGGACAAAGGACCGGCTCGGGCACGCCGGCGAAGCGGTGGCGCGCATCGGCTTCCGGGTGATGGAGCCGCCCGCGCCGGAGCTGGCGGTGTGGTTGGTCCGCGGAGTACCTGCATCGGTTGCGAGCTATGCGGCCCTGGCATCCTGGCTCGACGTGCCCATCGCGGTGAGCGACCCCGAGCTACAGCGGACGCTCAAGACCCTGCCGCAGGCTAAGTAGCGGCTAGCATATATACATATATACGCTGGCGCCGAACGCCAAATCACCCGTAGAATGGCCGCTCCGTGACCGATGAGCTTCGTCACCGCACGCCCCTGCAGGTGCGCTTTCGCGACACCGATGCGTTCGGGCATGTCAACAACGCAGTCTTCTTCAGCTACATCGAGCTGGCCCGGATCCGGTACTTCCTCGATGTCCTCCAGCCGGACGAGCCGTTCGAGCGGATGCCGCTGATCCTGGCACGCGTCGAGCTGGACTTCCGCTCGCCGATCATGTTCGGCGAGGAGGTCGAGGTGGAAACACGGGTGGACCGCATCGGTCGATCGAGCATCGCGATGAGCCATCGGATGACGGCGAACGGACGGCTGGTGGGCGAGTCGGAGTCGGTGCTCGTGACCTACGACTACGAGGTCGCGCGGCCGATGCCCGTCCCCGACGAGTGGCGCGCGAAGTTCGCCGCCCACGAGGGGCGCAAGCTCGAGGGGCAAGCCGCGGTGGCGGCCGGCTGATGGGGGATCCGCAGCGGTTCGACCTGCTCATCCTCGGCGGTGGCATGAGCTACGTGGGCGCCATCCGCGCCGCGCAGCTTGGCCTGAACGTCGGCCTCGTCGAGCGCGACAAGCTCGGCGGCACGTGCCTGAACCGGGGCTGCATCCCGTCGAAGGCGCTCCTCGAGACGGCCGACCTGCTGCACCGGGTGCAGGAGCAGGGCGCCGAGTTCGGCCTCGCCGGCCACGACGGCATCGGTCTGGACTACGGCGCGCTGGGCACGCGCCGCGACGCGGTCGTCGACAAGCATGTGTCCGGCGTCGAGTTCCTGATGAAGAAGAACAAGGTGGCCTTGCTGCGCGGCAACGGGACGCTGACGGGGGCCACCAGCCTGCGCGTGAGCGGCGGCGAGTCCGGCGAGCTCGAGGCGAGCGCCGACAACCTCATCCTGGCGACGGGGAGCGCCCCAAGGTCCCTCCCCGGCCTCGACATCGACGGGCGCCTCATCATCACCTCGGACGAGGCGCTGACTCGCGGCGACGTTCCGGGGCGGGTGGCGATCGTCGGCGCCGGCGCGATCGGCGTCGAGTGGGCATCGATGTACCGCGACTTCGGCTCCGAGGTCACGCTCATCGAGTTCGCCGACCGGATCGTGCCGCTCGAGGACCGCGAGGTCGGCAAGGAGCTCGCGCGCGTCTTCCGCAAGCGCGGCATCACCTCCCATGTCGCCTCGACGATCGACAACGAGACGCTGAAGAAGGGAGAGGACGAGGTCAGCTTCCAGATCGCGACGAAGGACGGCTCGAAGCGCACCGACCTCACCGTCGACGTCATCCTCGTGGCGGTGGGCCGTCGCCCGCTCACCGAGAACATCGGTCTGGAAGCCATCACCGGCGTCGAGGTGGACCGTGGCTACGTCAAGGTCGACGAGTTCATGCGGACCGGGGCGCCGAACCTGTACGCCATCGGTGACATCGTTCCCGGCTTCGCGCTCGCCCACGTCGCCAGCCACGAGGCCATCGTGGCGGTCGAGCACATGGCCGGCCACGACCCGGAGCCGGTGCGGATGGACCTCATGCCGCGAGTGACGTTCTGCCGGCCGCAGATCGCCTCGGTCGGCTGGACCGAGGAGGAGGCACAGGCCGCGGGCCACGAGACGAAGTCCGGGTCGTTCCCGTTCCGGGCGCTGGGCAAGGCCACGATCGTCGGCGAGGTCGACGGCTTCGCGAAGTTCGTGACCGATGCCGGCAGCGGCGAGCTGCTCGGCGCGCACATCATCGGTCCCCACGCGGGCGACCTGCTGGCCGAGCCGACGCTGGCCCGGCTGGTGCAGGGCACGGCTGCCGAGATCGCGATGAGCGTCCACGCTCATCCGACGCTGACCGAAGTCCTCGCCGAGGCCGCCATGGCTGTCGACGGCGCGGCCATCCACGTGTAGCAGGGAGGGACGGCAGACGTGGCCAAGACCGATACCCGCCCTCGGCATGCCGAGCTCGGCCTCGGCGACGAGGACGTGCTCGCGATGTACCGCGCCATGCTGCTCGCCCGAGCCGTGGACGAGCGCATGTGGCTCATGCAGCGCGCGGGCAAGATCGCCTTCATCATCAGCGGCCAGGGCCACGAGGGTGCGCAGGTCGCCATGGCCTGGCCGATGCGGCGCGGCACCGACTGGATGGCTCCCTACTACCGATCGATCGCAGGGGCGATGACCTTCGGCATGAGCGCCGAGGACATCATCACCGCCCATCTCGCCAAGGCCGACGACGTCTCGTCGGGCGGACGGCAGATGCCCGGCCACTATGGCGGCGCGCCGTACAACATCGTCTCGCTGTCGTCGCCGGTCGGGACGCAGGTGCTCCATGCCGTCGGGATCGCGATGGGCGCCTGGGTCCGAGGCGACGAGGTCGTGACCCAGACCTCGTTCGGCGAGGGGACTGCCAACCAGGGCGAGATCCACGAGGCGATGAACTTCGCCGGCGTCCACGACCTGCCGGTCATCTTCATCTGCGAGAACAACGGGTACGCGATCTCCGTGCCCCTTGACCAGCAGGTGGCCGGCGGCTCGGTGGCGGCCCGCGCGGCCGGCTACGGGATGCCGGGCGTGGTGGTCGACGGCGGCGACGTGCTCGCCTGCTACGCGGCCGCCAAGGAGGCCCACGACCGCGCGCTCCGAGGTGATGGACCGACCCTGATCGAGGCCCGGGTCGTCCGCCTCACGTCGCACTCGTCCGACGACGACCAGCGTCGCTACCGCGACCCCGCCGAGGTCGACGCGCTCAAGGAGCGCGACCCGATCCCGATGTTCGCCCGTGAGCTCCGCGCGGCACGGGTGCTGACCGATGAGATCGACGAGCGGCTGAAGGCGGAGGTCAAGGCCGAGGTCAACGAAGCCTCGAGGAACGCCGAAGCGCGGCCCGAGCCCTCGGCGCACGACGCTCACGAGCGCGTCTATGCCGACCCGATCCCCGGCGGCGGCACGGCCGTTCCGCTGGACTCGACCGGCGGGGAGGGTCACTGAATGGCAGAGCTCAACATCCTCGAGGCGATCCGCTCCGCCATGGACGAGGAGATGGAGCGCGACGAGCGCGTCATGGTCCTGGGCGAGGACGTCGGCAAGAAGGGCGGCGTCTTCGGCGCGACCGAGGGGCTGTTCGCGAAGTACGGCGAGAAGCGCGTGCTCGACACACCGCTGACCGAGGGCATGATCGCCGGCGCCGCGATGGGCGCCGCGGTCTACGGACTGCGCCCGATCGCCGAGATGCAGTTCGCCGACTTCGTCTACCCCGGCTTCAACCAGATCGTGTCGGAGATCAGCCGGATCCACTACCGATCGAACGGCACGTTCTCCGCGCCGATGGTCATTCGCATGCCGTACGGCGGCGGCGTCCACGGCGCGCTGTACCACTCGCAGTCGAACGAGGCGTACTTCACCTCGACCGTCGGGCTGAAGGTCGTCGCACCGGGCACGCCGGCCGACGCGAAGGGCCTCCTGAAGGCCGCGGTCCGCGATCCCGATCCGGTGATGTTCTTCGAGCACAAGAAGACGTATCGGCTCTTCAAGGCCGAGGTTCCGGACGGCGACACCGTCGTGCCGATCGGCAAGGCGTCGGTCGCCCGCGAGGGCACGCACCTCTCGATCTTCTGCTACGGCTACATGCGTGTCTGCGCGCTCGAGGCGGCCGAGACCCTCGCGCGGGAGGACGGCGTCGAGGCCGAGGTCGTCGACCTGCGCACGCTCCGTCCGCTCGACGTCGAGACGGTGCTGGCATCGGTCGCGAAGACGGGCAAGGCGCTCGTGGTCCACGAGGCGAACCGCTTCGGTGGCTTCGGCGCCGAGATCGCCGCGGAGATCGGCGAGAAGGGGTTCGAGCACCTCGACGGGCCGGTCACTCGCCTCGCCGGGCCCGACGTCCCCGGCGTGCCGTACCACCACAACCTCGAGGACTGGTTCATGATCGGTCCTGACCGGATCGTTGCCGCGGCGCGGCAGCTGTCCGCCTACTGACCGATCCCGATCGCCCTGCCACAATCACGAAGACACGACCGAGACGAAGCGACCGCGAGGAAGGCTCCGAACCGATGGCAACCACGATCAAGATGCCCCAGCTTGGCGAGTCGGTCACCGAAGGCACGATCGAGCGCTGGCTCGTAAAGGAGGGTGACACCGTCGAGCAGTACGACCCGCTGTTCGAGGTCGTCACCGACAAGGTGAACGCCGAGGTCCCGGCCGAGGTCGGCGGGACGATCGCGAAGATCCTCGTCCCCGACGGGGAGACGGTGGCAGTCGGCACGCCGGTCGCCGAGATCGACGCCGAGGGCGGCGCGGCAGCCGCCGAGGCGCCGGCGGCCGAAGCTCCGGCGGCCGAAGCTCCGGCGGCCGAAACTCCGGCGGCCGAAACTCCGGCGGCTGAGCCGCCTGCCGAAGAGCCTGCGCAGCCGGAAGCGCCTGCCGACGCCGGCCCGGAGGTCGTCGAGGAACAGGAGCAGGCGCCGGCCGCCGCGGAGGCACCCGCCGCCCCGGAGCCGCCGGCGCAGCCCGAGCCCGCAGCGCCCGAGCAGCCGGTCGCGGCCCAGGCGCCGGCCACCCAGGAGGCTGCGCCGAGCGGCGGCAACGGTGCGGCGGCGGCGCGAATGACGCCGGCCGTGCGCCGGCTCGTGCGTGAGCACGGCATCGACGTCGCCCAGCTATCGGGCAGCGGTGCCGGCGGCCGCGTGACCCGTGACGACGTCCTCGCATTCATCGACAAGGGAGCGCCGGCAGCCGCATCGGCGGCCCCGGCTCCGGCGGAGCAGCCCCAGGCTGCCGCCGCGCCGGCCCCGGCACCCGCCCAGCCGCAGGCTGCGGCCGCGACGCCGGCGGCGCGCCCGGCACCGCCATCGGTCCCGTCTCCGTCAGGCGGAGACGTCGAGCTGCCGCTGACCCAGATGCGCAAGGGCATCGCCAAGAAGATGACCCAGGTCAAGCAGACCGTCCCCCACGCCTACACCGTGGTCGAGGTCGACATGACCAACGTCGTGAAGTGGCGCGAGGCCAACAACATGGCCTTCAAGGCCCGCGAGGGCGCGGCGCTGTCATACGTCGCCGTCGTCGTCAAGGCCGTGACCGAGACGCTGCGCAAGCACCCGACGCTGAACAGCCAGTTCGCCGACGACAAGATCATCCTCAAGCAGGCGATGAACATCGGCATCGCGGTGGCCGTCGACAACGGGCTCATCGTGCCGGTGATCGCGAACGCCGACCAGCTCTCGATCAGCGGCGTGAACGCCCGCATCCGCGACATCTCCAGCCGCGCCCAGGCGGGGAAGCTTCGGCTCGACGAGCTCCAGGGCGGCACATTCACGGTGAACAACACCGGCTGGTTCGGGTCGGTCGTGTCCATGCCGATCATCAACGCGCCGGAGGTCGCGATCCTCTCGATGGAGGCAATCGTGAAGCGGCCGCGGGTCATGGAGATCGACGGCGCGGACGTCATCGCCATCCGCCACATGATGAACATGACCTGCTCGTTCGATCACCGCGTGCTCGACGGTGCCCAGGTCGGGTTCTTCCTGGCCGATGTGCGCAAGTTCCTCGAGGAGTGGGACGCCAACACCCCGATCGGCTAGGGGTTCCCGTCGCGACGCCCGCCACACGGGAATCGTCCGGTCGCCGCGGCGAGTCCTACCGCCCGGCCTCGTCCTCGTCGCCGCGCAGGCGCTTCACGGCCGGGATCCAGGCCAACGCGCCGACGGCCTGGAGCGCCACCCAGACGATCAGGAGGATGCCCGGCACGCCGAGGGTGGCGGCCGGCACACTCCAGATCTCGACGCCGGCGAGCAGGTCGATCTCCATCGCCCCGAGGTCGAGCTGAGGCTCGACGAACACGACGCGCGGGGCATCGGCCGCAACCGGGGCGGCTGCTCCGCCTCCGACTCCTCCGCCTCCGACTCCTCCGCCTCCGGTGCCGCCCCCGCCGGAACCGCCTGACGATTGCGGCGGGGCCTGTGCGCCGCCTGGGTCGGTCCCCCGCGGTCGGCCGGATCCACCCTCCTCCGAGGTACTTGGCACCGCGGAGGGGCGCGGAGCCGACGAGGTGGGCGGCCTCGTCGGCTCCGGCTCGGGCGTGGGCAATTGGCCGCTCGACGGCGACGGCATGGGCACGGGCAGCGGCGCCGGCGTGGGGCGAGGTGTCGGCCTCGGAGTCGGAGTCGGCGTCGGCGTCGGCGTCGGCGACCGGCGTCGGTGTGACGGGTGCACCGGTGACGATCACGATCGGTGGCAAGCCGAGCACAGCGGCGCCGCCGGTGCAGTCCTGCTGGCGGAACGCGCGCGCATTCCATGTCAGCGACCCGGTATTGAACGGAGTTGCGGTGACCGTGAACCGCACCCAGCCTAGAAACTCGAGCCGGTCGCCACCGCTGTCGGCGTGGACGATGACCCGGTTGCCGACGATCGAGTCAACGTGCCAGGAATTGCCCGCATTCGAGGCCGTGACCGTTGCGGCCGCGAGGGTGAAGTTGCCCGGGATATCGACGACGACGCAGCCGATCTCCCGGCTGCTGTCGAGCGCCGCGAGCGGGTCGTCGTTCGTCGCGGTCAGGGTGAAGACCCTCTGCACGCCGGTCGTCGCTGTCAGCGGAGAGGCGGTGAGAGTCCAGAGCAGGCTGGCTCCGAGCGCGACGCCCATCGATGCGACCAGCGCGAGGATCACGGCGAGGACGACGATGGCGACCGCCTGGAGGTAGCGGCGCACGGTCCGGGTCATCACGCCACCCACAGCTCGGGTCGCCACAGCTGGGTCGGCTCCTCGCCGGGCAGAGGGGCGTCGGCGTCGGTCTCGATCCCGGCGATGAAGGACGCGACCAGGTCCTCCTGGAGCTGTGTGCCGGCGGCGTCGCCGAGGCGCTTGAGGGCCTCGGTCAGCGGGAGGGCCTTGCGGTACGGCCGGGTGGTCGTCATCGCGCTGAATGCGTCGGCCACGGCGAGGATGCGGCCAATGAGCGGAATGGCCTCGCCTTCCAGGCCCTCGAGGTAACCCTCGCCGTCCCAGCGCTCGTGGTGGTGCCGGATCCCCGCGCGCACGAGCTCGAGGTTCGGCACGTCTCGGACGATCGCGTCGCCGAGCGCCACGTGCTGCTTGAACATCGCGAACTCGTCATCGGTCAGCCGCGACGGCTTGCGCAGCACGACGTCGGGGATGCCGATCTTGCCGATGTCGTGCAGCAGCCCGGCAAGCTGGATCGTGTGCTGTGTCTCGTCGTCGAGGCCCATGCGCTGCGCCAGGAAGACGGCGTAGCGGGCGACGTCCTCGGAGTGGCGCTTCGTGTATCGGTCCTTCGTGTCGACCGCGATGACGAGGCCCTGGAGCACGTCGAGCGAACCGGCCACGGCGCGCTCCTCCTCCCCCACCAGCGCCACCTGCACGCTGTCGCCGCCGCTCGCCTTCGCCTCGGCCAGCGCGACCGCCGCCGCGGACAGGAGATCGGTGACCGATGCGGCATGCTCCGGATAGGCCGAGACGCCCGCGCTGACGCTGATCGGGAGGCGCTCGGAGTCGCCGAACTGGACCGATTCGGCCTCCAGGCCGGCGCGGAGCCGATCGACGGCCTCGACGACCTCGTCCGTGCCCGTGCCAGGCCGGACGATGAGGAACTCGTCCGGCCCGTAGCGGGCGACGTGTCCATCCTCGCCGGCCACGAGCGCCGCGACGCGGAGCAGGACCTCGTCGGCGGCCGCGTGGCCGTGGGTGTCGTTGAAGAGCCGGAAGTTGTCGACGTCCACCAGCGCCACGCCGATGCGGCCATCGCGCGAGCGAGCAATCTCGACCTCCTCGGCGAGGAGCGCGACGACCGACCCGTGATTGAGCATCCCGGTCAGCGCGTCGCGCCGCGTCGACTCGACAAGCTGGCGATGCTGCCGGCTCAGCCGCGCCTGGGCGGCGCGGAACACGAGGAACAGCACCCCGGCGAGCAGCACGGCCGCGGCGAGGGTGACGAGCATGATGTCGCGACGGGTCGCGTCGAGCCGTGCCATCAGGTCGGTGGCGTCGCGCCACATCGCGACGACCGCGAGGACCTCCCCGTTGCCCGCCTCGATCGGCAGGTACTCCTGCACCATGCCCGACGCGTTCGCGAGCGTCCCGGCGCCGTCGAGCGGCGCGCCAGCCTCGATGAGCGCGGCGAGCGGTTCGCCTGCGGCGGCGGCGAGCGTGTCGGCGGTGACGCCGGTATCGGTCCCGACGAGTGAGGTGTCGTTGCTCAGGAGGACCTCGCCGCCGAGGTTGCGGATCTCGATGCGGACGATCCCGTCGCGCTCGGTCAGGGCGGCAAGCTGCTCGCCGAGGTCACGGACACGGGCTTCGCTCCGCCCGTCCGATGCGAGGTCGTCGGCACGCAGCTCGCCGTTGACGAAGAGCTCGACCAGCGTGGCATCGCGGTTGACGACGCCGCCGAGCGTCGCGCTGGCCAGGTGGTCCGAGGCGACGGCCACGAGGGCGCTGGCGGTCACACCGACGAGCACGAGCGCGACGCCGAAGACGAGCGCGAGAAGCATCGGTCGCCGCCGATCGCCGCGGGTCATATGGTCGCCCAACATGTGGGCGGAACCGTAGGAGTGGCGCCAGCCGTGGGGAATAGGACGTCCACCGGGCGGGTACTGCGGTGCCGCGCCGCACCCGTGATGCCCCGGCGCACCATGCCTGAAACCATGGGACCCCCCGGTACTTCAGGCGGCTGGCCGTCCCTCGCGGTACGCGGACATCAACGCGGCCGATACGTCGGGCGGGAGGTACTTGACGGCCTCGCGCATCGTGACCCCGCTGGCCAGGTGGGTTCGCGGCGCGAGCCACGACGCGACGTCTTCAGGCCGACGCTTGCCGGCCTCACGCAGGACCCAGCCGATCGCCTTGCGGATGAAGAACTCGCGCTCGCCGAGCATCGGCTCGGCGCGCGCCAGGAACCGATCCAGCGGCGCGCCCGTGCGGATTGGCCGCAGCTCGCAGAGCAGCGACGAGCGGCGCACCCAGAAGTCGTCGTCTGTCGCCCATCGGTCCATCACCGGCGTCGTTCCGTGTGGGTCGGCGATGACCATGCCCCCGAGCACGTCGACGGCGAGGTAGTCGACGAGCGCCCAGGTGAGCGACTCGCCCACGAGCCGCTCGAGGAGCGGCAGGTCCGCGCCCGTCAGCAGGCCGGGATGGCGCTGGAGGAAGATCGTCGCGGCCAGGCGCCGCTCGAACACCGGCTTGGACCACAGCGCCTCGACCAGCGCGATCAGTCCGTCATGATCGAGGTCGAGCTCAGCGTCGAGCCGCTTCACCTCCGCGCGGGTGTCGGTCACCATCGTCCCGGTGAAGTCGAGGTCGCTCTTCAGGTAGGCCTTCTCGCCTTCGGCGCGATGCGCGGTGCCGACGGCGCGAAGCGACGCCTCGAGCCGGTCGGCGATGTCGCGCATCGGCGCATCCTACGGCCGAGTCGCTAGACTTTTCGCATGGCCCTCGAAACACCGCGACCCGACTTCAGCTCGCTCGGCGAGCTGAACGTGGTCTCGAACCCGGCCGGCGGCCATGCATCGCCGTCGGAGGTGATGTATCCGGGTGGCCCGCAGACCGATGGCGGCCTCCTCGCACCCGGCGACCCGTTGCCGGAGAACGCCGGGCCCGGTGGGCGACGGCCGGAGTGGTTGAAGGTCCGCATCGGTGCCGGGTCGACGTACGCGAACACGAAGCACGTCCTGCGCGACGAGGCGCTCAACACCGTCTGCGAGGAGGCTCGCTGCCCGAACATCGGCGAGTGCTGGGCGCTCGGGACCGCGACGTTCATGATCCTCGGCAGCGTCTGCACGCGGAACTGCGGGTTCTGCGCGATCGACACCGGCCGCCCGCCGATCACCGACCACGACGAGCCGAGGCGCGTGGCCGAGGCGGTCAAGGTGATGGCCCTGAAGCACGTCGTCGTCACGATGGTGGCCCGCGACGACCTCCCCGACGGCGGCGCGGGCATGGTCGCCGAGACGATCCGCCAGATCCGGCTCGAGAACCCTGGAACCTCCATCGAGGTCCTGATCAGCGACCTGAACGGCAGGCCATCGGACATCCGCAGGGTGGTCGAGGCGCAGCCCGACATCCTCAACCACAACGTCGAGACGGTCCCCCGCCTGCAGAAGCCCGTGCGGCGCCGCGCGCGCTGGGATCGGTCGGTCTCCGTGCTGACCCATGGGCGCGCCGTGGCGTCCGAGATCGGCTTCGACGACATGGTCACGAAGACCGGGATCATGCTCGGGCTCGGCGAGACCTGGGACGAGGTCGTCGAGGCCATGGGACTGCTGCGCGAGGCAGACGTCGACGTCCTCACCATCGGTCAGTACCTGCGGCCGTCGCGCCAGCACCTGCCCCTCGTGAAGTACTACACACCGGCCGAGTTCATGGCATTGCGGCGGATCGGTCTCGACATGGGCTTCAAGCACGTCCAGTCCGGCCCGCTCGTGCGCTCCTCCTACCACGCCGCCGAGCAGGTGCCCGGCCGGGTCGCCGCCGAAGCGGCCGTCTGAGCTCGGCTTCCGTCAGATTCAGATGACAGCCGCACTAAGGCCCGAGTTTCGGTCGAATCGACCAATCTGCAGGGTGACAGCCGCAGATGAGGGGTTCCAAGCGCATGCGCGCGGTTACTGCGGCTGTGGCCTGCATTTGAATGGAACCAGAGACCGATGACGACCTTCCGCGACATCAGCGCACCTCCGCAGACGCTCGCATCGACGCCCCGCCGCGCTGATCGAAATGCGCTCTACCGCTCGGCATCCGACGAGCACCCACTGCTGCTTGGCCACGGCGGCGTGCTCACCGTCGATAGGCTGGGAACGGTGGCCTACACACCGACCTGGGAGCTCCAGGACGAGATCGCCGAGCAGCGACGCGGCCGAAGGATCGGCGACCGACTGCTGCTGGTCGAGCACGTTCCCGTCTACACCCTCGGCCGCGGCGGGAACGAGTCGAACCTCCTGGCAACACCGGAGCGCCTGCGTGACATCGGCGCCGAGCTCGTCCGCGTCGACCGTGGCGGCGACATCACGTTCCACGGACCGGGCCAGATCGTGGCCTACCCGATCGTCGAGCTGAAGGACGCGCTCGACCTGCGCCGCTACGTGCGCACGCTCGAGGCGGCCGTGATCGACACGGCGAAGGCGTTCGGGGTCGCCAGCGCGCCTCTCGCGGGTCTTCCGGGCATCTGGGTCGACGGCGAGCGGAAGCTGGCCGCGATCGGGGTGCGGGTCAAGCGCGGCGTGACCACCCACGGCCTGGCCCTCAACGTCAACACCGACCTGCGCTGGTTCGACGAGATGATCCCGTGCGGCATCCACGGCAAGGGCGTCACCTCGCTGGCCCGCGAGATCGGCCATCCGGTGCCGATGGACGAGGTCGATGACGAGCTCGCGCGGCAGCTGGCGGCGCACCTCGGGCTCCGCCTGACCGATGGAGCGCGCGGCGTCATCGGTCCCGGTGGCGGACGCGAGCAGTGAGCGACGAGGCGATCGTCGAGCGTGCGGGCGTCCCGGCCGAGGACGCCGCCCACGGCGTGCGGATCGAGGTCGGGGCCTTCGGGCCGTGGGAGACGAACGCCTATCTCGTCTGGGACGGCCGTTCGTCCGAGGCGCTCATCGTCGATCCGGGCATGGGCGCCGCGGAGCCGCTCATGGAGCGCACGGACTCGAACGGGCTGAGCCTGCACCTCATCGCCAACTCGCACGGGCACATCGACCACATCTTCGACGACGCGCCGCTGATGGAGGCGTCGAGGGCTCCGCTGGCGATCCATCCAGACGACGCGCATCGGCTGGACGGTCGCAACAACTACGGCTTCGAGCTTCGGCCGGTCGTCGCCGGCCGCGACCTGACCGAGGGGGAGCAGGTCCGCATCGGCGACCTCGTCTTCGACGTGCTCCATACGCCCGGCCACACGGAGGGATCGGTCTGCCTCTACGAGGAGGGCCACGGCCTCCTCCTCTCCGGCGACGTCCTCTTCGCCGGAAGCTACGGCCGGACCGATCTCCCCGGCGGCGACGACGAGCAGATGGCGGCCTCGCTCGCACGCCTGGCGCGCGAGATCCCGGGGCCCACCCGCGTCCTGCCCGGCCACGGCGCGGAGACGACGATCGAGCGCGAGCTGCCCTGGTTGCGGCGAATCGCGGACACGGGCCGGCTCGTGATCCCCGGGTAGCGTCTACGGCTCGTAGCGGTCGAGCGTGATCGCGGCGATGGCGCCGCCCGGCTCGACGAAGAGGTCGACGGTCCACCAGGCCGGGCACGCGAGCTCACCGACCGGCTGGACGCTCAGCCGACGCAGCTCGGCCACCTCCGCCGGCGCTGGAACGGGAGGCGACGCGCAGTGCGGATGCGGGCCGACCGTCACGCTGGCCTCCCGCACGAAGCCGCGGGCAGAGTCCGGGCCCCACGCCGCGAGCTGGTCGAGCGCGGAGAACGGCCCAACGAACCCACGGAAAGCATCCGCGGCCAACCGCCACGCACCAGGTCTGACAAGGTCCTCAGGTGGCAGGTGGACGATGAGTTGGTCCGCGAGCCCCAGCCAGACGCCGTCGTCCGAGAGGGGCACGTCGGAGAGGAACCGCTCGTCGCCGGTGCGGGCGAAGAGGACGAGTGCCTCCAGCATCGCCATCTCGTCGCCGGACGGCTGGTCCTGCTGGTCCGGACCGATGAGCACCTCTGGCGCACCGCAGTCCTCGGGAAGGTAGACCGGCGGGGCGCCGGGATCGGGCTGGAAGGTCTCCAGCCGACCGCAGACCTGCCGGCTCCACTCCTGCGAGCCGAACGGATCCCGGGTCGCGTCGTACCACCACTCGATCTCGCCGGACGGCCGCGTGCGGACGATGCTCCTCGTCGGCGCCCCTTCGATGGTGGACATGTCCCGGATGAGCTCTCCGGCGCCTCCGGCCTCGAGCGCCGCAACGAGGCACTCCCATGTCTCCGGATCGCCGATGTCGCCCGCGACCGTTCGCGCGACCGAGTCGTGGCCGCAGAACGCCATGGCGGGCCGGCCCGAGATGAGGGCCGGCATGAGGAGCGGCCGCGCCGGGGGTTCCTTCACTTGCTCGTCGGGCTCGGATGCCTCGGGCGCGGGCGCCGTCGGGTCTGGCGTTGCGGCGATCGGTGCGGTCGCCATCGGCTCCGTCGTGCTGGGCGCGAAGGCACTTGTGCCGGGGAATCCGACCGGCGAGCGGCCCCGATCGGGAGCGGCCAATGCGACGAGCGACGGCCGCGAGAACGATCACCGCGATGACGAGGCCGAACACGCGGCTGCTCCGACGCGCTTCCATCGGCCCTCAGACAGCAACAACCTGCCGATTGTTACGCCCGGCCGGGGCGTGCCACTACGATTGACCGATGCAGCCCGTGCCCATGGACATCGGTCGCGACGACCCCGAGGCATACATCGCGCGAGACCGCCGGCGGGCACTGGCCGCACACGAGCCGATGCCGGACCGCGTCACCGGCGCGGCGCTCTTCGCCGACATCTCGGGCTTCACGCCGCTGACCGAGGCGCTCGCCACCGAGCTCGGCCCGCAGCGCGGCCCGGAGGAGCTCACCGCCCACATCGGCCGTGTCTTCCACGCCGTCATCGATGAGCTCGACCGGCGCGGTGGCGACGTCATCTACTTCTCGGGCGACGCGATCACGTGCTGGCTCGATGGCGACGACGGCACGCGGGCCGTCGCGGCCGCCGTCGCGATGCAGGAGGCGATGGGCCGGGTCGGGAGGATCACGACGCCGGCCGGCACCACGGTCGACCTGGCGCTCAAGGTCGCGGTGGCGGTCGGCCGCGCGCGGCGGTTCGTCGTGGGCGACCCGCAGATCCAGCTCATCGACGTCCTCGCCGGTGCGCTCATCGACGACCTTGCCGAGGCCGAGCATCACGCCGAGAGCGGCGAGATCGTGCTCGACCCGTCCGCATTCGCCGCGCTCGGCGACCGGGTTGCGATCGACGAGGAGCGCCGCGACCCGACCTCGGGGCGCGCGTTCGCGGTCGTGGGCGGCCTCCGCGCCGACGTCCCGACCGTCGACGTCGTCGAGCCGCCGCGCCTCGACGAGGGCCTCGTCCGTCCCTGGCTGCTCCCCGCCGTCTACGAGCGCTTGGGCGCCGGCCACGGCGAGCTGCTCGCCGAGCTGCGCCCTGCCTACCCGCTCTTCCTGCGCTTCGCGGGCATCGACTTCGACGACGATTCCGATGCGATCGAGGCGCTCGACGCGTTCGTGCGATCCGCGCAGCGGATCATGTCGGGCTACGGCGGCAACCTGCTGCAGCTCACCCTCGGCGACAAGGGTGCCTACCTGTACGGCGTCTTCGGCTCACCGATCGCGCACGAGGACGATGCCGCCCGTGCCGCGGCAGCCGCGCTCGAGCTGCGCGAGCTGGCGCGGACGACGCGAGCGCGAGACATCCAGATCGGCATGGCCCGCGGACGCCTGCGGAGCGGGACGTACGGGCACGCGATGCGGCGGACGTTCGTGTGTCTCGGCGACTCGGTGAACCTTGCCGCGCGGCTCATGGCCAGCGCGCCGGCGGGCGGCATCTACGTCGACGACAGAGTGCGGAGCGACGCCGGCGACGCGTACATCTGGCAGCAGCTGCCCGACCTAGAGGTCAAGGGCAAGAAGGGTGCGATCGTCGCCCACGCCCTCACCGGCTCCCTGGAGCGCGCCTCGCGTCGCAAGACCCGCTACGAGCTCGAGCTCGTCGGCCGCCGCGCCGAGCTCGATCGGCTGGAGTCCGCGCTCGACCGCACCGCGGACGGAGACGGCCGGATCGTCGGGATCGCTGCCGAGGCCGGGATGGGCAAGTCGCGCCTGATCGCCGAGTTCGTGCGCAACGCGCGGCGCCGCGGGCTGTTCGTCGCCCTCGGCGAGTGCCAGTCGTTCGGCACGAACGCGAGCTACCACGTCTGGAGCGAGATCTGGCGGCGCCTCCTCGACGTCGACGAGGCAGAGGGACCTGACCTTCAGCGCCAACGGCTGGAGATGACGCTGGCCGAGACCGATGCGGACCTCGTGGCCCGCGCACCGCTGCTCGCCACCGTCCTGGGCCTCGAGATCCCCGACACGGAGCTCACCGCCTCGTTCGACGCGAAGCTGCGCAAGTCCTCGCTCGAGGATCTGCTCGCCCGGTTGCTCCGCGCCCGCGCGGATCGCGAGCCGGTGGTGCTCGTGCTCGAGGACTGCCACTGGATCGACGCCCTCTCGCGCGACCTCCTCGAGGCCCTTGGCCGATCCGCCGCGGCCCTCCCGGTCCTCCTCGTGCTCGCCTACCGGCCCGAGGCGACGCCCGGTGGCGGACTCGGCCTCGAGCGGATCGCCGACTTCGAGGAGATCACGCTCGACCAGCTCGATGCCGACGATGCCGCGACGCTCGTGCGGTCGAAGCTGGCGCAGGTGCTCGGCGCATCGGCTCCCGCCGACGTCGGCGACGAGCTGGTCGCGCTCGTCCACGATCGGTCCGAAGGCAACCCCCTCTACGCCGAAGAGCTGGTCACGTACCTCGCGGGTCGCGGGATCGACCTGCGCGATGCCGCAGCGATCCGCGTCCGTCGACCTGCCCGAGAGCCTCCACAGCCTCGTGCTGTCGCGGATCGACGAGATGACCGATGCTCCGCGGCGGACGCTGAAGGTGGCGTCGGTCGTGGGGCGCGTCTTCGAGGCACCGGTGCTCGCCGGCGCCTACCCCGACCTGGGGGAGCTGCCCGAGGTCGTCGACAGCCTCGACGTCCTGCGGACCGTCGACCTCGTTCGGCTCGACCGGGAGCTCGAGCAGGCCTACCTGTTCAAGCACGTGGCGACGCAGGAGGTTGCCTACACGAGCATCCCGTACGCCACCCGGGCCCGGCTCCACGTCCGCATCGGCTCCTACCTGGAAGCGGCCGATCCCGACGGGATCGAGCGCCGTCTCGACATCCTGGCTCACCACTTCTGGAACGGCGATGACGAGGAGCGGAAGCGGAGCTACCTCGCGCGCGCTGCCGACGCCGCGCGGGCCAGCTATGCGAACGCCGCCGCGGTGGACTACCTCACCCGGCTCGTCCCGCTGCTCGACGGCGGCGAGCGCGTCGAGGCGCTGCTGAAGCTCGCCAAGGCGCAGGAGTTCACGGGCGACTGGCCGACGGCGGAGGCCACGGCCCGCGACGCACTGGCAGGTGCCACCGAGCTCGGCGACGATGCGTCGCGGGGCTGGGCCGAGGTCGCGCTGGCGGAGTCCACACGCAAGCAGGGCCGCTTCGAAGAGTCGGGCACGCACCTCGCCGCGGCGCGGCGGCATTTCGACGCCGTCACCCTGGACGAAGGCGTGGGCCAGGTCCTCCACCTGGCCGGCACGGTCGCCGCGCAGCAGGGCGACTTCAGCACGGCCCGTGAGCGGTACTCCGAGAGCCTCGCCATCCGCGAGCGCCTCGGCGATACGGCGAGCCTCGGCGGCCTCTACTCGAACCTCGCAATCGTCGCCGAGTACGAGGGCGACAACGCGACATCCCGCCAGCACAACGAGCGAGCGCTGGCCCTGCGCCGCGAGGTCGGCGACCGATGGGCGATCGGTGTGAGCGAGAACAACCTCGGCATGATCGCGCTCCACGAGGGCGATCACGAGCGCGCGCGAGCCCACTTCGATGCGTCGATGCGGCTGAATCGCGAGGTCGGCGACGCGTGGATGGTCGCCATCGGCCACAACAACCTCGGGAACGCGACCCGCGGGCTCGGCGACCTCGACGCGGCCCGGGAGCACTACGGCGCGGCGCTGGAGGCGTACCGCGACTACGACGACCGCTGGGCGATGGCCTTCCTGCTCGAGGACATGGGCATCCTCGCCGCGAGCGCGGGCGACCCGGAGGCGGCGCACGAGGCCATCGGCGTGGCCGAGCGCATGCGCGGCGAGATCGAGTCGCCGCGGGCGCCGGCACTCGAGGAAGAGCTCGCCACCGCGCTCGCCGACGCGCGCTCTGCCCTCGGCGACAAGGCCGCGGAGGCCGCCATCGCGCGGGGGCGGGCGATGGAGCCCGAGGCGATCGAGGAGCTCGGCCGGCGCATCTGCGTGTCCTGATCTTGCGGGTCAGGTCACAAGACCGCTACTCTCCGCCCATCGGCTGCCCGAGTGCCCAGCCCGGGTGCCGACCCATCGAGGGGACCAGCTTGTTCCGGCATCCCGAGCCCAGTGCCGCCGTGGCCGCATCGCGGTCGCTCACCCGCGCCGTCGTCGTCTCCTTCGCCGTCATCCTCGCCATCACCGGCGTCTTCACCCTGCCGCCCGCGTCGGTCGGTGCCGTGCCCGTGCCCGGTCAGTGGGAGGGCCAGAAGGGCAGCATCGCGGACGGCTCGGGCGGGACGACGGCGGGGACCTTCCTCGCCGCGGGCGCCAGCCCAGCCGGCGACGCGCAGTTCACCTACGACGTGCCGATCAGCGGCGGCGACGGCGAGGCCGGGACGTGGAGCTTCTTCACGACCGCCGGCACCGACGACACGGTCGGCGTGCCATTCCACTGGACCGGGCTGCATGCGTGGTTCAACGTCACCGCCGGGCTCGACGCGGTCGTCATGCGCGGCGAAGCGGTCGTCTCGACGGAAAACCTCGTCGACGCGGGTCCGGAAGTGTGCTGCACGACTCCGTCGAATGGCTTCGAGTACCGCGGGACCGCATCGTTCGACGTCCTGGCCGGCGACGTCTACGGCTTCGTCCTGCGCGGCGCGAACGGCGACTTCAACGACTTCCTGCGCGGCGAGCTGACGATCGGGACCGAGGTGCCCGAGTCGTGCGCGGATGCGCAGGCGCTGTACGACGCCTTCGTCCCCGGCGACGGCCGGTACGTCATCAACCCCGCAGGCGGGCAGCGCTTCACCGTCCACTGCGCCGACATGCTCGGCGCAGGGCTGGATTACCTCGAGATCCGCGGCGGGGCGGGCATGAACTTCAGCTCGTACGCGGCCGGCGGCGCGGCGATCGGCTCGACGGTCACGACGTCCTTCACGAAGGTCCGCCTCGACCCGGCAGCGCTGACCGTCGACGTGGGTGACCTGCGGTTCGCCACCAGCACCGGCAGCCTCGTCCATCCCGACTCGGGCGGCGACCAGACCGTGACCTCGATGCCGTACGCGACGGCCATGGGCTGTGAGGCCGGCCTCGCGAACGGGACCGCGAACATCAACCTGCAGGGGACGCCGTTCGCCATCGACGACACGTTCGGCGTCGACGACCTCGGAGTCGGCAGCGCGACCTTCTCGGCGCTCGACCAGGTCGTCGACCTGACCGGTGGCGGGTTCTGCGGCTGGACCGCCCCCGAGCCGCTCCCGTTCAACCCCTTCAACCCGGCCACCGGCCAGTTCATCCTCGACCTGCGCTACCTGAACGAGCCGGTCGCCTCGCTGTCGACCCCGGTCCTCTTCGCATCGATTGCGCGGTCATCGTCGACCGCCGACCTCTACGCGCTCGTCGACGGTGCCCAGGACCTGCCGGTGACCGTCGAGGTGCGGACGAGCGCCTCCTGCAGCGGCGGCAGCCTCGACAGCCCGAACCTCGTCGCGACCGTGACCCAGCAGACCGATGCCGATGGATACCTCCACCTCGAGGGCATCTCCGGGATCGGGAACGGCACGTTCGTGACGATCACGGTGACGGCGCCGACAACCACCGGCGCATCGGCCTGCATCCGTACGACAGCCGACAACGACGCGTGGCCGAAGGCGCTGCCGCTGGCGCAGGCGGCGACGACCTCGGTTTCCGACGTCATCGAGGTCGACGGCCGCGCGCGCTGGTACCGATTCCCGATCGTGCCGAACCAGCGCATCACCGTGACCCTCTCCGGCGTCCCGGACGACTACAACCTCAGCGTCTACCGGGACATCGGGAAGGAGTTCGAGTCGCAGCTCGTGCCTCAGGACGCCGACGACCTTCACCGGCTGTCGGCCGAGTTCGCCCCGAGTGTCTTCAGCCCGAGCGTCTTCAGCCCGAGCGTCTTCAGCCCGAGCGTCTTCAGCCCGGATGCGTACGCGCCGTCGGTGTTCAGCCCATCGGTGTTCAGCCCGTCGGTCTTCTCGCCATCGGTGTTCAGCCCGTCGGTCTTCTCGCCGTCGGTCTTCTCGCCATCGGTGTTCAGCCCATCGGTGTTCAGCCCGTCGGTCTTCTCGCCATCGGTCTTCAGTCCGTCAGTCTTCTCGCCATCGGTCTTCAGCCCGAGCGTGTTCAGCGAGACGGAGCTGGCGCAGGCGTTCTCGAGCGCACAGAGCCGGAGCCTCATCGGTGTCTCGGCCGCGCCGGGGACGGGCAACGAGACCGTCGTCGTCAACTCGTGGAACAACAGCGGGTCGTTCTACGTGCGCGTGGCGGGGCAGGGTGGCGCGTTCGACTCCGACGAGCTCTTCTCGCTGACGGTCCAGCGCTCGGCGAGCTCGTGCAGTGGCGTGACCGACACCGCGATCTCGAACCGCTCGGCGCAGCCGGATGCCGGGACCTATGCGACGGTGCTCCTCACCGACTCGTCGCGCCTCGACCTCGGCGACGGGTCGCCCGCATCCCTGGCGGGGCACCTCACCGCCCTCGCCGGGCGGACCGAGGTCGACGGGGTCATCGTCGACGTCGCAGCGGACGGGCGCGTCCAGCAGCTCAGGACCCAGGCAGCCGCGCACCCCGGCTGCCCATTCGCGATGAACCTCGTGGCTGAGGAGATCAAGACGATCGTCGACTCGTACCGCTCGGCCAGCGCCCCCGATGCGCTGCGCTACGTCACGATCGTCGGCGACGACACGGTCGTCCCCTTCTTCCGCTATCCGGACCAGAGCCTCCTGGGCCAGGAGTCCGGCTACTTCCCGCCGGTCGAGAGCGACTCGATCAGTGAGGCCAGCCTCCGGCGGGACTACGTCCTGAGCCAGGACGCCTACGGTGCCGGGGTCGAGGTCGACATCCGCACGAGCGCCTTCCCGGTTCCCGGGCTCGCCGTCGGGCGCCTCGTCGAGACTCCGGCGGAGATCATCGGCATGATCGACGCCTATACCGATGCCGGCGGCGTCGTCAGCCCAGACTCGAGCCTCGTGACCGGCTATGACTTCCTGACCGATGCGGCGGACGGGGTGTCCGAGCAGCTCGCCACCGGCGGCACGACCGTCGACGAGCTCATCACCGACGCGGACGTCTCGCCACAGCAGCTCGAGGAGCCGGGCCTCACCGATCCTCGTCGCTTCTCCTGGAACGCCGACGACCTGCGCGACGTGCTCCTCGAGGAGCGCCACGACCTCATCTTCCTGGCCGGCCACTTCAGCGCCAACAGCGCGCTCGCCGCGGACTACCAGACGCAGGTCATCACCACCGAACTGGCCGACTCGTCGGTCGATCTCGAGAACGCCGTCGTCATCAGCGCCGGCTGCCACGCGGGCTACAACCTCGTCGACGAGGACGCGCTGGCCGGGGTGGCGCTGCCGCTCGACTGGGCACAGGCATTCGCGCAGAAGCGCGCCGTGCTCGTCGCGGGCACCGGCTACCAGTACGGCGACACCGACTTCCTCGAGTACAGCGAGCGCCTCTACCGCGACTTCACTGAGGAGCTGCGGGCCGGTCCGGCCGGCTCGGCCGTCTCCGTCGGCGAGGCGCTGGTGAACGCGAAGCGCACCTACCTCGCGACCACGCCGGACATCCGCGGCATCCACGAGAAGGCCCTCCTCGAGGCCACGCTCTTCGGCCTGCCGATGTTCGGCGTGAACATGCCGGCCGGCCGCGGTGGCAACCCCGGAGGCGCTTCGCCGGCCTCGATCACGCCGACCGCGATTGCGTCGGGTCCCGCGGCCACGCTCGGCCTGGCGACCCACGACCTCACCGTCTCGACGCCGTTCGACGAGGAGTCGCTCGAGCTCGACGTCGTCGACTCGTCCGGCGTGAGCGGCTCCGTGACGGCGACGTGGCTGGAAGGGCCGGACGGCGTCGTCACCAACCCGGCCGAGCCCGCCATCCCGAAGGACGTCGTCGACGCGACCTCGACGACTGCGTCGCACGTCCTGCGCGGCGTCGGCTTCCGCGGCGGCACGTACACCGACACCGCCGGCATCATCCCGCTGACCGGCGCGCCGACGACCGAGCTGCGCGGCGTGCACGCACCGTTCGTCTCGCCGGTCTTCTACCCGATGCGGATGTGGACGCCGAACTACTTCGGCGAGCTCGACGGCACCGGCGGGACGAATCTCATCGTCACGCCGGTCCAGCATCGGTCTGACCCGGCGACGCCGAGCGCCAGCATCCGCCGCGCCTACGACGCACTCGACCTGCGCCTCTTCTACGTCGACAGCCCGACGCTGCTGTCCAATCCGGACTTCGCTGGCGCCGCCCTCTCCGACGCGCCGACGATCGTCAGCGTCGAGACCGCCGTCGACGGCGCCGACCTCGTGTTCCGCGCCGAGGTCGTCGGCGACCCGAAGGCCGCCATCCACGAGGTGTGGGTGGTCTGGACCGACGGCAGCGGCACGTGGCTGCCGCTCGACCTGCAGCAGTGCACCGCGCCACTGCCGGTGTCCTGCGACGGCCTCGACGACTCGCGCGTGTGGACGGCTCGCCTGGCGGGCGCGCCGGCCAGCCTCAAGTACGTCGCCCAGGCCGCGAACGGCGTCGGCCTGGTTGCCTTCGACGACAACCGCGGCTCCTACTACTCCGCCTCGACCGGCGCGACCGTCGATCCCGCGCAGACGACCCTGACGCTGGTCGGTCCCCCGACGGCCGGCGGGTTCGGCCAGACCGTCAACGTCACCGCCGAGCTGAAGAGCGGCGGCACCGGCCTCGCCAACAAGCAGGTCCTCGTGGAGATCGGCGGGGCGGCGGCCATCGGCGTGACCGGGTCGAACGGGCGGGTGACCCTGCCGATCGCGCTGAACTCGACCCCGGGACCGACGACGACCATCGAAGCGAGCTTCGCCGGCGACGATGCATTCGAGCCGTCCAACGCCAGCAGCCCGTTCAGCATCTCGAAGGCGCGCGCCCTGCTCTCCCTCGTCTCGACGTTCGTGACGGTGTCGGACGACGACACGGTCGGCATGCTCACCACGCTGACCGCGAGGCTCGGTTCCACGCGACAGCCGCTGGCCAGCCGCAGCGTCACCGTCGTGCTCGTCGGTGGACGCGAGCCCATCATCCTCTCGCTCATCACCGACTACCTCGGTCGCGTACGGCTGCCGCCGGACGTCCCGCGCGGCGGCTACCTCGTCCTCGCCACGTTCCCGGACGACGAGACGTACACCGGTGCCCTGATCCTGGGTGGGACCCGGGTCGTCGACTTCGACTTCCGATCACCGATCGACGTTGCCCCGACCGTCAACGTCGTGAAGGCCGGCAACACGGTGCCGATCAAGTTCGACATCGACGGCAACCATGGGCTCAACATCCTCGACGGCACGCCACGGATCGTCCCCTACACCTGCGTCACCGGCGCGCCGCAGGACGAGATCGAGCAGACGACGAGTGCGAAACAGGGGCTGACCTACGACAAGAAGTCGGGCCTCTACCAGTACGCCTGGAAGACACCGAAGAACGATCGTGGCTGCTTCCGCGTCGAGCTCACGCTCGACGACGGCAGCACCCACGTCGCCCTCTTCCGGCTTCGCTGACTCCAATCGGGGCCGTCAGTCGAAGTCGAAGACCCGGCTCCAGTCGTCCTTCATGCTGACGACCACCCAGCCCCGGTCGTTCGCCTCGGTGAGGGCGAGGTCCAGGCGTCCCAGCGGCGAGACGCGGTACTCGAACTCCCGCTCGGCATCGGTATGGTCGATGAGTACCGGGAGGCTGCGACCGGGACCGGCGGCGGTCCACTGGAGCATCTGCTGGTCGCCGTCGGAGTTACCGAAGGCGGCGATCGGCCTGCGACCGATGAACTTCTGGATCGCGACCGGCTTGCCATCCTTGTCGTCGAAGAAGTCGAGCTCGGCGAGCTTGACGAGCACGGGCTCCCCGTCGCGGATCTCGTAGCGGACCTTTCCGCTGCTGCCAATCACACGCTCCGGTGGGATCCCGTACACCGGGTCGGAGATCGGGCGGATGAACTCGATCCCACCGCCGGACACGATGAACGTCTTGAATCCGTTCGCGCGCAGGTAGCCGAGCAGCTCCCGCATCGGCCGATAGGCGAGCTCGGTGTACGGCCGATCGAAGCGCGGGTGCCTGGCCGACGCGAACCAATCGCGGCACACTCGGTCGAACTCCGCGCTGGTGATCCCGGCGTGCGTCGCCGCGACGATCTTGACCATCCCCTCCAGGCCGGCCGCGGCGAGCGCCCCGCGGTCGCCCTCGATGACGGCCTGGAACGGCTGGGTGCGCGTCCACTCCGGGTGCTCCGGCGCGAGCGCCCTCACGCGATCGAGTGCGAACGCGAGCTGGACGTAGAGCGGCTGCTCGCACCACAGCGTCCCGTCGTTGTCGAAGACGGCGATCCGCTCGGCCGGCGCCACGTGGTCGGGCCCTTCCGCATCGATCACGGCGTCGACGAAGTCGATGATGCTCAGCTTGGCGGCGCCCGCATTCCAGGACGGCAGCGGGTCGGCAGGTGCCATGGCATCCAGTGTGACCCCACTCCGCTCGGGCCTCATCACCCGATCGGGATGGTTGACCGATGCGGAACGGCATCGGTCCTGCGGCTAGGATCGGTCTCTAGCAATCTTCCAAGGAGAGACGGATGGCGAACCTGCGCATCACCCGGCTCGGGCACGGCGGCGTCCTGTATCGGTCGCCGGAGGACGCCTGGGTCTGGGTTGACCGATGGACCGGCGCGCCCAACTACGCCGACGCATACCGGACACCCGAGAGGGTGAACGTCGTCGCGCCGACGCACTGCCACTTCGACCATGTCGGCGACGACTGCGCGGACCTCGTCGAGCTGGCGCAGGCCGAGGGAGCGGCGACGATCGGCTCGCACGAGATGAGCGTCTGGCTGGCAGGCCGCGGGATCGAGGCGATCGGGATGAACAAGGGTGGCACGGTCGAGGCCGCCGGCATCCGGTTCACGATGGTCCATGCCGACCACACCGGCGGCGCGACCCTGACATCGGGCTCGGAGCAGGTCACGCGCGACTTCGGCTGCTGGGGCTGGGTCATCGAATTCGAGGACGGCACCACGGTCTATCACTCCGGCGATACCGATCTCTTCGGTGACATGAACCTCGTCCGCGAGCGGTTCGAGCCCGAGGTCGCGGTCCTGCCGATCGGCGGGCACTACACGATGGGCCCGCGCGATGCCGGACGAGCGCTGGAGATGATCGGTGCGTCGACCGTCATCCCGGTCCACTACGGCACCTTCCCGATCCTGGCCGGCACGCCCGACGAGCTCGAGCAGCACACGTCGGCGGCCGTTGTCGCTCTCGAGCCCGGCGAGACCTGGGAGGCCCGGCCGTAGCCGTGCACGGGATGGTCGCCACGCCGCACCCGCTGGCGACGGCGGCCGGGGTGGAGGCGCTTCGCGGCGGCGGCTCCGCCGTCGACGCCGCGGTCGCAGCCAACGCGATGCTCGCGGTCGTCTACTGCAACGCGTGCGGCCTCGGTGGCGACGCGTTCGCGCTCGTCTGGGACCCCGGCGATGGCATCCTGCACGGCTTCAACGGCAGCGGCCGGTCCCCCGCCGCCCTGACGATCGACGCCGTCCGCGCCGCCGGCCACGAGACGATGCCGCAGCGCGGGCCGCTGACGATCGACGTCCCGGGCGCCGTGGACGCCTGGGTGCAGCTGCTCGACCGATTCGGCCGCCGCTCCCTGGCCGATGCGCTCGCCCCCGCCGCTCGTACCGCCGACGAGGGCTACGAGCTCACCGGCATCACGGCCGGCGCCATCCGCACCGCGCTCCCGACGTTCGACGAGACCGCGCGCGCGGTCTTCGGCGGCGCCGGCGGACCAGGTGACACGTTCCGCCAACCGTTGCTGGCAGCAACGCTTGGCGCGATCGCCGGCGGCGGACGCGATGCCTACTACGGCGGGCCGATCGGCGAGGAGATCGCACGCGCCATCCAGGCGGCCGGCGGGGTCATGACGGCCGAGGACGTCGCCGCACACCGCGGGGACTGGGTCGAGCCGATCGCGACGACGTACGCCGGCGTCGAGGTCGCCACGATCCCACCCAACTCGCAGGGCATCACGGCGCTGATGGCGTTGAACGTCCTCCAGGCGCTCGACTGGCCGATGGACTCGCCGATCGAGCGCCTTCACGCGCAGATCGAGGCGGTCAAGGTGGCCTGGAGCGAGCGCGACCGATGCGTCGCCGACCCCGATCGCGGCCGGGCGGACCCATCGGTGCTGCTCTCGCCGGAGCACGCTGCCTGGCTGGGGTCACGGCTGTCGCCGGACGAGGCGCATCGGTACACGCCGACGAACCCGCCGGGAGGCGGCACGGTCTACCTCTGCGCCGCCGATGCGGACGGGATGATGGTCAGCCTGATCGAGTCGAACTACATGGGCTTCGGCTCGGGGATCATGGGCGGGTCGACCGGGATCATGCTCCAGAACCGCGGCGCCTACTTCAGCCTGGACCCCTCGCATCCCAACGCGCTGGCGCCGTCATCGCGCACGCTGCACACGCTCATGCCGGGGATGCTGCTGCGCGATGGACGCGCGGAGGTCGCGCTCGGCGCGATGGGCGGCGACGGCCAGCCGCAGACGATGGTCCAGCTCGTGACCGGGCTGCTCGACGACGGGCTCGCGCCGCAGGCGGTCGTCGACCGGCCGCGCTGGGTGGTCGCCACGGAGGCACCGGAGCAACCCCTCGGGCCGGTGCATCTCGAGTCGGACGGGTGGGATGGCGCGGCCGTCGAGGCCCTCGAGGCGCTCGGCCACGAGGCAATGCTGATCGGACCGCGCACGCCGGCCACCGGCTGGGCGCAGGTCATCCGCCGCCTGCCCGACGGCTCGTATGACGGTGGTGCAGATCCGCGCGCCGATTCGAGGGTCGCGGGCACCTGACGCGTCACCCCAGACGAAGCCGGCTCCTCCGCGAGCGTGTGCTCCGGTTCCCTCGTGGGTCGCTATCGCCGGGGACGATCGACCCGCCGCGCGCCCTTCACCCACCGCCGCAGGCTCTCGGTAGCCTCCGTGTCCATTCGCCTCACTCGTCGGAGGCGCAGTGGGATCCGGTTCGCATGAGGTCGGCCTCGCTTCTGGTGTGCGAGTTTGCCCATCTCCACTGACCTTGGGACGTGCTGTCGGCACGGTCATTTTGTTGACTATCGACCGCCGAATCATTACGGTTTCGTCATGGTGACGATGAAAGCGTCGCCGCATCGCGTTCTCGTCCTTGCCGACCAGCCGCTGGTCGTCGACCTGATCAGCCTCACCCTGAACCACGGTGCGTACGTGACGCGCGATGTCCCCACGCTGGACGACGCGAGGACGGTCGTTGCCGAGTGGCAGCCGCACGTGGCCGTGATCGACATGGACCTCGGCGGGCCGGCATCCCTCCGTCCGCTCAACGCGCCGGCCGGCGCCGGCTCCGTGCCGATCCTCGCGCTGACTCGCCGCGGCGACCTCAAGCGCAAGCTGGAGGCCTTCGACCAGGGCGTCGACGATGTGCTGACGGTGCCCTTCTCGCCCGAAGAGCTGCTCGCTCGCGTGGTCGTCATCACGAGACGAACGTATGGCCCGGGGAGCGGTGATCTGTCCGTGCTGCAGCTCGGCGAGATCCAGTTCGACATCGTCAATCGCCAGGTCATCGCCGCTGGGGAGGCCCTGCATCTCACGGCACTCGACCAGAGCCTCCTCTACCTGCTTGCCGCGAACGCCGGCCGCGTCGTCTCGCGCGATGAGATTCTCGACGCCGTGTGGGGTCCGGACTTCATCGCCGAGAGCAACATCGTCGATCGCCACATCAGGAGCCTGCGGGCCAAGCTCCAGAACGACTGGCGCAGGCCGCGCTACATCGAGACCGTCCCTGGACGCGGCTACCGATTCATCGCGACGGCCGGGGCCACGGCCAGCACCGGGCAGGCCCGTCGACGACCGAGGCAGCCAGGCGAGGAAAGCCCGAGTCCGCGGCAGGCCTGACGCTCGGCGTCAGGAACCTGCGCCACCCTGGGACCGATGAGACCCGTCGCCGGCATCGGTCTAGAATGACGACCCCCATGAGCACGCCCGAGTCCCTCGTCCATGCCCGCGGCCTGACGAAGCGCTACGCGAACGGCTTCACCGCCGTCGACGGCGTCGACTTCGACGTGCGCCCGGGCAAGGCCTTCGGCTTCCTCGGGCCGAACGGCGCGGGCAAGACGAGCACGATGCGGATGATCGCGTGCAGCTCCCCGGTGACCGATGGCGAGCTGACCGTCATCGGTATGGACCCGCGCACGCAGGCACGCCAGATCAAGTCGAAGCTCGGGGTCGTGCCGCAGATCGACAACCTCGACACCGAGCTGACGGTCCGCGAGAACCTCGAGATGTACGCGCGCTACTTCGACATCCCGAAGGAGGCGTTCCGCAAGCGCGCGCAGGAGCTGCTCGAGTTCGTCCAGCTCGAGGAGCGCGCGGCGGACCAGGTGGAGCCCCTGTCCGGTGGCATGAAGCGGCGCCTGACGATCGCGCGAGCGCTCATCAACGAGCCGGAGCTCGTCATCCTCGACGAGCCGACCACCGGCCTCGACCCGCAGGCGCGCCACCTCCTGTGGGAGCGGCTCTACCAGCTGAAGCGCCGCGGTGCGACGCTGATCATCACGACGCACTACATGGACGAAGCCGAGCAGCTGTGCGACCACCTCGTCGTCATGGACAAGGCGAAGATCGTCGCCGAGGGCTCGCCGCGGCAGCTGATCGACCAGCACTCGACCAAGGAGGTGCTCGAGTTGCGCGTCACCGACCATGTGCGCGATAGCCTGAACGGCCGGCTCGACGGCCTCGCTGACCGCGTCGAGGCGCTTCCGGACCGGCTGTTGCTCTACACCGCCGACGGCGAGCGCACCCTGGAGCAGGTCAACGAGCGGCAGATCCCGATCGAGTCGGCGCTCGTGCGCCGCTCGAGCCTGGAGGACGTCTTCCTGCGCCTGACCGGGCGCTCGCTGGTCGAGTAAGCACCGGCCCGATGACCGTCATCACCGCATCCGGCCGCGTCTGGCACCGCAACTGGCTCGTCTATCGGCGCCTCTGGCATCGGTCCCTGGCGTTCGGGTTCCTCCAGCCCGTCCTCTTCCTCACCGCCATGGGCATCGGCCTCGGCACGATCATCCCGCAGGACTCGACCGCGTTCGGCGGCTTCGAGTACGTCGTCTGGCTCGGCCCCGGCCTGCTCGCCGCGATGGCCATGCAGACGGCGACCTTCGAATCGACCTACCCGATCATGAACAAGATCATGTGGGGCCGGAACTACGAGGCGATGCTCTCGACGCCGCTCCAGATCCGCAACATCGTCTGGGGCGAGCTCGGCTGGTCGGCATTCCGCATCGGCTCGCTGGCGGTCGTCTTCCTCGTCGTGCTCTTCCTGTTCGGCGTCCCTCGCTCGCCGATGGCCGTGCTGGCCATCCCGTTCACGATCCTCATCGGCCTGGCCTTCAGCTCGTGCCTGATCGCATTCACCGCCACCCAGAAGAACGACGTCGGCTTCAGCGCCGTCTTCCGCTTCGTCATCAACCCGCTCTTCCTCTTCAGCGGCACGTTCTTCCCGCTGTCGCAGCTGCCGGAAGGGCTCCAGCTCGTGGCGTGGGCCACGCCGCTGTTCCACGGCGTCGAGCTCGTCCGCGGATCGATCCTCGGCACCCTGGAGCCGGTCGCCGGGGTGCTGCACCTGGCCTATCTGCTGACCATGTTCGCGATCGGTGCCTGGCTCGCCGAGCGCACCCTGACCCGGCGAATGGCCGGCTAGACCGATGACCTCGCTGGCCCCCACCCAGCCCCACCCGGCACCCGCCCGGCCGAACCCGTTCGCGGTGGCCTGGTCGCGACTCTGGCGCTCCCGCCGGCTCGTCGAGCGCAACATCCTCGTCTACCGCCACCAGTGGATCATCATCTTCAGCGGCGTCTTCGAGCCGATCTTCTACCTGATCGGGATCGGCCTCGGCGTCGGCGGCATCGTCGGCAACGTCCCCGCCGAGTTCGTGGAGGGCCGCGAGATCAGCTACCTCGCGTTCGTGGCGCCCGCGCTGCTGGCCACGGCCGCGATGAACGGCGCGGTCTTCGAGACGATCTTCAACGTCTTCTTCAAGCTCAACTACGCGAAGACCTACGACGGCGTGCTGGCCACGCCGATGGGCATCACCGAGATCGCGCTCGGCGAGATGCTGTGGGCGCTCATCCGCGCGGCGCTGTACGCGGTCGCGATGTTCGTGATCATGCTCGTCTTCGGGCTGATCCTGTCGCCGTGGGGCCTGCTCATCATCCCCTCCGCGCTGCTCGTGGCCGCCGCGTTCGCCGCCGCCGGGCTGGCCGGGACCTCGTACCTGCGCACGGTGAACGACTTCGACGTGCCGATGGGCCTCATCGTCATGCCGATGTTCCTCTTCAGCGGCACCTTCTTCCCGATCGAGGTCTACCCCGAGCCGGTCCAGTGGCTCGTGCAGCTCACGCCGCTGTACCACGCGATCAACCTCATCCGCGGCCTCTCGCTCGGGATGGTCGGGCTTCCCCAGCTCTGGGACTTCATCTACCTCGTCGCGTTCTTCGCGATCTGCCTCACGCTCGCGATGCGCCAGATGGAGAAGCGCCTGATCAAGTAGGCGCGGCGCCGCTCAGACGATCCGGCGCCAGGGGCGCCCGCCTTCGCCGGCCCGGCGGTAGGCCTCGGCGAGGATCGTGATCGGGTGGACGGTTCGAACCCCGGAGGACTGCTCGATCTGCCAGCGGCAGGTCTCCGAGTCACACGCGCCCAGCGCCGCGCCCGACGCGCGGAAGCGGGCGAACAGCGGCGCCCCGACGTCCTGGGCGATCTGCCAGCGCTCTGCCTTCAGGCCGTACGTGCCCGCGGCGCCGCAGCAGTCGTGGTCCTGGTCCGCGGCCTCCAGGCCGGGGACGAGCGCGAAGAGGTCCATCGCCGGCGTGCCGATCCCGTGCGACCGCAGCTGGCAGGGCGGGTGGTACGGCAGCGTCTCATGCATCGGCGCGAACCCGGTGTCGAGCTCGCCGCGATCGTGGAGGTCGACGAGCAGCTCGCAGATGTCCCAGGTCGCGTCGGCCACGACCCGGGCGTCGTCGTCGTGCAGATCGAGGAGCTCGCGATACTCGGCCTTGAGCGCGAACGTGCACGACGTCGAGGTGCCGACGATCCGGACGCCGGCCCGCGCGAGGTCCGCAAGCGAGGCGAGGTTCCTCGCCGCCTTGCGGCGCGCCTGATCGTAGAGGCCGTTGCTGATGAACGGCAGGCCGCAGCACTCCTGCGCGGGCACCACGACGGTGAAGCCGTTGCGCTCGAGGATCTCGATCGCGTCGCCGCCGAGGTCGGGCTCGAACCCGTTGACCGCGCAGCCGTGGAAGTACGCGACCGTGCGGGCCGGGTCGGCGCCGGCGGGAAGCGTCGTCGGCCGGCCGGATCGCCGCCACCACGAGCCGAAGGTGCGACTCGCGAACGGCGCCAGCGGCCCGCGGCGGTGAACCCCGACCAGCCGCTCGCCCAGCCAGCGCAGCAAGCGGTTGCGGAGACCGAAGTTGGCGATCGGGGCGAGCGGATTGGCGCCGAGCCGAATGAGCAGGTCGGTGTCGCTGATGAGCCGATTCCGGAGCGACGATCCCCGATCGCGCACGATCCGCGCGCGGGCCCGGTTGTTCGTCTGTGCGATGAGGACCCCGGTCGGGCAGGCACGAGTGCACTGGCCGCAGCCGTTGCACAGATCGACGGTGTGGTCCGGTGCGGCCGCGACCACCGACGGCCCGCGGAACCGCTCCGCCTGCGGGCCGACGTACTTCGGGCCGGGGAACGCATCGGTCACGCGCGACACGGGGCAGACGGTGGTGCACACGTTGCACTTGATGCACGCGTCGATGCTGGCGGTGGCGTCCTCGCGCGAGGCAGCCCCGAGCTCGATCATGCCGCGTTCCGTCCGATCGCCGTATCCCGCGCGACGCGATGCGCGGACGCGACCGCAACGCCGTCGCCACAGCGCTCGTGGAGGTAGCGCATGCCGGCCAGCGCGGAGCCGATGACGCGCACGTTCTCCAGGCTCCGCTCCCCGCCCCGGCCGAGCGGCCGCAGGTCCCCGTCGGTCCCGATTCCGAGCGTCTCGATCGGGTGCGCGTCGAGCGCTCCGTCGCCGAACCACGCCTCGCGCGGCGGGGCGGTGACCGGGAGGCCGAAGACGCGCTCGACGAGCGTGCCGTCGGGACGGGCCCGAATTCCATCGCCCCCGATGCCGCCGGTGGCCAGCACGAACTCGTCGGCCGCGAGCCGCAGCGTCCGCACGGCGGCGGCGGTATGGATCGCGCGCACGCGCGTGCCGTCCAGCTCGGCCCGCACCACGTCGTTGCCGAGCTGGAGGCGCCCCCCGCCGGCGAGGATGCATGCTCGGAGCGCCTCGAACAGCCGCAGGCCCGGCACCGACGGGGGCAGGCTCGGGATCTCGAACACCGGCTGCCCGATGGCCGCGCGCGCGTCGGCGAGCGCCGCGACGTGGTCGGCGATGCCGAGCGTCGGCGGAACGCCGACCCGCCATCGGCCGGGCGGCACGTTCGCCGCGACGGCCGCAAGCGCACGCGCCCGCCACGCCGGGCGGTCGAACTGGAGCCCGAGCGAGCGGGCATTGAGGTTGTGCAGGTCGACGAGGTCGGGCAGGTCGACCTCCACCGCCCGGATCTCGGTCGGGCCGTCCGCCCAGCCGATGCGGCTGAGGTTCCGCGCCGCGTATGGGGCCCAGGCGTCCCGATAGCGGCGGTACCCAACGAGCAGCAGCCCCTCGCCGCTCCACGGCTCGAGCGCGGCGGCCTGGGCGTCCGGCAGGATCGAGGCGGGGCGCAGCGCGCCGATTGCGGTCGGGATCGGCCTCAGCCGGGCGGCCAGCGAACCGGTGAAGGCGAGGCCGGCGCGCGCCAGGCGGGCCAGGTGGGCAGCGACCGCGTCCGCCACGTCCGCACCCACCAGCGCGAATGGATGCCCGTCGCGGGCGGCCAGCTCGCGCACGCCCTCCGCCGCGGTCACGGCCCCCGGCGGCGCGGCGACGTCGAGGCCGCCGTGAGTCCAATGGGTGGTGGCCATGCCCTTCGCCGCAACGACGACGCGCGCGCCTCGCTCGGCGAGGCCGGCCGCGCAGGTAAGTCCCGCCAGCCCGGCACCGATGACGACGACGTCAGTCCCCGGCATCTCGATCCGTCGCGGCCGCAGCAGCCCCGACCGGCACGCCGAGGTCGAGCGCCGTCCCGGGCAGCTCGTCCGCGGCCAGCGTGCCGCGGAAGACCCCGCTGGACAGCCACAGCTCGGTGAGCTGGTCGCCCCAGGCGATGGGACGCGTTCCGCGGAAGCGCTCGGCGACGAAGTCGCGCATGGCGGCGTTCGCTTCCGGCGCCTCCGGCCCGAGCTCGCCCGCGGCCGCGTGGTCGTCGAGCAGAGCGGTCGCGCGCGGAATGCAGAACGCCCCCTGGCACGGACCCATGCCGAGCCGGGTCGTGCGGCGCAGGTCGTCGAGCGACGAGTCCGGCCCTTCCGCCAGCGCCTCGGTCAGCCGGGCCCGGGTCACGAACTCGCATTCGCACACCAGCTCGCTGTCGCCGCCACCGGTCGACTCGACCGCTGCCAGCCGATCGCCGAGCCAGTACGGTCGCGAGTGCCCGGCCTCGGGGAGCGCTTCGTCCGCGGTCCGGCACGGCGCGTCGTTGCCGAGCGACTGCGCTACCGCGTCGACGACCTCGCGTGCCATGAGCCGATACGTCGTCAGCTTGCCACCGACGATGCTCCAGAAGCCGCCGACGCCGTCCCGCCGACCGTGGTCGATGACGTGGTGGGCCCGACTGATCTCGCGCGACTCGTCGTGGTGCTCGTCGGCCCGGTCGAGCGCGGCGGCGTCGTACAACGGGCGCGCCCCAGCGTACGCGCGCAGCACGCGGGCCGACGAGAGGCCGGGCACCAGCCGCTCGCCGTCGACGAGCAGCGCCTCGACCTCCTCGCGTGTCACGCGCACATCGTCCGGATCCTCCACGGTGATGTCGGTCGTGCCGAGGATGCAGACGGTGTGGACCGGGACGAGGATGTCCCCGTCGCCGGGCTGGGCGAGCCGGTTGACGACCGCCGCGGTGAGGCGGCGGTTGAGGATCAGCATCGAGCCCTTGCCCGGGCTCATCCGGAGGTCCGCGCCTGCCAGCGAGGCGACGATCCCGGCCCACGCCCCGGCGGCCGAGACGACGGCGCGACAGCCGATGAGGAACTCCTCCCCCGTGCGTGCGTCCCGCGTGCGAACTGCGGTCACGGCGCCCCCGCGGTCACGCTCGAAGCCGATCACCGGGCGGTAGCGATGTGCCGTCGCGCCGTACTCGCGCGCCCCGGCAAGCGTCGCGCTGGTCAGCTCCCATGGCTCGAGTGACGCATCCGGCACCGCGTAGGCGGCGCGGATGGCGCGATTAAGCAGCGGCTCGCGCCGGAAGAGCTCGTCGAGGGCGATCGGCTCCGCCTCGATGCCGGACGCCGCGCACGCGGCTGGGAAGCGTTCGACGTAATCGTCGGGATCGTCGGGCGTGGCCACGAAGTAGCCGCCGGTCGGCTCGATCGTGCCGGGCGCGATCCGCCGCAGGACCGCGTTCTCGGCGATGCAGTGCCTCGCCGACACCGGATCGGACTCGACGTAGCGGGCGCCGGAGTGGAGCAGCCCGTGGTAGCGGCCGCTCGTGCCCGACGCGAAGTCACCGCGCTCCACGAGCGACGCCGAGATGCCGCGCATGGCGAGGTCGCGCAGCACCCCGGCACCGGTCGCACCACCGCCGATGACCACCACGTCGACGTCCGCCGCGGCCGTGCTCATGCGGGCTTCCCCTGGAGGAGCGGCAGCGCGCCGCGCAGGTAGTCCCAGCCGGAGACGACGGTCAGCACGGTGGCGAGGACCATCGTCCAGAAACCGACCGCGTCGAGGGCGTCCGCGAGTCCGGTGGCGGCGATCGGCCCGCCGGTGGCCGCGTCGTAGGCGAGCAGCAGGATGGTCATGCCGACCAGCGTCGTGGCCGTCTTCGCCTTGCCGAGCGGTCGGGCGGCGATGACCACGTTCGCGGACGCGGCCGCCTGGCGGATCCCGGCAATGACGAGTTCGCGCACCACGATCGTCGCCACCATCCAGGTCGGGAGCAGCCCGACCTCGACCATCGCCACCAGCACGCCCCCGACGAGGACCTTGTCGGCAGTGAGGTCCATGAACACGCCGAGCGGCGACACCTCGCCCCGACGCCGCGCGACGAGGCCGTCGAGGTAGTCGGTGAACGCCGCCGCGGCGAAGACGAGCGTTGCGGCCAGCCCGAACCCCGGCTGCTCCACGAGCATCAGCGCGATCACGACCGGCGTGAGGGCGATCCGCACGATTCCGAGCAGGTTCGCCGGTGAGCCGATGCTCGGTGGACGCGTGTCGACGGTCATCGGCCGGCCACCAGCGCTCGCACCTCGGCGGCCGACCGGCTGGCCAGCGACGCCGCCGCCAGCGCCTCGAGCTCGCCGCGGGACCGCGCCCCGATCGCGCGCTTCACGGCGCCGAACGAGCTCGTGCCCATGCTCAGCTCGCCGACGCCGAGCCCGACGAGCACCTGCGCGCCGATGGGGTCGCCGGCGAGCTCGCCGCAGACCGCCACCTCGCAGCCGCCCGTGGCCGCAGCGGCCGCCGCGACGACGTCCGCGACCGCGCGGAGGACGGCCGGATGAAGCCCATCCTGTCGGTCGGCGAGCGCGGGGTTCATCCGGTCCGCCGCGAGCAGGTACTGGGTCAGGTCATTCGTGCCGATGCTCATGAAATCCACCTTCCTGGCCAGCTGGTCCGCCAGCACCACCGCCGACGGCACCTCGACCATGATGCCGACTCGTGCCGCAGGGGCGTCCGGCACGGCGGCGCGGGCATCGGCGATCCACTGGTGGAGCCGCTCGACGTCGGGCACATCGGAGACCATCGGCGCCATGATCCAGGCGATCGCGCCCGTACTGGCCGACGCGCGCAGGATGGCACGGACCTGCGTCGGGAACAGGTCAGGGTGGCGCTCGTCAAGGCGGATGGCGCGGAGCCCGAGGAAGGGATTCGCCTCGGGCTCCATCGGCATGAACGGGACAGGCTTGTCGCCGCCGATGTCCGCGAGACGCACGACCACCGGCCGTCCCTCGCCCGCGGAGAACGCCGCAGCGTAGGCGGCGACCTGTTCCGCCTCGCTCGGCTCCGTCCGGCGACCCGCGAAGGCGAACTCGGTCCGGAAGAGGCCGATGCCCTCGGCGCCCGCGGCGAAGGCCGCACGCGCCTCGCCGGGATCGCCGATATTCGCGAAGCACCGGACGCGGTGGCCGTCGGACGTCGCCAGGGGCCCTGAGCGTCGCGCGGCATCCGCTTCGCGCCTCTCCTCGGCACGGCGCGCCACCACGTCGAGCTCCCTCCTCGCCGTCTCGTCTGGATCGACGACCACCCTGCCCGCATCGCCGTCCACGCCGAGCATCGCGGCCGATGCCGCCTCGACGAGCAGTCCGGGCACGCCGACCACCGCCGGGATGTCGAGCGCGCGAGCGAGGATCGCCGCGTGGGACGTCCGCGAGCCGCCCTCGAGGGCGATCCCCGCCAGCAGCGAGCGGTCGAGCTCGACCGTCACCGACGGCGGGAGGTCGACGGCCAGGACGATGGCCCGCTCCGCGAGCCGCGGGCCGTCGGCGCCGACCATGTGCCGGCCGATGCGGGCGGCCACGTCGCGAACGTCCGCTGCGCGGGCGGAGAGCAGCTCGTCATCCATCGCCTCGAACACCGCCGCGACCTCCTCGCCGGCGATGTGGATCGCGTCGTGGGGATCCGCACCGTCGGCGATCGTGCGGCGCGCACCGGCGAGCAGCTCTTCGTCGAGGGCCATGAGTGCCTGGGCGTCGAGGATCGCCGCCTCGGCTTCGGCCCCCACCGACCGCAGCCCCTCCGCCAGCCGCTCGAGCTCGGCGGCCGAGTCGCGTGCCGCCTCGTCGAGCGAACGGCGCGCGGCTCCGCCGGCCGCAGCCGGCCGGAAGATCCAGGGCACGGCGACCGCCACGCCGGGTGCCGCGGCCACGCCGCGCAGCTCGGACGTCATCGGTCAGTCGATCTCCTCGCCGAGGCCCCCCTCGACGAGCGCGGCGAGCGTGCGGACCGCGTCGTCCGCATCGGCGCCGTCCGCCTCGAGCGCGATCCGGTGCCCTCTCGCGACCGCGAGGCCCATCACGCCCAGCACGCTCCGTGCGCTGGCCGACCGCGACGGATCCCGCGTGAGGTTCGTGACGCGGACCTCGACGCCGAGTGCACCGGCGCCGCGGACGAAGGCGGCGGCCGGGCGGGCATGCAGGCCCGACGGGTTGCGGACCTCGACCTCAGTGCGTGCCACTCGGGCTCACCTCCGCCTTCTCCCCGATCCGGCGTTCGGTCCCCGCGCGCAGGCGGCCGATGTTATCGGCGTGCGCGGCCGTCACGAGCAGTCCGGACGCCAGGGCGCACGCGATCGCGGGCACGGTCGCCAGGTCGAACGCCCACAGGATGGCCGTCACTACCGGTGCCAGGAGGCTGCCGGCGATCGAGCCGAGCGAGACAAACCGGGTGCGCCAGATGATGCCGAACACCACCGGCGCGAGCACGACGACGGTCCAGATGCTCATGGCGCCGATCGCGCCGGCCGAGGTGGCCACGCCCCGCCCGCCGGTGAAGCGAATGAAGACCGACCAGTTGTGACCGACGATCGCCGCGAAGCCGGCGACGGCGGCAGCCCACTCGACCAGCGGGTCGTCGGCGAAGACGGCGCGCGCCAGCAGCACGGCGGCGACGCCCTTCCCAATGTCGAGGACGAGGACGACGGCCGCCCACCGCATCCCGAGGGCGCGGAGGGCGTTCGTGGCACCGGTCCGGTGCGACCCGACCGCGCGCAGGTCGATCCCGCGCGCCAGGCGCCCGATGATGAGCCCGAACGGAATCGCCCCCAGCACGTAGCCGAGCAGCGCGGCGAGCACCAGGGTCATCGCCGGTCCCCGAGCTTGTCCATCCCGGCCGCACCGTCGGCGGCGTCGCGCACACCGGCGAGGGCATCTCCGGCCGACGCCTGGACGGCAGCCACGAAGCTGCCCTCGACGAGCGGCCCGCCCGAGATGGCCACGCGCGTCGCCGCTTCCGGTGGCAGGAGATCCTCCACGGCGGTGAGCGCTGAGAGGATCGCGCTGCCAAGGTCGGCAATCACCACGACCCCGGCGCCGGCGTCGGCGCGCGCGATCGCATTGGCGATGCGGACGGCATCGGTGCCGACCGTGCCGTCCTCGAGCCCGCCCGCGGCAATCAGATGCGGGCGGTCGTCCCCGAGGTTGGCCAGCTGTCGGACCAGCGAGACGGTCGCCTCCGCCACGTCGGACGAGTGCGAGACGATCACGATGCCCACGAGGGGCGCGGATTCATCAGTCATGGGTCACCAGGATGCAGAGGGCCCGGGAGCAGCTGAGTGCACGCTCCCGGGCCAGGGGTCACGCAGAAGAGCCTAGTGCTCTTCCCAGTCGAGCGCGCGCTGCACGGCCTTCTTCCAGCCGGCATAGAGCTTCTCGCGCTTCGCGTCATCCATCTGCGGCTCGAAGCGACGGTCGAGCGCCCAGTTGCTGGTGACGTCGTTGGTGTCCTTCCAGAACCCGACCGCCAGCCCGGCAAGGTACGCGGCGCCGAGCGCCGTGGTCTCGCTGACCTGTGGTCGCTCGACCGCCACGCCCAGGATGTCGGCCTGGAACTGCATGAGGTCGTTGTTCACGACGGCTCCGCCGTCGACCTTCAGCTCGGTGAGCTTGACGCCCGAATCGGCCTCCATCGCCTCGAGGACCTCGCGCGTCTGGTAGGCCATCGAGTCGACCGTGGCCCTGGCGATGTGCTCGATCGTCGACCCTCGAGTGAGGCCAACGATCGCGCCACGCGCGTACTGGTCCCAATACGGTGCGCCGAGACCGACGAAGGCCGGCACCATGTACACACCTTCGGTGTCGCTCACCTTGCCGGCAAGCTTCTCGATGTCGGCCGACTCGGTGATCACTCGCAGGCCGTCGCGGACCCATTGCACCGCGGCTCCGGCGATGAACACCGACCCCTCGAGGGCGTAGATGACCTTGCCGTCGTAGCCCCAGGCGATCGTCGTGAGCAGCCCATTCTTCGACGGGACCGCCTCCTCGCCCGTGTTGATCAGCATGAAGGCGCCCGTGCCATAGGTCTGCTTCGCCATGCCCGGCTCGAAGCACGCCTGCCCGAACGTGGCAGCCTGCTGGTCGCCGGCGTCGCCGGCGATCTTGAGCGAGCCGCCAAGCAGCGTCGTCTCGCCATAGACCTCTGACGACGGCCGGGCCGTCGGCATCATGGCGCGCGGGACGTTCATGATCGCCAGCAGCTCGTCGTCCCAGTCGAGCGTGTGGATGTTGAACAGCAGGGAGCGGCTGGCGTTCGAGTAGTCCACGACGTGGGCGCGACCCTCCGTCAGACGCCAGATGAGGAAGCTGTCGACAGTTCCGAAGAGCAGCTCGCCCGCCTCCGCCTTCTCCTGCGCCCCCGGATTGTTCTGGAGGATGTGCCGGATCTTCGTGCCGCTGAAGTAGGCGTCGACCGGGAGGCCGGTCTTCTCGCGGAACTTCTCCTCATGCCCGGCCGCCTTCAGCTCGTCGCAGTACCCGGCGGTGATGCGGCTCTGCCAGACGATGGCGTTCTGCACCGGCTTGCCGGTCGACTTCTCCCAGACCACCGTGGTCTCACGCTGGTTGGTGATGCCGATTGCGGCGATGTCGTCGGGCGAGGCGCCGGCATCGGAGATCACCTTCTTCGCCACTGCCAGCTGAGAGTCCCAGATTGCCTCCGGGTCGTGCTCGACGTGGCCGGGCGACGGGAAGATCTGGGGAAACTCCTGGTTGGCGGATTTGTGGATCGTGCCGTCCGCGTTGAAGAGGATGGCACGGCTCGACGTGGTTCCCTGATCCAGGGCCAGGACGTACTTGGCCATTCGATCGCTTCCTTCTTTCTCGTGTGATGGTGGTCGCGAAGCCAGCGGCTAGGCCGAAGCGGCCGCGTCTCGGAGCGCTTCGAGCATGATCGTGGAGGAGGTGGCGCCGGGATCCTGGTGGTTAGCCGAGCGCTCACCCAGGTAGCTCGCCCGGCCCTTGCGCGCCACCAGCGGGGTGACGCGGTCACGGCCGCCGGCCGCCGCCCCGGCCGCGGCCGCGAGGGCCGCACCGAGGCCGTCCCCGGCGGCAGCGTCGTAGGCGTCGAGCGCCGGGGTGACGGCGTCGACCATCGTCTTGTCGTCGAGCACGGCCTTCCCCCGCTGGATGAGCCCCTCGAGCCCGGCCCGGAGCGCCGCCCCGAGCCCGGCCGCGTCGACCTCCGACCGATCACCGAACGAGGTGCCCAGGCGGAGGAAGAACGTTCCGTACAGCGGTCCCGAGGCGCCGCCGACGGTCGAGATGAGCGTCATCCCGACCGCCTTGGCGACGGTGCCCAGGTCGGCGTCCGCGGGCAGCTCCCCGAGCTTTCCGCGGACCGCCGTGAACCCACGGTCCATGTTGATGCCGTGGTCGGCATCGCCGATAGCCGAGTCGAGCCGAGTCAGCTCCTCCCGGCCCTCGTGGATGCGGTCCGCGAAGAGTTCGACGAACCGCCGCATGGTCGCGCTGTCGAAGGCGCTCATCGGCTGGTCGTCACACGCCCCAGCGCAGGGCAGTGGTGTGGACCGGCGCATCCCACAGGCGCACCATCTCGTCGTCCAGCTTGAGCAGGGTGATGCTCGCGCCGGCCATCTCGAGGCTGGTGATGTAGGAGCCGACGAGGTTGCGCTCGATGGTGATGCCGCGCTTCCCGAGCAAGGCAGCCACCTTGTTGTACACGACATAGAGCTCGATGAGCGGTGTGCCGCCCATCCCGTTGACGAACGCCAGCACTCGGTCGCCCGAGCCGATGACGCCGTCGTCGAGGATGGGAGTCAGGAGCGCCTCGGTGATCTCGTCCGCGCTTGCGAGCTTGCGCCGCTCGCGTCCGGGCTCACCGTGGATCCCGATCCCGATCTCCATCTCGTCGTCGCCGATTTCGAACGTCGGCTTGCCGGCGGCCGGGACGGTGCAGCTCGTGAGCGCCATGCCCATCGAGCGGACGTTGTCCTGGACGCGCTGGCAGAGCGCGGTCACGGCGGCGAGGTCCTGCCCCTCCTCCGCGGCCGCCCCGACGATCTTCTCGGCCAGGACGGTGCCACCGACACCGCGGCGACCCGCGGTGTAGAGGCTGTCCTGCACGGCCACGTCGTCGGCGATGACGACGCTGGTGACCTCGATACCCTCGGCTTGCGCCAGCTCGGCGGCAAGCTCGAAGTTCATCACGTCACCGGTGTAGTTCTTCACGATGTGGAGCACGCCGGCCCCACCGTCGACCGCCTTCGTGGCGGCCAGCATCTGATCCGGCACCGGCGAGGTGAAGACCGCGCCGGGGCAGGCGGCGTCGAGCATGCCGAGCCCGACGAAGCCGCCGTGCATCGGTTCGTGGCCCGAGCCACCGCCGGAGATAACCCCCACCTTGCCCTGGCGGGGTGCGTCGACCCGAACGACGACGTTCGGGTCGATCACCCTCAGGACGTCACCGTGCGCGGCGACCATTCCCGCCAGGGCCTCGTCGACGACCTTGTCGGGTGCGTTGATGAGCTTCTTCATGGGCCTAGGCCGCCAAGAGGTAGTTCGTTACGAGCGAGTTCGCAACGAGCGCCGCCACGAGCCCGCCGAGGATCGGACCGACGACCGGAATCCAGGAGTAGCCCCAATCGGAGTCGCGCTTGCCGGGGATCGGCAGGATCGCGTGCATGATGCGCGGTCCGAGATCGCGGGCCGGATTGATCGCATAGCCGGTCGTCCCGCCGAGCGAGAGACCGATGCCAACGACGAGCAGGGCGACAGGGAGCGCACCAAGCGCGGCCAGGCCGGCGGGGTCTCCGCTGTTGCCGAGCGTGAGGACCACGAACACCAGCACGAATGTGCCGATGAACTCGCTGATCAGGTTGGCTGGCGCGCTGCGAATGGCCGGGCCCGTCGAGAAGACCGCGAGCTTGAGGTCGGCGTTCTCGGTCGCTGACCAGTGCGGCAGGTAGTGGAGGTACACCAGGGTCGCGCCGATGAATGCGCCGACGAACTGGCCGGCCAGGTACCACGGCACCTCCTCCCATGGCGTGCTCCCGATCGACGCCAGGCCCAGGGTCACCGCCGGGTTGATGTGGGCGCCGGTGATCGGTCCGGCCACCACGACGCCGACGAAGACCGCCAATCCCCACGCCAGGGTGATGACGATCCAGCCGGAGTTCTCGGCCTTCGACTTTGCGAGCAGGACGCCGGCGACGACCCCATCTCCGAGCAGGATGAGCAGGCCGGTGCCGAGCAGCTCTCCGAGGAAGATTTCCATAGGTGGGTCTCCTGCATATGGGCTGAGGCGAGACGACCACGAAAAAAGAGCCCACGTTCCGGCAGCCGCCGAAACGGGACTCTTCACGATCATCGTCCCGATGAAGCCTGCCCGTTCTACTCCTCGATCTGAACGGTTGTCAAGGGTTTGCGGGACGGATGCGACGATGGCCGAAGCGACAGGCCGAGGAAGCGGGCGGCGTCACGGCGCACGACGATCGCGTCGGCGCGGTCGAGGCAGGCAAGGGCGTCGGCCGGCCGGACGATGAGCCCGTGCGCGACGAGCGGGCGGGGCAGGATGGCGAGCTCGTCGGGCCGGAGGTGTGGGAGGACGAGACCGGGCGACAGGATCGCGCCCGCGCCGACCGGGGCCGGCCCGGCCTCGGCGATCCGCCGCAGGCCGGTCGAGTCGAACGCGTGCACCGCCATCAACCCGATCGCGCCGAGTCCGGTCGCCGCCCGCGCCACCGCCGGCCGCCGGCTCACGACCGCCCGCGCCCCGAGCCGCTCCACCGCGAAGACCGCCCCGGACTCGTCGGCGCGGAGGCCCCGGATCGTGTCCAGGTCGACGGCCCACGGAACGTCGAGCGACGACGCGCGGGCGACGAACGCCGTCAGGTCGAGGTCGCGCAGGAATGCCCCCGTCGGGATGCCGTCGACGCGCTCGTGTGGCGCGCCGTCGTCGGCGACGAGCACCCGCGGCAGGGTCCACGTCGCTGCCGTGCCGGCGAGGCTCACTCGAGCGCCCCCCAGAGCTCTGCCTGGCTCGTCGTCACGCCCCGCGCCCCGGCGGCCATCACGGCCCGCACGTCGTCGGCGCTGCGGATGAATCCTCCGGCCAGCACGGGAATGCCGAAGCGCGGGATGAGCTGCGTGATCGACGGCAGCAGGATGCCCGGCAGCACCTCGAGGATGTCCGGGGCGGCCCGTGCCGCGGCCTTCATGGCGCTGTCCAGGTGACCGCGGCGCGAGAGCAGCACCCGGTGGATGGCGAGGCAGCCGTCGCGGCGGATGGCCGGGATCAGCCGGCCATGGGAGGTGATGATCGCGTCCGCGCCACTGCGGGCCAGCCACGAGACGCCGTGCGTGTCGGCGGCGAGTCCGTCGACGAGGTCCAGATGGATGGCAGCCAGCTTCCCGGCGGCGTGAATGCTCGAGATCGCCGGGCGCAGTTCGAGGCCGTTGCCTCGCAGGATGAAGACGATCTCCACCTCGCTCTCGAGCGCACGGTCGAGATGGCCGGGGCCGACGACCGCGGCGCAGCACGGTCGTGATCGCAGCCGAGCGACGAACTCGGCGACGCTACGTTCGGGCCGCGCGCCCGCCGCCGGCCGCGTGATCACGAATCATCCACGCCGTCAGTCCTTTTCTACGCGCTCCCAGTGCCCCTCGCCGGACGGGTTGCCGCCGCCGCTCAGCGGCCCGGCATCGTCGGCGACGGCCGGATCGCGCGTATCTTCCGCGCCGCGCGTCGTGTCGTCGGGGTCGTCGGTCTCCATCTGCTCGCGGTCCCAGGTCGCGGCCGGTGGGGCGTCGGGCGCATCGCCCTCTGCGGGCCACTTGCTGCGATCCCAGTCCTCTCCGGATCGTCGCTCGTCGGACATCGTCATCCTCCAGGCTCCGGGCACGAGCTACCCGCCGTGCCCATGATGCGCCACCACGGCATCCCCTGGCGAGCCCCGCGTTCGCCTCGCGTGTCAGCGAATGCGGACGTTCGGAAGGCCCGACTCCCGCCGCCCGACGCTGGAGCAGGCGGAATCCGACCAGGAGCGCCAGGACCACCATTGCAACTCCGGGGCCGAGAACGCGCGCGAATGGCATGTACGGCCGCTGCGGGCTGATGCCGCTGCCGCCCATGGCGAGGGCGATGGCCGTGCCGAGCACCCAGAACCGGGCCGTGAAGGCGCCGGCGTCGCGCCGGCCTCAGGAGGCTCTCGACCCGCGGGCCATCAGGAAGCGCAGGCCGAGGGCGACGGCCAGCGTGATCGCTGCAGCGGCGAGGCCGACGTACAGCGCCCGCGGCATCCCCTCGCCCCACTGGGCGCTGAAGGCCAGGACGCCGACGGCAACGGCGACGAGCGCCGTGCGCAGCAGGAAGCGGCGGGAGAACGGGCGCGACGGCCCCGTCGTGGACTGGCGAGCCTCGCGCTTCGCCGCGGTGCGCTCGGCGCGCGCCCGGGCGGCCGGCGGCAGCGCCGGCTGCTTGTCGTAGGCCTTCATCTGACGCTGGTAGGCGCGCCGCTCTTCTCGTGACATGGGTTGGCAAGTCTAGCGACGCTCAGCCCCGTGGGTCGACCGCGCGCGGGCGCGGCCGCCGCGTGCCCGACGGCCCCATCCCGCCGCGCGCGCCGGGGTAGTCGACCTTCAGCTGCACCGGGTCGGAGCCGAAGAGGGCGTGAACGAACCAGTCCATCGCCACGCGCGCCTTCCCGCCGATCCCCGGCACCCGCGTCCAGTAGTAGCCGCGCCACATGAACCACGCGATCCAGCCGCGGACCCGGATCCCGAACACCACGCCGACGCCGGTGCGATGGCCGATGCTGGCCAGCGTCCCGATCACCTCGTAGCGGAACGGCCGGATCTCCTGCGTGCGCCCGTCGATCGACGCCATCACGTTGCGCGCCAGCTGCTTCGCCTCGCGCACGGCGTTCTGGGCGGTCGGCGCGTGGAACGCGCCGTCGGTGTCCGCGTCGGGGATGCGCGCGCAATCGCCGATCGCCCACACGCCGGCCCGGCTCGTCTCCATCGTCGGCTGCACGACCGCGCGGCCGGCGCGGTCGACCTCGATCCCTGACTCGCCGACCATCGGCGACGGTTGCACGCCGCCAGTCCAGATCACCGTCCGTGAGGGGATGAACTCGCCGTCACCGATGACCACGCCACCCTCGCGGACCTCGCGGATCGGCGTTTCGAGGTGGATCTGGTAGCCACGCTCGCGGAGCTTGCGAGCGGCATACTCCCCCATCTCGGCCGGCATCTCGGGCAGGACGCGGTCCTTCAGCTCGACGAGGTGGGTCCGGATCTGGTCGAGGCGAATCTTCGGGTAGAAGCGCCGGCGGACCCGCCGAATGAAGTCCTCGATCTCGCCCGCGGTCTCGACCCCGCTGAACCCGGCTCCCCCGACGACGAACGTCAGCTCCGCGGCGCGCTCGTCGGCGTTCTCTTCGAGGTCGGCGCGCTCGAGCATCTCGATGATCCGGTTGCGCAGGGCGAACGCATCGGCCAGCGTCTTCATGCCGACCGCGTACTCGTCGATGCCCGTGATCCCGAACGTCGCCGTCTCGCCTCCGAGGGCAAGCACCAGGCTGTCGTAGTTGAGCCGATGCAGGTCGCCGTCGCCGCCCAGGACCGTGACCTGCTTCGCGTCGAGATCGATCCCCTGCACCTCGCCGGTCACCGCCCAGCTCGACGGGCGGCGCATCTGGGCGCGCAGGGCGGTCACGCAATGGCGCGCCTCGATGTGGCCGGAGCAGACCTCGGGCAGGAGGGGCGTGAACAGCGAGAAGTTCTCGCGGCTGACGAGCCAGATCTCCACATCGTCCCGTTGCCGCGTGAGTCGCTCGAGGTGCTTCGCCGTCTCGACCCCCGCGAAGCCGCCGCCGAGGATGAGGACCCGGTGCGGCCAGGGCGGCTCGGATCGGTAGATCGTGCGCATCGGTGCCGATCATGGCACGGTCACGGCCCGATGCGATTTCACGAGGTGAAGCTATGACCGGGTGAGATCGGCGCTGCTCCACGACCTTCGCAGGCACTTCCCTCCGCGAACGGTCCGAATTCCCACCCGGTGGGCATTGCGCGCGTGGATCCCGCGCGGACGGTCCGAATTCCCACCCCGTGAGCGTCATCGGCCGAATCTGACCGTTCGCGTGGCGACGAGCGGTTTAGTGCCCACCCAGCGGGAATTCAGACGCTTCGGCCAACCAGTTCGTCACGATCCATGACGTCGCTGCCGGATTCCCGGGCCACGGGAGTAACGGCCACTGAGTTTCCGAATTCCCGTGGTGCGGGAGACGCGGAGACGACACAGGCGGTCCCCACCGGCCGAACGTCCCGCCGGGCGGGAATTCGGCCCATCAATGGCCGATACGCCCGCCACACGAGAATTGCGCGACAGGCGGATTCCCAACGGATCAGATCGGTCTGTACCATAGCCCGCGAGATGCAAGGACCGATTCACGACGTGTTCGACCAGTTCAAGCAGCAGCTGCCCGACATCGACCCGGTCGAGACCGGCGAGTGGATCGACTCGCTCGAGGACGTCGTCGAGGCGCAGGGCAAGGAGCGGGCTCGCTTCATCCTCTATCGGCTCCTGAAGCGCGCGCGCCAGCTGCAGGTCGGTCTCCCGAGCCTGACCCAGACGCGATACATCAACACGATCAGCCCCGAGCAGGAGCCCTACTTCCCCGGCGACGAGGCGATGGAGCTCCGAGTGCGGCGGATGATCCGTTGGAACGCGCTGGCAATGGTGCTGCGCGCGAACACCCGCTTCGATGGCATCGGCGGCCACCTGTCGACCTACGCCAGCGCCGCGAGCCTGTACGAGGTCGGTTTCAACCACTTCTTCCGCGGCTCGGACGAGGCGCCCGGCGACCAGATCTTCTTCCAGGGCCACGCCGCGCCCGGGATCTACGCCCGCGCCTTCCTCGAGGGGCGGCTGACCGAGGAGAACCTCGATCACTTCCGCCGCGAGTCGCTGACGCCCGGCCTCGGCCTCTCGAGCTACCCGCATCCGCGACTGATGCCCGGCTTCTGGCAGTTCCCGACGGTCAGCATGGGCCTCGGCCCGATGGCCGCCGTGTACCAGGCCCGCTTCAACCGCTATCTCGCCGCCCGCGGCATCGCCGACACGAGCGCCGCCCGGGTGTGGGCCTTCGTCGGCGACGGCGAGATGGACGAGCCGGAGGCGGTCGGCGCGCTCTCTCTGGCGGCCCGCGAGGGCCTCGACAACCTCACGTTCGTCGTCAACTGCAACCTCCAGCGCCTCGACGGCCCCGTGCGCGGCAACGGCAAGGTCATCCAGGAGCTGGAGTCGATCTTCCGCGGCGCCGGCTGGAACGTCATCAAGGTCATCTGGGCGCGGGAGTGGGACGATCTGCTGGCGCGCGACAAGGACGGCGTCCTGCTCGCCAAGATGAACGAGACCCTCGACGGCGATTACCAGCGCCTTGCCGTCAGCGACGGCGCCACGATCCGCGAGACCTTCTTCGGGCCGGAGCCGCGCCTGAAGGCCCTGGTCGAGCACCTGACCGATGACGACCTCGCCAAGCTGCGCCGCGGCGGCCACGACTATCGAAAGGTGTACGCCGCCTACGCGGCCGCGGTCGAGCACAAGGGCGCGCCGACGGTCATCCTGGCCAAGACGGTGAAGGGCTGGACGCTCGGTCCGGGCATCGCCGGCCGCAACGTCACGCACCAGGCCAAGAAGCTGACCGCCGACGAGCTGAAGATCTTCCGCGACCGCCTCGAGCTGCCGATTCCCGACGACCAGCTCAAGGAGGCGCCCTACTACCACCCCGGCGTGGATGCGCCGGAGATCCAGTACATGCTCGAACGGCGCGCGGCCCTCGGCGGCGTCGTGCCGAAGCGCCGATACGTCGCCAAGCCACTGCCCGCGGCGAAGGACGAAGCCTTCACTGACTTCTTTGCCGGCTCCGACCGACCGGCCAGCACGACCAGTGCCTTCAGCCGGCTCTTGCGCAACCTCGTGCGCGACCCGGAGATCGGTCCGCGCGTGGTCCCGATCATCCCGGACGAGGCGCGCACGTTCGGCATGGACCCGCTCTTCAAGGAGGTCGGGATCTACAACCCGCTCGGCCAGCGCTACACCCCGGTCGACAAGGAGCTGCTGCTGTCATACCTCGAGAAGCAGGACGGGCAGCTGCTCGAAGAGGGCATCACCGAGGCGGGCTCGATGTCCTCGTTCCAGGCCGCCGGCACCGCGTACGCCACCTGGTCGGAGCCGATGGTGCCGTTCTACACGTTCTACTCGATGTTCGGGCTGCAGCGCACCGGCGACCAGGTGTGGGCCTTCGGTGACGCCCGCGGCCGCGGCTTCATGATGGGCGCCACCGCCGGCCGAACGACGCTCACCGGCGAGGGACTCCAGCACGACGACGGGCAGTCGCACGTGCTTGCCTCGGCGATCCCGAACGTCCTCGCCTACGACCCGGCCTTCGCCTACGAGCTGGCGATCATCGTCCGCGAGGGCATCGACCGGATGTACGGCGAGCGCGGGGAGGACGTCTTCTACTACGTCACGATCTACAACGAGAACTGGGTCCAGCCGGCCAAGGCAGATGGCGTCGAGGACGGCGTGCTGCGCGGGCTGTATCGGTTCCGCGAGGCCCCCGGCGGCTCGCGCCGGGTCCAGATCCTCGCCTCCGGACCCATCGTCCAGCAGGCGCTCCGCGCGCAGCAGATCCTCGCCGAGAAGTACGACGTCGCCGCCGACATCTGGTCGGCGACCTCGTTCCAGCAGCTGCGCAACGAGGCCCTCGACGTCGAGCGCTGGAATCGTCTGCACCCCGACCAGGAGCAGCGCGTCCCCTACGTGCGGGAGTGCCTTGGGCCGTCGGCCGGACCGATCATCGCGGCCACCGATTACATGAAGGCGGTCCCCGACATGGTGTCGCGCTGGATCGACCGGCCGTACACCGTCCTCGGGACCGATGGCTTCGGACGATCCGACACCCGCGAGGCGCTGCGTACCCACTTCGAGGTCAACGCCGAGCACATCGCCTACGCCGCGCTCCACGGTCTCTGTCTCGACGGCGCCTCCACGCCGGACGAGCTGAAGCGCGCGATCGGCGACCTCGGCATCGATCCGGAGCGCGTGAACCCGCTCTTCGCCTGACCGGCGCAGGCGCTGGTCAGCCGCCGGTGAGGAGCGGCGTTCCGCACGCCGCGCAGAAGGTGTCCTCGCCCGAGATCACGATCCGGCAGCGCTGACAGCGCGCCGGCAGGAGCTCGACGACCGCGGCTCGCACGCCGATGGCCGCCGCCCGCAGGAAGCGCGACATCGACGGTTGCCCCCGCCGCGGGGTCAAGACGATCGGCTCGAGATGCCACGACCGCGGCGCCAGCGAGGCGTGGAAGCGCTGACGCTCCCGGTCGTACAGGGCGCGCGTGTCGGGATCGGTGAGGACCTTGCGCACCGTGTTGACGACCTGCATCTCGGCCGTGGCGCGCGCGGACGGGTTGTAGTCGGGATGGAAGGTGCGTGCGAGCCGCCGGCAGGCGGCGGTGATCTCATCGGTCGAGGCCGACGACGGGACGCCCAACAGGCGGTAGACGTCGCGTTCGGGGGTGTACGGAAGAAGGGGCTGGAGCATCGGGACCTCGGCCATGGTAGCGCCTTCGCGGGGGTGGTGCCGCGAGGAACCGCAACGCACGATTAGCAATCGGTATTGCTATTTTGCTATCCCGCCTTGACAGATTGTGTTGATGGATCTAGTCTCACGCATATCGGACGACCATTCGCCACGCAGGACCATGCAATCTCAGGAGCACCGGACCGATGTATGACTACCGCCTCGTCTCCGCGTACATGAGCCTCCACATGGCATCGAGGGAGCGGCGGCCCCTGGACGGGCACCCGTCCCGCCGCGTCTACCGGCTCCCGACCATGCGGCGCACGCCGCGCAACGAGCGAAGCCGCTGATCATGGTCCACGACGTCATTGCCACCTGCCCGGTCTGCTCGGGCGAGCTGACGATCACCCGCCTCCACTGCCGCGCCTGCGGGTCGGCGCTGGAGGGCGAGTTCGGCGTCGGGCGGTTCGGGCGCCTCGATCGCGAACAGCTCGGCCTGCTCGAGAGCTTCCTCCGCTCCCGCGGCAACCTCAAGGAGATGGAGCGCGAGCTCGGCATCAGCTACCCCACCGTCCGGGGCCGGGTCGACGCCCTCGTGCGCGCCCTCGGCTTCGGTGACGCGCCCGACGCATCCGGTGAGGGCGACGACTTCGACGTCGACACCGACTTCGACCAGCCATCGACGGCCGACACCGATGCGACCGCGCAGCGCCGCGAGATCCTCGAGCGCCTGGCGCGCAAGGAGATCGGCGCGGAGGAAGCCGCCGAGGCGCTCCGCGCCCTGGGCACCGCGGGCTGATGGCGACCTACGTCCGCACCCAGGAGATCGCGCACGAGATCGGTGCGCGGGGACGCTTCACGCTTCGCGTGACGAGCCCGGACGTGGAGCTGCGCGCCGGCGACGACACGACGGCGACCGTCCGCATCAAGATCGAGCTGCGCGCCGGCAGCGAGGAGGAGGCCGACGAGCTCTTCGAGCGCATGCGCTTCCACGTCCGCCAGGCGGATGGCCTCCTCGAGGTCACGGAGCCGCGGCGAGATGACTCGGGCATCGGCAGCATCGTGCGCCTCCTCGGCATCGGCAGTGCCCGCGTCGACGACGCCTCCGTCGACGCGGTGCTTCCCGCGGGCACCGAGATCGCCTTCGAGGGCGTCAGCACCGACCTCACCGCGTCGGGCTTCAGTGGCTCGCAGCAGTACCGCACCGTGTCGGGCGACATGGTCCTCGACCGCGTCGCCGGAAAGGTCCGCGTCCGCGACGTCTCGGGTGACGTGAGCATCCGGGCCGAGCAGCCGCTGCGCCTCGAGATGAACACGGTCAGCGGCGACATCTCGGCGGTCGCGCCACGGTTCGACGAGCTGCGCCTCGTCACCGTGAGCGGCGACGTCGAGCTCGAGGGCGACTTCGCCGAGGGCGGTAACCATCGCGTCGAGACGGTCAGCGGCGACCTGTCGCTCGGCGTCGTCGACGGGCTCACCTTCGAGGTCCGCGGCCTGTCCAGCACCACGCGTGTCTCGGTCCCGCACCGCTCGGAGGGCTCGCGCGACCGGCGGCGCTACGTCATCGGCGGCGGCGAGGGAAGCCTCCAGTTCAGCTCGATGTCGGGCGACGCATCGGTCCATCCCGGCCGGCGGTCGGCGGCACCGATCCCACCGACGCCACCGACTCCGCCAACGCCACCGACCGCGCCAACGCCACCCACCCCACCGACGCCGGTTGGCGCGGACGAGCAGCTCGAGATCCTCCGGGCGCTCGAGGCAGGTGAGATCGACGTCGACGAGGCCACGACCCGGCTGGCCGGACGGAAGGCCGATGCCTGACGAGCTCGAGACGATCCTGCGACTCGTGGCCGAGGGCACGCTCTCGCCCGAGCAGGCCGCGCCGATCATCGAGGCGCTGACGCGCGCCGAGCACGAAGCGCATCTGCACCACGAGGACGAGCGTCTCGGCCGGCACGCCGCACGGGTGGACCGGCATCTCGGTCGTGCGCAGCGGCGCATCAACCGCGCGCTCGCGCATGCCGAGGCACGGGTCGGCGAGGCCGGCGGGCGGCAGCTGCGCATCCAGGTCAAGGAGCGCGGGCGCCAGCGCGTGAACCTGCGCATCCCGATCGGACTCGTCGACGCCGCCATCGGATTCGTGCCGGGCCTCGCCGGCGACCAGGCCGACCGGATCCGCCACGCGGTCAAGGCGGGCGAGGTCGGCCCGATCATCGACGTCGAGGATCCCGACGGCGACGGCGTCCTCATCAGCGTGGAGTGACCGACATGTCAGCGACCGAGCTCTCCCCCGTCTCCGCGCCCGCGCCGACGCGCGCCGACGCCCCCGAGAGCGGGCCCGCGCTGGCGCGGCCGTTGCGCATCCGCGACTTCCGGCTCCTCTTCGCCGGCGAGACGATCAGCGTCCTCGGCGACCAGTTCCACTTCGTCGCCCTCACCTGGCTCGCGCTCCAGCTCACCGGCTCCGGGCTCGTGCTCGGGACGGTGCTCATGACCGCCGCGATCCCGCGCGCGGCCTTCATGCTCGTCGGCGGCGCGTTCAGCGATCGCTTCTCGCCGCGCACGCTGATGCTGCTCTCGAACGCGATCCGTGCGGTGCTCGTCGGCGTTCTCGCCGCGCTAGTCCTCACCGGCCGCGCCGAGCTATGGCACCTCTACGTCCTCGCCGCGAGCTTCGGGGTCGTCGACGCCTTCTTCTACCCGGCAATGAACACGATCGTGCCGATGCTCGTTCCGGAGCGACAACTGGCGCCGGCGAACGCGCTCGTGCAGGGGTCTCAGCAGGTGATGGGGCTCATCGGTCCCGCCATGGCCGGCGCGCTCGTGGCCATCGTCCAGACCGGCCCGGCGTTCGTGATCGACGCCGCATCGTTCGCCGTGGCGGCCATCGCGATCGCCCTGATCTCCGGTGGCCGGCGGCATGGCGACCCGGCAACGAACACGTCGAGCGTCCTCGGCACGATCGGAGAGGGCGTGAAGGCCGCGTGGGCGGACAAGGCGGTCCGCTCGATCGTGCTGCTGACCGCGGCGTTCAACTTCGCATTCACCGGCCCGGTCAGCGTCGGCCTCGCCATCCTCGCCGATACCCGCTTCGACGGCGGAGCGGCGGCCTTCGGGCTCCTCTTCTCCGGCTTCGGCGCAGGCGCGGTCGTCGGCGCCATCGCCGCGGGGTCGATCCCGCGCCCACGGCGTCTCGGGACGATCCTCATGGCCGGCGCCATCGCGCTCGGCGTCGGCCTGGCCGCCATCGGCCTCGCGCCGAGCCTCCCGCTGGCCTTCGGAGTCCTCGCCGTCATGGGCGTCATCATCGGGTTCATCAACGTCCAGGCCATCGCGTGGCTCCAGGCGCGCATCGCGCCCGACATGCGGGGCCGCGTGATGAGCCTCGTCACGCTCGGCTCGGTCGGCCTCGCACCGGTGTCGCTTGCCATGGCCGGGGCGCTCGTCGATTTCGGCGCGCTGACACTGATGTTCATGGCGGCCGGCGGGATCGTCATCGCGGCATCGATCGCCGGCATCGCCTGGGGCGTGCCGAGCCAGATGGTCTGGCCCGACGAGGAAGCCGGCTAGGTCTCTCGCGTAGGGAGCCGCGACTCGACGTCGTCGACGAGCGGCAGCACGTAACCCGCGATCGCCAGCCACGTGAACGACACCGCCACCGTCAGGATCGGCGCCAGCAGCAGCGTCGCCGCACCGAGCACGAGGGCCGATGCGAGTGCGAGCCCAGCGACCCGCCGAGGCTCCAGGAGCACGGTCACGACCGCCAGCCGCAGCCGGCTGCGGATCGGCGCGGCGTCACGCCTGGGATCGAGGAGGATCGGCCAGGCCACGATCGACAAGACCCACAGCGTCACGATGCCGTATGCCGCGCCGACGAGCAGGACGACGCCGATCCACGAGCCCCAGCTGAGCGCGATGGCGATGTCGGCGGCCAGCACCACGCTCACGAACAGCTGAGCCAGGCCAAGGAGGAGGATGCGGCCGTGACCGAGCGGTTCGGCGAAGTCTCCGAGGTCGGTGTGGCCGTCGCGGCGCAGCCGCGTCGCCATCCGCATCGTGCCGGCCGCCGGCACCACCAGTGCCGCCACGAGCACGAGGAGCCACGGGCTGACGAAGAGCGACCCATACAGGGCGCCCAGGAGGACGGCCCCGAAGGCCACGTTGGCGCCGAGGAAGGCCCAGCCGTTGTAGTAGAAGTCCATCGCGGCGTCCCGGATCGCGCGGCGCAGCCGCGGCGGCGCGGCCGCGATCTCCACCTCAGCCCTTGACACCCGAGGCCGCGATCCCGGCGACGAAGTAGCGCTGGAAGAAGAGGTAGAGGACCAGCATCGGAACGGTCGCGACGACGACGAGTGCCATCAACGGGGGCCAGTTCGTCTGGAAGGCGCCCTGGTACTGGGAGATGCCGAACGGCAGGGTCCAGTGGTCGCGGTGTGGGCCGAAGAAGAGCGCAGGCCAGTAGATGCCGTTCCAGGTGCCCTGGAACTGGAGGATCGCCACCGCGGCGAGCGCCGGCCCGGCAAGCGGAAGCATGACCCGCCAGAACGTCGTGAAATAGCCGGCGCCGTCGATGCGCGCCGCCTCTTCGAGATCGCGCGGGATCGTGAGGAAGTACTGGCGCAGGAGGAAGATCGACGTCGCGCTGATGGCCAGGACGAGGAAGACCGACAGGTAGTTCTGCGGTCCGGACCGCGTCAGCCCGGCGAGGTTCATGAGCTGGTAGACCGGGACGATGCGGAGCTGATCCGGGATCATCAGCGTCGCCAGCACGACGATGAACAAGACGTCGCGCCCAGGGAAGCGCAGTCGCGCGAACGCGTAGCCCGCCATTCCCCCGAGCACGAGGTTCGAGGCGGTGACGGCCAGCGCGATCCCGAGGCTGTTCGCGAACATCTGCGGCAGCCCGGGGTCGATCCCGCTCCAGACCGCGGCGTATGCCTCGAGGTCGGGCGAGGCCGGTAGCGACATGCTGAGCGCCTCCGGCCGATCCTTCAGCGAGGTGATCACCGTCCACCCGAAGGGCACGAACATGAGCAGCGCCCAGCCGATGAGGAGGCCGTAGGCCACGACGCGCCTCCAGCGCCACCCTCGCTCGCCCACCGTGATCGTCGGCGGTGCCGATTCGGTGATGACCGTCATCGGTTCCGTCATGCGACCTCGCTCTGGCCGAAGAGGCGGCGCTGGACGAGGGTCACGGCCATGATCAGGACGAGCAGGACGACCCCGATCGCCGCCGCGTAGCCCAGCTCGAAGGTCCTGGTTGTGGCCCGATACAGGTAGAGCACGACGGTCGTCAGCGCGTTGGCCGGTGCGCCATCGGCACCCCCGGCGATGAACGACTGGTCGAACATCTGGAGCGCACCGATGAACGAGACCGCCGACGCGAAGAAGTGCGCCGGCTTCAGCAGGGGGAACGTGATCGACCAGAACGCGCTCCACCAGTTGGCGCCATCGATCGCTGCCGCCTCGTAGACCTCGTTGCTGATCGACTGGAGCGCGGCGAGGTAGAACAGCATGATCGTTCCGGACGTGGTCCAGACCACGAGCAGCTCGATCGAGGGGAGCGCGGTGCGCGGGTCGTTCGTCCAGTTCAGGTCCGTGTCGATGCCGATGGCGCCGAGGGCCGTGTTGATCAGGCCGTCGGGCTGCGTCAGGAACGTGAAGAGGACCACGATGGCGGCCGAGCTGGCGATGGCCGGGAAGTAGAACGCGGCGCGGAAGAAGGTCTGGCCGCGGATCTTCTGGTTCACGATCACGGCCAGCGAGAGCCCAAGTGCGATCTGCGCCGGAACGACCACGACCGCGAAGTGGAGCGTGTTGGGGATGGCCTTGCCGATGAAGACGTTGTCGCTGAGAAGCTCGACGTAGTTCTCGATGCCGATGAAGTCGCGCGGGCCGCGCAGTCCCCAGTCCCAGAGGCTGATGTATCCGGCGTAGGCGATCGCGAAGATCTGGAACAAGAGGAACAGCCCCATCGGCAGCGCGATGAACGCGAAGCCGACGCGGGCCTCGCGTCCCTGTTCGCGGGTCCGACCGGTCGAGGTCTGCGCCGCCTCCCGCACGTCAGTTTCGACTGCCATGGCTCCCTCGGTGCGATGTCGGGGACGCCATCGGGCGTCCCCGGCATCCGGTCAGGGCGTCACTGCGCGGCGGCCGCGGCGTCGGCGACCTCCTGGCCCGTGCCTCCCTCGGTCAGCACGCGCGTCAGCTCGGCGTTGAAGGCAGCCTGGACGTCCGGGAAGGCTCGCTCGTACGCGTACGCCGTCGCATACTCGAGACCGGCGACGAGCGCCTCACGGCCGGGCGCCGGCTCGACATCCTCGCGAGAAGGAAGCGCAAGCCCCTGGCCCGTCCAGCTGGCCATGCCCTCGGGGCCGGTGAGGTACTGGAGCAGCACCCAGGCGGCCTCCTTGTTCGGCGAGTCGACGCCGATGGAGTAGGCCACCGTGAACGCCAGGTTGCCCGGCTCGGCACCCTGCGGCAGCTCATTGATCTCGAAGGGCGTGTCCGGGAAGTCGTTCTCCATGGCCGGAACCAGCCAGTTGCCCTCCATGGTCATGGCCGCCTGCCCGAGGCCGAAGGCCTCTCCGCACCAGGTGGCGCCGGTGTCGGCCGGAATCATCAGCGATCCCGACTCGTGCATGTCGAGGACGAAGTCAATCGCCCCGACCGACTCGGGCTGTGAGATCGTCAGCTCCGACCCGTCGTCGTTGTAGATCCCGCCGCCGGACTGGTAGATGAACGCGCCGACACGCGGCAGCTCGGCTCCGAGGCAGAGGCCGTAGACGCCTTCGCCCGTGAGCGCCTCCGCCGCGGCCTGGAGCTCCTCCCAGGTCGTCGGAACCTCGACCCCCGCCGCCGACAGCATGTCGGGGTTGACGAACAGCGCGAGCGGCGAGGCGTCCTTCGGCAACCCGTAGGTCTGATCCTCGAACTGGAACGCGGCGAGGAGCGGATCGAAGAACGGCTCGGTGTCGAACTCGGGATTGCCGGCGAAGTACGGATCGAGCGGCTCGAGCAGGCCATCTTCGATCCAGGCGTCCGCGAACTCGGCCTGCACGTAGAACAGGTCCGGCGGCTCACCGGCGCTGAACTGCGCCGTCATCTGGTCGATGTAGCCCTCCGGGATCGGTTCGTAGTCGACCTCGATGTTCGGATACTGCTCATTGAACGCCGCGAGCGTCGCCACGAGCAGCTCCTCCTCGGCGTCGGAAGACCGGAACCCGGAGAAGCGGACCGTGCCGCTCACCGCGCTCTCGTCGACCTCGATCCCCTCGCCACCGGCGGCGTCAGTCCCTTCGGCGCCGGGACTCCCCTCTCCGGCGCCCTGGCAGGCGGCAAGCAGGAAAACGGTCACAATCGGGACAACAGCCCATCCTCGTCTCATTTCGGTCTCCAAACCCCTCGTGCTTTGTGCCCAACGCCCGGGAGGCCGTTCCCCCATCGAAGGCGGCCGTCGGAAATCCCTGCGTCCGGCGTGCCAGCCCATAGAATCGGGGCACGTGAGCGGACGATGGTGGGAGGGCGCGGTCCTCTACCAGATCTATCCACGCAGCTTCGCCGACGCGAACGGCGACGGCATCGGCGACCTCGCCGGCATCCTCGGGCGGCTCGACCACCTCCGCGGGACCGATGCCTCCCTGGGCGTCGACGCCATCTGGCTCAGCCCGGTCCACCCCAGCCCGCTCGCCGACTTCGGCTACGACATCACCGACTACACGGGCATCGCGGCCGAGTTCGGCACGCTCACCGACCTCGACGCGCTCATCGCGGCCTGCCACGACCGCAGCCTTCGGCTGCTCATGGACCTCGTGCCATGCCACACCTCGGTCGAGCATCCGTGGTTCGTCGAGTCGCGCTCGTCGCGCGACGATCCGAAGCGCGACTGGTACCTCTGGGCCGATCCTTCGGCGACCGGAGGGCCGCCCTCGAACTGGACGTCGATCTTCGGCGGCTCGGCGTGGGAGTGGGACCCGGCCACCGAGCAGTTCTACCTCCACTCGTTCTACCCCGAGCAGCCTGACCTGAACTGGCGCAACCCCGCGGTGGCCGAGGCGATCGCCGACGTCATGCGCTTCTGGCTAGCGCGCGGCGTCGACGGCTTCCGCGTCGACGCGATCCCCGTGGCCATCAAGGACGACCGGCTGCGCGACAACCCGCCACTCCGACGCCCGGGACCGATCCCCGGGCTTGCGATCGGCGGTGACCAGGACCCGCTGTGGAGCATGAACCGCCCGGAGATCCACGACGTCGTTCGCCACCTGCGGCGCGTGGTCGCGGAGTTCCCGGGTCGCGTGCTCGTCGGCGAGGCGTACCTGCCGGTCGAAGAGCTGGCCGGCTATCTGGGGCACGGCGCCGGCGACGAGTTCGACCTCGCCTTCGACTTCGAGCTGCTGCTCTCGCCATGGGAGCAGCAGCACCTCGCCCTCGCCATCGAGCGCGCCGAGGCCCTCCATCCACCGGGGACGTGGCCGACATTCGCGATCAGCAACCACGACCAGCCGCGCCACGCCACCCGCTGGGGCGGAGAGCGCACGCGGGCCGCTGCGTTCCTGCTGCTGACGCTGCGTGGCGTGGCCGTGCTCTATGCGGGCGAGGAGATCGGCATGGCCGACGCCGATGCCTCCGTGCTACCTCGTCCGCCCTTCGATCGTGCCGGCCGCGACGGCTCCCGCACACCGATGCAGTGGGATGCCACCGGTGGCTTCACGATGGGCACGCCGTGGCTGCCGGCGGTCGACCCGGCCACGCGCAACGTGGCCGAGCAGTCGGCGGACCCCGCATCCCTGCTGGCCCTCTACCGCCGCCTGATCACGGCCAGGCGCGAGGTGCCGGCACTGGGGCGTGGGTCGCATCGGTCAATCTTCGATGTCGCCCCCGACGTGCTGGCCTGGGTACGGGAGCTCGACGGCGAGCGCGTCCTCATGCTGCTAAACGTCGGCGACGAGCGCCGGACGTGCGCGCTCAGCCGGTTCGCCGACGAGGGTGCGGTCGTCGTGGGCACGGATCACACGCGAACGGGGCGCGTCGCGCTCGACGGGTTGACGCTCGGGCCGCTGGAGGGTTTGGCGCTGCGGCTCTGAGCGTGCGGTGCTACCGTTCGACGCCGTGAGCCGCTCCCGCGACCCCGCCGACCAGGGCCGCGTCGACCCGCTCCTCGAGGTGCGACAGAAGCGCCGCGGGCAGCGCCCGGGCGACGCCTATGTGCGCGTGGTGCGCCCCTACGAGGACACCTTCCGCAAGGGCGAGGACGAGGGCGAGCTCATCGCCACCGAGCGCACGATCCTCGAGCGGGCCGGCTGGAAAGCCGGCCTTCGGCAGCTGCGAACGTGGCTGATCGGCCGACCGATCCACAGCGAGCGCGAGGAGCACGAGCGCCTGACCAAGGTCAAGGGCCTCGCGATCTTCTCGAGCGACAACATCAGCTCATCGGCCTATGGGCCCGAAGAGATCATGCACGTGCTGGTCCTCGCCGGCACGGGCGCGCTGGCGCTGACCCTGCCGCTGGCCGGCCTGATCATCGTGATGCTCGGGATCGTCACCGTCTCGTATCGGCAGACGATCAGGGCCTACCCCACCGGCGCCAGCAGCTACATCGTCGCCAGCGACAACCTGGGGTCCACGATGGGGGTCCTTGCGGCGGCGGCGCTGCTCATCGGGTACGTCGTGACGGTGTCGGTCTCCGTGTCGGCCGGCGTGGCGGCGATGACCTCGATCCTGCCGCAGATCTACGACGACCGCGTCTGGATCAGCGTCGCGCTCGTCGCCCTGCTGATGCTCGGCAACCTTCGAGGCATCCGTGAGTCGGGCACGATCTTCATGGTCCCGACCTACGCGTACATCGTCGTGATGCTCGGGATCATCGCCTTCGGGCTCTACCAGGTCACGTTCGGAGACGTTCCGCCGTTCGTGCCTCCCGCCTCGTGGGCAGAGCGTCGAGCAGGGTGGCCAGGCGCTCGGCCTCTTCCTGATCCTCAGGGCCTTCAGCCAGGGTGCGGTGGCGCTTACCGGCGTGGAGGCGATCAGCGACGGCGTGCCGGCGTTCAAGCCGCCGGAGTGGAAGAACGCGCGGACGACCCTGACGTGGGCGGCGATCGTCTTCGCGATCCTGTTCCTGGGGATCGCGTACCTGCTCACGACGCTCGGGATCGTCCCCGACCCGAACCAGGAGCAGACGGTGCTCAGCATCCTGGTGCGGCACCTCACCGGCGACGGGCTCATCCTCATCGTGGCCCAGGTGGCCACGGCGCTCATCCTCGTGCTCGCGGCGAACACGAGCTTCGCCGACTTCCCGCGGCTCAGCTCGTTCCTCGCGCGCGACGGCTTCCTCCCGCGCCAGTTCGCCTTCCGCGGTGAGCGGCTGGCGTTCACGACCGGGATCATCGCGCTGTCGCTGATGGCGATGGCGCTGATCATCGGCTTCAACGCCAGCGTCACCGGGCTCATCCCGCTCTACACGCTCGGAGTCTTCATCGCCTTCACCCTCTCGCAGGGCGGCATGCTGCAGCGCTGGTGGACCCGCCGCGAGGAGGGCTGGCGGGCGGGCCTGGCGATCAACGGGCTCGGGACGCTGACGACCGCGGTCGTGGCCGTCGTGGTCGGCACCAGCAACTTCTTCCAGGGCGCCTGGCTCGTCATCGTGCTCGTGCCGATCCTCATGCTGATTCTCACCGGGATCAACCGCCATTACCGCGAGATGGACCGGGCGCTGGCGCTCGACCACATCCCGCCGACGGAGGAGGTTGCGCCGCGGCCGATCGTGATCGTGCCGATCGCGCGGCTCGACCGCCCCGCGCGACAGGCGATCGCCTTCGCGAACTCGATCAGCTCCGAGGCGGTGGCGGTGCACGTCACGAACGACCCCGCGACGGCGGACGAGCTCCGCCAGCGCTGGCCGGAGTGGGCGGGCTCGACCGAGCTGGTGGTCGTCGAGTCGCCGTACCGCGCGCTCATCGGTCCCCTCCTGGCGTACATGGACGCCCTCCAGCGACAGGCGCCGAACCGCCCGGTGCTCGTCGTGCTCAGCGAGTTCGTGCCGAACCACTGGTGGGAGAACCTCCTCCACAACCAGACCGCGCTGCGCCTCAAGCTGCGGCTCTTCACCCGCCGCAACACGATCGTCGCCGACGTGCCGTTCCACCCGCACCGGGACTGAGCGCGCGCGTAACCTCCGGCGAACCTCCGTGTGACGGGCCGATGCGCCGAGCGCTGCCATCGGCCGACGCGTACAGGAGGAACCCGGATGCGCACCCGACCACGAGTATCCCTGGCGTTGGCCACGATCCTCGGCCTGGTAGCCACGATGGCACTGGCCGGCACGGTCTTCGCCGCCGAGTCGACCCTGACGGCCACGCTGGCCGGCGTCCAGGAGGGGGACACGCCTGGCGACGAGGACGGCGCCGGAACGGCCAGCATCGTCATCGATCCCGCCGCCGGCACCGCGTGCTGGACGCTGACCGCCGAGAACATCATGCCGGTCACGCAGTCGCACATCCACATCGGAGCGGAGGGAGAGTCGGGCGACATCGTGGTCCCACTCGATGTCGACGGCTTCGAGGGCAGCAGCGAGGGTTGCATCGAGCCGATGGAGGACGCGGCCGTCCTCCAGGAGATCGTCGACAACCCGGCCGGCTACTACGTCAACCTGCACACCGAGGACTTCCCCGCCGGGGCCATCCGTGGGCAGCTCGCCGCATCGGCGTCGCCGCCGAACACGGCGCTGCCGGTCACCGATGCCTCGGTGCTGGCGCTCGTCGGCGCGGCCGTCCTCGGCCTCGCCGGTGCCATCGGCCTGCGGGCCTGGCGGCCGATCGCCACGCGCGACTGACGTTTCCGGACCTTGCGTGCCAGTAGCGGCCCCGGCGCCCGAGCCGGGGCCGCTTTTCATGCCGGCTCGAGGCGGAAGTATCGACCCTGGCTGAGGATGTGCCGGCGCGCGGCGCGATACAGCAGGTTGCCCGGGAAGGGCTGCTGCTCGGCGGTCGCGCGGATGACGGACGCGCGCTCAGGCCCTTCCGCCAGCGCGATGGCGGTGGCCTCGAACATCTCCTCAGAGCGCGGGGCAACGCGCGCCTGGCCGGCGGCACGGAGATTCGCCGTCCAGCCCACCTCCCCGTTCGGGTGGCCGACGTACCAATTGCCGTCCACGCGCAGCAGGCCGACGAGCACGCTCCGCTCGCGACCCGTCTGGCGGCCGCGGACGGTCAGCCTCGCGGTGATGCCGATGCCGACGCTGAACCATGCCCATCGGATGAGCGGGTCCAGCAGGCGCAGGACCGCGTAGAGAACGCGGAAGGCCACCGTCCAGGCGGCCGAGCGGCGCGGCGTCATGACCGTGGTACGGCGCAGGCGGCGTGCCGCATGCCGCCGATTATTCCGATCGCGATCCGATCGCGCGCAGAAGGTCGTCGGTACGCCGGTGAATCTCGCGACCCTCATCGGCCGCGGCCGCCATCTCGATGGCCTTGCCGATCGCCGTGCCCAGGGCATCGAGCTCGGCGTCGTCGACTGCCTCGAGGTCAACCACCAGCTCATCCTGCTCGTCCGTGGCGATCGCCTCGGCGACGACCTCGTCACCGGCGCGGACCTCCACCCGACGCCCATCTCCACGGGGCCGCAGGGTGAACCTGCCGAGGCTGCCCGCAAAGCGAATCGGGATGGGGCGCCGGAAGGTCGGCATCGCCAATCGGCGATGGAGTGCCGCGTAGCGAGTGAGCGAGGCGACCAGGAGCCAGACGCCGATCAGTGCGGCGGCGTAGCGGATCGCGGAGGCGCTTGGCAGCAGCAGGAGGGCGCCCACGTACAGGCTGGCGAGCGCGATCGCGTACAGCGTCACGCGCTTGGCTCGCTCCAGGCTCTCGGCATCCGAAGTCATCGCTGCCGCCAAGTGTCAGCGAGGTGGGAGCGGGGCGGAAAGGACCCGTTAGTCCTACTCGGGCCGTCCGGTCCCGGTAAGTGGCTGGTGAGCGGCTGGTAAGCGGCCATGTGGACACTGCTGGAAGGGGCAGTCGTTGGAGGGGGCAGGCAGGAGGATCCACCGGTGACGCGACGGGCCATCTCATCACTGGTCGCGCTTGCGCTCCTGCTGACCTTGCCCACCGTCGCATGGGCCGCCAAGCCCAATGCCCGAGTCGATATCACGTCCACCGCTCGCGGGCATCGGCTGATCGCTGAGGCGGCCCAGCGATTCAGCTCCCATGGCGTGCCAACGGATCCCGCCGACCTTCAGGCGATCAGGTTGACCGGCGACCACGTCGTTGTCGGTCCGGCCTGGTTGTTGGCCGGCGTCACGGTCTCCCCTGCCACCGGCGAGATCTCGATCGGTGTCGGAGGACTCGGCTCCCCGCCTGAGTCGATGGCCGGCGCTGCCCGGACACTGGCAGGCGAGACAAGCCGAGCGGCTCGAGCGGCGACTCCGACATGGGTCACACGCGAGACCGGCTGCCTGCACAGTCTTCCGGTCGACAGTGCTCGTCTCGACTCGTGCTACACCATCTCCCAGCTCATGAACGACGGCAGCGGCACGAGGAACTACTACGCGCTCCGCCACAAGGGGACCGCGTACGAGTACGAGGCAGGGCTTCGGAAAGCGTGGCTGACCGCGATTCGACCCGGCGGCAGCACGACGCAAACCTGGGTCGACTGGAGCCCGGAGCAGAGCTACAACGACAACTGCCACTCGGTCCCGATCAGCGTCAGCTATGGCGGCGCAAGCATCGGGTCCAGTTTCGTGCAGTGTGAGAAGTGGCACCACGACAAGACGTGCAACACGTGCAGCCCGTACTTCAAGAGCACATGGGACTGCAACTGCCTGTTCGGGCTCAGCAACAAGGAGGTCCATCCCAACCCGATCTCGCGCGCCATCGCGTATGCAATTCTTGTCTCCGTGCCGCAAGGTCAGACGCCGCGCTGGACCTTGGGCATCGGCCTGGAGGCGTGAGACTCAGCTCGGTCATGCTCCTCACGCTCGTCGCCGCCTGCACGACGCACCAGCCGCCCCCGCCGTCGGAGACCGAGGCACGCGCCTTTCTGGACGAGATCGTCGCGACGGCCGTGAGCCGGGACTTCGACGGACTGTGCGCGCTGGGCGGCGGTAGCTGCGAGTCGTTCCTCGTCGAGCCGGGTGGCCGGGACGTTCCATCGGATCGGCCGACCGTCGTCGGGATCCGGTTCGTGGAGCAACAGACGAGCGGGACGCGGCCGAGCACCGGAGGCTACGTCCTCGAGCTGTGCGGACAGGACCTCGACGGCGACCCGTACTACTCGGAAGTGCTCGTGTTCAGAGACGTCGCGGGTGAGCTCCGGGCCATCGAGCCGCTGTACTGGATGAGGATCACGATCGCCGACGATGACTCGGTCGGGCGCGAGCCCAACTCGGCCAGCGACGAGCGGTGCGCTGACATCACCCTCTGACGCCAGGGCCGGAGAAGGTGGGACTGGCGCGCCCGGAGGGATTCGAACCCCCGACCTGCTGATCCGAAGTCAGCTGCTCTGATCCACTGAGCTACGGGCGCCGGTTCACGCTCAAACAGAGCGGATAACTCGTCCTGCATTTTGCCACAGCGCTAGGTGGCGCTCTCAGGCAGGGCGGTGCTCCGTCGCAGCGCGACCTGTCGGCCAGGACGCCTCACGGCAGCTTGTCGGCGAGGTCCCATGCGCGAGCTGCGGCCGTGGGCAGGCGGACGATCCAGCCCGGCGGACGCCGCGAGAGGTCCGCGTAGTCATGACCACCACCAGGACCGAGATAACGAGACGCAATCGCCAGACGGGCGCGGGCACCCTCGTCGAGCGCAAGCGTCGCCCTGTCCCGAACCATCACGCCTCGGAACGGCGGGGTCGCCTCGAAGATGAGCAGCACGCACCGCGGGTCTCGGTGCAGATGAGTGAGTTTGTGGTCGTATGCAGCCACCACGACCTCAAAGGCGTCGTTGGCCAAGCGGAACCAAACGGGCGAGGTGAGGGCCTCGCCGTCGTCGCGATACAGGGTCAGCGTCGCCGGCGAAGGAGCCTCGAGGAGCGATCGCACTTCATCAGCCCGCACGTCTAGCCTCATGCGGCGATGCTATCGGGTCGGTCGCCTCGCCCAATGTCGCTCTTGCTCAATCGCTGATGCCGTCGCGAGCCTCGACGGTCATCAGGGTCGCGGTTAGGAGCGCGATCAGCTTCTCCTGTCCCGCGCTCTCGGCGAACACCTCCGACTGAGCAACCGTCAGCGTTCGGCCAGCCTTCACGACCCTGCCGCGGGCGATGATCCGGTCGCCCTTAGCCGGCGCGAGGAGGTTGATCTTGAACTCGGTACTCAGCACGCCCGTGCCGGGTGGCATGAGGCTGAGCGCGGCATACCCGGCAGCGGAGTCTGCGATAGCAGCCACAGCCCCTGCATGGACGAACCCGTGCTGCTGCGAGATCGCGGCGTGTGGATGGATCGCGACCTCTACCGCGCCGGGCGAGACGGCCCCGAGCGTCGCGGCCAATGTGGTCATGAGGCCCTGCTTCGCGAAACTGGATCGGACGCGGCTCTCGTATTCCGGGTCGTCGGGGTCTGCTGCCACGCCAAGTCCTCTCAATCGGGGTGTGGTCTCGCCTAGAGTGCCAGCCCGTCCTCGCCCCGCGTGGCCGAGTGCCGCTTAAGGCACTGTCAAGTTTCTCCCGCTACTCCCACCTCCGCACCGTAGCCGGCGTTCCGCGAACCGGCGACCAAGCGATTCAGTCAGACTGCCCGAGACGCCCTGCCGCGGCCGCGTCACGCGCATCGGCGGCGATCCGTCTGACGATCTCGCCAGCAGGTGCGTCGAGCGCCAATCGGTGCGCCTGCCCGGCCCAGAGGTGGAAATTCTCGGCGTCTCCCCTCTTCCGTGCCTCTGCTCGCAACGGTGCGGTCGCGTAGTGAACATGCGGATAGCCGATGGGTGCGTCGCGCGAGTGCCTTCTCATGAAATCGTTCACCACGCCCCGCGCCAAGCGACCGGTGAACGCCCTTGTCAGGGCCGTTGGAGCATTGGAAGCCAGGGCACGGCGATGGGCGTCGCTGGTTCCCGCCTCCTCCGCCAGGAGGAAGGCCGATCCCAGCTGACCAGCACGAGCTCCCGCAGCGAGCACCGCCGCGAGGGCCGGTCCGTCGGTAATCCCGCCGGCCGCGATCAGAGGCAGATCGACCTCGGATGCGACTGAGCGAACGAGCGCGAGGACGCCCAACCCCTCCGCCTCATCGTTGTCGATCCACGTGGCGCGGTGGCCTCCGGCCTCGATCCCTTGCAGCACGATCGCGTCAGCGCCGGCGTCGCGAGCCGCCTTGGCCTCCTGCACGCTTGTCGCAGTGACCCAGACCTCGGATTCGACGTCGTGGAGCGAGCGGACCACCGCCGCGGATGGACAACCGAACGTGAACGACGCGACCGGCACACGCTCCTCTCGGAGGACGTCGAGCTTCGCATCCCACCCGTCGTCGTCGAAGTGAGGTTCCCCGAGCGAAACGCCGAGTCGTTGCGCGTCGGGCTCGAGTGTCGTGACGTACGCATGCACCGCCACGTCGTTGACGGCACGGTCGCCAGGGACGAAGACGTTGACGCCAAAGGGGGTGGTGGTACGACGGCGAAGGTCGCGGATCTCCGCACGGACATCGTCTACGCGTCGGTAACCGGCTGCCAGGAACCCGACACCGCCAGCCTCGCACACGGCGGCCGCGAGCGCCGGCGTGGCGGGTCCGCCGCCGAGCGGCGCGAGAACGATTGGATGAGTAAGGCCATTGAGCACGCCGCTCATGCAATGCA
>CAWGIY010000008.1:0-32672 GCA_963822845.1 uncultured Chloroflexia bacterium | reverse complement strand
GAAGTCCTCGTCGCGCAGGAGGCCGAACGCCAGCGACGAGTGGGCGCGGTTGAGGAGCTCGAACGCGCGCGCCGACTCCGGCGCATTGACCTGGTTCAACCCGAGCTGTCGCTCGAGCGTATCGAGCGCTCGATTTGCCTCTTTGCGCGTCGCCTTGCTGAAATGTGGCGTGCGGTTCACGAGCAGCTTGGTCCGATAGAGCGTCTCTCGCACCCGGCTGTCGCGATTGAGGTTCGCCTGGGTCATGGTCCGAATACTACGCGAGGAGCCCGGCTGGGAGGACGCGCTGGCCCATGCGCTGGACCGTGCGCCCCGGCCGATTCCCCTCGACGAACGGCTCCTCCCGCGCACCCTCGACGGCGACGTCACCCGACGCCGATTCGAGCGGAGCGACTTCCCGCCCGCCCGCGCAGCGGCCACCCTCCTGGCGATCTATCCCGATACCGATGGAAACCTGGTCGTGCCGCTGACCGTCCGCCACGGCGAGCTGCGCGCCCATGCCGGCGAGGTCTCGCTGCCCGGCGGCTCCGTCGATGCGTCCGATGCCGGCCCGGAAGCTGCCGCCCTGCGAGAGGCATGGGAGGAAGTCGGGCTGCCGCCGGGCGACGTACGGATCGTCGGCACGCTGGACCCCGTCTGGATCCCGGTCAGCAATTTCGAGCTCCTCCCATTCGTGGGCACGCTGGTTTCACGACCGGCGCTCGTGCCGCACGACGCGGAGGTCACCGCCATCGTCGAGCTGCCACTTGCCGGGCTCTGGGACCCCGACGTCGTCGGCGTGGAGGAGATCGTGGTGCGCGGGGTGACCTTGCGGGCCGGCGCGTATCGGTACGGCGGGGTCGTGGTGTGGGGCGCGACCGCGCTGACGCTCGGGATGCTGGCCCACGTCCTGGACCCTTCCGAAGGGGGTCCTTCAGTGGTTGACCAGACCAGCTGACCACGCCAACCGCCTGGCATCTTTTCCGGGCCTCACCGCCGCGTCTGTACCGTCGTCTTCTGGCTTCTCAGCACCTCGAGCAGCGCGCCGTGCTGCGCGGCCGGCGCGGCGACGACGTTCGCCCGCGGCCCGCTGATGCTCGGGTCCCACCACGGACCGCCGCGCAGATCGGTGACGACCGCGCCCGCCCGCTCGGCGATCAGCCCGGCCGCGGCAACGTCCCATGGGGAGAGCCCGCCGTTCTGGACGAAGGCGTCGAAGCGGCCATTGGCGACGTACGCGAGCGCCAGCGCTGCGCTGCCCATGCGACGGTGGATGCGGATCTGCGGCGCGATCCGTCGCTCCCTCGACAGCCCGCCGCGCCCGATCACCGCCAGGCTGACGACGTAATCGGACAGGTTCTGCTTCGTGGAAGCGGCCACCGGTTCGCCGTCCAGGCACGCGGGACCGTCGACGGTGGCCGTGTACAGGTCGTCCCGGGCTGGATCGAGAATGACCCCCATGCTCGGCCGATCGTCGACCACCAGACCGATGCTCACGCAGTAGAACGGGATCCCGTTCGCGTAGTTGACGGTGCCGTCGAGCGGATCGATGACCCACGTCCGCCCGTTGCCCAGGCCGTCGTCGCGTAGCACGCCGGCATGCTCGCCGGACTCCTCGGCGAGGATCGCATCGGCCGGGTAGCGCCCCTTGATGGCATCGATGACGAGCCGCTCCGAGGCGTAGTCCGCATCGGTCACGACGTCGCGCTTGCTCTTGTAGTCGATGCGCTCGAGCCGCTCGTAGCTCGCCAGCAGGATCTCGCCCGCGCCGCGAGCAAGATCGGTGGCAAAGGCGAGCTCATCGGCCCAGCGGCTGCTCATCCACCTCAGGGTAGCCGGAACCCGACCACCGTCACGGTCACGGCCCCATCGGGGTTGCCGGTGAAGCCGAACGAGACCTCGACCTCGCTGCCGGATGGCAGGAAGTCGATCGTGACCTCGCTCTCCTCCTCGGCTCCGTCGACCGTGGCGGTCGCGCGCAGGGCGAGCGATTCGGCAGCCACGTCGCCATCATTCCGAGCGATGGCGGGCAGGATCCAGCCGCTGGCGGTGTCATATGCGTCAGCAGGCCTCACCTCGACAACGGGCTGCGGCGGCCGGCCCTCATCGGTGAGGCCGTCGATGACGAGGAAGCCGACCAGTCCGATGACCGCGGCAACGCTGATGCCAAAGACGACCCACTCGAGCCAGTTCTGACGCACCTATGCCGCCCCCTGCTGCTCTTGCTGGCCCTCGCCGCCGACCAAGAGGCGGCCGGCTGCCGCGCCGAAGGACGCCACCACGGCGAGCACGATCATCTGCCCCGCGACTGCCGACCACGATGCACCGTCCGTTCGCCCGAAGGCCCAGAGGAGGAGGAGGCTGACGAGCAGGCTCACTGCGTACGCTGCGATCGTCTCGGTCACCGGATGGTCGAGCGGGCTGTTCCCGACCCGAAACGGCCGACCGCCTCGGAAATCGGCGTAGAAGACGATGGCGAACGTCATCGCCAACGTCGCCGGGATCAACAGCAGCAGCATCCACCAGTCGGCCTCGATTCCGAGGATCATCGGCTCCTCGGTGGGGGCGATGTTGAGCGCGAAGAGCAGCGCGGCGCCCGCCGCGATGAAGAGCCGTCCGAAGGCACCGACGCCGCCATCGCCGACCGTGCTGCCCTGCTCGTCCGCGGAATCATCCTCAGGCAAGGCGAGCTGAGTGGCGGCCAGGGACACACCGAAGGCGACAGGGATCATCTCCAGCGCGATCTTGCCGACCGCATCGCGCAACCCGGTCTCGAACCCGATCCGCCCGAGCAGCACCAGCGCCACGCTCGAGACGACCGCCGCGATTCCCATCGTCTCGACTGAATCGATCAGCAGCTCGCGCCAGGTCCGATCGCGCCGGAAGCCACTCACCGCGCTGTAGCCGACCACGACGACGAACGCGACACCGAGCAGGACCACGATCTTCCACGACGGCAGGAGGAACGAGTGAACCCACATCTCCATCGTGTAGAGGAGTGGCAGGCCGATCAGCAGACCGCCACCAGAAGCGCGCACGAGGTCACGCACCGTTACCGAAATCGACTGGGGCTTCGGCGCGCGAACTCTGCTCACGACCGTCTCGCATGCACGTGCTGCACCATTCTGTAGGCTACGCCGCATGCCACAGATCCACCTCCGTGCCGAGGAGGGCGACTACGCGCCCCTCGTGCTCCTCCCCGGCGATCCGAACCGCGCACGACGAATCAGCGAGCGATTCGACGAGGGCAGCGCTCGTCAGGTGAACGAGCACCGCGGCATGCTCGGCTTCACCGGGACGTATCACGGGACCCCGGTAAGCGTCCAGACCAGCGGCATGGGGACGCCGAGCCTGAGCATCGTGGTCGAGGAGCTGCTGCGCCTCGGGGCGAAGCGCTTCATCCGCGTCGGCACCTGTGGCGGGATCGCGAAGGGCCTGGCGACGGGCGACCTCGTGATCGCGACCGCGGCGTGTCCGACCGACGGCGCCACGGCCACGTACCTCCACGGCGAGCCGTATGCGCCGGCGGCCGACTTCGCGCTCACCCGCTCGCTGGTGGACGCCGCCGCCGCCGCGGGAGTGCAGGCCAGGACGGGGTTGATCGCATCGGTCGACGTCTTCTACAACACCGATGACGACTACGCGCAGCGCTGGCGCGACCGTGGCGTCCTTGCCTTCGAGATGGAAGCCTCCGCGCTCTTCTTCCTGGCCGCCCGTGCCGGCGTCCAGGCGGCCTGTGCGCTCATCGTCAGCGACGTCCTCGGCGACGACGTCACGAGCGAGGAGAGCTATCTGCCGCTCGACGAGCTCGATCGGGCGATCGACCGCATGATCGGCGTCGCCCTGGACGCCGGGACCGCGACCTAGGGCGGCATCGGTCCTGCGGTAGACTCGAAGGCCATGACCGACACGCTTCCACGAGGCGCGGCCAACCAGGCTGGCGCGATCATCAACCCGAACGCGGCGGCCGAGGCGCAGGACTTCCTGCCGCTGAAGGGCATCGACCACGTCGAGTTCTGGGTCGGCAACGCGAAGCAGGCCGCGCACTACTACCGCGCGCTGTGGGGCTTCACGCCGGTGGCCTACGCGGGGCTCGAGACGGGCGTGCGCGATCGGTCCAGTTTCGTGATGGTCCAGAACGACATCCGGTTCGTGTTCACCGCACCGATCTCGCCCGACGGCGAGATCGCCGAGCACGTGGCGAAGCACGGCGATGGCGTGAAGGACATCGCCTTCGCGGTCGACGACGTCGCGTCGGCCTGGGAGGAGACGACGAAGCGGGGCGCGCAATCGGCCGTGGAGCCGACGACGCTCGAGGGCAAGAAGGGCGTCCTCCGCAGGAGCAGCATCCACACCTACGGCGAGGTCGTCCACTCGTTCGTCGACCGCTCCGACTATCACGGCGCGTTCGCCCCCGGCTACCACCGCATCACGAACCCGGCATCCGCGGCGAGCGGCCAGAGCCTGCTCGAGGTCGACCATTGCGTCGGCAACGTCGGGCTCGGCGACATGAACCGGTTCGTCGACTTCTACAAGGACGTCCTCGGCTTCGCGCAGCTCATCCACTACGACGACAAGGTCATCCACACCGACTACTCGGCGCTGATGAGCAAGGTGATGCAGAACGGCAACGGGCGGATCAAGTTCCCGATCAACGAGCCGGCCGCGGGCAAGAAGAAGAGCCAGATCCAGGAGTTCCTCGACTACTACCTCGATGCCGGCACGCAGCACATCGCGCTGCGCACCGAGGACATCGTGGGCACCGTCCGCCTGCTGCGCGAGCGCGGCGTCGAATTCCTCGGCATGCCGCACGCCTACTACGAGTCACTGCCCGACCGCGTCGGCGACGTCGGCGTGCCGATCGACACGCTGGAGGAGCTCGGCATCGAGGCTGATCGAGACGAGGAGGGCTACCTGCTCCAGATCTTCACTCGACCGGTGCAGGATCGGCCGACCTTCTTCTTCGAGATCATCGAGCGCCACGGCTCGCGCGGGTTCGGCGTCGGCAACTTCAAGGCGCTGTTCGAGGCGATCGAGATCGAACAGGCCCGGCGCGGCAACCTCTGATCGAGGCATGCACGAGCTCGAGGCCCTCGAGCGGGCGGGGTGGGATGCGTTATCGGGCACGGGCGGCGCGGAATTCTACGAGGAGCACATGGCCGATGACGGCCTGATGCTCTTTCCCGGCATGGTCATGGACAAGGCGGCCGCGCTGGACGCGATTCGCGGGGCCGAGCCTTGGTCTTCCTACGAGCTCGAGGACGTGCGAGTCATCGCGATCGGGGATGCGGCCGGCATCGTGACCTACGGCGCATCGGCTGAGCGCGCGAAGCGGCCATACTCGGCCGTCATGAGCTCCGTCTACGCGCGCCGTGGAGGCTCCTGGCGGCTCGTCCTGCACCAGCAGTCACCGGTGAGCCTGGCGTAACCGCACACGAGCCTGCCCAACCGCACCACCGACTGGTACGGCGCCATCGGCTAGCATTCGGTGCTCCGATGAGCACTGACAAGCTGCCCACGCAGCAGGACGACTTCCCCGGCTGGTACGTCGAAGTCGTGAAGCGCGCCGAGATGGCCGAGCACGGTCCGGCCAAGGGCTCGATGATCATCAAGCCCCACGGTTACGCCATCTGGGAGCACACGCAGCGCGCGCTCGACGACCGGATCAAGGCGACCGGGCACGAGAACGTCTACTTCCCGCTCCTGATCCCGATGAGCCTCCTCGAGCGCGAGGCCGATCACGTCGAGGGCTTCGCGCCCCAGGTCGCCGTCGTCACCCACGGCGGCGGCGAGAAGCTGGAGGAGCCGCTCGCCATCCGGCCCACCAGCGAGGCGCTGATCTGGAACAGCTACAAGCGCTGGATCCAGAGCTATCGCGACCTGCCGCTGCTCTACAACCAGTGGAACAACGTCCTGCGCTGGGAGATGCGGACCCGCCTCTTCCTGCGAACCAGCGAGTTCCTGTGGCAGGAGGGCCACACCGCCCACGCCACCGTCGGCCGAGGCCACCGAGGAGGCGCTGCGCATGCTCGACGTCTACCGCCAGGTCGCCGAGGACGTGCTTGCCATCCCGGTCCACACCGGCCGCAAGACACCGGCCGAGCGCTTTCCCGGGGCCGATGAGACCTACTGCATCGAGGGCCTGATGCGCGATGCCAAGGCACTGCAGTGCGGCACCAGCCACTTCCTCGGCCAGAACTTCGGGCGCGCCTACGACGTGACCTTCCTCAACGCCGATGGCGAGCTCGAGCACGCCTGGGGCACGTCGTGGGGCTTCAGCTCGCGGATGGTCGGCGCCACGATCATGGCCCACGGCGACGACGCGGGCCTCCGCCTGCCGCCCGCCGTCGCGCCCATCCAGGTCGTCATCGTGCCGATCCACCGCACCGATGAGGAGCGCGCCGCCGTCCTGGCCGCGGCCGAGCCGCTGCGCGCAGACCTGGTCGCTGCCGGCATTCGGGTTCGCCTCGACGACCGCATCCAGCACCGGCCCGGCTACAAGTTCGCCGAGTGGGAAGTCAAGGGCGTGCCGGTGCGGATCGAGCTCGGTCCCCGCGACATCGCGGCCGGCAAGGCGGTGCTCGTCTCACGCCTCGACGGCGCGAAGGAGGAGGTCGCCATCGGCGAGATCGCGTCGGGCATGGCGGCACGGCTTGAATCGGTCCAGCGAGCACTGTTCGCCGATGCGGTCGCCTTCCGCGAGGCGAACACCCACCGGATCACCACCTTCGACGAGTTCGCGCGCGGCGTCGACGAGGTCGGTGGGTTCTGGGTCGGCGCCTGGTGCGGCGACGCTGCCTGCGAGGCCGAGGTCAGCGCCAAGACGAAGGCGTCGATCCGCTTCCTGCCCTTCGAGCCCGCGGACCCCGGCGCGCCGTGCATCCACTGCGACAAGCCGGGAGTCGACACCGCCACCTGGGCGCGGGCCTACTGACCGATGCGCGTCGTGGCGGCATCGGGGGACGACCTCCTGCATCGGGCGCTGGTGATCAAGTGCCCGAGGAACCGACCGATGCGGTGGCGCAGGCTGGCCACGTCGAGGCAATGAGACTCATCGTGCTCCTCGCGGGTGCCGTAGTGGCGGTTCTCGACGCGCCGGACGCCGATCGATAACAGCCGGTGCGGCGTGTCGCGCAGCGCCTCGCTCACACACATGGCGGACGTTCCCTGGAGGTAGGGCTCCACGAGCACGACGGTGGCGGCGCTCAGCTCGGCGCGCAGCGTGTCGGCGTCGAACGGGCGGACGGTCGTCGCGTACAGCAGGGTGATGTCGAGATCCTCGGTCGCCGACAGGACGCCATCCAGCAGCGGCCCCACCGCGATGACCGTCGCCACCGACCCGCGCCGCACGACGTGCCACTCGCCTGGCTTCATCGGCATCGGCTCGCGATTCGCCTGCGCCGAGAGACGGAGGTAGATGTTGCCCTCGGCGGCGACGGCCTCGCGCAGGAGCACCTCGGCCTCGTCCGGGTGGCCGGGGACATGGATGGTCCAGTCCGGGAGGCTGCTCAGCAGGGCCACGTCCTCTGGTGCCTGGTGGGTCCGCCCGTTGTCGGACGCGTCGAACGACGCGCCGATGCTGACCAGGACGGCGCCTACGCCCTGGTGCGCGAGATCGAGCTTGACCTGCTCGAAGGGCCGCTCCACCAGGAACGGCGTGTATGAGTGGGCGATCGGGCGCAGGCCGGCGAGCGCCAGGCCGGAGGCGACGCTGATCATGAGCTGCTCGCGGATGCCGACGTTGATGATCCGATCCGGGTGACGGTGCCTTGTCCGCGCGAAGCCGGCGACGCCGATGTCGGCCAGCACCACGGCCAGCCGGGGATCCTCGTCGAGCAGGTCGCCGGTGACACGGGCGAAGCGATCGCGCATGGTCTCGGACGTGGCCCTGGCGTTCACGATCCGGGCTCCACTACGGCGACGACGACGTTTGGCTGACCGGCAGGGGTTGCGCCAATGGCGGCCTCGAGGGAGTCGTGGTCGCGGCCGTCCACCGTGGCCGATACCCAGCCCTCGATCTCGAAGCGGCTCGCGATACCGCCCGGCCAGCCGTGGGTCGCCGTCCGGTTGTCGACGACAACGACGGTGAGCCGATCGATGCCCAGCCGTCCGGCGAGCGCGATGGCCTCGTGGTTGCTGCCCTCGTCGAGCTCGGCATCGCCGGCAAGCACGACGACCCGTCCACGGCGCTGCTGCGCCCGCAGGCCGAGCGTCAGCCCCACCGCGATCGGCAGCCCGTGGCCGAGCGAGCCACTCGAGAGTTCGACGCCCCGGATGAGCATCCGATCGGGATGGTGGCCGAGCGGCGAGTCGTACGCGCCGAAGGTGGCCAGCGTCTCGACCTCGATGAAGCCCTTGGCGGCCAGGATGGCGTAGTACGACATCGGTCCATGGCCCTTGGAGAGCAGGAACCAGTCGCGATCAGGGTCGTCAACGGTGGCGGGACGGACGTTCAGGATTCGGTCGTAGAGCACCCACAGCACGTCGAGGGTGGAATCGGCGCTGGTGGCGTGCTTCTCGTCGCCGGTCATGACGGCCACGAGACGCGGTAGATCGTCGTAGCCGAACGGGGCAGGAGGGGCGGCGGCGCGCGTATCGGTCATGTCGCGCACTCTGCTACTTCAAGTGCACTTGAAGTCAAGAGGTACCCTGCCTGCATGCCCGCATTGCCGGATCGCGTCACCATCGGCGAGCTCTCGGCGCGCAGCGGTGTTGCCTCCTCGGCGCTGCGGTTCTACGAGGAGCGCGGCCTGATCGCCGCCGAGCGCACACGCGGCAACCAGCGTGTGTACGCGCGACCGACACTGCGGCGCGTCGCCTTCATCCGCGCTGCCCAGGAGGTGGGGTTGACGCTGGAGGAGATCAGTACGGCGCTGGCTGCGCTCCCCACCGATCGGACGCCGATAAAACGCGACTGGGAACGCCTGTCGCGGGCCTGGGCCACGCGGCTCGAAGAACGGATCTCCGAGCTCGAGCGGCTACGCGACACCCTGACCGGCTGCATCGGATGTGGCTGCCTCTCGCTGCGCACGTGCAGCCTGCTCAACCGGGCCGACCGCATCTCGGCCAACGGGGCCGGCGCTCGCTACCTGCTGGGGGACGCGAGCGAGCAGCTGCCCGAGCCGTGACGCCAGCGGCTAGCATCGGGGCGTGACCACCGCCGCGCAGCCGCACATCGTTTCCATCTCCGAGATCCGCGAGGCCGCGGAGCGCATCCGGGGCGTGGCAACCCGCACGCCATTGCTGCGCTGGGACGACACGACGTGGCTCAAGCCCGAGTCGCTCCAGCCGGTCGGCGCGTTCAAGATGCGCGGCGCCTACAACAAGATCGCGTCGCTGACCGATGAAGAACGCGCGCGCGGCGTCGTCACCTACTCCTCCGGCAACCATGCCCAGGCCGTGGCCCGCGCGGCGCGGCTGCTCGGCGTCTCGGCGGTCATCTGCATGCCGCGCGACGCGCCGCGGGTCAAGATCTCCGGCGTCGAGCGCGATGGTGCCGAGATCCAGCTCACCGGCATGGACTCCGAGGAGCGGCACGTCCTCGCCCTGCGCCTGGTGGAAGAGCGTGGCCTCGTGATGGTCGAGCCCTACGACGATCCGGCGATCATCGCCGGCCAGGGGACGTGCGGCCTCGAGATCGTCGAGGACCTGCCGGGCGTGACGAGCGTGCTGATCCCGACCTCCGGTGGCGGCCTCTCGGCCGGCGTCTCCACGGCGGTTCGTGCACTGGCGCCGGCGGCGCGGATCGTCGGCGTCGAGCCGGAGCTTGCCGCCGACGCGAAGGAGTCGCTCGAGCGCGACGAGCTCGTGACGTGGACCGCGGAGCAGACCGGCCGCACGATGGCCGACGGCCTGCGGACGAACTCGCTCGGCCCGCTCCCCTTCGAGCACCTGCGGCGCTTCATGGACGAGATCGTCACCGCCACCGAAGCGGGCATGGCCGATGCGATGCGTCAGCTCGCCCGCCGCGGCCGCCTCGTGGTCGAGCCCTCCGGCGCGGTCGCGATGGCCGCGCATCTCGCCGACGCCGCTCCTCGTCGCGAGGGCGACGACGCGCGCGTCATCGTCATCAGCGGCGGAAACGTGGACCCTGACCTCTACCTGCGGATCCTCGCCGGCTGACTGCCAGCGCTCGTCGGTCGTAGAGCGGTCGCCGTCCTAAGCCCGAATGCTGAGGCGCCAGACCTATTGGCTAAGCAGTTCCAGCGCCCGATCCAGCTGCGGGTCCTCGTCGGAGGTCGGATCCTCCGGCGCGGCAACCTCGACGTCGGGCTGCACGCCGTCGGGCGCGACGGAGTTGTGCTCGGGCGTGAACCATCGGTCTGTCGTCAGGCGCAGGCCGCCGCCATTGGGCAGCTCGTTCCAGATCTGGACCGTGTTCTTGCCGAAGGTCGCCTCGCCGACGAGGGTGGCGCGATCGTGCTCCTGGATGGCGGCCGCAACGATCTCCGAGGCCGAGGCCGATCCGCCGTCGATCAGCACGACGACCGGGACGTCGGGAGACTGAAGGAGGCCGTCGACCGCCCGCCACTCCTGGACGTCCTCGCCGGACTCGACGGTGAAGAGCAGCTCATTGGCGGCGATGAACTGCGAGGCGATGCCACGCGCGGCGTCGATGTAGCCGCCCGGGTTGCCGCGCAGGTCGAGGACGAAGCGCGTGGCGCCCTGGTCGAGGAGTGAAGAGATCGCCTCGCGGACCATGTCGGTCGCACGGGCGGTGAACGTCGTCAACCGCACGTAGCCGACGCCATCGTCGAGCAGCTCGGAGCGGACCTCCTGGAGGTCGATGACCGCACGGGTGACCGTGATGTCCATCTCCTCGTCGTCGCGGCGGATCGTGAGCGTCACGTCGGTGCCGGCCTCGCCGCGGACGACGTAGACGAGCGAGCTCACCGACTCGCCGGCCGTCGACTGGCCGTCGATCTCGAGGATCTGGTCGCCGGGCTGGAGGCCGGCTTCCTCGGCCGGCGAGCCCTCGAGCGGCGCGACGATCACCATCGCGCACGTCTCGGTCACGACCGTGCAGGACTCGAGGTCCCCGGAGTCGACGAGGTTCTCCATCCCGACCTCGGCGCCGATGCCGCTGAACTCCCCGGACAGGTCCTCGAGCGCCTCGCCGTACTGCTCGGGCGGCAGGTAGCCGGAGTACGGATCCTCGAGCCCGTACTCGACCATCCCGCGCACGGCGCCGTCGACGAGCTGCTCGTCGGAGATCTCGTCGACGAAGCTGCTGCGGATCTGTGCGTACGCGTCGCACAGGACGGCGAATGCCTCGCTCGGTTCGGCGCACGTGATCGTCTCGAGGACTGGCGTCGGGCCGGGCGTCGCGGCGTCGGACGGCACGACCACCGTGGGTTGCGGGGTGGCGGAGGCATCGGCCTGGGCAAGTGGTCCGCCGTTGCCGCCGATGGCCAGGCCGGCGATGAAGGTGATGGCTCCGAAGAGGAGCAGCACGCCGATGAGCGCGGCGGCACTGGCGAGCGGCGATCGACGGGGAGTGGGGGTGGAGGTCATGGTCTTCCTGCGCGTTGGGAGGGCGGCCGGCGCATTCTCCCGCGAATCCGGCACGCCTGCTGGCATGCGTACTCCGGATGACGGAGCGCGTTACCCGCGGACGGCCCGCAGGCCGAGGAAGATCGGAATCTCGGCGGCGGCGCGCGCATCGCCACGCGCCGCCTTGCCCGGGCGGCGATCGGGCGGCAGGTCGGGGATCTCGATCATGGCATCGGTCGCGAAGCCGGCGTCGGCGAAGGCGTTGACGTAGGCGCTGATCGGCCGATGGAAGCTGCGGGTCGGCAGACCGCCGCCGAGCGATTTCATCGGGACCGCCATCTCGCCCAGGTAGGCGTCGATCCGCCGATAGGTCAGCTTGCGACCCTCGTCGGTACCCCAGCCGGAATGGCGCGGCTGGCGAAAGGCCGGGTGCGTCATCAGCAGCACGACCCGCGAGACCGGCTTGAGCGCCCAGTCGACCGATGCCACCACGTCCTCGAGCCGGTCCATGTCCTGGATCGAGAGCATGAAGGTCGCCGCGTCGTGTGCCGCCGGCTCGAGGCCGGCCACCGAGGGCAGCCGCCGGGCGTCGCCGACCAGAAAGCGTGCTTCCCGAAGCCGGCCGTGGCGCCGCTTCGCCGCAGCGATGAGCTTGGCCGAGGCGTCGACGACCGTGACGCGGGCGCCTGCGTCGACCAGGTACGGCGCCAGCACGCCCTGCCCGCCGCCGACGTCGAGGATCGACTCGCCGGGCTCCGGTTGGAGGAGGTCGAGCACCGCCGGGATGGCGAGCTCGCGGTGGTACGCCGAGCCGCGGTCGCCGACCCAGCCGTCGTACCAGGTCGCGACCCGCTCCCAGCTGGTCTCGCCAGTCGGGCGCTGGGGTCGTCGCGAGCGGCCGCTCAACGCCAGCCGAGCTCCGGTGCGACGTACCGCAGGATGCTCTCGATGGCGTGCGCGTTGTAGTCGACGCCGAGCTGGTTCGGAACGGTCAGCAGCAACGTGTCTGCCGCCGCGACCGCGGTGTCCACAGCCAGCTCTCGAACGAGGGCCTCCGGCTCGGCGGCATAGGACCGGCCGAAGATCGCGCGCGTCTGCTCGTCGATATAGCCGATCTGGTCGTGCTCCTGCTGCCCGCGGCCGAAGTACGCGCGGTCGCGGTCGTCGACGATGGCGAAGATGCTGCGGCTGACCGAGACGCGCGGCTCGCGCGCGTGGCCCGCAGCGCGCCAGGCCTCGCGGTACGCATCGATCTGCCTGCGCTGCTGGACGTGGAGCGGCTCCCCGCTCTCGTCGAAGACGAGCGTCGAGCTCATCAGGTTCATCCCCTGCTCGGCGGTCGAGACCGCGGTGGCGGTCGCGGCGGCGCCCCACCAGATGCGCTCGCGCAGGCCGGGCGAGTGCGGCTCGAGGCGGAGGAGCCCGGGCGGGTTGGGGAACATCGGCCTCGGATTCGGCTCGGCGAAGCCCTTCCCGTCGAGCAGCTCGAGGAAGACCGAGGTATGGCGGCGGGCCATGCCACCGTCGTCCTCGCCCTCGCTGGGCGCGTAGCCGAAGTACCGATAGCCCTCGATGACCTGCTCCGGCGAGCCGCGGCTGATGCCGAGCTGGAGCCGGCCACCGGCGATGACGTCGGCCGCCCCCGCGTCCTCGGCCATGTAGAACGGGTTCTCGTAGCGCATGTCGATCACGCCGGTCCCGATCTCGATCCGGCTCGTCCGCGCGCCGACCGCGGCCAGCAGCGGGAACGGGGACGCCAGCTGCCGGGCGAAGTGGTGGACGCGGAAGTAGGCGCCGTCGGCTCCGAGCTCCTCGGCCGCGACGGCAAGCTCAATCGACTGGAGCAGCGCGTCGGACGCCGAGCGCACCTGCGAGTAGGGCGAATCGGACCAGTGACCGAACGAGAGGAAGCCGATGCGCTTCACGACCGCGGGTCTCCGCCGAGCGCACCGAGGAATGCGACCGCGTTCGCGCCCAGCGCCTCGACGGCGTACCCGCCCTCCTGGATGGCGACGACTGGCATGCCCAGCGACGCGACCGCGGCACCGATGCGGGCGTAGTCATCGGTCTGCAACGCGAGGTTGCAGATCGGGTCGGCGTGGTAGGTGTCAAAGCCGAGCGAGATGACGAGGGGCGCATCGGCTTCGAACGCGCGGATCGCCTCGAGCGCCTCCTCCAGCGTCGCGAGGTACGCGTCACCGTCCGTTCCAGGGGGAAGCGGCAGGTTGAGCGTCCTTCCCTCGCCGGCCCCGGCGCCGCGCTCGACGGCATAGCCGCTGAAGTACGGGTAGATGCCCGCCGGGTCGCCGTGCAGGCTGACGTACAGCACGTCGCCGCGCTCCCAGAAGATCTGCTGCGTGCCGTTGCCGTGGTGGAAGTCGACGTCGAGGATCGCGACGCGCTCCGCACCGCGTGCGAGCACCGACTCGGCGACGATCGCCGCGTTGTTGAAGAAGCAGTAGCCGCCGATGAGGCTGCGTCCGGCGTGGTGCCCCGGCGGCCGGCACAGTCCGTAGGCGAGCGGCTCGCCCGCGAGCACGCGGTCGAGGGCGGTGATCGCGATGTCGACCGCCGCGTGCGCCGCCGCGGCGGTGCCGGCGACGATCGGCGTGGCCGTGTCGAAGCAGAAGGCGCCGAGCCGGTCGTGCCGCCCGACGGGCAGCCGCTCGAGCGACATCCCCGCGGCGTAGGCGCCGAGCAGGAACGTGTCGGGCAGCAACGGCCGCGACGGATCGCGGCCGGCGGCGATCGCATCGGTCCAGGCGTGCTCGACGAGGTCGATCAGCTCGAGCGCGTGCACCGCCGCGATCGGATCCGGCCCGTGCTCCGTGGGCGCCTCGAGCGCGTAGTCGCCGGTCGCCAGCAGTGCCTCGCGGATGATGGTCGCGCGCTCGGGAGACTCGTAGCACGGCACGGGACGGCCGGCCAGCAGCTCGACGAGGCCGTCGTGCGCGAGGTGATCGTCGGAGGCAATCAGGGGGGTCGGCATCGGCTGGGAACGATAGCGGCACGGCAGCGCGGACGCGCCCCTAGACTTCGGGGCCGATGAAGATCGCCCACGTCCGCGAGCGCAACGCGCCCGCAGGCGCGCCCTGGCGCCTGGCGGCTGCCGCCGACGCCGAAGGCACGCGCTGGCTCGACCTCGAGGTCGCCCGGCGTGCGCTCGTGGCGCGCGAGCCGGCGCGGGCGCACAACAGCGCGCTCTTCCGTCAGCCGATCACGACGCTCGACGCCCACCTCGCCAACGGCCTGCGCATCGACGCCCTGGGCGACCTGCTGGAGGCCGAGGCCGACGAGCCAACGGATGCATCGGTCCTGGCCTTCGGGCCGCCGATCCTGGCGCCGCCGACCTTTCGCGACTTCTACGCCTTCGAGCAGCACGTCGGCACGATGTGGAAGCGCCGCGACATGGAGATCCCCGAGGCGTGGTATCGCCTGCCGATCTTCTACTTCAGCAACGTCTCCGAGATCCGCGGTCCCGACGAACCGGTGTGGGCGCCACGGGGCAGCACCGAGCTGGACTACGAGCTGGAAGTCGCCGCGCTGATCGACACCCCGGTGCGCGACCTGGACGCCGCGCGCGGCGAAGAGGCGATCGGTGGCTACACGATCCTCAACGACTGGAGCGCGCGCGACCTCCAGCGAGAGGAGACGACCGTCCGGCTCGGCCCGGCGAAGGGCAAGGACTTCGCCTCCTCGATCGGTCCGTGGCTGGTCACCCCCGACGAGCTCGCCGACGCGCGCAGCGGGAAGGGGTACGACCTGGCGATGACCGCCACCGTCAACGACACCGAGCTCTCCCGGGGGACGTGGTCGTCGAGCCACTTCTCGTTCGGCGAGATGGTCGAGCGTGCCTCTGCCGACGTCCGGCTGCGGCCCGGCGACCTGCTCGGCTCGGGCACGGTGGGCACGGGGTGCCTGCTCGAGATCCGCGACCAGGTCCTCGGCCGCTACCTCGAGCCGGGTGACGCGGTGACGCTCGCGATCGAGCGGCTCGGCGAGCTGACGGCACCGGTCGTGCAGCGACCCACGGCATGACCGCCGCCGTCGACACGCTCATCTCGCGCCTCGCCGATGCCGAGCGACGCCTGGCCGAGCACGCCGCCGCGCCCCTCCCGCCCGGCCTCACCGAGCCCGACCCCGGCGGGGAGGAGCGCTGGGAGGCTGGCCAAGTGTGGGCGCACCTCGCCGAGTTCCCGGCCTACTGGCTGGCACAGGCGCAGCGCGTCGTCGCCCTTCCCACCAACGAGCCGGTCCCATTCGGCCGCGTGAGGACCGATGCGGGCCGCGTCGAGGCCATCGAGCGTGACCGCCACACCGATCCTCAGGCCCTGCTCGACCAGGTCCGAGCCTCGCTGCGGGACGTGACCGACGCCGCCCGCTCGCTCCCGCCCGAGGCCTGGACGCGCCGCGGGATGCACCCGACGCGCGGCGAGATGTCGGTCCAGCAGATCTTCGAGACGTTCATCGCCAACCACCTCGAGGAGCACGCCGACCAGCTCGACTCGCTCGGCTCGCCCGGTAGCTCGTGACAGCGCTCGCCCGGCGAGCGCTGGGCCGAAACTGACACCGCGGCGTGTCAAGCGCTCGTTCCAGTCGCGTTAGCGGACGGCGGCGCCTCGGAACTCCCGGCACCACGCTCAGAGCAGCGCGGCGAGCAACCGGGGTTCCGCTAGCGCGAACGACGCGAGCGCATGACCAAACGGGAGGCCGCCCTCAACTGATTCACTGGACCGTCGTGGCCCTGCCCCAGCGACGAACCTCCGCGTCGAGGTCGAGCGGCATGACGGTCGCCTGGTCGGCGTACTCGCCCCAGGCCTCCCGTGGCACCTGCCACATCACCTCGAACTCGTTGCCGTCAGGGTCCTGGCCGTAGAGCGACTTGCTCACGCCGTGATCGGACGCGCCGCCCAGCGCACCGAGCTCGCGGAGGCGAGACGCCATTTCGGCCAGACCCTCGATCGTGTCGATCTCCCACGCGAGGTGGTAGAGCCCGACCGAGCCGCGCGGCGGTCGGGCGGCCTGCGGACCGACCTCGAAGAGGCCGAGGTCGTGGTGATTGCCGCCCGAGGGCGAGCGCATGAAGACCGCACGCATCCCCTCCATGCGGCTCAGCTCCTCGAAGCCAAAGGCTGACCGATAGAACTCGGCGGCGGCATCGGCGTCGCGGACGAAGAGGACCGCGTGGTTGAGGTGGGTAATCGGCATCGGTCTAGCTCCAGCTTCCAGGCTGAGGTCCAGCCCACCTATTCTGCGCGTTGAGCCCGAGATGGGCATCCACAGGGGCCGGCGTGCGGGAGCTGGCACGAGAATCGCTGACAGGCGGTCGAATGGGGCAGCCCGTCGAGCGAGCAAGCAACGTAACGAGGCCGAACGACATGGCGCGCGAGTCCGGAGGGGCACTCGATCCTCTCCTGCGCGGCGAATTGGCGTTCAGGCTCCTCGTCGACGCCGTCCAGGACTACGCGATCTTCCTGCTTTCGACCGAAGGTCAGGTGCTGACGTGGAATCGCGGCGCCGAGCGCATCAAGGGCTACGCGGCCACCGAGATTATCGGCCGGCACTTCTCGGTCTTCTACACGCCTGACGAGCGCGACGCCGGTCGGCCGATGATGCTCCTCGGTCTGGCGGGCGAGCGGGGCCGCTTCGAGGACGAGGGTTGGCGGGTCCGCAAGGACGGGACGTGGTTCTGGGCAGACGTCATCGTCACCGCTCTCCGCGACGAGAGCGGAGTCCCGTACGCCTTCGCGAAGGTGACGCGGGACCTCACGGAGCGCCGTGCTGCCGAGGAGCGCCAGCGGTTGCTGCTCGCGGAACAGCGCGCGCGCTCCGCAGCCGAAGAGGCGCTCATCGTCCGTGACCGATTCCTGAGCATCGCCTCACACGAGTTCAAGACCCCAGTCGCGAGCCTCCGCCTGTCGGCCGAAGCGCTCCTCCATGCGAACGAGTCGGGCCGCCTGGACCAGGACCGCCTCCGGACCGGCCTCGACCGGATCCGAATCTCCTCGCATCGGCTCGGCGAGCTGGTCGCCGAGCTGTTGGACATCTCCCGCCTCGACGCCGGGGTCCTCCCGATCCACCCCGCGCCGACGGACGTGGTCGCCGTGGCCTCCGACGTCATCTCACGGTTCGACGACCAAGGGATCGGGGGTCGAGTCCGACTGGATGCCCCCACCTCGGTGATCGTCGAGGTCGACGCCAGCCGCCTGGACCAGGTGCTGACGAACCTGGTCGACAACGCGCTGAAGTTCTCCGAGCCGCCCGCCGACGTCGAGGTCACGATCACCGAGTTCCCGGGCACCGTGGAGCTCACGGTCTCGGATCGCGGCATCGGGATCGACGAGGTCACCGCGTTGAGGATGTTCGATGCGTTCGGTCGCGGCGATGCCGTCGAACATGTGCCCGGGCTCGGGCTCGGCCTTCACATCTCTCAACAGATCGTCGAGCGGCATGGTGGCCGCATCACCGCGTCATCGCGCCAGGACGGACCTGGCGCATCGGTGACCGTTCGGCTCCCGCGCGCCCGGGATACGGTTGCGCCGAAATGACTGCTCGTCGGATCCTCGTGGTGGAGGACGATGCGAGCCTGAGGGACACGTTGGCCGAGGTGCTCATGGACGACGGCCATGACGTTCGAGTCGCCGCGGACGGCGAGGCAGCGCTCGCCACGATCGACGAATGGGCACCGGACCTCATCGTCCTCGACCTCATGATGCCGCGAATGGACGGCTTCGCCTTCCGGCAGGCACAACGTGATCGGTCCGGTCCGGTGACCACAAAGGTGCTGCTCCTCTCCGCGGCGAACGGCGTCGAGGCCGCCGCCAAGGAGATCGGGGCCGACGCGTGGCTGGTCAAGCCGTTCGGTCTGTACGAAGTGCTGGAGTCGGTCGAGGGGCTGCTCGCCGGCCGATCCTGACTCGGGAGCGCCGCTGACCTACCAGGCGCGGAGCTTCGTCGGCCGAATCCGGATCGGCACGGAATACGCGCCCGAGAACTCCTCCGGGTTCGAGCCGAGGCGCGCGATCTCGCCGCGGTACTTCTCGATGTACTCCGGCAGCTCGAAGGGGGCAGGCGCCGAGTCGTCGACCGCTGCCAGCCCGGTGATCACGACGAGGTCGTCGCCGTGCTCATCGGTCCGCAGCGCGAGCGCGACCCGAGGGTTCGCGGCGATGTGGCGCTGCTTCGGCTTGTCGGGCTGCGAGTAGACGAGCAGCGTCTCGCCGTCCCACCAGAACCACACCGGCGTCGGTACCGGCGTGCCATTCGCGCCCACCGTCACCAGCCACGCGACGAGCTCGTCGCGCAGCCGGGCGGCCACTCTGCCGCCAACCTCGGTCTCCGGATCGATCACCACGCGGGCCATAATGCACCCGATGTTCTACCTCCAGCGCGGCGAGATTCCGCACAAGCGCCACACCCAATTCCGAAAGCCCGACGGCGGCCTCTACGCGGAGGAGCTGTTCGGGATCGAGGGCTTCAGCGGGCGTGCCAGCCTCCTCTATCACCACACCCCGCCGACCCAGACGCACGAGATGGAGAAGGTGCGCGACGTGCGCCTGGAGCAGTCGACGGACGAGGCTGCGGGCGCGCATCGGCATCGGCTGGTCAACACGAAGGACCTGGAGCCGAGCGGGGACGGGATCACGGGGCGAGTCCCGCTGTTCTACAACGGGGACGTCACCTTCGGCGTCGTGCTGCCGGCCGAGCCGATGGAACGGTACTACCGCAACGGCGAGGCGGACGAGATGTTCTTCGTCCACACCGGAACGGGCACCCTGGAGACGATCTTCGGACCGATCGACTACGGCCCGGGCGACTACCTCGTCCTGCCCATCGGCACGACGTACCGGCTGCGGCCGTCATCCGGAGACCAGCGCATGCTGTGGGTCGAGTCGCCGTCTGCGATCGTGCCGCCAAAGCGCTACCGCAACGACTTCGGGCAGCTGCTCGAGCACTCCCCGTACTGCGAGCGCGACATCCGCCCCCCGGGCGAGATGGCGGCGAACCAGGAGTCGGGCGACTTCGTCATCGAGGTCAAGACCCGCGGCCGGATCACCGCCTACCACTACCGTCATCACCCCTTCGACCTCGTCGGCTGGGACGGGCACCTCTGGCCGTTCGCGTTCAACATCGGTGACTTCGAGCCGATCACCGGGCGCGTCCACCAGCCGCCGCCGGTCCACCTCACCTTCCAGCCGCGCAACTACGTGATCTGCTCGTTCGTTCCCCGCAAATTCGACTACCACCCGCTCGCCATTCCGGCGCCCTACAACCACTCGAACATCAACAGCGACGAGGTCATCTACTACGTCGCCGGCAACTTCATGTCCCGCCGTGGCGTCGACATCTCGTCCTTCACCATTCATCCGGCGGGCATTCCGCACGGGCCGCATCCGGGTTCGGTCGAGGCGTCGATCGGCAAGGAGGCGACCGAGGAGCTGGCCGTGATGATCGACACCTTCCATCCGCTTCACCTGACTCGCCAGGCCTCGGAGATGGAGGACGATCGCTACCCGTACTCGTGGATCCCGCCGGAGGACGGCGCGGAGCACGCGCGCGAGCTCTCCGAGCGTGGCCCGGAGGCCTTCCCGGACTGATCGGGCCCCGTGAATGTGCAGATTCAGATGAAGGCCGCACTGTCCTCGACTTTTTCGGTCAATGCCGGGCTTCCTGCGGCTGTCACCTGCAGATGAGCGGATGCGGAAGTAATTCGCGAAGTAGCGCGGCCTGGATCTGAATCTGACGGGAATGCGGCTCCTAGCGACCGGTGAGGTCCCTCGCCTTCGCGACAAGCTCACGCAGCACGTCGAGGTCGATGTCGGCGGCCCGCTTGAACTGGAGGTTCGCGCTACCCGCCTTCACCTTGCCGAGCCGCGGCGCGTAGAGCTTCGCGAGAGACTGACCGTCCTCCGCGGCGTTCACGTACAGGCTCAGGTAGTTCTTCTGCGCCGCCAGCCCGACCTTGAACCACTCGCCCTCCGCGCCGCTGCGGCCCTTGTACCGGTACGCCCCGTAGCCGATGATCCGCTGCTGCGTCCCGCCCCAGAACTTCCCCTCCCACAGCACGCGCTCCTCCCCGGCCATGACCTCGCCGATGCGCGCGTCGACCGCCGCGATGTCCTCGCGGACACCGTCCGGGAGCGACGCGATGTGCTCGTCGGGACTCGTCTTCGATCGTTCCACGGCGCAACTCTAGGACGACGGCCCAGCGCGCTCAACCACCGGCCGCGGCGGCGCCCTCGGCCATGAGCTCGTCGACGTCGAGAAGCGGCCGGATCTCGATGCTGCCGATCTTGGCGTCGGGCAGGCGCGCCGCCCAGTCGAGCGCTTCGTCGACGGACGCGCAGTCGATCAGGTAGAACCCGCCGAGCAGCTCCTTCGACTCGATGAACGGCCCATCGGTCACCATGCGTTTGCCGTCCCTGATCCGCAGGGTCGTGGCTGTGGCTGCCGGGGTGAGCGCCTCGCCGCCGAGGTAGACGCCTGCGTCCTTCATCGCCTCGGTGACGGCGAAGTAGTCGCCCATCGCGGCCGCCTGGCCATCCTCGCCAAGAGCATCCCACTCGCCTTCGGCGCCGTTCAACAGGAGTGCGAACTTCACCAGGGTGTCCTCCTCGTTCGGTGAATCGGTTGCTGACATCTTCGACGACCGGCGCCGGGGAGATTCGACACGGAGGCTACGATTGGCGCCAGGAGAGCTGATGCCATGACCGATGCGACCGCCGTCCCGATCAACCTCTTCGAGAACGACCGCGAGCTGATGGTCGTCGCACCGATGCCCGGCGTTGCGCCTGAGGACATCACCATCGACGTCCTCGACGACGGTCGACTGACGGTTCGCGCGCGCATGCACGGCGAGGGGCAGGAGCGGATCCGGTACCTGGTGCGCGAGTGGTCGTACGGGCCGTACGAGCGGACGATCGAGCTGCCGTGCGCCGTCGACGCGACGCGCGCCAACGTGACGTACGGCAACGGCGTGCTGTCGATCACGTTCCCGAAGTCCGGCACCACGAGCTCCGGACGGGTCCTCGTCCAGCGCACCGGGCACACCCGCGGGGTCGCGGCCGGCCACCGCGGATCGCGTGGCGGCGACCCCGACGGCCACCCGACCGTCGCGTGATCCTCTACTTCCTGCGCCATGGCAAGGCCGGATCGCCGCGGGCGACGAACGACGACGCCCGCGAGCTGACCGATACCGGCGTCGCGGCCCTGCGTTCCGCCGCTCCGCTCTGGCAGCGCTTGAACCTGCGACCGGACGTGGTCCTCTCGAGCCCGCTGCCGCGGGCGCTCCAGACCGCCGAGCTCTTCTGCGAGGCCGTCGGCGGCGCCCCGGTCACCGACGACCGGCTGCGTCCCGGCGCGGGATGGGGCGACCTGGCGCGCGCAATGGCCGCGCATTCCGACGCGCGCCGCGTGATGTTCGTCGGCCACGAGCCGGACCTGTCAACCGCGGTGTGCGAGCTGAGCGGCGCCGCATCCGTCCGGATGCGCAAGGGCGGCCTGGCCTGCCTCGAGTTCTACGGCATCCCCGAGCCCGGCGGCGGCGAGATCGCCTGGCTCCTCGACCCCGACCTGTATATCCACCACGGAGACGACTGACCGATGCCCGAGTCCGCCGCCAGCGTTCGACGCTTCGACGACCCCGACGAGCACCGCGACTTCCCGCTCGGCCGGTTCGACCTCGTCCAGATCGGCGGCATGACCGTCGGCCGCGCCGAGTACGAGCCGGGCTGGCGCTGGTCGGAGCACGTCGGCGCGGCGCAGGGCAGGCGCAGCTGCGAGGTGGCACACATCGGTCTCGTCGTCTCCGGGCGCAACCGGATCGAGATGGACGACGGCCGGGTCTTCGAGATCGGCCCCGGCGACCTGTTCGAGATCGGTCCGGGGCACGACTCGGCAGTCATCGGCGACGAGCCATACGTCAGCATCCACCTCCTCGGCGCCGATACGTACGCCGCCAGGTGACCGACCAGCCGCGGCGCATGACCCGCGTCGCGGCCTACGCGCTGTGCACCGATGGCGACGCGATCCTCCTGAGCCGCATCGCGCAGGGCGCGACCGCGCAGTCCGACGGGATGTGGACGCTTCCCGGCGGTGGCATCGACTTCGGCGAGCATCCGCGCGACGCCGCGCTGCGCGAGCTCACCGAGGAGACCGGGCTGACCGGCGAGATCGTCGACCTGGCCGACGTCGACTCGTGGGCCGGGCACTTCGTCCTCCCCGCAGACGGCATCGCCACCGACTTCCACGCCATTCGGATCGTCTATCGCGTCCGCGTCATCGGTGGCGAGCTGCGCGTCGAGGTCGACGGCTCGTCGGACGCCTGCGCCTGGGTGCGCCGCGCGGACCTCGGCGCGCTGCCGCTGGTCGAGCTGGCCGATGTCGGCATCGGTCTGGCCTTCGGCACCAACCCGTAGACTGACGCCATGGCCGATGTCGAGCTGCACACCCTGCTGCTGTGCGACTACGCGCTCACCGCGCAGGACGGGAAGATCAGCGCCGTCGGCGTCTTCAGCCAGATCAACGTCGCAAGACTGCCGGCGGCGCACGGCCGATGCTTCATCGTCGCCATCCTCGAGGCATCTCCGGGACCGCACGAGCTGACGATCCAGGTCATCTCGCCGAGTGGCAAGCCGTCGCTCCAGCAGGCGCCGCGCCTTCGGATCGAGGTGCCGCAGTCAGCCACCAGCGCCAACATCGTGGCCGAGCTGAAGGGGATGCGCATCGAGGAGATCGGACGCCACCGGATCGAGGTGCGCGCCGGCGATCGGGTCCTCGGCAGCAGCCCGTTCACCGTGAACCTCATGCTGCGCCAAAAGGTGGGCAACGCCTGACTCGGACTCACAGGCAGCCGACCGGCGGCGTTTCACCGGCATGACCAACGAGATGGAACGCGCCTTCTACGCGTCCGACCCCGCCTGGGACGGCCGGTTCGTGGCCGCCGTGCGCACGACTGGCATCTTCTGCCGGCCGTCGTGCCGCGTCCGAAAGCCGCTGCCGCACAACGTCGAGTACCTCGCCGACGCCTCCGCTGCTCGCGCCGCGGGCTATCGCGCCTGCCTACGCTGCCAGCCGGAGTCGTCGACGCCGGTGACACTGCGCGATGTCGAGACGCCAATCGGGCGCATGACGATCGGCGTGACCGATACCACCGTCGTGCTCTGCGACTTCAGCGAGCGGCCGATGATGGCGTCGCAGCTGGCATCCGTCCGGCGACGGATCGGCCCGACCACCTACGGCGACTCACCGCTCCTCGACCGCGTGAAGGCGCAGATGCACGAGTACTTCGCCGGCACGCGCGACGACTTCGACCTTCCGATCGACATGCCGGGCAGCGGGTTCCAGGAGCGGGTCTGGGCCGAGCTGCGCCGCATCCCGTACGGCGAGACGATCAGCTATCGCGAGCTCGCCGAGCGGGTGGACGCCGGCGGCGCGTACCGCGCCATCGGCCGCGCGAACGGCTCGAACCGACTGGCGGTCATCGTGCCCTGCCACCGGGTGGTGGCCGCGGGCGGCGGCCTCGGTGGGTACGGTGGGGGCCTTGAGGCGAAGCGGCTGCTGCTCGACCTCGAGGCGCGCGCCTAGCGCTCCTCGCGCCACGCCACGAGCACGCCGACGTCGTCGTACTTCCACACCACGTCGACCGCCGCGAACCCGGCCGCAGTGAGCCACGTCAGATGCTCCGCGGCGGTGTCGGGATGGTCGTGCTCGACCTCGTGCGGGTCCGGCTCCTCTGGCAGGTCGTACAGCTCGCTGAGGCGGTCCATCGCCGGGCGGAAGTAGTCGGCCAGGATGAAGACGCCGCCGGGCTCGATGTGCTCCCAGATGCGGCTGAACAGATGGCGCTTCTCGTCGGGGTAGAGGTGGTGGACGGCGAGGATGCTGACGATCGCGTCGTAGGTGGCGTCGAGCTCGGGCCGCGCGATGTCGCTCAGCCGCAGGTCGACACGGGTCTCGAGGCCGTCGAGGCGTTGGCGGGCCCGGTCGAGCATCTCGTTCGAGACGTCCAGGCCGACCGCCCGCGCCGACGGGAACGCCTCCAGCACCCGGCGCAGCGTGTAGCCGGTGCCCGACCCGAGGTCCAGGAATCGCTCCGGCGGCTTCAGCGCGAGGAGCGCGAGGAGCGTGTCGTGGACCTCCTCGTAGCGCGGGACCATCTCCCGGATCTGGGCGTCGTAGGACGGGGCCCAGGCGTCGAAGTGGTGCCCGACGCTCCGCGCCGGATCGGTCATCGGACGGGCGCGCCCATGGCGTGATAGCCGCCGTCGACGTGGATCATCTCGCCGGTCGTCATCGAGGCCCAGTCGCTCATGAGGAAGGCGCACATCTGGCCGACGGGGGTCGCATCGGTGAGCGACCAGTCGAGCGGCGCACGCTCGGACCAGGTGCCGGCGATGGCGTCGAAGCCGGGGATGCTCTTGCCGGCCATCGTGCGGATCGGTCCGGCCGAGACGGTATTGACCCGGATGCCGTGCGGCCCGAGGTCGCGGGCCAGGTAGCGCGTGGTCGCCTCGAGGCCGGCCTTGGCGACACCCATCCAGTCGTAGATCGGCCAGGCGAAGCGACCATCGAAGGTCAGGCTCACGACCGATGCGCCACCGTCGGCTCCGGCAACCTTCAGTGGCTCGAGCAGCCCGGCGGACAACGCCTTCAGCGAGTAGGCCGAGGTCTGCAGCGCGATCGCGACGCTCTCCCACGGCGCGGTCATGAAGTTGCCGCCGAGCGCGTCCTGCGGCGCGAAGGCGATGCCATGGAGCACGCCGTCGACGCGGCCCCACCGGTTTGCGAGCTCCTGGGAGACGGCCTCGACGTCGTCGGGCGCGTTGACGTCCATCTGCATGACGTCTGGCGTGGTCGGCAGCTTCCTCGCCACCTTCTCGGTCAGCCGAACCCCCTTGCCGACGTTCGTCAGCAGGATCTCGGCGCCGTTCTCGAGCGCGACCCGCGCCACGGAGAAGGCAATGCTGTCGTCGGTCAGGACGCCGGTGATGAGCAGCTTCTTGCCGTCGAGGAGCATGCGATCGAGGCCTCACGTGCGACGGGATGGACCGATGCGCGCCGGCCGGCGCGTCACGCCCTCGATTGTACCCGCGGCCCTGATCTCAGCCCTCCACCCCGGCGAAGTCGTCGCGGAACGGCGGAAACGGCATCTCGATCGGATCACCGCCACCAAGCGGAAGCGCAAGCAGGTCGAACCCGACGACCGCCCCGACGTCCTCGCCGCTCACGCCGATGAGGAGGTAGGAGTCCGGAGTCGACATCAGGACATTGATCTGAACGGGAATGAGGGTGATCGTCGATCCCTGAGCACGAAAGAGGTCGACGACGCTTCCGTCTCGAAGATCGAGCGCCCGCAGGACTGCGGTCCCGCCGTCCACGAGCTCGGCGAAGACGCACGACCGGACGGCCATCGAGCGCGGTCAGGATCGTCTCGGGCCCGAGCTCGGGCATCTCCCTGGTCTGGCCCGAAGCGAGGTCGATCGCCTCGAGGGCGCACCCGGCCTCACCGCAGTGCTGCGCCAGGGCCATCCCGGCGGCGATGCCCAGCACCTCTCGATGGGGCATCGGCATGAGGTTCCCGGTCTCGAGGTCGAGGACGTCGGTCTGGCAGCCCGCCAGCCCGTGGCAGGTCCGCCTCGCCAGGTGACGTCCGTCGGCCGAGATCCGAACGTCGGCGGCGAACTCCAGGAACGCGACCGGCTGGATGTCGGGTGCTACCGCCGCCGGGCCGGTCGGTTCCATCACGCGCTCGATCCTGGCCACACCGTCGAGGCTGACCCGCACGACGCCAAGGTCGCGCGTTGGGTCGGCTCGATCGACGAGCGCGAGGTACGCGTTTCGACCGTCCGGGGCGACTGCCATCGACCAGACGATCTCGGGGAGGTCCGCCAGCCGCACGTCAGGCCCGTTCGGCTCGACGGCGATTCGGCGCACCTGGGATCGTTCGCCGTCGTCGCTCACGTAGGTCACCGCTCCGTCGATGGCGGGCCCGACGGCGGGCGCGCGACCGACCTGAATAGCCGGATCGGAGACCCACTCGACATCAATGTCGACGACGGGCCTGGGTTCGGCCAGCGACCCGGCCTGGAGGGAGTAGGCTCGCCCGGCCCCGGCCCCGGCGAACTGGACCGGCGCATACACCCAGCCGACATCGGCCGCGTCGATGGGGACAGCCACCGCGTCGTCGGGACCGCCGGGCGCCTCGGCGTCTCCGGCCGGGCCGGCGAGCATGAGCAGCACGATCGTGGCGAGGAGCAGCGCCGCCAGCAGGGCGACGAGCGCAATGACAAGTGGGCGACGCGACATCTCGGCCATCAGACGCATGGCAGCGCCGGGTGTTGCATGCGGCGGTTGCTGCATCGGTCTAGCATTCGGCGACCGATGATGGTTCGCCTCTACGACTACGACGTGCCCGCCGCCGATCCCGAGACCGGCATCCCGGCGCTGCGGTTGCTGCTGGAAGGCCTGGATGACGCCGAGCGCCGCACGCTGCTGACCGGGCTCTTCAAGCCGGAGCGCATGCCCGGGACGATGGAGCGGCTGACGACGCTCGTCGAGGACCTCGACGCGAGCTTCGAGAATGCGCTCGTCACGCTCGACAACGCGGGGCGGAAGCGACGGTTCGTGGCGATCGACGAGGCCAAGGCCATCCTCGACCGATGGCTGCCAGAGTCGGCGGTGGCCGGCGTGCGGGAATGGGACGTCGCGCGCCTGCTCGAGCCGTATGGCGACGGCACGTACCACGGCAAGCTGCTGAAGCGGACCCGCAAGCAGCTGCGATCGGTCTCGAGCCGGGACGCGCTGACGACGCCGTTCCTCTTCCGCCGCACCTGGAGCGCCGCATGAGCCGATCCCAGCGCAAGCGCGGCCGGCCGTATCAGCCGATGCCGCGCCGCTCGAACCCGTGGATCGCGCGTCTCGTGATCGTGGCGATCGGTGTCCTGCTCATCTTCGGCTCGCTGGCCATCTTCACGGCCACCACGCCCTAGAGCGTCTCCTCGAGCAGCGTCCGCACGTGGAGCAGCAGCTTCACGAGCTCCGGCGCGGCGGCCACGAAGTCGACGTCGTCGGGCTGCACGTGGTCGAAGAGGCGGAACTCGGTGTGCGCCTCGAGCACGCCAATCGAAACCAGCGCATCGGCCAGCCGCCGCGACTCGACGAACGGCACGTGGTGGTCCTCCGTCTCGTGCATGAGATGGACCTCGGCCACCAGCGCAAGGTGCCTCACCGGCGAGATGGCATCGACGAAGGCCCGGCTGGGCGCCGGGAGGCCGTCGATCGCGCGCTCCGCATCGGCCAGGGAGCGGGCGGTGAGCAGGTCATGGATCGTGCGCCCGACCTCGCTCTCGAGGGAGGCACGCAGGTCGGGGTCGGGCGGTGGCCGCTCGGCGGCGAGGACGGCGGCGCCGAGGGCCTCGTCCAGCACCCGCCGATCGGCGGTGACGGGCACCTGGTCGAGCATGAAGCGCACGTAGATCTCACGCGCCAGCGGTGACGGCGTCCACGGCACCTCCTCACCGGCATCCCCGCGATGGGCATGGGCAGAGACGGCGGCCAGGTAGGTCCCCGCATCGGCGTAGGCCCCGAACGCGTTCACCCACCGGACGTCGTCGGCGATGCGCGGATCGGATGCGGCCAGCAGGGCGAGCGAGCCGCCGACGCTGAAGCCAACGATCCCTACGCGTTCGGGATCGACCTCGGGCCGCGCGACGAGGAGCTCGAAGGCGCGAACGACGCCATCGACCTCGTCAACGTCCAGACGCCCTTCGAGCAACACGCGTGAGTCCGGGACGAGCACCGCCACGCCCGTCCGTGCCAATGCGTCGGCCACGCGCGCCACGACCGGATGGTTGCGCCCGACGTTGTTGACGCCAAGGACGAGGAGCATCGCGCCCGCGCGCTGTTCCGCCGAGGCCCACGACGGCAGCCACAGCTCGGCGAGCTCCGGGTCGGCTCCATCGGATCCGGGCCGATATTCGACCGCCGTCCGCTGCGGCTCCTCGCTGAAGAGCGTCAGCGGCTGCGGGCCGGCGCCGAGCAGGTTGGGGAGGAGGACGGCGGTCTGGATGCCCACCCGCGTCGGCTCCCACGCCACCGCGACCACGGCGAGCACCAGGAGCCCGAGACCGATGCGCCGAAGCCAACCCATCGGCCAATGCTACGGCGGGCGCGTCAGTGGGCGGCCTGCCGCCGCTTCGCGCGGTCCTCTACCTGCAGCCGGAGCCGATAGAGGACGTTCCACTCCTCCGAGTTCAGGCTGGCCCGGTCGATGCGGAGCTGGATGCGGTCGAGCCGGCGCCGCAGCCGATCGAGGTCGCCATTGGCCTTGCCGCCGGCGGCCATCAGCTCGTCCTCGAGTTCCTGGGCCACCTCGTTCCAGGTCAGGTAGGCGTTGCAGAAGGCCACCTCGCGCTCGACGGCGGCGCGGACCTCGTAGGCGCGCTCCTTGGGCCCGTTGATCGCGATGTTCGTCGCGTAGGCCAGGACCTCGATATCGCCAGCGACGATCCGAATCGGCTCGCCGCGGACGATCGCGCCGAGGAGGTGGCGCGCCGGGAAGGCGACGGTCCGCATGGGCCAGCTCCTCGGGCCCGTCGCCTCCTCGACGGTGTAGTCGTCGATGCCCGCGGCCTTCAGCGCCGTCTTGACGGCCTCGAGCAGATCGTCGTCCTCGGTGTCGTCGCGCATGACGAGCGGGACCTGCACGAGCTTCCGCTTCTGGCGCCAGCGCTGGAACAGCAGGATCGGCGTCAGCAGCACCATCTGGAGCACGGAAAGGCCGAGCATGAAGGTCGCCGGATACGAGGCCGGGACGAGCCGTGCCCAGGTCGCGACGTCGCGCTGGTCGTGGAACTCGCCGTACACGGCCGATAGCGCGACGCCCGGCGGCGTCAGCACGACCGCGGCGACGAGCCCGAGATAGTGCAGCGGCTCGACGTCGAAGTTGTCCTCGATGACGCCCATCGCCTCCAGCGCGGCACCACCGAGGATCGGGATCGCGAAGCCGAAGACGACGACGAGCCACGCCAGGGAGAGCAGGCTGACCACCGCGAGGATCCGTCCCTGGCGCCCGGGGACCTGCCCGAAGTAGAGCGCGGTCGCCCAGCCGAGCGCGAACGAGGCCGATCGGCTGACGGCCTGCCACGCAACGAGCAGCACGAACGGGAGGAACGGCATGTGGACCGATGGACGCAAGCGACGTGCCGACGGCGCTCCTCGGGGCCTCAGTCCAGGGCGAGCGGCCTCACGGTCATCACGCTGTCGACGCGACCCTCCCACTCGTCGCGAGGGGCATCGCAGTAGAGCTCGATCTCGTTGCCGTCCGGATCGGCGGTGTAGAGGCTGCGGCTCACGCCGTGGTCTGCCGATCCCCGGAGGAGACCGCGAGCGGACAGGACCTCGTGAGCGCGCTTCACGGCATCCCAATCCGCGAGCTGGATCGCGACGTGATAGAGGCCGACGGCGGTCGGGATCGGCGACGGCGCAGAGTCGCCAACGCGCAGGAGCGCGAGGTCATGGTGGTTCTTGCCCGTCGCGGTCAGGAAGATCATCACGTTGCTCATCTCGCTGGCCACCCGGAAGCCGAGCAGGTCGCGGTAGAACGCGAGAGACCGATCGAGGTCGCGGACCTTGAGCACCACGTGTCCCACCCCGAGCGGTTGGAGCATCGACCGCATGCTACTCCAGCGGCCGGCTCCTCCGGCCGAGCAAGTGGTTGCTAAGGCAACCCGAGCTTGGCGCGGCAGGCCGGCCACGGCTGATAGCCGCGCGCATCTCGCAGGCGCTCGGCCACGATGATCTGCTCCTCGCGCGTCGCCTGGTGCGGATACGCGGCGAACTCGGCACCGTCGTAGCCGTTCCACGTGCCGAGCGAGAACTGGAGGCCGCCGTAGTAGCCGTTGCCCGAATTGATGGCCCAGTTGCCGCTCGACTCGCACCGTGCCAGGTCGTCCCAGACGCTGTCGCCGCTGTATGTCGCGGCCGGCTGTGCCGGGGCCGCCGGGAGCGGTGCGGTCGGGATCACGACGAGCGTCGCTTCCATCGTGAACGTCGCCGGTGCATCCGACCCGCTTGGGACCAGGGCCTCCGCGCCGGTCGTCGCCGCGGCCTGGGCGGTCGATCCCCGAGCAGTGAGGACGCCCCCGCGCGGCGCATCGGCCCGTGGTGCGGGCTGGCGGGCGAGCAGCTGGTCGCGAGGGGCGTCGGGGAGCTGAGCCGCGGAGCGCGCGGAGAGCGGCGAGAGCAGGGCAATTCCGGAGACGGATATGAAGGCAAGGAGGACGACGCGTCGAATCATGATCATCGACGTCGACGCTCACTGAGCTGGTGGCGCGTTGTGCCCGCGACACTCACGGCGGTCAGTGCGGCGACTCGCCGCAGCAGGTCCAGCAATAGAATTCATCCCGTTACGTGGTCCGGCCGGCAAGGCTCGTGCGAAGCATGAGGCGTGCCGGCGAACGGAAACCGTAGCATCCGGGCCAAATGGTGTCGAGCGAGAGAGGTACCAGTGCCACGCAGGAAGAAGGAGCCGGAACGTCGCCGCGGGGCAGTCGTCGTGCGCGGCAAGCCGCATGCGGCGGCCGGTGGCACCGAGGATCAGAAGCTTCTCCGCTCGCGCGGGCCGGCGGACGGCTTCCAGGACACCGATACCTGGCGCACGCTGCGGATCATGGGCGAGTTCGTCGAGGGCTTCGACGCGCTCGCGGACATCGGCCCGGCCGTGAGCATCTTCGGTTCGGCTCGCGTCGGCCGCCGGAATCGCTACTACGGTGCTGCCCGTCGCCTGGCGGCAGCCCTCGTCGAGCAGGGCTTCGCGATCATCACCGGCGGCGGTCCGGGCGTCATGGAGGCGGCCAACCGCGGGGCGAAGGAGGCCGGGGGCCTCTCCATCGGCTGCAACATCGAGCTCCCGTTCGAGCAGGGGCTGAACGAGTACGTCGACCTCGGCATGGAGTTCCGCTACTTCTTCGTGCGCAAGATGATGTTCGTCAAGTACGCCGAGGGCTTCGTGATCTTCCCCGGCGGCTTCGGGACCCTCGACGAGCTGTTCGAGGCGTTGACCCTCATCCAGACCGGCAAGGTCGAGCACTTCCCCGTGGTGCTCTACGGCAAGGACTACTGGGACGGGATGATGCAGTGGATTCGCGACAAGCCGCTGTACGAGGAGAAGGTCAGCCCGGAGGACCTCGACCTCTTGACGATCACCAGCGACATCGACGAAGCGTGCGATGCGATCACGAAGCACTTCCGCTCACGCGAGCAGGCGCAGAAGGAGGCCGCCAGCCGCGACGCGACGAAGCAGGCGGTCCAGCGAGCCGAGGCGGGCGGCGGGACGTGAGCGCCTAGCGGGGCCGGCCCTCACGGAGCGTCGCGATCGACTTCGCGATCCGCCGCTCACGGGTCTCGTTGGTCTTCGCGCCCGTCACCTGGAGCACGTGCCACGACTTGTTGCTGTTCGACAGGCCGTCGAACGTGGCACGCGCCTGCGGCTCGGCATCGAGCGCGCGTGCAAGTTCGGGCGGGACGGCGACCTCGCGCTTGTCGGTGTCGAGCACCACGTCAACCTCGATCTCGTCGCCACCGGCCACTCCGGCCCCGGCTCGGTGCTCGGCGCTCAGCCCGACCATCGGGGAGCCGTCGATGGTGGCCACGGTGGACCGATACGTGTACGCGCCGATCGTCACCCGCACCGGTGGCTTGCGTCCGGCGCCGAGTGCCTCCATCACCGCCTCGGGCACGGCGATGCCGGTCGTGGTCTTGCCGCTCTGCACGATGGTCGTCCGGAACTTCATGGCGCTCCTCGCTGCGGGCGTGGACGGGCGCTCGGGAGAGGCGGGTTGGGGTTGGTGGCGGGCCCGACCGGATTCGAACCGGCGATCTCCAGCGTGACAGGCTGGCATGTTAGGCCGCTACACCACGGGCCCCGCGGATCGGCGACGGGGCCGGAGCATAGCAGACATCCCCTACCGGTTCAGCGGGCTCGGCTGGCCCTCACGTCGGCCACGAGCAGCACGGTAACGAGGCCGTAGGCCGCAGCCCCGACCAGCGCGGCGGCGCAGGCGGCGAGGAACGACGGGGCGCGGTCCGGGACCGTCACGGCGCTCGTGGCCGATGCCGCCGCCAGCGCCAGCAGCAACGCCGACAGCGTGGCCGAGAGCAGGAGCGCGGCGCTCCGCGCAGGAGCGCGCCCGGCCCGCATG
>CAWGIY010000007.1:0-123223 GCA_963822845.1 uncultured Chloroflexia bacterium | reverse complement strand
AACCGCTCGCCGTCTGACGGCGAGCGGCCACACGGTCGCCCTCCCTCAGCGATCGAGCCGCGTCACCCAGTATGGGACCGGTGGCTCATCCATCGTTCCGAAGCGAGCGTTGACGACGTAGAGCGACGATCCGTGGCGTGCCACCGTCGTCGGGACGTCGAGGTCACCGGTCAGCTCTTCGACGATCGTCCCGCTCGACAGGTCGGGCGAAAGCCGGATGACCGCCACGTGGTCCTGGTTGCGCACCGCGTAGAGCGTGCGGCCAGCCAGCAGGATGCCGTCGCCGGCAACGCTGTCGCCGCCCATGTCGATCGTGGACACCTCTTCGGTCGAGGCATCGATCCGGTACAGCTCGCCGGCGGTGGAGTTCACCGCGATCAGCGTCTTTCCGTTCGGCGTGGCATCGATGCCATTCAGCCGGAAGACGTTCGGCTCGGCCGGCGCCAGGTCGGTGAGGTCCACCTCGCTGACTTCGCCGGTGCCGAGATCGACGCGATAGATGACGCCGCGGAACGAGTCGGTGAACCATGCCGCGTCCCGCGTCACGACGACGTCATTGACGAAGCTGGACTCGCCCGGCGGCGCCAGCTGGAACACGATGAGGGGATCGCCGCCCTTCCTGGCGTCGAACACGTAGCCGTTTCCTGCCGGCCCGCCGGCAACCCACAGTCGATTGTCCTTTTGGACCGTCATGCCGACGAACGGGCCGCCACCCTCGACGAGGAACGCCCCGTCGCCGGTTCGGAGGTCGCCGCGCCAGATGCCCTGGCCGCTCAGCGAGCCGGTGTAGAAGGTGGTTCCGCGGCCAACCGCGATTCCCTCGGGGGCGAAGTTATCGGGCAGGTCGATCCGATCCGGGAAGGCCGCTGCGCCGGCCGCCGTCGGGGCGCCGAGGGCGAGCAGGAGCGCGAACAGCACGATGAGTCGTCGCATCAGGTACCTCTCGTACGATGGACGCTCGGGCCTCTCTAACTCGTCCGATCGCAGTTACAGGCGTCACTGCGCGAGCCGTTCCGGATGCGAAACGCGGAGGACGCGACGCGGACCGCCGGCCCTGGCCGGGAACCATGGGCCGGTGGTGCAGGGCACGCTTCTCCGCGCCGCGACCCCGCTGCGGCCATCTTGCACATCGCCGCTTACCAGCGGCTTACCGGGGCGTTGCTTTGCGGCAACGCCCCGACGGAATCAGGCCGGAGGCGCCGCCGCGGCCGTCGCAGGCGGCGACGCGTCAATCAGGTACGGGCGCTCACGCGTGCGGAATACGTAGACCACGAACGCGCCGAGACCGAGCAGCCACACCACGAAGAAGACGAGCGCGCCGAGCGCGGGCACGTACCCGCAGGCGACCACGACGAGCGCCAAAATCGCCGCGCCGGCCAGGTAGGCGAGGTACGGCGAACGGTCGGCAAGCAGGAGCCGACCGATGGCCATCGCGATCGGCACCACGGACAGGACGATGGCAAGCAGGATGAGCAGGAGCAGGACGAACCCGACCGCCACGACCGCGCCGCCGAGGGCGGCGGCGATGATGGCGAGGAGGATTCCGATGAGGGCAAGGATGGCGATGAGCACGAACTGCCCGATCAGCGCTCCGAGCCCGACGCCGACCGTCAGCAGCGGCGACGTCCGCAGCGCATCGGCGCTGCCCAACGTCAGGCGCGGCCGGACCGCGAGCATCCCCCACCCGAGGAGGAGCATTCCGAGCAGCACGCCGAGGTAGGTGACGATCGGGTTATCGGGGATCAAGGCGCCACCGCCAGTGTCACCCGGCGTCCCCGCGGCCGGCTCCTCGCGCGTGGTCTCCCCGCCGATCTGGGCATCGTCGGCGATCGTCGCCTCACGGGCGGAGGTGTACGTCACGTCGCCGCCCACCACGGCGCCCGACTCGATCGTCAGGTCTCCCACGCTGACGTCCAGCGCGCCGTCGACCGTGCCACCGATCTGGATCGTGCCGGCCCCGGCAACCACGTCGCCGCCGATCGTGCCGTCGATCGCCAGCATGCCGACGCCACCGGCGACGTCGCCTGCCACCTCGGCGGATGAATCAATCGTCACGTTCCCGCCGAAGGCGACGACGTCGCGACCCACCGACCCGGCGATCCGAACGGTCCCTGCGCTGACCCGGACGGCGCCGGTCACGTCCCCGGTCACGTCGACCGTGCCACCGCCGACGTTCAGCGAGCCAGTCACCGTGCCGCTCACCGTCACGGTGCCGCCGGCGATCGTCGCGTCTCCGTTCACGGTCCCGTCGATGTTCACGATGCCCGCCGCGACATAGAGGTCGTCGTCGATCGACTCGCCCTCGGCAACGGTGACGGACTGTTCGGAGCGGAACTCGCCCGCGGCGGCCGGACCGGTGAGGGCGAACGTCGCGAAGAGGGCGAGCAGTGCGGCTCGAGTGCGCGAACGGTGAAACATCGCTGGGTTCCTCCTGGGGAGCGACCATCGTTGGCCGCTGCCCGCGCGCCTGTCAAGGCGCGCGACCGATGGCCCGCTATCCTCGTGGTGACCGATGAAGCTCCATCTCGTCGACGCCACCTTCGAGCTGTTCCGTGCCTTCTACTCGCGCCCGCCGCGACGCGCGCCGGACGGGCGCCCGGTCAACGCCGTGCAGGGGCTCATCGACTCGATGCTGTCGCTGCTGCGCGAGGACGACCTCACCCACATCGGTGCCGCGACCGACTACGTCATCGAGTCGTGGCGCAACGACGTCTTTCCCACCTACAAGTCAAGCGCGGGCATCGACCGCGCACTGCTCGCCCAGTTCCGCGATGCGGAGCGCGCGCTCGAGGCCCTCGGCATCGCCGTCTGGCCGATGGTCGAGGACGAGGCCGACGACGGGATCGCCACCGCCGTCGAACGCTTCGGCGGCGACCCGCGCCTCGAGCAGATCGTCGTCTGCTCGGTCGACAAGGACCTCGCCCAGCTCGTCGACGGCGAGCGCATCGTCCTTCGCGACCGAATGCGCCGCGTGACCTACGACGAGGACGGCGTGGTCACCAAATTCGGCGTCCGGCCCACGTCAATCCCCGACTACCTGGCGCTCGTCGGCGACAGCAGCGACGGGTATCCTGGTCTTCCGGGCTGGGGCGCGAAGAGCGCCGCCACCGTGCTCGCGAAGTTCGGGCAGCTCGATGCGATCCCTGAATCGGTCCTCGACTGGCAGCTCGACATCCGCAACGCCAGCCGCCTGGCAGCCACCCTGGCGGAGCAGCGCTCCGACGCCTACCTGTACCGGACCCTCGCGACGCTCAAGCGCGACTCGGCGCTCGCGACCGCCTCGCTCGACGACCTCGAGTGGCGCGGCGTCCCGCGCGCCACGTTCGTCGCCCTGTGCGAGGAGCTCGGCTTCGACACGGTCCGGGAGCGCGTGCACCGCTGGGCGGACTGACCCGGTACGGCACCCTACCGGTACGTTCGGTGGGGTGCTGGGCGGTTGGGAGACCGATAGGGTGCGGCCTCCATGGATCACATCCAGCGCATCGGCGCGGCGTGCCTGCTCGTCGTGCTTGCGATTGCCGCCTTCGCGGCACCGATGGCGACGCCGGCGCCCGCATCGGCCGCCGGCGAATGCGGCACCTATCGGTCCGAGACCGTTCCGCCGTCCACCATCCGCGTCTTCCGGACGAAGACCGGCGCGGTCGAGACCGTCGGCTTTCGGACGTACGTGAAGAACGTCCTGAGCCGGGAGTGGATCAGCAGCTGGACGACCGAGTCGCTCCGCTCCGGGGCGCTGGCCGTCAAGAACTACGGCTGGTACCAGGTGCTCCACTGGCGCGGGTACGTGAACGAGGCAGGCGCGTGCTTCGACGTCTTCGACTCGACCCGCGACCAGGTGTACGACCCGAGCAGGCCGACCTACTCGAGCATGGCCGCTGCCGTCGACGCAACCTGGGGCACGCTCGCGCACAAGGGCGCGAAGATCTTCCCGACGTACTACAACGCGGGCGCCGCGACCGAGCCATGCGGCGCGAATGTCAACGGCTGGCAGATGTTCCAGTGGGGCACGCAGGCCTGCGGCCTGGCCGGCAAGACCGCGGCGCAGATCATGGCCATCTACTACACCGGCGCGGTGATCATCGCGCCCCCGCCGCCTTCGACGCCGGCGCCCTCGCCCACGCCGATGCCGACCGCGACGCCAAAGCCGACGCCGGCGCCGACCCCCACACCCGCACCGGGCGCCACGCCTGGCGCGACCCCCGCCCCAACGCCCGTGACAACGCCCACGCCCACGCCCGCTCCGACGCCGATGCCGGCAGCGCCGGAGAGTCCAGGTGGCGGCCAGGTCGGGCTCGTTCGGCCGCCGGCACCCCCGCCGCCGAACCCCGTGCCGATCGTCGTGAGCGTGACGGGGGCTGCGGCACCCGTCACGGAGCGCGTCGCACCGCTCGCCGCGCGACCGGCGCCTGGCCATCGTCCCCTGCTCGACGCCGACGTGCACCGTCCGGCGTACCCAGGCCCGCAGCAGGCCCTCGTCTCGATCGGCGTCGGGTGGCTCTCGGTCGACGCGTTCGTCGAGCTGTACCTCGGCGCGCTGCTCGAGCGGTGGTCACTCGTCGCGGGCGCCACCGAGGAGACGATCGGTGATGAGCTCGGCCGCGGCGACATCCTGGGCGGCCAGCCCGACCGACTTGAAGACGGTGATCGATTCGGCGGATCGCGTGGCGACCCAGTCCGGGCCGACGCTGCCGATCTCTACCAGGCCGTCTTCCGGCACTAGCCCGCGCTCGATCGCCGCGACGACGTCGCCGGCCTCGGTCATCGCAGCGGCGCGGGAGTCGACCGCCACCAGCTCCGCCCGGGCCATCAGCTCGGGGGGCAGCTCGACCATGCCGAGCCGGTACGCGCCGACGCCGTTGACGTGCGCGCCGGGCGCCACCCAGGCGGCATCGAAGACCGGCTCGGACGACGTCGTTGCGCAGCAGATCACATCCGCGCCGCGGATGGCTTCCTCAGCGGTTGCCGCGGCGGTGATCTTGATGCCGGTGACCGCGGCCATGCGGCCGGCGAATGCCTCTCGCGCGGACTGGTCGCGCGCGTAGACGGCCGCGCGTTGGATCGGTCGCGCGGCGAGCACGGCGCGGAGCTGCCACTCGGCCTGGCCGCCGGCCCCGATGATGGCGAGTGTCGAGGCATCGGTCCGCGACAGCAGTCGGGTTGCCACGCCCGAGGCCGCACCGGTGCGCATCGCGGTCAGCGTCTCGCCGTCGATGAGCGCCAGCGGCCGCCCGGTGTCGGCGTCGAACCAGACGACGAGGGCGTGAATCGTGGGGAGTCCGCGCGACGCGTTGGCCGGCGTCACCGTCACGAGCTTCACGCTCGCGCCGGCCCCACCATCGCGGATCCCGGGCATGAGCAGCAGGTCACCGTTGGGAAGCGCGACTCGCGAGCGCAGCGGGGATCGGTCGCGGCCGGACGAGACATCTCGGTAGGCGGCCTCGACGGCATCGAGCATGTCGTCGATCGACACGCCCGCGCGGATCGCATCGGCGTCGAGGTAGGGAACCGGGCGCATCGGCTCGGGCATGATGCCATGCGGCACACTGCTTGCGATCCACATCGGCCAAGGAGGCCTCATGATCGACAACGTTCGCGATGACATCTCGCAGAAGACCGAGACGGCGCGCAGCGAGCTCGGCGCCTTGATCTGGCTGCTGCGCACGGCCGTGCTGGCCGCGGTGGGGGGCGCGATCTACACCGAGCTGCGCAAGCCGCCCGAGCAGCGCACCTGGCACGGGAAGCTGCTCGGGGTCGTGCCGTACGACTTCCGTCTGCCGACGCTGGAGGGACTGCGCCAGGCGTACTGGAACCCCCATTCGCCGAAGGTCATCACCGCGCGGCCGCTCGGCGTCGGCTGGGCCGTCAACATCCCGACGCTCCTGCGCCGGCTCGGCGTCCACCAGGAGTTCACGAAGGGCCGCTGACGGGCCGCTGCGCTAGCATCGGGACCGATGAACTGGTTCCCGATCCTGCTCGTCATCCACATCGGCCTGGCGGTCGCGCTGCTCCTCCCGAGCGTGATCCTGCCGTTCGTCCTGCGACGCACGACGAGCGAGCCCGGGCCGGTGACCCGCGCGCTGATGGCGATGCAGGGCACCGGGACGCTCGTCATCGCGGCCGGCCTGGCGGTCACCGGCGGCGCGATGCTCTGGATCCTGGGTCCGGAGCTGCTGACCGAGCCGTGGCTGCTCGTCGCCCTCACCCTGTACGCCATCAACTTGGTCATCGCCGCCGTCGTCAGCCGGCCGAACCTGCGACGGCTGGTCGGGCTCGGTGCCAGCACGACCGACGACGCGACCTGGCAGCGCCGCGCGCGCCAGCAGCGCTACGTCGCCTACGGAATGGCGGGGATCATCGGGGTCATCGGCTTCCTGATGAGCACGAAGCCGGACCTCTGGTGACGGGCTAGAACCGCGGGATCGGGAGATCCCGGCCGAGAACGAAAAAGATCCCCGCGACGATCAAGAACATCGCGATCGCGAAGAACAGCAGCCAGCGCAGGACTTCCATGTTGGGCTCCGCTTCCGGTGGCCTGCGGCGGCAGGCGGCCCCCACCCGAGCGCCGATTCTATCGGCCGCGTCCAGCCCACGATCGGCGCTTCGGGCGTACCCGCTTTAGAATCCGCAGCGTGAAACTCCGCCTGCACGACACGCGCCGGGATGGGCTCCACCCGTTCGCGCCGATCCCCGGCCGCGACCGGGTGGGCCTCTATGTCTGTGGCGTGACGCCGTACGACACCGGGCATCTCGGCCACGCCTTCACCTACGTCAGCTTCGACGTCCTGCATCGGTATCTCGAGTATCTCGGCCACGACGTCGTGTACGTCCAGAACCTGACCGATGTCGACGACGACATGCTGCGCAAGGCGCGCGAGACCGGCGAGGACTACCTCGCGCTCGGCAACCGATGGGTCACGACCTTCCTGACCGAGATGGCCGCCCTCAACTGGCTGCCGCCCGATCACCTGCCGCGGGCGACGCAGCACGTCCCGCAGATGGTCGCGCTCATCGAGAAGCTGCTGGCCGCGGGCTGCGCCTACGAGGCCGACGGCCACGCCTACTTCAGCGTCGCCGCCGATCCTCGCTTCGGCGAGGTGTCGCACGTCCCGCGCGAGGAGATGCTGGCGATCGCCAACGAGCGCGGCAACGTCCCCGACATGCCCGGCAAGCGCGATCCGCTCGACTTCGTGCTCTGGCAGCGCTCCCTGCCCGACGAGCCGTCATGGGCGTCGCCGTGGGGCCCGGGACGGCCCGGATGGCACATCGAGTGCTCGGCGATGTCGATGACGTATCTCGGCAACCGGTTCGAGATCCACGGCGGAGGGGCGGACCTCGCCTTCCCACACCACGAGGCCGAGCGCGCGCAGTCGGAGGGCGCCACCGGCGAGCGGCCGTTCGCAGGCTGGTGGATGCACGCCGGGATGCTCCATTACGACGGCGCGAAGATGAGCAAGTCGCTCGGGAACCTCGTGCTCGTGCGCGACCTGCTGCGGGACCATACCGGCGACGCGATCCGCCACTACCTCGTCAGCCACCACTACCGAACCGAGGTCCACTACGACGCCGACGCCCTGGGGCGCTCCGACCGTGCCGCGGCGCTGCTCCGCGCGGCCTCCGGGCGCGCACGCGGCGCTCCGGCCGAGCTTGCGCCGTCGATCGCCGAGGCCCGCGACCGATTCCTCGCCGCCATGGACGACGACCTCGACACACCATCGGCGATGGCCGAGCTCGAGGCCGTCGCGCACACGGCCGTCGAGACCGATGACGACGGCCTCGCCGCGCAGGCCGGCTGGCTGGTGCGCGAGCTCGGCGGCCGGATCCTCGGCCTGCGCCTCGCGACGGTCGCCGAGCGGAGCCCCGTCCCGGCGTGACGACGGAGCCGGACGACGACCTCGTCCCGGTCAGCGTCCGCCTCGGCGAGGTCGTCCCGCCCGACGATCCGGAGGACTGGACGCGACCGCTGACGTGGGTCGCCGCGCTCGGCATGCTGGCGGGCCCACTCGTCGCGTTCGGCTGGTTCGCGTTCTCCCCGCCGACCTCGCATGCACCGATGCCGGCCACCTACCTGGTCGCGGGCGCGCTCGCGGCCGGAGCCGCGCTCACCGGCGCGACCCAGCAGGGCGTGGCGCGCGCCTGGACCGCGAGCCTCGGCGCAGGCCTCTTCGGCGCGCTCGGCGTCGTGCTGCTGGGCGTCGTGATGGCCGGGGAGCGTCAGGTAGGCAGCGCCTCGCCGACGCTGGCCCACGCGGTGGGCGCGACCCTGGGCGGGCTCGCCGGCACCGCCGACGCGGCGGTCGTCGCCGCGGTCATGGCCAACCGCGCCTCGCGGCCGGTGCGGTTCGCGGTGGCGGCGTCATCGGCTGCGACCGTGGCCGTGGTCGTCGTCGCAGTGGTGATGGGAGCCTTCGCGCCGGGTTGAGCAACGCGGAGCGGGCGGCCCAATTCCGGGGCCGCCCGATCGGGGCGAGGTCGGATCGGCCTAGAAGACGCGGTAGGCAATCTCCGCCGGGGCCGTGAGGAGCTCCTTGAGCTCGTCGTCGACCTTGAGCAGTGAGATGTGGGCACCGGCCATCTCGAGCGAGGTGCAGTACTCGTTGACGTAGCTGCGCCAGACGTTGATGCCCTTGTCGGCCAGCTTCTTGTGGGCCGAGCCGTAGAGCAGGTACAGCTCGCTGATCGGCGTGCCGCCCAGGCCGTTGACCATCAGCGCCACGTCGTCGCCGGAGCTGAACGGCAGGTCCGGCACGATCGCGTCGAGCAGGATGTCGACGAGTGCATCGGCGGGCTGGATCTTCGCGCGCTGGCGGCCCGGCTCGCCGTGGATGCCGATCCCGATCTCGATCTCGTCGTCACCGATGTCGAACAGCGGCGTTCCGCGCACCGGCGGGGTGCACGAGGAGAGGGCGATGCCCATCGTGCGCACGTTGGCGATCACCTTTTCGCCGACCGCAACGCATTCCTCGAGCGTGCCGCCCTGGTCGGCCTTGGCGCCGACGGCCTTGATCACGAAGAAGTTGCCGGCCACGCCTCGGCGGCCGACGGTCCAGGTGGAGTCCTTGACTGCCACGTCGTCGTTGACGAGCAGATAGCCGATCTTCTGGCCCTCGGCCTCCTGGAGCTCCTTCGCCATCTCCCACGCGGCGCGGTCGCCGGTGTAGTTATTGACCAGGTAGAGGACTCCTGCGGGGGTGTCCATCAGCTTCGAGGTCTCGGTCACGAACTCGACCGGCGGGCCGGCGAATACGTCACCGGGACAGGCCGCGTCGAGCATGCCCGGACCGACGATCATCGTGTGCGCCGGCTCGTGGCCCGAGCCCGAGCCCTGGATGATCGAGACCCGGTCTGCCTTGGGCATGTCGGCCCGATAGATGAGGTTGTACTTCGGCTCGTACTTCAGCGAGCCGCCGCTGGCGAGGGCGATTCCCTCCAGGAACTCGGGGACGAACTGGGCGGGATCGTTGACGAACTTCTTCACGCTTCGGATCTCCTTCAGTCGCTGTACTTGTCGCGCCAGGCGGCGCTGATGGCCTGGAGAATGACGCCGATCGCGACCGCGCCGGCATCGACGGAATCGCGGCTTCGCTCCCCGGTGTACGCGGCGCGACCGCGCATGGCGAGCATGCCCTTGGTGTTCTCGGCGGCGGCGACCGCCACGTCCGCTGCCTTCTGGAGCGCGGCCACGCCGTTGTCCGTGATCGGCTCACTGAAGCTCTCTTCGAGGCTGTCAATCGCGGGCACGAGGGCGTCGAGCAACGTCTTCTCCCCGAGCGACGCGCCGCCGCGGGCCATGATCCCTTCGACCGAGGCGCGGAGCATGGCGATGAGGTCTTCTGCGGTCAGGTCGGTCTTGTCGCCGGCCGTGATGCCGGCGCGCAGGAACGCGGTGCCCCAGAACGGCCCGCTGGAGCCGCCGACCTTGCTGGAGATCGTGAGGCCGATCTTCTTGAGCACCGAACCCACGCTCGAGCGGTCGAAGGTGTCGTAGTCGGCGGCGACGACCTCGAAGCCGCTGCGCAGGGAGTACCCGAAGTCGCCGTCACCGACGACGGCGTCGAGCTGGGAGAAGTACTCCGTGTTGTCGACGATCGTCGCGGCCATGGTCTTGATGACGAGGTCGAGATCGTCGAGCGCGGGTCTTGCCATACGCGAACCTCCTTCGGTGACCGAGCGCCGGCATCAGCCGGCCAGACAGCGCTCCAGATCGGGCAACGTGATGAACTCTCCCGGCCGCGCCTCGCTGCGATTGGCGATGACGCGGGTGCGCTCGCCGCCGGGATCGCCGAGCGATGAGACGACGAGGACCGCTTCGGCGGAGTCCTCCTCCTCGGTGTAGGGGTTGACGGTGACCACGCAGCGCAGCCCCGCCCCGACCGCGGCGAGGAGCCCGTTGCGCGAGTCCTCGATGACGAGTGTCTCGGCCGGCGGCGTGCCGAGGCGCTCGATGGCGAGCAGGTAGATGTCGGGCGCCGGCTTCTTGCGCTCCACCACGTCGCCGGCCAGAACGGCAAACCGGGCCGCGCGGTCGGGTCCGGCGGCCTGCTCGAGGATGGCGCGGACCGACGGCTCCGCCGAGGTCGAGGCCACGGCCAGCGCCCAGCCCGCGTCGTCGGCCTCGGCGATGATGCGGCCGATCCCCGCGCGTGGCGGCAGGCGTCCGGCCGCCACCATCTCGGTGTAGATCGCCGTCTTGCGCCGGTGCCAGCTGGCCAGCAGCTCGGCCTGGCCCTCGGTATCGGCCGGCAGGCCGTTGGCGGCGACGAACTCCGGCGTGAGCTCCGTCGCCATGCGCTCCTTGCCGCCGGCGACCTGGAGCCTTCGGGCGTACTCCTCGACCGACCACTCGATCGGCACGCCGTACTCGCGGAACGTCTCGTTGAACGCCAGCCGATGCCCGTCGCGCTCCGTGTCGGCAAGGACGCCATCACAGTCGAAGATCAGCGCCGGCATTCAGGCCTTGCCCTCCCCGCCGAGGATGCGAATGTGCTCCCTGGCCATCTCGACCACCGCCGCCCGCTGCGCCTCGAACTGGGATGGCGGGTCGAACGTGCCGGGACTGGCGGCCATGTGGTCGAAGCCCGCCTGCATGTAGGCGATCTTCAGCGCGGTCGAGATGTTCACCTTCGCGCAGCCGCGGCCGACGAGGTCGCGGAACTGGTCCGGCGTCATCCCCGTGCCACCATGCAGCGCCACCGGGATGCCGGTCGCCTCGACGATGTCGGTCACGCGCTGGCTGTCGAGCTTCGGGGTGGACCGATACATCCCGTGCGCATTGCCGATCGCCGGCGCGAACACGTCGACCTCGGTCGCGCGGATGAAGTCGACGGCGGCCTCGAGGGTCAGCTCATCGGGCTCTTCGTCGTCGGCCATCTCCTCGACCCGCTTGAAGCCCTCGATCTCGCCCTCCACCAGCGCCCCGAAGCGGCGTGCCTCGGCGACGACCTCGATGCACTGGGCGCGGTTCTCCTCGACCGACAGCTTCGAGCCGTCGAAGAGGACCGAGTTCCAGCCCTTCTCGAGGCAGAGGCTGATCACCTCGCGCTCGGGGCAGTGGTCGAGGTGGAGCGCGACCGGCACGCTGACGCGGTCGGCCATCGCGCGCCACATCGCGATCAGCACGTCGGCGCCGATCGACTTCACGGTCTTGACCGAGGTCTGCACGATGAGCGGCGCGCGGAGCTCGTCGGCCGCCGCCAGGACGGCCTCCATCGTGAGGTCGTTGACGACGTTGATCGCCGCGACTCCGTAGCGCTCCGAGAACGCCTTCGCCACGATCTCCTGGGTCGGCACCACCGGCATTACGCTTCTCCTCCCCGCGCGAGGCCGATGACCGTGCGCGCGTTCGTCTCGTCCACGATGAGGACGTCGACGATCCCGGCGCGCAGCACGCCCAGGATCGCGTCCGGCTTCTCCCGGCCGCTGACGACAGCCACGACGGTGCCGATGCCCCGCAGATCGTCGATCGAGAGCCCGACCAGCCGGCTGCTGTGCGGGGACGAGATCAGCTCTCCGGCACGGTCGACGTAGTTGCCGAGCACGTCACCCACCGCTCCCTGCTCGCGCAGCCGAGCGATCTCGACGAGGTCGAGGCAGCCGCTGCGGACCATCGTGCAGTCGTCGTCGGTCCCGCCGATGCCGACGATCGCCAGGTCGGCCGTGGCCGCGGTACGAAGGACGTGCGAGACGGCCTCCTGGGCGTGCAGGCTGTCACGGACCTCTGCGCTCTCGACGTAGGCTGGGGCGAAGAGGCTCTCGGCGCGGCCCCCGCTGCGTTCGGCCAGGGCGCGGCAGATCTCGTTCGGGTTCGTCGGCGCGTCGATGGTCGGTGACCCGCCCATCGCGCTGGCGAAGACGCACTCGAGCGCGCCGGCGGGCCGGAAGTGCCGCGGGATGGCGCCGATGTCTCGGCCGTGGCTCACTGCGACGACCATGCCGTCGCGCACGCGGCGCTCGAGGTACGCCGCCGCGCTGCGCGCAACGCCGGCGCGCTGCGCCTCAGGGTCGGCCGCGCTGGCCGCGACGATCGCATCGGTCAGGGCGAAGGCGTCGATGAGCTGGGACTCGAGGCCGATGTCGACGCCGACCGGTCCCTCGATCTTGATCTGCACCACGCCGCTCGTCCGTGCCCGGTCGAGGAGGCGCTGGACCTTTGGCCGAGACAGGCCGAACTCCTGGGCGATCTCGCTCTGGGTCCGATCGTCGAGATACCAGCGGTGCGCGATTCGGGCCAGCAGCTCGTGCTCTTCGGTGCTGAGCTCGTCGGTCACGTCGACCTCCGGGGACGAGGTGAGCAATTGCTCACTCCTGCACAGATGCTCACGGAGTGTAGCCGCCTCATCGGGCGAGTGCCAGCCCCTTCTTCGTTGCGGGCGCTCAGCCCTCCAGCAGGAGACAGGCGGCCTGGTGGCCGGGACCGACGTCGAAGAGCGGCGGGTCGACCGTCGGGCATCGGTCGAAGGCAACGGGGCAGCGCGGGTGGAAGCGGCAGCCGGAGGGCATCCGTGACGGGTCCGGCATCTCGCCGCTGAGAATGACCGGACGCCGGCGCACCGACGGGTCGGGAATCGGCACGACCGAGAGGAGCGCCTCCGCGTACGGGTGGCGCGGGTTGGCGAGGACCTCGCGCGTCGGGCCGTGCTCGACGATGCGGCCGAGGTACATGACCGCGATTCGATCGGCGTAGGCGGCGACGGTCGAGAGGTCGTGGGTGATCATCACGACCGCGATGCCGCGCTCGCGGGCGAGCATGCCGAGCAGATTGAGGATGTCGGCGCGGATGCTGACGTCGAGCATGCTCACCGGCTCGTCGGCGATGAGCAGCGTCGGCTCGAGCGCCAGGCCGGCGGCGATGACGACGCGCTGGCGCTGGCCGCCGGACAGCTCGAACGGGTAGCGGCGCAGGTACGCCGCCACCGGCGTCAGGCCGGCCGACGTCAGTGCCTCCTCGACGCGCCGACGCAGTTCGGCCCCCGACGCGACCTTGTGGACCCGCAACGGCTCCGCCACGATGTCGCCGACCCGCATCCGCGGGTTGAGCGACTCGTACGGGTCCTGGAAGACCATCTGCACGCGCCGCCGCAGCTTCAGCAGCGCGCGCCCGGACATGCGGCCGACTTCCGCGCCGTCGAGCACGACGCGTCCGCCGCTCGCCGGCATGAGGCCCATGAGCAGGTTGCCGGTCGTCGTCTTGCCGCAGCCTGACTCGCCGACCAGCGCGAGCACCTCGCCCGACCGCAGCTCGAAGCTGATCCCGTCGACGGCCCGGACCGGTGGTGCCGGACGGCGAGCGATCCAGTCGATGAACGATTGCTGGCCGGGGAACTCCTTGACGAGGTCCTCGACGCTGAGGAGCGTATCGGTCACGTGCGTGCCTCGGCCGGATCGAGGAGGAAGCACGAGGCGCGGCCGCCGGCCGCGGGGTACTCGGGCGGACGTTCGCCGACGCATCGGTCGAAGGCGTGCGGACAGCGTGGCGCGAAGCGGCAGCCGACCGGCATGTCGTCGAGCCGCGGCGGCGAGCCGGGGATGCCGCGCAGCGGCCGGTCGGGATGGGCGAGGTCCGGGAAGGAGCCGAGCAGCTGCTGCGTGTAGGGGTGCTGCGGCTCGCGGAACAGCGTGGCCGCGTCGTTCTCCTCGGCAACCACGCCGCCGTACATCACCACCACGCGGTCACAGACCTGCGCCACCACGCCGAGGTCGTGGGTGACGAGGATGATCCCCATGCCGAAGTCGCGGGCGATCCCGCCGAGCAGTTCCAGGATCTGGGCCTGGATCATCACGTCGAGGGCGGTGGTGGGCTCGTCGGCGACGATGACGTCGGGGTCGCAGGCCAGGGCGAGCGCGATCATCGCGCGTTGGCGCATCCCACCGGAGTACGTGTGGGGGTATTCGCGGGCCCGACGCCGCGAGATCCCGACGCGCTCGAGCAGCTCGCCGGTGCGGGCGGCGGCCTCCGCCTTCGACGTCTCCGGCGCGTGGAGCCGGATCGCCTCGGAGATCTGGTCCCCCACGGTCCGCACGGGGTTCAGGGCGTTCATCGCGCCCTGGAAGACGAGCGAGAGGCGGGTCCAGCGGAACGAGCGGAGGGCGCGGCCGTCGAGCCCGACGAGGTCCTCGCCGTCGAACCAGACCGAGCCGCCGACGATCCGCCCGCCGGGCGGCAGCAGGCGGAGCAGGCCGAGGACGGTGGTCGTCTTGCCGCAGCCCGACTCTCCGACGAGGCCCAGTGTCTCGCCGCGGCGCAGGTCGAAGCTGACCCCGTCGACGGCGCGCAGCGGCCCGGACTCGCCGGCGAACTCGATCGCCAGGTCGCGGACGCGGAGGATCGGCGCTTGGACGCCGGGCTCGGCCGCGGGCATCGGGGAGATCTGCCGGTCGGGCGCGACATCGGTCCCAGGATCCTCGAGGTGATGGCGCCGGAGCCGCGGGTTGACGATGTTCTCGAGCGCGAAGCCGAGCAGGGTCGTCCCGAGCACCACCCACACGATCGCGAACCCGGGCGAGAGCAGTGCCCACCAGGCGCCGGCGCTGATGGCACCGCGCTCGAACGCGTAGTTCAGCATCTGCCCCCAGCTGATGACGGTGGGGTCGCCGAGGCCCAGGAAGGCGAGCGACGACTCCTCGAGGATCGCCACGCTCACCACGAGCACGAGGTTGGCGAGCATCAGCGGCAGGACCGCCGGGAGGATGTGACGTCGCAGGATGTGCACGTCGCCGGCGCCCACCGCCTGGGCACGCATGACGTACTTGCGCTCGCGCACCGAGAGCGTCTGCGCCCGGATGAGCCGGGCCGTGCCGGTCCAGCCCAGAAAGCCGATGACGAGAATGATCGTCCCCAGCGAGGGACCGATGATCGCCACCAGCACGATCATCAGCGCCAGGTCTGGGATGACGAGGAAGAAGTCGGTGATCCGCATGAGGAGCGAGCCGAGCCATCCGCGCCGGTAGCCGGCCACGATCCCGACCAGCGCGCCGATCCCGATCGCGATCGCCGCGGCCGTGAAGCCCACCACCAGCGACACGCGCGCGCCGTACACGAGCGACGAGAAGACGTCCTTGCCGCCGTCATCGGTCCCGAGGGGGTGCGCGGGCGAGGGGGCCTGGTAGATGTCGAAGATCGTGACGTCGACGGGCGCGTACGGATCGTACGGCGCGATCCACGGCGCGAAGATGGCAACGACGATCGCGAAGAGCAGCATCGCCGCCCCGAGGACGCCGATCCGGTGCCGGAGGAGCGCGCGCCACCGCAGGCGCGGCTCCGCGACCGGCGTGGCCGCCTGGGTCGCCTCGATCACGGCCATCGGGTCACCCCTCGCTGACTCGCGGATCGAGCCAGCCGTACACCAGCTCCGCGGCGAGGTTGGCGATGACGACGGCCACCGCCAGCAGCAGGAAGGCTCCCTGCAGGACCGGATAGTCGCGGTCCGCCACGGCGTCCACGGTCAATGCCCCGAGGCCCGGCCAGGAGAAGACGGCCTCGACCTGGATCGCGCCGGCGACCGTGAAGCCGAGCGTCAGCGCGATGAGGGTCACCATCGGCAGCATCGCGTTGCGCAGCGCGTGATGGCGGATGATCCGGTACGTCGAGAGGCCCTTGGCGCGAGCCGTGAGGATGTAGTCCTCGCCGAAGACGTCGAGGACGCTGCTGCGCATGATGAGCATGTACTCGCCGAGCAGCGCCAGCCCGAGCGTCAGCGTCGGCAGGAGCAGGTGGCGGCCGACGTCCCAGGCCAACGCGAAGAACGACTCGAAGTCGGCACCGACCGTGATCCGTCCGCCGGCGGGCAGCCCGAACCAGTTTGCGCCCGCGATCAGCAGGATGATGCCGAGGAAGAAGATCGGCAGCGCCCACATGAAGAGGCTGAAGGTGACCGCGGCGACGTCCGCGGCTCTTCCCCGTCTCCAGGCGGCGAAGAGGCCGAGCCCGACTCCGAGGATCAGCGCGAACGCCTCGGCGGGAAGGATGAGCCACAGCGTGTTGACGAGTGCCTGGCCGAGCATGTCCGCGACCTCCTGGTCACGAAACGCGTAGCTCGTCCCGAGGTCGCCGCGGGCGAGGGCGCCGAGGTACGCCGTGAACTGGGTATCGAACGGATTGCCGCCATCGACGTTGATGAACACCGGCTTGTCGAGGCCGAATCGCTCGCGGAGCGCCTCGACCGCCGCCGGGTTGAGCCGCGGATCGCGCATCCCCGACTTGGCCGGATCGCCGGGCAGCACCCGGAACAGGAGGAAGTTGAAGGTGACGACGACAACGATCGTCACGAGCGCCCACGCGACCTTGCGGGCCAGGAAGCCGCCGCGGCCGCTCATCGCGTCACGTCCCTAGGCATGCGGGGCCGGGCCTCGGAATGACGCCCGGCCCGCATCGGCCTATTCGGAAGGGCGGAGCACGGTGAGGCTCGTCGAGTCCTGAAGCCCCAGCGTGGGATCGTCCTCGAGCCAGCCGGTGAACGTGTCCGTCCGCCACACCTCGATGGTCGGGTAGTAGTACGGGATGATGTACGGCAGATCGTCCATGAGGATCTGCTGCATTTGGTGGATGATCTCCACCCGTGCATCGAGGTCGAGCTCGACAGCCTGTGCTGCGAACAGCTCGTCGTACTCCGGGTTGCAGTAGCCGGTCTCACTGAAGCCCGACGGGATCTCCGAGCACAGCGCGACCCCGAGCAGGAACGCCGGATCGGGATCGGAGCCCCAACCCCACATGATCACGTCGAAGTCGAAGGCCGGGCAGCACACCGCGGTGAGGGCGTCCGGGTCGAGCACCTGGACGGTGACCGCGACACCGATCTGCTGCCACGTCTCCTGGATGACCTCCGTCTCGCGGGCGCCGGTGGTCGCATCGGCGGGATAGTTGAGACGGAAGGTGAGGTTCTCGCAGTCCTGGTCTGGGAGGCACTCGCGGACGCCGTCGCCGTCGCCGTCGGTGTAGCCAGCCTCGTCGAGGATCGCGTTCGCGGCGGCGATGTCGAATGGGTAGTCCTCGATCTCGGACGCGTAGAAGTCGCCGAGCCCCGGCGGCACCACCGACAGGCCGGGGGATCCGGTCCCGCTGGTGGCGACAGTGATCAGCTGTTCCTTGTCAACGGCATGCGCGAGCGCCTGCCGAACCGCAAGATCCCTCAGCGCCGGGTGACCGGAGCAGACGCCATCGTCCGGCGGGCAGTCGTCGTCCTCGGTGACGTTGAAGATGATGTCCGTGAAGCTGCCGCCGGCAGCCACTTCGGCGATGTGGACGACGACGTTCTCCTCGTTCTGGAGCGCCGGGATCGCCGTCTCGGGGACGTCGAGCATCGCATCGATCTGGCTGGTGGTAAGCGCCGTCACACGGGCGTCATCGGCCTCGTACGTCTGGAAGATCACGCCGTCGATGTTCGGCGGCGTGCCCCAGTGCTCCTTGTTGGCCGCAAGCTCGACGGACACTCCCTGGTCCGCCTCGACCAGCGAGAACGGCCCCGAGCCGATCATCTCGTCGTTGCCGAACTCGACCGGGTCCTCCACAGACTCCCAGATGTGCATCGGCAGCACGTAGATGAACGCCATGTTGGGCTCGAAGTTCGCGATCGGCTCCTCCGTCGTCAAGGTCACCGTCGTCTCGTCGGTCGCCTCGATGCTGGTGAATGGCTCGACGTACGAGGGAAGGAACGGGAAGTCCTCGGTGTCCTGGTACAGCTGCATCGAGAAGGCGACGTCCTCCGCCGTCAGCGGCTCACCGTCATGGAAGGTCGCGTCGTCGCGGATCGTCATCGTCCAGGTTAGGCCATCCTCCGTGCTCGACCACTCGGTGGCGAGCGCGGGCACGTACTCGCCCGCGGAGTTGACCGTGACCGGCGTGTCGAACACGAGCCCATAGAGGGTGTATGCCTCCGTGAGCACCCCGTTGCCGGGGTTCAGGCTGTCGGGATAGCCCGCCCAGCCGATGCGGACGGTGCCGCCGGTGGCTGTGCTCGAGGTCGACGGCTCGGCGCCGTCACCCGAGCCCTCCGGCTCCGCGCTCGGGGTGCCCTGAGTGGCGGTACACGCCCCGAGTAGCAGCCCCATCAGCGCAAGTGCGGGGAGAACGCGGTAGCGTCGCATCGTCTGTGTGCCTCCGAAGCAAGTCCGCTAGGCGGCGGAGCCCGGGGCGGGACGGCCGCTCGATCTCGGGGAGGATGGCACATCCTGCGGAATCGGGTCAACGATCAGCGGCAGGCTCCGGAATCCGTGCATACTCGGGCGCATGACCGATGCAACCGCCAGAGCGCTCGTTCGTGCCCAGGTCGCTCTCGAGGCCTTCCGGCTGCTCCCCGATGGCACGGCCGTCGTCTACGTCCTCCGTCGGGTCCGCCGCGACGACTACGAGTCGCATGTCTGGCTCCGGCCGATGCGCGGCGGGCAGGCGCGCCAGCTCACGCGAGGGCGGGTGCGCGACGGTTCGCCGGCGGTCTCTCCGGACGGGCGCCACCTGGCCTTCGTGCGCACGCCGGTCGGCCCCGACGATGCCGTCGCGCAGGCATGGGTCCTGCCGCTCGACGGGGGCGAGCCCTGGCAGCTCACGTCGCTCAAGCACGGCGTCGGCAGCGTCCACTGGTCGCCGGACGGTGCGCGCGTGGCGCTGGTCGCGCAGGCCGGCGACCACCGCTTCATCGTCGGCGAAGAGCGCAAGGGGCAATCGCCGATCGCGCGCAGAATCACCCGGCTCGACTTCCGCGACGACGAGTCCGGTCATGTCGTGCGGCGATCGCACCTGTGGCTCATGCCCTTTCGGGCGGGCGCAACGCCGCGCCAGCTGACGAGCGGCGACTTCGACGTGACCAACCCGGCCTGGTCGCCGGACGGTCGGCGCATCGCCTTCTCGGCCGACCGCGGGCCGGACACCACGATCAGCCCGAGGCTCCAGATCTGGTCGGTCGGGACCGATGCGGCCAAGCCGCGCGTCCGTGCGCTCGCGAGCCTGGCCGGCGACGCCGACCGGCCTGCGTTCTCGCCCGACGGCCAGCGCCTGGCGTTCATCGGCACCGACGTCGAGGACCCGCCCGACGAGCTCCCGCCCTCGCTGTGGGTGATGGACCTGCCCGCCGGCACCCCGCGCCACCTGACGCCGGAGCTCGACCGCCCCATCGGCGAGTGGGCCTGGTGCGACCTGCTGATGGCGGAGGAGATGCCCGGACCGGCGTGGCGGTCGGATTCCGAGCTGGTGGTGATCGTCGGCGACCGTGGCCGCGACCTTCCGTACCGGGTGACGTTGGATGGTCATGCCGAGCCGATGGTCGACCCCGACCTGCGGATCGCGGCGTCGGGCGTCGACGTCGCCGGCGGCCGGGTCGCGATCTCGGCCGCACTCGACGGCCTCGCCGGCGAGGTCTGGACGGCCGAGGATGGCAAGCTGCGCCAGGTGACCCGCGAGGGATCGGCCTGGCAGCGCCGCTTCACCGGCGTCGACCTCGAAGAGCTCACGCTGCGCGGACCGGCGGGACCGATGCAGGCCTGGCTCGCCTCCCCGCGCGGCGCCGGCAAGCGGCGCCTGCCGACGATCCTCCACATCCACGGCGGCCCGACCGGCGCGTGGGGTCCCGGAGGGACCCTCGACGAGATGGCGCTGTGCGAGGCCGGCTACCGGGTCCTGATGCCGAACATCCGCGGCTCGACGACCTTCGGCGGCCCGTGGGTGCGCGGCCTCTCGGCGGCCTGGGGCGACACCGACGCCGCCGACGCGCTCGCCGCGGTCGACGGCCTCGTGAAGCTCGGCCTGGCCGATCCGAAGCGGCTCGGCGTCATGGGGCTCAGCTACGGTGGCTTCCTCACGCAGTGGCTGATCGGCGTGACCGATCGGTTCCGCGCCGCCAGCAGCGAGAACGGCGTTGCCAACCAGGCGTCGGCCTGGGCGAACTCGTACTTCGGCGTGCACTACAACCGCCGCGCCGGCCTCGGCGACCCGCTCAGCGACGAGGGTCACGCCCAGCTGTGGCGCTCCTCGCCCCTGCGCAACGCGCCGAACGTTCGCACGCCGCTCCTCATGCTGCAGTCGGAGGAGGACCGGATCTGCCCGCCGGCCGACAACGAGCAGTTCTTCACCGCGCTCAAGGTGCTCGGGCGCGATGTCGAGTACGTCCTCTATCCCGACGAGCACCACGAGATGAAGTCGCACGGGCGCCCGGATCGTCGAATCGACCGCCTCGAGCGGCTCCGGGCCTGGTTCGAGAAGCACCTCTAGCCAGCTCCGCGGAAGGGCGTCCCCCATGCGGGCGAGCCAGCGCCGCGCCGCACTCCCGCCCGACGGGCGTAACGGCCACTGAGTGGCCGAATTCCCGCCACCACGGGAGGCCTGGCGACCGAGTTCGGCCGCCTCGGCGTCTGAGCCTCCCGCCCCACGGGATTCCGGCCACTGCTTCGCCGATACGCCCGCCCCACGGGAATCGCCTGAACACGTGCCCGTGGTTGAACATCGGTCAGGACGCCCGATCCAGCTCAACCGGGACGCAGCACCAGCCGGTGGATGCTCGCCTGGTCCACCGCCTCGGCCGACCACGCGATCGGCACGCCCTCGCCTCGCCGCCACAGCTCGAAGAGGTCGGCGTAGTGGGGCGACAGCGGGTTGCCGGACTGCCCGCCGGCCAGCACGAAGCGGCTGCGCTCGGGGGCTCCGAGGTCGATGACGGTGCGGTGGTTGGCGATCGCCCCGGGATTCGCGAGCGGGTCGAGCGGATGGACGCCCGCCTGCGCCGGCGTGTTCGCGTCGCCGCCGAGCGGCACCGGACCCACGTTGAAGATGCGATCCAGCGGCCTGCGCACGCCGAGCCGATGGACGAGCCGCAACGGCCGGATCTCGCCCCAGGCCCAGCCCGCGGGATTGGCCCCATGGCGCTCGCGCAGCGTCTCACCCGCCCGCGCCAGCGCCGACGGGATGAGCTCCGCCCCGACTCCCGACCGAAGCGGGCCGACGAGGTGGCTGAGCGTCCGAGCCCCGAACGATGTGCGCGGCACGACCCGGCCGAACCCGCCACCGACCGCCCACCGCCACCCGTTCGGCGCGTCGGTCCGGGCCACCGCGCGCGCCAGCTCCGCGACGAGCAGCTCAAAGACCGATGCCGCCACCGAGTCCGCGGCCACGACCCCGTCCCACTCCCGCAGCAGGTCGGCCATCGGACCATCCGCGGCCGCGAGCACGACGTCGCGAAGGTCGCGCCACGGGAGGCTGACCCGGTCGTTCTGCAGCGCCATCGAGCCGGCGACGTCCCAGTCAGCGCGTCCTTCGAGCACCTCGACGATCCGCGCGGCGCGATAGCCGTCCAGCCAGTCGACCCCGAGGAACGGCGTGTCGGGCGCATCGACGCGTGGGGCATTGTTCGCGGAGGCCACGAAGCCTGCCGGCGGGTCCAGCGTCCGGGGCAGGTCGTCGAAGGCCAGGTGCTCGGGCTCCCAGCCCGCTTCCCACGCCGGCAGCGGGACGATCCCGTTCCCCAAGCGCCGTCGGGGCAGGGTGCCGACGACCTGCCAGCCGACGTGGCCGTCGGCATCGGCGTAGACGACGTTGAGCGACGGGCCGGGCCACGCGCCGAAGCTGTCGCGAAAGTCGGCGAAGTCGCGCGCCCGCTGGACGCCGAGGAAGCCGCGAACAGGCGCCGGCTCGAGCCAGGTCGCGCTGATCGAGAGCGCCCGGGAGACGCCGTCGACGAGACCGGTCACGATCGGCCCACGCCGGGTGACGAGCACCTCCTCGACGACGGTGCCGGCCCCACGTACCGGGATGGTCTCGACGAACCGCGCGACGGGCTCGGGACCAACGGGCCCGCGCGCGGTGCCGCCGTCGGCGGAGAGCTCCTCCCAGAACAGGTCGGCCGAGTCGGTGCAGGCGGCGGTGATGCCCCACGCGGCGTGGCCATTGAAGCCGGTCGGGAACGCCGCGCCGCCGACGAACGAGGCGCCGGCCAGCTCCCACTCCGGGGTGCGCAGATGCGCGAGGTACCACGGCGGTGGGATGCCCGGTGCGAGGTGCGGGTCGTTGGCGAGGATCGGGGCGCCCGACGCCGTCCGCGCTCCGGCGACGGCCCACGCGTTCGAGCCGCCCGACCCGCCGGCCAGGTCGCGGAGGAGCGAAAGGTCGGCCGCCAGTCTCGCCACCGGTTCGCCTGCGCGCGCGCCGGGCGGCGTCACGACCGGCAGCCACGGCCCGTACGTCGGTTCGACCGCGGCCACGGCCGCGGGGCCGTCGGCGTCGAGGATCGCCTGGCGCGCGAGCTCGCTGTCCCAGCTGCCGCCCAGAGCCAGCGACTGCAGGCCCCCGAAGGCGAGGACGTCCTCGACGGTCCATGCGCTCCGTTCGGCGCGCAGGAGGACGAGCTCGTGCGGTCGTGGCGTGCATTCGGCCGCCGCGTTGATCCCGGCGACGTAGGCCTCGAGCGTCGCGAGAACGTCCGGGTCGAGGCGGCCGACCTGCTCCAGCGCGACGCGCCGGAAGCCGAGCGTCCTCGACAGCCGGTCGATCGGCAGTGCGGCCGCGCCGAGCAGCTCGGCCAGCAGTCCGCGTCCGGCGCGAGCGATCAGCTCGAGTTGGAACGCGCGATCCTGGCCGTGGCAGAACCCGAGCGCGAACCACGCGTCGGCATCGCCGGCCGCGTCGACATGCGGTATCCCCCAGCGATCGCGGCGGACCACGACCTCGTCGTGCAGGCCCGCGACGCGCAGCTCTCCGCGGGTCCGTGGCAGGCGCCGCCCGAGCGCGCGGAGCAGCGAGCGGGTGCCGGGCCGGGCGGGCATCCGCGGCATGATGCCACCGTATACTCGGCCGGTGAGTCGCACCATCGAGCTCGTGGCGGGGCTGCTGCTGCTCATCGTCGGGATCCTGCTGCTGGCCAGCGAGCCGCTCGCCGACCTCGTCCGCGGCCTTCCCATCGACGAGGAGGTCCTGCGCTGGTGGCCGATCCTCATCATCGGCCTGTCGCTGTTCTTCCTCGTGCCCGCCCTCGTCGGCGGCCCGAACCGCCGACTGCGGGCGGGAATGGTGATCCCGGGTGCCCTGCTGGCCGGCATCGGTTCGGCGCTGCTGTACACAAGCCTCACGGACCGATGGAGCGCGTGGGCCTATCTGTGGAGCGTCTTCCCCTTCAGCCTCGGCCTCGGCATGTACGCCGCGGGCTGGATCGCCGATGCGCCCGCCTTCAAGTGGATCGGCGCCGGACTGGCCATCGGCGGCGTCGTCGCATACCTCGTGTTCGCCACCACCTTTGGCGGCGAAGCGTTCCGGCTGGTCGCCGCGATCGGCATCCTGGCACTGGGCCTCGCGCTGACGATCGGCGGCCTCGCCGATCGGCTCAGCCGCAAGTCCCCCGCCTGACCGATACGCCGAACTCGGCGGAACCGCGTGCCGCGTCTCAACGGACGGGCACCGCGGAGCCCTCGATGGCGCCGCTCCCGGCGCCGACGCCGAGCAGTGCGAGGATCGGCAGGAGCACCAGCACGACGACGATCGCCGTGATGACGAGCTTCCATCGCGTCGACCAGACCCGTGAGAGCCACACGAGGGCGATGCCGACCGCCGGTCCCACGACCGGCGCGGCGAACGTCCCGACCGTCACGAGCAGCAGTGCGACGACCTCGAGCAGCCCGATGCCGGGGCGCGTTGCCGTCGCCGAGCCGTCGGGGCCGATCGCGGCAGGCGCGGACGGTCCGCCGAGTGGCTGAGCCTCGGCCGCGACGATCTCCTCCGGGCTACCGAGCCGGTCGAGGACGTTGCGGACCGTCGCCTCGGTGGGGACCGCCTCCTCGGAGATGGCAGCCTCGATGTGCTCGCGGACCTCGCCGATCAGCTCCGTCCGCCGCTCGGCCGGCAGTCGGGCCGCGGCTGCCTCGAGCCGTGCCAGATACTCACGCACGAACGCGTCGATCTCCACCCTTCACCTCCCCGCTGCTCTGCAGCAGCGCATCAACCGCGTCACGAAACCGGGCCCAATCGGCTCCCAGGTCGATGGCGGCACTGCGACCGGCATCGGTTAGCTGGTAGTAGCGTCGGGGCGGCCCGGAGGCGGACTCCCGCCAGTTCGTCGTCACCAGCCGCTGCTCGCGCATCCTTGCCAGCAGCGGATAGATCGTGCCCTCACTCGTCAGCAGCTCTCCAGCAGCTGACAGGTCTCGGACGATGTCGAAGGCGTATGACTCCCCGCGTTCCAGGACGGCGAGCACGCACAGCTCGAGGACACCGCGCCGCAGCTCCGTGGCCTGGTTCCTTGTCTCACGCGGTACCATGCGTCGCATGGTTGCAGCGCGGCCCGTTGCGTGTCAAGAGGGCGGCGCCTGCTACATCTCGCCTTCGTACGGCGGCTGGGCCATCCGCAGGGGCTTGTCCTTGCGGTAGCCGAGGACGTAGTCGGCCTGCATCACAGTGTGGATCTGCGAGGTGCCCTCGTAGATCACCGAGCCCTTGCTGTTGCGCAGGTAGCGCTCGACCGGGTACTCGTTGCTGTAGCCGTAGGCGCCGTGGACCTGGATGGCGTCCATTGCCGACTGCACGGCGTGGTCGGTCGCGAACCACTTGGCCAGCGAGGTCTCGCGAGTATTCCGCTCGCCGCGATTCTTCTTCCAGCCCGCCTTCCACACGAGCAGGCGCCCGGCCTCGATCCCCTGCTCCATCCTCGCCAGCATCTGCTTCACGAGCTGGTGCTCGCCGATCTCCGAGCCGAAGGCCTTTCGCTCGTGTGCGTACTTCACCGATGCCTCGAGACACGCTGCCGCCAGCCCGACCGATCCGGCGGCCACCGTATAGCGTCCCTGGTCGATCGCGCTCATCGCGATCGTGAAGCCCTCCCCCTCCTCGCCGACGCGGTTCGCCGCGGGCACCTCGCAGTCGTCGAACGTGAGGATGCCGGTGTTCCCCGCCCGCACGCCGAGCTTCCCGTGCAGGGACTCCGACGAGAAGCCGGGGAACGAGCGCTCGACGATGAACGCGGTGATTCCCTTGTGGCCCTTCGAGCGGTCGACGTTGGCGAAGACGAGGGCGTGGTCGGCCGTATCGGCCAGGCTGATCCAGATCTTCGAGCCGTTGAGGATGTACCGATCGCCGTCGCGCCGCGCGGTGGTCGCCAGGTTGGCCGCATCGGAGCCGACGCCGGGCTCGGTGAGGCCGAACGTCGCGAGCTTCTCGCCGCGGGCCTGCGGGACGAGGTATCGCTCCTTCTGCTCCTCGCTCGCCCACTGGAGCAGCGTCAGCGAGTTGAGCCCGGTGTGGACGCTGAGGATGACCCGGAACGCGGTGTCGGCGCGCTCCATCTCCTCGCACAGCAGCGCGAAGGCGATGTAGTCCATCCCCGCCCCGCCGTACCGCTCGGGGATCGGCAGCCCCAGCAGCCCCTCGGAGCCCATCTTCTCGTACAGCGAGCGGTCGTAGGTCGAGGTCTCGTCGAGCTCTCGGACGCGCGGCAGGATCTCGCGCTCGGCGAAGGCGCGCGCGGTGCGCTGCACCTCCCGCTGCGCATCGGTCAGCGAAAAGTCGATCATCGGTTCTCCGTGGGGTGGGCGGGACGCTGATTCTAGACCGATGCGCCCGCGGGGCGGCCGTTGACCCCGATGGCATGATGAGTGTCCGCCAACCGAATACCGGCTGACGCACGGCGTGTGGGGGTGATCCTGAGTCCTGCTTGGAGGCGCGCGCGCATGGTCAAGTTCAGCTACTGCCACGTTCCGGCCTATCCGCTGGAGGAGTCCGTCAACATCATCAAGACGGCGGACGAGTGCGGCTTCTATGCCGCCTACTCGGTCGACGAGACGTGGTGGAAGGACATGTGGCTGCTGTTTGCGGCGGCCGCGGACAAGACGACGCAGATCCGGATGGGGCCGAACGTCACCCACGTGATCCTGCGCGATCCCGCCCACGTCGTGCAGATGGCGGCGACGCTCGACCAGCTGACGAACGGACGCGCAGAGATCGTGGTGAGCTTCGGGAACATCTCGATGCTCCCGCAGCACGGGATCGACACCGACGGCATGAAGCCGCTCTCCCGCGTGATCGACGCGCGCGAGGTGATGCGCACCTTCCTGGACACCGGCGCGGTGACCCACGACGGCGAGTTCTTCAAGCACACCGGGCTGTGGACGCTGGCGCGGCCGGTCCAGGAGAAGCTGCCGATCAAGCTCGGCGCCATGGGCGGCCCGCGATCGTTCGAGGTCGGCGGCGAGCTGTTCGACGGCGTGCACCAGGCCATCGGCACGTCGCGCGAGACGTACGAGTACATGGTCGAGCACGTCCGCAAGGGCGCGGCGAAGGCCGGCCGCAACGCCGACGATCTCGACATCGGCGCATGGCTGGTGATGTCGGTCATGGAGGACTCGGCGGCGGCCAAGGAGACGGCCCGGATCATGGCCGCCTTCTACCTGTCCGCAATGCCCGAGCAGCAGCTGAACCGCCACGGCATCTCCGGGGCGGACCTCAAGCCGATCTTCGACGCCTTCGGCGCCGGCGACGTGCCGAAGGCACTCGAGCTCACGACACCCGAGCTCGGCGAGAAGTTCAGCGTGGCCGGCACGCCCGACGAGGTGGCGGAGCGTCTCGAGCGCGACATCATCTCGACCGGCGTCAACCACATCATCGGCGCGGTCGTCGACCCGTACCTCGTCAAGGCGTTCACCGGCATCGACGTCCCGAACGCGGTCGACACGCACGCGCAGCTGCGGCTGATCCGCGATCGTGTCATGCCGGCCCTGGCGAAGGAGCCGATGCCAGCCTAGCCCGGCGTCGGACCAGAGGACGCGCGATCATGCGGCGGGCGCCTTGCCCGCCGGTCGCGCCGGCTGTTCAGGAGGTTGACCAGGTCAGGTGACCAGACCAACCACCGCACGACGTTCGCTGATCGTTGAGGTGTCGAGCGCATGACCGCACCCCCGTACGACCCGGCCTCCGACGGCCGGCTCCAGGCCGACTTCGTCGAGAAGTGGCGGGACAACGCTTACGGCTGCTTCAGCAGCGGGCACAAGTTCTGTCGCGAGGTCTGCCCGGTCATGCAGGTGACCCGCAACGAGAACCACACCCCGACCGCGTTCCACGCCAACATCGTGGCGATGGAGCAGGGCAACCTCTCCGTCGCCGACGTCGCCGACGACTACGTCCACTGCACCCAGTGCGGCGCGTGCGAGCTTCGCTGCCCGAACACGCTGTTCACCGGCGACTTCTATCGCCATCGGACCCAGACGGTGAAGGTCGTGAAGGCGATGCGCGCGCTCGCGGTGCAGTCCGGCATCGAGCAGCCGAACTGGAAGCGCTGGGTCGAGGCGACCCTCGACGCGAAGAGCGAGCCGGTGCTCGACGTGCCGGTCTCGCAGGAAAACGTGGCGAACTGGGCCGCCGGCCTCGACCTGCCGATCGGCGGCGAGACGATCCTCTTCGTCGACTGCGAGGCTGCCTTCTACCGCACCTCGGTGTCGCGCTCGACCGCCCAGCTGCTGCAGATGGCGGGCGTCGAGTTCGGGCTCATGCGCGAGCAGTGGTGCTGCGGCGGGCCGGCGGCCGAGATGGGCTACCCCGATGCGGGGCGCCAGCTGGCCGAGCACAACGTCGCGGACTGGCGCAGCTACGGCGCGAAGCGGATCATCACGCTCGACCCGCACGACTACATCAGCTTCACCGAGGACTACGTCGACTACTTCGGGCCGGACTACGAGTTCGAGATCGTCCACATCACCGAGCTCGTGGCCGAGCTGATCCGCGACGGCAAGCTGACACTGACGAAGCCGATCGAGCGCGTGGTCACCTACCACGACCCGTGCCGGCTCAACAAGCGCAAGGGCATCCACGCCTCGCCGCGCGAGATCCTGCGCGCGATTCCCGGCCTGACCTTCAAGGACGTCGACCACGTCACGCAGTGGTCGTACTGCTCCGGCGCCGGCGCGGGACTGGCGATCGAGAAGCCGGAGATCACCGCCGAGATCAGCCGTCGTCGCGTGGCGCGCGCGAAGGACCTCGACGTCGACACGCTCGTCAGCGCCTGCGTCTGGTCCGAGCGTCCGCTGTCGGCGGCCGGGGCCGAGGCGCAGATCGACGTCCGCGACCTGATGGAGCTCGTGGCCGAGTCAGCCGGGCTCGACCCGCGCGGGGTCAACGGCGCCGCCGGCCCGCAGCAGGGGGTCGTCGCGTGACCACCCTCGTCGAGATCCGCGACGGCGTCGTCGACGAGCTGCGCGCCATCCTCGGCGACGAGGGCGTGCTGACCGGCCGCGCCGCCCGCTTCAACCGCACCCGCGTCCCGGCCCCGTTCCCGGTCCACCGCTGGGCCGAATACGTCCCCGACCTCGTCGTCCTGCCGCGAACGGCCGAGCAGGTGAGCGCGGTCGTCAAGCTCGCCAACCGGGAGCGAATCCCGCTCGTGCCGCGCGCCGGCGGCACCGGGCTCAACGACGGCGCGCTGCCGCTGAAGCGCGGCATCGTCGTCGACGTCAAGCGCATGAACCAGATCCACGAGATCGATCTCGTCGATCGCACTGTGACCGTCGGCCCCGGCATCAACATGCTCAAGCTCAACGAGGAGCTGCGGAAGCATGGCGTGATGTTCCCCGACGACCCGGCGTCGTATCCGTGCTCGCTCGTCGGCGGACGCATCGGCACCAGCGGCTGGTCGCTCATCGGAGGCCGATACGGCCACACCCGCGACCTCGTCATCAGCTTCCAGATCGTGCTGCCGACCGGCGAGATCATCGAGGTCGGCGACGGCGGTGGTCGGAAGATCCGCAAGTCCTCCACTGGATACCAGCTCAAGCACCTGTTCATGGGACACCAGGGCACGCTCGGGATCGTGACCGAGGCGACGCTCGAGCTCGTCCCGCGGCCGGAGGTCGAGTTCGCGGCCTTCTTCCACTACCCGTCCTACACCGCCGCGTGGGAGTCGACCGGCGCGCTGGCGACCTCGGGGCTCGCCACCCTTGCGGGCGTCGTCCTCTTCGACGAGTGGAAGCTGCGCTACCTGCGCCGCGACGACGAGGCCTACATCCCGCGCCCGGACCACGTGAAGGCGGTCGTCGCGACGGCGATGTACGGGACCCGCGACGAGGTCGAGCCGGCGGCCCGGCGCCTCATGCGCATCGGTCGCGAGTCGGGCGGCACCTACCTCGGTGACGAGATCAGCTCGGGCGACTGGGCCTCGCGTCACGACCGCTACGCCACGCCGCTCCATGGGCGGCTTGCGACCGGGGAGGTCGTGCCGATGAGCTGGCACTGCGAGGACGCCTCGATCAACTACAGCCAGCTGCCGGCCGTGATGGAGAAGTGGCACGCCATCGCCGCCCGCTACGCCGAGCAGACAGGAATCCTCGACGACTGGGGAATGTTCGCCTACACGAACGGAGCCTACAAGCCGTGGGGCGACTACCTGACCGAGATCGACATCGGCATCTGGGAGCAGAAGCTCTCGGAGGAGAACTGGCCGGCCTGGGTGCAGTGCAAGCGCGAGATCGCACAGGTCGCGCTCGACCACGGCGGCTCGATCACCGCCTGCCACGGCGCGACCCGCGAGGGCGACGCGGAGCTCGTGCCGGTCGAGATGGGCGGCGGATTCGACGTGATGATGAAGATCAAGGCCGCGCTCGACCCGAACAACATCATGAACCCGGGCAAGTACGAGCTCGACCGCGCGTACGGCATCGACGAGAGCCCGTTCCGATGATCGGCTTCCGGCTCGGCGCCCAGCGCCCACCCGAGGCCAGGCGCATCACCGATGACGTGATCCAGCGCTTCGACCATGTCTACGAGGTCGACCCGGCCAAGATGACGATCATCGAGCAGCAGGAGATGCCCGCCTGGGACACGATGCGGATCGTCGACTCCCGCTGGGAGCACCTCGACTGGATGCACGACCACTGGGCCGATGCGGTCCTTACCGCCGAGGACCTCGGCGAGGGCGGCGCGCACCCCGACGGCTGAATCCCGACCGGGTCGTCGGTGATTCGGTTTGACGAAGGAAAGTCGTAAGGCTAGCCTTACCTCCCGTGAACGGCAGGCCGCCGGAGCGGTCCGCCCTGAGAATTGATTCGACACGGGAGAACCTCGCTTGACTGCACCGTTGCGCCGACTCATGCCCCTGGCGGTGGTCGCCGCCGTCGCCGCTGCCTGCTCGACGCCCGCGACCTCGTCACCGACTACCACCGGAGAGACGATCGTCGTCTATTCCGGTCGCAGCGAGGAGCTCGTCGCCCCGCTGTTCGAGCAGTTCACCGAGGCCACCGGCATCGAGGTCGAGGCCCGCTACGGCGACTCGGCAGAGATGGCGAACCTCATCCTCACCGAAGGTGAGAACTCGCCGGCCGACGTGCTCTTCACGCAGGACGCGGGCGCCCTCGGCGCCGTCGCCGAGGACGGCCTCCTGGCCGCGCTCGACGAGGACCTGCTCGGGCGAGTCGACGAGCGATTCCGCTCACAGTCCGGAGAATGGGTCGGCGTCAGTGGCCGCGCTCGCGTGGTTGCCTACAACACCGAGGCCCTCAGCGCCGAGGATCTGCCGGACTCGATCGGTGACTTCACCGATCCGGAGTGGAGCGGCCGCATCGGCTGGGCGCCCACCAACGGCTCCTTCCAGGCCTTCGTCACCGCCCTCCGCGTCCTGGAGGGCGAGGATGCCGCGCGCGAGTGGCTGGAGGGCATCCAGGCCAACGACCCGATGGTCTACGACAGCAACGGGGCGGCGCTCGAGGGCGTGGCCGCCGGCGAGATCGACGTGGCCTTCATCAACCACTACTACCTCCACCAGCGACTGGCCGAGGATCCCGACACGGCGGCCGCGAACCACTTCCTGACCGATGGCGACCCCGGCGCCCTGGTGAACGTGGCCGGCGCCGGCATCCTCAGCACGGCGGCGAATCCGGCCGCGGCGGCGGTGTTCCTCGACTACCTCCTGTCCGAGGAGGCGCAGTCGTTCTTCGCCACCGGGACCTACGAGTACCCCCTGATCGAGGGCGTCGCCACCGATCCGGCGCTTCCGACGCTGAGCGAGATCGGCACGCCTGACCTCGACCTCTCGGAGCTGTCGGACCTCGAGGGCACCCTCGAGCTGCTCGGGGAGGTCGGCGCCCTGTAGCCTTTCGCGCCGATGTCGACCGAGGCTCCCACCCGACGGCGTCCTCGCGCCCCGGCTCCGCCGGCATGGCTGGTGGGCGCGGGGGCGCTCGTCGCCGGTGTGGGCATGGTGCCGGTCGTGTACCTCGTCGTGGTCGCCACCTCCGGTGGTGATCCGGCGCTCGAGCTGCTGTTCAGGGATCGCACGCTCGCCGTCCTGGCCCGCACGCTCGGGCTGGCCGTGGTGGTGACCGTGGCCTCGGTGCTCATCGGCCTCCCGATCGCCTGGCTGACGACCCGCACCGATCTTCCCGGCCGCCGAGCATGGACGATTCTGACGGCCCTGCCGCTGGTGGTGCCGAGCTACGTCGGCGCGTTCGCGATGATCGCGGCCTTCGGCCCGAGGGGGGCCCTGCAGTCGCTGCTGGAGCCGTTCGGGGTGGAGCGGCTCCCGGAGCTGTACGGCTTCCCGGGCGCCGCCCTGACCCTGACGCTGTTCAGCTTCCCGTACGTCGTCCTGGGCGCGCGCGGCGCGCTGCTGCGCCTCGATGCCGCCTACGAGGACGTCAGCCGCTCGCTCGGCCGCGGGCCGTGGGCCACGTTCATGGCCGTGACGCTGCCACAGCTCCGCCCCGCCCTCGTCGCGGGAGCGCTGCTCGTGGCGCTCTACACCCTCTCCGACTTCGGCGCCGTCAGCCTCATGCAGTTCGACTCGCTCACGCGAGCGATCTACATCCAGTACCGCGCCAGCTTCGACCCCACCCTCGCCGCCGTGCTCGCGCTGCTGCTCGTCGCGTGCACCGGAGCGATCCTGCTGGCCGAGTCCCGCCTGCGCGGGCGCGCCGCCTATTACAGGACCGAGGGCGTCCGACGGACGCCGCGACGCGTCGTACTCGGCGCCTGGCGCTGGCCCGCACTGGCACTCTGCGCGGCGGTCGTCGGCCTCGCCCTGGTCGTGCCGCTGCTGACGATCGGCTACTGGCTCGTGCGTGGGCTCGCGGCCGGTGAGACGGCGCGCGTCGTGCTCGACGCGACGCTGAACTCGGTCGTGGCCTCGAGCCTCGCCGCCGTGCTGGCGGTGGCGGCGGCCATCCCGGTCGCGGTGCTGGCGGTGCGCCATCGCGGGCGGATTGGCGCCCTCGTCGAGCGCGCGACGTTCGCCGGCTTCGCGCTGCCCGGCATCGTCATCGGCCTGGCGTTCGTGTTCGTCGCCGCGCGGTACCTGCCGCTCATCTACCAGACGATGGCGCTGCTCCTCGTCGCCTACGTCGTCCGCTTCGCGCCGGAGGCGCTGGGCATCACCCGCAGCTCGCTGCTGGCGGTGAGCCCGCGCCTGGAGGAGGTGGCGCGCACCCTCGGACGGCGCCCGTCGGCCGTGATCCGCGAGGTGACCCTCCCGATCGTGCGACCCGGCCTCGCCGCGGCCGGCGCGCTCGTCTTCCTGACCGCGATGAAGGAGCTGCCGATCACGATCCTGCTCGCGCCGACCGGGTTCGACACGCTCGCCATCCGCATCTGGAGCGCCACCAGCGAGGGCTTCTACACGCGGGCCGCGGGACCTGCGCTGCTCATGCTCGCGGTCGCCGCCATCTCGCTCGGGCTGGTCCTGCGCCTCGAACGGGACCGATGACCGCCACGATCCCGCCACCCGCGCCGGCGGTCACAATGCCCGCGATGGCCGAACCGATCGAGCTCGCGCTCCGCGCGCTGGGCCTCACGAAGCGCTACGACGAGGTCACCGCGGTCGACACCGTCGACCTCGACGTGCGCCGTGGCGAGTTCCTGGCCGTGCTCGGGCCGTCCGGATGCGGCAAGACGACGCTGCTGCGGCTCGTGGCCGGCTTCGAGCACCCCGACGCGGGCAGCGTCGAGATCGGCGGGCGGGTCGTCGTCGGACCGCGGACGTGGCTCGCGCCGGAGGACCGCCGCGTCGGAATGGTGTTCCAGGAGTCGGCGCTCTTCCCGCACCTCGACGTGGGCGGCAACATCGGCTTCGGGCTGCCGCGCCGCGACCGCGAGGAACGGATCGCCGAGATGGTCGCGCTGGTCGGCCTGTCAGGGCTGCGGCGCCGGATGCCCCACGAGCTCTCCGGCGGGCAGCAGCAGCGCGTCGCGCTCGCCCGGGCGCTGGCACCGGATCCGACCCTGATCCTGCTCGACGAGCCGTTCAGCAGCCTCGACGCGACGCTGCGCTCCGAGCTGCGCGTCGAGGTCCGCGAGATCCTGCGACGCGCGGGGGCGACGGCGCTCCTCGTGACACACGACCAGGCCGAGGCGCTCGAGATCAGCGACCGCGTGGCGGTCATGCGCGCCGGCCGCATCGAGCAGGTGTCGACGCCCGACGAGCTCTACCTGCGCCCGGCGAACCGATTCGTGGCCGGCTTCGTCGGCGAGGCGAACCTGCTCGTCGGCGAGGTGCGAGCCGGCGAGGTCCTCACCGTGGCCGGCAGCTTCCGAGCCGGCGACGGGGCGATGGCCGAGGGATCGCGCGCCGAGGTGCTGCTGCGCCCCGAGCAGCTCGTCATGCAGGCGGTCGATGCCCTGGCCGCGCCACCGTCACCCGAGTCCGTGCTCACCGTCGTCCGTCGGGTCTTCCACGGCTCGGAGGTGCACCACGTCCTGCGCGGCCCGAGCGGGCTCGAGCTGGAGGCGTCGACCCCGTCGAGCGCGACGGTCGAGCTCGGGACGCGCGTCGTCGTCCATGCGCCGGCGTCGGGCGTCCCGGTCTACCCGGTCGAGGGCTAGGTGCCGGCGACTCCCATGAAGCCGAGCATCTCTCGCCAGGCGCCGTCGGACGCATCGGCGAACTCGTCCGCCTTGCGGTCGAAGAAGGAGTGCGGCGCCTCTTCGTAGACGATCGTGCGGTGCTCGACGCCGGCCGCGTCGAGGGCCCGATCGAACGCCTCGCGTGCCTCCGCCGGGATGCCGGCGTCGGTCCCGCCGTAGATGACGAGGGCCGGGCAGCCGAAGCGCGGCGCCTCGTCGGCCGGGGCGGGCAGGCCGCTGCGGTGCGGGCCGACGGGCCAGGGATAGAGGCCGATGACGCCGCTCAGGCCAAGCCCCGAGCGGGCCTGGAGCAGGCTGATCCTGCCACCGATGCAGAAGCCGACCGTGTAGAGCCGCTCGGGTGCGCCGCCCTCGGCCGAGCGCAGCTCGTCGACGGCAGCGGCAACGTCGGCGTCGACCGAGGCGGCGTCCAGCTGGAGGACGTGCGGCTCGTACTCGAAGCCGCTGGCCCGCTTCTCGGCCCCGGCGCTGCGGGCGTAGAAATCGATGGCCACGGCATGCACGCCGGCCTCGGCGAAGCGGAGGGTGAGCTCCTCGTAGTACGAACTGAGCCCCCGGACGTCGGGGATGATCACGATGCCCGCGCCGCTCGGCCGCTCGGCACGAGCCGCGTAGGCGGCGAACTCGGTTCCGTCGCCGCTCGTGAGGCGGAGGTCACGGGCATCGATCGCCCCGCCGCGAATCGGCGGGAGTGGTGGTCGGGCGTCGTCATCGAAGCACATGCCGGTCAGGATCGCACGCGTCGTGCCGGGCGGCTCGCCGATTCAGACGAAGAGGCGATCGACCGCAACGAAGGAGCCGACGGCGAGCGCGGCGGCGACGCCGACGTAGACCACCGCGCGCAAGAGGCGCGGCATCGACGCATGCAGCTTCTCGCCGCTCGGCGTCCGCCACATCCCGCTCAGGGTGGCCACGCCGGTCGGCGGCAGGAAGAAGCCGAGCACGGCGCCGACGAGCAGGCCGCCGATGTGGCCGGTCCAGCTGATGCCCGGTACCAGGAACGTGAAGATCAGCAGGTAGACGACGAAGCCACCGATGCCGGCGACCATCATCCGGGCCTCGCGGCCGAGGACAGCATGGTGACGGCGCGAGACCACGAACAGGAGGCCGACGAGGCCGAAGATCGCGCCCGACGCGCCGGCCGCGAACTGCTCGGGATCGACCAGCATCGTGAGGATGCTGCCGCCGGCGGCGCACAGCAGGTAGATGACCAGGTACTCGATCGGTCCGTACATGCGCTCGACGAGCGAGCCGTACTGGTACAGGACGAACATGTTGAACGCGAGGTGGATCGGGCCGAGGTGGATGAAGGCGCTGGTGAAGATGCGCCACCACTCGCCGGCGCCGACGAGGTAGGCATTGATGAGGTTCGCCTCGCCGATCGGGCCCGTCCCGCCGGCAAAGAGTCCGCCGCTCAGCGTCTCGCCCTGCGTCAGGACCGCGTCGATGACGAAGAGGACGACGCAGATGGCGATGATCGTGTACGTCACGAACGGGACGTGGGTGGCGTAGGCGCCGCGGGCTCGGTTGAACTGGCGCCGGGCCGCGAAGTCGTGCCCGGTCTCCTTGAGCAGCCACGCGATGCGGTTGGCGATCGCGCCGCGCTCGGCGGGCGGCGCGCGACGGTCGGCCTCGCGATAGGCCTCGATCGCGCCGTCGAGGTCACCGTCGCGGACGAGCTGCTCGGCCACGCTGCGCCAGCCGAGCCACGCGCTGCGACCACTTCGCGCGGCCGCGGAGCGCCAGGCGTCGAGGGCGCCGGGCTCGTCATCGGTCCGGTAGCGAGCCGTCCCGATGATCAGCCACGCCTCCCCGGAGACGTCGGGGTCCGGATCCCCGGTCAGGGCGTCGGCGATCCGTGTCGCCGCGTCGGGGTCACCGCCGTCGAGGAGCCTGCGAGCCTCGTCGAGGCGCTGGATCGAGTCGTCAGCCATCGCGGCGGATTATGCGGGAGATGGAAACGACCGCCGAGAGATTGGCACCTCGACGGTCGTTACCGCACCCTGGCAAGGGCGGCACCCGGCGTGAAGCCGGGGGCATGAAAAGACCGGGCTACTTGGCCCGGTGGAGGAAATCGATCACGTCGTCGTAGCGGAATCGCCGATCGCCGCGCTTGCAGACCCTGAAGAAGGGAAGCTCGCCGCGATCGCCAAGGCGCTTGACCGTGTTCACGTGGAGGTGCAGCATCTCGGCGACTTCGGCCGCCGTGAGCAGCTTCCCGACCTCGTTCGTCATCATGTCTGGCTGTTCGTCCTTTTCGAGGGCGCTGAGCCCCATGTCGTCCGCTCCGGGCGCTGGTGCGGTACGTGTGGCTCGTGACCGGATAGTAAGGTTGCGGTGCTCTCAGGCCGCCCAGTACGTTCAGGTCAGCGCCAGGAGTACTTCCGTTCATGCCCTCCGACGCTCTTCCCGAGGACGTCCGCCGGCTGCTCGGCGAGCGTGCCACGGCGCGCGAGGAAGGTGACTTTGCGCGGGCCGATGCCCTGCGCGACCGGATCGCGACGCTCGGCTGGGAGGTGCAGGACGCCGGCGGTCGGTCGACGGCTCGGCCGATCCTCGTCCGTGAGCCCGAGGCGGACCCGATCGAGGAGCCGGCGACCGTCGCCGCCTCGGTCCAGCTCGCCGCCGAGGATCACCCGGACGACCTGCTGCGGTTCCTCCACGGCCTCGCCGAGCACCCGCCCGCGACCGGCTGGGAGCTCGTGGTCGTCGCCAATGCGCCCGCGGAGCCCCTCGCCGAGACGCTCGCATCGGTCACGCTGCCGGTCGAACCGGTCGTCCTCGACAGCAGCGACCGCCTCGGCTGGGCCGACGCGCGGACGCTGGGGATGCGGCAGTCCCACGGCGAGGTGACGATCCTGCTCGACACCTCGCTGGAGCCGACCGGCGACTTCGTCACGCCGCTCCTGGCGGCCTTCGACGACCCGGCGGTCGGGATCGCCGGCGGGTGGGGCGTGACGAGCGGCGACGCGCGCCAGTTCGACGAGGCGCCACCTGGCCCGGTCGACGCGATCGAGGCCTACTGCCTCGCGATCCGCCGCGAGGCCCTGCGTGCCGTCGGCGGCTTCGACCGACGCTTCCGCTTCTACCGCAACGCCGACCTCGACCTCTCGTTCGCCGTGCGCGACGCCGGCTGGACCGCCGTGCGGACCGATGCGCTGCCGCTGGCTCGCCACGAGCATCGTGGCTGGGCGTCGCTGCCGGAGGAAGAACGCGATCGGCTCAGCAAGCGCAACTTCTACCGCTTCCTGGACCGATGGGGCTCTCGCCCCGACCTCCTGCTTCACCCCGACCCGCACCATTGACCCGCCATCGGATCGTCACCTGGCCATGGCTGCGCCGCCTCGGCGGGCTGGTGCTGCCCGACTGGCTGGCGATCACCCTCGGCCACACGGTCTTCGCCTGGCGTGCGCTGACCGACGATGAGCTCGAGCACGAGCTCGAGCACGTTCGCCAGTGGAGCCGGATGGGGTGGCGCTATCCGATCGCCTACCTGGCCGCGTCGTTGCGGGCTCGGCGTGCGGGCGGCCGGTGGTACCGCGACAACCGGTTCGAGGTGGAGGCCCGCGCCGCGGCGTCGCGCACCCGCGGCTAGCGGCGGTGCCCCTCGACGCAGGTGCAGCCTGCGGGTCCGACGACGGCCGCGTGCGGGGTGTGCGGCGGCAGCTCGAAGCCCTGGCCCGGCTCGAGCTCGACCGGCACTTCGTCGATGCCGACCAGGAAGGTGATCGATCCCTCAGCGCACACGAGCAGCTTCGTGTACGGGTGATCGTGCGACGGGTACCGGTCGCCCGGCCCGTTGCTCCAGGCCATCGGCTCGACGCCGGCGTGGCGCAGGTAGTCCGATGCACCCGTGACGCCGGCGGGAACGTCCCCCGGGAGCGCCCGAAGCGCCGCCGGAAGCGTCACTCGACGAGCAGGACCGAGTCGTTGCGGAGGAGGTCGCCGTCGATCCGCGAGACCGTCACGAGACGGTCGAGCGGCTCGAGCCACGGAAGGACGTCGGACTCGTAGCTCTCCAACGCGGCCGGGTCGAGCCCGCCGAGGGCGGCCTCGAGGGCGAGGCGCACGCCGCGCAGGTCGACCCACGTCAGGCCGGCGTTGCTCGCCCCACCGAGCTCGTCAACCGCGTCGCTGAATCGCGGCATCTCCGCCAGCGAGCCTGCCGCGTCCTGCCCGAGCGCGCGCTCGACGAACTGATCGCCGATGCCGACGAGGACTCGGTCCTCGGTGACGGTCCACTCCACCGCGACCTCCGGCGTGAAGGGCAGGGGCATTGACGGGTCTGGAGTCGTTGGTGCCGGCGCGTTGGGATCGAGCCAGCGCACGGTCGTGACCTCGAAGCCATCGACCTCGCCCTCCTCGACGGTGATGCCGATCGACGGGTCGAGCGTCGCGAGTCCGGCGAAGGTGGACAGCTGGCCCATCGTGCGGCGCGCCTCCTCCATGTCGGTCGGCACGATGATCGCGCCGCCCCATGGCTGCTCCCCGTCGTAGCCGGCGGCCATCGCGACGTCGCCCATCCAGGCGACCTGGTCCTCGAGGTTGCCGCCGAGGGCGGCCTCGACCATCTCGAGCTGCTCGGCGCCCTCGGGCATCGTGCCGACCGACTCCTTCAGCGAGCCGATGATCCCGCCGAGCGAGGCGCCGACGTTGCCACCCTCGGCGTAGTAGAGGGCATCGCCGGGGACCTCGTCGGCGAGGCCGCGTTCCGCGTTCGTGACGGCGAACGGTCCGGAGGGCGGATCGCTCACCATCGGCAGGCTCACGCGATCGCCGTCCACGGTGAGCGCCATCGCCCCGCGCATCGGCTGGTCGGCCAGCAGGTCGCCGCTCACGCCGAGGACGCCGCTTCCCTCGAGGGCGCTGGCCAGGAGATCGGTGAAGTCGTAGATGCCGAACACGAGCCATTCGGCGGGCAGCGCAGCGGTCAGGCTCGCCCTCGAGCCCGCCTCCGACAGCGTCGTGGCGCTGCTGGCGTGCGCGTCCAGGGCGGCGATGATGTCGTCGGCCGCGGGCGCCACGAGCAGCTGATCATCGGTGAGCGCATAGGCCGCGCCGGATGCCTCGTCGACGTACATCGTGGTGCCGGCGTGCTGCTGCTCAGCGAAGGTGCCCGGGAACTCGGACTCGGCGAGGATGCGATCGATCGACGACTGGGCCGCCGCGCTGTCGGCGACGCCAAACAGGACGACCGCGGACGGCACGCCCATGACCGTCGGCGGCGGCATCGTCGGGTCGAGCGCCTCGGCCGGGAAGTCGAGCATCGCGAAGCCGACGTGCCCGTCGAACCACGGCTCGATGTCGGCGGCCCAGCTGAGCTCGGTCCCCCCCGTTGCGAGGGACTCGTCGAGCTTGGCGGTGAGCTGGCCGTACAGCGGCTGGCTGAGGTCGATCCCCTCGATGTCGGGGAAGGTCCCCAGGAATTCGCGCAGCGCGGCATCCTGCGCCTCCGACGGCTCGAGGCGCACTTCGAAGTAGAGGGGCGCAGTGGCGGGAACGTAGCTCGCGCCGCTGCCGAGAGGGGTGGTCCGCGACTCGAGCACGGCCGAGCCGAGCACGATGCCGATGCCGACCGCGAGGGCGGCCACGACGCCGATGATGGCGACGCGCCAGGCGGGCACGCTCGCGACGGGCTGTGAGGTGGTCACGTGTCAGATCTCCCCTGCGTGACGGCCCGGCGCTCGGGTGGCCGGACGACGGCACAAGAGTACGACGCCCCGGAGCCGTGCGCACCATACGAAGGGGTCAGGACCGCGGTACGCGTGACGGCTACAGTCGCGCACGTGGATCGCGCTGACAGATGACCCCGACCGGAGTCCTGGCCGGCCTGCTCGGCGCGGTCTCGTTCGGCGCCGGTGACTTCACCGGCGCCTTCGCCGCACGCCGGGCCGGCGCGCTCATCGTCGTCGCCGGCGCCCACGCGACCGGGCTCGTCGCCCTGCTCGTCGGCCTCGTCCTCCTTCGACCGCCGCTGCCGCCGCTCGACGCCGTGCTCTTCGGAATGGCGGCCGGGGTCGCGGGAATGGTCGGGCTCGCCACCCTGTACCGGGGCATGGCGATCGGATCGATGGGCCTCGTCACCTCGCTGGCAGGCGCAGGGTCGCTGGTCCTTCCCCTGCTGGCCGCCGCGCTCGCCGGCGCCTCCACCTCGCCGGTCCAGCTGATCGGTGTCGCCTGTGCGGCGTTCGCCGCCGCGGCGGCCGGCGGCGCCTCGCGCGACGAGGTCGGGCGCACGGCGCTGGCCCTCGCGGGAGCGGCGGCCCTCGGCTTCGGCGCGTGGTACGTCCTTCTCGACGTCGCGGCGAGCAGGGGCGATCCGCTGTGGGCGCTCGTCGTCAGCCGTGCGGTGTCCGCGGCGCTGGCGGCGGTCGTGGTGGCGGTGCGCGGGTTCGATCGCTCGGGTGTCCCGGTGCGGCTGGTCGTGGTGGCGGGCCTCTTCGACGTCGGTGGCAACGCGCTGTATGTCGTGGCCCGCGAGGGGATGCACGTCGGCCTGGCTGCAGCGCTCATCGGCCTCTATCCGATCGTGACGATGCTCCTCGCGCGCATCGTGCTGAACGAACGACTGACGCGGCTGGGGCAGGTCGGCGTCGCCCTGGCGCTGGCCGGCATCGTCCTCATCTCGCTCGGAGCTTCCTAGCCGGCGACGCCGGTAAGCGGCTGGTAAGCGGTCGGTAAGCGGCAATGGAGTCCCATGTGGCGTGCGCCGGGACGCGGGCGCAGGGTCCGGAGACGGCGCGCGCACGAGGTTCCAGCTCATGTCTCCGCGCCGCCTCCGCAACCCGCTCATCTGGTCGCCGATCGCGGCCCTCATGGCCCAGCTCCTGCTCGCCGCGGCCACGGCCGCAGCCACCGGTGGCGGCGACTTCCCGCGATTTCGGGCCCTCCTGACGGTCCTGTGAGCCGCGGCGCTATCATTGGTCGGCCGCCGAGCTTCACCTCGACACCCAAGCCGGACCCGCCGCATGACCTGGGATCGCGTCGCGATCGTCGAAAACCGCCTCGATACCTACCTCGCCGCCGCGGAGCCGGCCGCCACGCTGCTTGCGCCGCACGCGGCCCTCCATCCCGGCACGAACCTGACCGCCGCGACGGCGCTCGGGCTCTTCGAGGACCAGCTCGCCTCGCGTCAGCTCGACGTCGCCGCGCGCGAGCTGAAGAAGACCGGGCGCAGCTTCTACACGATCAGCTCGGCCGGCCACGAGGACAATGCCGTCATCGGCGCGCAGCTCCGCGTCGACGACCCGGCATTCCTCCACTACCGCTCGGGCGGCTTCGTCCTGGCTCGCTCGCGCCAGCTTCCCGGGAGCACCCCGGTGCTCGACACGCTGCTCGGCGTCGTCGCCTCGAGCGAGGACCCGATCGCCCAGGGACGGCACAAGGTGTGGGGCAGCCGACCGCTCTGGATCCCGCCGCAGACGAGCACGATCGCCAGCCACCTGCCGAAGGCGATGGGCCTCGCATTCAGCCTTGCCCGCGCCAAGCGCATCGGGGTCGGCATCGGCCTGCCCGAGGACGCGGTGGTCGTCTGCTCCTTCGGCGATGCAAGCGCCAACCACGCCACGGCGCTCGCCGCGATCAACACGGCACGCTACGCGGTACGCATGGGCCTGCCGATGCCGCTGCTGCTCGTGTGCGAGGACAACGGCACGGGCATCAGCGTGCCGACGCCCGACGGCTGGATCGAAGCCACGTTCGGCGCGATGCCTCACCTGACCTACATCCCCGCGAGCGGTGAGATCGACGAGATCTGGGCTGCGGTCGAAGGCGCCATCGCCCACGTCCGCACCGCGCGCCGGCCGGTGTTCCTGCACCTCGACACGGTCCGCCTGTGGGGGCACGCCGGCAGTGACGCCGAGCCCAGCTATCGGTCGATCCCGCAGATCGAGGAGGTCGAGGCGCACGACCCGTTGGTGCGCAACGCCCGGCGCCTCATCGAGCTCGGCGTGGCGACGCCGGACGAGCTCCGCGATCTCGTGCGCGAGACACGCGAGCGGGTCATGGCCGTGGCCGAGGAGGCCGCGCGACGCCCGCAGCTGCAGACGACCGAGGAGGTCGTCGGGCCGCTCGCGCCGTACCACCCCGATCGCGTTCGGGAACGGAGCGAGACCGCCCTCGCCACCGCGGAGGAGCGCAGCGCGTCGTTCGGCGAGATCCTGCCGGAGGCGTCGACCTCGCCCAACGCGCGCACCCTCGCCGGTTCCATCAACGCCGCGCTTGCCGACGAGCTGCTCCGCCGGCCGGAGCTCCTCGCCTTCGGAGAGGACGTCGGGCGCAAGGGCGGGGTCTACAACGTCACCAACGGCCTCCAGCGGCGGTTCGGCGCCGCCCGGGTGTTCGACACGCTGCTGGACGAGACGAGCATCCTGGGCATCGCCCAGGGCGCGGCCCACATCGGCCTCCTGCCGGTGCCCGAGATCCAGTACCTCGCCTACGTCCACAACGCCATCGACCAGCTCCGCGGCGAAGCCGCCACCCTCCAGTTCTTCAGCTCCGGGCAATTCCGCAACCCGATGGTCGTGCGGGTGCCGGGCCTCGCCTATCAGAAGGGCTTCGGCGGCCATTTCCACAACGACAACAGCATCGGCGCATTGCGCGACATCCCGGGCCTCGTGCTCGCGGCGCCCGCCCGCGGCGACGACGCGGCCCGCATGCTGCGCGGCGCCATCGCGATGGCCGCCGAGGACGGCCGAGTGGTCGTCTTCCTCGAGCCGATCGCGCTCTACCACGAGAAGGACCTCCACGCCGATGGCGACGACGGCTGGCTCACAGCCTATCCACCGCCGCCCGACCTGCTCCTGCCGGGCGAGGTGGGTCTGCACGGCGAGACCGAGGGCGACGCAGACGTCCTCCTCGTCAGCTACGCCAACGGCCTGCGCCTCAGCCTGCAGGCGGCGAAGCGCCTCGCCGATGAGCACGACCTGCGCGCCCGCGTGCTCGACCTGCGGTGGCTCAACCCGCTGCCGACCGAGGCGATCCGCGCGCAGGCCGGCGGGGTCGGCACCGTCGTCGTCGTCGACGAGTGCCGCGCCACCGGCGGCGGCGTGGCCGATGCGATCATCGCCGACCTCGCCGAGCACAAGGTCGCGAAGCGCCTCGGCTCGGTGCGCGCCGTCGACTCGTTCGTCCCGCTCGGCCCGGCGACCTCGGCCGTGCTCGTCGGCGTCGACCAGATCGTGGCCGCGGCCGTTGCCGCCGTCGGCAAACGCCGCCAGGCAGCCGCGCGATCGTGATGCGCGCGGCCGTCGCCTTCCCGGGCCGGGGCTCGTACGGCCCGCCATCGCTCGGGTCGCTCCCCGGCGGACACCCCTGGGTCCGCCGCGCCGATGAGCTGCGCGCGGCCGCCGGCCTGCAGCCGCTCACCGAGGTGGACGGCGCGGACCGCTTCGACCCGGCGGTCCACCTGCGGCCGACGAACGGCTGGCCGCTCGTCTTCGTCTGCAGCCTCCTCGACGCCGAGCGCATCGCCGACGACCACGAGGTCGTGGTCGTGGTCGCCAACTCGACCGGCTGGTACACCGCCCTCGCCGCCTCCGGGGCGCTCGGGTTCGACGACGCCTTCCGCCTCGTGCAGGAGATGGCGACCGCCGCCGAAGCGCCGCTGGCCGGGAATACGCCGCCTGCCGAGCTCATCTACCCCCTCACCGACGAGGCCTGGCAGCCGGCCGCAGACCGGATCGACGGCCTCCGTGACGCACTCGGCGCGGCCAATGGGGGCGCGGCGCTGGCGATCGACCTCGGCGCGTTCGCGGTCGTCGCCGGAACCTCGGACGGCATCGACTCGCTCGCCGACAGGCTCCCACCGGTGCAGGTCGCCGAGCGTGGCTACCCGCTGCGCCTGGCCAGCGCGGACGCGTGGCACACGCCCCTCCGCGCCGCCGCCGCCGACGAGGCGGCAACGCGGCTCGCCGACCTGCGCTGGGACCGGCCGAACGTGACGCTCATCGATGGGCGCGGCACCCGGTTCACGCCGTGGTCGACCGACCCGGCAGCGCTCGCCGAGGAGTCCTTGCGCGGCCAGGGCGCCGCGACCTACGACTTCGCCACCAGCCTCCGCGTCGCCCTTCGCGACTACGCGCCGGACGTCGTCCTCCTGCCCGGGCCGGGCGGCTCGCTCGGCGCGGCATGCGCCCAGATCGCGGTGTCCGAGGGCTATCGGGGCATGCGCAGCCGCGCCGAATTCGAGGCCACGCAGGCCGGCGCGACCCCGCTGCTCCTCTCGATGCGTCGGTGATCGAGCGCGGGCTCGACCTGCGTGGCCCGCTCGACCTGGCGACCACGCTCGGACCGCTGGCCCACGGCCGTGGCGACCGCACGATCCGGCTCGCGCGTCACGAGGCGTGGCTCGCCTTCCGCACGCCGGCCGGACCGGCAACGCTCCGGCTGCGACTGACGGCTCCAACGCACCTCGCCGCCACGGCCTGGGGCGCGGGCAGCACCCACGCCCTCGACCACGCCGGCCTGCTCGTCGGTGAGGCGGATCGGCCGGAGGCATTCGTCGCGGTCCACCCGGTGCTGCGCCGCATCGAGCGAGCTCATGCCGGGCTCCGACTGCCTCAGAGCCGGCGGGTCTTCCACGCGCTCGTGCCGTCGATCCTCGAGCAGAAGGTCACCGGCACCGAGGCCTTCCGTGCCTACGCCGCGCTCCTGCGTCGCCATGGCGAGGTGGCGCCAGGCCCGGGTGACCTGCTCCTGCCACCGCCACCGGCGACGCTGGCATCGCTCCCCTACCACGCCCTCCACCCGCTTGGCGTCGAGCGACGTCGCGCCGACGTCATCCGCCGCGCCGCCGCCCGCGCCGGCTGGCTGGATGCCGCGACGTCGGCGGACGAAGCGACGACCCGGCTGCGATCGCTGACCGGCATCGGTGCCTGGACGGCCGCGGAGGTCGTGCGCTGCGCCTTCGGCGATCCCGATGCGGTGAGCGTCGGCGATTACCACGTGCCGAACATCGTGGCGTGGGCCCTGGCCGGCGAGCCGCGCGCCGACGACGCGCGCATGCTCGAGCTGCTCGAGCCGTACCGCGGCCAGCGCGGGCGGGTGCAGCGCCTGCTGGAGGTCGGGGGGATCACCGCGCCGCGATACGGCCCGCGGATGGCCCCGCGCAGCTTCGCCGCCTTCTGACATGCGGATCGCGCTTGCCACGGTCGGCACGACCGGCGACGTGGCGCCGTTCGTCCTCCTTGCGCGCCGGCTCGTCGGGCGCGGGCACGAGGTGACCGCCATCAGCTGGCCGCTGCACCGTGCCGCGCTCTCGCTGCCGGGCGTGCGGGTCGAGGTGGCCGGACCGCATGCCGATCCCGGCCGGATCGCGGCGGTCGCCGCCGAAGCCGCCGGCCGGCCGCCGCTCGACCAGGTCGCCGTGCTCCGTGACTTCCACCTCGCTGACGGCGAGGACCACTACCGCCGCCTCCGCGCGCTGCTCCCCGGGCACGACCTCGTCGTCGTCCACGGCATCCACGTCCTCGCCCACGCCGCGGTGCTCGATGCCGCCCTGCCGTTCGCGACCGCCGTCTTCGACCCGGTCCTTCTGCCGACGCGCAGCGCCCCGCCGCCCGGCCTGCCGCCGCTCGGGCCGTTCAATCGCTTCGCGTGGTGGATGCTCGATCGGCTTCTGGCCCGGACGGCCCGTCCGGTCGACGCGATCCTGTCGCGGGCCGGGAGCGCACAGCGCGGGCTGCCGCTGTTCCGGGCGCGCTCGCCGCGCCTCCATCTCCTCGCCTGCTCACCGGCGATCATCCGCGTGCCGCCCGACCTGCCGGACGGCGTCCGCCTCACCGGCAGCTGGCTCGACGACGCGCCGGTCCCGCCGCTGTCGCCCGAGGTCGAGGCGTTCCTCGCCGAGGGATCGGCCCCGATCGTGATCGCCTTCGGCTCGATGGCCGGCGCCAGCGAGGCCGCCGTCGACGACGCGGTGCGCGCGATCCTCGAGAGCGGGCGCCGGGTGGTCGTCCAGGGAGGCGTTGCCGCGGACGTCGTCTCGCCCGGCCTCCTGCGCATCGGGGCCGTCGACCACCGCGCACTCTTCCCACGGGCCGCGCTCGTCGTCCACCACGGCGGTTCGGGGACGACGCACGCGGCATGTGCCGCCGGGGTACCGTCGCTCGTCATCCCGCACGTCGGCGACCAGCCGTACTGGGCCGATCGGCTCGAGCGCCTGGGCGTCGCTCCTCGGCCCCAGCCGGTCCGCGGGCTGCGCGCCGAGCGCCTGGCCGATGCGGCCCTCGCCGCCGCGGCGGATCGGTCCATGAGGGAGCGGGCGCAGCGCCTGGCGACCGAGCTGGCCGGTGAAGATGGCCTTGGCGTTGCCGTCACCGCCCTCGAGGCGCTCGCCAACTGATTGCTGGACACGGGTGAAATACTGGCGCCACGGGCACGTCTCCATCGCCACCGCGTCTCGCGGGTGGTCGAACATGATCTCGACGACGGCCGGCCTGATCCGGCGGTACCCGCTGACCACGTACGTCGTGCTGGCGTATGCGTTCTCGATCGCGCTCGCACTCCTCCTCGACGTCTCGCTCATCTTCGGCCTGATCGCGTTGTTCGGACCGGCGGCGGCTGCCTTCACGGTCGCGCGCATCCGGAGCGGACGAGCCGGCGTTGGGGAGCTGTGGGCGGTGACGACCCGCTGGCGGGTCCATCCCGGCTGGTACGTTGCCGCGCTGGCCCTCCCGATCGCGGGGACCGCCATCGGCCACGTCATCTACGTCGTGGCGGGCAACGCGGCGCTGCCAGTGCCTGGCACGGTCGAACCGATCCTCTTCGTGCTGTTCTTCCTGGTCATCGGCGAGGAGATCGGCTGGCGCGGATTCCTGCTGCCCGGCCTGCTGAACCGGCTCTCACCGCTCGTCGCGACCCTGGTCGTGGCCGCCGTGTGGACGCTGTGGCACAGCCCGCTCTACTTCATCCCCGGCATGCCGTTCTACGGAAATCCGTTCTGGGCCTTCGCGCTGTGGGTCGTCACGTTCTCGTTCCTGCTGACCTGGCTGTGGCTCGGCACCCGAAGCGCCTGGCTCGCCGCGATCATGCACGGCGCCGGGAACCTCGCCTCATCGCTCGTGTTTCCGCTCACCGACGTCGCGGGCCTGTACGTGTTCAGCGCCGTCGGCTTCACGATCGTCGCGATCCCGCTCATCCTCGCGGCACGGTCGCGCTGGATCGGCGTTGGGAGCCATGACGTGGGCGACCCGGTGCCGTCGCCGCCGTGATGGCGTCCCCGGCAGGATTCGAACCTGCGACCGGCCGCTTAGAAGGCGGCTGCTCTGGTCCACTGAGCTACGGGGACCCGGCGAAAGGATAGCGCCGTGCCTATACTCGGCTCCCATCCCAGGAGCGTCAGATGCCCGAGCAGCGACCGCGCATCAGCGTCGTGAACGACAACGCCGACTTCCTCGAGCTCATGTCCGCCATCCTCGACGAGGACGCCGGCTACGACGTCAGCCTCTTCAACGGCCAGCAGACGGAAATCGGCGTGTTGGCGGCGTCGGACCCGGACCTCATCGTCGTGGACCTGCTGCTGGGCGGCGCATCGGGCTGGGAGATCGTCACCCTCGCGCGCGCCGACGAGCGCCTGGCGGGCGTGCCGATCATCGTGTGCTCGGCGGACGTGACCGCCCTTCGCGAGCGTGCCGGCGAGCTCGAGAGCATCGGCAACGTGCACGTCCTGTCCAAGCCGTTCTCGATCGACGAGATCACCGGCCTCGTCGAGCGGCTGGTCGGGCTGGCCGTTCCGGCATCGGGCTAGACTTGGCCTCGCCGATGGCCGACGACGAGCTCATCACCCCGGTCCAGCTCCAGCGCACGCAGCTCGACGCCGATCGCGAGCTGCTCCGCGACGAGGATCTCCTCAACGAGGAGCACCTGCGGCGCATGGACCAGGTCCTCCTCCGTCGCAACCTCGACCACGCGCGCATGTTCAGCCGCAAGCTCAGCCTCGAGCTCCAGCAGTACGTCCACCTCTACACCCCCGAGGCCAACGAGCTGCGCCGGCGCATCGAGAAGTACATGGTCATGGAGCGCATGATCGAGCGCGAGATGGCCCGCCGCCACACGTACTGAGCACGAAGAAGCCCCGACCCGCCGAGCTCGGGCCGGGGCTTTCCGGGGAGTTGGATCGATATGCCCGCAGGGGCGGAGCCTCAGGCTACCGCGGCCTGCGCCTCGAGGCGTGGTGTCGTCGGTCCGCGATGATCGTCCGTCTCGCGCTGCTCTGCCATGCCGGCGAGGACGGCGCGCGCCCAGCCGGCCAGGCGGGGCATCTCGAGCAACGTGAAGGTCACTCCGCGGGCTGCAAGCTGCGCGTGGTCCCAGCCGTTGAACTCGCGACGGGCGGCGACTGCGCACATCTCGTCGTAGAGCTCCGGCCAGGACGCGCCGCGACGGGCGTGGCAGTAGCGGATGAAGGCGACGATGTCAGGAGTGGGCAACTCCCCTGCTCCGGAGCGCGGGACGGCGGCTCCAGACGCCAACGACCGCTGGGTCATGCGATGGCACCCTCCGTTGTGCTGTGGGGTGGGATTGGATGATGACGGTGGCACTGCGCCTCGGTTGAGGATGCAGGACCGGGCCGGATCGTAGGCGCGTCGGGCTGCATGGCGGTAGGGGAATGTCCACCAAGTTGTCCACATCTTGTTCAACACCGGACCCGACCCCGTACGAATGGCACTCCCTGGGGCGCTCCGGTAAGCGGGCGGTAAGCGGTTGGTAACCGCCATCCGGCTACTGTGTTGGTCTCTTGCACAGCTGGCGATCGCTGCTGCCCGGAATGCATCAGCGCCGGGCCGCGTTCAGTCGAATCGGTCCTGCCGGAACAGACCGATGTCGTGGCGCGTGCTTCCGTCGGTCGCAAGGTCCGCGAGGATCTCCCCGACGACCGACGCGAACTTGTACCCGTGCCCCGACTCGCCGGCGAACAGCGACACCTGCGGCGCGTCGGGCAGCGTGTCGAGCAGGAAGTGCTCGTCCGGCGAGTTCGTGAAGATGCAGCCCTTGAGCATCACCGTCGGGCCGGCGCCGTCGGGGAAGTAGCGCTCGGCGAACGCGCGCAGCACCGCCTCGTCGTCCGGCCGCACCGATCGGTCGGTGTCCGACGGGTCCATCGGCTCCCCGAGATGGTGGTAGCGGCCGAACTTGAAGCCGGGGACGTCGTGGATCGGGAAGCCGTAGTAGCTGCCATCCTCGACGTCGATGAGGAAGACAGGGAACCGATCCGCCCCGAACAGCTCGATCCTGGTCGGTTGCAGCCAGGCGAGGACCTGGCGCTCCGGCACGGCCAGCCGATCCAGCGCGGGTACGAGCGTCCGCGCCCATGCGCCCGCGGTGATCACGAGCCGATCGGCGTCGTAGGACCCGCGCTCGGTCTCGACCCGCACGCCGTCCCCCACCGCGTTCCAGCGCAGCACCGGCTCGCGGAAGCGCAGCTCGGCGCCGGCGGCGAGCGCGCCGTTGACGTGGGCGAGGATCGTCCGCTCGGCGAGGAGGAAGCCGCCGTCGGGCTGGAAGCACGACCCGCGTGGACGCGTCGAAGCCGGCGTACGCGGGGTATCGCCGCCGCATGTCGGCCGCGTCGAGCACCTCGTGCTCGATGTCGTGGAGCTCGGCCGCCTCGAGCGCCCCGCGGAACGTGGTCCCATCCTCCGGGCCGCCCTCGAGCGAGCCGGTGGTGACGAGCAGCCGCTCGCCGGCATCGGCCTCGAGGTCGTGCCAGAGCTCGTAGGCCCGCCGCAGGAGCGGCACGTACGACGGATGCTCGTGGTAGGCCAGCCGGATGATCCTGGTCAGCCCGTGCGACGAGCCGAGCTCGTGGAGGAGGTCGAACTGCTCCAAGCCCAGAACGCGTCGACCACGTCTGGCCAGGTGATAGGCCGATGCGGACCCCATCCCGCCGAGGCCGACGACGATCGCGTCATACCGGTCGGCCACGCAGCGACGTCCTCCTCGATGAGTTTCGGGCGAGACGGCCATCCTATTGGCATCGACAAGCCACCCGCAGCGAGGGACCGCATGCGACAGGAGATTCCCGGGTTCGGCGGCACGCTCATCGGCCCGGACGACGACGACTACGACGCGCATCGCGAGGTCTGGAACGCGATGGTCGACCACCGGCCGGCGCTCGTTGCCCGCTGCGAGAGCGCCGCGGACGTCTCGGCCGCCATCCGCCACGCCCGCGCGGCGGGGCTCGAGGTCGGCGTGAAGTGCGGCGGGCACAGCGTCGTCGGCCACTCGGTGCCGGACGGCGGGCTGATGATCGACCTGACGCCGATGTCGGCGGTGACGGTCGATCCCGATGCACGTCGCGCCCGGGTCCAGGGCGGCGCGCTGCTGCGGTTCCTCGATCGCGCCTCGCAGGCGCACGGGCTGGCGACGACCGCCGGCAACGTCTCGCACACCGGCGTCGGCGGCCTGACGCTCGGCGGCGGCATGGGATGGCTCGCGCGCCAGGCGGGCCTCGCCTGCGACAACGTCGAGGCGTACACGCTCGTCACGGCCGACGGCGAGGTCGTCAGAGCCACCGCGGACGAGAATCCTGACCTGCACTGGGGCCTGCGCGGCGGCGGCGGCAACTTCGGGGTCGTGACCGAGTTCACGTTCCGCCTGCACCCGGTCGCCGGCCGCGCCACCGTCGTCGAGCTCACCTTCCCCGCTGACGAAGCTCTCGAGCCGATGCGTCGCTGGCGCGACCTGCTCCCCGACGCTCCCCGCGCAGCCACGCTCACCGCGGACGCGATCACCGTGAACGGACGACCGGTGGTCTCCATCGGCCATGTCTGGGTCGGCGATCCCGAAGAGGGCCGCGCCTACCTGTCGACGATGCGCGGCATCGGTCAGGCGGCAGACGAGAGCGTGGCGGAGATGAGCTACCTCGAGCTCCAGAGCATCGGCGACGCAAACCACCATCACGGCAAGCGCCGCTACGCCAACGGCCACTACCTGCGCGAGCTGACCGATGCGGCCATCGAGGCCTTCATCTCGCGCGGCGTCACGAGCGACGAACGGTGTCGACTGGTCACGGGTCGCCGGGGGCGGCTTTCAGGCCTACGGCGGCGCAATCGGCGACGTGTCGGCCGAGGACTCCGCATTCAGCCACCGCGACACCCTGGTCGAGTTCTTCGGCGGCCACGGCTGGACCGATCCCGCCGAGGACGCCGAGCGGATGGAATCTGCCCGCGCCTTCGGCGACGCGATGGAGCCGTTCGCCAGCGGGGTCTACGTCAACGTGCTGGCTGACGATGACGAGGCCGGCGTCCTGCGCGCCTACGGCGACGCCAAGCTCCGCCGGCTGTCCGAGCTGAAGGGCCGGTGGGACCCCGACAACGTCTTCCACCTCAACCAGAACATCGTGCCCGCGGCGGAGCGGATCGCATGAGGCGGACGAAGGTCGGTCGGGCGATTGTCCGCCGAGCGAGCAAGGTCAAGTGTGGCGTAGCGCCGAATGAGCGTGAGGCACTCCCGATCATCATCGACTAGCCGAACTTCGGAGCAACCCAAGGAGAGCCGGGGCCGCCAGGCTCCGACTCTCTTGCGCTCACCAGGCGATTCCCGTGTGGCGGGAGTAACGGACACTCACTAGCCGGAATCCCGTGCAGCGGGAGGCCTGGACGTCGAACCAGCCGACACGGGTCGCCATCCCTCCCGTGGGGTGGGAATTCGGTCAGTCATCGGCCGATACGCCCGCCGGGCGGGAGCGGTCGAGCATTTCAGGGGTGTTGGCACGGCCCACTACGCGATCGTCCCATCCAGCTGAGGAGCCTTCACGCTCGCCTCGGATGGGGCCGCGAGCGCGAACTCCAGCCGACACGCCTCATGCTTGAGGCGCAGCACCATCTGCCCGCCCGACCGGCCCAGGTCGACGTCGCGGCGCTCGTCGCCATCGTGAACGGTCACGGTCACCGGCAGGCGTTCGGAGATTCCGTCGGGCGAGATCGTGTGCGCCCAGACCTTCAGCTCCCTGGCTCGTCCGGCCGGAAACGACACCCCGACCGACCGCAGCGTTCCGAGCTCCGGCAGCTCGCCGGTCGACCCCTGAAGCAGTCGCTCGCCCTCGGCGTCGGTCAGCCGAACCTCGCCAGCTGCCGGCTCGCCACCGGCGGTGATCGTGACGCGTGATCGTTCGCCGCGACGCTGATCCTCCCGCAGCTCGACCACGACTCGCGGCGCGAAGGCACCGCGTCGGATCATCCCGACTGTCACCACCAGCATCACGAGGCCGATCGCCACGCCCCCGATGCGCAGCACCGCGTGGTCCCAGATCACCAGGCCGTGGAGGAAGAGGTTCGAGAGGAACAGCAGGTAGACGCCTCCAACCACCAGCGGATGGCCGAGGGCGCGGTAGCTGAAGCCCGGTACCAGCTCGCCCTTCCGCCGGCTGGCCACCAACAGCAGCATCGGGAAGATTCCGCTCATCAGCGAGTGGACCATCACGCCCAGGAAGCCGAGGAGCCCGGCAAACGATCCCGTGCCGGTGAGCACCATCCACTCGGCGACTAGCAGCACACCGATCACCGGCATCAGCGAGAGCGCGAACCGGCCACGCGACCCTCCCCACGAGAAGCGCTCACCGATGCGCTCGCGGGCCAGGCTGAAGAGCGCCAGCGAGAACTGGATGAGGCCCAGCCCCATGCTGAGGATGACGAAGATCGCCCCCAGCACGCGAACGTGCGGGCCGAGCTCGGCAGCCAGGGGCACCAGGACCGTGCTCGTCTGCTCGGCAAGCACCTCGGGCGCGATGGCGCCGCTGACGGCCAGCACCCAGACGACATTGAGCACCATCGCGAAACCGATGCCGGCCGCGTGGCCTCGGACGACGGACCGCCCGCTGGGTTCGCGCTCGTGCAGCATCTTGCCGAAGATGGCGACCAGGATGTGCGCCGCATAGATGTCGAGGACGACCCCGACGAGCGCCCCCAGCAGGAGCGGGTCGAACGAGCCGCCGGGGCTCCACGGCAGGTTGACGTACGTGAGGTTCTCGACCTGAAGCTGGGAGAAGGCGAACGCCGAGAGGGCCAGCAGCAGCCCGACGTTGATCGTGGTGATGACGATCGTCGAGGCGACGGTCGCGTTCAGCGAGCCGCGCGTCAGGAAGTAGAGCCCGACCAGGAACAGCACGACCATCCAGGCGGTGGCGGGCAGCGCCGTCGCATCGGCCAGGGTCGTCGAGATCCCGATGTAGAAGATCAGCAGGATGCCGAACGAGAACGCGGTCAGCACCAGCGTGAGAATCGCCGAGCTGGCGCCGCCGAGATAGTCCGCCACGACCGTGCCGATGAAGGCGTTGCCGTAGCGGATGCTCCCGCTGCGGGTGACGACCTCGACCATCGCGGCGACCGTCACGACGTTGATGATCCCGAGCACGACGATCAGGGCGATTCCCGGCAGGGCGCCGACGCCGGCCACGGCGATCGGCAGGGCCAGGTTGACGGCACCGATGATCAACGTGATGACGAACGCAAGCCAGAAGGTCGGCAGGGCGTCGAGCTGGCCGGCCAGCCTGGACGCAGCCCAGCGCAGCCGGTCGGCAGGTCGCGCGCGCGGCGCATAGATCGTCGGCAGCGGGGTTCCGTACAGGCGTTGGTATGCCTGCTCGACTGCCTCCACGTCGAAGCCCAGGGCAGATCGCAGCCGCGGCACGGCGTGATCGGTGAAGGCGTACTTCGTGCCCAGCAGGTGCGCGACCCCGGCCCGCGTGCCCGGATCCTCCGGCACCAGATCGGCCCACTCCGGGGCGTACCGCTCGAGATCCTGGATGGTGGGGTGGACGGGCAGGTCACGCCCCTGGGCCAGCGCATCGAGGAACGCTCGTTCGCGCTCGGTGGCCGCGCGCTCGCTGAGGACGATCGGGACCGCCTGAGGTTCTCGGACCAGCAGGTGTGCCGTCCGATTCTCGATCGCGAACAGGAGCAGGGTCGAACGCCGCGCCGATGGGCCGCCCACCAGCTCCTCGCGGGAGAACAACGCAGACTCATCCGATGCCAATGCTGTCGTCCCTCAGTCGGCGTGAGGATCGGAAGTGGTCTCCCGCGATGAACCTGGTTCCGGCGTGACGCCGGTTCCCCCATGGGCTGCCTGCCGAAGCTCTGCTGCCCGCCCCCGGAGCGAGCGGAAGTAGTCACTGTCGGTGATCTCGGCGACCTTACGGGCCTGGCGCGCCTGGTCGATCTCGATCGTCAGCTCGCGGACCTCACGGCGGAGCGCCTCTTCTCGAGCCCGAACCTCGCCCGCCATCCTGACGAACGTTCGGGCCAGGACGCCGAGCGCGTCGGTGCGTTCGGTCACGGGCTCGAGGCTCTCGGCGTCGAACGCATCGGCCTCGAGCGTCTCGGCCGCCTTCGTGACGCGCCCGACCTGGTCGAGGTATTCGAGCTCCAAGTCGCGGAGCCGCTTGGCCGACAGTGCGGCGGCGATGCGGGCGTCGAGGAGGGCCGGCTCGAACGGCTTCGGAAGGTGGTCGAGCGCGCCCATCTCGATGCAGCGAACGATGCTCGGCGTGTCCTCGACCCCGGAGATCACGATCACCGGGAGCTCTCGAAGGAGAGGATCGGCCTTGATCTCGGCCAGGGTCTCGAAGCCGTCCTTGCGCGGCATCCGGATGTCGAGCAGGACGAGGTCGAATGGGCGCTGTCGCAGCACCTCCATCGCCTCGACGCCGTCGAGCACCGCGTGCACCTGGTGGCCGCGGACCTCGAGGGCGCGCGTGAGCGCCTTGCGGTTGACCGCCCCGTCCTCGACGACGAGGACACGCCCGGATTCCGCTCCGGGCGAAGTCAAGCGCTCGCCCACCGGACAGCTCGCGCCCGCTCGAACGCGGCCGTCAGCTCGATGAGCGCGACCTCGAGGTCCGCGAGCATCGCATCCACCCCCTCGAGGTCCCCTGCCCGTCCACGCTCCTCGATCCGCTGGGCGATGCCGGCGACGCGCACGCCGCCGAGGTTGGCGGAGGTCCCCTTGAGCGTGTGGGCGGGCAGGACGATCCCATCGGCGTCGCCGGCGTCCAACGCGGCACGGACCGCCGCCGCCAGCTGGGGAGCCTCCGCCAGGTAATCGTCGACGAGCTCGTCGACGAAATCGGGATCATTCCCGACCATCGCGAGCAGCCTCGCCACCGCCACCTGGTCGATCGTCTCAGGCATCGGCACCATCCTGCGCACGCCGCGCTACCGTGGCTTCCAGGGCAGCGGTGAGCTCCGCGACGCGGATCGGCTTGCTGATGTAGTCGTCCATGCCGGCCGCCAGGCACAGCTCGCGGTCGCCGGCCATCGCGGTGGCCGTCATCGCAACGATTCGTGGCCCCGCCGCGCCGGGCCAGCGCTGACGGATCCGGCGCGTGGCCTCGAGCCCGTCGAGCTCCGGCATCTGGACGTCCATGAGCACCAGGTCGAAGGTCTCTGCCTCCAGCGCGGCGATCGTCTCCAGCCCGTCTCCGGCCACCTCCGGGGCGTACCCCATCCGCTCGAGGAGCCGCACGGCGAGCTTCCGGTTCATCGCGTTGTCCTCGGCCAGGAGGATCCGCAGGGGGTGGCGTTCTGCCAGCGGGACGGTCGATGCGACCGAACCGGACGTGCCGGTCTCCACACGGGGACGCGGCGTCACGGCGGCAGCGTCACCGGCGGGTGCCTCCGGGGCGACGATCTTCACGACGAAGCGGCTTCCGTCGCCCGGAACGCCGCTGCTCTCCGCCGTGATCGAGCCGCCCTGCAGCTCGGCCAACCGCTTGCTGATCGCCAGGCCCAGCCCCGTCCCGCCATAGCGCCGCGAGATCGAGGCATCGGCCTGGCTGAACGACTGGAAGAGGCGATCCATCCGATCCGGCGGGATCCCCATGCCCGTGTCGGCGACGGCGACGGCGATCTCCCACCGTGCCGCCTCCGCGGCATCGCCGCGTGCGGCTCCCAACCGCCGGCCGGTGACGGACACGCTGACCTCGCCCGACTCCGTGAACCTGATCGCGTTCGAGAGGAGATTGAGGACGATCTGGCGCAGCCGGCCCGGGTCGCCGACGAGGGCGACGGGCAGGTTCCGATCGATCGCGTAGGCCAGCTCGAGCTGCTTGGCGGCCGCGGATGGCGTGACGACGTCGATCGCCGCCTCGATGCATGGACCCAGAGCGAACGGGATCGTCTCGAGCTCGATCCGGCCCGCCTCGATCTTCGAGAAGTCGAGGATGTCGTTGATGATCGCCAGGAGTGCTTCGCCCGACGCCTGGATCGTCTCGGTGAAGTCGCGCTGCTCGGCGTCCATCTCGGTCTCGAGCAGGAGGCTGCTCATCCCGATGATCGCATTCATCGGGGTCCGGATCTCGTGGCTCACCGAGGCCAGGAATGTGCTCTTCGCCTCGTTCGCGGCATCGGCGACGCGGCGCGCCGCCTGAAGCTCGGTGATGTCGTGGTAGATGGCCTGGTAGCCGGTGTGCACGCCGTCGACGATGAGCGGGACCAGGAAGATCTCGACGTCGACCAGCTCGCCGTCCTTGCGGCGCCGCTGCGCGATGAGCTGAGCTCGCCCGAACTCCTCGGCCAGCCGCGTCGTCTCCCGACCCTCGTCACGATCCTCGGGACGGAAGACCAGATCGTCGATGTGCCGGCCGACCGCCTCGGCGGGCTTGTACCCCAGCAGCCGAGTGGCGGCGGGATTCCAGCCGGACACGATCTCCCCGCGATCCATCGTCATGACCGCCACGGGGCTGATCTCGACGAGCGTCTCGAAGTACTGCTTCTGGCGACGGATCTCGGCGCTCGCGAGCGCCTGCTCGGTGAGCAGCCGCGCATTGTCGAGGGCCACGCCCATGTTCGTCGCCAGTGTCGACAGGAATCGCTCGTCGTCGGTGTCGTACGCGTGCTGCTCGCTGGTCCCGATCGCGATGACGCCGATGGTCTGGTGGCCGGTCCGGATCGGGACGCCCAGGTACGACTCGGTCCCCTCGACCTTGAACGGGGCACCGATGTCGGCTGCCTCCGCAGCGCTCCCGACCCGGATCGGCCGTCCGGAATCGATGATCCGCGCGGTCAGGACGTCGTCGAGGACGACCCCCTGGAGCTCAGGCTTCTGCACGCCCTCGTCGAGCCAGTACAGGAACCTGACCTGGTCCGTCTCTGGATCGCGCATCGCGATCGACAGCCCGGCTGCGTCGAGAGCCTGCGCGGCCCGCTCGCCGACCGCCGCCATGATCGAGTCGAAGTCAAGCTGCCTGGCCAGTGCCTCGGCCACCTCGTTGACGATGGCGAGCTCGGCATTGCGCTGCCGGACCTCGGCCTCCAGCTCGGTGACCTTGGCCCGCGCGGTGCTGAGCTCGGAGGGGATCTCGGTCACTGCGGCCCGGGGATGACCCGGCGCGCAAGCGTTCGGTACAGAGCGGTGAGCTCGTGGTCGGGATTGCCGAGCGCGAAGACTCCCTCGCTTCCGAGCCGCATCAGGTCGTCCGAATGTGGCAGCACTGCGGCGACTTCGCAGTCGTAGGTGGCGCGGACGAGGTCGGCGACCGACGCGAAGTCGAAGTCGGTCGGCGTCTTGTTGACGACGATGAAGATCTGGGGAACCTCGAGCTCCGTGGCCACCCGCGCCGTGATCCCGGTGCCCTCGAAGTCCTGGCGATCTGGACGCATGACGATCAGGAGGACGTCGGAGATGACCAACGAGAGGAGGGTCTCCTCATTGAGGCCGGGGTGGGTATCGATGAACAGGACGTCGAGCGACAGCTGCTCGACGAGCTCGCGCAGCCCGGTGGTCAGGCGCTGCGCGTCGTAGCCCTCGCGCAGGACCCGCGTGATCTCGCCGGGCTCCATGCTCGAGGGGATGAGGAACAGCCTGCCCCCGTCCACCCCGCCGACGCGATCGGTGACGTCGAGGGCGACGTCCTGGATCGGCCGGTCATGCCAGAGGAAGTCGTTGAGCGACGCATGACCCGTCTCGCCGGCCAGACCGAAGAGAACGTGGATGCCCGGCGACTGGATGTCAGCGTCGATCACCCCGACCCGGAGGCCGCGAGCGGCGACGATCGCAGACAGATTCGCCGTGGTATTCGACTTCCCCGTCCCACCCCGAAAGGAGTGGACGCTGACGATGGTCGCCACCCAGCCCTCCGTGACCAATCGCGGCCTGCCATCGAGCATACGCGCTCGGGCACCCCGACGCGAGGTTTCGGAGCTGCAGAGATCTCCCCGCCCGCCGTCGACGCGAACGAGAGGACCCGATCCGTCGTGGATCAGGCCCGCGCGATCGGGGGCATCCCGCCAGCCACGAGGAGTCCTGCGGCGTCCGCCGGTCATACGCGTCGCCGCCAACCGTTCCTGCGGAGGACTGCTGGTCCGTCGCCGCCCGGCCGCGCAGCGTGACCTTTCGATGAGTGTGCCGCTTGACGGCTAGGCCTACGTCGTCGGGCGACTACCGCTAGCCACTACCGTCTCCATCAGCGATTGCAAACCACAAGCGGGAGGAGCCCATGCTGAGGCAGGTCGCGGATGGTGTGCTGGTTCACCAAAGCGAGCTACTCCAGAACAACACCGTTGTCGTGCAGGGCCGGGCCGGCGTGCTGCTCATCGACCCCGGCATCCAAGGCTCCGAAATGGCCTGCCTCGCGAACGACCTTCGCGAGCTGGGCCTGCCCGTCGTGGCAGGCTTTTCGACGCATCCTGATTGGGATCACGTGCTCTGGCACGCCGAGCTCGGCGAAGCGCCCCGGTACGGTACCGCCCGCTGCGCAGCTTCTATGCGAGATCTGCTGTCGAACGCGGACTGGAAGGCCCGCGTCACCGAGGGGTTACCACCGGAAATCGCCGATGAGATACCGCTGGACCTGTTCGGCCTGATCACCGGACTGCCTGCCGAAACTGCGCGGATTCCGTGGGACGGCCCCCATGTCCGGCTCATTGAGCACCCGGCGCATGCCCAGGGCCATGCGGCGCTGTTGATCGAGGATCGCGGCGTTCTTGCCGCCGGCGACATGCTTTCTGACATCCTGATTCCGTTCCCCGACCTGGACGCGGCGAATCCGATTGAGGACTACCTCGCTGGGCTGCGACTGCTCGAGGACGTGGCGGACGACGTCGATGTCGTCATCCCCGGCCACGGATCCGTCGGCGGAGTTGAGCAGCTACGCGCGCGGATCGAACTTGACCGCGCGTACGTGCAAGCCTTGCGCGACGGCCAGGCTCCCGATGACCCACGCATCGGCCCATCGGCCACGTTCGGCAAGGAGTGGCTGCCCGGCGTGTATGAATGGCAACTTCAGCAGCTCGCCAAGAATGGAGAGCACGACGGGTCGCCGTGATAGCGATCCGTGCGGCCCGGCGCTGGCTCCAGCCTCGCGTCTGGATTGTCTAAGCCGGACCTGCACAACTGCGGCGGCCTCAGTTCGCGATGCCGATAACAGAGCCGTACGTTGACCGATCGATGACTTCGATCAGGGCCTCCCCAGAAAGCTCGTCGGAAACCATGACCACTCGCCACACCAGCAAGTCTGCGCCGAGCTCGCGCCCCCACTCGTGAACTCGCCAATCCGGCATGACCTGCTCGAGGGGTCCGGATCCGGCGCTGACGACGTCCCAGTCCTCACCCGCCTCCCGCAGCGCAGCGCGCGCGACGTCCACGGCGTCGTCCTTAGATATCCCGGGAGTTGACGCGGGGGACGCTGACACGGCGGCCGATGCCGGCGCAGATGACGGAGGGGCCGGGACGGCGCATCCCGCGAGGAGGAGGGTAACGGCCAAGCCGGTCAATCGCATGAAACTCACCTCGGGGGTTCACGCAAGGGAACGCCGATGCGCGGTGGAAGTGTTGCAATCACGCGCCTGAGCCGAACAACAACTATGACCCGCCGCCATGCTGACGAATACTGATAACAATAATGTTAATTAGTGCAGCAACAGCCGCAGCTCAAACGGCCACTCCGTGTCTTGTCCCGGTGAGTCCGTGCGCTGGCTGCCAGTTGACGAGCCGCGGCAAGGTCCGCGTCATCGAGCCCTGTCATGAAGATCGAGGCTTGCAGATCGCGTTCGCGCCAACACGCGGCGAGACTGAACTCAGATCGCGCTCACCACCGATGCTGACGTGCCGATGCCTGCGTTCCGAAGCGACCCACGGTCGCGACCTTAAGTCACGGTTACTTTGAGAACGTTTCAGTACACGCCATAGTTCGGCGACGACGTGTCTGCTCGTCGAGCGTGTGTCGTTCTCTGGGTGCAGCGGTTATCGCTTTCGCGGCGCGGTCGAAGAAGTCGGTCTGAGGCCTGCCATCTCTCGTGATCGACCCTCGGTGGTCACCAGGACCGACTGAGTGATGCGGGCAAGTCGGTTCGTGGATCTTGTAGCCATTGAGACTACGGCGTCCTTGACAGCGTGTGGCGAGCGCGATACGAGGCCAGTACGGGTCTGTTTGCAGCCGCGATGTCCGCGTCGGTTCGCCGTAAGCCTCACGAACAGTTCCAGAGCTCTCGTCCCGGCGGCTTTGTATGCCTCGTGGTGTCCGCGATGTACTGGTTGAACCTCGCCACAGGTCGTCTCGATCACGTACGCACATCCCACACCGCGATCTTTCGATCGCGAACCTGCCGCTGCTGCCTCCAGCGCGAGGCGCCGCCAGATGACGCCGACACGGAGCTAGCCGCCGCTGTCGCAATCAGCTCGAGCCACCTTCTCCCCGGACAGACGGCGTATTGGCGTGGGCCTCGTGGTGGCGGACGAGAGAGCATCAGGAGGCCCGACCTGAGCTCAGATCGGGCTGACGAGGGTGGGAGTGGTACCGCATACCGGATTCCTGGCAATTCGTCTCATGTGTCTCAGCCGCGGTCACGGAGTAGCACTAAGCGAAACATGAGACGCATGAGACAGGATCGATAAGGGCTCCAATAAGGGCTCCTGCGTCCCGCCAGGTGTCCCCGAATTGCGGCAACCTCCACTGCCCGTCTCGGGGTGCCGCCTCGATCAGGTCATCTCAGCGCTCCTCCCAGGCTGGCCGGATCGCGGGGACCGTGATACCGATTGCCGTCGATGAACAGGCTGGGCGTCCCATCGACCCCGCTGCCGGTACCGCTCTCGACGTCCCGCTCGACGCGAGTGGCGATCGCCGAGTCGAGGAGGTCCGATTCGAAGCGCGCATGGTCCAGGCCAATTCGCTCCGCGTAGCGTTGCAGGTCGTCCGGTTCGAGCCGCGCTTGGTTGCGGAAGAGCAGATCGTGCATCTCCCAGAACCGGCCCTGACGCCCCGCGGCCTCGGCGGCCTCGGCGGATGCCTGCGCATGCGGGTGGATGCTGCGGAGCGGGAAATGCCGGAACACGACCTCGATGACGGCACCACCGTCGAGCAGGCGACCGATGTCGCGCATCGTCGTGGCGGTGTACGGGCACTCGAAGTCGCCGTACACGACCACCTTCCGCCCTCCGATCACCCCTCGAGTGTGGTCATCGGCGTCGATTGCCATGACCAGGTCCAGCGTCATGTCTGGCTGCGCCGTGCGCTCACCGCCTGCCGCACCGCCGGGACGACCTCGCCGGCGAAGACCTCGAGCTGGGCCGCGGCGGCAGTCGTTGGCCAGAAGATGAACGTATCAAGGCCGAGGTCGACAGCCCAATCCGTCAGCGTGGCGACCCAGGTGTCCACGTCGCCGGTCAGCCCCGACCGGCCACGACTCGGGCCGATCGAGCCGACCACGTTGTAGATGCGCCGAACGTCCGCCGGCTGGCGCCCGCTGTCGCCGGCGGCTTCGTCGATGCGTCGGTGCATGGCCGGCACCGCAAACGGCGGCGTGTACGTGCTGAGGGGTGAGACCCAGCCGTCACTCTGCCGTCCGGTGAGGGCTAGCATCTTCGGGCCCTGGCTGCCGAGCCACAGCGGAATCGGCTGCGGCGGCACCGGGCCGGCTTCGTAGTCGACGGCGTGCTGCTCGCCACGGAAGTTCACCGGGCCACCGGCCAGTGCCCGACGCATGATCTGCATCGCTTCATCGGTGAACGCGATCATCTCGGGCCGGCTGCGCCAAGTTCCGCCCATGGCGGCGATGCCGCCGGCCGACGCGCCCCCTCCAACGCCGAGGACGATCCGGCCGCCCGTCAGCACGCTCAGCGACGCGGCCGCCTTGGCGAGCATGGCCGGAGGCCGCAGCTGCAGGTCCGCGACATCGGGGACGAAGATGATGCGCTCGGTCTCGGCGGCGAGGTAGCTGATGAGGGTCCAGACATCGAGAAACTCGACGTTGTAGGCGTGGTCCTGGACGGCGAGGTAGTCGAGGCCTGCCGCGTCAGCCGCCTGCGCGAGCTGCCGCGTCTCGTCCAGGAGCTCGACCGACGGAATGAGGCTCAGCCCGAAGGTGATCGGGTGTCCGTAATCGGCCATGCGTTCGACCGTCTCAGTCCACGTACGGTCCGTTGTAGACCGGCGTCTCGCCGTACGGCTTGCCGGACATGAGCATGAAGCGCGTCCCCCGCTGGGCGTCGCTGACGGTCAAGCCAGAGCCTGGGCCAAGGACGGCGATCTGGGATCGACGGGCGCGCTGGCCACTTGCGCCGACGTTCGCCTCCCCCTCCAGCATCCAGACGAACGCATTGAACTCGGGGGCGACCGACACACCGAATGAGCCGCCCTTCGGCAGCTCGACGTCGAGGATCAGCCCCGGCGTGCCGAGCTCGACCGGTGAGCCCGAGCCGACCAGCGTCCTCACGATCGCGTCGCCGGCAGTCGCGGTCGGCAGCTCACCCGGCCTCACGATCTGGGCCGTCGGCTCGACGTCCTTGTCCTTGCGCGCGAGGTTCACCCAGAACAACACGCTGCGGAATTCGCCGCTCTTGCCCTCGCGCAACTCCTCCTCGCCGATGCTTTCGGCGTGGTATACGCCACGCCCGGTCCGGATCTTTAGAAGCCCGCCGGTCTCCAGGTGGGCTCGCTCGAACGCTCCGCCGGGCCCTGTGCTGTGACCGGTGCTCGCGACGCCCGAGATGATGTACCAGAGATTGTCGAACCCGCGGTGTGGGTGAGTGGTGTCGAGCTTCGCCCGTTCCGGATTGACCGGCACCGTCCCCTCGTGCACGAGGATGTATGGGTCGGAGAGCTCGTACGGGACGTTCCGGGCGGGCACGGGCTCAAGGACCTCGATCCCCATCATCGGCCGGACGTGGGCGTCCTCGACGAGGATGACGTCGCGTTGTGCTGATACGACTTGGGTGGCCATCGGGTGTTCCTCCACTCGGGCGCTAGAACCCGAGGACGTCGTCGACGAAGACGACAGTGATACGTCCGGGCGTGATCTCCCGGTTGATGATGAGAACCTTGTTGACGCCGCTATGGATGCCGTAGGCAGCCTGGGCGCGCGCGTCCTCGAGCGGGAAGGCGTACTCATCGATGCGACGGAGCGCTTCTTCGAGATCGGACACGATCTTCTGGGTCCCGATGACGAGGATGACGCGGCCGGCACCGGAAACGTACGGCCCGAGCTGGCTGCCGCTGTTGGATGCGGTCACCAGCGCGCCAGTCTCGGTGACCGCGTGAACGCTGCCGAGCATCACGTCCGGTGCGGCTGACAGGCGACGAATCTCGTCGGCCTGCGTCTGGCGGTCCATGCTCCAGATCTGCGGACGGACCGGGTCGTAGCGGCCCGAGTTCTCGATCTCGTCGGTGATCCCGGAGACATCGAGCGTCTGCGAGGCACCGTGATGCACCTGGGCGCCATCGGGAATGAGGTCCATCACGAGGTCCTTCGCGTCCGCGGCGTCCGCGGCGCGAAGGGCGGCGATGCCATTCGCTTCGAGCGCTGCCACGGTCCGCGCGACGCGGGCGTCGTCGGCGGTCGAGGCGAACTCGCGGCTGAGGGACTTATCAATGTCGGTGATGGGCTGGGTCATCATGGGTTCTCGCTCGTGGCTGGTTTGATATACTTGCGCCTGCAAACACCATACGCCTATCTGGTTGCAGATGCAAGTACCTTCCGAAACCGATGCTGCCGCGCTGTTGGACCGCCTCATCGGCGAGGCCGTGCCGGATCGCCGCGGCCTGGCAGCTTGGGGTTCCCTCCTCCGCGCCCACGCCTCGCTGATGCGCGAGCTCGCGACAGATCTCGTGACCAAGACCGGTCTGACGCTGGGCGACTTCGACGTGCTGGCTCAGCTGGCACTCGCCGGCGGGGAGCTGCGCATGACCGACCTAGCCGCCCGCGCATTCAGCTCACGATCGGGCATGACGCGCCGTGTCGACCGGCTGGTCGACGAGGGCCTCGTCCGACGTTCCAGCGCCGATGCCGATGCCCGTGGCATCGTCGTCGCTCTCACCGATTCCGGCCTCATACGGCTCAGGGAGACCGTGCCCGTCCACTTGAGCCGAGTCTCGGAGCTCTTCATCGAACGCCTCGACAATCAGGAGCTCGCAGTTCTCCGACGCGCCCTCGACAAGGTGACCCTGGACTGCTCGTTCGGCTGACGAAGGGAGGCTCGTCGACGATGGCGTATGAGCGGCCGGGACGGTCGCGACGCCTCGCGACATCGTCACGGCCATGACCCAGCAATTCGCACGCATCCCATCGGACGCCGGTGCCGTCGTTCGTGAGGTCCGCGGCTTCGGCGGCGTGCCGTGGGGGCGACTGTTCGGCTACCTCCGACCCCAGTGGCGGCCGTTCGCGATCGCGCTGGTGGGCCTCGTCGTCTCGTCGGCCGCCGGCCTCGCGTTTCCGTTGATCATCGCCGGGATCACGACCGAGGTGGTCGCTGGCGGCGAGGCCGGCGGCCTGGACCGGCTGATCGTCTTCCTCATCGCCCTGTTCTGCGTTCAGGCGCTCGGCGGGTTCGTCCAGACCTACCTCCTGGGCGTCGTAGGAGAGCGGGTCGTCGCGCAACTCCGCGGCGAGCTCTTCGGGCGGTTGATCACACAGCGCCTGCGACGAGTCCGGCACGCAGCATGCATCGCGATCGCTTGGGGGAACGAACGAAGCCGACGTCTCTCCGGGGGGAGAAGAGAAACGTCGGCTCGCTCGTCTACCGTACGCCGCTTGTCGAGCGGGCAAGGGGTTCCCGAGTGCCACCGGAGCTCTCCCTCGTCGCCATCCTTCTCCTCGGCCTTGTCGTCATCGTGCTTTTCGTATTGGGACGGGTCGACCGGCGCGATCGCTGAAGCACGCGAGCGGTGTGACGCTATTCCCCAAGGCGCGCCTGAAGGACGGTCATCCGGTCGATCTTCTCAGCAACCTCGTGTCGCAGCGTGGCCGCCCATTGCGGCCAGCCGGGGACGTAACCGCTGGCGGGCCTGGGCGCCGACGATATTGGTCGCCCAAGCTGACCCGCAAGGTGTGGAACGTACCGCAGAACGGTATCAACACACCGGGCATTCCATTCGGCCACGAGGCGCTTGAACTCTTTGGCTGCGGCTGCGGCAGCGTTGCTATCGCTCCCGCGATATGCCTTCAACCGTCGCGCAAGGTCGTTTCCGTCTTCGATGAGCTCATGAAACGCCAGGCGGGCGGCCACAAGGTCAGCCCGAGTGTCCAGGCCGCGCCGTAGTTGGGCATTCTCGTCGTTGAGATCGGCGATGACAGAGACAAGCGCAAGCGTGCCAATCAGAGTCAGAAGGCCAGCGATGGCCAACGTCGGGAGACCCGCCAGAGCGGGCAAGTCAGAGAAGAGGAAGACAACGGCTCCAGCGATGTCGGCGAGCACGCCGAAGATCTGTCGGAATGTGGACGGGACGGCCTGCCAAAGCGACCGCATCGCTGCTCCCCTACGAACGGCTGTCAGCATACGGAAGCCGCCGCTATCCCAGAATACGGAATGGCGGCGGCCCCGCGGTGCCGGCGCTTACTGGCGCTTTTCAGCCGATCCCTGTCCTACACACCACAAAAGATGGTGTCCTCGCTCTGTTTGATCCACTGCCACTGACCAGGTGCATATTGCGTAAGGCGGTAGTACCAGACGCGGTGGAGCGAATTGCCTGAGAGGTGGTACTTGAACTGCGTTCGCCAGGTCGAACCCATATGGACATAGGTCGGGCTGGTCCCGTGACCGCAGTAGTTGGTGTGGTCGGCAGCGACTGGCGCCGCCATCAGGAGAACCGCCACCAGCGACGACGCCAGACCAAGCCAAACGGCTCGCACCCTCTTGGTAACGCGCTGATTGCTCATCGCCAATCCTCCCAAACTACCGAGATGGGGCACGCATCAACGATTACACGCCGGAGGTCGCGGCGCGGTCAATAAAGGCGCCGACTAAAGCCGCCGCTATCCCGACGCACCGATCCTCCCTGCTAGCTCAGGAGGCGGGTATGGCCGGGCTTCGCGGTCCTCGGCGACATGAGGAAGCGATGCGCCGTCTCGAGCTCGCTCTCGGCGGTTAGATGTCAGGTTGGATGTCAACCGACCCGCTGACGCATACGGAAAGACCCCTGATTCGTGCTCAGAACCGGGGGTCGGGACGAGTGCTTGGTACCGCATACCGGAATCGCGGCGAGCCTCCGGTGGAGTCCGACTGAGTCCGGTTGTTACGGTGGGCTCCGGCCAGCTCCGGTGGGTTCCGGCCGGCTTGAGGGTACGAATGAGGGTACACAGAGAGCCGCGACGGCGCGGCCAACCTGGCCGAGCCGAGCCCAGAACCCAACCTATCCGAGCGCGAAACTCTCCAAGAAAGTTGACGCGGGACAATTGGCATGGGTTATGGTGCCGTGGCCGTTGACGCGCAGAAGGTTCAGCGCATCGCCGTGCCGAGAGTTGGCGGGATTGCGAGCTGGGTGGTAGTCGCGTATGCCTGCCACGGCGCTGTCGCCAACTCCTCCGCGCTGAGCGCGACCCGCATTTCGGTCGCCGGCTCGGAGGCGTCGATGAATCGCAAAAGGGCGGTCGTTTCGCCACTTCCAGGGCAGAGCGGGGCTAGAACCTTGGCTACCGACGGCCCGTTCATCACGATGGCCCCAGGCCCGTCAGGCGAGAAGGGTTCCCATCAGATCTTGCGCCTCGACCTCCGGCCATACGGCGGCACCGTACAGGTCGAAATTAGGCATCGATTGCCGCGAACGCAGCAAGCTTCCACCACGTCTCGTCACGCGAAGGCTGGTTCAGGAGGTAATGAAGGAGCTCCGTTTTACGTTTCGGCCCCGCAGCATCAGCGTATGTAGGAGTGTTTCCCCTCGGCGCGAATATGGCCGCCAGACGCACCTTCCTTCCGGTATCCAGAGAGGCGGACCACTAGCGGGCCTTCGCGGCGGCCGTCCAAGAATAGGGGCTCTGGATTACCCGGCGACCACGTGTTGCGTCTATGGCTCTTCGGCATCGGCAACGCTGAAGGCGACGTCCTCCACCTCGACCGGCTCTTCGAAGACTAGTCGAAGGCCGTAGCCCACCGACATGTCCTCGCAGCCGCCCGCGTTCCTTGGCCCAGGGTCGAGTGCAATCGTGATCGCACCGTTCTCGGCACGCGAAAGTTCGAGACGCGGCATGGTCAGACACGGGAGGCCACTCCAAGTGACCCAGATCGCGTTCGGGTCGTCGAGCGAGTGGACGGCATCTGCGGGACCCGAGAATCCTTCTCCTGGTGGGAGATTCGAAGCCGTCAGCAGCACCCCGTGAGGGTCGCTGATCGTCGCACGGAATTCTTGTTGGCCCGTATTGATCCCGTCGACCGTGGGCGCACACGCGGTGGCCACGATTGTCAGCGCGACCGCTGCCAAAGCGAGACGAGGCCTCAACACGGATACCCGCACGGGATGGTCAAGTTCCAGTGGTTTACGACCTGATGCACCCTCGCAAATGCTCTGAGTCCGCTGCTTGGAAAGGCCTTCGAATGGATTCCCGTCGCCCAGGCAGCGTTGGTGCCAAAGGTGATTGGTGAGCCGCTATCGCCAGGATTCGTTAGCACTCCGCTCGCGCGCGTGCCCCACACCGTGCACCCACAAGCGTCGCCGGTCCATGAGCCGTAGCTGTCAGTGATCGTCCCGCAGTCGGGCGGTCCACCGGTATAGCCGCGCGACCAACAATGGGTTTCGCCCTCGCCCGGATTAAAGGATCCGGTCACCGAGCCACTGACACCGAATACGAGGTTGGACGCCTGTGCGTCAGGCAATGTCACCCTCTGTGCGTCGACCCCGTTGTGGACATACCACGTGGCCCCGTCATTACCGATGGGAGCTGTGGACCCAGCGATCGGGTGGTGCCAGTCGAAGTCGCCCCCGTGACCGCAGTGACCAGCGGTGAGGAAGATCTCGTTCGATCCGGCCGAAACGTGGAAGCCCATCGTGCAGGACATATAGCCTGGAGCCTGATCCTCCCGCCTGATCTGGTTGCCCGCCCTCATAGGATCGACGCAGTCCCATCGGAAGCAGGCGTCCTCGCGGCCACGGCTCCCAGCCATGACAATTACATCGACCTCGCCGAAGCCCTGCTCGCGCTCCAGCAATGACTGCATCTCCCCAATTCGAGGTTCGTCGACCTCGACACGGACGCGGTTGTTCTGGACTTCGACCCCCACCCAATGAATGTCGGTCTGCGGGAACGCCTCCAGGGACAAGGAGCGAATCAGTTCGGCAACGCGCACGAGCTCCGAATAGGGAACCGGTGCCAATGCAACGGTCACCGTTCGCGAACCCGCGGGCGCCCGGCGCTCGATTTCGGCTTGGAGCTGCGGATCGTCGCTGGTTACAAGGATCGTGAGATTGCCGTTGTCACTGGGGTTCGAGAATACGCCAGCGTATTCCTCAAGGCTCTCGGCATACGGGATGAGGCCTTGATGGGCCGCGATTCCGAATTCCGTACGTCCGGAAAGGTCCAGCTGAATCACTTCGTCTGCGGTTGCGGGAATGCCGAACAGAGCTGAGCCGACGTCGCCTTCTCCCGCGAGTCGCGCAAGGGACCGGGCGTCTGTTCCCAGACCATACGTGGCCCGCTCAGCGATGAGTGCCGGATCGAGGGACTCATCGGCGGAAGGTTCCGAGGCTGCGGTTAGTGAGATGCCGGCCGCGGAAAGACACATGCAAACAGCGATGGCCATGGCGGCGAAGCGCCTGCGAGGTCTGGGCATTTGCAGCCACCTCAATGAGCTGGGCCGTCCAGGATGGCCAGTTGGCTGCCCTCGGCCGATGGTGAGACGCTAGACCCGCCCAAGGCCGAGCGGCGTAGTCAAGTCGTTTCGATTCCGGACCAAGGCACCGTACGTTCGTTATGAGCGTGTCAGGCGGCGATGACGCAGCGCGGACCGGAGGGCGTAGAGCCGGGCAGGCGAGCCCATATCGGCCGTGAGCTTTCCGCCAATCGTGAGCTCCCGGGACCACGGCTTAGGCGGTAGATCCGAGTCCGGCAGCTCGATCGTCGGCGGAGATGGTGTTTTCGGACGACAATGGGCAGTGCTGTCGACGGGGATGCCGCTCGTCGACGGCGCTTACCCCGCGCCACCAAACCGGGCCATCGAAGCCGGACTCCACCGACTGCGATCGGCGGCCGGTTAGTGGTCGTCCGCATTCTCCTCCGCCGGCGCAGCCAGCGGGAAGGTGAACCGCGTCGCCGAGGTGTTGAACCGCCGCACGTCGAAGGCGATGAGCTTCGTCGAGCGTGCAGCCGGTCGGGCGGACGGACGAGCGCGGCGTCTAATGGGCAAGCGATGCCGATATGGCGCTAAGCGTCTTGGACGGGCTCAGCTGTCATGGAGCCTGAGCGCGCCCAAGACGCCCAAGAGCCGGCGCCGCATCGCGCTGTCCACCACGGCGCGGGAGGCGCTCAAGCGCCAGCGCCGACTGCAGGCTGAGGCGCGGCTGCGGGCGGGGCCGGCCTGGACCGACCACGGCTTGGTCTTCACCGATGAGTTCGGCGAGCCGCTGACCGGGTCGCGCATTACCGAGCGCCGCCTGCGACCGCTTCTGCGCCGCGAAGGGCTGCCGCCCATCCGGTTCCACGACCTGCGCCACACGGCCGCCACGCTGATGCTCATCGCCGGCGTGAACCCGAAGATCGTGTCCGAAATGCTGGGCCATACCAGCGTGGCCATCACCCTCGATCGGTACTCGCACGTCCTGCCGACCATGCAGGCCGAGGCGGTTCGCCGGCTCGACGGCGTGCTCAGCGGACGTTTGAGGGTACAAATGAGGGTACGGCGGATTCCGCGGACACGAAAAAGCCCCGATTCACGCTCAGAATCGGGGCTCGACGGGGAATTTGGTACCGCATACCGGATTCGAACCGGTGATCTCCGCCTTGAGAGGGCGGTGTCCTAGGCCTCTAGACGAATGCGGCACGACGTCGCAAGGACGGCTCCGAGTCTAGCAAGGCCCGCGAGACCGATGCAAACCAGCCGATCGGCCCTAGCGGCGGGCCGACACGGGGACGCCGGCAGCCGCCGTTGCGGCCGTCATGGCCGGACGGCGCTCCTCGAGCCAGCCGAGGACACTCGCCGCGACCTCGGGCCAGGTGTGCTCCCCCATCACCAGCCCGAAATGCGAGGCCGACGGGAAGTACTCGTACCCGGCACCGAGCAGGTCGGCGGTGTGACGCGCCTCGTTGGGGTGAATGACGTCGTCGAGGCCGGCACCGATGACGAGGCTCGGGGTGTCGACGAGCCCGGAGACGTCGACCGCGACTCCCTCCATCCGCTCCCGCCGGGCGAGGCCGGACTCGCGGGCTCCGTCGAGCAGCTCGCTCATCTTCGCGATGTCCATCTCGTCCATGTCCGGCATCCGCGCGCGCAGCTCCTCCATCGTGCCGGTCCAGCCCCACCACGCCGCGTCGTAGACGGGCGGGACCGAGCGCAGCTCGTGCTCCTCGGGCCGGCGCGGCAGGGCCGCCGCGGGGGGCGACGGCGCCAGCAGCACCAATCCCAGCGGGGGCCGGCGCGACGCGTACATCAGCGCCGCCAGCGCACCGATGCCCCACGCGATCAGGACCGCCGGACGCCCGAGCTGGCGCATCGCGACACCGATGTCGTCGGCGTAGTCACGCATCGTCGTGGTCTCGAGGTCCGCGACGTCGGAGCTGAAGTGACCGCGCAGGTTCATCGCGTGCGCCTCCCAGCCGCGCTCGGCGAGGTAGGCGGCGAACTCGGTCCACAGCCACGAGCCGGTGAGGGCGCCATGCACGAGCAGCAGCGGTGGCTTCCGCGAGCGCCGCTCGGGCTGGTGCGTCTCGACGTGGATCCCCTCGGGCTCGATGAAGACCTCGTCGCGCTTGATCGCCTGCACCATGGCGGCTCGTCAGTCCTCCAACGGGTTGAAGACCATCCCGGTCAGCAGCTTGGGATAGAAGTAGGTCGACTTCTGCGGCATCACGTCCCCGGCGCCGGCGACAGCGGCCAGCTGCTCGAGGCGCGTGGGTCGCACCAGGATGGCGGCGGTCGCCTCGCCGCGTGCCACGCGCTCGCGCGCATCGGCCTCGCTCCTAGTGTAGGCCAGGCGTGTGCCCCCGGCGACTTCGTCGGGACCGATGCCGAGGCGATCCCCGAGCACCGCCACGTGGAGCGCGGCGAGGTCGAGGTCTCGCACCTCGCGGCTCATCGCCTCGCGCCGCAGCCGGTCGGCCAGGCCGTCGGGGTCGCCCACGAGCAGGTAGCCCTCGTCGCCGCGCAGGACGAGCCCGAACGTCGGAGCCCCGTCATCCGAGCGATCCTCGAGCACCTCGCCGATCTCCGCGGGGGCGATCGGCAGCGCCTGCCACAGCGGGTCGTCGCCCGCCACCAGCTCGCGCAGCGCATCGGTGTCGACGTCAAGCAGCAGCCGATGGGTCGGCCGGATCTCGAGTTCCGACAGCTCCGCGTTGACGAGCAGCATCATGATCCAGTCCGCACCCAGCGCCCCGGCAGGCGCATCGGTCCAACGCGGATCCGAGCGCACCTCGGCCTGGTACGCCATGGCCGTCTCGTACCGATGGTGGCCGTCGGCCACGAAGAGGGTCTGCCTGCCGAGATAGCCGATGAGCCGGTCATCCGCCTCGGTGGCGGCGACCTGGTGGAGCAGCCCGTCCCCGTCGCGAGCGCGCCACTCGTCGCTCCAGGCGCGGCTCATCACGTGGTGGTAGCGCTCGGAGCGGTCGAAGTAGACGCTCAGGATCGGGCTGAGCTGGGTCCGCGTCGCTTGCAGCAGCGCGAGGCGGTCGGCTTTCGGCCCCGGCATCGTGTGCTCGTGCGGCCGCACGCCGTCTCCCCAGGGTTCGAGGCGCACCCGCGCCACGATCCCCTCCACCGTCGGCGTATCTGGGTCAGCGGCGGTGGCGTGGCGGTAGTAGTAGACCGCCGGCTCCTCGCGGCGCGCCAGGGTCCCGTCGGAGACCCACTCGGCCAGCGTGGTCGCCGCCGCGGCGTGCGGGTCCGGTTGCGCGTTGAGCTCGAGGCGCACCGCGTTGTGTGGATCGCGGGCCAGCAGCTCGCGGCGCATTGCCTCGTCGATGACGTCGTACGGCGGGCAGGCCAGGTCGGTCAGGTCGGAAAGGCGCGTCGGTGGCGCGTCGTCATCGTCGGCCAGGCGCACCCGATCGGGCACGGCCGTGCCGCCGAAACGGTCGTCGGAGTAGTGCAGCCCGCGGAAGGGCGCGACGCGCGGCATCGCGCGCAAGGATAGTCGGCGCTGTGGCGCCCGTTGCTGGCCAGGGGGTGGCTTATCGCCATTAGCGTTAGGAGTCGCCGATCTCAGCGTTCGGCGGCGCCTTCCCGCCCTCCCTACCCCTACGACCGATGAACGTGCGCGCAAGGTGGCCGTTCGAGGCAAGGAGCGCCTGCACCACACGGGTTAGCTGCTTGGTACCGCTAGCGCCGATAGCGTTCAGCCCGCGGCAGAAAGCACCCGCCCGGCCTGCTCCCGCACCTCGGAGCGCCGATCCCGAGCGGCGCGCTCCAGCAACGACCGACCGTCATCGGTCAGCCTTCCATTCCCGAGTGCGGCGATGGCGTTGCGCAGCAGCCGGTGGCGCCCGGCCCTCGTGAGCGCGGTCGCACCGAACCGGCGCTCGAACGCTCGCATCCCCATCGGCAGCAGCCATTCGATGAGCGGCAGCAACGGCACCTGCAGCGGGCCGCTGTCGTCCGCGTCGGCGTTGACCGGGCAGACCTCCTGGCACACGTCGCAGCCGAAGATCCAGTCGCCGATGGCGTCGGCCTCCCAGCGGTCGAGCGTGCCGGGGTGCTCGATCGTCAGATAGCTGATGCAGCGACGCGCGTCGATCGTGCGGGGCGCAACCAGCGCTCCGGTCGGGCAGCCGCTCAGGCACCTGGTGCACGCACCGCACGAGGTGCGCACCGGAGCGTCCGCTGGAAGCTCGGCCGAGGTCAGGATCGCGCCGAGGAAGACCCACGAGCCGGCGCGCTCGTGGGTGAGCAGGTTCGTGTTCTTCCCGATCCACCCAAGCCCGGCCCGCGCGGCCAGCGCCCGCTCGGCCAGCGGCCGGTCGTCGACGTAGGCGGTCTCTCCCGCCGCGATCCCGGACGCGCGCAGGTCGGCGGCGAGGCCCTCGAGCCGGCCGCGCAGGGCGCCGTGGTAGTCACTGCCGATCGCGTAGCGCGCGATCTTCCCGGCCGGCTCGGCCGGGCTGCCGGCCAGCACCGGCGCCAGCGCCTCGTGGAGTGCCGAGGGCCGCGCGTCCCACTCCGCGCGATCCGCACCAACGTATGGCGCGGCCACGGTGATGACCGAGCGTGCCTCGGGATCCTGGCGCCGGGGATCGGTCGCCTGCCCCGGCCGCGCGCCGCCCATCCAGCCCATGCGTCCCATCCGACCGGCGGCGACGCTCGCCTCCATCCGCTCGCGATCGTCGGGGAGTGGCTCGGCGCTCGTCACGCCAACGAGGTGGAGCCCGTGTCGGGCTGCCAGCTCGTCGAGCCGCCGCCGGCGCATCCGCGAGGCGCCCACCTCATTCCTCCCGGCGGCGGAGGACGAAGTCCGGCGCCTCACCGGTCGGCGCGATCGCCGTGGTCGCCAGCGGCATCGCCACGCGCGGGATGCGGAAGCCGAAGACCGATCCCGACGCGGCCTCGGTGTTCGCGCTGGCCCAGATCCGCCCGCTGTGCGCGTCGATGATGGCGCGGCTGATGTACAGGCCCAGGCCGAGACCACCGAAGCGACGCCGGCCGGCGTCGCCATCGGCCTGGTAGAAGCGCTCGAAGACGTTCTCACGATGCTCCGCCGGGATGCCGATGCCGGCGTCGGAGACGCGGACCTCGATCTCGCCGCCGCGCCGCTCGGCGACGACCTCGATCGGGCCGCCGTCCGGCGAGTACTTCACCGCGTTCTCGAGCAGGTTGCTGAGCACCTGGCCCAGGCGGTCGCGATCGGCGTGGAGCGGAAGCGCGTCGGGCGCGGTGACCGCGACGCTGCGATCGGCGTGCTCGCGGCGGAGCCGGCCGACGGCCTCGCGCAGCTCGTCGGCGAGATCGAAGTCGATCGGCTCGATGCTCACCCCGCCGCGCCGGTCGATGCGGCTGACATCGAGCAGGTCGTCCACCAGCCGGCGCATGCGGCCCACCTGCGAGCGGATGACGCGAAGGTGCGCCATCTCCTTGCTCTCCCCGTCGTGCTCGCTGCGCAGCCGGCCCTCGAGCAGCTGCGAGTAGCCCTGGATGCTCGTCAGCGGCGTGCGCAGCTCGTGGCTGACGATGGAGAGGAAGTCGTCCTTGATGCGCGTCGCGGCCTGCTCACGTGCCATGCGCTCCTGCAGGTCGGACCACAGCTGGGCGTTCTGCAGCGCCGGCCCGGCGCGCTCCGCGACCGCCTCGGCCATGCGGCGGATGCGCTCCTCGAGCGGACGGTCACTCCGTCCAGCGGTGGCGAGCACGCCCTGCAGGCGTCCGCCGGCCAGGATCGGCACCGCCACCAACCAATCGATGCCCAGCGCCCGCATCCCGTCCGGATCGCCGGTCTGGATCTCGGCGGCGGTGGCCTGGCGCGTCGCCGTCGTCGCGCCCACCGACCCGATCAGCCCCTCACCGAGCCGCTGGCGCCGTCCGTCGGCGAATGCGCGCCACGCATCGACGAGCTCGCCGTCAGGGCCCGCGGCGGCCGCCGGCTCGAGGCAGTGCTCGACGTCGTCGACGGTGAAGACGACGGTCGCACCACCGAGCACCGGCGCGGATCCGACCGCGATCGCCTCCAGCGTGGCGTTCCGCTCGAGCGAGGCACCGAAGTCGCGGCCGAGCCGGCTGAGCAGCTCGCGCTCACGGGTCTCCTCGCGCTGACGCTCCTCCTCGACAAGCTGGGCCTGGAGCTTCGCGTTCTCCTCTGCCCGCCCGATGACGATGCGGCTGAACAGGCCGGCAACGACTCCGAAGCCGATCAGATACGCGACGTGCACCGGTAGCGCCTCCAGCGCGGCCGCGTCGAGGCGGTCGCCGGGCAGCACGACCGCCAGGTACATCCCGGTCATCACGATCGATGACCACACGGCCGCCCCCAAGCCGAAACGCAGGGCGGCGCCGAGGATCACGAGGCCGTAGACGAGATAGAGGTCCTCGGCGTCGACGGCGACGTACACCGCGATCGTGACGGCGGCCATCTCGACCACCGTGCTGAGGATCCCGACCTCCCTTGCCGGGAAGCGGCGCAGGAGCCAGAAGACGAGGAGGCTCCAGGCGGCGACCACGCCCAGCAGGGCCAGGAGGATCTCGATGCCCGGCATCGTCGGTACCGCGATGAGCAGGAACGCGGCGGCGAGCACCACGATCCCGAGCCGGACCCAGGCCAGCTGGCGCTCCTGGGCGCGCATCCGTCGCTCGAGCTGGCGCTCGAGCTCGTGAGAACTATCGGACCACGATTCCATGACCAGCAATGCACTCTAGCATCGGGTGTCCGCGCGACCGTACACTCCCCGCGCACCCGAGCACCGCCGTGCAACTCGGCACCCGTCGGGCGCGTCTACCGGGGGACTCGGACCCGGGTCAATCCTGCCAACTCCGAGAGGAAGATGACGAGCCGGACCCTCCTCAGCCGTGGCATTCGCGTCGCCGTGCTCGTCGCTGCGTTGACGGCACTGGTCGGCCCTGCTCCGGCGCGCGCTGCCAGCGCGGTCGAGATCGAGGCACGCGCGCTGGTCGGCGGGCGCTACGAGGTCGGTGGCTGGCTCGCGCTGTCGGTGGCGCTGGCGAACGAGGGCGAGCCGACCAGCGGCTACCTCGTCGCCGGGACCTCGCTCGGATCGGTCCGCCGCTTCGTCGAGATGCCGGCCGGGGCGCGCAAGGTCGTGATGCTCTACGTCCAGCCCGAGGCGTTCCAGCGCCAGGTGACGGTGACCTACGACGAGCCGAATGGGAGCGTCGAAGCCACCACCGATGTTCAGGTGTTCGAGCAGTCGGACGACCAGGTTGCCGTCGTCGGAGATGGAACCGGCACGCTCCGCCCGCAGCTCATCGGCGGCGGCGAATTCAGCGGCCCTGAGCCGATCGCCCTCGGCCCGGGCGACATCCCGGAGCGGCCAGAGCCGCTCGGCGGCCTCTCGGCGATCGTGTGGGCCGGTGATAGCAACCAGCTGAACGAGAACCAGCGGCGCGCGATCGAGCGCTGGATCGGCGACGGTGGACAGCTGCTCGTGTTGGGCGGCGGCGACTGGCAGGCGCGCACCGATGCCTTCACGGACCTCCTGCCGCTGGACAACCTCGCCGGCGTCGACGACGTGCCGCACGTCGCCTTCGCCACATGGTCGGGTGAGGCGGAGGCGCCGCTGGCGTCGGCGACCGTCTCGACCGGCGACGTGCGTGATGGCGCGATGTCGCTCGTCGCGACCGAGGACGGCGACGTCCTCGTTTCGATGCGGCCGGTCGGCGCGGGACGCGTCATCCTCATCGGCAGCGACCTCGCGACGGACGAGTTCCGCGCGTGGCCCGGCTCGCAGCGACTCTGGTCGCGCCTCCTCCCGACGAACGCGGCGCTCGAGCAGTTCTTCGGGGGCGAGATGCCGATTCGCCAGGAGCTGGAGAACTCGATGAGCGGGGCGCTGAGCACGCTCCCCGCGCTCGACGTGCCACCGGCCGAGCTGCTGCTGCTGGTGATCGTTGCCTACATCCTGCTGATCGGACCGGTCAGCTACTTCGTCCTGCGCCGGGTCGATCGCCGCGAGCTCGCCTGGGTCACCGCGCCGCTGCTCGTCGTCCTCTTCACCGCCTGCTCGTATGGGATCGGCCGCACGTTGAAGGGCGGTGACGTGCTGGTCAACGAGATCTCGGTCGTCCGCACCGCCGGCGAGGGCGGTTCGGCGACCGTCGACACGTTCGCCGGCATCGTCTCGCCCGACCGGAGCACGTACGACCTCACGGTGGAGGCAGATGCGCTCATCGGCCAGCTTGCCCGTGCCGACGGCCTCGCGCGCTCCAGCGGCGACGTCGAGGTCGACCAGGGCGAGCCCGCCCACCTGCGCGGGCTGACGATCCCGGTCTTCGGGTTCGAGGCAGTCCGTGCCACCGGCATCGTCGAGCACGACGCCGCCCTCGAGGTGACGTGGAGCTCCCGCGATGGCCAGGTCATCGGCACGGTCACCAACACCTCCGACGTCGCCATCGACGACGTGGCCTACATCAGCGGCGCCGGTGGCGAGCGGATCGGCGACCTGGCTCCGGGTGCCAGCGCCGAGTTCGACCTGCCGGGCCAGAACTTCAACGGCTCATCCGCGGCCGACCAGGTCTATGGATTCGGCGGGTTCGAAGCCGGCGACGAGGAGCAGCGCCTCGTCACGCTGCGCCGCCAGGTGATCGACTCGCTCGTGGGGTATGCCTCCTTCGCGCCGAATGTCGCCGACGTCGGGCGCCGCGGGCCGTTCGTCATCGGTTGGCGCGACGACGCCGGACCGATGCCGGTCACCGTCGACAACCTGCAGGCCCAGGTCTACCGCTCGTCGGTCGAGGTCCTGAGCGTCCGTCCCGCCCTCGCGAGCGGGGAGATCACCATCCTCCCGCCTCAGATGGGCGTCGAGGTGATCGCCACCGAGGGCCAGGCAGACCCCGGCGGCGCCGGCACGATGGTGCTCGGCGAGGGATCGGCGACGTGGAGCATCGCCCTGCCGCTCGAGGCGGCGGGAATCGTGGCGAACGAGGTCGAGATCATCATCGGTCCCGACCCGGGCTCGGTCTTCAGCGACCCCGGCGGCTTCGGCGGCTTCTGGCCGAACGGCTTCAGCGTCGAGGTGCAGGACCCGAACAGCGGCGAGTGGGCTGAGCTGGGCGACCTCGGCGTCGCGAACCGCTTCACGATCGACGATCCGTCGACGGCGCTGAGCGGAACCGGCCGCATCGTCGTCCGCGTCACGGGCGTGCCGACCAATCCCGAGTTCGGCCAGGGCGGCGTCTACCCGAGCGCGCAGGTGAGCGGGGTGCTCGAGCGATGATCAGCGTCCCGGTGGTCGAGACCCGCGGCCTCGTGAAGCGCTATGACGACAACCTCGCCGTGGCCGGCATCGACCTCGTCATCGGCAGCGGCGAGATCTTCGGGCTGGTCGGGCCCAACGGCGCGGGCAAGACGACGACGATGAAGATCCTGGCGACGCTCCTCGCTCCCTCCTCCGGCGAGGCGTTCGTGACCGGCATCCCGGTCGGCGCGGACCCGATCGAGGTCCGTCGCCGCATCGGCTACATGCCCGACTTCTACGGCGTGTACGACGATCTCCGCGTCTGGGAATACCTCGACTTCTTCGCCCGCTGCTATGGCATCGCCGCGTCCCGCCGGCCCACGATGGTCGGCGAGCTGCTCGAGATCGTCGGCCTCGCCGACAAGCGCGACGCGTACGTCGAGACCCTCTCGCGCGGCATGCGTCAGCGGCTGTGCCTCGCCCACACGCTCGTCCACGATCCGACGCTGCTGATCCTCGACGAGCCGGCCTCCGGCCTCGATCCGCGGGCCCGCGTCGAGATGCGCGAGATCCTTCGCGAGCTGCGGGCGATGGGCAAGACGATCCTCGTGAGCAGCCACATCCTCCCCGAGCTCGGCGAGATGTGCACGGGGGTCGCGATCATCGACCACGGCCGCGTCCTCCGCGCCGGGAGCATCACCGAGATCGAGCGGTCGCTGCGGGCCACTGCGCTGCTGCGCATCGACCTTCTCGGCGACCCCGACGCAATCCGCGGGGCGGCGGACTGGCTCGGAACCGATCCGCGCGTTGGCGACGTCCTGCCCGCGCAGAGCTCGGACGGCTCGTCGCGCCTGGAGGTCGTCCTTCGACGGCACCGGCGACGACCAGGCGGTCCTCCTGCGATCGATGATCGAGGCGGGCCATCGCGTGGTCGGCTTCGGACAGGCGACCAGCGATCTCGAGGAGATCTTCCTCAAGGTCACCGGCCAGGGCGAAGGAGTGGAGGCGGCATGACGGCGACGGCGGAGGTGATGCGTCCCGCGCGTCGGTCGGCGTTCCGCGAGTTCCTCGCGGGGGTCGGCACGATCATGGTCAAGGAGCTTCGCTCGCGGATGCGGGGGCGCCGCGCGTTCGTCGTGCTCACGATCTACCTGGGCCTGCTGGCGCTCATCACCTACGGCTCGTACCTCATCGTTGCCCCGACCGCCCGCGGCAACTTCGGCGGCGACGGCTTCGTGAACCAGGCCAACACCTCGGCCATCGTCGGCCAGACGATCTTCACGCTGCTCTCGATCTTCCAGCTCATCCTCATCTGCTTCATCGCGCCCGGCTTCACGGCCGGCCAGATCAGCCTCGAGCGCGAGAAGCAGACGCTGGACCTGCTGGTGAGCACGCCGCTGCGCCCGGGGGCCATCGTCGTCGGCAAGCTCCTCGCCGCCCTGGCCTTCGTGGTGCTGATGATCGTGGCGGCGGTACCGATCACGGCCATCGTGCTGATGTACGGCGGCGCGTCCGTCGACGACATCGTGCGCCAGCAGCTCGTCCTCCTTGCCACGGCGGTGGCGCTCGGCGCCATCGGCCTCTTCTTCTCCGCGCTCCTCAAGCGGACGCAGGCCGCCACGGTGCTGAGCTACATCACGATGCTGGCGCTGACGCTCGGCACGATCATGCTGTTCGGCTTCTGGACCCTGCTCATCAACCAGGACAACACCTTCGGAGTCGGTCCGCCGCGCCGGGCGCCAGAGCAGCTCCTGTACGTCAACCCGGGCATCGCGATGCTCGACGTCGTCGGCAACACCGAGCCGGGCGGCTTCGGCGGCATCAACGCCGGTCTCGCCCAGCTTCGAGGTGATGTGCCGGAATTCGGGGGCGGCGTCCCGGGGGTCGCCGTCGACGAGTTCGGCAATCCCATCCAACAGCCCTTCGACGCGGGCTCGGGCTACTGGTGGCCACGGATCGCGATCACCTTCATCGCCCTCGCCGTGGTGCTGACCTTCCTCTCCACCCGATTCGTCGTGCCGGCCGGCATGCGCTGGGCGTTCCGACGTGGTCGTCCGGCCGCGTCGCCCGTGCCGATCGCGGTCGGCCCGTCGAGCGATCCGGGGGACACGACCCTCGGGGAGATCGAGGAGGTCGAGCGATGAGCGATCGCACCGTCGCCTCCGCCGTCGAGCGCCGCCTCGGATCCGACGCGCTCGGCCGGTTGCACAGCCTTCGACGCCGCCTGTGGTGGCGCCGCGCGGTCCGCGCCGGCGTGCTCGTGTTGGCGGCGACCGTGCTCGGCGTCGCCCTCGTGCAGCTCGTTGGCCGCGCCTTCCCGTTCGAGTACGCCGTCGGGGTCCAGCTCGGCGTCGTCGGGATCGGAGTGCTGGCGTGGCTGGTCCTGGTCCTGCGCTCGCGTCCGACGCTGGTCGAGGCCGCCCGACGCGCGGACGAGGAGCTGGTCCTGCGCCAGCGACTGGGGACGGCTCTCGAGTTGGCCGGACGCGAGTCCGACGATCCGCTCGAGGCCCGCCAGCTGGCTGACGCCCGTGCCCGACTCCATGCGGTCGACCTGCGCCGCGCGTTTCGGCCGCGCCTGGCTCGGCGTCCGCTCGCCGTGGTCGGCGCGGGGCTGGCGATGACCCTGCTCCTCGTTGCATGGCCGAACCCACAGGACGACGTCATCGAACAGCGTCGGGCGGCTCGCGAGGCTGCCGAGCGCGTGGCCGAGCGTGTCGAGGACGTGGCCGACGAGGTCGGCGAAGAGAACGTCGAGAACCCCGATCCCCGTCGCGAGGAGCTCGAGCGTCAGCTGCGCGAGCTGGCGCGCCAGCTGCGCGAGCAGGGCGCGGATCGCGAGGCGACGCTCGCCCGGATCGGCTCCGTCCAGGAAGAGCTCTCGCGCATGGCCGATCCGCAGGCAGCCGAGCGCGACGCGGGCCTCACCCAGCTCGCGCGCTCGACCTCGCGCGCTGCGACCGGCGACGAGGAGGCGAACCCCGACGGCGACCCGGAGCAGGCCGCCAACGATCTCGAGGAGCTGGCGGAACGCACCGACGCGCTCGAGCCCGAGGAAGCCGAGGCACGCGCCGCAGAGCTGCGGCAGGCGGCCCAGGCCGGAGCCGCCTCCCAGCCGCAGGTCGCGCAGGCGCTGGCGGAGGCCGCCGATGCACTCGACGCGGCCGCTCGGTCCGGTTCGGAGGAGGACCGGCGGGCCGCGGCCGAGGCGCTCGAGCGCGCGGCCGACGCCTTCCGTCAGTCGGAGCGCGACCGCCAGCTCCAGCGCGACGTCGCGCAAGCGCAGTCGGCTCTGCAGGAGGGGGCGCGCCAGGTCGCGCGCGCGGGGCAGCCCACCGCAGGACAGCCCGGTGCATCGGGCCAGCCCGGCGCATCCGGCCAACCGGGATCGTCGGGTCAGCCCGGTGCCTCCGGACAGCCGGGATCCCCCGGCCAGCCCGGCAGCTCAGGACAGCCGGGATCCTCCGGCCAGCCCGGTGCGTCAGGCCAGCCGGGCGCTTCCGGCCAACCCGGCAATCAGCCCGGGAACCAGCCTGGTAATCAGCCTGGCAATCAGCCTGGCAATCAGCCCGGCAACCAGCCTGGTAATCAGCCCGGGAACCAGCCGGGCAACCAGCCCGGACAGGGAAGTCAGCCCGGCGGCGGCGGCGGGACGAGCGTGCGGCGCATTCCCGGGGGCGGCCTGCGCACCGGCGGCTTCGACGGCCCGACCCGCGGCAACCAGGGCTTCGACACCGATGACCTCGGCCGCGTCCTCACCGACTTCGACCGCTTCGGGCGGCCCGGCGACCCTGACTTCATCGCCGGACGCGGCGGCAACGGCGGCACCGACCAGACCGGTTCGGGCTCGGGGGTCGGCTTCGACAACGACAGCCTGGTGCCGTACGCATCGGTCTTCGACCTCTTCCACGACTACGCCCAGTCCTCGCTCGATCGCCAGCAGGTGCCGATCACCCTGAAGGACTTCGTCCGCGACTACTTCTCGCGCCTGGAACCCACGGAGTGAGCACCGACCGATGACCGAGCCCAACCCGACGGCACCGCCGACCGCGACATCGCCCATCCAGCTCGAGCCGGAGCGCTTCGCCGAGCTCGCCACCGCCATCGAGCGCGAGGTCGGGGCGTTCATCGTCGGGCAGCAGCAGCTCGTCCGCCAGACGCTGATCAGCCTGCTCGCCGGCTCACATGCGCTGCTCGAGGGCGTTCCCGGACTCGGCAAGACGATGCTCGTGCGCACGATGTCCGAGGCCCTCGACCTCGGCTTCAGCCGCATCCAGTTCACGCCGGACCTCATGCCGGCGGACATCATCGGCACGAACATCATCGTCGAGGAGGGCGGCGAGCGACGGTTCCGCTTCCAGCAGGGACCCATCTTCAGCAACCTCGTCCTCGCCGACGAGATCAACCGTGCCACCCCGAAGACCCAGTCGGCGCTGCTCGAGGCGATGCAGGAGCACCGCGTGACCGTCGCCAAGCAGCAGTACACCCTGTCCGAGCCGTTCTTCGTGCTCGCCACCCAGAACCCGCTCGAGATGGAGGGAACCTATCCCCTCCCGGAGGCACAGCTGGATCGGTTCTTCTTCAAGATCGACGTGCCATTCCCGACCGAGGAGGACCTCGTGCGGATCATGGAGCGCACGACCGGGGTCGAGCAGCCGACCGTCGCCAAGGCCGCGACCGGCGCCGAGGTGATGACGATGCAGCGACTCGCGCGCGACGTGCCGATCGCCTCGCACGTCATGGCCTACGCCATCCGCATCCTGCGCGCGACGCACCCCGAGACCGAGCGCGTGCCCGAGATCGTGCGGACCTACGTGCGATACGGGGCATCCCCGCGCGGCGCACAGGCGATCGTGCTCGGCGCGAAGATCAGCGCGCTCCTCGACGGCCGCTTCAACGTCTCGTACGCCGACGTCCAGGCCGTCGCCGCGCCGGCGCTGCGCCACCGGGTCATCCTCAACTTCGAGGGTGAGGCCGAGGGCATCAGCACCGACTCGATCGTTCGCGCGATCATCGCCGAGACGCCCACCGAACCGGCCGAGTAGGGTGGCGGCCCCGCGCGTATATACGTATATACGCGGGTCGGCGCAAGACCCATGACCGCCACCGAGCGCGCACCGTTCTTCGACGAGGCCTTCCTGCGCCGGCTCGAGCAGCTCGAGCTCGCCTCGCGCCGGCTCACGGCGGGCCGGATGAAGGGTGAGCGCCGCAGCGTGCGGCGCGGACAGAGTGTCGAGTTCGCCGACTATCGCAACTACACCGCCGGCGACGACCTGCGCCAGCTCGATTGGAACGCCTACGCCCGGCTCGAGCGCCTCTTCGTGAAGCTCTTCGTCGAGGAGGAGGACGTCACCGTCCACATCCTCGTCGACGCGAGCCGCAGCATGGACTACGGCGAGCCGAACAAGCTCGACGCGGCGCGGCGGGCCGCGGCCGCGCTCGGCTACCTGGGCCTCGCCAGCATGGACCGCGTCAGCGTCGCCTTCCTCGGCGACGGCGCGGCCAGCGCGATGCGGCCGCTTCGGGGAAAGCGCCGTGCGCTCGAGCTGTTCCGCTTCCTCTCCGAGCCGCGCACCGAGCGGCTCACCGGCCTCGCCTCGGCCGCACGTGCCTACGCGGGGCGGATGCGCGGCAGCGGGCCTCTCATCCTCATCAGCGACCTCATGGACCCCGGCTACCTCGACGCCCTGCGTGACCTCGCCGGCACGCGGTCGCAGCTCTCGGTGCTCCACCTCCTCGCGCCGGACGAGATCGAGCCCGAGGTGCCGCCAGACGCGCGGCTGGTCGACAACGAGACCGGCCACGCGGTCGAAGTCTCCGGCGACGACGACCTCGTGGACCGATACCGCACGCGGCTCGCGGAGTGGCAGGCCGAGATCGCGACCTTCGTCAGCAAGCGCGGCGGCGCCTACGTCCAGGTGCCGGCCGACATCGACCTCGCCGACCTCCTCTTCGACGTCCTCCGCCGCCGGCGGGTCGTCGAATGATCCTGCCGCTGGCCCTCATCGGCCTCATCAGCCTGCCGATCATCGTCGCGTTCTACATGCTGCGGCTGCGGCGCCGCGACTATCCGGTCGGATCGACGTTCCTGTGGCAGCAGCTCATCCGCGATGTCGAGGCCAACGCGCCGTGGCAGCGGCTGCGCTTCAGCTGGCTGTTGCTCGTGCAGTTGCTCATCGCCGCGATCGTCGTGCTGGCCGCGGCCCGGCCGTTCAGCGCGACCACCACCGACCTCGCCGCCAACGTCGTGCTCATCGTCGACACGAGCGCCTCGATGGCGGCGAACGCCGACGGCGAGGACCGGATGGCGCTGGCACGCGAGCGCGCGGCGGACGTGGTCGGCCGGCTGCCGCAGGGCGGGCGCGTGACGGTGGTCGCGGCGGCCGACACCGCGACGGTGCTCGTCAGCGAGACCGATGACCGCGAGGCGGCGCTGGAGGCGATCGACGGCATCGCCGCCACCCAGCTCCCCGGCGACCTGACCGATGCCTTCGCGCTGGCCTCGGCCCTCGCGGCACGCGATTCCGACTCGACGATCGTGGTCGTCAGCGACGCCGCCGGCGACGAGCTGCCCGAAGTCGGGGTCGGGGCGCCGATCATCGTCGAGCGCGTCGGGACCACCGATGCGAACCAGTCGGTCGCCGCCCTGTCCGCCCTCCGCCGGTCCGGCGGTGCGCAGCTCGACCTGTTCGTGGCGGTCGCCAACCCGTCGACGGTCGAGGCGACCCGTCGCCTCGAGATCTACGCCGATGGCGCGCTCGTGGACGCGCGCGAGCTGACGATCCCGCCCGGGCAGCGCTCGGAGGCGCTCATCAGCACCGTTCCATCCGCCGCCGCGACGGTCGAGGCCCGGCTCGCCGGCTCCGACGCGCTCGCCACCGACGATCGGGCCTTCGCGATCGTGCCGGCACAGGGCCGCACCCGCGCCCTGCTCGTCGGGGAGGGCAACGCCTACCTCGAGAACGCGATGGCCCTGCTCCCCCGCCTCGAGCTCTACGCGGTCGGCCAGGGCGGCTACACCGATGCGCTCGCGGAGGCGGACGAGGCCGGCACGCCGTACGGGCTCTTCGTCTTCGACGGCATCGTTCCCGACGACCCGCCTCCCGGGCCGGCGCTGTACATCGACCCGCCCGCCGACGGAGAGTTCGGGACGGTCGCCGCCCGAATCGACGGTCCCCTCATCGACCGGACCGATCCGGATGAGCCGATCCTGCGCTTCGTCGACCTCACGACCGTCCACATCGGCCGCGCGCGGCAGATCGACCTGGCCGAGGGCATGCGGCCGGTCGTTGCCACCGGTGCCGGGCGACCGCTGGTGGCGGTCGGCGAGCGCGACGGCCGGCGGCTGGCGCTCATCGGCTTCGACCTCGGCGAGTCCGACCTGCCGCTGCAGGTCGCGTTCCCCCTGCTCATGAGCAACCTCGTCGACCACCTGCTGCCGGTGGCCGAGGGGATCCTGCCGTCGTCGATGCCGCTCGGCGAGTCGGTCACGGCGAGCATCGACCCGGCCATCGAGCGCGTGAGCGTCGTCACGACCGGTGCCGACGGCGCGGGCACCGCGGTCGAGGTGCCGGTCGTCGGCGGGCGGCTGACGATGGCCGGCGCCGATGCGGTCGGCGTGCGCGAGGTGCGAGCGGTCAGCGACGACCCCTCGATCGGCAACCAGGTCATCGGTCGCACCGCCGTCAACCTGTTCAGCGCGGACGAGTCCGACGTCGCTCCCGGCGACACGCAGCGGATCGTGGACATGGGCCGCGTGCCGGAGGGCGACGACGGGCCTGGCCAGCCGACCCGCGCCGAGTGGTGGTGGCCGCTCGCCCTCGCCGCCCTCGCGCTCCTGGCGGTCGAGTGGCTGCTCTACCACCGGCCGACGCGACGGACCCTGTTGCGCGCGTTCGGCCGCCGGCCGCAGCCGCTTGGTGGGCGGGCGCGATGAGCTTCCCCATCAACTTCGCGGACCCCGTCTGGTTGTGGCTGGCGATTCCGGTCGGGGCGATCGTCGCCATCGGCTGGATGGCTGCCTCGCGGACCCTTCCGGCGGGGAGGCGGATCGCGTCGCTCGTCATTCGAATGACGCTGGCGGCGTGCCTCATCCTCTCGCTGGCAGGGATGCGCCTGGCGCTGCCGTCGGATCGGCTCAGCGTCGTCTTCCTGCTCGACGCATCGGCCTCCATGCTCGACGCCACGAACGAGGAGCTCGTCGACTGGGCACGCACCGCCGTCCGCGAGATGCCCGAGGGTGACACCGCCGGCGTCGTCGTCTTCGGTGGCAACGCGCTCGTCGACCGCCTGCCGTCGGAGCTCGACGAGCTCGCGGAGCCCGCATCGGTGCCGGTCGCGGGCGCGACCGACGTCGGCGCCGCGGTCCGCCTGGCCGCCGCCATCTTCCCCGCCGGCACCCAGCAGCGGCTTGTGCTGCTCTCGGACGGCAACGACACCTCCGGGGAGGCGGAGGACGCCATCACCGCCGCGGCCGCGCGCGGCATCCGGCTCGACGTCGTCACCCCCGCCGACGAGTCGGCCGCCGAGGTGCTCGTGGACGCGCTCGATGCGCCACCGGGCGCACGGGTCGGCGAGACGATCGACCTCATGGTCCGGCTGCGCTCGACGATCACCACCCCCGCGACCCTGCGCCTGCTGGCCGACGGCGCCACGGTGGCGACGCGCGAGCTGGAGCTCGAACCGGGCATCACCGCCATCCCGTTCAGCGTCACCGCCGACGCACCGGGCTTCCACGTCTTCCGCGCCGTCATCGAGCCGGAGTCGGATCGGTTCAGCGAGAACAACGCGGCCGACGCCTACGTGCTCGTCTCCGGGCCGCCCCAGGTGCTGGTCGCCACCGATGACGCCGAGCGTGCCGCCGACCTCATCACCTCGCTCGCCGACGGCGAGCTCGAGGTGACGGTCGTGCCGTCGGGCGGAGTGCCGTCGTCGCTGACCGGACTCGCCAGCTACGACAGCCTCGTCCTCGACAACGTGCCGGCGTCCGCGCTGGGCGCGCCGACGATGGCCGCGATCCAGTCCTACGTCCGTGACCTCGGCAAGGGCCTCGTCATGCTCGGTGGCCGGGACAGCTACGGGGCCGGCGGCTACCTCGACACGCCGCTGGAGGAGGCGCTGCCGGTGTACATGACCGTCCGCGACCGCGAGCGCTCGCCGGACGTGGCGATGGTGGCCGTCGTCGACAAGTCGGGCAGCATGGCCGACTGCCACTGCACCGGCGACTCGCGCGACAACGCCAACCCATCGGGGACGCGCGGGTTCGAGAAGGTCGACATCGCCAAGGAGGCGATCCTGCGCGCCGCCGAGGCCCTCGCGCCGACCGACCAGCTCGGCGTCGTCGCGTTCGACAGCAACGCCCATTGGGCGGTCCGGACCGCACCGATCGACTTCGGCGCTCTCGGCAACGGCCTCGGCTTCCCGGCCGACGGGAACACGAACATCTACGCCGGCCTCAAGGCCGCGTACGACGACCTCGTCAACAACCCCGCGACGCTGCGCCACATCATCCTCATCACCGATGGCTGGTCGACCTCCGGGGCCTACGACGAGCTGCTCGACGACATGCAGGCCGCCGGGATCACGCTGTCGACGATCGGCACCGGCGGCGGCTCGGCCCGGATCCTCCGAGAGCTGGCCGAGGAGTCTGGCGGCCGCTACTACGACGCGGCCGACGCAACCACGATCCCGGACATCTTCCTGCGCGAGACGATCCGGACCGCGGGCGAGCAGATCGTCGAGGAGACCTTCCAGCCGATCCCGTCGGCGAACTCAGAGGTGCTCGACGGAATGGACGCCGGCCGCCTGCCCCAGCTGCTCGGCTACAACGCGACGACCGCCAAGGGCTCGGCCACCGTGGCGTTGCTCACCGGCCGCGAGGACCCGCTCCTGGCGCAGTGGCAGTACGGGCTGGGGCGTGCGGCGGCGTGGACGAGCGACGCGCGCCAGCAGTGGGCCACGCCCTGGATCGGCACCCCGGAGTTCGGGACGCTCACCGCGCAGCTCGTGGCGTGGACGCTGCCGCCGCAGGACGCCGAGGGGATCGACGTGCGCTTCAGTCCCGGTGACCGCGGCGAGCTGAATGTCGAGGTCACCTCGTTCGACGACGACGGCGGGCCGCGGAACTTCTATCAGACCGTGCTGCGGCTGATCTCTCCCGACCTCGAGCCGACCCAGGCGGTGCTCGAGCAGACCGGCCCCGGGCGCTACACGGGCACGGTCCACGCCAGCGACCCGGGCGCGTACCTCGTGCGGGTGGCGCAGACGCTGGAGAGCGCGGAGGGGACCGATGCGGCCAGCCGCACGCTCGGCATCGTCTCCCCCGTCGCCGACGAGTTCCGGCGCCTCGGCATCGACACCGATGCGCTCGCCTCGTACGCGGCAGCCGGCGGCGGCCGCCAGCTGCCCCTCACCAGCGAGGACCCCGGAGCCGAGGTCTGGCGTCACGACATCGCAGCCGGCGCCTTCCCGACGCCCATCTGGCCCTGGCTCCTGCTCCTTGCGATCGTCCTCGTCCCACTGGACGTCGGCGTGCGCCGCGTTGCCCTCACGCGGGCTGACCTGCGGCGGGCGCGCGCATGGGCCGCACAGCGCGTCGGGTTCGGACGGCCCGAGCCGGAGGCCGTCCCCGGTCTCGCCGAGCTGCGAGCGGCGAAGGCGCGCAGCGACCGGCGCGCGGAGCGCGTGGTCGAGCCGACTCCGGCGACCGAGTCGGCCGCGCCGAGCACGACCCTTGCGCCTCCCCCTCCTCGACCAGCGTCGGCGCCCGCCGCGCAGCCCATAACGGCGCCTGAGCCGCCGGCCGACCCAGGCGAGACGCTCGCCGAGCGCCTGGCGCGGCGGCGACGCGGTCGCTAGAGCCGATCGGCCGGATCCAGCTCCTCGAGCACGGCGTCGTCGGTGACCGGACGGGCTGCCCGTCCGCGATCGCGGGACGCGCAGCGCGAGGATGGCCGGCGGCCCCGGCGAGGAAGACCAGCGCGATCGGCGCCCACGGCAGCCCGCGGTAGTCGAAGATCCCCACGCCGCTCAGCGTCACGGCGGACTCGTTGCCGGTCGGATCGCGCGCGAGGAGCGTCACCTCGGTCGGCCACGGCGGAAGCGGGATGGTCGTGCTGAACCGCCCCTCGGCGTCGAGCGTGACAGCGTGCCCGCCGACGGTGAGGCTCGCGTACGGTGCGGTGCGTCCGCTCACCGTCACGTGTGCGGATCCGGGCGGCGTGGCAATGGCCGCGTCGAGGTCTGGCGGCCGGGCCAGGATCCGCACCGGCCAGCTCGCCACGTACCCGTGGCCGGCGGGCGTGAGGACGTGGAGTGACAGGCGGTAACGGATGTTCTGGGTCACTCCTGGCGGTGGCGGAATCGTGACGCGCAGCGTGCCGCCGTCCCCGACCGTGAGCGCCGGTCCGACCACCGAGGGATCCGGGTCGGGGAGGTAGACGCGCGACCCGGGCGGAGCCGCGACCTCGGCCACGAGACCGCTCGATCCGATCGCGAGCTCGCGAGCACCGATCGGCATGGCCCCGTCGAGCGCGGGCTCGACCCGCCCGGCATCGACCTCCGGATGGCGGGCGACGTCCACCGGCGCGATCGAGACGGTGGACCCCGGCTGGAAGTGCGGCGGCGTGAGCCGGCCGCCGCGGGGGTCGTCCCGGCCAGGGACGCGCGCGGGCGCATGACGGATGGCGAGCCACGCACGGTCGCGACCGACGAGTCCGACGGGATCGGCCCCGGCGAGCGTGCCGAAGAGGGCGGCCTGGCGCGTGGCGAACGGAGCATCCGGCAGGTCGTCCGAGGGAAGGAGTCGGCCGGCGTACACGACCGCCGGCTCGCCGTCGAGACCGCCGCCCGGCAGCGGGCCGATGTACGCGGTCAGCGGCCCGGCCTCCAGTGCCGCGGCGGCCGGGCTGCGGGTGATCGCGTTGCCGCGCGGCGGCGTGAGGTTGGGCAGACCGAGGACGTGCAGCGCTTCCGGATCGGTCTGGCGCAGGAGCAGGCGCGGCTCGTCGAGGATGTCGACGACGCCCAGGAAGCTCCCTTCGGCCAGCGGCGCCTCCGCCACGGGCACACCGGGGCCATCGCCGCGCGGCCAGACCCGCACCTGCACGCCACCTTCGACCTGCACGGCGATGCCCCGGCCGTTGCCGACCGGCACGGCGACCGCGTCGGTGGCGATGAGCCCGCTGTGCTCGACGATCAGGCGGTCGTCGCGTCCGAGGCTCACGCGGAACAGCGCACCGAGGGCGGCGCTGCTGATGAACGCTGCCTCATCACCCGCCACGCCGTCGCTGTCGCCGAGGATGAAGGGCGAGCTGCCCGAGCCGACCGGCATCTCGGTGGACGTCGGGGGCGCGAAGCGGCCATCGGTCCAGCGGAAGACCCGCCCCACGGTCGGGCTGCCGGCGTCGTTGAGCGGTTCGAGCGAGAACGTCGCGAGCAGCTCGTCGGTCCCGTCGCCGTCGAGATCGATGACGTGCACCGCGTCGGCGATGCCGGCGGGATCGGCAACGCGGTCGAGGTACAGCGATCCGCCGGCAAGCACGACGTCGTCGAGGAGGAGGCAGCACTCGCGCGGATCCCCCGGCTCGGAGAAGTCCGGCTGGCGCAGCAGGGTGACGCGCTGCGCGCCATCGGCGCGGCGGACGAGCAGCCGCACCGGCCGGCGCGCGTACGCGAGCTCCGCCTGTCCGGCCACCCCGTGCACGGCCATCGCCGGCGGGGCGGCGAGCGTCCAACCGTCGGGCCCCTCGCGCCACGCCTCGATCCACAGGGGTTCCTCTTCCTCGCCGACGAGCCGCACGACCTCCGGCGCACCGTCGGCGTCGAGGTCCGCGGCCACCGCCTGGAGCGTCGACGCGTCACCGGGCAGGACGATCGCCCCTGGCTCCTCAGGCAGGCGGGCGACGCCAAGCGGGCCGCGCGGCGGCAGGGCAGCGCCGCCGGCGACGAGCGCGGCAAGTGACGCAGCGAGCGCCACGATGAGCATCGCGCCGAGCATACGCCCGCCTTCTGGCATCATCGAGGCGATGCCCCAGCCGCCCATCCTCTGGTCACCCGCTCCCGACGCGCGGGCCACGACCCGCATCGGCGCCTACCTCGACTGGCTGTGGCGCACGCGGGATGTCCGCTTCGCGGACTACGACGACCTGCTGAACTGGTCGATCACCGACCTCGACGCCTTCTGGTCATCGGTCTGGGACTACTTCGAGGTCTCGTCGGAGACCTGGGTCGGGCCTGCGCTGGCCGAGGAGCGGATGCCGGGCGCGCGCTGGTTCCCTCGTGCACACCTGAACTGGGCCGAGCATTGCCTGCGCCTCGCCGGCCGCCTCGGGTCGGACACCGTGATCGTCGCGCGGTCGCAGACGCGGGAGCGGGTGACCCTGACCGCGGACGAGCTGCGCGCCGATGTCGCGCGCGCCCGTGCCGGGCTCCAGGAGCTGGGCGTAGGCCGCGGCGACCGGGTCGCCGCCTACCTGCCGAATGTGCCCGAGGCCGTCGTCGCCCTCCTCGCCACGGCGTCGCTCGGCGCGGTCTGGACGAGCTGCGCGCCGGAGTTCGGCGTTCGCTCGGTCGTCGATCGCTTCAGCCAGGTCGAGCCGAAGGTGCTGCTCACGATCGACGGCTACCGGTACGGCGACCGCGAGGTGGACCGCAGCACCGAGGTCGCCGCCATCCGCGACGCGCTTCCGAGCCTGCGCGCCACGGTCGTCCTCCCCTACCTGCGGACCGATGGGTCACGCGTCCCCGACGCGATGACCTGGGACGAGCTCACCGCCAATGAAGGAGCGCTCGCCTTCGAGCAGGTTCCCTTCGAGCATCCGCTGTTCGTGCTCTACAGCTCGGGCACGACCGGGCTGCCCAAGCCGATCGTCCACGGCCATGGCGGGATCCTGCTCGAGCACCTGAAGATCCACGCCCTCCATCACGACCTCGGCCCGTTGGATCGGTTCTTCTGGTTCAGCACCACCGGCTGGATGATGTGGAACTACCTCGTCTCGGGGCTCGCCGTCGATGCGACGATCGTGCTCTACGACGGGTCACCGGCCCACCCGGATCTGGCCGCCCTGTGGCGGCTGGCGGCCGACGAGGGCGTCACGTACTTCGGGACGTCGGCGCCGTACCTCATGGCCTGCCGCAAGGAGGGCCTGCGGCCCGGCGCGCTGGCCGACCTGTCGCGCGTCAGGGGGATCGGCTCAACGGGCGCTCCCCTGCCGGCGGAGGGGTTCCGCTACGTCTACGAGGCGATCAGCCCATCGGTCCATCTCCAGTCGGTCTCCGGCGGCACCGACGTGTGCACGGCGTTCGTCGGCGCCTCGCCGCTCGTGCCGGTCTGGGAGGGCGAGATCAGCTGCCGGCACCTCGGCTGCGCGGTCGAGGCCTTCGGGCCCGACGCGCGCCCGGTCGTCCGCGAGCAGGGCGAGCTCGTGATCACCCGCCCGATGCCCTCGATGCCGGTTGCCTTCTGGAACGACCCCGACGGTTCACGCTATCGCGCCGCCTACTTCGAGGACTTCCCCGGCGTCTGGCGCCACGGCGACTGGATCACCTTCACCGACCGCGGCTCGTCCATTATCAGCGGCCGATCCGACGCCACGCTCAACCGCGGTGGGGTGCGCGTCGGGACCGCCGAGTTCTACGCCGTCGTCGAGGGCCTGGCGGAGGTCGCCGACTCGCTCGTCGTCCATCTCGACGACGGAGATCGACTGCTCCTCTTCGTCGTCGTGCGCGACGGCGCGGTCCTCACCGATGAGCTGCGCGCGCGCATCGGTTCCGAGCTGCGCTCGGCGCTCTCGCCGCGCCACGTGCCCGACGAGATCCTCGCGGTGCCAGCAGTGCCACGCACGTTGTCGGGCAAGAAGCTCGAGGTGCCGGTGAAGCGGATTCTCACCGGGACGCCGGCGGACGAAGCCGCGTCACGCGGCTCGCTGGCCGATCCCACCTCGCTCGACTCGTTCGTCGAGTTCTACGCCAAACGCTCGCTTGATTCGCAGTAGCGAAGGACTGCGGCGTCAGCGGATCTGACTCACGTTCAGCCGCCGCTACTCGACCCCTCTGGAGTCGCTAACGCGACTGGTACGGGCGGTTGACGAAACGCCGCCCGAGTCGGCCCGCGGCGTACGATGAGCGCATGGCGTTCGACGAGCTTCACACCTGGGAGCTGTGGTATCCCGGAGCCGGCGCCACGGGCCTGCCGCTGGCCCGCGCGCGGATCGACCCGCGCGAGGTCGTCTGGGCGCACTCGGTCCCGCGCAAGGTCGCGGTCACGGTCCGCCAGGGCGACGACCGGGTCGTGGCCCGTGGCGAAGGGCTGAGCCGCAGTGGCGGCTACAAGCCCATGACACGGTTCGCCCTCGACGGCGAGACGATCACACGCGAGGACCGCTGGCCGGCCGATGCCGACCTCGGCAGCATCGTCATCCTGCCCGGCGGCGAGGCCGGCGTCCTCACCGCCTGGTGGAACGCCGAGGACGGCAAGTCCTGGCGCTGGTCTGTCGAGTTCAGCAACCGCCGGGACTGAGCCCTAGTCGGAGTAGTAGACCCCGTCGAGCGCGCCCCACGCGGCGGCGCTGAACAGCGCGCAGGCCGTCTTCGCCCGCGCGAACTCGCCATCGCTGAGCGCATCGATGCGCGCGGCCAGCATGGCCGGCTCATCGGTCTCGACCGCGTGCTCCACGAAGTACTGCTGCGCATCGGCGTCGACCGTTCCGGCGTAGTGCTCGCGCAGGCCGGCGAGCTTGCTGCTCGCGGTGGCCGGCTGCTGGACCTCGAAGCTGTACAACGCCCCGAGCGCCTCCGGGACGGATGCGAACGCGTTCTCGCCCACCGCCAACAGCGTGCGCGACTGCGGGCGCTGCATCTCGCCCGTCGCTCCCAGCGCGGTGCGGAAGTCCTGCCACAGCACGTCGTGCTCGCGCTCCTCGGCCGCGTACCCCGGATACCCGATCCGGTCCCAGCCGGCGTCGACGGCACCGATGAACGGGGCCCATTCGTCGGCGTACTCGGCCAGGCGCTCGACCGGAAGCGTGCCGGCGCGCCACTCGGTGTAGAAGGGATGCTGGTTGAGGTCGAAGCTGCGGACGATGGCGTCCAGCTCGTCGATGCGGCTGCTCATGGTTGTCGAGGCACCTCGTGATCGCCGGTCACACGCCGGACGGTGTCGTGAAGCGTAGCGTGTCTGCCGAAGCCACGCCGCGCATCACTCGAGCTCGATCTCCTCGAGCGTGCCGTCGCCGCTCCTCGCCGGCGCGGGCCCGGCACGAGGGCGCGGCATGCGCAGGAGGGCGAACACACCCACGACGGCCGTCAGGAGCCCCACGATCGGGAGCCAGGGCAACCCGCGGTAGTCGACGAAGCCGATGACCTGGACGACTTCCGACGTCTCGTTGCCCAGCGGGTCGCGGGCCACCACGGCGACGTCGACCGGCCAGGGCGGGGCATCGATCGAGACCTCGAATGCGCCGTCGGCGCCCACCTCGACCGGGTGCCCGTCGACCACCACATCCGCGTACGGGCTCGCGGTTCCAACGACGCGTGCGCCGAGCTCGAAGGTGCGGGTGGTGGAGGTGGCATCCAGGCTGGGCGGCTCTCGGACGACCGTACCCTCCCACTCGTGGAAGAGCACGCGGCCGTCTGGCAACACCGCCATCAGACCGTACGCGAAGTCCGAGTTGCTCTCTTCGTCGGCTTCGGGATGCGTGAACACGACCCGCAGGGGCACCGCGCCCACCACGAGGGACTCGGGCCGATGGCCGTCGGCGAGCACCCGCGTCCCGGGCGGCGCGTCCAGCACCGCGGCGAAGCCGTCCGGACCTGAAAGGAGGTGCTCGCCGTCCGCATCGAACGCGGCACTCACGAGCTCGACCGACGCTGGCAGTGACTGCTCCGGCTCCCACAGGTCATCGACCTGGAGGAGCATCAGCGGCGCCGGCGAGAGTGTCGACGCCGCGCCCCCACCGAGGTGCACGGCATTCGGCGGTCCCGACCACCCTCCGTTGAAGACCGCCAGCCAGCCGTCGTCGGGGCCCGCCGTCCCGATCGGAGAGAGACCCGCCAGCGGCGACATCGGTCTCGACTCGAACCCACCCTCGCCGTCCTGGGCGATCGCGAATCCGCCCCCGGAGAATGCGGCCCGACCGCCGGCCAGCTCTGACGGCAGAGGCCCGAGATACGGATACGGGTAGACGTCGAACGACGCGCTCTCGACGCCGTCATCGAGGAACCGCCAGATTGCCCTTGCAGCGGAGGGCGCCCTGACCTCCGCAGCCTGGCGCAGCTCGAGGTCGAGGATCCCGATGCGCAGGTCACCGTCACCCTGCGGTGAACCTCGGAGGTTGACGAGGAGCGCATCGGAGCCCTCGCCGACCACGTTGATCCATGGGTTCTCGCCGAGGTCGACGCGGCCGACCTCTCGTGGTGTGCCACCGGGCGCCCAGCTCACCGTCCTGACGCCGTCCCCGTCGCCGAGGATCATGAGCCCGCCGGCGATGCCGACCACGTATTCGTCGAATCTCCCCACCTGGCCGTCCTCGACCCGGAGCTCGCCGTCGACGAGCGCCAGCCGGCGAATGAGCCCGCGCTGGTCCGGACCGTGGAGGAGCTCGAGACCGGCGATCCCGTCGGTCTCGCCCGGCACGATGCTGTTGACCGTGCCGGCCAGCGAGGTTGCGCCGACCTGGACGTACCCGCTGCCGCGCCAGGCGTGGACCTCCACGTGATTGGTCTGCACCGACCCCCTCAGGTCGAGCGTCGTGCGCACCGTCAACAGCTCATCGGTCCCGTCACCATCGAAGTCGATCGCCTGGATGCCCGATGCATCCCGGTCGAGGCCATCGACTGCCAGGGGGTCAAGCGTGGTGCGCCCGCGCTCCTCGCCGACCAGTGCCATCGACAGGCAACAGGTGCGACCGAACTGGTCGTCGGGGATCGGCTGCGCGGTGACCACCATCACCCGATCGCGACCCTCGACCCCGACGCGGAGCATCCCCACCGCCGGCGAGCGTTCCGGCGTGGCCGGCACATCAGCAGCCCGGACCGGTTCCCACCGGCCAGAGCGATAGCGCCAGGTCGCGAGCGTGATCGCGGCCGGCGACGGACGGGCCATCTGCACCACCTCTCGGGCGCCGTCGCCATCGAGGTCGGCGGCGACGGCCATGATCGTGTCGCCCGGGAGCTCGACAGGGTCGGCGGCGGCAGCCGGCGGCGGAACACCCGCGGAGAGCCCCATGGCGACCGCGAGCCCCAGGAGACGACGCGGATGCCGGGTGGGGCGCACCGGTCGCTCCTACATCGCGCGCAGGCCGAGGAGGTTGCGGGCGATCACCATCCGCTGGATCTCGCTGGTGCCCTCGCCGATCTCGGTCAGCTTCGCGTCGCGCAGGTAGCGCTCCACCTTGTACTCGGTCACGTAGCCGTAGCCACCGTGGACCTGGATCGCGTCATTGGTGACGTCGCGGGCAACCTCCGAGGCAAAGAGCTTGGCCATCGCCGACTCGGTGCTGTAGGGCTCGCCGCAGTCCTTCAGCCACGCGGCGCGATAGGTCATCAGCCGCGCGGCGTCGATCTTCACTGCCATGTCGGCGATCATGAACGCCACGCCCTGGAACTCGCCGATTGGACGCCCGAACTGGCGTCGTTCCTTCGCATAGGCCGATGCGGCCTCGTAGGCCGCCTGCGCCAGCCCCAGCGCCATCGCCGCGATCCCGATGCGCCCCCCGTCGAGGGTCTTGAGGAACAGCCTGTCGCCCTCGCCCTCCTCGCCGAGCAGGTTCTCGGCCGGAATGCGGGCGTCCTCGAAGATGAGCTCGCCGGTGTTGCTGGCGTGGAGGCCCATCTTCTCCTCCATGCGGCCGATGCTGAAGCCGGGCGTGTCGGCCTCGATGATGAAGGCGCTGATCTTGCCGCTGCCCTCCTCGCGATCGGTCACGGCGGTCACGATGTACGTGCCGGCCACGCCCGCATTGGTGATGAATCGCTTGCTGCCGTTGAGGACCCAGTGCTCGCCGTCGCGGTGGGCGCGGGTGCGGGTGCCGCGAGAGTCGCTGCCGGCGCCGGGCTCGGTCAGGCCGTAGGCGCCGAGCACCTCGCCGGACGCCATCGGTCGCAGGTATCGCTCCTTCTGCGCATCGGTCCCGGCCAGCCAGACCGGATTGCAGCCGAGGCTGGTGTGAGCGCTGACGATGATCCCGATGCTGCCGCTGGCGCGGCTGAGCTCCTCGACGGTGATCGCGTAGGCAAGCGAGTCGAGCCCGGTCCCGCCGATCTCCTCGGGGTACGGCACGCCCAGCAGGCCGAGGGCCGCGGCCTCGCGGATGATCTCGTGCGGGAACTCGCCCTTGCGCTCGAGCTCGTCGGCGACCGGGACGATCCTGCGCTCGGCGAAGTCGCGCACGGTGCGCTGGATGTCGAGGTGCTGCTGCGAGAGGGCGAAGTCCATCGGCTGAGGGCTCCCGTGCGGTGGGCGGAGTCTAGCAACGAAAGGACCCGATCGAGGGGTGGTTCGATCGGGTCCGGGGGGTGGTTTCGGTCGGTTCGCTAGGTCGTCTTACGCCAGCGCTCGACTTCGCGCCGGCTGCGCTGCTCCTCGGCGCGCTGGAGGTTGGAGCGGCGGCGGCGCGACGCGACGGGGCGCGGGCGATGCCGCTTCTGGTGGTTGAGCTTGGCCATCGGTCTCGGTCCTCCCCCGCGATTGCGGTATCTGTGCGCTCTAGACGCACGACGGTGTCGTTGAGTTGCAGAAATCGCACCATCCGTTTCGCACGAAACGAACGCCGCATGGCCCGCGCGTGCCGACCGTTGCCCCCAAACTTCTTGACACTTCGATCCAGTCGAAACCTATACTCGCGGCGCCTCCCGAAAACGAGACAAAGGGTTTCGCGAGTTGCTCGTCCGTGCCTGAAGCCGACGTCCGTCTCGACCGCGTCACGAAGCGCTTTGGGGACGTCGTGGCCGTCGATGACCTCACGCTCGCGATCCCACCCGGCGAGTTCTTCTCCCTGCTTGGCCCGTCGGGATGCGGAAAGACCACGACCCTGCGGATGATCGGCGGATTCGAGGAGGCCACCGAGGGAAAGATCTACCTCGGCGACGCCGACGTCACCGATCTTCCGCCGTTCAAGCGCGCGACGAACACCGTCTTCCAGAGCTACGCGCTGTTCCCCCACCTCAACGTCTTCGAGAACATCGCGTTCGGCCTGCGCCGTCGCGGCACGCCGACGAACGAGATCCGCCACCAGGTGGCGTTCATGCTCAAGCTCGTCGAGCTGCCCGGATTCGAGGAGCGGCGCCCGTCCCAGCTGTCCGGCGGCCAGCAGCAGCGGATCGCGCTGGCGCGGGCGCTCGTGAACAATCCGCAGGTCCTCTTGCTGGACGAGCCACTCGGGGCGCTCGACCTCAAGCTGCGCAAGCAGATGCAGATCGAGCTCAAGCGCATCCAGAGCGAGATCGGCATCACCTTCATCTTCGTCACCCACGACCAGGAGGAGGCGATGACGATGTCCGATCGCATCGCCGTCATGCGCGCCGGCAAGATCGAGCAGCTCGGCGCGCCGGAGGAGCTCTACGAGCGTCCGGCGACCGAGTTCGTCGCCGGATTCCTCGGCGTGAGCAACCTGCTCGACGCGGAGGTCGCGGGCCGCGGGGATCGATTCGCGGATCTGCGCCTCGCGGACGGGACGATGCTGCGCGCGCCGTCGGCGGCCCTGGACGGCGAGACCAAGGTCCGCCTCGGTGTACGCCCGGAAAAGCTGCGCGTGCTCGCCATCGGCGAGGACGACACGGAGGCGCGCAACGAGGGCGAGACGAACGCGATCGAGGGCGTCGTGCTCGACGCGTCCTACATCGGGGTGAGCACGCAGTACCTCGTCGAGACGCCGGACAAGCACCGCCTCGTCGTCTATGCCCAGAATCTCGAGACCAGCGGCGCCGGCGAGGTGCTGGCCGACGGCCAGCGCGTGCGCCTCACCTGGAAGCCGCAGCACACCTTCGTCATCGCGCGGTCCGCGGGGCCAGCGCCCGACGCCACCGGGGAGGAAGGAGAGGAGCAGCAGCCCGATGCGTGACGAGTCCTCGATCGAGCGTGCCATCGCGCGCGCGTTCCAGCCGGACGCCCGCATGTCCCGACGAAGCTTCCTGCGCAGCACCGGCCGTGGCGCCGTCATCGCCGGCTCCGCGCTCACGCTGCCCTCGATCCTCGCGGCGTGCGGCATCAACCCGGCGAGCTCCGGCGCCGGGGCCAGCGCGGGCGCGTCCGATGCGTCTGGGGCGCTCGAGTGGGCGAACTGGCCGCTCTACATCGACATCGACGACGAGGACGGCAGCTACCCGAGCATCGTTGCCTTCACCGATCAGACCGGCATCGAGGTCAACTACACCGAGGCGATCCAGGACAACGCGGAATTCGTGGGAACCATCCTGCCCGATCTCCAGGCCGGCAACCCGACCGGCTGGGACGTGATCAGCCCGGGTGGCTGGGTCGTCGAGCGCCTCGGGCGGCTCGGGTTCCTCGAGGAGCTCGACCATAGCCAGCTGCCGAACTGGACGGCGAACGCAGCGGACCACGCCAGGGACCTGTGGTACGACCCCGAGAACCGCTACAGCGCGTGGTGGCAGGGAGGCATCACCGGCCTCGCCTACGACCCCGAGCTCACCGGGCGCGAGATCACGACGTTCGACGACCTGCTTGATCCGGCCTTCGCCCAGCGCGCCGGCGGATTCAGCGACATGCGTGACATGTTCGGCCTCACGCTCCTGTCGCTGGGCGTCGAGCCCGCGAACGCCACCGTCGACGACGTCACGCGGGCGCAGCAGAAGCTGCTGGAGGCGAACGAGCGCGGCCACTTCCGCGGCTACTACGGCAACGAGTATTACGATGCCCTCGCGGCCGGCGACCTCGCCATCGCGGTTGCCTGGTCGGGTGACATCGGCCAGATGCAGCTGTACGACAACGCGAACGTCCAATTCGTCATCCCCCAGGACGGCGCGATGCGCTGGAACGACACCCTCGCCATCCCGCGTGGCTCGTCCCGCGTCGGCGGCGCGCACCAGCTGCTCAACTACTGGTACGACCCGGCTGCCGCGACGCTGGTGTCGGAGTACATCGGCTACTTCACCGGTGTCAACGGCGTGCAGGAGCAGATCCTGGCGAACGCGCAGACCGCGCGCGACGAGGGAGACGCCGAGACGGCCGACCTGCTCGAGGCCCTGGCGCCGACGGTGGTGCCGACCGAGGAGCAGCTCGGCAACACGTTCCCCGACAAGCAGCTCACCGAGGAGGAGGAGGCGGAGTGGAACGACCTCTTCCTGGAGGTGATCGGCGGCTGATATGAGCCGCCGGCGTCTGACCCCCTACCTGTTGCTGCTGCCGGGCGGCCTCTGGCTGCTCCTCTTCTTCGCGATCCCGATGCTGATCATGCTCAGCGTCTCGCTCCAGACCGGGTCGCTGGACACGGGCTACACCCTGACCTGGAACTTCGGGATCTACCCCGAGGTGATCGTGGAGTTCTGGGACCTCTTCGTGCGCTCGGCGGTCTATGCAGTGGCGACCACCGTGCTGACGCTGCTCATCGGCTACCCGATGGCGTACACGATCGCGTTCCACGGCGGGCGCCTGAAGACGGCGCTCCTGCTCATCGTCATCCTCCCGTTCTTCGTCAGCTTCGTGATCCGGACCCTCAACTGGCGAATGATCCTGTCGGACAACGGGATCGTGTTCGGGACGCTGAAGGACATCGGCCTCCTGGACCCGGCGTTCCACTTCCTGGCGACGCCCGCATCGGTCATCTTCGGGCTGACGTACAACTTCCTGCCGTTCATGATCCTGCCGCTGTACGTGTCGCTGGAAAAGATCGACCGGCGCCTCATCGAGGCCGCGACGGATCTCTACGCCAGCCGCTGGCAGGCGTTCTGGCGCATCACGTTCACGCTGTCGCTGCCCGGGGTCGTCGCGGGGTCGCTGCTGACGTTCATCCCGGCGATCGGTGACTTCATCAACGCCGAGATCATCGGCGCGGGCAACCCCGAGGTCCAGATGATCGGCAACATCATCCAGTTCAAGTACCTCAACTCCAACGACTATCCGGCCGCGGCGGCGCTCGCCTTCGTGCTCGTCATCGGCGTGACGATCCTCATGGGAGCCTACAGTCGCGCGTTCGGCACCGATCGGCTGACGACCTGATGAGCGACTCCAAGACCTCGCGCGCGCTGCTGCGGGTCTTCACCGCCCTCGTCGTCGTGTTCCTCTTCGCGCCGATCGCGGTGATGATCATCTTCAGCTTCAACGATCCGGCCGGCCGCCAGAACATCACGTGGCAGGGCTTCACGTTCGAGCACTACCTCGACATCTGGAGCCGACCGCAGATCACCGGGCCGATGCTCACGAGCATCGCGATCGCCGCCATCTCCACGGTGATCGCCACGGCGCTCGGGACGATGATCGCGATCGCCCTGGCGCGCCACGAGTTCCGCGGCCGTGGCCCGCTGAACCTGCTGATCTTCATCCCGATGACCGCGCCGGAGATCATCCTGGGCGCGTCCCTGCTGACGATGTGGATCTCCGCCGGGGTGCCGAGGGGCTTCCTCACGATTCTGATCGCGCACGTGATGTTCAACATCAGCTACGTCGTGGTCACCGTGCGCCCACGCCTCATCGGCTTCAACCGGCACCTCGAGGAGGCCGGGATGGACCTCTACGCCAACGAGCGCCAGACGTTCTGGCGGGTCACCTTCCCGCTGATCCTGCCGGGCATCCTGGCCGCGGGGCTCCTCGCCTTCGCCCTCTCGATCGACGACTACGTCATCACCCTCTTCAACGCGGGTCGCACCGTCACCTTCCCGCTGTGGGTGTTCGGCGTGAGCCGGGTCGGGATCCCGCCCGAGGTCAACGTGCTCGGCACGATCATCTTCGTCGTGGCCATCGCCTTCATCGCGGTCCAGCTATGGAGCCAGCGACAGGCCGCCGAGGCGCGACGGGCGTCGGCGGCGGCGTGATGAGCTCCGAGCAGCGGGCGACCGACCTCCTGACCGACTGGGCCGCGCTGCGCGACGGCATCCCGCCGGTGTGGGCCCGCTACACCGACCTCGTCGTCGAGCGCGCCTCGGGATCGTGGATCACCACGACCGACGGAGAACGCTACCTCGACTACACGAGCGGCATCGGCGTGACGAACACCGGCCACGCTCATCCACGCGTGGTGGCGGCGATCGCCGAGCAGGCCGCGCGCGGCATCCACCTCCAGCAGAACATCGTCTACCACCAGCCCGGCCTCGAGCTCCACCGCCGGCTGCCGCAGCGCTTCCCGAACGCCCGGACCGATGAGGCCTACGGCCTCTTCCTCTCGAACTCCGGGGCGGAGGCGATCGAGGCGGCCGTCAAGCTGGCCAAGGTCGCGACGCGACGCCCGCTCGTCGTCGCCTTCCGCGGCGGATTCCACGGCCGAACGCATGGCGCCATGGCGCTGACGAGCTCGACGGTGAAGTACCGCGCCCACTTCGAGCCGCTGATGGGCGGCGTGCACCACGTTCCCTACCCCTACCCGCTGCGGATGGGCGGGACCGATGCGGCGCTCGCCGCCACCCTCGCGTCGATCGAGGAGCTGTTCGTCACGACCGCCGCGCCGGACGACGTCGCCGCGTTCGTGGTCGAGCCGGTGCTCGGGGAGGGCGGATACGTGATCCCGCCGGACGGCTTCCTGCCCGCCCTCCGCGAGGTGGCCGATCGCCACGGCATCCTGCTCGCCGTCGACGAGGTGCAGTCCGGCTACGCCCGCACGGGACGCTTCTTCGCGACCGAGTGGACCGATGCGACCCCCGACATCGTGATCATGGCCAAGGGCATCGCCTCGGGGCTGCCGTTGTCGGGCATCCTGGCCGCGCGATCGCTGCTCGACCGCCTCGAGCCGGGCACCCACGGCGGTACGTACGGCGGCAACGCGGTGGCCTGTGCGGCCGCGCTCGCGACGCTCGACGTCATCGACGACGAACGGCTCGCCGAGCGGGCACATCGGCTCGGCGCGCGGCTTCTCGACGGCCTGCGCGAGCGGATCGGGGGGCGCGCGTCGGTCATGGAGTTGCGCGGCCGGGGCATGATGGTCGCCATCGAGCTCACCGATGGCGGCATCGCCAAGCGGGTGCTCGCTGAGTCACTGGCGAGGAACTTGCTGCTTCTCACCTGCGGAACGTACGGGCAGGTCGTGCGGATCATTCCGCCGCTCGTCACGACGGAGGACGAGGTCGACCTCGCGATCGGGGTCATCGGTGAGGCGCTCGCCGCGAGCGAGGCCTGAACGGAGGTCGACATGGCGCAACGGATCTGGGTCGTCGACGACGAGCAGTTCATTCGCACCGCGATGATGGCCGTCCTCGCCGATGTCGGCCACGAGACGCGCGGATTCGCGGACGCCGAGGAGCTCTATACCGCACTCGTCGAGGAGGGCGTCACGCCCGACCTCCTCATCCTCGACCAGCGCCTGCCCGACGAATTCGGCTCGACGATCGCCCACTCGCTGCGCGAGCGGCCCCAGTACCGAGACATCCCGTTGCTGTTCGTGACCGCCATCGACGACGAGGAGGCGGGCCGGCTCGAGGCCATCGCCCCGGTCGTCCGCAAGCCGTTCGACTTCGCCGACTTCGTGGCCGCGGTGGATTCGCCAGCTCGGCTCGGGCACCTGAGGGCGCGGCCAACGTCATTGGCCTATCGACCGACGGACCGATGAAATCCGGCCTTCCTCGGGCGGTTGGCAAGCCACGTTGGCCGGGCGAACGCGGAGGGAAGGTTCGTCGGTTCGTGGGCCAACATGGTTGGCATCGGCTCGGGCAGGGCCGCTGCTCGTGCAGCCGGTATGCTCTCGCGCACCGATGATCCGCACCACGCCGTTCCATGAGCGGACCAGCGCGCTGAACGAGACGGGCCTGTGGCAGCACTGGTCCGGGCACGTGGTCGTGACGCGCTACCAGGCGTCGGACAAGTTCGAGTATTTCGCGGTCCGCAACGGCGTCGGCATCTTCGACACCTCGCCGCTCTACAAGTACCGCATCGCGGGGCGGGACGCCGAGCGGTTCCTGTCCGGCATGCTGGCGCGTGACATTCGCCGCTGCCCGCCCGGAAATGCCCACTACACCACCTGGCTCGACGAGCGCGGATTCGTCCTCGAGGACGGGGTCATCCAGCACCGCGCAGCCGGCGAGTTCCTGCTGACATCGGCTGAGCCGAACTTCGCCTGGTTCGCCGACCGGGTCGGCCGGCTGGACGTGACGGTCGAGGAGGTCAGCCTGGACATCGGAACGCTGGCCGTGCAGGGACCGCGCTCGCGCGACCTGCTGGCACGCCTGATTCCGTCGGTGCGTGAGCTGCCCTTCTTCGCCATCACCACCGGCACCATCGGCGGGAAGGCGGTCACCGTGAGCCGCACGGGCTATACCGGCGACCTCGGCTACGAGATCTGGGTCGACGCGCCGGACGCGGTCACCGTCTGGGACGCCGTCTGGGACGCGGCCGACGGCCACGGCATGCTGCCGTACGGCATGGGCGCGCTGTACATGCTGCGCATCGAGGCCGGGCTGCTGCTCCTGGGCGCCGACTTCGCCTCCAGCCGGTTCGCCTTCAACGACGCCCATCGGTCCACGCCGCTGGAGCTCGGCTGGGCGTGGATGTTCAAGGGGCTGGAGGAGGACGACCGACCGTTCATCGGGCGGCGCGCGCTGGAGCGCGAGCGCGCGGACAAGACGTCACGCTGGCGGATGGTGGGGCTGGTCGTCGACTGGCTGGACTACGACCGGGTCTACAGCGGAGCCGGCCTGATTCCGCCAAAGGACCACCGGCCGGTCCACGAGGACTGGATGGTGTACGACGCGGATCGGTCACGCGTCGGCTACGCGACCAGCATCATGTACTCGCCGGTGCTGCAGCAGCACATCGCGTTGGCCCGCGTACGACCGGACCTGGCCAAGGCCGGTACTCGCGTCTTCCTGGAGTTCACCGTGGACCACCATTACGAGCAGGTGGCCGCGCACGTGGCGCGGCTGCCCCTCTACAACCCTGAGCGCAAGGCCGCCTGATGCGCCGATGAGCATGGATCGATACGACGCGATCGTGGTCGGCGGCGGCCACAACGGGTTGGTCAACGGCGCCTACCTGGCCAGGGCCGGGCTCAAGACGCTGATCCTGGAGCGCCGGCACCTCGTCGGCGGCGCCGCGATCACCGAGGAGCTGCGGCCGGGCTACTGGTTCACCACCTTCAGCTACGCCCTCTCGCTGCTGCGGCCGCAGATCATCCAGGAGCTGGAGCTGACCAGGCACGGCTTCCTGCCGCTGCTGATGGCGACGCGCTTCGCTCCCGGGGAGGACGGCGAGTACCTCCTCTTCAACCGGGACCATGACGAGACCCTGCGCGAGATCGCCCGCGTCTCCCCCCATGACGCCGACGCCTACGAGCAGTACAGCCACGATCTCGAACGCGTCTGCCAGGCACTCAAGCCGCTGCTCGACACCGTGCCGCCGGACCTCTTCAGCGACGACCCCGAGGAGCTGGTCGCCCTGGCGGCCCTCGGCTCACGGCTGCGCGGCCTGGACAAGCGGACGCTGCACAACGCGGTCAGGCTGCTCACCGGCAGCGCCGCCGACTTCCTCGACGACTACTTCGAATCGACGCTGCTCAAGGGCTACCTCGCCTCGTCGTCGATCATCGGCTCGAAGCTGGGACCGCGCTCGCAGGGCTCCGGGCTCGTGCTGCTCTTCCACTCCCTCGGCGAGCACGACGGGTCGTTCGGGTCGTGGGCCTTCCACAAGGGCGGCAACGGCGGCTTCACCCAGGTGCTGGCGCGCGCGGCGGAGTCGTTCGGCGCAGAGATCCGGACCGAGGCGCCGGTGGAGCGCGTCCTGACCCGCGACGGCGAGGCGACGGGCGTGGCCCTGGCCGACGGCACGGAGATCGCCGCGGACGTCGTGGTCAGCGCGCTGGACCCGCGGCGCACCTTCCTCGAGCTGGTCGACCCGCGCGAGCTGCCCGACGACCTGGTCGAGGACATCGGCCGCCTGAAGTTCCAGGGCGTCAGCTCGAAGGTGAACTTCGCGCTCGACGCGCTGCCGTCGCACCCGGAGCTCGGCGCGCGGCCGGACCTGTACCGCGGCTTCATGAACATCGGTCCGTCGATCGACTACCTCGAGCATGCCTTCGACGACGCGAAGTACGGCTGGTACAGCGAGCATCCGTACATCGACTGCGCCATCCAGTCGACGATCGACCCGGACATGGCGCCGCCGGGGAAGCACGTCCTCTCCTGCTTCGTGCAGTACACCCCGTACGAGCTGCGCGAGAGCGACTGGGACGCGGAGCGTGAGCGCATGGCGGATCGGGCGCAGGGCGCACTCGAGCGGTTCTTCCCCGGCTTCGGCGATCTCGTCGTGCAACGCGAGGTGCAGACGCCGCTCGACATCGAGCGCACCGTCGGCCTGTCGGAGGGGAACATCTTCGCCGGCGAGCTCCTTGCGCCGCAGATGTTCTTCTTCCGCCCCGCGCCGGGCTGGTCCCAGTACCGGACCCCGATCGCGGGCTACTACCAGTGCGGCTCCGGAACCCACCCGGGCGGCTGCGTGATGGGGGCGCCCGGCCGCCTGGCGGCGGGCCAGATCATCAGCGATCGGCGCCGCGCGGGCGACTGAGGGGAACCTCGGCCCATCACCGGTCCGCCGCAAGGCGGTGATAGTCGGAGGCGTACCACAGCAACGGCTCGGCGTCCTCGCGGTAGCCGGCCGCCACGATCTCGCCAATGAAGATCTCGTGGTCGCCGCCATCGTGCCGCGCGCTGAGGCGGCAGTCGAAGTAGGCCAGCGCGCCTTCGAGGATCGGCGAGCCAGTCTCGGCCTCGTGCCAGGCGGCGTCGCAGAAGCGCTTCAGCTTCTCGGCAGTGGTCGGCTGCGCGAAGCATTCGGCGAGGCCGCGCTGGTCGTGGCTGAGCACGCTCACCGCGAAGGCGTGCGAGCCGATCACCGCGCCGTGGGTCTCGGCCTTGCGGGCGATGCTGGCCATCATCAGCGGCGGATCGATGCTGATGCTGGCGATGGCGTTGGCCGTCATGCCGGCCAGCAGCGGACCGTGGCGGGCGGCGACGACGGTCACGCCGGTCGCGAACCGTCCCATCAGCGCCCGCAGCCGCGCTCGCTCCTCGTCGTCCATCGGTCAGGTGGCCGGCACCCCGGCGAGGCGCATCAGGACGAGGAAGAGGCGATAGAACGCGTCGCCATCGTCCGCGGCGAATCCGACGGTGCGGGGCCCGAGACGCTCGGTCCCGGGCACGCCTGCGGCGTAGTCGGCCATCACCGGCAGGCGGAAGTCGATCTCGCCGCGCAGCGGCAGCTCCGGCCGGTAGGTCTCCATCTCGTCCAGGCGACCGATGGCCCGCGTCATCCCCGCCCGGATCGCGTCCTGCGCTGCGGCCGGCGAGAGCGAGTCGGTCGCGCTGTAGCCCAGCGCGCGCTTGACGACGACACGCTCGGTCCATGGCAGCAGCTCCGCAACTTCGGCAGCGAGTGCGTCGTCGCCGGCGACGAGGATGACCGGCACGCCGTGATGTCCGAGGCGAATGGCGTTGATGCCGGCCTCGTTGTGCGGCCGGCCGTTGACCCGCAGCTCGAGCACGCTCGCCGACGAGTACGTGTGGCCGATGACGCCCCGCTCGCTGCCGGCACCGGCGTGATAGCCGATGAACGCCGCGCCGTCGAACGCGCCATCGTCGGGACCACCCACACCCTGCGTCATCGAGAGCGGCTTGTCGCCGATGACCAGCCGCGCGCCGGCGGCGAGCTCCTCCGCGCGCAGGTTGCGCATCTGCCAGTGGCTGTCGTTGACGATGACCTCGTCCGCACCGGCGGCGAGGGCCGCCACGATCGCGGCGTTGGCCTCGCCGGCCATGAGCGCGCGGCTCCGGTCGTAGTCGGTGCGATCGACGCCGGGCCCGAAGCTGACCTGGTGGGCGTGCGCCACGCCGGCGAGCCCCTCCATGTCGACGCTCAGGTAGATCCTCATTGCAGGTGCGCCTCAGGGTATATACGTATATACGCGAACACCTGGGCGGCCATCATCGGTACCGCTCGAGCTTCTCGAGGATGCCGCTCGTGGTCGCCCAGTCCTCGTCGGTCGGCACCTCGCCACGATGGAGGTGGAACAGGGGCACCGAGTTCCAGCACGGGCCGTCGACGCGCGGCAGATGGACGCTGAGGTCGCCGCGATCGAGGGCGGCCACCAGGGTCGCGCCCTGCTCGCCACCGCGCGCCAGCGCGCGCTGGAGGCTGTCGGCGAAGTCGTCGGGGCCGCCGAACTCGAGGCCGATGCGCATGCTGGCCAGCCCGGTCTCCGGCGGCCGGTTGCCGCGATCGGTCACGACAGCAGCCGCGTCAGCCAGGTGAAGACGACCGCCGAACCGATGACGGCGAAGGCGAGCACCAGCAGCAGCAGTGCGCCGCCGACGATCGAGGCCCACGGCGGTACACGGGCACCCTCGGACATCGGTCGCTGCTCGGGTGGTACCTGTGCGAGCGAGCCGGCGCCGAGCCACACGGCAAGGGCGTCGCCGTCGACGCGCACCTCGACGTCGTCGTCGAGCGGCATGATCACCAGGCGCTCGCCCTCGGCGAGCTTGTCGGTGGTGAGCAGCGCGCGGTGACGCTCGGTCGGAGACTCGCGGACGAGCACCGCGTGGTCGCCGGCAGCGGTCAGGGCCAGCGCCTCGAGGCGTCCGGAGCGGCCGACGGGCAGGCTGGCCGGTGGGGCATCGCTGCTCGGCTCCATTCGCGCTGGATGGTATCAGCCGTCGAGCGCGGCGAGGGCCGGAGCCAGGGCCTCGATGCTCCCGACGGTGATCGGGTCGAGCACGAGCTGGACGTGGGCAACGCCGAGCTGCGCGAACGCCGCGAGCGCCCCGGCCAGCGCGTCTGGCTCGCCCGACAACGGCTGGAACGGCTCGTCGGTCACCGCGGAGCCACGGCCGAGCGCCCCAGGCAGCGCCACGACCAGCGCGACGGTCCGCGCGACGTCCGCGGGATCGCGACCGACCGCCCGGCAGGCCGCGTCGACCTGCTCGCGAACCGGTCCGTAGCCCGCGACCGAGTTGCCGAACCACGGTCCCCACGCATTCCAGGCGGCCACGTGCGGCAGCGTGATCGAGAGCATGCGCGGCCCGATCGATCCGACCATGAGCGGCGGGCCGCCCGGACGCGCCGGCGGCGGGAGCAGCGGCAGGTCGCGGGCCTCGTGGAATCGGCCGCTGAAGTCGACGTGGCCCTCGCCGAGGAGGCTTCGGATGATCGTGAATGCCTCCTCGAAGCGGCTCACGCGCTGGTCGAACGGGAGGCCGAACGCACGGTACTCGGCCTCGTTCCAGCCCGCCCCGAGACCGACGATGAGGCGGCCGCCGCTGATCTCGTCGACGGCGTTCGCCTTCGCCGCCAGCATCGCCGGGTTGTGGAAGCCGGTGGACGCCACGAGCGGGCCGATCTCGACGCGGTTCGTGATCGCCGCCAGGGCGGCGAGCTGGCTCCACGCCTCCCACGGTGCGACCGGCTGTGGTCCGCGGTCGCGGTACAGCAGGTGGTCGCCCACCCAGACCGAGTCGAGGCCGATCGCCTCCGCCGTTCGCGCCATCTCGGCGAGCTCCGACCAGCGCACCACGCGCTCGACCTCGGGGAGCTGGATGCCGACCTTCAAGGGCCTCGTCATGCCAGGCGATTGTGGCAGGGCGTATCTTCTTCGGCGTGGAGACGCCGGATCCGCTGGCCTCGATGCCGTTCAGCTACGCGACCCGCTCCGACGGCACGATCGTCATCTCCTACCGCACCGCACCCGTCACGATCCTGCGCGGCCGCTCCGCCGAGCGCTTCACCACCCGCGTCTCCGGCGCCGACGCGGCCGGCGCGCAGCAGCTCATGGCGCGCGCGACGGGGAACTTCAAGCACGGGAACGAGCGCGCCGGGAAACGTTCCCCTCGCTAGGGCCTATCCGTGCCCGCGTATATACGTATATACGTCCCCGAGCTGCGGCCTACGCCACCCGCTTCGTCTTCTTCGACACGTAGTCGACGAGCACGTACTCCCCGAGGTGCTCGGGCTCGACGTAGAACGCGCGACCGCGGTTGATCCGCGACATCAGGTCGACGAACTCGGACAGGTACCGAGACCGCTCGAGCATGAACGTGTTGATGACGATCCCCTCGCGGGTGCATCGGCCCACCTCGCGCAGCGTCGACTGCACGGTGCGCAGCGTCGGCGGGTAGGCGAACTCGACCTGGCCGCCCTCGATGTGTGCGGTCGGCTCGCCATCGGTGATGACGACGATCTCCTTGTTGCCGCCGGGTGATCGGCCCAGCAGCTGGCGCGCGATGATCAGCGCGTGCTGGAGGTTCGTGCCGTACTCGAACTCGTACGGCGACAGCGTCGGGATGAGCTCCGGGCGCAGCTGGCGGGCGTAGTAGGCGAACCCGACGACGTAGAGCCGATCGCGCGGGTACTTCGTGTGGATGAGCGTGTGCAGCGCCATCGCCACCCGCTTGGCGGCCGATGAGCAGCCGCGCAGCAGCATCGAGCGGCTCATGTCGAGCAGGAGCACCGTCGAGGACAGGGTCGTCTCCTCGGTGCGGCTGACCTCGAAGTCGTCCGGACCGATGGCGACCGGCGTCCCCGGGCCTGACCGGGCCATCGCGTTGAACAGCGTCCGATTGATGTCGACCGCGAACGGGTCGCCGAACTCGTAGCGCTTCGTCTCCTCGGTCGGCTCGCCGCCGCGGCCGGCCTGTGGCAGGGCATGGCCGCCGAAGCCCTCGCGACGCAGCCGGCTGAAGATGTCGGTCAACGCCCGCATGCCGAGCTTGCGCGCGGCGCGCGGCGTGAGCTCGAGATGGCCACCGTCGCGGTCGAGGTACCCGGCCTCCTCGAGCGCGCGGGTCAGCTCCTGGAGCTGACCCAGGTCGTCGATCGCGTCGTCGCCGGCGAGGTCGCGCAGCAGGTCGGGATCGACGCGCTCCAGCGCGTCGGGGTCACGTGCGGCGATGAGCGACTCCTCCATCGCGTCGTACTGCTGCTGGCGGTCGATGGCGGCCAGCGCATCGGCCAGGCCCATCGGCTCATCGCCCTCGAACGGGTAGGGCTCGCCATATGGCAGGTCGGGCCGGGCTGCCTGGAGGTTGCCGGCCAGGCGCGCCATGTCGATGCGCAGCCGGTCGTCACGCAGCAGGTCGTCCATGAGGTCGCGCAGCTCCTCGCGCATCTGCGGGCTCATGCTGCTGAGCAGGCTCGCCATCTGCGACGCCTGGCGGTGGAGGTGCTCGATCAGCTGATCGGTGTTCTCGATGTCCGGCGGAAAGTAACGCCCGTGCTTCGCCATGAACGCGGTGAAGTCTTCGGTCGTATCGGCCCCGCTCGCATGCTTCTCGAGGAGCGCGTTGAGGTCGCGGACCATCTCGCGGACTCCGGCCAGGTCCTCCGGCGTGATCCGTTCGACGCCCTCCTTGAGGCCCTGGAAGTAGGTCTGCAGCATCTGGCCGCGCAGCTCGTCGGTGAGCTCGTTGAAGGCGTCTCGGGCCTCGTCATCCATGAATTCGTAGTCGCGCAGGCCGTTGAGGCGCCCGGCAACGTTCGGCGGCAGGGCGTCGAGGCGGAACTCCCGCTGGCGCGCGGTGCGGCGCATGACCTGCTCGGCCATGCGGGCCTGGTCCTGCTCCTCGCCCGGCGGTGCGTCGAGGGCTCGCTCCTCCGCATCGTGCAGGCGACGCTCGATCCCGCTGCGCTCCTGGTCGAGGATGCGGTCGAGGCGATCGCTGATGTCATCGAGGACACCGTCGAGGTTCGCGTTGGCGAGCTCCTCCTGCCGCTTCGCGCGGAGGCGCTCGAGGATCCGGCGCAGGCCCGGGATGTCGCCCCCGCGCGTCCCGCGCAGGCCACGTTGCATCAGCTGCTGGAGGGCCCGTCTGACGTCCCCCTCGGCGAGGATGTCTTCGCTGAGCGCGTCGAGCACGTCATCGGCGTCGAATGAGGGCAGCTGCTGACTGCCATCCCATCTCGTGTAGCGGAAGGTGCTCATTGAGGCCCAGCCTAGGCCGATGGCGGAACTCCGTCCATCAGGTGGTTTCGGTCGGCCAGCGCGGTGCGGAGAGGCCGATCGGCGTGAGCGCGTGCCAGTCCTCGCGCCGAGGGCTGAACACGTCGATCACGACGGCGCCCTGCGGTCCGGCGACCGCGGAATGCGGGACACCGCTCAGGATCCGCCACGTTCCCCCAGGACGGAGCAGCCGCTCCTCGTCGCCGACACGGAAGCGGAGCTCGCCCGCGAGGACGATGCCGTGCTGCTCGGCCGGATGCGTGTGCTCCGGCGCCACCGCGCCCGGGTCGAGCTCCACGATCGCGAGCGTCATTCGTTCGCCCTCGACTCGGCGGGCGTGGATCCCCTCCCAAACGGGAATCTGCTCGATATCGGCCAGCTCGGCCAGGTTCGTGGGATTCGTCATCGGTCCTCCGGATGTGCCGTTTCGGGGAGCGTAGCGGGCATCGGTCAGATCGTGGAGAGGTCGCTCAGCAGTAGCTCACGGTCCTCGTCCTCCGCGATCTCGGCCGACAGCTCGCGGGCGCGCGCGAGGGCCGATTCCGCGCTGCCGTCGTCCCCGGCCACCCGCGAGGCCCTGGCGATCGCCTCCCACGCGAACGCGATGTCCCAGTCGCATGCGGTCTCGGGTGGGTCGAGAGTCAAGCCGCTAGCCCTGGCTCAGCTCCGGCGGCGGGATCGGCTCCGGCGGCACGCCGTCAGGATCGGTCAGGCGCATGGCGTACCAGGCGACGTCGTGCCAGGCACCGAACTTGAAGCCGACGCCCTCGTAGATGCCGATGCGCCGCATCCCGATCGCCTCGTGCAGCGCCACACTGGCCGGGTTCGGCAACGCGATCCCGGCGTACACGTTCACGAATCGCTGTCGACGCAGGATCGGGAGCAGCTCGTCGTAGAGGCGGCGGCCGATGCCCCGGCCCTGGAAGGCGGGATCGACGTAGGCCGACACGTTGACCGACCAGCGATAGCCCGCGCGCTCAGCGTGCGGTGCGGCGTAGGCGTAGCCGACGACGGTTTCGTCGTCGGTCGCCACGAGCCAGGGATAGCGCTCGAGGGTCGTGCGCATGCGCGCGGCCATGACGCCGGCGTCCGGCGCCGGCTCCTCGAACGAGGCGATCGTGCTCTCGATCGCGGGGCGGTAGATCGCCGCCACCGCCGCCGCGTCGTGATCGGGGTCTGCCGGACGAACCTTCATCGGCCCGAACGGTAGCCGCTCCGCGCGGGCCGATGCTCGTGGATGAGGGCGTGCTAGGCCCCGCTGAAGCTCGGCGCACGGCGAGGTCGCCGTCGGCGGCCGCCGCCGAACCGGCGCTGCTCGCGCATCGGCGCATCGCGACGTCCCGGTGCCTGGCGGCGCTGGCCGCCGTGCTGTCCGGAGCGCAGGCGGAGCGGCTGCGGCCGGATGGACCGATCCGGCTCGAAGCCGGCGATGACCTGCGACGGGATCGGTCCGCGGAGGAGGCGCTCGACGTCGCGCAGCAGCGACGCTTCGTCGACGCACACCAGCGAGACGGCGGTCCCGGTGATGCCGGCGCGGCCGGTCCGACCGATGCGATGGAGGTAGTCGGCGGGGACCATCGGCATCTCGAAGTTGACGACGTGCGGCAGCGCCTCGATGTCGAGGCCGCGCGCTGCGACCTCGGTCGCCACCAGCAGGAGCACCCGACCGGCCTTGAAGTCGGCGAGCGCTCGAACGCGCTGCGGCTGCGACTTGTTGCCGTGGATGACGGCGGTGGCGATGCCGTCGCGGTTCAGCTGCTCGGCGAGCTTGTTGGCGCCGTGCTTCGTGCGGGTGAAGACGAGCGCCTGGTCGATGACACGTGTGCGGACGAGGTGCGTCAGCAGCTCACGCTTGCGCTCGCGGTCGACCGGGTACACGACCTGCTCGACGAGGTCGACGGCGGTGTTCTCCGGGGTGACCTGCACCGATGCCGGCGTGCGCAGCAGGCCCTCGGCGAGCGACCGGATCTCTCTCGAGAAGGTCGCGCTGAAGAGGAGGTTCTGCCGCTTGTCGGGCAGGAGCGCGAGCACCTGTCGGATGTCGCGGATGAAGCCCATGTCGAGCATCCGATCGGCCTCGTCGAGGACGAGGATCTCGACCGAGCGGAGGTCGATGGTGCCCTGGCGCGCATGATCGAGCAGGCGACCCGGCGTCGCGACGACGATCTCCGCGCCGCGTCGCAGCGCGTTCATCTGCGGGCCGTAGCCGACGCCGCCGTAGATGGCGGTCGAGCGCGCAGCGCCGCCGGAGTAGACGCGGACCGACTCCTCGACCTGGATGGCCAGCTCGCGGGTCGGCGCCAGCACGAGGGCTCGGACGCGCCGCTCGTTCGACCGGCGGGCGGCGAGGAGCTGGAGCATCGGGAGGACGAACGCGGCCGTCTTGCCGGTGCCCGTCTGGGCGCCGGCGAGCAGGTCACGGCCATCCAGCACGAGCGGGATCGCCTCGCGCTGAACGGGAGTTGGTTCGGTGTAACCCTGGCGCGCGACAGCGCGGAGCAGGTCGGGCTGAAGCCCGAGGGCAGTGAAAGACAAGTGAGGAAGCTCCTGACAGAGGCCCACCCGCGTAACGCGGGGCCCGGTCAGGGCGAGGGGTAGTCGGGTCGGACGGAGTTGAAGCCGCGGCGCAGACCGGTGCGCCAATCGAACACGTGTGCGAAATGTACCACACCGATTGGGTGTACGCTTGGAACCCAATCAAGAAGGCGGCCATGACAGACCATTGCATCCACGGGTTTGACGCGCAGCACTGCGCCTCCTGCCGCCGTTGCTCACACGGACTCCTCGAGAGCCGATGCTCGCAGTGCGGCCCTCCCCGCACCGCGCGCGAGGCGACCACCATGCTTGCAAACGACGCACCTCGGCCTTCCACGAGCCATCGCGGTCACGAGATCCTGTACGTCGCTGGCGAGCGCAGCTGGTACTTCCGGGCTGACGCGGACTCCCCGCGCTCTGCGGTCTCGTTCCGCTCGTCGTTCCTGGCGCGCCGCGCCGTCGACGCACTCCTGGACACCCCGGCGAAGGTCGCCGGCCACAAGCGAGGCTAGCCACCGCCGAATCGGTTCCGCGGTGCCGAGCGGCGCCGACTCCTTCGGGGAGCGGCGGCGTTTCAGGGTCGCGCGGTTCCTGCGGGCCAAAGCCGGCGGTAATCGGGCGGTAAGCGCCAACACGCATGCTGCATGGGTGGCAACGCAGCAGACCCGGATCGCCGATGCCGGGCTCCGAGCGCGGCGGATGCTCGGCGAGCTGACCTCTGAGCTGCGTGGTGGGCGCCTTCAAGCCGGACTCTCCCAGGCGGCCGTGGCCGATGCGCTCGGCGTATCTCGCCCGCTCCTTGCGGCTTGGGAGGTCGGCCGCCGACGGCCGACCTTAACGGATATGGTGCGCTGGGGAGCCGTCGTCGGCCTGGACATCTCGATTCGCGCGTTCCCTGGTGGATCGCCACTGCGCGACGCCGGCCAGCTCCGATTGCTCGAGCGATTCCGGGCGGCCATCGGCGAGGGGTGGACATGGCAAACGGAGGTGCCGGTCAGCCCTGACCCGCGAGACCGACGCGCCATCGACTCCGTCATGAGCAGCAACGGACGCCGGGTTGGCGCCGAAGCGGTTACCCGGCTGGTTGATGCCCAGGGCCAGTCACGCCTGATCCGCCTCAAGCAGGAGGCGGCGGGACTGGAGTGCATGATCCTCGTTCTCGCGGACACGCGCCACAACCGAACGGCTCTCGTCGCAGGCCAGGCGACGCTCGCGCCTGCCTTCCCGGTGCCCGCGCGAGCCGCGTTTGGTGCGCTCCGCGCGGGTCGGGTGCCACCAGGGAATGCCGTCGTCCTCGCGTAGCACGCTTGGATCCTTGGGTGCTTCCACTTGTAGCCGTTCGACCGCCGACCGGCGGCAAGCCGTCTCGAATGCTCCGGCCAGTAGCAAACCGAACCAGTCCGAGGCCGATCTGCTACCCCCTGGAGCATCGGTTGCGTCCCCCCGGTCACACGGCTACACGAGGTAGCACCAAGGCAACCGACATGGGCGTCAGTGAAGGCGCGAGCCTCCGCCCTCGTCTCCCTCGTCACCCTCTCCACCGCCCTCGCGCAGGAATCGCTCGATATCGGCGATCAGCTCGTCGCCCTCGGGGAGGCGTGCCTCGTCGACGAGCCCCTCGAGCCGCTCGACATGGGCCTTGGTGTCCTCGTCGGTCGCGGTCGCCGCATCGAGCAGGTTTCGTCGCTCCAGCGCGCGCGTCGCGAGCTGGCCGACCGGCGGCTCGATCCCCAGGTGCCGGCCGAGCGCCGTGAGCAAGGCAATCGATGCGGCCGGATACGTCGCGTTCACGTAATGCGGCACCTGTGCGAAGAGGCCGATGGCCGGGATCCCGTTCGCCGCGGCCGACAGCTCCAGCACCGAGAGGCACGCAGACGGCACGCGGAGCAGCCCGTCCGGCCCCTGGCGAATACCGTCGGGAAGGAGCCCAGGGGCCGATGCGGTGGCCAGGATCGGGACGGGCCGCGTGTGGGGCACGGCCGCCGGAATCGCGCCGAGGCTCGCCCACGACGCGACGCCGAGGCGCTTGGCGACCTCGATGACGTCGGCGGCGAGCTCGCGCCATCGGTAGTCCGGCTCCGGGCCGCGCAGCACGAGCAGATCGCGAGCCCCGATGCGAGTCGCGGTCAGCTCGAGCTTGGGCCATGCCAGGTGCATCGGTCGCCCGTCGACGATGTCGAGGGTTGGGCGGCGCGCGCGGTAGTCGTAGATGGCATCGGCGTCGAAGGTCGCGACGAGCGTCCCGTCCTCCGCCAGCTGCGCGGCGGCCGTGGTTCCGGCCGAGCCCGCGTCGACCCAGCCCTCGAGCGCGGCGACGATCACCGGCGCGTCGAGCTCGGGCTCCTCCTCAAGCCGATAGGTCGACATGTGAAGAGGATACGTCGGAGACCCGCCACTACACTTCGGGCATGCCCAAGCGCGCGGCCGATGCGCCCCCCGACCCCGACAAGCTCGTCCGCCAGAGCGCCGGCAGCTATCGGACCGCGGACGATCGGTTCGAGGCCCGCCAGGCGGCCCAGGGCTGGTTCCTCGTCGACACCGAGCAGTCGAACGAGTTCGGCCAGGAGCTCATCCACGGCCCGTTCGGCACGCTGAAGGAGCTGGGCAAGGCGATCCCCGAGTCGCGCACGGCGAAGACGATCGCGATGCCGAAGCCCCAGAAACCGTCGAAGGGCGGCGCGAAGGAAGAGCCGAAGAAGCCCAAGCCGCCGACGTGGATCGAGAAGCTCCCGCCGGCCGAGGGCCGTGCGGTGCGCAAGACGATCGCGGCGCTCGAGCGTGACGGGATCACCGACGCGGAGCTCCTCGTGCGCCGCGACCGTGACGGGTTGCTGCCCGCGGTCGCCATCCGCCGCATCGAGCGACGCCTGGCCGAGGCCGGCGACGGGGCCTCGCCGAAGGAGCGGAAGCTCATCCAGCGGGTGGCCGAGATCATCAGCGCGGAGGGCCGCGCCACCGATGCGCTGCCCGGCTGGACGCTGGTCGAGGTCGCTCCGGGCGAGGATCCTCCCGCCCAGCATCGGCGGATCGACCTCCGGAAGTGAGCGAGGTCCGTCTCGCCACGCGCGACGAGATCAGCGAGCTCGCGGGCGTCCTCTCGCGAGCCTTCGCACACGACCCGTTCTACGCCTACCTCGCCGGCGGCGCCACCGAGCGCACGCAGCGCATGCGCGACGGCTGGACCGGCATCCTGCGCTTCACCTCGGATCGCCTCTCGACCACTTACACGACCGATGATCACGCCGGCGTCGCGATCTGGCATCCGCCCAACTACCGCGGCGCCGGCTTCATCGACAGCCTCCGCCTGTTGCCATCGGTCTCGCGCCTGGCAGGCGGGCTGCGACGGCTGCGCGAGATCTCTCGGGCGATCGAGGCCCTCGAGGAACGCCGCCGTCACCACGTGCCGATGCCGCACTTCTATCTGTCCGCCCTCGGCGTCGAGCCCGAGCGCCAGGGCGAGGGTGTCGGCACCGCGCTCATGCAGCCGGTCCTAGAGCGCGCCGACCGCGAGGGGCAGACCGCCTACCTCGAGACGGCCACCGGCCGCAACGTGCTGCTCTACGAGCGGCAGGGCTTCTCCGTCGTCGAGGAGCTCACGCTGCCGGGGACCGATGTCCACGGTTGGCTCATGCGCCGGGCGCCGCGGGCTCGCTGACTGGCCAACCAGATTGGCCTACGGACCGATGAAGCCGGGCTCCTCGGTCGCCCGGCTGGCCAGGTCGGCCATACGACGGAGGAAGGTGCCAATTCATCGGTCCGTCGGTCGATAGGCCAGGGTGATTGGCCAAAGCCGGGCCGAACGCGACACCGGAGCTGTCACGAACCGACACGACACTTGCCACATGAACGAGGCACGCACGACCGTCACCGTCTCAGGGCAGGCCATCGCCGTCGATGGGCTCGCGCTGCACGATCCGTCCCTCGCCGCCTTCGTGCGCGAGACAGCCGAGGCGGATCGGCCGCAGCTGGTCGAGCGGGCGCTGCGCATCGGCCTGCTGACCCTGTCGAACGCCGGCGTGAGCATGAGCGCCGATGTCGTGAAGGCCGAGTTCGAGCGCCTCTACGAGCGGATGGAGGCGACGCAGGAGCGCGCGTCGGAGGCGCTGGCCGTGACGCTGCGCGACAACTTCGCCGATGGAGACGGCCGCCTGCCGCGCACGCTCGAGCGATTCCTCGGCAATGACGGCGAGCTGCGCCGCATGACGCGGGACCTGTTCGACGAGAAGAGCCGCGAGAGCGCGCTCGGTCGCCTCAACGAGCTGATGGGCAAGTACTTCGACGGGGACGGCTCGCGCCTCGCCCACCTGCTCGACCCGACCCGCCAGGGCTCGCCGCTCCACCAGTTCCGTGGCGAGGTGAACGCCGAGTTCCGCACCCTGACCGAGCGCATCGCCGCGCTGGAGGAGGCGAAGCGGGCGCGCGCAGAAGAGCGGGCGAAGGGTACCGCCAAGGGCGCCGACTTCGAGGATGCGCTGGAGCTGCGCCTCGGCGAGATGGCACGCGGCATGGGCGACCTCGTCGAGCTGTGCGGCACCGAGGGCGGTGACGCGATGAGCAGCAAGAAGGGCGACCTCGTCATCACCGTCGACCCGACGCGGACGCGCGGGACGACCCTGCGCATCGTCGTCGAGGCCAAGGACCGCTCGATGCCGCTGAGCCGGATGACCCGCGAGCTGGCCGACGCCCGCGTCAATCGCTCGGCCGCGGTGGCGCTGGCGGTCTTCACGCCGCACACGGCGCCGGCATCGGTCTCGCCATTCGCGATGTTCGGCCCGGACGTGTATGCCACGTACGACCCGGAGACCGATGACGCCGTCGCGCTCGAGGCCGCCTACCGGACCTCGCGCATCCTGGCCCTGCTGACCCTCCGTGACCGGGCGGTCCAGCTGGACGCCGAGGCGGTGACCCGCTCGCTGGAGGACCTCACCCGCCAGGTCGACGTCGTCCGTGGCCTGAAGACGAAGCTGACCCACATCGGCAGCACCGCGACCGAGGTGTCTGGCGCGCTCGACCTGCTGCGCGCCGGCGTCCTGCGCAGCGTCCGCGAGCTCGAGGCGCAGCTCGCGGTCGTCGAGGATGAGGCCGCCGTCCTCACCGCCTGACGCGGCCACCGCGGGTAGCATGCCCGCATGCCTCGATCGGCCAGCGCACCGCTCGCCATCGCGCTCGTGCTGGCCGCCTGCGGCACGGCTGCCCCGTCGCCGACCGGCGATGCGCACGCCGTCCACCCGCCGGGCACCTCGGGGGCCGCAGGCACGCCGCACCCGTCCGTGCCGGAGGGAGCCGATGGCAGCATCGAGCTGGAGAGCGAGTTCATCTTGGGCGGAAACGGGGTGCGCACGGCCGACGCACTCGAGGTCGCCTCGAGCCAGCCGGTGCTCGTGACCGGCTTCCTGCTGCGCGACGTCGACGGCGGCATCTGGTTCTGCGACGCGCTCGACGACCGCGATCCTCCGAGCTGCGCGAGCCCCCGCCTGTGGGTGAGGAACCTCCCCGCCGACGGGGCGGTGTTCGCGCCGGAGAACGCCGAGAGCACCGGCGCACAGACGTCCGGCGGCGTGACGTGGGTCCCGGAGCAGCAGCTCTACGGCATCGTCCATCCCGCACCGTGACGCTTGCGCATCGGTAAGTATCGGTTTACGGTAGGCGCCTATTGACCGATGGGGACACGAGCGACATGCAGTTCGAAGCCAGCGCCGACATCCAGGCTTCACCCGACCGCATCTGGAGCATCCTGACCGATGCGCCGGCCTACCCCACCTGGAACTCGGGCGTGACGAACGTCGAGGGCAGCATCGCGGATGGGGAGAAGATCACGGTGCACAGCGAGGTCGCGGCCGGCCGCGCCTTTCCGGTGAAGGTGGCGATGCGCGCGCCGTACGAGATGACCTGGACCGGGGGCATGCCGCTCGGCCTCTTCACCGGCGTGCGTTCGTTCCGGCTCGCGCCGACCGACAGCGGCACGAAGGTGACGATGCGCGAAGAGTACTCCGGGCCGCTGGCGGGGCTCATGTCGCGCTCGATCCCCGACCTCCAGCCGTCGTTCGACATGTTCGTCGCCGGGCTCAAGGCGCGTGCCGAGGCCGGCTAGGGCGGCGGCCGCCAGCGCGGCCGATCCATTCGAAGCGCTTGGCGACCCACAGCGCCGCGCGATCCTGGCCCTGCTCGGCGAGGGGCCGCGCGCGGTCGGCGAGCTCGCGGAACTGCTGCCCGTGACGCGACCGGCGGTCTCGCACCACCTGCGCCTCCTCAAGGAGGCCGGGCTCGTCAGCGACGAACGGCTCGGCACCCGGCGGATCTACGCCCTGCGCGACGAGGGCCTCGACGCCGTGGCGCGCTACCTCGAGCAGGTCTGGGGCGACGCCGCGATGCGCTTCCGCCTGGCCGCCGAGAACACCCGCCGCCGATGACCCCCACCGCCGAGCCGATCGAGCCCCTGCGCCTCGCCTTCGAGGTCGCCTGCCCGCCGGAGCACGCCTTCATGGTCTGGACCGAGCGGATCGCCGCCTGGTGGCCGGCCGACCATACGGCCAGCGGCGAGCCGAACCTGCACGTCGTGCTGGAGGGACGCATCGGCGGGCGGATCTTCGAGCGCACCGCCGCCGGTGCCGAGCACGACTGGGGCGAGGTGGTGGCATGGGAGCCTCCGCATCGGTTCGTCTACCTCTGGCACCTGCGCCGTGACCGCGCTGATGCGACCGAGGTCGAGATCCGGTTCGTCCCTGCCGGCGACGTGACGCGCGTCGAGATCGAGCACCGCGGCTGGGAGCGGCTCGGCGCCGAAGGCCAGTCCTGGCGCGACCGCAACATGGGCGGCTGGAGCACGCTGCTGCCCCATTTCATCCAGGCGGCCGAAGGCCGGACCGCCTCGCACTGAGGAGACAGACCGATGGGAACCACCGGCTCGGGCACGAAGGACGATCCCTGGCAGCTGAAGACGCCACCCGGCACGAGCGAGTACACGATCCACCGCGACGACAGCACCGATCCGCCGTCGCTGGTCTGCATGGTCGGCTCGACGCGGCTGGGCTACCAGGCGCGAGCGATCGACGACCTCCACGCCTGGCTCAAGGAGCAGGGTGACTGGGTGCCGCTCGGCGCTGCCGACGAGAGCAAGGAGGCGGCACCCGGCACGGTCGAGGCCTGGGGCCGGTCGCCGGACAATCCGGTCGGCGGCTGGTACGGCACCCGCAAGGGCTACCGCGGCCGCTTCGGGATGTACATGCCGCCGCTGCTCGAAGCGCTCGGCCTCGCGGAGCTGGAGCACAACCCGCGCAACAACCGGATGCGCGCGATCTGACCGCATTTCGTTGCCTCGGGCGGCCGTCGGCGGCCAGAATCGGCCGCATCAGACTCCGCCCGAGGACCGATCCATGCCACCCGGCCGACCCGCCATCCCGTCCGTCGACCACCCGATCACCGATCTGACCGACCAGCGCGTCGTCCAGATCCTGAGCACCGAGCACTGGAGCCTGCTGTCGGCGCGAGGGCTCGCCTACAACGAGGCCTTCACCCGTGGCGGGATGTTCCTCACGTTCCTGTCGGCGAGCTTCGTGGCGCTCGCGCTGTTCAGTACCGCGATGTCGTTCGGCGACGAATTTCTGATCGTCGCGGCCATCGTGTTGGCCTTCGACTTCATCATCGGGGTGCTGACCTACGGGCGCATCCTCGGGGCAAATGTCGATGACCTTCGGGCGGTCCACGGCATGTCGCGCATCCGTCACGCCTACACCCAGATCGCCCCGGTCACGACGCCATACTTCACGGTCGGGACGCACGACGACATCGAGGGCGTGATGCTCACCTACGGAGCGCCGCCATCGGGCGGCTTCGGGGACATTCTCTATGGCCTCACGACGTCGGGCGGGATGATCGGCCTCATCACCTGCATGGTCGGTGGAGTGTTCGTCGGCGTGGCTGCGCTCCTCATCGGCGCCTCGGGCGGCTGGGCGGTGGCCGGCGGGATCATCGGCACCGCGGTGATCCTCGCGGCGATGATGGCCGCGACGGTGGGCGCCGTGCCGCGGCACCAGGCCTCCCTGGAGGTGCTCTTCCCCACACCGGCTCCGGAAAAGCCCACGACGGACGGATGAATTTCCATCCTCCGCGTGCCTGGTATTCGGGGAACGAGGGCC
>CAWGIY010000006.1:0-213739 GCA_963822845.1 uncultured Chloroflexia bacterium | reverse complement strand
TTGCGTGCCCGGCGGGTGAGCCCGCCACGTCCAGATGGGGCACGAAATCGAGGGCGGGAAGGAGTTGAGACGTTTGGCAGAAGTTCGCGTGGGCGAAAACGAGACGTTCGAGAGCGCGCTGCGTCGGTTCAACAAGAAGATTCAGCAGTCCGGCATCCTGGCCGAGGCACGACGCCGCGAGCACTACGAGAAGCCCAGCGTGAAGCGCAAGCGCAAGGAAGCCAAGAAGCGCAAGGCAACCTCGCGCGCGTAGCCAGACGCCAGCCCGTTCCCAACCCAACCCCGGCGCAGCGGAGGTTTCGACCGTAGACCGATGACGCCGGAGGCCAATGCTCCCGTGACTCTCCATGCGCGGCTCGAAGCCGCCATGCGTGACTCCATGCGCGCGCGCGACGAGCGACGCACGACGACGCTGCGGATGGCGCTGGCCGCTGCCCACAACCAGCGCATCGCTCGCGGCCGAGAGCTGACCGACGAAGAGGTCGTCGAGGTCGTCGGCCGCGAGGTCAAGCAGCGACGCGAGAGCATCGAGGTCTACCGCGGGGCCGGTCGCGAGGACCGTGCGACCGCCGAGGAGGCGGAGGTCGCGATCCTCTCCGAGTTCCTGCCCGAGCAGTTGACCGACGACGAGATCACCGCCCTGGCGCGCGCGGCGATCGACGAGACCGGCGCTTCCGGACCGGCCGACACCGGCAAGGTCATGGGGCGCGTCGCGCCGCAGACGAAGGGTCGCGCCGACGGGCGACGGGTGAGCGACATCGTGCGCGGCCTGCTGGCACAGACCTAGATGTTCATCCCGCGCACGCTGGCCCAGTCCGACCCGAATGCCGGCCGCGGGCTCGCCCGCGCGCTCATCGTCATCGTGCTCGTTGCCGCCGCGCTGTTCGTCGTGCTGTCGGCCAACATCACGGTCGGCCAGGAGAACCTGATCCCGGGCGAGATCGCCCCGCGCGACATCCGTGCGCAGCGCGACGCGACCTTCACCTCCGACAGCCGGACCGAGGAGCTTCGGGCGCAGGCCGCCGCAGAGGTCGTCCCGGTCACCGAGACGATCAAGTCGCCGGCCGACAACCTGGAGGACCAGCTCCTCGCCTACGACACGATGACCCGGCGCGTGAACCTGGTGCTCGACCTGCGCGACCGCGGCTCGCTGGAGGGCGACGAGCTGCTCGACCGGCTGGCCAACGACGCGCCGGACATCCCGTTCGCCTGGCGCCAGCTGATTGCCGAGTTCGACACCGAGCGCTGGGAGGCCGTTGCCCCGGCCGGCCGGACGGGGCTCGAGACGATCCTCGCCGACCCGATCCGGGAGGACGATCTCTTCGACACGCGGAACCGCGTCCACGATCTCGTGACGACGGACCTCGAGGGCGCCGAGCGGGAGCTTGCGGGCGCCCTGGCCGCTGCCTTCGTGGCGCCCACCGAGAACACCGACGAGGAGGCGACGGCGGAGCAGATCGCCCAGGCGCGGGCGGAGGTCCCGCCGGTCGAGGTGAGCGTGCGCGCGGGCCAGCGCATCGTCAACGAGGGCGAACCGATCACCGAGGAGCAGTTCGAGATGCTCGACGCCCTGGGCCTCACGCGCCCGGCGGTCGAGGTCGGGACGGTCTTCGGGCAGATGATCGTCGCGCTGCTCATCGCGTCGCTGCTCGTCGGCTACCTGTGGCGCTTCGAGCCGGAGATCTGGTATCGCAATCGGTCCGTCCTGCTCTTCTTCCTCGCGCTCGTGGTCAGCGCGATCGCGATGCGGATCGCCGCGGACCGCACGCTCCTCGCCTTCGTCGTGCCCACCACGGCCACGGTGCTGCTGCTGGGCATCCTCCTGCCCGGGGCGGCGGGCGCGGTGATGGCCGTCGCGCTGGCGGTGCTCGCCGGGGTCATGAACCGCGAGGCGCTCGAGCTGACCGTGTACGTCCTCGTCGGTGGGCTGGCGTCGTTGCTGGCGATCACCCGCGCCGAGCGGCTCAATGCGTTCGTCCGTGTCTTCTTCGTCGTCGCGGCCGCGAACGTGGCGGTCGTCCTCGCCTTCGGCGCGCAGGAGCAGCGCGACCTGCCGGCCCAGGCGCAGCTGGTGGGCGTGGGCGTGTTCAATGCCGCGGTCTCGGTGGCGCTCGCGGCCGGCACCTTCGCCGTTCTCGGCAACCTGTTCGGGATCATGACCGTGTTCCAGATGCTGGAGCTGGCCAACCCGTCCAACCGGCTCCTGCGGCGGCTGCTGCTCGAGACGCCGGGGACCTACCACCACAGCGTCATGGTGGGCAACCTCGCCGAGCGGGCCGCCGAGACGATCGGTGCCGACCCGCTGCTCGCGCGCGTGGCTGCCTACTACCACGACATCGGCAAGATGAAGAACCCGCTGGCCTTCATCGAGAACCAGGGCGGGGCGCACAACATCCACGACGACCTCAACGCCGAGACGAGCGCCCGCATCATCTCGGGCCACATCCGCGACGGGATCGATCTCGGCTACGAGCACGGCCTGCCGGTGCAGATCATCGGCTTCATCCCGCAGCACCACGGCACGAGCGTGATGAGCTACTTCCAGGACAAGGCGCTGCGCGAGGCCGGCGGGCGCGAGGACCTCGTCGACCCGCGGGTCTATCGGTATCCGGGTCCGAAGCCGCAGTCGCGCGAGGCCGCCATCCTCATGCTCGCCGACGGCGTCGAGGCGTCAGTCCGATCGCTCGACGAGAAGGACGAGGAATCCATCCGCGCCATGGTCGACCGCATCGTCGACGGCCGTGTCGAGGACGGCCAGCTCGACGATGCGGACCTCACGCTGCGCGACATCGCGCAGATCAAGGAAGCCTTCGTCGGCCAGCTGCTGGGCATGTACCACTCGCGGATCAAGTACCCCGACAACGTCGTGCCCGATGGAGTCCCGCCGGGAGCAGGCCTGAAACCCGACTCTTGAGCGGTCGCCATCCGGGCGGCTACGATGGCGTCGTCATGGGCTGCACGGTCACCTTCCACGACCGGATCGGTCACGACCGCTTCGCGCAGGCGGTCGAGCCGCTGGGGGCCGATGCGGCCCTCGCCCTCATCGAGTCGGCGGTGTGCGAGACCGTCCACGCGGCCGCCGGCAGGGTTCCCTCAGAGGTCGAGCTGACCCTGACCGGCGACGTCGAGATGGAGCGGCTCAACTTCGACCACATGGGCGAGCGCGGACCGACCGACGTGCTCTCCTTCCCGCTTCACGACTGGTCGCTCGACGGGGATCAGTTCTCCCACCTGTCCGATGACGACGGCATCTCCCCGCCGGGCCCGCTCCTCCTCGGCGACGTGGTCATCGACATCGACCAGGCGCTGCGCCAGGCCGCGGAGGGCGACTGGGGCGTCAGCGAGGAGCTCGTCCTGCTCGCGATCCACGGCACGCTCCATCTCCTCGGCCACGATCATGCCGAGATCGACGAGGAGGAGCGGATGCGCGGGCTCGAGCACCAGGTGCTCGGTGTCCTGCATCGGCGTCATCGGGACGTGCCCTGGCAGCCGGGGTCGTTGTTCGATCGTGCCGGCCACGCGGTGACGACCGGGAGCTAACGCCACCGGTCGCCGATCTATCGGCGAAGCTTCACCTGAAGTCAACGTTGCGTGCGGTTTCGCCGCTGAAATGAAGGCCGGCATGCACGAAGCGCACGTCGGCGTGCCACTCACGCTGCTCGGTCGTCGACATATCGGCGAAGCCGCACGTGGACGCCCGTTCGCGCGCGATGTCGCCGATCCATCGGCGACTCCTCTCTGCGCCGCGTCGTTCGAGATTCGGCCCGAGCGATCGGCCTCGGTCAGGCGGCCTCGAGGAGCGGCTGCAGGTCGGGATCCTGGCGTACGACCGGCTTCCGCGCGGTGCGCGGGCGATCCGGAGCGAACACCCACGCGACGAGCAGGATCGCGAAGCAGACCAGGGCGGCAATGACCATCGGTTCAATCCTCCGTGCTATGACTGGTAGGCGACCTCGCCGTGCTGGGCGAGATCCAGGCCGGCCTCCTCGGCCGGAGCAGGGACGCGGATCGGGACGACGAGATTGACGAGGAAGAGGATCGCGGCGGTCGCGATCGCCGAGTAGGCGCCGACGACGACGACGCCGACCGCCTGCACCAGCAGCTGGCCCGGGTTGCCGGCCAGCAGCCCGTCGACGCCCGCGGCATTGACGGCGGTCGTGGCGAAGATGCCGGTGGCGAGGGCGCCCACCGCGCCGCCGACCCCGTGGACGCTGAAGACGTCGAGCGCGTCGTCGACCCGCGAGCGAAGGCGCAGCAACGCGGCGCCGTAGCAGATGACGCCGACGCCCAGACCGATGAGGATCGACGCGGCCGGCGTCACATACCCGGCGGCCGGCGTGATCGCCACCAGGCCGGCGACGGCGCCGATCGCCGCGCCGAGCACCGACGGCGTGCCGCGGTGCAGCCACGAGAGGGTGACCCACGTGAGCGCCGCCATGGCGGCGGCGGTATTGGTCGTCACGAATGCCGTCGCCGCCAGGCCGTTGGCGCCGAGCGCCGATCCGGCGTTGAAGCCGAACCAGCCGAACCACAGGAGCCCTGCCCCGAGGACGGTCATCGGCACGTCGTGCGGCTCGGTGGCGGGCTCGATGAGCCCGGCTCGACGGCCGATGAACAGCGCCGCCACCAGCGCGGCGACGCCGCTCGACAGGTGGACGACCGTGCCGCCGGCGAAGTCGAGGACGCCGAGGCCGAAGAGCCAGCCGTCGGGCGACCAGACCCAGTGGGCGATCGGTGCGTAGACGAGGGTCGCCCAGGCCACCGCGAAGAGGACGAAGGCCTTGAAGCGCTTGCGCTCGGCGAAGGCCCCGGTGATCAGGGCAGGCGTGATGATCGCGAACATCATCTGGAATGCCATGAAGGCGAGGTGGGGGACGGTCGTGGCGTACGTGTCGGACGGCTCGCCGGTCACTCCCTCGAGGGCCAGCCAGTCGAGGCCGCCGATCAGCCCCAGCCCGGTGTCGGGCCCGAAGGCCAGCGTGTAGCCCCACAGCACCCAGGTCACGCTGACCAGCGCGAGGATGAAGAAGCTGTGCATGATCGTGCTGAGCACGTTCTTGCGGCGGACGAGGCCGCCGTAGAAGAGCGCCAGCCCCGGCGTCATCAGCATGACGAGGGCGGCGCTCATCAGCACCCAGGCGGTGTCTCCTGCGCTGATCTCGGGCATCCGGGCGGCTCCTGCATCGGGTTTGGTTGTGCAGGTAGCCTAGAGGCCGATGCGCGCCTCCAACGGCGCCGGCCGGGCCCATGCCCGCGTGAACCCGTGTGCAGGTTGCACAATCAGATCGGGCGCGACGCCTCGAGCTCGGCCGGCGGCCGGGTGCCGTCGAGGATGGAACGCGCGACGATCGCCGCGGTCGCCGGCCCGGTGGAGATCCCCCACGGGCCGTGCCCGGCGCAGACGAAGAGCCCGGCGACCTGCGCGACGGCACCCACGAACGGGCGCCCGTCGACCGACTGTGGCCGGGCGCACATCCGCCGTCCGACGAGCTCGGCATCGACCACAGCCGGCAGGAAGGCGGCCGCGCGACGCAGGAGGATCGAGCCGATCTGCGCCGGGTCCGGCTCGGCGGGCAGGAACGTCGATCCGAGGGTGGTGATGCCGCCGGCGGTCGCCAGGCTGAAGAGCGAGGGCGGGTCCGCATCGGGATCGTTCACCTCGCTGGCCCGGGCGGTTGCGGCCTCGGCACGGCTCAGGCTGTCGACCTCGTCCTCCTCGACGATGTGGCGCGGCGCGTTGTCGGCGAGACGCAGCTGGATGGTCACGCCCCACGTCGAGTGGATGGGCCGCCACGCTCCGGTGGGGTCCACGAGCGCCGGCGTCCACGGACCGGCGGCGACGAGCACGGCATCGGCCTCGATCGTCGTCCCATCGGCGAGAACCACGCCGGCGGCCCGACCGTCGCGCTCCAGCGGCCGCGCCGCACCGCCGACGACGATGACCGCACCGCGATCCTCGGCCAGCGCCGCCCAGGCGGCGGTGGCAGCGTCGGGGGGCACCGGGAACCCGGTCTCCAGGCGGACAGCGGCGGGGCCGGGAGCCAACGACGGCTCGATCCGCTGGAGCTCGTCCGGCTCGACCAGCCGCGGGTCCAGCTCGGGGAACGCGGTCGCCATCCGCCGGGCCTGTGCCGCGGCCCCGTCGGCGTCGCGGTTGAGGAGCAGCAGGCCCGCCGGCTCGTCGCCGATCGCGAACCCGGACCCGGTGACGGCGGCGAGGGCGCGGTAGCGCACGAGGCTCTCGACGTAGAGCGCGGCCAGGACCGGGTCGAATGGATGCTGGATCGCCCCGAGGTTGCGGCCGGAGGCACCGGCACCGATCGCCGTCCCTTCGACGAGGACGACGGCCGCGCCACGGTCGGCCATGATCGCTGCCGCGGCGCAGCCGATGATGCCGCCGCCGATGACGACCACGTCGGCACCCGTCGGAGCGGCAGAGGGATCGGTCCAGCGTCGTTCCACGGCGGGAGAATAGTCGGCGGCGGTTTTGTCGATTGCGGCGACCGACGGCGCGTCGCTCGTTCACGCGACGGATCGCGCATCGAACGCATGGAGGTTCACCACACCGATGAGCTCAGTCGACGAGCAGATCGCCAATCAGATCGCGAACATCGAGCGCAGCACGGGCCGGTCGCTGGCCGACTGGATCGAGGTCGTCCGCGCGTCGGGCCTCGAGAAGCACGGGCAGCAGGTCGCGATGCTCAAGGCCGACCACGGCATGGGACACGGCAACGCGAACCTCATCGCCATCAAGGCGCGCGAGGCGGCGGCCGGCGGCGGTCTCGGCGAGGCCGAGCTGATCGACAGCCACTACGCCGGCAGGAACGCCGGCCTGCGGCCTGCGTACGAGGCGGTGATCGCGGCGGTCGGCGCGTTCGGCGGCGACGTCGAGCTGGCGCCGAAGAAGACGTACGTCAGCCTCCGACGGCACAAGCAGTTCGGCCAGGTCGGCCCGGCGTCTGGCCAGCTCGAGGTGTGCGTCAACCTCCCGGGCCACCCCGGCACGGCGCGTCTGAAGCCGACGAGCGGCATGGCCACGCACAAGGTCCGGATCGTCGATGCCGGCGAGCTCGACGCCGAGCTGATCGGCTGGCTTCGCGAGGCCTACGACCGCGCCTGACCCCGCGCCTGACCGATGGGGCCGACTACCATCGGCCGCGCCATGAAGGTCATCTGCGGGCTCGGCAACCCCGGCGAGCGCTACCGGTGGACGCGCCACAACGTCGGCTTCCGGGTCGTCGACCTGCTCGCGGATCGATGGGGCCTCACCGGCCAGGGCCGCGTCCGCGACGGGGCGGCGCTGCTCGAGGTGCGGCGGCCGGAGGACCGCGTGCTGCTCGTGAAGCCGATGCGGTACATGAACGTCTCGGGGCCAGTGCTGCGGGCCGCCATCCGCCAGACCGATGTCGACGTCACCATCTGACCTGCTGGTCGTGACCGATGACATCGACCTGCCGCTCGGACGGGTGCGCCTGCGGCGATCCGGGTCGGCCGGTGGCCACAACGGCCTGCGCTCGATCATCGAGGCCCTCGGGACCGACGAGTTCAACCGGCTCCGGATCGGCGTCGGCCGCGCCGGCACCGCCGCGGGGCATGTGCTCGCCACGTTCCGGCCCGACGAGCGAGACCTCGCCACCGAGATGGTGGCCGTCGGTGCGGATGCCGCCGAGCGCTGGCTGCACGAGGGGATCGACGAGGCGATGAACGCCTTCAACGGCGTCGAGGTCGAGGGCGGCTGATCGCGAGCCGTCTACCATTCGGAGCGCATGCCCTCGTCGCGCGGCGGTGATCGCCGCGTCGCAGCCCTCGTCGACGCCCTTCGGCCGCATCTGCCGCAACCGGGCGTCCTTCGTGTGCCCGCCACGGCCCGTCCCGTGCACCTCGCCGCGCGCCGCGCGAGCCTGCCGGCGTCCCGGCCGATGGTCGTCGTCGCCCGCACCGACGAGGAAGCGCACCGGCTCGCCGATGACCTCGCCGCGTGGGTCGGCGACAGCCACGTGCGGACGCTGCCGGAGCGCGCGGCGCTGCCGCTCGAGCGGGCGCTCCCCGAGCACGACGAGTCGGCCGAGCGGCTGAGCGTCCTCGCCGACCTCGGCGGGAGGGCGCGCAACCTCGTCGTCATCGGTTCGCTGCTCGCGTTCGTCCAGCGCACGCTTGGCACGGAGCAGCTGCGCGACGCGCGCACGAGCGCGAAGGTCGGCGCACGGATCGGGCAGCGCGTGCTGCTCGAACGGCTCGTCGCCGGTGGCTACGAGCCGAGCGTCGAGGTGACCGGCATCGGCGAGTTCGCGCACCGTGGCGGCCTCATCGACGCCTGGCCGCCCGGGGCGGCCGACCCGGTGCGCATCGAGCTGTTCGGCGACGAGGTCGAGTCGATCCGGAGCTTCGACGCGATGACCCAGGCCTCGCGTCGGCGTCTCGACGCGATCGACCTCGTTCCGGCCTCCGAGTTCATCCCGCCCGCGGGCTGGGAGGCGGTCGTGGAGCGCGCCACCCCGTCGACGGATCTGCTGCGCGAGGACGCCGCGCGGCTCGCCCAGGGCGAGATCGGCGAGGGCGCCGAGACGTGGGCCGCGCTCCTCACCGCCGGGCCGGCCGCCGACCACATCGGCGACGCCGCCCATGCCGTGCTCACCGACCTCGACGAGCTGCGCGCGCTGGCGGCGGACCTCGACCGGCAGGCCGGCGACCGTCTCGACGGCCTCGCAGCTGCCGGCGAGCTACCCGCCGACTGGCCGGCCCCGTACGAGGCGATGGCCACGCTCGAAACGCTCGTCGCGCGGGCGGCCGAGCGGCTGGAGGAGCAGGCGCCGGCCGAGGCCGGCTTCACCGCCGCACCGCCGATCCCGGGCCGCGCGGACCGGGCCGGCGCGTGGCTCATCGAGCTGGCTGCCGACCATGGCGTGCTCGTGACCACCGACCAGGCCAGCCGCGTCGGCGAGCTGCTCGACGAGGCCGGGCGGCCCACGACGCCGGTCGCCGAGCTCCGTTCCGCCCCGGCTCGAGGCGAGGTGGCGCTCGTCCATGGCTCGCTGAGCGCGGGGTTCGGCCACGAGCCGACCGGCCTGCTCCTGCTCACCGACCGCGAGCTGTTCGGCGCGACCCGCGTGCGGCGGCTGACCGGCGCGAAGCGGGTCGTGACCCGCGACCTCATCGGCAAGCTCGAGCCGGGCGACCACGTCGTCCACGTCGACCACGGCATCGCCCGCTACGTCGGGATGACCCAGCGCACGTTCGGCGACGACGTGAAGGAGTATCTCCAGCTCGACTTCGCCGGCACCGACAAGATCTTCCTGCCGGCGGACCAGATCGGCCGCATCACGCGCTACGCCGGCGGACCGGCGCCGGGGCTCAGCAAGCTCGGCGGGACCGAGTGGGAGCGCACGAAGACCCGCGTGCGTCGCGCGGTCGGCGACCTGGCGCGTGAGCTGATCGAGATCTATGCCGCGCGCGAATCGGCGCCCGGCTTCGCCTTCAGCGCCGACACGACCTGGCAGCGCGAGCTCGAGGAGAGCTTCCCGTACACCGAGACGCCCGACCAGGCGCGAAGCATCGAGGAGGTCAAGGCCGACATGCTCCGGCGCCGGCCGATGGACCGGCTCGTCGTCGGGGACGTCGGGTACGGCAAGACCGAGGTCGCGCTGCGCGCCGCCTTCAAGGCCGTCCAGGACGGCAAGCAGGTCGCCGTGCTCGTCCCGACCACCGTGCTGGCGCAGCAGCACCTCCACACCTTCCAGCGGCGCCTCGCGGCCTTCCCGATCGAGGTCGCCATGCTCAGCCGCTTCGTCGCGCGCAAGCGCCAGGACGAGATCGTCGCCAGCGCCGCGGAGGGCGGGGTCGACATCCTGATCGGGACGCATCGGATCCTGTCGAAGGACATCGCCTTCGCCGATCTCGGGCTCCTCGTCGTCGACGAGGAGCAGCGCTTCGGGGTGTCGCACAAGGAGCGCATCAAGGCGATGCGCCGCGAGGTCGACGTGCTCACCCTGAGCGCGACGCCGATCCCGCGCACCCTGCACCTCAGCCTCGTCGGCATCCGCGACCTGAGCGTCATCGAGACGCCGCCGGAGGCGCGCCTGCCGATCCAGACCCGCATCGCGGAGGACGACGACGGGCTCGTCCGCGACGCCATCGGTCGCGAGCTCGATCGCGGCGGCCAGGTCTTCTACGTCCACAACCGGGTCGAGACGATCGAGGCGGCGGCCGAGCGGGTTCGCCGCCTGGTGCCCGGCGCGCGGGTCGCCATCGGTCACGGGCAGATGGCCGAGGGGATGCTCGAGCGCGTGATGCTCGACTTCAGCGACGGGAAGTTCGACGTGCTGGTGTGCACGACGATCATCGAGTCGGGCCTCGACATCCCGAACACGAACACGATCATCATCGTGCGCGCCGACACCTTCGGGCTCGCGCAGCTCTACCAGCTCCGCGGCCGCGTGGGCCGATCCGACCGCCGTGCCCACGCCTACCTCCTGCATCGGCGCGGCCTGCCGCTGTCGCCGGTGGCGCGCAAGCGGCTGCACGCGATCTTCTCCGCCTCCGATCTCGGTGCCGGTTACCAGATCGCGCTGTCGGACCTTGAGATCCGGGGCGCCGGCAACATCCTCGGCGCCGAGCAGCACGGCTTCATGGCCGCGGTCGGCTTCGAGATGTACACCCGCCTGCTGGCGGAGGCGGTCGACATGCTCCGCGGCCGGCGACCGGCGCCCGAGCCGACACCGGTGCGGCTCGACCTGCCCGGGTCGGCTTACCTGCCCGACGACTACATCGCCAGCTCTGGCGCCAAGCTGGAGGCGTACCGGCGCTTCGCGCAGGTTCGCAGCGACGCCGATGCGGAGGCGCTTCGCGCGGACCTGCGTGACCGATACGGACCGATCCCGCCGCCGGTCGAGGGCCTCTTCACCGCGGTCCGCGTTCGCCTCGCGGCCGAGGCCGCCGGCGTGCCCGAGGTGCGCGCCGAAGACCGCAAGGTGACGCTGAAGTGGACGAAGATGCCGGATCGTCGGGCGGTGAGCGTCGCGCTCCAGGTGGCGGGGCTGCGCCCGGACACCGGCTCGAACCAGGTCCGGCTCACGGTTGCGCCGGGGAGGGATCCGGTCGAGGTCGCGCTGCTTGCGCTCAGCGCGCTGACCGACCGGCGCGAGTCGGCCTAGGCGTCACGCCCCCTCGGTGATCAGACGGGGACGAGAAGGGCCGGCAGGATGACCCTGCCGGCCTGGGCGTGGCTCTCACGCAGACGCGCTAGGCTCGGCCGAACGCGCGCTGCACCTCCGGCCTGAACAGGTAGTAGGTGATGGCACCGGCGATGGCGATGCTGATGATCGCGCCGGAGTTGCCGTTGATCAGCTGGAAGAGGCCGAGGACGATCGACACCGCCTGGATCACGACGCCGAGCGTCCATGCCCACGGCTGGAGACCCCAGGCACCCCACGCGAACAGCAGGCTGAGGATCGACGAGATCAGGAGGATGGCGCCGACGACCGCCGCCAGTCCGCCCAGCGCACCGCTGCCGGTCGCGGCTCCGATGAATGCTCCGCCAAGGAGCAGGGCGATGCCGCCGAAGATCCCGAAGACGCCGCCGATGGCGGCCAGGACGGCGAGGATGGTGATGCCGGTCGGGCGGCCGGCCGTCGTGCCGGTCGCGCTCGTCTCGCTCACCGGGGGCGGCGGCATCGCGGCCGGCGGTGGGGGCGGCGGCGCGGACGACGTCGTCGCCGGTGGTGGCGTGGGATCGGCTGCGGGCTCGCCGCTGGGCTCGCCGCTCCCTGGCTGTGGTCGATCTTGCTCCTGCATGGAGCCAAACCCTCCCTGCGGATGGCGCGGTCGCGCCGTGTCGCCCCGCACCTTCGGTCATGGCGTGGCCATCGTCAAGGTTTCAGCGAGGCGCGGCTATACTGCGAGGACCACTCGACCCGCGACGGGCGCACCCGTCCGGCGCCGATCTTCGACCGATGTCGCGCAGGCCTTCACCGGCACGTGCGACGACGAAAGGAGGCGACCGTGACGACCCGAGAGACGCTTCGCGTCGGCGAGCGCAGTTTCGAGTACTTCCCCCTTGCCGCAGCCGGTGCTGGCGACCTCGAACGGCTGCCGTACACCGTGAAGATCCTGCTCGAGAACATGCTCCGCGGCGCCGCCACGCAGCCGGACCTCGTCAGCGCCGACGACGTCCGCGCGCTGGCAGCCTGGGACCCGGCCCAGCCCGCCGAGGCCGAGCTGCCGTTCATGCCGGCGCGCGTCATCCTCCAGGACTTCACCGGCGTCCCGTGCGTCGTCGACCTCGCCGCCATGCGGGACGCCATCGCCGAGATGGGCGGCGATCCTTCGCGGATCAACCCGCTCGTGCCCGCCGACCTCGTCATCGACCACTCGGTGCAGGTCGACCAGTTCGGCTCGGACGCGGCCTTCCTCATCAACGTCGAACGCGAGTACGAGCGCAACGGAGAGCGTTATGCACTGCTCCGCTGGGCGCAGCAGGCCTTCGCCGACTTCCGCGTCGTCCCGCCCGGGACGGGCATCGTGCACCAGGTCAACCTCGAATATCTGGCCGACGTCGTCGCCGAACGCGACGGCGTCCTCCTGCCCGACACGCTCGTCGGCACGGACTCGCACACCACGATGATCAACGGGCTCGGTGTGGTCGGTTGGGGCGTCGGCGGCATCGAGGCCGAGGCGGCATTGCTCGGGCAGCCGCTGTACCAACCGATGCCGATCGTCGTCGGCTTCCGTCTCGACGGCGAGCTGCCAACCGGCTCCACCGCCACCGACCTCGTCCTCTACGTGACCGAGATGCTCCGCGCCCACGGCGTGGTCGGCAAGTTCGTCGAGTTCCACGGCCCGGGGCTGTCGAAGCTGTCGCTCGCGGACCGAGCCACGATCAGCAACATGTCGCCCGAGTTCGGCGCGACCGCCACGCTGTTCCCGATCGACGACGAGACGCTCCGCTACCTGCGCATGACGGGCCGCCCGGACGACGTCATCGCCCGCGTCGAGTCCTACGCGAAGGCCCAGGGCCTCTTCCGGACCGATGACTCCCCGGAGCCCGTCTTCAACGAGTCGCTCAGCCTCGACCTGTCGACCGTCGTGCCCTCGCTGGCCGGCCCGAAACGGCCGCAGGACCGGGTCGCGCTGACCGGCCTTCGCGACTCGTTCCGCGCCGCCTTCCCCGACGGCCTGCACACCCACGACGATGGCACGACCCACGAGCACGCTGCCGCGGATGCCGAGCCGCAGGGCACCGTCGACGAGGCCAGCGCGGAGTCGTTCCCGGCTTCGGACCCGCCGTCGTATACCCGCGACCCCGAGGCGGAGCGGCACGCCAACCCCGACGCGCCGCGCCACGAGCCGGAGGCCGCGCCGGCCGACGCACACTACCGCGCGGCCGAGGTGCGGCTCGACGGCAAGACCCACAAGCTGCGGACGGGATCGGTCGTGATCGCGGCGATCACCTCGTGCACGAACACGAGCAACCCGACGGTGATGGTCGCCGCAGGGCTGCTCGCTCGCAACGCGGTCGCCCGCGGGCTCGAGACGAAGCCGTGGGTGAAGACCTCGCTCGCGCCGGGATCGCGCGCCGTTACCGACTACCTGCAGGCCGCCGACCTCATGGACCCGCTCGAGCAGCTGCGCTTCCATCTGGTCGGGTACGGCTGCACGACCTGCATCGGCAACTCGGGACCGCTCGCCGAGCCGGTGGCGGAGGCGATCGAGGCGAACGACATCGCCGCGGTGGCGGTTCTGTCGGGCAACCGCAACTTCGAGGGCCGGATCCACCCGCTGGCGCGGGCCAGCTACCTCGCCTCGCCGCCGCTCGTCGTCGCCTTCGCGCTCGCCGGGCGGATCGACGTCGACCTCACCACGGAGCCGATCGGCACCGATCGCGACGGCAAGCCGGTCATGCTCGACGAGATCTGGCCAGGGGCCGACGAGGTTGCGTCCGTGGTCCTGAAGTCGGTCAGCGGCGAGGTGTTCACGCGCAACTACGCATCGGTCTTCGACGGTGACGACCGATGGCGGAATCTGCCGGTGCCGGCCGGAGACCGATACGCCTGGGACGCCAGCTCGACGTACGTGGCGCGGCCGCCGTTCTTCGATGGCCTCGGGACCGGGCCATCGGACCTCGACGACATCGTCGGGGCGCGTGTGCTGGCCGTGCTCGGCGACAGCGTCACGACCGACCACATCAGCCCGGCCGGCTCGATCGCGCGCACCTCGCCGGCGGGGGAGTGGCTGATCGCCCACGGCGTCGACCAGCGCGACTTCAACTCGTACGGCGCCCGACGGGGGCATCACGAGGTGATGATGCGCGGCACGTTCGCGAACATTCGGCTGCGCAACCAGCTGACGCCCGACGCCGAGGGCAACGTCACCGAGCACCTGCCATCCGGTGAGCGGATGAGCATCTTCGACGCGGCCGAGCGCTATCGCGCGGACGGGACCCCGCTCGTCGTGCTGGCCGGCAAGGAGTACGGCTCGGGCTCCTCGCGCGACTGGGCCGCGAAGGGCCCGCTGCTCCAGGGCGTGCGCGCGGTCATCGCCGAGTCGTACGAGCGGATCCATCGGTCCAACCTCGTCGGGATGGGAATCCTGCCCCTCCAGTTCCTGCCGGGTGACTCCGTCGCCTCGCTGGGATTGACCGGACGCGAGACGTTCGAGGTGACCGGCCTCGCCGACGGGCTGCGTCCGCGGATGGAGGTCGCGGTGACCGCCACCGGGGAGGACGGTCGCGAGGTGCGCTTCCGGACGGTGGCGCGCCTCGACGGCGAGATCGACGTGACCTACCTGCGCAACGGCGGCGTGCTCCAGACCGTGCTGCGGCGCCTGGCCGCGCAGTGACGTCGGTTCCGCGGGACCAGGCCGCGGCCGCGATCGGGGCGGTCGTCGACATCCTCGAGCGGTCGGTCCTCGGCGTGTACCTGTACGGGTCGGCGCTTGACGGCGGCCTGAAGCCGGACAGCGACCTCGACCTGCTCGGGGTCATCCGATCGCAGGCGTGCCGGCGAGCGGGGCCGGATCGTCGACGCGCTGCTCCCGCTCTCGCGGGCGCGAGACCCGCAACCGTCCTGGAGGCCGATCGAGCTCACGCTCGTCGTGCTCGACGAGGTCGTGCCGTGGCGCTACCCGCCTCGCTTCGACCTTCAGTACGGCGAGTGGCTGCGCCCGGCAGTTCCGCGGCCGGCGACCTGCAGCCGTGGCCGCCGATGTCAATCCCGGACGTCGCCGTGCTGGTGACGATGGTCGCTCGCGCCGCAGCGAGACGCTGCTCGGGCCGGCCGCTGAGCGATCTCGCTGGCGTCGGGTGCCTCGGGCGGACCTCCTCCGTGCCATGACCGATGAGCTGCCGGCGCTCCTCGACGACCTCGAGACCGACACGCGCAATGTGCTGCTGACGCTGGCCCGGATCTGGATGACCTCCACGACCGGCGAGGTCAGGCCGAAGGACGTGGCGGCTGGATGGGCGGCTGAACGGCTGCCGGTCGAGCATCGGCCTCTCGTGCTCCGCGCCCGTTCGGGCTACCTCGGCGAGGTCGAGGATCGATGGGACGACCTCGCCGCCGTGCGATCCGTGGCCGGCGAGCTCCAGCGCCGGATCGGCGGCTGACCGAACCGGGAAGGTGGCCTGGATATCGCCACGAGCGTTGCGAGTCGTGAAGATCGGTCGATCCGGCCGCCATTGCCCGCGGCGGACGCATCGGTCTAGACTCATCCGGCGCCGCTCGGCGCCGCCGACCCCCAAGCAGCAGGTGCCCATCCGATCGTGACCGTCACGTCCGTCGATGATCTGCGCGGCCTCATCCGCGAGGTGCCCGACTTCCCCAAGCCTGGCATCCGGTTCTACGACATCACCACCCTCCTCAAGCGGCCCGACGCCTTCCGCGAGGTGATCGACCGCATGGCGGAGCAGGTACGCGGCAAGCAGATCGACCTCGTCGTCGGGATGGAGTCGCGCGGCTTCATCTTCAGCGCGCCGCTCGCCTACCAGCTCGGCGCCGGCTTCGTGCCGGTGCGCAAGCTCGGCAAGCTGCCGGCGGAGACGATCGAGGTCGAGTACGAGCTCGAGTACGGCACGGCGACGCTCGAGATCCACTCCGACGCGATCGAGCCCGGGCAACGGGTCCTCATCGTCGACGATCTGCTCGCCACCGGCGGGACGGTGATGGGCACGATCGAGCTGGTGCGGCGGCTGGGGGGCGAGATCGCGGGGCTCTCGTTCATGGTCGAGCTGACCGCGCTGAAGGGGCGCGACAAGCTCGGCGAGTTCGAGATCCACACGCTGCTCAGCTACTGATCGTCGGTAGGGAACCGATGGCGGTCGCGACCACGCAACGCACCCGCGCCCGCGTCGTCGCCGACCGGGGGGAGATCGCCGCCTTCCTGCGTCGCGATCGTCTCTACGCGGCCTACGCGCTCGGCGACCTTGACGGCGTCAACCGTGGCCGCATCGCCTGGGCGATGGCCTACGACGATGCGGGCCGCCCGACGGCGCTGGTCATGCACCACGAGGGCCTCGTTCCGCAGCCGCTCTTCCTGATGGGCGCCCCGGACGGGTGCCGCGCCATCCTCGAGGGGGTCCTCAAGCCGCGCGACGCGTACCTCCAGGGTACCGAGCTGCACGGCGCGGCCCTGCGCGACCTCTACGACCTCGACGCGCCGACATTGATGCTCCGGATGGTCGTCGACCGCGAGACGTTCACGCCCTTTGCGGGGCCTGCCGAGCGGTTGACGGCCCTCGACGTCGACGACCTGAACCGGCTCTACCAGCTGGGATTCCGGGCCGGCTTCCCGGCATCGGTCCTCGACGATGGCGTCTACTACGGCCTGCGGGTGCGCGGCCGCCTGGTGAGCGCCGCCGGCACCCATGCCATCAACCCGGCCGAGCACATCGCCGTCGTCGGCAACGTCATGACCCATGCCGACTTCCGGGGCCACGACTTCGCGAAGATGGTCACGAGCGCGGTGACCGCCGAGCTGCTCGACCGCGCCGGAGACGTCGCCCTCAACGTCCACGCCGACAACGAGCCCGCCGTCGCGGCGTACGCCCGCCTCGGCTACCGTACCCACTGCCAGCTCACCGAGCGCCTCGTTCGCCGGCGCGCCGGCGGCTGGGGACTGATGCGACCGATACGAGAGGCAATGCGATTCACGTGGCCACGCGAACCGAGATGAAGACCGCCGACGTGGCGGACCTGGCCCTGGCCGATGCCGGGCGGCTGAAGATCGAGTGGGCGGACCGGCAGATGCCGGTGCTGGCCGACATCCGCGAGCGATTCGAGCGCGAGCGGCCGCTCGACGGCTGGCGCATCAGCGCATGCCTGCACGTCACCGCCGAGACCGCGAACCTCATGCGCACGCTGGCGGCGGGCGGGGCCGATGCGGTCCTCTGCTCGTCGAATCCGCTCTCGACCCAGGACGACGTCGCTGCCTCGCTCGTGACCCACTTCGAGATCCCGACCTACGCGATCAAGGGCGAGGACCGCGACTCGTACTACGGGCACATCGGAGCGGCGCTCGACCACCACCCGCAGGTGACGATGGACGACGGCGCCGACCTCGTGAACGAGCTGCACACCGCCCGTCGCGAGCTCCTCGACGATGTCGTCGGCGGCACCGAGGAGACGACGACCGGCGTCATCCGCCTCCGGGCGATGGCCGCCGCGGGCAAGCTCGCCTACCCGGTCGTGGCGGTCAACGAGGCGCTGACCAAGCACCTCTTCGACAACCGATACGGCACCGGCCAGAGCGCCATCGACGGCGTCCTGCGCGCCACGAACGTGCTGTTCGCCGGCAAGACGGCGGTCATCGGCGGCTACGGCTGGGTCGGAAAGGGGATCGCCTCGCGAGCGCACGGCATGGGCGCCAACGTCGTCGTCGTCGAGGTCGATCCGATCCGGGCGCTCGAGGCGGCGATGGACGGCTATCGGGTGATGAACGCGGGCGACGCCGCTCGCGTGGGTGACCTCTTCATCAGCGCCACCGGCAACCTCAACGTCTGGGGCCGCGACCACTTCGCGCACATGCCCGACGGCGCCATCCTTGCCAATGCCGGCCACTTCAACGACGAGTTCGAGCTCGGTGCGCTCGAGGAGATGGCGACCTCGTCGCGCGAGGTGCGGCCCTTCACCCGCGAGTACCTCATGCAGGGCGGCAAGCGGATCTACGTCCTCGCCGACGGACGCCTCGTCAACCTCGGCGCCGCCGAGGGCCACCCGGCGCTCGTCATGGACATGAGTTTCGCGAACCAGGCGCTCGGCCTCGAATGGCTGCGTGCGAACCTCGAGGGCCTCGAGCCCGGCGTCTACGGCATCCCCGAGGACATCGACCGCGAGGTCGCGCGGCTCAAGCTCGAGAGCATGGGCGTGCACATCACGCCGATGACCGCCGAGCAGAAGGCCTACAGCGAGTCCTGGGAGTCCGGCACCTGACCGATAGGATCGGTCCAGAAATAAAGGTTCTCCAGATGCGGCGGGCTCACCTTTAGGTCTACCCTGCGGCCGTGGGCCTGGGAGGGGAGCCAGTTGCCCGGTGACCGGGGCGAAGGGGAGCGCCGGGGGGACCGGTCCGCCACGCCGGCACCAGTGCCGACCTCTTCTCGATCGATGGCTATGATCGACGCCATGCCTCGCGTCTCGAGCCCGATCTTCGTCGGTCGCACCGCAGAGCTCGACCGCCTGTGCCGCGCCCTCGATCGCGCGAGCTCGCGCCAGCCATCGGTCGTGCTGATCGCCGGCGAGGCCGGCATCGGCAAGACCCGCCTCGTCACCGAGTTCTCGATTCGCGCCAGCGAGGGCGGCGCTCGCGTCCTCATCGGCGGGTCGATGCAGGTCGGTGAGACCGGCCTGCCGTACGCGCCGATCGTCGGCGCACTGCGCCCGCTCCTTCGGTCCCTGCCGCCGGAGCGGCTCGACGAGCTGCTCGGCGCCGGCCGCGCGGAGCTGGCGCATCTCGTCCCCGATCTCGGCCCCGCCGGGCGCGGCAGCGGGCGCGCCCACGACGGCGCGCTGACCTCCGCCGCCTACCAGGCCCGCCTCTTCGAGGTCCTCCTCGAGCTCATGCGGCGGCTCGCCGAGGAGCGCCCGCTCGTGGTCGTGCTCGAGGACATCCATTGGGCCGACGCCGCCAGCCGCGACTTCGTCCGGTTCCTCGCCGGCAATGCGCGCGGCGCGCGCCTGCTCGTGCTCGCGACGTACCGATCCGACGAGCTGCACCGCCGCCACGCGCTGCTGCCGCTCGTCGCCGAGCTCAAGCGCCTCGAGCAGGTCGACGAATTCGAGCTCGGCGCCTTCGGCGCCGACGAGGTCGCCGCGCAGCTGGCCGGGATCACGGGCGAGCCCGTCGCCGGCGAGCTGGTCGAGACCGTCCTGGCCCGTTCGGGCGGCAACCCGTTCTTCGCCGAGGAGCTGATGGCGACCGGGCAGGCCGGGCTGGCACTGTCGCGCAGCCTGCGCGACACGCTCGAGGGCCGGCTGCGGAGCCTGGGCGCGCCCGCGCAGCATGTCCTGCGCGTGGCCTCGGTGGCCGGCGTCCAGGTCGACCATCGACTGCTCGCGTCGGTCGTCGAGCTCCCCGAGCCGGAGCTGGTCGAGGTGCTGCGCGAGGCTGTCGAGCAGCACCTCCTCGTCCCCACCGCCCCCGGTGAGGCGCCCGGCTACGCGTTCCGGCACGCACTCGTGCACGAGGTCGCCTACGACGGGCTGCTGCCCTCCGAGCGCACCAGGCTGCACACGGCGTTCGCTCGCTCGATCGAGGCGCACCCGGAGGTGCGGATGGACGAACCCGCGCGCACGACGGCACTGGTCGCTCATCACTGGCTCATGGCCCACGACCTCGCCCGGGCCTTGCAGGCGGCCATCGAGGCGGGTCGAGCCGCGGCGGCGGGCCTCGCGTTCGCCGAGGCGCGCATGTACCTCGAACGCGCGCTCGAGCTGTGGCCGAAGGTCGGCCCCGACTCACTTCCGCCGGACGTCGACCGCCGAACGATCGTCGAGGAGGCCGCCGAGGCCGCGGTCCAGGCGGGTGATGCGCGGCGATCGATCGACCTCGTGCGCTCGGCGCTGGCGGAGACGGACGCCGCCGCCGAACCGATGCGGGCCGGCCTCCTCCACCACCGGCTCGCCTGGTACGCCAACGAGGCCGGCGACTGGCAGGCGGGGGTCGTGGCGCTCGAGCGCGCGGCGGAGCTGTTGCCGATCGACCCACCCACCCGTGCGCGCGCCCGCGTCCTGGCCGACCTCGCCCACTCGCTGATGATTCGTGGCCGCTTCGGCGAGTCGATGGCCCTTGCGGAGGCCGCGCTCGCGGTCTCGCGGGCGGCGGACACGCCGCTCGCCGAGGCACGCGCCCTCAACGCGCTCGGCCTCAGCCTCGCCTCGCGCTCCGACTTCGAGCGCGCACTGCCGATGCTCCGGGATGGTCACGCGCGGGCGCTTGCCCTCTCGGACCCGATCGCGATCTTCCTGACCGCGGTTGGGCTGGGGTGGACGCTCGATGAGACGGGGCGCCACGCGGAGGCCCTCGAGCTGGCGATCGCCGCCCGCACCCGGATCGCGCACGACGGCGCCGACGCTCGGTTCGGCGCCCATCTCGCGTCGAAGGCCTCGCGCGCCCTCTACGAGCTGGGGCGCTGGGACGAGTCCGCCGCGCTCATCTCCGAGACGCTCGCCGCCTCGCCGACCCGGTACGCGATGCGCTGGCTCCTCGCGAACCGGCTCCGCATTCACGCCGGACGCGGCGACCTCGATGGCGCCCGCGCCGATCTCGATTCATACGCGTCGCTGGGCGAGCGGGTGATCGGTCCCGACCCGGACCTGCTCGGAGCCCGTCGCGCCGAGCTGGCGGTCCTCGCCGGTACGGTGACGATCGCGCGCGAGATCGTTCGCGCGACCCTCGAGCAGTTCGTCGAGCCGGAGCTCGACACCGACGCGCGGTCGCTCCTGCTCATCGGCCTGCGCGCGGAGGCGGTCGAGGCCGAGGCGGCCCGTGCCGCCGGCGACGTGCACCGGGTGCAGGCTGCGGTTACCCGCGGGGCGGAGCTGGAGCAGCAGGTCGCCGACCACTTCGCCCGCATCGACCAGATGGTCGCGCAGCCCGCGACGATCCTCGCGGCGGATCGGGACCTCGCGGCGGCGCTCGCCGGCCAGATTCACGGCACGGCGCACCCCGAGGCGTGGGATGTCGCGGTCGCCGGCAGGCGGTCGGTCGGGCGGGCGTTCGAAGTCGCCTCGGTGCTGGAGTTCGCCGCGATCGGCTGGCTCGCCGCGCGCCGGCGCGACGACGGCATGGCCGCGCTTGCGGAGGCCCACGCGATCGCCACCGATCTCGGCGCGAGGCCGCTCCGCGTGAGGCTGGAGGCCATCGCGCGACGGGCGCGCGTCGGCCTCGAGGGCGTCGCTACGGCCGACGACACCGCCGATCGGCTGGGCCTCACCCGCCGCGAGCGGGAGGTGCTGGCCCTGCTCGTCGGCGGGCGCAGCAACCGCGAGATCGGCGACCAGCTGTTCATGGCCGAGAGCACCGCGGGCGTCCACGTCAGCAACATCCTCGGCAAGCTCGGCGTGCGGCGCCGGCACGAGGCGGCCGTCCTCGCCCAGCGGATGGGCCTCGGCGGGAGCTGACCACCGGCGTCGCGGCGGCTCGGTATCCTCGACCCGCACATGCCAGGCTCGCTCAACGGCCGGATCGGGGCAGCGCTGCCATCGGTCGCCATCGGCCTCGTCCTGGTCGCGGCACTCTGGCTGCTGCCGGACCTCACCCCTTCCGAGGCGATCCCCGTCGTCGGGCAGCGCAGCGACCATGCCCTCATCGTCGAGGAGCTCGCCTCCGACGCCTCCGGGCTGCCGCGCTTCGTGGTCGAGCTGGATGGCGGCGAGCGCATCGAGGCGGTGGTCCAGGATGGCAGCACGGCCGTCCCCGGGTCGTCGAACCGGGAGCCGTACGAGGTCGGCGACGAGGTCGTCATCACCCAGTTCACCGGGCCGGCAGCCGGTGACTTCGCGGTCATCGCGGAGCCGTGGCGGGTCCCGCTGCTGGGCATCGTGGCCGCGATCTTCGCGCTCGTCGTGATCGTCATCGGTGGATGGCGCGGCGCGCGGTCGCTCGTGGCGCTGGCGCTGACGCTGACGGTCGTCGTCAAGCTGGTCGTGCCCCTCCTGCTCAGAGGCGCCGACCCGGTCCTGCTCGCCGTGGGCGGCGGCGTGCTCGTGACCGTGGTGACGCTGCTGCTCACCGAGGGACCAAGCCGCGTCACCTGGTCGGCAGTCCTCGGCGTCCTCGTGGCGCTCGGGCTCACGGCGGGGCTGGCCGCGGCCTTCACCGCCGTCGCCGAGTTCACCGCGCTCCAGGGCAACGAGGAGATCGCGTTCCTCATCCCGCTCGTCGGAGATCGGATCGACCTCCAGGGGATCCTGCTGGCCGCCACCGTCTTCGGCGCCCTCGGCGTGCTCGACGACGTCACGGTCACGCAGGCGGCGACCGTCGAGCAGCTGCATCGGTCCCGGCCGGAAGGGGAGCGGCGCGCCGTCGTCGGTCGCGCCATGCGCGTCGGACGCGCGCACATCGCCGCAACCGTCAACACCCTGGTCCTCGCGTATCTCGGCGCGAGCCTGCCGCTGCTCCTGCTGTTCGCGCTGAGCGGGGAGTCGACGCTCACGATCCTCAACGGCGAGATCGTGGCGGTCGAGGTCGTGCGGGCGCTGGTCGGCAGCATCGGGATCGTTGCCGCCGTACCGATCACGACGGTGGTCGCTGCCTGGCTGATCGTGCGCGATGGCACGGCGGAGGTCGCGGACGACGCGCATGCCTGACGGCGCTACACTCGCGCCGCGCCCCAACCCCCATCCGCAGGGAGCTTCGATGCCACTCGCGATGTCCTCGACGCTGTTCACCTCCGAGTCGGTCACCGAGGGCCATCCGGACAAGCTGTGCGACGCGATCGCCGATGCCATCCTGGACGACGTCCTGGCCCATGACCCCGTCGCTCGCTGCGCCATCGAGGTGGCGACGACGACCGGACTCGTTCTCGTGCTCGGCGAGGTCAGCACCGGCCACTGGGTCGACGTCCAGGAGGTCGTGCGGCGCACCGTGCGTGACGTCGGGTACACCGATGCGCGCATCGGATTCGACTGGGAGACGTGCGGGACGCTGACCGCCATCAAGGATCAGTCGCCGGACATCGCGCTCGGCGTGGACCACGCCCTCGAGGCGCGTGAGGGCCGGGAGGCCGACGAGCTCGGCGCCGGCGACCAGGGCATGATGTTCGGCTATGCCACCGACGAGTCGGACGCCTTCATGCCGATGCCGATCCTGCTCGCCCACCGCATCGCGCGGCGACTGGCCGCGGTCCGACGCGACGGCACGCTGCCGTTCCTGCGCCCCGACGGCAAGAGCCAGGTCACCGTCGAGTACGACGGCGACGGCCGCCCCCGACGGGTGCACACCGTCCTCGTCAGCGCGCAGCACGATCCCGAGGTCGACGCGGACGACCTGACCGATGCGATCCGCACGCACGTGGTCGAGGCTGCCATCCCCGCTGAGCTGCTCGACAACGAGACACGCCACCTCGTCAACCCGACGGGGCGGTTCGTGATCGGCGGGCCGATGGGCGACTCGGGCCTTTCGGGGCGCAAGATCATCGTCGACACGTACGGCGGGATGGCCCGCCACGGGGGCGGTTCGTTCAGCGGCAAGGACCCGACCAAGGTCGACCGATCCGGCGCCTACATGAGCCGCTACGTGGCCAAGAACGTCGTCGCCGCCGGCCTCGCGCGGCGCTGTGAGCTTCAGCTGGCCTATGCGATCGGCGTCGCCCGTCCGCTCGCCGTCAACGTCCAGACCTGGGGCACCGGGACGCTCGCCGACCACGAGCTCGCAGCGCTCATCGAGAGCACCTTCGACCTGCGCCCGGGCGCGATCATCGAAACGCTCGACCTGCGGCGGCCGATCTACCGGCCGACCGCGGCCTACGGCCACTTCGGCCGCGACGACCTCGACCTGCCGTGGGAGCGGCTCGACCGCGTCGACGAGCTGCGCGCGGCCGCAGGCTGATCCGCTGGTGAGCGCCGGCCGACGGCCCGCGCCGGCGTGGGGCGAACCGCGCCCGCCGCTCTACCGCCGTCTCGTCGATCGCGCCCGCACGACGCTCGGCGTCGCTCGTCCGCGGCGTGCCGCCGGCCTTCCCGACCTGCCGCTCGCCCTCCGTCGCGGGGAGCTTGCCGAGGCCTACATCGCCGCCGAGCGCGTGGACGATCACCGCCGCGCGGCGGCCAGCGCGGTGGCGGCCATGGATCGCGCGGTCGGCGCCGAGGAGTGGTGGCAGGCCGACGTCTGGGGTCATCGGGCGCTGTGGCACTTCGAGCGAGCCGACCTCACGCTCCAGGCGGCGCGGCAGGCGCGTCGCATCGGTGACCTGCGTTCGGCGGCCGGAGACCCCGGCAGCGCGCGCCGGTACTATGCCGAGGCGATCGACGAGGCCCGCGACATCGGCGCCGAGCACGAGCAGGGGCTCGCGACGCTCGGCATGGGACGGGCGCTGGTCGAGCTTGGCGACGTGACTGCCGGGCGCCGCCTCGCCGGCGCGGCGGTCGACCTGCTGGACCGGTCGAAGGCGCCGGCCGGCGAGATCGACGCGGCTCGGGCGCTCCTCGGGACCGAGGTCGCGGTAGGCGAAGCATCGGAGGAGGACGGCTGATGGCGCGACGCACGATGAAGGTTGGCATCGTCGGGGCCGGCGTGATGGCGGAGGCGATCATCGCCGGGCTGCTGGCGGACCGTGCCGTCGCCGCGGACGCGCTCGTCGCCTCGCATCCGCGCCGCGACCGTCGCGACGCGCTCGCCGAGCGCCACGGCATCCAGCCGGTGGCTCGCAACCGCGACGCGCTGGCCGAAGCCGAGGTCGTCGTCCTGGCGGTGAAGCCGCAGATGCTCGGACGTGTCATGCGCGAGCTGCGCGGGGAGCTCGCCGCCGAGCAGGTCGTGGTCAGCATCGTGGCCGGCGCCACGATTCGCACGCTCGTCGACGGCCTCCAGCACGCCGCCGTCGTGCGGGCGATGCCGAACACGCCGAGCCAGATCCGGCGCGGCATCAGCGTCTGGTCGGCGTCCGAGGCGTGCACCGCGCGCCAGCGCGACCTCGCGCGGGCCGTGCTCAAGGCCCTCGGCGACGAGCGCCAGGTCGACGACGAGTCGTTCGTGGCGATGGCCACGGCGCTCTCGGGCACCGGTCCGACCTACCTGTTCAGCGTCATGGAGGCGCTCATCGACGCCGGCGTCCACCTCGGCTTTCCGAGGGAGCTGGCGCACGACCTCGTGGTCGAGACGCTGATCGGGTCCGCCGAGTTCGCGCTGCGCTCGGAGATGCACCCCGCGCAGCTGCGCAATGCCGTCACATCGCCCGGCGGGACGAGCGCCGCGGCGATCTACGAGCTCGAGAAGGGCCGGATCCGCACCGTCTTCAGCGACGCGGTGTGGGCCGCCTACCGTCGCACCCTCGAACTGGGGGAGCGGCTGGAAGCCGAGGTCGAGCGCGACTGATGTACGCGGTGATCATGGCCGGTGGATCGGGAACGCGCCTCTGGCCGCTGTCGCGGCGCGGGACCCCGAAGCAGCTGCTGGCACTGACCGGCGACACCACGCTCCTGCAGCAGACAGTCGCGCGCCTCGACCCGCTGCTGCGGCCACACGACATCTTCGTCATCACCAGCCAGGCCCACGTGCGCGCGACACAGGACCAGCTCCCGCAGCTTCCGCCGGAGAACGTCCTCGGCGAGCCGCTGGCACGGTCGACCGCGGTCGCCGCCGCCCTCGCCACGGCGCTGGCGCGGCGAGAGAGCGACGAGGTCGGCATCGTCCTGCCGGCCGACCACTTCGTCGCGGACGACGCCGCCTTCGTCGAGGGCCTCCGTGAGGCCGCGCGGGCCGCAGAGCGCGGGTACCTCGTGACGCTCGGCGTGGTGCCGACCCACCCGGCCACCGGCTACGGCTACATCAAGGCGGGCGCCGCGCTGCATCCAGCGAGCCCGACCGCAACGGTGGAGCGCTTCGTCGAGAAGCCCGACCCGGCGACCGCGGCGAAGTTCCTCGACGAGGGCGGCTACCTCTGGAACGCGGGCATCTTCGCCTGGCGCACGTACGCGTTCCGCCAGGCGCTCGAGCGGTTCCAGCCGGAGCTCGCATCGGCCATCGAGCGAATCGAGTCGCTGCACCGAACCCCCGGCTGGATGGCCGGCGTCCGCGACCTGCTCGAGCCGATCGACGCGATCACCATCGACACCGGGATCGCCGAGCCGGCCGCCGCGGAGGGCCGGATGGCGGTCGTGCCGCTCGAGGCCGGCTGGTCGGACATTGGCTCATGGTCGGCGCTGCTCGAGGCCCTGTCGGCCGCCACCGGGGTCGATCTCGTCGCCAGCGGACGTCACCTCGACCGCGGCTCGCATCGAGTGCTCGTTCACGGCGGCGATCGGCTCGTCGTCACCGTCGGGCTCACCGACGTGATCATCGTCGACACCCCGGACGCGCTGCTCGTCTGCCATCGCGACCGCGCCGAGGAGATCAAGCCGGTGCTCGACGAGATCGCCGGCACCGCCGGCGACCGCTACCTGTAACCGCGTCGGGACCGATGCGCCTGCTGGCCGGCCTCATCGGTCGGCTGATGGCCGCCTACGTCCGGCTGGTGGCGGCCACCTCCCGCATCGAGGGGCCGCCCGTCAGCCAGGAGCAGGTCGTGCTCGCCTTCTGGCACGAGTACAACCTCGTGGCTGCCACGGCGGCCTACAAGCTTCGCCGCGCCCGGCGGCACGTCAGCTTCAGCACGCAGACGTTCCGCGGCGAGGTGATGAACGCGATGCTCGCCGCCATCGGCGCCGGATCGGTGCCGCTGCCGGCCGAGAACGAGCGCGCCGAGGCCGCCCGGCTGTCGCGCGAGCTGGCGCGGCTCGGACGCGAGGGTGCGAGCGTGGCGGTCAGCCCCGACGGACCGATGGGGCCGTACCGGCGCGCGAAGCCCGGAGCGCTGATCGTGGCGCGCGAGTCCGGCCTGCCGCTCCAGCCCTGGGCGGTGGTCGCGCGTCCCTCGCTCCGGCTCAACGGCCGATGGGATCGCCACATCGTGCCGCTCCCGTTCGGACGGATGCGCGTCGTCGAGGCCGAGCCGATCGCCGTCGGTGCGCGCGAGCCGATCCGGCCCCTCCTGGCGCGCCTGCAGTCGGCGCTCGACGAGGTCGCCAGTCGCGCCGATCCTGGGTGACTACGGGACGAAGTCGATCTGCTGGACGATCACCGTGCCGGTGATCGGGACCGCTCCGATGCCCGGAACCTCGGCGGCCGGACAGTTGATGGTCATCTCGACGATGGCGGCGGTCGGGGTGAGCCGCCCGAGCTCGTTCGTCTCGAGGCTGCACGCGCCGGGTGCCAGCGCCGAGGACTCGCCGTCGCGCTCGACGTTGACGACGTTCAGCCGGTGGGTCTGGACGTCGTAGCGGAATCGCAGCGCACCCCGCCCCGCGTCGGCGAGCTCCATGTGGAATTCCTCGGTTCCGGCTCCGGTGTTGACCGGGGCCGAGAAGAGGAACGCCTCGACGAACTCCCACGTCTCGTCGCCGACCGTCACGCTCCCGCCCATCTCGGGCAGGTCGCTGTCGCCGACCATCGTCAACGGCAGGCCGAGGGTGCCGGACACGCTGATCGTTCCGCCGTCGCGGATGTCGACGAGGCCGCTGCACTCGACCTCGGCTCGGCCGACGCCGAGCTGGTCGTCGAGCTCGCCCGGCGTGATGCTGCAGTCCTCCGGCTCGGGGAAGAACTCGAGCCCATCCCACGAGACCTGCGCGATTGCCGGCGGGTCGCCCTCGAACACCATTCGTGCGTCGTCGCCGACGAGCGAGTACCGCGCATCGTTCGATTCGCGGTTGAGCGTGAGCGTTCCCTCGCGGTCCCCGGTGACCGTCAGGTGGCCGCCGACGCCCTCGATCGGCTGCAGGGTCGGGGCCGGCCCCCGCCGCCGCCCCCGCCTCCATCGCCCCCGCCGGCTGTCTGCGGGGCGGGCGCTCCGCCGGGCACAATGACGGTGGCCAGGCCGATCGTTACGACCACCGCGCCGACGAAGGCCATGACCAGCACCGTGATCGATCTGAACCAATCACCCATCGGTGGGGATTGTAAGAGTGAGGGATGCCACACGCTGGCACCCGGATCTATCCGCGCCCCGATGACGTCAGGCGATCCGGATCGGTTCAGGTCGAGCGCATGAGCGAGGTGGATGTGCAGGAGATGGGAGAGCCGGGCGGCAGGCCGCGCGTCCCGTGGTTCGTCTCATTCATGGGCCGCCGGCTCGTTTGGGCCCTGATCACCCTGCTCATCTTCCTGACCGCGGTCTTCTTCTTCGTGCAGGTCTGGGTGCCGTACACCTGGGCGACCCAGTTTCTCGGTCCCGATCGGGGCGCTGCGTACCGCGCGGCCCTCGAGGCGGCCGGATTGAACCGCCCACTCGTCGAGCGCTACGCCGAGTTCATCACGGGGCTCGCCACCGGTGATCTCGGCACCTCGTTCAGCGGGCAGTCGGTGTTCGGGCTCATCGGGCAGGCCCTGCCGGTGACACTGACGATCTTCATCGTCGGCTCGGTCATCGGCTGGATCGTCGGCGAGCTGCTCGGGCGGATCGGCACCTGGAGCAGGAGGCCGTTCAGCGGGGCCGGGCTGTCGGCCCTCGGCATCCTGTCGGCCACGATCTTCCCGCCATTCCTCGTCTTCATCCTCGTGCGCTGGCTTCGCGAGCCGCTGCTCGACGCTCGCGAGGCGATCGGCCTGCCGACCGACAGCCTCGAGCTGTGGCGCGATGCCGCCGCGGGCCAGCCGGGCGCGCTGAGCCCGGCGGACGTGCGCTGGCTCATCGCGCTCGGCCTGTGCGCGGCCCTCGTCGTGGCGCTCATCGTTCGTGCCCACGGTCGCCGGCACCAGCTGCCCCTCGTCGAGGGGCTCGCGCTGCCGCTGTCGTTTCTCGGCGTCGGCGTCGGCATCTGGCTCAGCGATCTCGGGCCGCACGCGCTCGACCTGCTCTACCGCGCCGACATCTCCGCCACAACGGGTCGCGGGACGCCGGCGCTGGCCATCGTCGGCGTGATCTTCCTGTCGTTCGGCCAGGTGATGCTGGTCATGCATGCCGGCATGGAGGCGGAGAAGTCCGAGGACTACGTCCTGACCGGGCGAGCGAAGGGACTGACCGAGCGCGCGGTGCGCGACAAGCACGTCGCCCGCAACGTGATGGCGCCGGTGCTGGCCGGATCGTTCCTGACGTTCCCGACCGTGCTGGCCGGCATGATCATCGTCGAGTACGAGCTCGAGATGGAGGGGCTGTCGTCGGTCCTCTTCGATGCGATCGAGTTCCAGGACATCCCGGTGATCATGGGCGTCATGGTCGTGCTCGGCCTCATCGGCGTCGGCTTCCGGCTCGTCACCGACTTCGCGATCGCCGTCCTCGATCCCCGCCAGCGACAGGGTCGAGCATGACCGCCGTCTCCGAGCCGCTCGTCGTCGCCACGCCGCGGCTCCGACGAGCGCGCCTCTCCGTCCTGGCCCATCCGAAGATCCTGGCCGGCGTTGCGATCCTGGCCTTCTTCGTCCTGCTGGCCGTCGCGCAACCGCTGCTGAACGCGACCGTCTGGTCAGGGCAGAGCACCGTCTACGACCCGCGCTTCGGCTTCGACACCGGCATCGCGCACCCGTCGGCACCGTCCTTCGAGCACTGGCTGGGGACGAGCTCGCTGGGGCGCGACGTCTTTTCGATGCTCGCCTACGCCGCTCGGCCGACGCTCGTCGTCGCGCTGAGTGCGGCCATCACGATCGCCGTCGTCTCGCTGGTCTTCGGCTCGATCTCAGCGTTCCGCGGCGGCTGGGTCGACGGCTTCGTCAGCCACCTCAGCGATGCGATGGTCCTGCTGCCCGCGATGCTGGCCGTCTTCGTCCTCGGCATCAGCCGTCCTGACGAGCAGTTCGGCGCGCTCCACGTCGGCATCACCTTCGGCGTCATCTACGGGCTCGGACCGGCGACGGCGACCGTGCGCGCCGCGGCGATGACCGTCGTCGCCAAGCCATTCCTGGACGCGGCGCGAGTCGCCGGCGGCGGTGGCGGCTGGATCGTGACTCGCCACGTCCTGCCGCACGTGTACGCCCACGCCGCGGTGCAGGCGATGATCGGCGCAACCGGGGCCGTCATCGCCGATGCCTTCCTGAGCTTCCGCAGCGCCATCGGCGAGGACATCGGCTTCGGGCAGATGGTGTACGACGGGATCGTGTGGTCGGACCTCATGGCCGGCATCGCGCCGATCCCGTGGTGGATCATGCTGGCCGGCGCCGGCGGCATCACCCTGCTGGCGGCGTCGTTCTACCTCATCGGCGTCGGGCTCCGGGAGGCCCTCGATCCCCGCACGCAGGGCGACATGCGCACGTAGGGCGAGCCTTCGCCACTGGATGGGTACCGCGCGGGGCCGCGCCTCGCTACCATGGGTGGACCGGTGACGACGATCAAATTCGGGACGGATGGCTGGCGCGCGGCCATCGCCGAGGACTACACGTTCCACAACGTCCGGCGCTGTGCGCGGGGGGTGGCCGAGCACCTCCAGCGGACCGGCGCCGCGGACCGCGGCGTCGTCGTCTGCCACGACCGGCGGTTCGCATCCGAGCATTTCGCACGCGCCTGCGTCGAGGTGCTGGCGGCGCACGACATCCGCAGCTTCACGCCGCCGGAGGCCGTGCCGACGCAGGTCGGCAGCTTCTTCACCCGCGAGCTCGGGGCGGGTGCCGGCATCGTGATCACCGCGAGCCACAACCCGTGGACGGACAATGGCTTCAAGGTCAAGGCCGATACCGGCGGCGCTGCCGCGCCGGAGATGCTCGCCGCCATCGAGGCAACGATGGACGAGCACCCGACCGACGAGCCGCCACCGCGTCGCGATCACGCCGATGCCGTCGACGCGGGCCTCGTCGAGGTCTTCGACGCCTACCCACGCTTCCGGGACCAGCTCGCCGGCATCGTCGACGTCGAGAAGATCCGCGCCGCCGAGCGGCGTGTCCTCGTCGAGAACCTGTACGGGTCCGGCGCCGGCTGGTACACGCGGCTGATCGGCGATGGCCGGCTGACCGTTCGCGAGCTGCACACCGAGCGCAACCCGTACTTCGGCGGCATCAACCCGGAGCCGATCCGCCCCAACGTCGACGAGTGGCTCACCGAGATCCCGCGCTGGGGCGCCGACATCGGCATCGCCTTCGACGGCGACGCGGACCGCGTCGGCATGGCAACGGAGGAGGGCGTCTTCGTCAACCAGCTCCAGGTCTACGGCCTCCTGTACTGGTACCTGCTCGAGGTGCGCGGGCTCATCGGTCCCGCGGTCTACACGGTCACGACCACGAGCATGGCGAAGCGCCTGGCCGAGATCTACGGCACGCAGGCGCACGAGACGGGCGTCGGCTTCAAGTTCGTCGGGCCGAAGATGACCGAGACGAACGCCGTCATCGGCGGCGAGGAGTCCGGCGGCTTCGGGTTCGGGATGCACATCCCGGAGCGCGACGGCCTCGCCTCCGGCCTCTTCCTCCTCGACCTGTGGCTGACCCGCGGCAAGCAGGCGTCCGAGGTGCTGGCCGAGCTCCAGGCCCTCGCCGGCCCGTCGTACTACGACCGCATCGACATTCGCTTCGCGCGCGACGGCTATGACCGGGTCAAGACCGATACGCTCGCGCGCCTCGCCGCCGAGGCGCCGACCGCGCTGGCCGGCCGCGAGATCGTCGAGCGCGTCGACCTCGACACGGGCGATGGCTTCAAGTTCTACCGCGACGACGGCTCCTGGCTCCTCATCCGCTTCAGCGGCACCGAGGCGCTGCTTCGCGTCTACGTCGAGGCCCGCTCCCCGGAGGACGTCACCGCACTGCTGGCCGAGGGACGCCGGATCGCCGCGGCCGAGCAGCCGCGCGCCGCCGCGGCGTCCTGATGGACGCTCGCGACTTCTTCGGATACAAGAACCCCGACGACGAGCCCGGCCGCCCCGATCCTGCCGACGAGGGGGACGACGCGAGCCCACCGCTGTTCGAGGATGCGGTCACCCTCGACGATCCGGCCACGCTGCGACGGATCGACCCCGAGGACATGCTCGGCAAGGTCGCCGAGATGCCGCGGCAGCTGGCGCAGGCCGGTCAGGTCGCCGCCTCCTTCGAGCCCGACGCGCGGCTGCGCGACGTCGACGCCGTCATCGTCCTCGCGATGGGCGGCTCGGCGATCGGGGCCGAGCTGGTCGCCGCCGCCGCCGGGGAGCGGCTGCGGGTCCCGCTCATCGTCCATCGCGACTACGGGCTACCGGCCGGTGCCGGGGCGCGGACGCTCGTCGTCGCCGCGAGCCATTCGGGCGAGACGGCCGAGACGCTCTCGGGCTTCGGAGAAGCGCTCCGACGCGAGCTGCCGCTCGTGGCGGTGACGACCGGCGGGCGCCTCGCCTCCGGGGCGGACGAGGCCGGGGTTCCGGTCCTTCGCTATCGGCCGGGGGGCCAGCCGCGCGCCGCCATCGGCTTCGGCGTCGGACTCGTCCACGAGCTGCTCGGCAGGCTCGGGCTCGTGACCCAGCCGGAACCCATCGGTGCGGTCGTCGCATCGCTGGAGGGCGTGGTCGAGCGTCTCGGGCCATCGGTCGAGACCGATGCAAACCCGGCCAAGCAGCTGGCATGGTCGACCTTCGGCCGGATCCCGGTCATCTACGGGCACGGGATGATGGCGGCGGTCGCGCACCGCTGGAAGACCCAGCTCAACGAGAACGCCAAGGCCTGGGCGGCATGGGAGGGAATGCCGGAGGCCAATCACAACGCGATCGAGGGCAGCCTCAACCCGCGGGAGCTGTCGGACGCGCTGTACGTCGTCGAGGTGCGCGATCCGGACGAGCCGGCGGAGATCGCGGAGCGCTACCGCGTCGTCGAGGAGCTGCTCGGCGAGCGCGCCACGAACCGCACGACAGTGTGGGCCGAGGGCCCGTCACCGCTGGCTCGGGTGCTCGGCGCGGTCGCACACGGCGACCTGATGAGCGTGTATCTCGCGATCCTCTACCAGACTGACCCGACGCCGGTTACACTGCTGGCGATGCTCAAGGAGCGGCTCGCCAGGGCCACCGGATCCAACCCGACGAGCGCCAGGTAAGTAGGGCGCCGGGAGGATCCGGCGCCATGGAGGTACCCGCGACGTGCATTCGAGCATGATCGGCAAGGTCGAGAAGGCGATGCGCTACGCGCACGAGCCCGACCGCGTGAAGCTGCAGTCCTTCAGCGCCAGCTTCGCCGGTGACAACGGCACCCACACCGTGTCTCTCGACGCCGAGGCGTGGCAGTGCGACTGCCACCTCTTCGAGTCGGCCGGCGGCTGCACCCACACGCTGGCGATCCAGAAGATGCTCGATCCGATGCTCACCGATGCCGCTCGCGAGACGCCGCTGTACGGCTCCTTCGAGGTCCGCGAGGAGGACGCGGTCCCGGCGTAGTGCTTCGTCATCCGCGCCCTTCGCCGGTCGTGACGCTTTCGGTGTGACGATTGCCGAGGCGATGGCCGCGGACGGCCGTCGCGTGCTCGCGCAGGACATGTCCGAGCCGGTGATCTCGCGGAATCCGCATTGAACCTTTCGGACGGTCGCTGACTAGGTACCGATAGACGGAACCGGGCGGGGAGGGCGACGCTGCCCTGAACTCGCCCTCGGCGTGCGTCAAGGGGCCTCGGCCTCGGGGCGACATGCCACCGTTCGGCCCCCGGAGCGAGCCGATGCGTAAGGAGGTGGACGCAGAGGGACCATTTACCGGTTGCCGCGGACCTCATGCTCGCTCGTGTGGAGTACAATCCGCGGAATCTTGGAGGAGAGGACCACTCTCCGACACCGCCGGAGCACCGGCGACCCGACCGTTGTGCACAAGTTCGTTGCGCATGTGTTCGTCGCCGCTGACTCCGAAGAAGAGGGAGATCGATGACAGAAGGGAACTATCGATGAGTAGGACGACGCCGCAGATGCGTCTGATGGCGCTCCTCGCCGTGCTGGCGATCACGCTCGCCGCGTGCACCAGCGAGCCGCCCGCCGAGTCCGATGCCGAACCGCCGGACACGAGCGGCTCGGCAGCACCGACGACCGGTGGTGGCGGCGGTGAGCTTGGGACCTACACCCTGGGCATCTTCGAGGACGTGACCACCGACAACCAGTGGGCGTTCAACGAAGTGGCAGAAGGCACGGTCTGGAACCAGTACTTCCTGACGCCGACCGCCGCGGGTGCGTACACGGTCTCCTACCCGGGCATCGAGTTCGTGCCGGATCTCGCCGACGGCGACCTCCAGCCGACCGTCCAGGAAGGCGACTCGTGGGTCGGTGAGATCACACTCCGTGAGGGACTCCTCTGGTCGGACGGCGAGCCGCTGACCGCCGAGGACTTCGCCTTCACCTGGAACACGGTCGTTGACACCGCGCTCCAGGGCGGATGGCTCGATTACGTCGACAACGCGCCGGACAACGGGCCCATCACCGCCGTCGAGGCGGTCGATGACGTCACCGTGCGCGTGACCTTCAACGCGCAGCCAGGCCTCGCGACCTGGGGCCCCGGCACCGGCATCACGAACATGCCGGTCCAGCCTGCGCACTTCTGGCAGCCGGCCGTCGACGAGGCGCTCGCCTCCGATGATCCGGCCGCGACGCTCATTGCAGCGGCGGGCATCGAGGCTCCGGCCATCGGTCCGTCCGTTGCCGCTGAGTTCGTGGAAGGCAGCCACGCAGCGAGCACCGCCAACCCTGAGTACTACGACACCGGCGCCGAGAAGACGTCCGGTGGCGTCACCTGGACCGAAGGCCCGTTTGCCGACGACTTCCAGTACCCGCTCTACGGTGGCCAGGAAGCCGCCGTGCTCGCTCTCGCCGACGGCGAGGTCGACTACCTGCTGAACCCGTTGGGGATGCAGCGCGGCTTCCAGGACCAGGTCGCGGAGAACCCCGACCTGACGGCCGTCGTCAACCCGACCAACGGCTATCGGTTCCTGGCGTTCAACCACTCCAGGGCTCCGATGAGTGATCCGGCCTTCCGCGACGCGCTGACGGCGTCTGATCAACAAGGAGTTCGTGACCGAGAACCTGCTTCAGGGCGTGGCCTTCCCGCTCTACGTCATCCTGCCCGAGGGCAACGTGGCGTGGTACAACGAGGAGGTCGCCACCGAGCTGGCCGAGGTCGGATACGCAGGGCTCGAGGACCTCGAGCGCAAGCAGATCGCGATCGACCTGCTGACGGAAGCCGGCTACACGTGGGAGACCGCCCCCGCCATCGCGGACGGTGTCTTCACCGCTGGTTCCGGGCTCATCGGTCTCGACGGCGAGCCGGTCGGACAGCTCGAGCTGATCACCCCGACTGCCTCGTACGACCCGCTGCGTGCGACGTTCGCCAGCTACATCTCCGGCGTTGCGCAGGAGATGGGCATCGATCTCGTGGCGATCCCGACGGACTTCACGAAGATCGTGGCTGACGTGTTCACTCTCGACGACGAGAACAACTACACGTCACCGTTCGACATGTTCATCCTTGGGTACTCACTCGGGAACGCCGCGTTCCCGACGTTCCATGGTTCGTTCTTCGCCACCGGCGGAGACTCGAACAACACGCAGTACTCCAGCGAGGACTACGACGCACAGTCTGCGGCGTTCGACGAGGCGCAGACGCAGGAAGAGGCGTTCGCGGCAATGTGGGAGATGGAGCGCCTGATCGCTCAGGACAAGCCCCATATCCCGCTGTTCGATACCGGAATCCTGGAGTTCTACAGCAACAGGGTCCAGTATCCGTTCACCGAGACGCTGTCCGGCCTGCAGTTCCTGTCAGGCATGGTAAGCACGGCCGCTGCGGCGCAGTAGCCGAACGTAGGTTCATGTGATGGGGGCCGGTCCGACGGACCGGCCCCCATTCCCCAACATCCCCACCATCGCGTACACTCCCGGCTCTGCGAGTCGGACTTAGCGGAAGGAGCGACGCTCCGGGATGTTCAAGTTCTTGGCCGGCCGCCTGGTGCAGATGGCGATCCTCTTCGTCATCTTCCTCACCCTGATCTGGTTCCTGCTCCAGGCCATGCCCGGCGACATCAGCGACACGCTGGTCTCAGACCCGAGCATCCCGCTCGAGCAACGCATCCAACTCCAGGAGCGGCTCGGACTCAACGACCCCCTCTGGCAGCAGTACATCACGTACATCACGAACTTCTTCAAGGGCGAGATGGGCACGAGCTTCAGCCGCTACCCGCAGGACGTCTCGGTCGTCCTCTTCAACGCCCTGCCTCGCACCCTCGTGCTCTTCCTGTCGGCCACGCTGTTTGCGTTCTGGCTCGGCTTCAAGGCCGGCAAGTTCATCGCCTGGCGCCGCGGAGCGGTCGCCGAGAAGGGGATGATCATCTCGGGCATCTTCCTGCAGACCGTCTTCTACCCGTGGTTCGCGATCCTCATGCTGTGGCTGTTCGGCTTCTACCTCGGCTGGTTCCCGATCGGCCGCTTCATCACGGCCGACCTCTGGCAGGGCACGGGGTACAACCCGAACGATGTGTTCGCGCAGATGATCGCGTCGGTGGTCGTCGTGAGCGTCGTGTACGGGATCGGTCGCTGGCTGATCGCGAAGTACTCGCGCAACCTGGTGACGCAGATCCGTGCCGGCCAGGTCCTCGGCATCGTCGCGGTCGGCTCGCTCCTGCTGTTCTGGTGGGTGCGCCCCGAGACGGAGTACGTGGCCGATATCGCCCACCACACGATCCTGCCGGTGATCACGCTCGGCCTCGTCGCGTTCGGCGCGACGATGCTGCTGACGCGCAGCGCGATGCTCGAGACGCTGGGCGAGGACTACATCCTGACCGCGCGCGCGAAGGGCATTCCGGACTGGATCATCCGGGACCGGCACGCCGCTCGCAACGCGATGCTGCCGGTGACCACGTCGCTCGTCCTGGCCCTCGCGTTCGTCATCGGTGGCGGCATCGTCACCGAGACGATCTTCTCGTGGCCGGGCATGGGGCTCGTCTTCCTGCAGGCCATCAGCGTCTCGGACATTCCGTTGGCCATCGGTGCGCTGTCCATCACCGGCGTGCTGGCCCTGTTCGGGCACCTCATTGCCGACATTCTCTACGCGGTCCTCGATCCCAGAATCCGCATTGCTTGAGCGTGCTGAGAGATGACTCTTCCCGATAACCAGGCCCAGAACCCCGAGCTGGGGGTCCAGGTCCCCGGCGCCACCGTGCGCCAGCTGACGCATGGCCGGGACCTCTCCAGCGTGCCGATGTGGCGGATCCGGCTGCGGCTGATGCGCCGATCGTTCGCGACGACGTGGGGCCTCTTCCGAGAGAACCGACTGGGCATGGTCGGCCTGGCGCTGATCGGCGTCTTCGCCGTCATGGCCGTCATCCACCCGATCCTGATGGCCACCGTCTGGGATCCGGCGGTCTACGACCCGATCGTCGGATACGACGCGGTCACGACCGAGTACACCGTCGTCGAGGACGGCATGGTCACCGATCCGGCCACGCAGATCGAACAGACGACGGCCAGGCTGGAGCTGAACCCGACCGTCGACGCCGGCGACGTCGTGAACATTCCGACCCAGCCCGCCCCGCCATCGATCGATGGCGAGTTCGCACACATCCTGGGGACCGATGCGCGAGGGCGCGACATCCTGTCGCAGCTGCTCTACAGCACCCGGGCCGCCTTCCTCCTCGGCGCGGTGGCCGCGCTGACCACGGTCCTCATCGCGACCACGGTTGGGGCCATCGCGGCCTACTTCGGCGGCTGGGTCGACAGCGGGCTCATGCGCTTCGCCGACCTGATCCTGCTGATGCCGCTGCTCCCGGTGCTGATCCTGCTGAGCGCGATGCTCGAGATCACGATGATCACCCTGGGGGTGATGATCGGGGTCCTCTCGGGCTTCGGGGGCGTGGCGATCGTGCTCAAGTCGCAGGCGCTGTCGATCAAGGTCAAGTCGTACATCGACGCGGCGCGCGTCGCCGGGGGCAGCGACTGGCACGTGATCTTCCGGCACATCGTGCCGAACGTCCTGCCGCTGAGCTTCCTGTACATGATGTTCGGCGTGACCGAGGCGATCGCCATCGAGGCGACCCTCTCGTTCTTCGGCCTCCTGAACGTGCCGATGACGTGGGGCATCATGATCAACAGCGCCCAGACCAACGGCTACCTGCTCAGCGGAACCAGCTATTGGTGGCTGCTCTTCCCGGCAGGCCTGGCGGTGTCGTTCCTGTGCTTCGCCTTCTTCCTGGTCGGCCGAGGCATGGATGAGGTGATCAACCCTCGACTTCGCGCCCGGGGATGAGCATCGCGGAGCCCGCGGCAGCGGCGTCCCTCGAGGAACTGGAAGCCCGTCAGATCGATCCCACCAAACCGCTGCTGGAGGTGGATCGACTGGTGATGCACTACCGGATCAAGGCCGGCGAAGTCTCGGCCGTCGAGGACGTGTCGTTCACGGTCCACGAGGGCGAGTCGGTCGGCCTGGTCGGCGAGTCGGGCTGTGGCAAGACCTCGATCGCCCTGTCGCTCCTGCGCCTGCTGCCGTCGAACGCCGAGTTCATCTCCGGCGAGATTCGCCTCAACGGCGAGGACCTGCTGTGGCTGAGCCCGGAGGAGATGCGCAGGCGGCGATGGAAGGACATCGCGATGGTGTTCCAGGGGGCGATGAACTCCTGGAACCCGGTGTACCGGGTCGGCGACCAGATCCGCGAGACCCTCGACACCCACTACCGCGGAGTCATGAACTACGACGAGCAGCGGGCGCACATGGAGAAGCTGTTCGTCGCCGTCGGCCTGCAGCCGACGATGCTGGATCGGTATCCCCACGAGTTCTCCGGTGGCATGCGCCAGCGTGCCGTCATCGCCATGGCGCTCGCCTGCAGCCCGCAGCTGATCATCGCGGACGAGCCGACCACGGCGCTCGACGTCATCGTCCAGGACCAGATCCTCAAGGAGCTCAAGCGCATCCAGGCCGAGCTGGGGATGTCGATCATCTACATCAGCCACGACATCGCCGTCATCGCCGAGGTGACCGACTCGCTCGGCGTCATGTACGCCGGCAAGCTCGTGGAGTACGGCAAGACGGCCGAGATCTTCGCACGGCCGCGGCATCCGTACGCCTACCTGCTGCTGCGCTCGACGCCGTCGATCACCGGGCCGCGTCGCAAGCTGGCCCCGCTCGAGGGTGAGCCGCCCGACCTGTTCCGGCCGCCAACGGGCTGCCGCTTCCATCCGCGCTGCCCCTTCGCCACCGAGGTCTGCGCGACGGACGAGCCGCCGCTGGCGGACATCGGCGGCGGACACCGCGTCGCCTGCTGGCATCACGACCAGGTCCCGGAGCTCGAGGAAGCCATCCAGCGATGACGAGCTCGAGCCCGATTCCCGAGGTCCGGCCGGAGCCGCGGGGGAAGGTCCCGCTGCTCGAGATCACGGACCTCGAGATGCGCTTCCCGATCTCGCGCGGCCTCTTCCGCGCCCCGACGGACTTCGTCCACGCGGTCGACGGCATCAGCTTCCAAATAGCCCCGGGCGAGAGCCTCGGCCTGGTCGGCGAGTCGGGGTGTGGCAAGACGACCACCGGCCGCATGCTCGTGAAGCTGCAGGAGCCGACCGGCGGCAACGTGTGGTTCCGCGATGGCGAGTACGAGCGGGACGTGGCCGCGATCAGGGGACGGGAGATCAAGGAGTACCGGCGGCGGGCGCAGATGATCTTCCAGGACCCGTACGAGTCGATGAACCCGCGCCGCACGATCTTCGACACGGTCAGCGAGCCGATGGCGGTGCAGAAGGTCGGCTCGATGCCCGAGCGCGAGGGCCGCGTCCTGGCGCTGCTCCGCCTCGTCGGCCTCGTGCCGGCGGAGAACTTCCTCTTCCGCTATCCGCACGAGCTGTCCGGCGGCCAGCGGCAGCGGGTCGCGATCGCCCGCGCCCTGGTCATGAACCCGAGCTTCGTCGTCGCCGACGAGCCGACGTCGATGCTCGACGTCAGCATCCGGATCTCGATCATGGAGCTGATGGCCGGGCTGGCGCGCGAGTTCCGGGTCTCGTACCTGTACATCACCCACGACCTCGCCGTGGCGCGCTACATGTGCGACCGGATCGCGGTCATGTACCTCGGCAAGATCGTCGAGATGGGTCCGACCGAGGAGATCCTCGCCCGACCCAAGCACCCCTACACGAAGGCGCTGCTCTCGGCGGTGCCGGTGCCGGACCCGTCCATCAAGCGCACGCCGGTGCAGATCAAGGGCGGCATCAGCAAGGCCATCAACCCGCCCCCGGAGTGCCGCTTCATCGAGCGTTGTCCGTTCGCCGCCGAGGTGTGCCGCACGAACCCGCACCCTCCACTCGAGGAGAAGGGGCCCGCTCATCTCGTCAGCTGCTATCGGGCCGACGAGATCGAGGAGCTCGTCGAGATCGCCGCCGCCAAGGCGGAGGCCGCCACGGCCTAGGCCTCAGGCGTTCGGGTCGCGGACCGGATCGGTCTGGATGTCCACCTGCTCGCTGCCGTCGGCGCTGCGCGTACGGGTGACGCGGATGTGCGGGTGCGTCTCGTCGCCGACCTGCTCCTTCGCCACGCTCACCATCACGTGCTCGTCGACGTCGGTCAGGCGCTCGTCCTTTGGGAGTGCCGCGTTCGGGACCGTGCCGAACAGCGCGTAGCTGGCGAAGACCCAGCCGACCGCGATCACCGGGATCCCGAAGAGGGCGCCCCACACGCCGGCGATCTGTGCGCCGAGGAGCAGCCCGACGAGCACCAGGATCGGGTGGAGCCCGAGGGCGTTGCGCATGAGCTTCGGCTGGAGCCAGTTGACGATGACCGTCTGCGTCACGATCAGGATGATCACGACGGGGAGCACGGAGCCACCCGCGAAGAGTGCGGCGCCGATGATCGGTGGGATGAGGGCGAGCGGCGGGCCGAAGAACGGGATGAGCATCGCCAGCGCGCTGATCGTTGCCCACAGGAAGAGGTAGGGGATGCCGAAGATCGTCCCGACCACCGCGACGAGCAACCCCATCACGACCGCGAGGATGAGCTGCGCGCGGAGGAAGCCGCCGAAGGCGCGGACGGTGCTGCGCTCGAAGAGGTCCGCCTCGTCCCGGTAGCTTCGCGGCACGGCCGATCGCAGGCGGGGGAGGATCCGCCGCGAGTCCATGAGCATGTACAGCGAGAGGAAGATGATCAGCAGCAGCGATCCGAGCGCCGCGATCGTGATGCCGGCGATCGCCTCCGCCTGGTCCACGACCTGGCGCCCGAGCAGCTCGACCTGTGCCTCCGCACCGGTGTAGAGATCGGTCAGGTCGACGCGCAGCCGTCCCAGCTCGAGGCTCTGCTCCCATTCCTCGAGCACGCCGCCCGGACCCGCGATGTCCTCGCGGGTCTGCGGATAGCTCTGCGCCAACTCGGCGACCTGCTGGGTGATGGCCGCGCCGGTGTAGAAGAGCGCGAAGGCGAGCACGACGAGCACGAGCAGGTACGTCGTCACGACCACCGGCGCGCGTGGCGCGTCGAGGCGGTCCTCCAGCCAGGCGACGAGCGGCGACATGACGAACGCCAGCAGCCACGCCAGGAAGAGGATGAGCAGGATCGAGGCGAAGCCGCTGAGCACTCCGATCAGGCGGTCCGCCAGCAGCAGCCCGAAGTAGAGGCTGCCAAGCGCCAGGAAGACGAACAGCCAGCGGCGCTCGCGCGGACCGATGCCGCCCGTGCCGACCTCGACCTTCTGCTCGGTCATGCTGGATCGCGCGCGCGGATCCCGATGCCGACCGCGGCGCGGACCTCGGCCATCGTGGCGTCCAGGATCGGACGCACCTTGGCGGCGCCCGCGGCCAGCGTCTCCTCGACGACCGCCGGGTCGGCCTCGAGCTGGAGCCGGCGCTCGCGCATCGGCCGGAAGTGCTCGATGATCCGTTCGGCCAGCAGCTGCTTCGTGTCGACGCAGCCGGTGCGCGCGGTGCGCTCGCCGTCCTGGATCTGGAGATAGTCGTCGCCGAAGAACCGATGCAGCTGGCAGACGTTGCAGACCTCGGGCCGTCCAGGATCGGTGCGCTTGATGCGCTGCGGGTCGGTGACCATGCTCATCACCAGGCGCCTGATCTCGTCAGGGTCGGCAAAGATCGGGATCGTGTTGCCGGCGCTCTTGCCCATCTTGCGCACGCCATCGGTGCCGAGGACGACCGGGGCGTCCGTGTACACGGCCTGCGGCTCGGGGAAGATGTCGCCGTAGCGGCGGTTGAAGGCGCGGACGACCTCGCGGCTCAGCTCGAGGTGGGCGGCCTGGTCCTTGCCGACCGGCACGCGAGTGGCCTTGTAGATGACGATGTCGGCGGCCTGGAGGATCGGGTAGTCGAGCAGCCCGAGGCTGTTCTCCTTGCCCTCCTCGCGGCCCTCCTTGTAGGTCGGGTTCCGCTCGGCCCAGGCGACGGGCACGCAGGTGTTGAAGACCCAGGCCAGCTCGGTGTGCTCGGGGAAGTCCGACTGTCGGATGAGCGCGCAGCGGTTCGGGTCGAGGCCGACCGCGAGCAGGTCGAGCACCATCTCGTGGGTCAGGTCCCGAAGCTGTCGCGGGTCGTGGACCGTCGTGAGCGCGTGCAGGTCGACGATGCCGTAGATCGTCTCGTAATCGTCCTGCATGGCCACGTAGTTCACCTGGGCGCCGAGGTAGTTGCCGAGGTGCGACGCGCCCGATGGCTGGATCCCGCTGAAGACCCGCTCGCGAAGCGGTGGTTCGGCGGCGCGCGGAGCGTCGAGGGTCTGGCTCATGGGACCCCGGAGTGTACCGCTAGGTCACGTCGCGCGCCCGAACCGCGATCGTGGCCACGACGAGGCCGGCAACGAGGTAGGCAACCACGACGAGCGTGGCCACGGCCGGCGTGATGTCGAGCGTCAGCCCGCCGAACTGCGGCGGCAGCTCCGGCCCGAACGAGCTGGCCAGCGCACCGGCGTTGACACCGATGAGCCCGCGGGCGATGGCCTCGACCACCGACGAGGTGCCCGACAGCGCGACGACGAGCGTCTCGATCACGAACGCGTAGGCCAGCCCGAGACCGATCGCGAGGCCCGTCGCGCGGAGGAGGAACCCGAGCGCGAGGCCGATCGATCCCCAGGCACCGACGATCAGCCAGCCGACGCCGAGCCCGGCCGCCAGCTCGTCGACCGGTGGGAGGGCCATCTCGGCGCCCTCGAGCGCGGCGACGAGCGCGCTGCCGGCCACCGCGGCCACGAAGGTCGCGACGGTCATCACCGCCAGCACGATGGCGAGGGCACCGGCCTTGGCCGCGACCATCGCCATGCGTGAACGGCCCTGGACGAGGAGCGCGCCGACGGTGCGCCAGCCGTACTCACGGGCCGACATCAGCGCGCCCAGCACGAGCGCCAGCGCGCCGCCAAGTCCGGCGAGCATGGCGAGGGCATTGCCGACAAGCTGATCCGCACCGATCGTCGCGAGGAGCGCGGCGCGTTCAACCTCGGTGACGCCACCCTGATCGGCCGGTACCTGCACGATGAGGAGGATGACGAGATAGCCGAGCAGGAGCTCGACGAGCGCCACGATGACGATGAGGATGGTGGTCGCCCACGAGCGCCAGGCCTTGAGCAGCTCGGCGCGCAGCGGTCCCATCAGCCCAGCTCCCTCCCGTCGGCGGGCTCGCCCGTGAGCTGCATGAACGCCTCTTCGAGCGAGCGGGACGTCTCGCGCAGCTCGACCAGGTCGACCGAGGCCTGGACCAGCGCCCGGGCGATCGCGGGCGCGTTGGCGGGATCGGTCGCCACGTCCAGGCCCCCGTCGGTCACCTCCACGGCCTCCACACCCGCCACGCCACGCAGGATCTCGGCGGCGCGATCGACCGGCGTGGCGACGACACGCAACCTGCCGCCGGCGCCTCGCAGCTCGCCCATCGTCTGCTCGAGCAGGAGCCGGCCGTGATGGATGATGCCGATGCGGTCGCAGACCTGCTCCACCTCGGCCAGGAGGTGGCTCGACAGGAGCACCGTGCGTCCGGAGTCGGCGAGATCGCGGATGATCCGCCGCATGGCGGCGATGCCGTACGGGTCGAGGCCGTTCGTCGGCTCGTCGAGCAGATAGAGCGCGGGATCCTTCATGAATGCCGCGGCCAGCCCGAGGCGCTGCCGCATGCCGAGCGAGTAGCCGGACACCTTGTCACCCGCGCGCTCGGCGAGCCCGACGCGCTCGATGGCCGGATCGATCTGCGCCGGATCCGTGCCCGCATACCGTGACAGGACGACGAGGTTGTTGCGGCCGGACAGGTACGGGTAGAAGGCGGGCGCCTCGACCACCGCCCCGACCCGGCGCAGCGCCTCGGGGGAGCCGGCCGGCGAGCCCAGGACCGTCGAGCTCCCGTCGGTGGGTCGGATCAGGCCGAGGACCAGGCGCAGGAACGTCGTCTTTCCGGCTCCGTTCGGGCCGATGAGCCCGTACACCTCGCCCGGTCGCAGCTGGAGGTTCACGTGGTCGAGCGCCAGGACGTGCGGGCCGTAGCGCCGCGTGAGGTCCCTGGTCTCGACGACCGCTCCGGTGCTCATCGGTCGCATTGTGCCATTCGGAGCCGGGGGTAGAATCGCCGGACTTCCGCATGGCTTCAGCAGCGTTTGAGCTCACTCGCCGTATTCGCCGAGCGCTGGGCCGACGCGAACAAGCGCCGGCGGATCGGCCGCGCGCTCGAGTACGTCCCCCGCATCGGCTCCACCAACGACCGCGCCCGTGAGCTTCTCGTCGAGGCCGATGGCGACGGCGCGGTCGTCATCGCCGACGAGCAGACCGCGGGCCGTGGCCGGCGCGGGCGGACCTGGGAGTCGCCGCCGGGGCGCAACCTGTACCTGAGCGTCGCGCTCGTGCCCGCGCTGGCCGCGGTCGATGCCTGGCGGCTCGGGCTCGCGACCGCCCTGGCGGTGGCCGGCGCATGCGAGACCGTGGCGCGCGTCGACCTCAAGTGGCCGAACGACGTCGTCGCGGCCGGCGACGGGCGCAAGGTCGGTGGCCTGCTGGTCGAGACGATGGTCGAGTCCGAACGATTGCGGGGCGCGGTGCTCGGGATCGGGATCAACGTGAACTGGCGGCGATCGGAGATGTCCGCCGACCTTCGGGAGCGGGCAAGCTCGCTCGCCGACCTGCGTGGCGCCCCGGTCGATCGCGAAGAGCTCCTCGGCCGGCTCCTCGACACGCTCGAGACCGAGGTCGCCGCGGTCGAGGCCGGGATCTCGCCGCTCGCGCGCTACCGTGCCCGCTGCTCGACGCTCGGCGCGACGGTCGAGGTGCAGACGGCCGACGGCCTGGTGACGGGGCGTGCGCTCGACCTCGACTCGTCGGGGGCGCTGGTGGTCGAGGACGTCGACGGTCGTCGCCACGTCGTCTCGGGCGGCGAGGTGACGCGGGTTCGCCCGGCGGTGCCGGCGTGAGCATCGAGCCACGGCGCGCGCCGCGACACGACGAGCCTGATCCGGACCTCGCCGACGTCCGCGCCGCGCAGCGCGATCGGGCCGCGTTCGGCGCGCTCTACCGCCGGTATCTCGACCGCGTCTACGGATACTGCTTCTACCTGCTCGGCGACCATCACGACGCCGAGGACGTCACCGAGCGCACCTTCGTCGCCGCGCTGGCCGCCATCGACGGCTACCGCGACGAGGGCGCCACGTTCCGGGCATGGCTCTTCCGGATCGCCCACAACCAGCTCGCCAACGCGCTCCGGTCGCGGCAGCGCCAGCGCGCGGCCTCGCTCGACGCCGTTCCCGAGCTGCCCACCTACACCGATCCTGCCGGGCTCTTCGGCCTTGCAGAGGAGGCCCGCAGTCTGCGGCGGGCGCTCGGGTACCTGCCTCACGACCGTCGCCAGGTCGTCGTGCTGCGGTTCGTCGACGGCCTTTCGGCGCGCGAGATCGGGGCGGTGCTCGGCCGCAGCGAAGGTGCCGTGCGAGTCCTCCAGCACCGCGCCCTGCGGCAGCTCGCCGGGCTGCTCGCGAGCGGAGGTCCGGGTTCGACGGTGTAACGTTTCACGCTTCCCGGTGTTAGCAGAGGCGTGATGACCACTCGTCCGACCACCGCCGAGCGGCTCGACCGCGCGGTCGATGCGGTGCTGGCCGGCGCATCCGCCCCGGTCGCGGCGGCGTCCGCCGGCGTCAACCCGGCCGATCGCGCGCTCGTCGAGGCAGCGGCCGCGCTGCGCGCGACGCTCGCCACCTCGCAGGTCGCGCCGCGCTTCGAGGCGCGTCTCGGCGCCCGGCTCTCCGGCGTTGGCGGGACGCCCTGGATCCTGCGCCATCCCGGCCGCCTGATCGTGACCGGCGCCGTCGGCTCGGCTGTCGGGGTCGGGGTGACCGCCTACGCGGTGTGGCGCAGCCGCTCGACGCATCGCCTCCTGCATCGGTAGACGGAGGACCGCTGCATTGCCGATCAAGTTCCCGTTCAGCCGCCGCGCGGCTCCGTCCGATGCCTGGACCAAGTGTCCGAGCTGCGATGCCCAGGTCTTCAACAAGCAGCTCGAGCGCACGCTGCGCCTCTGCCCGTCCTGTGGCCATCACTTCCGGATGTCCATCGGCGAGCGGATCGACATGCTCCTCGACCCGAACACGTTCGAGGAGCGCGACGCCGGCATCGAGTCGGTCGACCCCCTCGGCTTCCACGACGACCGTCCCTATCCCGACCGGCTCGAGGCGGCCCGGATCAAGACCGGGCTGCGCGATGCGGTGGTGTGGGGCGTCGGCGAGATCGAGGGGATCCGGGTCGCGATCGCGATTTTCGACTTCCGGTTCATGGGCGGCAGCATGGGGAGCGTCGTCGGCGAGAAGCTGGCGCGCTGCTTCGAGACGGCGCTCGCCGAGCGGATCCCGGCCATCGTCGTGAGCGCGTCGGGCGGCGCGCGGATGCAGGAGGGAACGCTGTCGCTCATGCAGCTGTCGAAGACGACCGCCCCGCTCGTGCGCCTCGACGAGTCCGGCGTCCCGTTCATCGCGGTCCTGACCGATCCGACCACCGGCGGCGTGCTGGCCAGCTTCGCCAGCCTCGGTGACGTGATCCTCGCCGAGCCGAAGGCGCTCATCGGCTTCGCCGGCGCGCGGGTCGCCTCCGACACCGTCGGCGAGGAGCTGCCGGAGGGCTTCCAGACTGCCGAGTTCCTGCTCGCGCACGGCTTCGTCGACGCCATCGTGCCGCGATCGGAGCTGCGCCTCGCGCTCGGCCGGCTCCTGCGGCTCCTGCCCGTCCCGATTGCCGCTGACGCGGCGCTCGACGACGCGGAACGCGCGTGGGGCCCGATCGGCGCCCTCTCCGGGCTCGCCGAGCGCCTGGGCGGCGCGGTGAGCGAGACGATCGGCATCGACGTCGAGGCGCAGCCCGGCGGCAACGGCGGCCGCCGCCCGGATGCGACTCCGGAGCCGGCGGCCGCGGACGAGGAGACGCGAGCATGAGCGAGACCGTCGTGCGTGCCGACGCGCCGAGCCCGGAGGCCGTCGAGGCTGCCTGGCGGCACGTGCAGCTGGCCCGACACCCCCAACGACCGCGCACCCTCGACCTCGTGCCACACATCTTCACCGGGTTCTTCGAGCTTCACGGCGACCGCGCCTTCGGCGACGACCCGGCCATCGTCGGCGGGCCGGCGCTGCTCGATGGGCGGCCGGTGATGATCATCGGGCACCAGAAGGGGACCGACACCGAGTCGAACATCGCCCGCAACTTCGGTTCGCCGTACCCGGAAGGCTTCCGCAAGGCCCAGCGGCTCATGCGGCTGGCCGACAAGCTCGGGATCCCGATCGTCACCTTCCTCGACACGGCCGGCGCGTTTCCCGGACCCGCAGCCGAGGAGCGCGGCCAGGCCGAGGCGATCGCCTCGAGCATCAAGCTCATGACCGGGCTCCAGGTGCCGATCGTCGTCATCGTGCTCGGCGAGGGCGGCTCGGGTGGAGCGCTCGCCATCGGAGTCGGCGACGTGGTCCTGGCGCTCGAGAACTCGGTCTACTCGGTGATCAGCCCAGAGGGGGCATCCTCGATCCTGTGGCGCTCCCGTGACGAGGCGCGGAGCGCGGCTGCCGCGATGCGGATGACGGCCGAGGACCAGGTCGAGCTCGGCGTCGTCGACGCGATCGTCCCCGAGCCCGGCGAGGGCGCGCACTCGGACCCCGCCGCGACAGCTCGTGCCATCCGCGAGGCGATCCTCGTCGCGCTCCGCGAGCTGGCAGGGCGTGACACGGCCGAGCTGCTCGCCAGGCGCTATGCTCGGCTGCGCGGCACGGGCGCCTACCTCGAGACCGGGGCGGCCTCCAGCCGCCCGCCGGTGGAGCCGTCACTGCGTCACCGGATCGGCCGGATCCTCCGTCTGCCGGGCGTCCCAGCCCGGCCACGCTGGAGCGAGATCTGGCCGAGCGCCGACGACGACACCGAGAGCGAGAGGGGCGCATGACCGATACCGACCGCGCCCTGGAGGCGATCAGCGTCGCCGCCGAGCGGCTCGTGCCCGAGCTCACCGAGCGCCTGCGTCGACACGGCCTTGGCGAGATCGAGGTCGCGCACGGCGACCTGCGCCTGCGCGTTGCCGCCACGCCCGGGACGGTGGCGTCGAAGCCGGCCGGGGTGGCCGCCGACGCCGAGGTGCCGGCCGTACCGCCGGCCGCCGCGCCCGAGGCGTCCGCGAGCATGGTCGGGGTGGCGTCGCCGGCCGTCGGTTTCTTCGTCTACGCCGAGGGCCTCGGTCCCGGGCTCGCGGTGAGCAAGGGCGACGAGCTCGGGCACGTCGAGATGCTCGGCGTTCGCCACGACGTCCGCGCTCCGCGAGGCGGAACGGTCGGCCACCTCGTTGCCGAGAGCGGGGAGGCGGTCGAGTACGGGCAGGTCGTGCTCGAGCTCGAGACGGCCGAGGCGACGCGATGACGCTGGCGCTGCTGTTCAGCCCGCAGGGCTCCCAGTCTGTCGGCATGGGCCGTGAGCTGGCCGAGCGCTCGCCGGCCGCCGCGACGGCCTTCGACGAGGCCGATGCCACGCTCGGCTGGTCGGTTTCCGAGACGTGCTGGCACGGCCCCGCGGACCGCCTCGACGACACGCGCCAGACCCAGCCGTGCCTGCTCACGACGTCCGTCGCCGCCTTCCGCGCGCTTCGCGAGGCGGCCGACCCGGTGCCGGCGGTCGTGGCCGGCCACTCCGTCGGCGAGTACGCGGCGCTCGTTGCCGCCGGAGTCCTCGAGCTGCCGGCCGCGCTGCGTCTCGTCGCGCGCCGCGCCGAGCTGATGGCCGGCGCCGGTGCGGGTGGCATGGCCGCCGTCCTCGGCCTCGACCGCGATGCTGTCCAGGCGGTGGTCGACGGCCTCGCCCGCCCGACCGAGCTGGTCGTCGCCAACGACAATGCCCCGGGGCAGGTCGTCGTCTCCGGCGGCCTCGACGCACTCGAGCGGGCCACCGATGGGATGCGCGCCGCTGGGGCGCGCCGCGTCCTCCGGCTGCCGGTGTCCGGCGCCTTCCACTCGCCGCAGATGGTCGGGGTCGCGGAGCAGCTGGCCGAGGCCTTCGACGCCGAGACGTGGCGCGATGCGAGCGTGCCGGTGATGAGCAACGTCACCGCCGAGCCGCTCACCGACGCCACCCGCATCAGGGCCCAGCTCGCAGAGCAGGTCCGCTCGCCGGTCGAGTGGGTCGCGTGTGTCCGGCGCATGGTCGACGACGGCGTCGGCACGATGGTCGAATGCGGCGCCGGTGCCGCCCTCGTCGGCATGGTCCGGCGCATCGCGCCCGAGGTGGAGACCGCAACCGTCACCGATGCGGCGAGCCTCGATGCCGCGGTCGAGCTGCTCGGCCAGCGGGTGACGGCCTGATGGCGGTCACCAAGGTCCTCATTGCCAACCGCGGCGAGATCGCCGTGCGCATCCTGCGGGCGTGCCGCGACCTCGGGATCCCGGCCGTCGTCGCCTTCAGCGAGGCCGATCGCGAGTCGCTGCCGGTGCGGATGGCCGACGAGGCGATCTGCATCGGCCCGGCCGAGGCGCGCAAGAGCTACCTGAACCAGCCCGCCGTCATCAGCGCGGCGATGATCACCGGCTGCGACTCGGTGCACCCCGGCTACGGCTTCCTCAGCGAGGACGCGACGTTCGCCGAGGCCTGCGCGGCGCACGACCTGACCTTCATCGGTCCGCGTCCGGAGGTCCTGGAGCGGTTCGCCAGCAAGTACGCCGTGCGACGGATGCTGGCCGCCAACGGCCTTCCGACCGTGCCGGGCAGCCGCGGGATCGTCACCGACCTCGCCGATGCGCTCGACCAGGCCGGCGAGGCCGGCTACCCGGTGCTCCTCAAGCCGTCCGCAGGTGGCGGTGGACGCGGGATGCGCCTGGTGCGGAGTCCGCGCGAGATGGAGACGTCGCTGCCCCTTGCACGCTCGGAGGCGCAGGCCGCGTTCGGCGACGACAGCGTCTACTTCGAGCGGTGGATCGAGGAGTCGCGCCACGTCGAGGTGCAGGTCCTCGTCGACCACCACGGCAACGGCGTCCATCTCGGCGAGCGCGACTGCAGCGTGCAGCGCCGGCACCAGAAGATCATCGAGGAGGGCCCGTCACCGGCGATGACCGATGCGAGCCGCGAGCGGCTGCGTGACCTCGCCGTCCGCAGCGTCGTGGCGGCCGGCTACGAGAGCGCGGGGACGCTCGAGTTCCTCCTCGATGCCGACGGGAACTTCTACTTCATCGAGATCAACTGCCGGATCCAGGTCGAGCATCCGGTCACCGAGGCGCTGACCGGCATCGATCTCATCGTCGAGCAGATCCGGATCGCGGCCGGGGAGCGGCTGAGCCTGCGGCAGGACTCGATCACCTTCCGTGGCCATGCGATCGAATTCCGCATCAATGCCGAGGACCCCGGCGACAACTTCTCGCCCCAGACCGGTGAGATCGAGTCGCTCGCGCTGCCGGGCGGGCCCGGCGTGCGCGTCGACACCCACCTCTATCCCGGCTACGAGGTGCCGCCCTTCTACGACAGCCTGCTCGCCAAGCTCATCGTGTGGGGCGACACGCGCGAGATCGCGCTGGCTCGCTCGCGTCGGGCCCTCGCCGAGTTCGAGGTCGGCGGGGTGCGCACGAACATCCCGTTCCATCGCGGCATCATCGACAACGAAGCCTTCCTCGGCGCACGGGTCAGCACCAACCTGCTCGACCGCGTCGGGCCGGCCGCCTTCGTGCCAAGCTAGCGAACCCTGCTGGAGAGCCATGCCCACCGACACCCAACCGACCCTGGTACTGCCGCTCGAGGCGGCCGAGATCATGCGCATCCTCCCGCATCGGTATCCGTTCCTGCTCGTCGACCGGGTCGTCGAGCTCGAGCCGGGAACGCGGGCGGTGGCGATCAAGCAGGTGAGCGCCAACGAGCCGCAGTTCACCGGCCACTTTCCCGGCCGGCCGATCATGCCCGGCGTCCTGATGGTCGAGGCGCTGGCCCAGACCGCCGGCATCGCCGTCCTCACGCTCGAGGAGTACCGCGGCAAGATCGGCCTCTTCGCCGGCATCGACGAGTGCCGCTTCCGGCGGCTGGTCGTCCCGGGTGACACGCTGCGGCTGGAGGTGACCGTCGAGAAGCTGCGCGGCATGTTCGGCCGCGTGAAGGGGCTGGCCAGCGTCGACGACGAGGTCGCGGTCGAGGCCACCCTGAGCATCATCATCCCCCGCGACCAGGAGATCGCCGGAGCCCAGACCGATGCGTGACGGCGAGCGCCGCGTGGTCGTGACCGGCATGGGCGCGCTGACGCCGATCGGCAACGACGTGCCCAGCTTCTGGGACTCGCTGGTGAACGGGCGAAGCGGCATCACCCGGATCACGTCCTTCGAACCGGACCGCACCGCGGCAAAGGTCGCCGGTGAGATCAAGGACTGGGACGCCGAGTCGGTGATGCCGAAGAAGGAGATCCGCCGCAACGACCGCTACGTCCACTACGCCTGGGCGGCGACCGTCGAGGCGATGGCCGATGCCGGGCTCCCGAACCCGATCAGCGACGACGCGCTCGCCTGGCGCACGGGCGCGATCATCGGTTCGGGGATCGGCGGCATCAACACGATGATCCGCGACATCATCGAGGCCAACGAGCACGGCATCGAGCGCGTCGGGCCGTTCCTGGTGACCGCGCTCATCCCCGACATGGCAGCGGGCTACGTCGCGATCTACGCGAACGCGCGCGGACCGAACTACGCGACCGTCAGCGCCTGCTCGAGCGCGAACCATGCCATCGGCGACTCCGCGAACTACATCCGGCGCGGAGACGCGGACGTGATGATCGCCGGCGGCGCGGAGGCGGGGATCGGCGAGATCCCGGTCGCCGCGTTCAGCGCGATGCGCGCCCTCTCGACGAGGTGCAACGACAACCCCGAGAAGGCGTCGCGCCCGTTCGACGCCGAGCGCGACGGCTTCGTGATGGCCGACGGCGCCGGCATTCTCGTGCTCGAGGCGCTCGACCACGCCCGCGCCCGCGGCGCGACGATCCACGCCGAGCTGGTCGGCTACGGCGCCACGGACGACGCCTCGCACATCACCCTGCCCGCACCGGGTGGCCGTGGCGCGGTCGAGTCGATGCGCGTCGCGATCGCCGACGCGGGGCTCGAGCTCACCGACGTCGGCTACATCAACGCCCACGGCACCTCGACGCCGCCGAACGACAAGTCGGAGACGGCCGCCATCAAGACGCTGTTCGGGGAGGACGCCTACAGGGTGCCGGTGAGCAGCACGAAGTCGATGACCGGCCACCTGATGGGCGCGGGCGGCGGGGTCGAGGCGGTCGCCACGATCCAGACCCTGAAGACCGGGATCATCCCGCCCACGATCAACCTCGACCATCCCGACCCCGACTGTGACCTCGACTACGTTCCCCACGAGGCGCGTCAGGTCGATGGGATCGAGGTTGGCATGAGCAACAGCTTCGGCTTCGGCGGACACAACGCCACGCTCGTCTTTCGAAGGTATGACGGCGCGTGAGCGATCAGCCGGAGCCGATCCTGGCCGCGGTCGACCTGCTGGCGCCCGCGTTCGCCGACGCCGGCCTCGACGAGCTGGAGCTGACCGTCGGCGACCTCCACGTGCGCCTGGCAAAGCCGCGTGCGGCCGCGCCGGCGGCCGCGGCCGCGTCCGCCGAGACGCCCGCTGCGCTCGCGCCGGCACCCACCACCGACGGGCTGACGCCGTTCGGCGAGCCGGCACCGGGGATGCGCTTCGTGAGCGCGCCGCTGACCGGTGTCTGGTATCCGGCGCCGTCGCCGGGCGCCCGTCCCTACGTCAACGATGGCGACGAGGTCGCCAACGGCCAGGTCATCGGCCTCATCGAGGCGATGAAGCTGTTCAACGAGATCAAGTCGGATGCCTCCGGCCGAATCACCCGCGTCCTCGTCGAGAACGGGACCCTCGTGAAGCGGAAGCAACCGCTGCTGGAGGTCGACCCGCGATGAGCGCACCCCGAGGAGCACCGGAATGAACGAGCCGACGGGCACGAGCGCCCTGATCACCGGATGGGGGATGTACGCGCCGTCGCGCGTGATGACAAACGAGGAGCTGGCCACGATGGTCGACACGAGCGACGAGTGGATCGTGAGCCGAACGGGGATCCGCGAGCGCCGGATCGCGGCCGATGACGAGACGACGACGTCGCTGAGCGTCAACGCCGCGCGCGACGCGCTGGCGGTTGCCGGGCTTGACCCGGCCGAGCTCGACCTCGTCATCGTCGCGACCTGTACGCCCGACTACCCGCTGCCCGCGACCGCGGTCCTCGTCGCCACCGAGCTGGGCGCCACGCGCGCCGCCGGCTTCGACCTCCAGGCGGCCTGCTCCGGCTTTCTGTACGGGTACGCCGTCGGCACGAGCTTCATCCGCGGCGGCATGTACCGCAACGTGCTCGTCATCGGCGTCGAGGTCCTCAGCCGCTTCCTTGACTGGACCGATCGCAGCACCTGCGTGCTGTTCGGCGACGGCGCCGGCGCGGTCCTGCTCCAGGCCTCCGACCAGCCGGGCGGGATGCTCGGCGTGGACCTGTTCAGCGACGGGACCGGCTGCGAGGGGATCATCATGCCGGGCGGCGGGGCGATCAACCCGCCCTCGCACGAGACCGTCGACGCGCGACTGCACAAGATCAAGATGCTCGGCAGCGAGGTGTACAAGTACGCCACGCGCCAGATGGGGGAGTCGGCCCTCGCGGCCCTGCGCCAGGCCGGGCTGACCGTGGCTGACATCGACCAGTTCGTCTTCCACCAGGCCAACCAGCGGATCATCTCGAGCGTCCAGAAGCAGTTCGACATCCCGGACGCGAAGACCTACGTGAACATCGAGAAATACGGCAACACGAGCGCCGCCTCGGTGCCGATGGCCCTCGCCGAGGCCGTCGCCGCCGGCCGCATCAAGCAGGGCGACCGCATCCTGATGGTCGCCTTCGGCGCGGGCTACACCGCGGGCGGCGCGGTCGTCGAGTGGACCGCCGACCCGGCGCGCGCATTCCTCGCTCCCGGCGAACAGACGCGGATGGGTCAACCGCAGCGGACGATGGAGCGCGTGGCGGTCTGATGTTCGACCTGACCGGAAAGACCGCACTCGTCACCGGCGGCAGCCGCGGCCTGGGCCGTGCGATCGCGCTCGCCTTCGCCCGCCAGGGCGCCGACGTGGCGGTCAACTATCGGGGCAACGCCGACGCCGCCGACGAGGTCGTCGCGGAGATCACCGGCCTCGGAAGGCGAGCGCTCGCGATCCAGGGCGACACCGCCGCGGGTCGGGAGGCGGCGGAGGCGATCGTGAAGGCCGCGCTCGATGGCCTCGGATCCGTCGAGATCCTCGTCAACAACGCCGGCATCACCCGCGACAACCTGCTCATGCGCATGGACGGCGACGAGTGGGACGCCGTCATCGACACGAACCTGTCCGGCCCGTTCTGGATGACGCGCGCGATCGCCCGACCGATGCTCAAGGCCAAGCGCGGCCGCATCATCAACATGTCGAGCGCCGCCGGCCGGATGGGCAATGCCGGCCAGGCAAACTACGCCGCGGCCAAGGCGGGGCTCATCGGCCTCACGAAGACGACCGCCCGCGAGCTGGCGAGCCGCGGGATCACCTGCAACGCGATCGCGCCGGGCCTGATCACGACGGACCTCACCGCCGACCTGCCCGCGGCTGCCACCGAGGCGCTGACGGCGCTGACGCCGCTCGGCTACGTGGGCTCGGTCGAGGACGTGGCCGCCGCCGCGGTGTACTTCGCGTCCGACGAGGCGCGGTACGTCACGGGCCAGGTGCTCGGCGTCGACGGCGGCATCGTGATGGGGTCGTAGGGCGCCGCGTCGGCCCGTCGCTTGCAACGACCTAAGATGGACCACCCAGCAAGCGATTCCTCACCGGAGAAGGAGACCGATGCTTTCCCTGCGCACCATCCTGCGCCCGACCCGCATCGTCGACGCGCACTGCGACATCCCGTGCGGCATCTACGACCCCGAGCAGGCCCGCATCGAGGCGGAGTCGTGCCTGCGCGTCATCGAGAAGCACGACGCCAGCGACGACGCGCTCTTCAAGGCCCGCTGCATCCACGTCAAGGAGGAGCGCGCCGAGCTCGTCAAGCACCACCTCGACGTCCTCTGGCACGACTACTTCAAGCCCGAGCACCTCGAGAAGTACCCGGACCTGCACGAGACGTTCTGGAAGGCCACGAAGCAGGCCTCGAAGGTCAAGCAGTCCCTCGACGCCGGCGCCGCCAAGGAGCTGCTCTCGATGATCGACACGATCGACGAGATGTGGAAGGCCACCGGCGGCCTCGAGAAGACCCGGGTCAACGGACGCCCCTCCTGAGGGAACGATGCGCCCGCGGGCGCTGATCTGGATCGTCATCGGTCTGGCGGCGGCCGCCGCGGCTCGCCGCTGGCTCGACGTCGTGGAGGTCCGCGGTCGCTCGATGGCGCCGACCCTGCTCCCCGGCGATCGTCTGCTCGTCGTCCGCGGCCGGCCACGACCAGGTGACGTCGTGCTCGCGTCAGACCCGCGCAACCCGACCCGCGAGCTGATCAAGCGGGTCGCCTCCCTCGAGCCCATAAGCGTCGAGCTGCGCGGGGACAACCCGGCGGCCAGCACCGATGCCCGCGTTTTGTCCGCAGCGGTTCGGTGGCGTGCCGTCCTTCGCTACTGGCCGCCCGGGCGGATGACGGCACACCTGGGACGGACACCGCCGCGCACGCCGATCGACGAGGGCGGCGAGCCGGCGTGCACCGTCCCCGAAGCCCTCGTAGCGGGTGGTTGACCGGGATCGGCGCTAGGAGAAGCTGACCTCGACCGGGAGCGAGCCGGCGGCCCACGAGCTGAGCGGCCGTCCTTCCGACCAGCCCTGGTACTTCGCGGCGAGCAGCTGACGCGCGAGCGCCTCGCGATCATTGCCCTCGATCACGCGCGCCACGCCAGGCAACGTCTGGCCGCCGATCCGGACGCGGACGTGCGGATCGACCACGAGGTTGCGCACCCAGTGCGCGCGATGCCGGCCGCCGGCGAGGAAGTAGATTCGCTCGCCATCGGTCCCGAACCAGATCTCGATCGTGCGCGGCCGCCCGCTCGTGCGCCCGGTGGTCTGGAGGTGGCAGACGCCGTCGCCGGCGTGCGCAGCCAGCAGCTCGCGGGGACTCACGCCCGGGTGCAGGCCGCCAGCACTGCGCTCACGCAGCCGTCGACGTCGGCAGCGACGACCTCGACGCCGGCACCGGCCTCGGCGGCCACGAGGTGTTCGACGCCGGCCGTCGGGCGCACCGCCAGCCGCGCTGCCGGCACCTGGTGCCGAAGGAAGTCGAACACCGGCCCGAGTCCTGCGTCTCCGTACTCGGCGCGGACCGCGCCGGTGTCGACGAGCACGACCTGCGGCTCCCGCAGCGTCACGGCCTGGTGCAGCCTGGCCGCGTCGTTGTAGAAGAAGGCGATCGCGCCGGCGAGGCGCTCGTCGATGGCCGCGGCCAGCTCACGGTCGCGCGTGAGGCAGTAGACGATCGGGTCGGTGGCCATCGGCCTCGAAGGGTAGCAGCCGACCCGGCCGGTACAATGGTTGGTCCATGGCCACCACCACGCCGTCCCGCACGAATGCGCGACGCGATCTGACCACGAAGAAGCACCAGCACCTCGGCAGTCTCCTCGGCCGGGTCTGGGCGGTCGACGCGGTGGGCATCGACGAGCGAGCGGCCTCGCTCGCCAAGCGCAGCATCAAGCGCGAGGCGAAACTGTGGGCCCTCGATCTGGCGATCCGGATGATGGACCTCACGACCCTCGAGGGGAAGGACACGCCGGGCAAGGTCCGCGCGCTGGCAGGCAAGGCTCGGCGCCCGGATCCCACGGACCCGTCCATCCCGAGTGTCGCGGCCCTCTGCGTCTACCCGAACATGATCACCACGGCCGTCGAGGCCCTGAAGGGCTCTGGGGTGAAGGTGGCATCGGTGGCGACTTACTTCCCGTCGGGGCAGGCGCCGCTCGAGGTGAAGCTCCACGACGTGCGGAGCGCGGTCGAGCTCGGCGCGGACGAGATCGACATGGTCATCGACCGCGGCGCGTTCCTCGCCGGCGACTATGCATCGGTGTACGACGAAATTGTCACGGTCAAGGAGGCCTGTGGCGAGGCGCACCTGAAGGTCATCCTCGAGACCGGCGAGCTCGAGACGTACGACAACGTGCGGCGCGCATCGGTCCTGGCCATGGCGGCGGGTGCCGATTTCATCAAGACCAGCACCGGCAAGGTGCAGCCGGCCTCGACGCTGCCGGTCACGCTGGTCATGCTCGAGGCGATCCGCGACTTCCACGCCCAGACCGGCCGCATGGTGGGCATGAAGCCGGCCGGTGGCATCCGGACCTCGAAGGAGGCGATCGGCTACCTCACGACCCTGTACGAGACGCTCGGGCCGGCCTGGATGACGCCCGACCTGTTCCGATTCGGCGCCTCGAGCCTCCTCAACGACGTGCTCATGCAGATCCGCAAGGAGCGCACGGGCCGATACAGCGGCGGCGACTACTTCACGCTCGACTGAACCTCCCGATGCATCCGGTGGCGCCGATTTGTAGCCGCGCCAGTTACGAATAGGGTCCCGCCCGATGCACATTCCGCCCAACACCCTCGCCGTCTGGTCCGACCTCGGCTGCCCGTGGTCGCACGCGGTCGTGTGGCGCCTCCACGACGCCCGCCGCCGGCTGGACCTGACCAATCGGGTGCGCTTCGAGCACCACGCCTTCCCGCTCGAGCTGTTCAACAACGAGCCGACCCCGCGCCCGCTGCGCGAGGCCGAGTGGGAGGTGGCCGCCACGCTGGCACCTCGCGCCGGCTGGCAGGCGTGGAGTGCCCCCGACCACGCCTGGCCGGTCACCTTGCTGCCGCCGATGGAGGCGGTTCAGGCCGCTGCGCTGCAGTCCGCGCCGGCAGCAGAGGAGCTCGATCGCGGCCTGCGTCGCGCCTTCTGGGGCGAGAGCCGCTGCATCAGCATGCGCCACGTCATCCTCGAGGTCGCGAACGAATGCGCATCGGTTGACGTGGCCGCGCTCGCGGAGGCCCTCGACGACGGCCGCGCCCGGCGCCGCCTGCTCGACGACTGGGCGATCGCCCGAACCGACGAGGTCCGGGGGTCGGCGCACCTCTTCGCCCCCGACGGCACGAATGCCCAGAATCCGGGCATCACGATCGGCTGGAGCGGTGACGCGCCGACCATCGATCACGACGACCCCGAAGCGATCGACGACTTCGTCCGTCGCGCCGCCGGCTGACCTCACGCCGCCGTGCCGCCACGCGTTCCATCCAGCGTGCACCTTCCGCCATTCGAGCGGCTCGTCGACGCGCACGCGGCAGAGCTGCATCGGTTTCTGGTCGGCCTGATCGGCCCATCGGAGGCCGAGGACTGCCTCCAGGAGACCTTCATGTCCGCGCTTCGCGCCTACCCGCGGCTCCGCCACGGCGACAACCTTCGCGCCTGGCTGTACACGATCGCCCACCGCAAGGCGACCGACGTGATCCGCCGATCCACCCGTCGCCCGACACGCACGCTCGACGGGGTCGAGCCGGTGGCTGCACCCGCCGACGAGCCGCCCGACGACGGCCTCTGGCGGAACGTGCGGGGCCTGCCGCCGAAGCAGCGCGTCGCGATCGTCCACCGGTTCGTGCTCGACCTCGCCTACGCCGAGATCGGGGAGCGGATGGGCACCAGCGAGGAGGCCGCCCGCCAGAACGTGAGCGCCGGCCTGCGCCGGCTGCGCCGGGAGGTGCCCGCATGACCGATGAGCTGGAGCGCCGCCTCGCGCTGCCGCCCTCGCCGCCGCTCGACCTGGAGAGCCTCCGCGCGGATCTCGCGCGGCGCGCGGCGGACGAGGGCGTGCTCGACGTCGCCTACGGCATTGCCGATTCGCCGCTCGGCCCGCTCACCGTGATCGTGACGCGCCGCGGCCTCGTGCGGCTCTCGTATGCGCACGAGGCGATCGACGAGCAGCTCGACGAGGTCGCGTCGCGCGTCTCGCCCCGCATCCTGGCCTCGCCCGAGCGGACCGATGCGGTGCGCCGCCAGCTCGACGAGTACTTCGCCGGATCCCGTCACGGCTTCGATGTGCCGATCGACTGGCGCCTCGTCCGCGGCTTCGCCGGCGAGGTCCTGCGCGCCACGTCGCGCATCCCGTTCGGATCGGTGTCGAGCTACCGGGAGGTCGCCACCGAGGCCGGCTCGCCGAATGCGTACCGCGCGGCCGGCAACGCGCTCGGCTCGAACCCGATCCCGATCGTCGTGCCCTGCCACCGTGTCCTCCACGCCGGCGGGGGGCTGGGCGGCTACACCGGCGGGCTCGATCGCAAGCGGTTCCTCCTGCACCTCGAGGGCGTCCTCGGCGGCAACGATCCGGCCCCGACCTGGGTTTGAGGTCCGAACCGGGTCACAGGATGTGAGGGACGGCCGTGCCGACTCAGCTCACCAGCTCGGCGCGCGCACGGGCGAAGATCAGCGTGAGCCACGCCCACGCGACGACGACCGCTGCCCCGAACGCCAGGTTGATCGCCGGGCTCTGGTTGCCGGACGCGATCCCCACGAAGCCGACGAGGAAGGCGATGCCGGTCACGAGGGAGTAGGCCGCCCAGCCTGGCTTGCCTTGCGCGCGGAATCGACGAGCCATCACCAGGCACGCCGCGATCAGGCAGAGGAACCCGATGGCGCCGGCGACGAAGTGACCGATTCCGTGCCATGTGTAGACCGTGGGCGGACCGTCGGGGGTGCCGGGCGGGAACCCGAGTGCCGGGTCGGCAGTCAGGAAGCCGGCCGCCACCAGACCGGCGCCGTACAGACCGATGAGCATCGACGCACGACCGTGGCCAATCGCCGTGCGCAGCCCGATGGCGCCGCAGATCGTCAGCAGCCCGGTGGTGACCATCATGAGGACGTGGACCCAGCCGAGGTCGCCGTTGGCCAGCAGGCTGAGCGAGTGGCGGGTGAGGTCGTAGCCGGACCGGGCGAACGCCTCGACCAGTCCGACGCCGACGTAGATCGGTCCCGCCAGGATGCCGGCGCTCAGGAGGGCCCTGGCGACGGCCGTGTTCGGGGCGGTGGCGCGCACGCCGGCGGTAGGGGTGGTGTCCATGGTGGGTGACTCCGTGTGTCGTGATCTGGTGCGGCTCGATCGACGCCGGCTCAGGCCGCCGCGTCGTGTGGCCGGTAGGTGATGACCACCAGGCCGCTCGCGGACGTCCGGGCGTCGATCAGGTCCATCTGTCGGGCAGCGGCCGTCTCGGCAAAGAGCCGCTTGCCGCTGCCGAGCACGATCGGATGGATCATCAGCCGGTACTCGTCAACGAGGCCGTGCTCGAACAGCGTGCGTGCCAACGCGGCGCTGCCCACGACCAGCAGCTCGCGACCCGGCTGCGCCCTGAGCTCGGCGATCGCCGCCGGCACGTCGGGACCGAGCACCGCCGTGCGCGCCCAGGTCGGATCGCGCAGCGTGGACGAGGCGACGTACTTCGGCCGCGTGTTCAGGGCCGTCGCGATCTCGTGGGTCGGATCGGTCACGGTCGGCCAATACGCGGCGAAGATCTCGTAGGTCAGGCGACCGAACAGGAACGCGTCGGCCGCGTGGAAGGACTCGGCGACGTAGCGTGGGTGCTCGCTCATGTGCGGGATCGTCCAACCACCGTGCGCGAACCCGCCGGCATCATCCTCGCCCGCGTGTCCCGGGGCCTGGATGACCCCATCGATCGACGTGTACTCGAGGACGACCAACCTGGTCATGAATCACCGCTGGTGGCGATGCGCTCCTTCAGTACCGCGCCAAGCACCGCCCCGTCGACGTTGTGCGGCTGCCCGTCGAGCGTGAAGCGCGTGGCGCTGGGGATCAGCTCGGCCAGCCGATCGGCCGTCTCGCGCGCGAACGGCATGCTGAGGGAGCCGTCGCCGATGATCGTGGGCGCCGGGATCGATCGGGCCAGCTCGACCGGGATGCGGTAGTCACCCATCACGGTTGCGTCGTACTCCAGCGTGTGCGCGATCCTGACCTGGCCTTCCCAGAACGGAGACTGCCTCGCGCCGGCAACGAACTCCGGCGGCAGGCCGACGACCGTGGCCATGAAGTACTCCGCCGCCTCGTCGCGCTTGCCGTCCGCGACCAGGTCGTGGAAGACCTTCGCCGCGCCGGCGAGCTCCGGGCGTGGGTCCAGGTTGTACGGCGGCTCCCACAGGACCAGCGTGCCGACCGGCGCGCCGGATGCCGCCGCGTGCATCGCCAGCCCCGCGCCGGACGACGAGCCGTAGAGGTGGGCCGATCCGCCCGCCGCCTCGATGACCGCGGTGATGTCCTCGATCTCGCGCTCGACCGCGTATGGGAGCGTGTCGCTCGAGTCGCCGCGTCCGCGGCGGTCGACGTTGTAGACGGTGAAGTCGCTCGCGAGCTCGGCAACGAGGCTGGCGTTCGACATCCGGTCCACCGATCCGCCCGGCAGCAGGACGATCGCTGGTCCTTCGCCGAGCTGGTCGAAGGCGATGGTGGTGCCATCGCGGGAGGTCACGGTGTTCATCGGTCTATGTCCCTTTCACGGGGTGGTGGGTTCGTCGCCAGCCGGCGGAGGGAGGTGGTCCGCAGGCGATCGTCGGGCCAGAGGTGGCTCACGGGCGGGCGTCGCGCGATTGGAACGTCCGCGACGCGATGGGCATACTGTGTCGCTCGACCTCCGACCCCGGAAGGTCGGTTCTTGCTGTTGTTCCGAACGGATCGACGCCCGCGCGTTGGCCGAGGAGGTCCGACCCACCAGATGCCCGTCGCCGGATCGACGTCGCGCGCCATCGACCTCGGCCGTGTGCTGTCGGGGACCCGCCGCGTCGGCATCGCCTGGCGCGGCTTGACCGTGGCGTACGCGTGGCGTCCTCCTTTCGAGGGTGCGGCGCCGACGCAACCGAATCGCCTCGAGGTCGTCTTCTCGGCCCACGCGGCGGTGTCGCTCGAGCAGGATCATGTCGTCCACCAGGTGCACGTCCAACCCGGTGCCATGTACGTCGTCGGCGCCCAGCCGACGACGCTGCTGAACGTTCGGGAGCACAGCGACACGCTCGAGATGTACCCGGACATGGCGCTGCTGAGGTCCGCGGCGGCCAGCCGCAACGTCCACGCCTTCGAGCTCGAGCCGACGCTGGGCGACCGGCGCCCCGTGACCTACCCGCGCGATCCGGCCGTGCTCGGGATCGCGCACGTGCTGCGGCGCGCCTGCATGAACCGCTCGACGATCTCGGACATCGAGGCCAGCCAGCTGACGCACCTGCTCGCCGAGCGCATCCTGCTGAACCAGCACGGGATCAAGCCTCGATCCGGCCCGGCGCCGATGATGGGCGCCGCCGACGTCCGCACCCTGGCGGACTTCATCGAGGACCATCTCGCCGAGCGCGTGACGCTCGACGACCTCTCGTCGCTGGTGGGCATCAGTCCGTTCCACCTCGCTCGCAGCTTCCGGCGCACGACGGGGATGGCGCCGCATCAGTTCGTCCTCGCCCGCCGGATCGAGCTGGCCAAGCGCCTGCTCATGACCACGGGGCGCTCCGTCCAGGACATCGCGTGGACCGTCGGCTACGAGAACGTGAGTCATTTCCGCCGCCTGTTCGTGCGTCACCTCGGCGTCACGCCGCGCGCGTTGCGCATCGCCACCGGGCGCTGAGCCGCGCTGTCGCCGCCGCGTGCCTCCGGCAGCCAGGCCGCGTAGTCCTTGAGCGTGATGTCGGTGGCGGCCTTCGTCGTCAGCCCGTTGAAGAACCGAGCGAGGGGCCGCAGGGAGAGCAGCCGGTAGATGACGTTCCGGCGTCGAATCTCGCCCCGCGTTCGTGGCGCCAGGAACGGTCCGGCGCCGTCCGCCAGCTTCTGGCATCCCGCGGCATAGGCGCGGATCTCGCGCTCATAGTTCGCGAAGCCGATGCGATGGTCGCCTCCGGCCGATGCGAGCTCGCCCGCGAGCACGTAGGCGCCGACCACCGCCAGCCCGGTGCCGAGGCCGCCCAGGGTCGCCCCGTAGCCGGCGTCGCCGAGCAGCGCCACCCGCCCGCTCACGAACCGATCCATCTGGATCTTGCTGAGGGAATCGAAGTACAGGGACGGCGCATCGCGCAGCGCCTCCAGGGCGCGTGGCGCCTCCCACCCGACATCGGCGAAGCGTTCTCGAAGGATCCGCTTCTGCCCGTCGAGGTCGTGGCGATCGAGGCCGAGCTCCTCGGACGCAAAGACGAATGAGACATCCGCCACGCTGGGATCGCGGCCGCTGCCGAGGCTGATCGTCCTGCCCGGCTCGGTGTAGCTGACCGTGCGGTGGTCGAGTCCGAGGTCGTTCGGCACCACGAACCCGCCGGCGATGTACCAGCCGGCGAATCGCAGGAACTGCGACTCGTCACCGAACACCAGACCGCGAACGTTGGAATGCAAACCGTCCGCGCCGATGACCAGGTCGAACGACCGTGGCTCGCCCCGCTCGAAGGTGACGCGGACCTCGTCCGGCGTCTCCTGCAGCGAGGAGATCGAGTCGCCGAAGAGGTACTCGGTGGCGCCGCGCGTTCGGTCGTGCAGGATCCGGCTCAGGTCGCCGCGCTCGATCTCGACGTCGCCGCTGGCGACGAACGAAGGCAGCGACGCCTTCACGCTCCCGTCGGCGCCGATGAACGCCATCTCGCCCATATGCGTCTGTTCACGCCGAACGTCGTCGAGGACGCCCATCCGCTCCAGCACCCCGAGGTGCACGGGCCCGCGGAAGTCGACGCCGAACCCGCCCGGCCGCAGTGTCGGGGATCGTTCAACGACCGTGGTGTGGAATCCGTATCGGTTCAGCCAGTAGGCGACCGCCGGTCCGGCAACGCTCGCCCCGGAGATCAGCACCCGTGGGTTGTTCATGTCCCGCTCCTTCATCGGATGGCGGCAGGCACCGCCGCCCATCGGCTCGCAGGGTACGCGGAATTGGGCAATTGCGCAAGACGATCGCATTAGGCAAACGCGCACGAGCGTGCTAGGCTCGGCAGATGGGAAATCGGGACGCATTGCTGGCCGGCGCGAAGCAGAGCCTGTTGGAGAAGGGCTACGACCGCACCACGGTGCGGGACATCACCGCCGCGGCCGGGGGCGTGAGCATGGCCGCCATCGGCTATCACTTCGGCTCACGCGAGGCGCTGTTGAATGCGGCCTTGATGGAGGCCCTCGAGGAGTGGGGTGCGACCGTCCTGGGGCCGGCACTCGGCCAGTCGGACGACGGGATGCCCGGCGAGGATGGCTACCGGGAGTCCTGGACGGACATGATCGACACGTTCACCGAGCAGCCCGCCCTGTGGCGGGCCAGCATCGAGGCGTTCCTCCAGGCCCAGCGCTCCCCGGAGCTGCTGGCCCAGCTGGCGGGCGGGCAGCAGGAGGCACGCCGTGGACTCGCAGCGTGGGTCACCGGGACGGACGAAGCAGACATCACCGATGACGTGGCGCGCAGCGTCGGATCGGTGCAGTCGGCGCTGATCAGCGGACTGATGATGCAGTGGCTGACGGACCCCGAGCGCGCGCCGTCGAGTGACGACATCGTTCGCGGCCTCAGAGAGCTCGTCGCCCGTCTCGGCGAGTAGGGGAGCTCCATGACAAGACGCCCGCTCTTCGACGGGAACGATCCGGCCCCGCGCGGCGTTTGGGGCCCGACGACACTTCCTACGGAGGCCTTGGTGGCCGATGCGCTCCCTCCTGACCCTCCTGATCGTGCTCCTGCTCCTCGCCGCGTGCGGTACGGAGCCGCCCCCGGCGACGCCCTCGGCGCCGACCGATGACACGTGGACGCTCGTCATCACCGACGGCGACCCCGGCGACGGCCCGGGCGTCAGCGTCTCCGAGGCGCTGACCCACGGCCCGACCGACGACATCGTGACCGTCACCGGCGCCCTCTTCGTCGACGCCGACGGAACCGTGCTCCTGTGCGACGCGATCGCCGAATCCTTCCCGCCGCAATGTGGCGGCGATCGGATCGCGGTCGATGGCCTTGACCTGGCGACCGTTGCCGGCCTCCAGGACGCGAACGGCGTCCAGTGGGCAGAGGGAGTCGTGCTGCTCGGCTCGGTCGAGTAGCAGGCAACGTCTGAAGTCATCGGTCCACACGCGCTCCGACGGAGACGTGCGACGGACAGATGTGATCGCCGCGGCGCACGCAACGACGAAGCAGCGCCCGTCCGGACCCGTGGTGTGCGGGCAGGCGCAAGCTTCGGCAGCGGACCGCCTCCAGCGTCGTGGGGATGTGCGCCCAGGCGCACACGGGTCGACGAGCCTCGTGGATACGTGCGCTGGGGCGCACACGGCGCCCTTGTGCAGCCGCGGTGCGATAATCGAGGGGCATGACGCTCACCAAGAAGCCCGAGTCGAAGCCGGCGCCGTGGGGCCTCGCGGGCGGCGAGAACCCGTGGGAGTACGCTCCGGCGCCCGAAGCAACCGATCACATCCGGATCGAGCCGGAGTACGGCCTCTTCATCGGCAACGAGTTCCGCCCCTCGAAGCCGAAGAAGACCTTCACCGTCATCAACCCGGCCACCGAGGAGCCACTCGCGAAGGTCGCCCACGCGAGCAAGGCGGACGTGGAGCGTGCGGTCGCCACCGCCAAGGAGGCGCATCGGTCCAGCTGGTCGAAGCTGCCGGGTCGCGAGCGCGCGAAGTACCTGTACCGGATCGCGCGCATCCTCCAGGAGCGCTCGAGGGAATTCGCCGTCGTCGAGAGCATGAACTCCGGAAAGCCGATCAAGGAGAGTCGCGACGTCGACGTGCCGCTGGCCGCGGCGCACTTCTTCTACTACGCCGGCTGGGCCGACAAGCTCGATTACGCCTTCCCGAATCGCGAGCCGCGCTCCATCGGCGTGGCCGCGCAGGTCATCCCGTGGAACTTCCCGCTGCTGATGCTGGCGTGGAAGATCGCCCCGGCCATCGCGGCCGGAAACACGGTCGTCCTGAAGCCCGCCTCCACGACGCCGCTGACGGCCTACCTGTTCGCCGACGTCGTGCGCCAGGCCGACCTCCCGCCGGGCGTCGTGAACATCATCACCGGCCCCGGAGAGATCGGGATGGAGCTCGTCCGCCACCCCGACGTGGGCAAGGTCGCCTTCACCGGCTCGACCGCCGTCGGCAAGATGATCGCGCGCGCCATCGCCGGGAGCGGCAAGAAGATCACCCTCGAGCTCGGTGGCAAGGCCGCGAACATCGTCTTCGACGACGCGCCGCTCGACCAGGCCATCGAAGGCATCATCAACGGCATCTACTTCAACCAGGGCGAGGTGTGCTGCGCCGGCTCTCGCCTCTTCGTGCAGGAGTCGGTCTACGAGCCGCTGCTCGACAAGCTGAAGGCGCGCCTCTCAACGCTGCGCGTCGGCGATCCGCTCGACAAGAACACCGATGTCGGCGCCATCAACTCGGCCGGCCAGCTGGCCAAGGTGCAGGAGCTGGTGCAGTCGGGGATCGACGAGGGCGCCGAGATCTTCCAGCCGGCGTGCGAGCTGCCCGACAAGGGCTTCTTCTTCCGCCCGACGCTCTTCACCGGCGTCAGCCAGAGCCACCGGATCGCGCAGGAGGAGATCTTCGGTCCGGTCCTCAGCGTGCTCACCTTCCGCACGCCCGAGGAGGCGATCGAGAAGGCGAACAACACCCCGTATGGCCTCTCGGCGGGGGTGTGGACCGAGAAGGGCAGCCGCATCTTCAAGATGGTCAGCGCCATGAAGGCCGGCGTGGTGTGGGCAAACACCTTCAACCGCTTCGACCCGACCAGCCCGTTCGGCGGCTACAAGGAGTCCGGCTACGGCCGCGAGGGCGGCATCCACGGGCTCGGCGCGTACCTCGACCTGTCGACGGCGAACGGCACGAACGGCCGATGACCACGACGAGCACCGGCGTCGGCGAGATCGCGCTCGACGCCGTTGCCGACAGCATCACCGAGGCCTGGAAGCCGATCGACCTCGCGGTGGTGAACGAGGCGAGCGTCCGCATGGCACGCCTCGAGGGCGACTTCCCGTGGCACCACCACGCCGAGGACGAGCTGTTCCTGTGCTGGCGCGGCACGTTCCGCGTCGAGCTCGACGGCCACGCGACGGCGCACCTGTCGCCCGGCGAGCTGTTCGTCGTGCCGCGTGGCGTTCGTCATCGCCCGGTCGCCGATGCCGGCCCGGCCTACGCGCTGCTCGTCGAGCGCAGCGAGACGAAGCAGTACGGCGAGGAGTCCGGCTGATGGCCGCCCGAAGGCCGGCAGCGACGAAGGCTCGCGCGAAGCGCGTATCGGTCGTGGAGGACCGCGCGCTGCATCCTCCGGCGACGACGAACGGGGTCGGCGGTGGTGACCGGATCGAGGTGCGCAAGACCTACAAGCTCTACATCGGCGGCGCCTTCCCGCGCACCGAGTCCGGGCGTGCCTACGAGGTCTTCAGCGCGAAGGGTCAGCCGCTGGCCAATGCCAGCCGCGGCACGCGCAAGGACATTCGCGACGCGGTCCGTGCGGCGCGAGGAGCACAGTCCGGGTGGGCGGCCAAGACCGCCTACAACCGATCGCAGATCCTCTACCGCATCGCCGAGCTGATGGAGGGCCGGCGCGACCAGTTCGTCGCCGAGGTGATCGCGGCCGAGGGCGTGACGCGGCCGCGGGCGGCCCGGATCGTGGACGCGGCGATCGACCGCTGGGTCTGGTACGCCGGATGGGCCGACAAGTTCCAGCAGGTGGTCGGCACGGTCAACCCGGTCGCCGGGCGCTACTTCAACTTCAGCGTGCCCGAGCCGACCGGCGTGGTCGGCGTCATCGCTCCCGAGGCGTCGTCGCTGCTCGGGCTCATCAGCCGCCTGGCGCCGGTGATCGTGAGCGGCAACGCCGCCGTCGTGCTGGCCTCCGAGTCGCGACCCCTGCCGGCAGTCACGCTCACCGAGGTGCTCGCAACCTCAGACGTGCCCGGTGGGGTCGTGAACCTCATCACCGGGCTGCGGCGCGAGCTGATCGGTCACCTGGCCGGCCACATGGACGTCAATGCGCTCGACGCCTTCGGCGCGGCTCCCGACGATGCGGCGTCGCTCGAGGAGGTCGCGGTCGAGAACGTCAAGCGCTTCGTCCGTCCACCCTCAGACGGTCTCGACCGCTACGACTGGCTCAGTGATCGCGCCCAGTCGCCGTACCTCATCGGCGAGTACGTCGAGATCAAGACCGTCTGGCACCCGATCGGGTCATAGCCAGCCGCGCGAGCGGAAGAACGCGACCATCCCGAGGAGGATGGCGAGCATCGAGCCCATGATGAGCCAGAAGGCGAGCGGACTGCCCTCGCCCGGGAAGGCGACGTTCATGCCGAAGACGCTCGCCAGCAGGGTCAGCGGCAGCAGGATGACGCTGACTGCGGTCAGGACGCGCAGGCCATCGTTGAGGCGGTGGGAGAGGACCGACTCATTCGTGCTCTCCAGTCCCTCGACGATCTCCTTGAAGTTCTCGAGCACGTCCCAGATCCGCTCGGAGGCATCGGTCAGGTCGTCGAAGTAGATCTCGAGCTCCTCGCTCATGTAGCGCTGCTTGGCGCGTTCGAGCGAGCGAAACACGGCGCGCTGGGGCCGGATCACGGCGCGGAAGTTGATGATCTCCTGCTTCGCGTTGCTGATCTCCCGCACGACTTCCTGCGAGCGGCCCATGAAGATGTCCTCCTCGAGGTCGCGAAGCTTTCGCCCGAGCGTGCCGAGCATCGGGAAGCTGGCGTCGACACATCGGTCGAGGATCTCGTACAGCAGGCGGCCGGAGCCGAGTGTCATGAGCTCCTGCTGCACCTCCGGTCGGCTGCGCACCCGCTCGAAGAGCTGATCGAGCGGCGGGATCGGCTCGTTCGGCAGGGTGATGACGTAGTCGCGCCCGATGAAGACGTCGAGCTCCGCAGGGTGGAGCCGGCTGGTGACCTTGTCGTAGCGCGGGAACTGCATGACGAGGAAGAGGTAGTCCGGGTACTCGTCGACCTTCGGCCGCTGGTTGCGGCTGGCGACGTCCTCGAGGTCGAGCTCGTGGAAGTCGAAGTTCTCGGCCAGCCACATGCGATCGGCAAGGCGAGGCTCGACGATCTGGATCCAGCGCAGCCCTTCGGCCTCGATGATCTCGGGACGCGGCTCGAGCACGGGCTCGTCCGCTCCTCCGAGTCCGGGGGTTGCCAGCGAGCGGCGCAGCCGACGCGGCAGCGCGCGGATCACCATGGACCGATGCGGCGCGTGCGCGCCGCGCCGTGCTGAACGAACTCGAGCATGACCACCACCTCGCGTCGACGGCGCGTCGCGGGTGGAGTGCCGGGTCAGGTGAGCGGGTGCGTCACCTGGAGCCGCGGCGAGCCACTCGGACGTGCGCCGTCAGGATGTCTGGAACCGACGTCCACGGAAGTCGCACGTGCCTCGCTGTGGGTTTCATCGGCCGGGCGAGCCGGCGCGACGGCATTCTAGCCCGCCCGGGCGGTGCCGGGAACCCGGGCGCCCGATGCGCTGCGCGCGCGATGGCGGGCGACCTTGGCGCGGTTGCCGCAGGTCCGCATGTCGCACCAGATTCGCCGACCGGCAGGAGAACGGTCGATGAACCGCCAGCGGCAGCCATCGTTGGCGCACATCCGCATGCGGCTCACGTCGTGGTCCGCGATGTAGTGCGCGAGGGACCCGGCGATCGAGGCCCGCGCCTGGGCGAAGTCGTCGCCGGCGTGTCCCATCGTGTAGTGAGACCCGTCCGAGCTGGGACGCAGCTCGTGGTAGTGCATGCCCTCGCGGAGGAACTCGTTGAGCGCCCGCACCTGCGCGCGGCTCGGCTCCCGACCGGTTGCCAGGCGCTCGGTGACGTCGTTCACGACCGTCCGCAGGCGGCGGAAGGCCGGCAACGCGCGGTCGGCCGCGGAGAGCGACGCACGGGCGCCGCACAGCTCGTGCTCGGCGAGCCAGGTGCCCAGCGCCGCGCCGTCGGGGAGTTGCTCGGTGGGCTTCCCGCGACTGAGCTGGCCGGTGTTGACGAAGTCGATGAAGAGCTCGGTGTCGCGATCCGGCTCGGGAGGGGCAACGTGCTGCTCGGACATCGCGCGTAACCATATCAGACGCCTTGACAAGTTACAAGCGGCTGCTAGCATCGTAACTCCAAGAAGCGTCGTGAACAGTTACGAAGGGAGAGCGAGTGATGGAGCTGCTGCTGATCGTCGCGGTCCTGGCCGCCTTCGCGTTCGTCGCGGGCATGTCGGGCTACGACAGCCGTCCATCCATCGACGACGAGCCGCACCGAGCCATCTAGGAGGACCGATGGAACGATTGCACCTACGAGCGACCAGCCTTGCCGACATCCAGGCGGAGCTGCACGAGCGCGACCTGCTGCGCGAGGCGCAGGCGCGTCGGCGCGCCGTACGGCCACACCACCTGGCCCGGACTGGCTGGGCCGGGCTGAGCATCCTGCGGCGGCGGATCCTGGGCTGACCGATCCAGCGACCGTGACCTCGCCTCGGGGGATCGGAGGCCGACCGCCCTAGAATGGCCGGCGATGCCACGACCCCGCAGCGTCTCGCGCAGCGGCGAGACCGTCATCAGCAACGGGGAGCTGGCGCGGATCTTCAACGAGATCGGCGACATGCTCGAGATTCTCGGCGAGGTCGTCTACAAGGCGGTGGCCTACCGTCGCGTGGCCGACATCGTCGAGCGCTACCCCGATGACGTCGCCGCCCTCTACAACCGGGGCGAGCCGCCGAAGATCCCCGGCGCCGGACCGGCGCTGGCGGCGAAGCTCGCCGAGCTGAGCGAGACCGGCCGCCTCGAATACCACGAGCGGCTGCGCGCCCAGGTTCCCGACGGGCTGCTCGACATGCTGCGCGTGCCGGGCGTCGGGCCGAAGACGGTGCGACTGCTGCACACCGAGCTCGGCATCGACTCGCTCGAGGGGCTTCGCGCCGCCGCCGAGGCCGGCCAGCTGCGATCGGTCAAAGGCCTCTCGGCTCGCACCGAGCAGAACGTCCTGGAGGGGATCGGCCGCATCGAGCGGCGCAGCACGGACACGCGGCTCCTCCTCCACGATGCCGACGCGCTCGTGGCGACCCTCATCGACGCGCTGCGTGACGTGCGCGGCGTGCGGCGCATCTCGGCCGCCGGCTCGCTGCGCCGCCGTCGAGCGACGATCGGCGACCTCGACCTCCTCGCCGCCGTCGACGATGCAACGGCGGTGATCGCCCGGCTCGACGGGCTTCCGGAGGTCGAGAAGGTGCTCTCGGCGGGCACCGACAAGTCGAGCATCGTCCTCCGCGACGGCCCGCAGGTCGACCTCATGGTCTGCCCGCCGGCATCGTGGGGGACGCACCTCGTGCACTTCACCGGCAACCGTGACCACAACATCGCCCTGCGCGGCATGGCGCTCGACCGCGGATGGTCCCTCTCCGAGAAGGGCTTCAAGGTCATCGAGGACGGCTCGCTGCTGGACGCGGCCGCGGAGGAGGACGTCTACGAGCGTCTCGGGCTGCCGTGGATCGCGCCCGAGCTGCGCGAGGCCGATGGCGAGATCGAGGCCGCCCTCGCCGGCAAGCTGCCGGCCCTCGTCAGCCACGACGACGTGCGTGGCGACACGCACACGCACTCGAGCTGGACCGATGGCGTCGACACGATCGAGGTCATGGCCCGGGCGGCGCGCGACCTCGGTCACGAGTACATCGTGCTCACCGACCACTCGCCGTCGCTCGGGGTCGCCCGCGGGCTCGCGCCGTCGCAGGTCGACGAGCAGGCCGTGGAGATCGCCCGCGTCAACGCCGAGCTGGCGCCGTTCCGGGTGCTGCACGGCACGGAGCTCGAGATCCGCGCCGATGCCACCCTCGACTACCCCGACGAGCTGCTGGCGCGCTTCGACCTCGTCATCGCCAGCATCCACACGGGGCGCAACCAGTCAAGCGAGCAGCTGACGCGCCGGGCGCTGGCGGCCGTCGAGCACGCGCACGTCGACGTCCTGGCCCACCCGACCGGCCGGATCGTCAACCGCCGCGACCCACTGCCCGTCGACTGGCCGCGCGTCTTCGAGGCCGCGGCGGCGAACGGCACGGCGCTCGAGATCAACGGCAGCCCGCGTCTCGACCTCGATGACGCCCTGGCACGCGCGGCGGCGCGGGCGGGGGCGCGGCTGACGGTCGCCTCCGACGCTCACCGCACCGAGGAGCTCGGGCAGCAGCGCTACGCCGTCGACGTCGCGCGCCGGGCTTGGCTCGGGCCGGATCAGCTGTTGGCGACGCGGTCGGCGGACGAGCTGCTGGAGCTGGTGCGGTGATCAACCGCATCTTCACCGATCGACGTGGGCTGGCGATCCTGCGACAGCTCGACCGGCCCGCCGCGGTCCTCATCGCCATTCTCCAGGCGGTCGTCGCCGCCGTCGGCTGGTTCGCGATCGAGCCGGTCGTGCTGGCGATCACGATCGCGGCGCAGCTGGCGCTGGGCGGGCTCGCGGCGGCGTACGTCATCGGTCCCGCCCGTCCGGACTCCGGGCTGGCGCGCTATGCGATGCCCGCGGTGGCGGGGATCGCCGCCACCGTGTTCGGTCGGCTGATCCCCGGCGGCCTGAGCCTTCTGCTCGTGCCCATCGTGGCCGTGCTGCTCTGGTCGGTCACATACCTCGAGCTGCGGCTCGCCCGAGGGACCGGCGGACGCACGATCCAGAACCTGCTGCTCACCGGCATCGTCTTCACCGGCGCGTGGGGACTGCTCGGCTACTTCGGGGCCGAGACCTGGCCGAGTCCGATGATCCTCCTCGCGATCCTCACCGTGCCGCTCGCCATTCGCGCGGCCGAGGCTCGCGGTGCCCTCGAGGCGGAGGCGATCGGGCAGTCGGTGCTCCACGTCCTCGTCGTGTTCCAGGTCGGCGTGGCGGTGTCGCTGCTGAACGTCCAGCTCCAGCTCACGGCCGCGATCATCGCCCTCGCGTTCTACACGTGGGGCGGCGCGGTCGACGCGCTGCGCGGCGACGCGTCCGGGCGCGCGGTGGCCGTCGAGTTCGGCTCGCTCGTGCTCGTCGGGCTGGTGGCGGGCCTGCTCCTGCATCGGCCCTGAGGCGGCTCGCGCGACCTCGCGTTGACACCCCACATGGCCGGTGGTACAAGAGGTCGCCCTTCGGCCGGAAACCGGCCACCCACCCGTCTGCACCGGAGGCCTTCACGACGCTCATGGCGCTTGGAGAAGCCGATTCCACCACTCGGCAGCGACGCCAGCTGGCCGACGCCGCCATCGCCCACGCCACCCGCGGCGAATGGGAGGACGCGGTCGAGGCGAACCGCCAGCTGCTCGAGCTCGGTCCGGACATCGACGCCTACAACCGTCTCGGCAAGGCACTCGCGGAGCTGAACCGCCCGGCTGAGGCGCTCGAGGCGTACGAGCAGGCGCTCGAGCGCGATGCGACGAACCGGATCGCGCAGCGCAACTCCGAGCGGCTGCGCCTGCTCATCGCGGCCGCCAAGCCGAACAAGAACGGCAAGGGCCGCACCGACAAGGCGCCGGCGACCCTCTTCATCGAGGAGATGGGAAAGACCGGACGCGCCCGCCTCATCAACCTTGCGGCTCCACGCGTGCTTGCACCGCTCTCGCCCGGCGATGCGGTCGAGCTGGTCGTCGACGGCGACGAGCTCCGGGCACGGGTCGGCGGGGCCGTGATCGGGAGCGTCGAGCCGCGCATCGCCGCGCGGCTCCTCAAGCTGATCGCGGGCGGCAACCGGTACGAGGCCGCCATCACGACCCTCCACGAGGCCGGTTCGGACCTCACGATCATCATCCGCGAGGTCTTCACCCATCCGGCGAACTTCGGAAAGGTCTCGTTCCCGACCGTCAGCCAGGGCGGAGGTGGCGTCAGACCGTACATGAAGGGCAGCGCGCTTCGCTACGATGACGAGGACGAGGTGGAGGAGGCCGATGAGGACTCCGAGGAGGTCGAAGAGCTCGACACGACACTCCCCGAGTACTCCGGCGAGCCCGAGCTCGAAGAGGAGCTGGTAGAAGAGCCATAGCGTGCGATGACCGAGGCTGAGCGGACAGGACTCGACCACGTCGTCCTCCCGAGACGCCGCCCCGGTCTGGCCCTCCTCGAGCGCCACCGACCCTCACCGGCCGATAACGTCCTCGACGCCGAGCTTGCCGCCTTTGCGGCCCCCGGCGACACCATCCTCGACCCCTGGGCCGGCACCGGGTCCGTCGCGCGCCGCGCCGTCGGCCACGGGATGCGGGCCGTCGCCGCCGATGCCAGCCCACTCAGCCAGCTGGCAGCGATCGCTTTCCTGAACGCGCCCGATCCGTCCGTGCTCGACGCGGCGTTCGCCCAGCTGGCTGGTTCGCGCAAGGTCGACGTGCCGCTGAGCCAGCACATCGAGGAGCTCTACGCGTCGCGCTGCGCCGCCTGCCGGCGGCCGATCGTCGTCGACCAGTTCATCTGGCCCCGGGACGGCGACGCCCCAGGACGCAAGATCTACCGCTGCGCCACGTGCGACGCGTCGGTCGGGGGTCCCGAGGAGCGCGTCGCACCGGTGGACGAGGTGGATCTCGCCAAGCTCGGCATCGAGCGCGACGAGCGGCTGCCGGTGGCGATCGCCGACGACGCCGATGATCTGCCGCCCGCGCCGGTCGGCCTGACCGGGATCGACGACGACCCGACGCAGGCAGAAGAGGCACCCCTCGGCGAGCCGGGCGGCCCGCCCGATCCGCCACCCCAGGCGGCCGACCCGCCGAGCGGCCTTGGCGAGCGTCCGCGGTTCGCCTCCACCGTGCGGCCCGACCCGCTGCAGGTGGCGGCGGCGGACGGGATCCGGCACAGCCCGCAGTACCTGGAGCTGCGTGCCCGGTTCCCGGTGCTCGACGGTCGTGACGAGCTCGTCGCCGAGCTCCTCGACCTGTTCACGCCGCGCAACCTCTACGCGCTTCACGCCATCGGCTCGAAGATCGACAGTGAGATTCGCGACGCCGGCACCGCGGCCTCCATGCGCCTCGCCCTCGCCGCCTGCCTGCTGCCCGCGAGCCGCCTGAACGGCTACCCCGGCCGCGTGGCGTCGCTGCGCATCGCCGCCGGCCACGTTCGCCAACCGGCGAGCCGCCACCAGCGCGAGATGAACGTCTGGCGCGCGTTCGAGCAGGCCTTCGCCGACGTGCGCGCCGCCATCGGCACACTGCCGCGTGACCGGCAGGAGGCGCGCTTCGCCGCCGATTACGGCGAGCTGGGTGGGATGGGTGCCGCGAACGTGCTGTGGCTCCGTTCGCGGGCGGCCGTCGTCGGCCAGTACGTGCCGGCCGACGGGGTCGACTTCGTTCTCAGCGCGCCCCCGGTGAGCGCGACCATCGACGAGCTGTCGTACGAGTACCTGGCCACGTCGTGGGTGCTCGGCCGCGAGGCGGCGGAGACGCTGCGCCTCGAGCCGATCTTCGGCGGCGGGACACAGGGTCCGGGCGCCGAGACGACGGCGCTGCGCCATGGCCTGGTCTCGGCCGTCGGCGCGCTCAAGCCGGGTGGCTGGTGCTCCCTTCTCCTCGACGGCGCCGACACCGATCGGCTGCTCGCCTCGGCCCTGACGGCGGTGTCGGCCGGCCTCGAGCTCGTCGACGTCATCCATCGCGAGTCGTCTCGCGTCGGCGACGGCGTGGTGCTCCACCTGCGCAAGCCGTCTGCCGAGGACCGCCTGCGCCAGGCGGTCACGCCGAGCCCGCTCCGTCTCGGCGTCGAGCGCGGCCACCTGACGTATCCCGAGCTCGCCTCTGCCATCGACCGCGCGGCCGTCGCGCTGCTCCGCGACCGGGGCGAGCCGGCGGGGCTGCTGCGGATGGTGGCGTCCATCGTGGCGGAGCTCGGCCACTCCGGGCTGCTCCGGCGGCTGGCTGCCGCGCGCGCGGCCGACGACGAAGAGCCGCGCGAGGAACGCATCGAGGGCGGGGGACCGCAGATGCTCTCGTCGCTCGTGCACGAGGAGCTGTGGCGCGACGACCATCCCAGCCTCGTGCGCCTCGGCGACGAGTCGCGGCCGTCGTGGTGGCTCCGCGAGCCGGAGCTGGCCGAGCGCCCGCTGGCCGACCGTGTCGAGTGGGCGGTGTGGTCGATCCTCTCGACCGCCGGACGCATCGACGAGCAGGGCTTCCTGGAGCGGATCTATCGCCTCTTCCCGGGTCTGCAGGCACCCGACGAGGACCTCGTGCGCGCCTGCCTCGCCGCGTACGTGGCGCCGGGCGAGCTCGGTTCGCTCGGGACGAACGACGACGCCGCGGGCAGGGCCGACGACCACGCGCGCGTGATCGCCACCCTCGTCGACTACGCGCACCGCCTCGGCCTGCGCGCGTGGGTCGCCTCGCGGGAGCACGACCGGCGATTCGAGGGAAGCACCCTGGCAGGGCGTTTGACCGATGAGGAGCGGCGCGTCTACCTGCCGCTCGTCATTCGTGCACCAGGCGAGGCGCTCGGGGCCGTCGACGTCATCTGGTACGTGCGCGGACGCCTCTCGTTCCTCTTCGAGGTCGAGTGGACGGCCATGGTCGGCGAAGCGGTTCTCGATCGCGGCCGCCAGATCCCGGTCGGGAAGGAGCAGGCGCGGTTCCTCGTGATCCCCGCCGAGCGCAGCGACCTGGTCCGCCTCAAGCTCGAGCGCTCACCCTGGCTGCGCGCGGAGGTCGAGCGCCAGAACTGGCATGTCCTGAAGTGGCAGCACCTCGACACGCTGGCCGCGCGGGCGGGGGCGCAGCTCGAGTGGCTGGAGCCGGTGCTCGGGCTCGATCCGCTCATCGAGCGAGGCGGCGAGCAGCTGACGATCTTCGGCGAGTAGGCTTCCTTGCTCGCCCGCCGAGCGACGGGTAGACTCCGGCCCGGGAGTGCCGTGGTTCCCCCCTGCGGCACTCCCGTTCACGCCCCTCGGGCGGTGCTCCGCGGTCCGCGACGCCCCATCGTGCGGCGCACGACGGCCATCACTTCGTCGACGTACGGCTGCCCCTGGCCGGTCTCGACCGCGTGGGTCAGGCAGCCGTCGATGTGGTCCTCGAGCACGAGCAGCGCGACCTGGTCGGCGGCCGCCGTCATCGCCTCGACCTGCTGGAGGATGTCGAGGCAGTAGGCCTCGTCCTCGACGAGTCGCTGGATCCCGCGCGCCTGTCCCTCGATCCGCCGCAGGCGGGTGACGAGGTCGCGCTTGTCCTTCGTGTAGCTGTGCCGGAAGTGGGCAGCGTGCGGATCGGTGCTCATACTGGTGGGCAGTATGTTGGTGCCCGGTCCGAGCGTCAATCGGGCTAGCATGGGACCCGTGAGTCCCCTGGAACGACACGAGCTCGTCGACCCGCTCGAGCGCGTGCTCGTCGTCGTCAGCCACCCTGACGACGCGGAGTTCGGCGCCGGGCCGACGATCGCGCTGCTCGCCGGGGGCGGCGTGCGGGTCGACTACGTGGTCACCACCGACGGCGCGAAGGGCACCGAGGACCCAACGGTCACGCCCGAGCAGCTGTCGGCAACGCGCCGAGCCGAGCAGCGGGCGGCGGCGGACATCCTGGGCGTGTCCGAGATCGTCCACCTCGACCATCCCGACGGCTACCTCACGCCGTCGCTCGAGCTGCGGCGTGACATCACCCGCCAGATCCGCCGCTTCCGGCCGGACCTTGTCATCACCCAGAATCCGCAGCGACGGCTCGACCACAACCCGTTCATCGGCCATCCCGACCACCTCGCCACCGGCGAGGCCACGCTCGCATCGGTCTATCCGGCAGCCCGCGACCACCTGAACTTTCCGGAGCTCTGGACCGATGAGCACCTCGAGCCGTGGAAGGTGCGACAGGTGCTGCTCACCGGCGTCGAGGAGCCCAACCTGTGGCTCGACGTCGCCGAGACGTTCGAGACCGGCCTGGCCGCGATCCTGGCTCACGAGAGCCAGGTGGATCCCGACGACGTTGGCGAGCGGATGCGCGAGCGGGCGCGCCTGGTGGGGGAGCCGCAGGGAATCGCCCTGGCGCAGGCGTTCCTCTCGATCCTGCTGACATGACCCGGCGTGGCGGGGGCGGCGGCGGGGGCTTCTGGGGCGGTGGCGCGGAGCCGGACCTGACGCGTCGACCCGGGAGCGAGGGCCCGACGCTGCGACGGATCGCCGGCTTCTTCCGGCCGTACCGCGGCCGGCTCGCCTTCATCGCCGTCCTCATCCTGATCACCGTCGGAATCGGGGTCATCAACCCGATCCTGCTCGGGCTCGCCATCGACAACCTCGTGCCGGGCGGGGAGCAGGACCTCGGCCTCCTGTTCCTCCAGTGCGGGCTGATGATCGTGCTGCCGATCATCACCAGCGCCATCGGCGTGTGGCAGTCGTTCCTGTCGAACGTCGTCGGGCAGCGCGTCATGAACGACCTGCGCCTCGCGCTGTACCGCCACCTGCAGTGGATGCCGCTGCGCTTCTTCACCGAGACCCGCACCGGCGAGATCCAGAGCCGCATCGCCAACGACGTCGGCGGCGTGCAGTCGGTCGTGACCGATACGGCCGCATCGGTCCTGAGCAACTTCGCCACCGTGGCGACCACGGTGATCGCCATGGCAATCCTCGACTGGCGCCTCACCCTGCTGAGCCTGGGCCTGCTGCCGGTCTTCGCCTACATCACCTACCGCGTCGGCAAGGTGCGCCGGGAGGTCAGCACGCTGACGCAGCGGTCGATGGCCGAGATGAGCGCCATCACCGAGGAGTCGCTCAGCGTGTCGGGCATCCTGCTCAGCAAGACCTTCGGGCAGCAGGAGGCGTCCATCGAGCGCTTCCGCGCCGAGTCGCAGCGCCTCGGCGACCTCCAGATCCGTGGCCAGATGATCGGTCGCTGGTTCTTCGCGCTGATCGGCACGTTCTTCAGCATCATGCCGGCGTTCGTCTACCTCCTTGCCGGCGTGCTGATCATCGGCGGCGACGAGAGCGTCTCGATCGGCACGATCGTCGCCTTCACCACGCTCCAGTCGCGCCTCTTCTTCCCGCTCGGACAGCTGCTCAACGTCCAGGTCGAGATCCAGGGCGCGCTCGCGCTGTTCGACCGCATCTTCGAGTACCTGGAGATGGACCACGAGATCGTCGATGCCCCCGACGCGGTCGAGCTCACGCCGGCCGGCACCCGCGGCGAGGTGCGGTTCGAGAACGTCTCGTTCCGCTACCCGGTCGCCGAGGGCCAGCTCGAGGCGACCGACGAGATGGTCTCCGCGGAATCCGACGGGCGCGCGGTGCCGAGCCGGGTCATGCCCTTCGCGTTGACCGACATCACGTACACCGCGGCGCCGGGTCAGCTCGTGGCGCTGGTCGGGCCGTCGGGCGGCGGCAAGACGACGTCGACGTACCTGATTCCGCGGCTGTACGACGTGGACGCCGGGTCGGTCAGGATCGACGGGATCGACGTGCGCGGGATCAAGCTCACCTCGTTGGGGCGCGTGCTCGGCTTCGTGACCCAGGAGACCTACCTCTTCCACGACACGGTGCTCGCCAACCTGCGCTACGCGAAGCCCGACGCGACGATGGACGAGATCGAGGCGGCGGCACGCGCGGCGGCCATCCACGACCGCGTCATGGAGCTGCCCGACGGCTACGACACCGTCGTCGGGGAGCGCGGCTACAAGCTCTCCGGTGGCGAGAAGCAGCGCGTCGCGATCGCCAGGGTGCTGCTCAAGGACCCACGCATCCTCATCCTCGACGAGGCGACGTCGGCGCTCGACACCGTCAGCGAGCGGCTCATCCAGGCCGCCCTGGCGCGGCTGGAGCAGGGGCGGACGACGATCGCGATCGCACACCGGCTGTCGACGATCCTGCGCGCCGACCAGATCCTCGTGATCCAGCGCGGCCGGATCGTCGAGCGTGGCACCCACGCTGAGCTGATCCGCCAGGAGGGCCTCTACGCCAAGCTCTACCAGGAGCAGTTCGCCGGAGAGGCGTAGAAGCCGCCTGCGGCCCGTGAGCCGGGCCGCGTGCCACACTGGCGGCATGCCCAACCGCCTCGCGGCCGAAACGAGCCCGTACCTGCTCCAGCACGCCCACAACCCTGTCGACTGGTACCCGTGGGGCCCCGAGGCGCTCGAGCGTGCGCGCCTCGAGGATCGGCCGATCTTCCTCTCGATCGGCTACGCGGCGTGCCATTGGTGCCACGTCATGGAGCGCGAGTCCTTCGAGAATCCCGAGATCGCGGCGCTCATGAACGAGCAGTTCGTGGCGATCAAGGTCGATCGGGAGGAGCGGCCTGACCTCGACGACGTGTACATGGCCGCCGTGCAGGCAATGACCGGCTCGGGCGGATGGCCGATGACCGTCTTCCTGACCCCGAAGCTGGAGCCCTTCTTCGGCGGCACGTACTTTCCGCCCGAGGACCGCCACGGCATGGCCGGGCTGCCACGGGTGCTCGGGGCCGTCGCCGATGCCTATCACACCCGTCGCAACGAGATCGAAGAGCAGGCCCGGGCGCTGTCCGACCACCTGCGGGCCAGGCTCGCGGTGCCGGCCGGAACGCAGGACGTCGAGGTCCGGCAGCTCGATGGCGCCGTCGCGCGGCTGGCGGCAACGTTCGACGCGACCCACGGTGGCTTCGGCGGTGCGCCGAAGTTCCCGGCGCCGATGATCCTCGAGTTCCTGCTCCGAGCCTGGCGGCGCACGCGGGACGACGCCACCCTTCGCATGGTGGCGCGCACGCTGGACGCGATGGCCGACGGCGGCATCCATGACCAGCTCGGCGGCGGCTTTGCGCGCTACAGCACCGATGCGCATTGGCTCGTGCCGCACTTCGAGAAGATGCTCTACGACAACGCGCTGCTGGCCCATGCCTACCTGGAGGGCTACCGTGCCACCGGCACGGACCGATACGCGCGCGTCGCGCGCGCGACGCTCGACTTCATGCTGACCGAGCTCCGCACCGACGACGGCGGCTTCGCATCGGCGCTCGACGCCGACAGCGAGGGCGTGGAGGGCAGGTTCTACGCCTGGTCCTACGACGAGTTCATGGCGGCCCTCACCGATGCGGGCCTCGATGACGCGGATCGCGGCGTCCTGGCCGCTTACTGGGGGCTTGCCGCGGCAGGCAACTGGGAGGGGACGAACGTCCTCCACCGCGCCGGCGCCGATCCCGGTGACGAGCTCGTCGAGCGCGCACGCCGCGCGCTCCTCCACGCTCGCGCGATCCGGACCCGGCCGGCCCGCGACGACAAGCAGATCGCGTCATGGAACGGCCTGGCACTGCGCGCGCTGGCCCACGGAGCGCTCGTGCTCGGTGATGCCGCGTACGCCGACGCGACCCGATCGCTGGTCGCCTTCGTGGAGCGCCACCTCCTCCGCGACGGCGATCGCCTGTGGCGGACGGTGCGAGACGGCCGCGGCGGCACGCCGGCGTTCGCCGAGGACTACCTCGCCCAGGCCGACGGGCTGCTGGAGGCCCACGCGGCGCTCGGTGACGCGGGGCCGCTGCACCTCGCCCGACGGCTGGCCGACACCGCCGTGCGCGACTTCTGGGACGACGAGGCGGGGACCTTCGTGGACACCTCCGACGAGCACGATCGCACGGTTGCCCGTCCGCGTGGCCTCGTCGACAACGCCACCCCCTCGGCGAACGCGATCGGGGCCGACCTGCTGTCTCGCCTCGCGCTCCTGACCGGCGAGGAGGACTTCGCGCGACGCGCGCGCTCGATCATCCGGGCGGTCGCCCCCGCGCTCGAACAGCAGCCCAGCGCCTTCGGCCGCATGCTGAGCGCGGCCGACCGGATCGGCGGGGAACAGGTCGACGTCGTCATCGCCACGGCTGCCGGTGACGACGGACGCGCGCTCCGCGAGGCGGCGATCGGCCCGTTCGTCCCCGATCTCGTGCTCACCTCGGTCGGGCCGGGCGATGGGCACGCCGCGTGGCCGCTGTACGCGGGCAAGGCGGCGCGAGACGGCACGGCGACGGCGTACGCCTGTCGAGGCTACGCGTGCGACGAGCCGACGAACGATCCGGCGCGCCTCGCGCCGCAGGTGGCCGCGCTCGGGGTTCCGGCGCGCTAGTCCTCGGCCTCCGGCGCCAGCTCCTGGAAGAGCGTGATCTGGAGGTCGGCCGGCGCCGCGAGGCGCGAGTTCAACGACCGCCACGGCGTCTCGACCGGCGCCGCGATGAGCTCGGCGCCGGCGGCGACGAGCGCGTCGGTCACCGACGACGAGTCGGCGACCTCGAAGGCGACCCGCAGGCGTGGGGCGACCTGGCGGCCCACCTCCACCTCGTCGATCATTCGCTTCTGCGCCGGGTTGGCGAGCTCGAGCGTGGCGCGACCGGCGTCGAGGATGGCGACCCGAGCGTCGCCCGGGCCGCTGAAGGCGCCCTCTTCGCGCAGGCCGAGGACGTCGCGGAAGAAGCGAAGCGCCTCGTCGTAGTCATCGGCCTCGACGACGAGGCGCATCTGGAGCACGCGCGGAGCATCGGTCTGCATCGGTCAACGATAGTCAGCCGGGGAGGAACGAGAGCCTGACGCTGCGCCGAGCGTTGTCGCGGTTCGGGTCGAGCAGCGCGATCGACTGCCACGTGCCGAGCGTCATCCGGCCGCCGACGACGGGAACGACGAGCGACGGCGACGCGAGCAGCGGCACGACGTGATCGGCGCCATGGCCCGGGCTGCCGTGGGCGTGCACCCAGCGGTCGTCGCGCGGCAGGAGGCGATCGAGCGCGGCGATCAGGTCGGCGTCGGAGCCCGCGCCGAGCTCGACGACCACCACGCCGGCGGTCGCGTGCGGCACGAAGACGGTGAGCAGGCCATCGGTCGCGCCGATATCGGCCAGGAAGCCGGCGCAGTCGCCGGTCAGGTCCGCCAGCGCCGGCCCGTGCCCGGTGTCGAGGGTCAGCTCACGCGTCTCCATCCCTAGTCGCAGCCCGGATATTCCTTCTCGCCGGGGTGCCGCTCGAAGCGCACGACCGAGCCGGAGTCCGTCCGGAAGCGCATCTCGTCACCGATGACGACGATGACGCCGCTGGTGGCATTGATCATCTCGCCGTCGCTGTCGAGGTCCAGCTCCGCGCCGGTTGGGCCCGTGCCATCGAGTGGATCCCAGAAGCTGCCGTCGACGTCGATCGGCGAGAGCAGTCCGCAGTGGCCGAGGCTGAACCGATAGGCGACCGCCGCCTCGATCGGGCCAGAGACCGCGTCCAGCAGCGACCCGCCGTTCGCTCCGGGCCTGACCACGACGAAGTCGCCGATGACCGGCAGGTCGCGCGGGTTCGAGATCGGGACTCCCTCGAAGCCGGACGGTGTCCCCTCCGCCGCGCAGGCGGCGAGCACGAGGGCCACGAGGATGAGCGCCGATCGACGCCTCACGGCTGTCCGTACGAATGCTCGCCGACGAAGAAGAGCCCGGCACCGATATAGGTGAACAGCACGCCCGCGAAGCCGAGCACGATGAGCCACGGGGCGAGTCGCTGCCATCGGTCACGTCGTGATGCGACGTGCAGGTAGGCGCCGAAGACGAGCCAGGTAGCTGCCGCGGCGAGCTCCTTCGGGTCGTTGCTCCAGTACGAACGCCACGCGAGGTTCGCCCACACCGCGCCGAGGGCGATGGCGACGGTGAGGATCGGGAAGGCGATGAGGACCGACCGATGGCCGACGGCGCGGCACACCGTCGCCGACGGCAGGCCGCCGATGCGGTCGCCGGCGCGCGCCTGTGCAATCTCGGCGACGGCCGCCAGGAAGGCGACGCCCGCCACCGCATACGCGAGCGCGGCCGTGCCGACGTGGATGGTCAGCAGGACCGGCTGCTGGAGCGCCGGGACGAGTGGGTCGACCCGATCATCGAACTGGAGCGCGAAGACGACGAGGCCCGCGGCCAGGATGGCGACAAGCGGCGCGAGCGTGGCGATCGGGTAGGCACGGGCCAGGAGCAGGTACGTCGCGACCAGCGCCGCGGCGAACGCGAGGCTGAACTCGTGGAGGTTCGACCACGGGGCGTGCCCGACGAGGATCGCACGTGCCAGCAGCGCCACGACGAGCAGCACGAGCCCGCCGAGCAGCCCGGCAAGGGCGGCCCGTTGGAGCAGCGCGCGCCGGGGCGGAGCAACCTCGATCGATCCGCCCTCGGTCGCTGCCGTCGGCGCGGGGGCGACGACCGCGGCCGCAATCCCCGCCGCGGCGGCGGCGACGAGCGACGCGAGGGCTCCGACGATCAGGATCGGGATGAAGGTGGTCATCGGTCTGCTCCGGTCTCACGGCGCCGGCCGCCGGTCAGTCGGCGCGCGTGGTCCCGGTGGCGCCGGTGGGGGTGCCGCATCGGTAGCAGGACGCGTCGCTCGCGGCGAGGGTTGCGCCGCAGTTCGTGCAGTCGAGCAGGAGGTCGCGCTCGCAGGCGGTGCAGAAGGTCGCTCCGAGCGGGTACTGCAGCTGGTCGAAGGAGCAGTAGGCGACGCCTCGCGGCGGCTCGGCGGCCGCGGTCCCGCTCGACGACGGCAGCTCGAGCACCTGTCGTTGGGCGTTGCTCTCACCGAGGCCGACCTGGCTCACCCGCAGGTAGCCGATCACGAGCCAGAGGACGTACAGCCCGAGCAGCCCGAGCAGGACGTACGGGGCGAGGGTGGCGCCGATCTGCGCGAGATCCTCGGCGAGGAACTCGACGAAATCCTTGATGGACTCCAGCACGGGCCGATTCTAGCATCGGGTCCGTGCGCTACACTCCGCCGACGAAGCCAGCCAGCGGAGCCTGATGTCGCGCCAGCGCCTCGATCCACGCGTGCCGCTCAGCGAGCTCCACGTGCACCTCGGCGCGGCGGTCACACCGGCGATCATGTGGGGCATCGCGCACGCCCAGGGCATCCGCCTGCCGACGAAGGACTACTGGGCGTTCCGCGACCTCATCACCGTCGGGCGCCGGCGCAAGGGCTTCGACGCGTACCTCGACCTCTTCCACTGGACCGAGCTCATCCAGTCGAGCCCGATCGCGGTCGAGCGCAGCGTGTACGAGGTCATCGGCGGCGCCTACCGCAAGAACAACGTCACCAAGCTCGAGCTGCGCTTCAACCCGATGAAGCGCAACCGCGGCGGTGAGCAGGACCTCGACCACATCATCGCCGCGGCGGTCCGCGGCATGGACCGCGCGGTGCTCGAGTACCCCCAGGTCCGCGCCGGCCTCATCTTCTGCCTCGACCGCAGCTTCTCCCGGGACCTGAACGAGATCCTGGCCGCCAAGGCCGTCGCGTGGCGCAGCCGCGGGGTGGTGGGCATCGACATCGCCGGCCCCGAGGCCGACAGCTTCCGGTTCGCGGACTACGCCGACATCTATCGCGAATGCCGTCGGGCGGGGCTCGGGCTGACCGTCCACGCCGGCGAGACGGGCGGGCCCGGGGAGGTGCGCGAGGCGCTCGAGGCGCTCGAGCCGGACCGCATCGGTCACGGCGTCCGCAGCGTCGAGGACGCCAGCGTGCTGGCGATGCTCCGCGAGCGGGGGACCGTGCTCGAGGTGTGCCCGAGCTCGAACCTGAACACCGGGGTGCTGCGGTCGCACGCCGAGCTGCGCCGGGTGGTCCGCGCCCTCGTTGACGGCGGCGTCAGCTTCACGGTCAGTACCGATGGGCCCGAGATGCTGCGCACCTACCTGCGCGAGGAGCTGGCGATGCTCATGCGTCACGACATCCTCTCGTTGGACGAGGTGCGGAAGGCGATCGAGACCGGCGAGCGGGCCAGCTTTCTCGACCGAGCACCGGTGATCGAGACGTCGGTCAGCGGGCGCGAATCCGTCGGCAATGGCCACGCGCCGATCCCCGTCGAGGTCGGCTCCTAGGCTCGTATACTGCCGGCCGTGTCCTCCATCTGGCGGCCCGTCCGAGAGCGCGCGCCGGCGCGCAGCCTGATGGTGATCGTCGCCCATCCAGGCGACGAAGCCTTCGGATTCGGGGGCGCGATCGCGGGTGCGGCCGCCGAGGGCGCCTACGTCGTCGTCGTTTGCGTCACCCGAGGCTGGTTCGATCCGCGCCTGACCGATAAGCCGCCCGCGCCGGGCGGCAAGAACCGCGATCTCAAGCTCGGCCAGGTGAACTGGCGCAATCTCGACACCGTCCGCGAGGACGAGCTGCGTCGTTCGGTCGCCGTCCTCGGCGTGCGCGTGGTGCGCATGCTCGACTACGCCGAGGGTGAGCTCGATCGGGCCGACTTCGACCACCTGGTCGGCCGCATCGTCGAGCCGATCCGCATGCACCGCCCGGAGGTGATCCTCTCGTTCGGCCCGGACGGGATCACCGGCGACACCGACCACATCGTCCTCTCCCGCGCCGTGAGCGCCGCGTACCAGCGGGCGGCGGAGCCGATGGCGTACGAGGAGGTTCTCGAGGAGGACCAGGTCGCCTGGCGTGCCGCCAAGCTCTACCAGCTCGTGGTCCCACCGTCCGCGATCGAGTCGCTCGGCCCGAGGGCGCCGGCCGAGGGCTTCGGCTCGTCGGTCGAACCCACACTCGCGCTCGAGCTGGGTGAGCTCGCGCAGCTGAAGCTCGCGGCCATCAGCCGCCACGTGTCGCAGACCGGTTCTGCCGGGCCGTTCCACGACTGGGGTGACGAGGCACGCGACGCGTACCTGGCGACGGAGCACTACCGGCTTGCTGCCAGCGCGGTGGGGGTCGGTGCGGCCGCCGAGCACGGCCTCTTCGACGGGCTCACCTGAATCCAGAGGGGGCCACCCGACCCAGCCGAGGGACCGATGCTGCCCAGCGTCCATCGCCACCGAAGACTCTTCAGCCTGCCCATCGTCGCCACTGCGCTGCTCCTTGGCAGCGCGATCGCCCGTGCCGGCGGAGGCGACGTCACCATCGAAGCGGGGGCGTACTTCGACTTCCTCGCGCCGGACCCGGGCGGTCCGACTGACGGGACGATCCGCTTCGGCTTCGGGAGCGCGGCGGAGACGATCGCCGCCGATGCCGAGCTCGTGCCGCCGGCCGACACGAACCTGGCCTTCCTGGGCGGGGGCACGCCGACGTGCCTCGAAGTGACGCGCGAGGGCGGGACGATCACCCACCTGGCGTTCGTGGAGGAATGCACGGTCAGCGGCACCGTGACTCGCGTCGACGATGTCTTCGGCGTCGGTGCGGACGCCTACCTCGTCGGTGACCGACTGGCCGCCCCCGCCGAGCTCGTGGAGGGCGAGGCGGCGTACGCGGCCCTGATCGGCGTGCCGGCCGCAACTGGCGGCACGCTGGACGTGACGTTCCATGTCGATCCCACGACGGGCGTTCCGACCTCGTTCATTGGAGAGACGTCGGTCGCGGGTCCGATCTCGGACCTGGGAGCAGGGGACGTGGGCGTCGGGGCGGCGGCGCTGCCCGGCGCCATCGTCGACGACGCGTCGCGGGCGCTCCTCGACGAGGCCGCCGACCTCGGGGTCGACGCGACGGTCGGGATTCTCGGATTCGGGACGATCGGAGAGAAGGGCCAGCCGGCCCTCGAGATCGAGCTCACCGTGACGTATTCGGCGACGCCCGCCACGCCGGCTCCGACGCCAGCAGCGCTTCCGGATACCCGCATGGCGATCGGCAGTGCGTCGGCCGGAGGGCCTGTGTGGCTCGTTCTCGCCGCTGGAGCGGCCGGGGCCACCGTGCTGCTAGTTCGACCGAGGGGCCGTCGCGCGGCGCGGTAGGAACGACGCTCGGCAGGGCGGTCGGCTGAAGGGTGGGAGCCGCTCTGCTACGCTCAGAGGGCCGCATCGGCTCCGCATGGAGGACCTCCGAGCCCGCCATGGCCAATCAACTGACAGACGAGAACATCCTCGCCGCGCTCGGCGGGGTGAAGGATCCTGAGATCGGGCGAGACCTCGTCTCGCTCGGCATGGTCAAGAACATCACGATCGACGGCAGTGTCGTCGACCTGACCGTCGAGCTCACCACGCCCGCGTGCCCGCTCAAGGCGACGATCGAGAGCGATATCGGTGACGCGCTCACCGGCCTCGGCGCGAGCCTCGTGCGCGTCGACTGGGCGAGCAACGTGAAGCGCAGCTTCGGCGGGCCGGCCGCCGACCTCATCCCGGGCGTGCGCAACACGATCGCCGTGGCGTCCGGCAAGGGCGGCGTCGGCAAGTCGACCGTCGCGGTCAACCTCGCGGTCAGCCTGGCGCGCGACGGAGCGAAGGTCGGGCTCCTCGACGCGGACATCACCGGCCCGAACGTGCCGCTCATGATGGGCACGCAGGGTGCCCACGTCACCGGCGCCGGCGGACGACCGAACCCGGTCGTCGCCCACGGCGTGCAGATGATGAGCATCCAGTACTTCCTCCAGGCCGACGCGCCGGTCATCTGGCGCGGGCCGCTCATCCACAGCGCGATCGCCCAGTTCCTGCGCGATGTGGAGTGGGGCGAGCTCGACTACCTCGTCATCGACCTGCCGCCGGGAACCGGGGACGCGGCGCTCAGCCTCAGCCAGCTCATTCCGCTCACCGGCGCGGTGATCGTGACGACCCCGCAGGAGGTCAGCCTGCTGGACGCGCGCAAGGCGATCGGGATGTTCAGCAAGGTCAACGTGCGCACCCTCGGCGTCATCGAGAACATGAGCGGCTTCATCTGCCCCGACTGCGGCAACGAGCACGACATCTTCGGGTCGGGCGGCGGGGAGAAGATCGCGCGCGAGCTCGAGCTCGACGTCCTCGGCCGCATCCCGCTCGAGCCCGGCGTCCGCGCCGGCGGCGACGCCGGCGTGCCGATCACGTCGAGCCAGTACCCCGGCGGAGAGGACTCCGCGGCCGCGCAGGCAATGCGCGAGGTCGCACGCACGGTCGCCGGCCGCGTGAGCGTGCTCGCGGCACCGGCGATGGTCGGATCGAGCGTGGCCTAGGCCCGAAAGTCCCGCGGGCCACCGGACCCACTCTGGGGATTGCCCCCGGGCCGGAGCAGGCCCGAGAATCCCCGCCATGCGAATCGCGGTGATCGGCGACATCCACGCCAACCTGCCCGCGCTGCGGGCCGTGATCGACGACGTCGCCCGCATCGGTGCCGATGCGATGTACTGCGTCGGAGACGTCGTCGGCAGGGGGCCTCACCCGAACGAGGTGGTCGACGAGCTCCGCCGCCTGGAGATCCCGACCGTGCAGGGCAACTGGGACGAGGCGGTCGGCATGGACCGGGAGCAGACCGGTGCGGCGTGGGCCACGGCGCAGGCCGAGGCGGAGGGCAACGCCTCGATGCGCTGGTCGGCCGAGTGCCTGACCGAGGAGAACAAGGCCTGGTTGCGGCAGCTGCCGCAGACGATGCGCGTGAACCTCGGCGGGCGATCGGTCTTCCTGTTCCACGGCGCTCCGTACAAGCAGACCGAGTATCTGTGGGCATCGCGGCCGTCGCGCGTCTTCGCGCGCCTTGCCAGCGACGAGGCCGACGACCTGTTCTGCTTCGGCCACACCCACGAGGCGTGGCACCGCGTCCTCGGACAGGCACACGTCGTGGCCTGTGGCTCCGTCGGCTGCGGCACCGATGGCGACGCGCGCGCACGCTACGCGGTCGTCTACATCGGTGAGCCCGACATCGCCGTCGGATTCCGCTCGGTCGACTACGACCACGTCGCCGTGGTGCGCGACATGGCGGCCGTGGGCCATCCGATCGACCTGCTGCGCGAGCCGCCAGCGACGCACCCGCACCTGCCGACCGAGGTCGCCCCCGCCTAACCGATCGTCGCGATCCGCTCCCGGAGTGCGGCGCGCGTCGAGTCGTCGCAGAAGACGCGCTCCACCGACGTCGCGTGGATGCGACGGATCTCGTCCGGCCCGAGCCCGACGTCCTCGGTGAGGTGAGCGAGCTCGGCCGACAGCGGTGCGCCGGTCGTCGTCGGGTCGTCGTCGCCGATGACGACCTCGCAGCCGGCTTCGAGGAACGCGCGGATCGGGTGCTCCGCGTACGACGGGACGGCGCCGGTGAGCACGTTCGAGGTCGGGCACTGCTCGAAGCAGATGCCCTCGTCCGCCGCCCAGCGCAGGACCTCCCCATCGTCGATGGCCCGGATGCCGTGGCCGATGCGCCGCACGCCGAGCCGCGCGAACGCCTCGCGGACGTGCTGGGCGGTGCCGGCCTCCGCGGCGTGGGCGGTCAGGCCCAGTCCGGCCGCGGCGGCGATGGCGAACGGGCGCACCATCGGCTCGAGCGACGGGAAGAGAAGCTCGTCGCCGGCCACGTCGAAGCCCACGACGCCCAGGCCGGCATGGTTGGCGGCCGCGCGCGCCACCGCCTCGTTGGTGTCGCCGTCATGGTGACGGAGCGCGCAGGCGACGAGGCCGGCAGGCGTGCCGGAGCGCCGCGTCCCCTCGCGCACCCCGGCAGCGGCCGCTGCGATGACCTCGCCGATGCTCATGGCCGTCGCGTGGGTCGCCGGGCCGAACCGCAGCTCCAGGTACGCCACGCCGTCGGTGGCGGCGTCCTCGACCGCCTCCGCCACGATCCTGGCAACGGCGTCGGGGGTCGCGAACAGCGGGTAGGCCGCCGCGACGTGCTCGAGGAACGTCGTGAGCGTTCCCGCCTCCCGCATCCGCAGGGCTGCCTCCCATCCGTCGGGCGGCGCCGGGACGCCGTGTGCTTCGGCCAGCTCCGCGGCCGTCCGAGGGCGGATCGTGCCCTCGAGATGGGTATGGAGGTTCAGGCCGACCGCGGCCGCGGCGTCGGGATCGGTCACAGCGAGAGGGCGACCGCCGTCCTCAGCGCGACCTCGATGCTGTGATGCCAGCCCGCGGCGAGCCGATCATGACTGTCGTAGACGCTCGCGCCCTCGACGAGGTTGCTCGACACGGCGCAGACCATCCCCGCCCGAAAGCCGCGCTGGCGAGCGACGATGAAGAGTGCCGAGCTCTCCATCTCGACGTTGAGAAGGCCCATCCCCGACATCTGCGTCGTCCACTCGGGGGACTCGGCATAGAACGCGTCATCGGTCACGTTGAGGCCGGCGTGGACGGCGTAGTCCGCGCCGGACGCGAGGTCGCGCGCCTCCTGTTCCAGGCGCAGCGCGATCTCGAGGTCGGGGACCGCGGGGTAGCCCTTCGGCACGTAGGCGTCGGACGTGCCGTCGTTGCGGAACGAGCCCTGGCTCACGATGAGGTCCCCCGGCTTGATGCCCGGCTGCAGGGCGGCGGTGCTGCCGACGCGGATCATCGAGGTGACGCCGACCCTTGCGAGCTCCTCGGCGGCGATCGCCGTCGACGGGCATCCCATCCCGGTCGAGGTCGCGGTGATCTCACGGCCCTGGTACGTGCCGACCATCGTCCGATGCTCGCGCTTGTGGGCGACCTCGCGCACGTCGGTCAGGTGCTCGGCGATGAGCGGCACCCGGAACGGGTCGCCGGGCAGGAGCGCGATCGTGCTCACCTCACCCGGCGCGACGCCGATGTGGAACTGGCGCACGTCGCGACCGACGGCGCTCTTGTCGAGGACCGCGTCACCCATCGGTCAGGATTGGCCTTCCTTGACGTACGGCCGGCCGACCGCGGCGGGCGCGATGCTGCGACCCACGACGCCGGCCAGGATCACGATGGTCACGATGTAGGGCAGCGCGCCGTACACCTGCGTGGGGACCGCGGCCATGATCGCGCCGAGGTCGGGGTACGCGTCGCCCGGCGGCCGGATGCGAACCGCCTGCCCGAAGGCGCCCGAGTACGCGAACAGCAGCGCGCCGGCGAAGGCGCCGATCGGGGTCCATCGGCCGAAGATGACGGCTGCGAGGGCGATGAAGCCGCGGCCGGCGGTCATGCCGTTCTGGAATGAGCCGGTTCCCTCGAGGGTGAGATAGGCGCCGGCGAGCCCGGCGAAGATGCCGGCCACGATGACGTTCCGGTAGCGCAGGCGGAAGACGTCGATGCCGACGGTGTCGGCCGCGCGCGGATGCTCGCCAACGGCACGTGTCCGCAGGCCCCATCGCGAGCGGAAGAGGAGAACCTGCAGGACCAGCACGAACACGATGACCGACATGGCGATCGGTCCCTGCTCGAGGAACATCTCGAGGATCCAGCCGATGACCGGGATGTCGACGACCTCCGGCGGCAGGCGGAACGTCTCGAACGTGCCGGCCCCGAGGCGCGGGTTCGGGGAGATCAGCAGGCGATTGAGGTAGCCGGTGAGCCCGATCGCGGCGACGTTGATGATGACGCCGCTGATGATCTGGTCGGCGCCGATCGAGATGGAGAGCCACGCGTGCAGCGCCGAGAGGACCATCGCGGCGAGGATGGCGACGAGGACGCCGATGAGCAGCGCCGGTGTCGCCGCAAACGGGCCGGCCCACGGATCGACGGGGAAGGCCTGGTGCCAGAGGCCGGCCGCCAGGAATCCGGCGAACGCCGCCGACAGCATCATGCCCTCGATGCCGATGTTCACGATGCCCGACCGCTCGTTCATGACGCCGCACATGGCCCCGAGCGCGATCGGCGCCGCCAGGCCCAGCACGATCGGCGCGATCCCGGGCGTGACCTCGATGACGTAGCCGATGAACTGGAAGATGACCCCGAGGATCGGGATCCCGTACACGATCTCCATCAGGTGGGCGTCCCGCTGCCGTAGCTCTTCGTGACCGTCTGGAGCTCGGTTGGCTCCGCGCCCGGTGCGCGGATGCGAAGGATGTGCCGAATCAGCACGTCGGCCGCGAGGAAGAGGAGGATCGTGGCCTGGATGACGTCGATGATCTCGACCGGGATGCCGGCCTCGATCTGCATGAGCCCCGACCCGGCGCGCAACGCGCCGAACAGCAGCGCGGCGAGCATGATCCCGACCGGGTGCGCGCGGCCGAGGAGGGCGACGGAGATCGAGTCGAAGCCGACGCTCGTGCCGTACGAGGCGGTCATGAACCCGCTGATGCCGAGGATCTGGCCGGCGCCGGCCAGGCCGGCCAGCAGCCCGCACAGCGACATCGTGAGGATCGTCAGGAAGGCGGGGTGCATGCCGGCGTAGCGCGCGGCGTCGGGGTTGGCGCCGACGGTGCGGATCTCGAACCCGAGCGTGCTGCGCCAGAGAAGCCACCACACGACCGGGACGAGCCCGAAGGCGATGAAGACGCCGAGGTGGATCCCGGTGTCGAAGAAGGTGGGATACGCGGCGTTGCCGACCGGCCCGGTTCGTGAGAACGAGAACCCCGGCGCCTCGAGCGGCCCGGTGATGAGGTAGCCGATGATGGCGCCGGCGATGAAGTTGAGCATGATCGTGGTCACGACTTCATGCGCGCCGGTCCACGCCTTCAGCGCGCCCGGGACGAAGCCCCATGCCGCGCCGAGCAGCGCGCCGGCGGCGACCGCGGCGGGGATCGCGATGATCGGAGGCGCACCGGCCACCCAGGCGCCGACCCCTGCGGCACCGAGGGCACCCATGAGGAACTGACCCTGCGCACCGATGTTGAAGAGCCCGGCCTTGAAGCCGAGCCCCACCGCCATGCCACCGAGGATGAGCGGCGTCGCGGCGAGGATCGTGAAGGTGATGCCGCGGACGCTGCCGAAGGCGCCCTCGAGCAGGTTCGCGTAGGCCTGCAGGGGCAGCAGCAGGTCCAGGTCACCGGTGAGGAGGCTGGACAGGAGGATGACGAAGGCACCGACGATGAGCCCGCCGAGGACGGCGGCGAGCGGGATGATCGAGAGCCGGATGAGCCGCGCGATCGGCCCCTGACGAGCGCGGGGCCGCTCCTGCGCGTCGTTCGCAGCCGTCACGAGGCCTGCTCCAGGTCGGTGCTCATGCTCTTCGTCTGTGCCTCGATGCTGACCTTCCCTCCGGTCGCCATCAGCAGGCCGATCTCCTCCTTGTCGGCCTGGCGCGCGTCGACGACCGCCACCAGCTCGCCGCGGTACATGACCCCGATGCGGTCGGAGAGCTCGAGCACCTCGTCCAGCTCGGCCGAGATCAGGAGCACGGCCGTGCCGGTCGACCGTCGCTCGATCGTCTCGCGGTGAATGAACTCGATGCTCCCGACGTCGAGGCCACGCGTCGGCTGGTCGAGGACGAGCAGCTTCGGCTGCCGTCCGAGCTCTCGGGCCACGACGACCTTCTGCTGGTTGCCCCCCGACAGCGTCCCGGCGTTCACGAGGACCGAGGGGGTGCGAACGTCGAACTCGGTCACGCACTCGTTCGCTCGGGTGCGGATGGCGTCGGCGTCACGCACGAGCCCGCGAGAGTAGGGCGCCGAGTGGTAGTCGTTGAGCACGACGTTGTCGGTGATCGGGAAGGACAGCACGAGGCCGTACCGATGCCGATCGGCCGGCACGAAGCCGACCCCGTTTGCGTGGAGATCCCGCGGCGATGCGTGCGTCACGTCCTTGTCGCCGAGCGTCACGCGGCCCGAGGTCTTGCGCCGCAGACCCATGATCGCCTCGACCAGCTCGTCCTGGCCGTTCCCCGCCACGCCGGCGATCCCGAAGATCTCGCCGGCGCGAACCTCGAAGCTGACGCCGTGGACGACCTCGTGGCCTCGATCGTCGGCCACCCGGAGCTGATCGGCCGTGAGGGTGACCTCGCCCGGCGTGCTCTCCCCGCGATCGACGGTGAGCTGGACGTCGCGGCCGACCATCAGCTCGGCGAGGTCCTCCTCGTTCGTCTCGGAGGGAACGCGCTGCCCGACGACCTTCCCGCGCCGGATCACGGTGATGCGGTCGGCGATCTCGAGGACCTCGTACAGCTTGTGGCTGATGAAGATCACCGACGTGCCGAGGTCCTTGGTGAGCTGACGGAGCACCGCGAAGATCTCGCGCGTCTCCTGCGGCGTCAGCACGGCGGTCGGCTCGTCGAGGACGAGGATGCTTGCGCTGCGATACAGGGCCTTGAGGATCTCGACGCGCTGCTGCCAGCCGACGGAGAGGGAGCCGACCTTGGCGTCGGGGTCGACCTCGAACCCGAACTGGTCGCCGAGCGTCCGGATCCGATCATGGGCGTCGCGTCGGTCCAGGAAGATCGGGTTCGCCATCGGCTCGTCGCCGAGGAGGATGTTCTCGGCGACGGAGAGGACCGGGACGAGCATGAAGTGCTGGTGCACCATGCTGATGCCGCGATCGATGGCATCCGACGGGCTGTGGATCGTGATCGGCTCGCCATCGAGGAGGATCTCGCCCTCGTCCGGCGTGGCGAGCCCGTAGAGGATGTTCATCAGGGTCGACTTGCCGGCCCCGTTCTCGCCGAGGAGCGCGTGGATCTCGCCGGGCCGAACGTCAAGGTCGATGTGATCGTTGGCGAGCACGCCCGGGTAGCGCTTCGTGACCCCGCGCATCTCGAGCGCGGGGACGTGCACGGGCTGACTCACGATCTCGGTCATGCCACTCCCACGCGGTGATTGATCGAAGGGCGGGCCCGCGCGGACCCGCCCTTCATGGTGACCTCCCTGCTCAGACGAGACCTGCGACCGCTACTCGAACGGGCACTCCCCATCACCCTCGCACGGGTCGAGCTCGCCGGAAGCCATGGCCGCCGTCGCGTCGTCGAGGAGGGTCTGCAGCTCCGGGGTGAGCAGATCGGGATGGTTGTGGAACGCCGAGACGCCGACCTTAGGCGGATCGGAGGCGGCGTCGAGCACGATGCTGCCGCCGACCGCGGTCCCGTCGACAACCCGCTGGATCGCCTCGTCGATCGCATCGACGAGCTTCTTCTCGCCGCTGGTGACGATGCAGGTCTCACTGGGCAGCCCGAGGGCCTGGTCGACGTCCACGCCGATGCCGTAGATGTCGGCGTCGCATGACGCCTCGAGAGCGCCCTGGCCGGACAGGCCGGCGACCTGGAAGATGACGTCGGCATCCTGGCCGATCATCTGCTCCGCCAGCGACGCGCCGGTGGCCGGGTCGTTGAAAGCGACCGTGATGTCCTCTGACACGTATGAGATGAGGACCTCGACGTCCGGGTTCACCGACAGCGCGCCGTTGTGGTAGCCGCCGATGTAGAGCTTGACCGCCGGGATCGACTCGATCCCACCGATCGTGCCGATGACGTTCGTCTCGGTCAGCGAGCCGGCCACGATGCCCGCCAGGTAGCCGGCCTGGGCCTCGTTGAAGATCAGGCCCTGGTAGTTCGGCAGGAGCGTGGCAGCGTCGCCCGCGCAGGTGAACGTGGGATCCGGGGCGCCGGCCTCGTCGACGCAGACGGGCTGGTCGAGGCCGATGAAGCTGACCTCAGGGTTCTCCAGCGCCGCGATCGTGGTCGCGTTCCCCAGCGCGAACCCGTAGGTCACGATGATCTGGTAGCCCTGGTCGATGAAGGTCTGGATGTTGGCCGCGTAGTCTGCCGGGTCCGCGGTCACGATGACCTCGGCCGAACCGCCCACGGAGGTGGCGCCGGCGATCGTGCCGCACCAGCCGCCCTCGTTGAATGACTTGTCCTCGAGCTCGCCGACGTCGGTCACGCCGCCGATCAGCCACTCGTCGCCGCCCTCCGGCTCACCGCAGGCCGCCAGCCCGGTCGGGGCCTCGCTCGCCGTCGGCTCCGCGCCGTCGGTCGTGTCCGGCTGCGACTCGGCAGCGTCCGTCGGGTCGTCGCCGCCCCCGTTACAGGCTGCCAGGATCAGCATCAGGATGGCCAGCACGGCCATCATCGAGCTGGGGTGCTTCCGCATCTGTTTCCTCCACACCATTCGTTGGTGCGCTCAGCCGCGAGTCATCGCGGCGCCTCCGGTTGCGCTCGGGGCCAAGGGCACCTGGCGCAGAATCAGCGCATCATACTGCCTCGTTGCTCGCGCGCTCAATACTCGCGCAACACCGCTTTTGCGGGTCGCCCCCTATCATCCGGCGCCATGAGCGGCCTGCCCGAACGCGTGCGCCTGGTCATCTTCGACCTCGACGGGGTCGTGTACCGCGGCGACGAGCCCGTTCCGGGCGCGGCCGCCCTGGTCGACTTCCTCCATCGCCATGCCGTGGCGGTGCGCTTCGCGACGAATAACTCGATGGCGACCCGTCGCGCCTACGTGGATCGCCTCGCCGCGATGGGGATCCACGCCACGGCAGACGAGATCGTCACCTCGACGTCGGCGACCGTCGAGCACCTGCGCCGGCACGCGCCGGAGGTGCGCTCCGTCCTGGCCATCGGTGCCGAGGGGATGGAGTCCGAGCTGCGCGAGGCGGGCCTCGACGTGACGATGGCGGCGGCGGCCATTGCTCGCGATCCGGGCGGACCGCACGAGCGATCCCACGACGCGGTCATCGTCGGGCTCGATCCGGCCGTCGACTACGCGAGGCTGTCGAGCGCGATGGCCGCGGTGGCCGGCGGCGCCCGGTTGATCGCCACGAACGCCGATGCGCGCTACCCGACGCCCGCGGGGTTCCTGCCAGGCGCCGGCGCGATCGTCGCAGCCCTGGAGACGGCGACTGGCGTGTCGGCCGAGGTCATCGGCAAGCCGGCGCCAGCGATGTTCACCGCCACCCTCGAGGCCGCCGGCGTCGGGGGAGGCGACGCCGTGGTCGTCGGGGACAACCCCGACGCCGACGTCGCCGGCGCGCACCGGGCGGGCTGCGCCGCCATCCTCGTCCTCACCGGCGTCGCGGACGCGGCCGCGGTGGCGCGGCTCACCGGCGAGCGCGTGCCCGACGCGGTGGCGGCCGGCCCGGACGAGGTCCGCGCACTGCTGGCCACGAGGCTCAGCTGATGACGGCGCGGCTCCAGGCGGACCAGGCGCGCGTTGCCTCGGCGACGAGCGGCGCCATGACCGAGGGCGGTGCGAAGGCGCGGGCGAAGCCGTTGAGCGCGATCGCCGTCAGCTCCCCGCCGGTGAGGCTCAGTGCGTCGGCGCAGCGAGCCAGCTCCTCGCTGAGCGATGTGCCGGTCACCGTACGGTCGTCAGTCGAGACGGTCACGCTCACGCCGTCCCGATGGAGCGCTGCCAGCGGGTGCTCGTCGAGCGAGCCGACGACGCCGGCCTGGACGTTCGAGGTTGGGCAGAGGTCGAGCGTGATGTCGCGGGCACGGAGCAGGTCGAGCAGCGTCGGGTCCTCGATCGCCGTCACCCCGTGCGCAACGCGACGCACTCCGAAGTCGAGCACCTCTCGCACGCGCTCGGCGCCGGCCACCTCGCCGGCGTGCGCGGTCAGCGCCAGGCCCGCTTCACGGGCGGCGACGAAGGCGACGGCGTGGGGCGGGGCCGGCCACGCGGCCTCCGGTCCGGCAAGGTCGAATCCGACGACGGGCTCCCCGGCCGCGCCGGCGACGCGGGCGAGCTCGGCATTCGCCGCCGGCGGGTGGGAGCGCATCGCGGTCACGATCAGCCCGATGGCCGGCGCATCGGTCGTCGCAGCGGCTCGCGCCACGCCGGTGCAGACTGCCTCGATCACGTCGCCCACCGAGAGGCCGCGCTCGAGGTGGAGGCGCGGCGCCCAGCGGATCTCCGCGTACCGGATCCCATCCGCGGCGAGGTCCTCGACCAGCTCGGCTGCGGCGCGCTCGAGGGACTCCGCGGTCTGGAGCAGCGCGATCGGCAGGTCGAAGAACGTCAGCAGCTCGGCCTGGTCGGCGCACTGCCGCGGTCCGACCATTCGTCGGGTCGCCTCCTCGAGCGTGAGCGGCATGCCGATCGCGTCGGCCAGCTCGACCGCGGTCGCGGGTCGCACCGACCCGTCGAGGTGCTGGTGGAGCTCAGCCTTCGGCAGGCGCCGGATCGCCGCGAGGTCCATGCCGGCATGATAGGCAGTCGCATGCTGGTTGCCCCGGTCGTCGTTGCGCTCGTGCTGGTCCTCGGTGGCGGCGCGCCGCGCCCGGAGGTCGTCATGGCGTCGAACGACGCGGTCGTGAGCGCGGCGGACCGGACGCTCGACGCAATCGACCGGCTCGAGGCAGAGCTTGCACCGGCGATCGACGCCGCTCGAGCCGGTTCCGCGCGCGTCGTCGCCGGCGAAGAGGATCCCGTCGAGCCGATGGCCGCCGCGGCCGAGATGCTCCTCGCGGCGGCACCGACGGCCGTGGACGTGCGCGAGGCGCTCGGGGATCTCGAGCGTGCGCGAGCCGCGCTCGATCCCAGTGCGCAGCCAATGAGGCGCTCGCCCGACGGAGGCGACCTGGCGTCGATTGCCGGACAGCTCGGCGATGCGGGGGAGGCGGGCGCGCGCTTCGCCGAGACCCGTCGCCGTGCCGAGGCGGTGTCGGACGCCCTCGTGGATGCGCTCGACGCGGCGGCCGCGGGAGAGCCGGACGAGGCGCACCAGCAGCTGCTCCTCGGGCTCGTCGCCGTGGACGAGCTGCGCGCGTGGGAGGACGACGCCCCGGCCCTGTCGGTGTGGATCGACACCGTGGATGCGATGATCCGCGCCATGCAGCGGCTCGTCGACGCCGTTCGAGCGGGCGACGCCAACGAGGCCGATGCCGCGCAGGCGGCCTTTGCCGACGCCGCCGAGGGCGGGACCGAGGCGGACCGCGCGCTGCGGATCGGGCTCGGCGAGGCCGGCAGCGCGGTGACCGCCGTGCCGGTCGGGCGGCTCGCCGAGGCCATGGCAGCGCTCGGCGAGCTGGAGCTCGCGGTTCGCGCCGCGCGTGACGAGGCCGGCGAATGAACGACGAATCGACGCTCATCGGCCGCACGCTGGCGGATCGGTATCGCGTCGAGTCCGAGATTGCCAAGGGTGGGATGGCGAGCGTCTACCGTGCTCGCGACGTCCGTCTCGATCGCGACGTTGCCATGAAGGTCCTCGCGTCGCCGTACGCCGACGACCCGCGTTTCACCGCCCGCTTCCTGGACGAGGCTCGCGCAGCGGCCTCGCTCTCGCATCCGAGCCTCGTGCACGTGTACGACTCGGGCAGCGACGGCCGAGCGCACTACATCGTCATGGAGCTGCTCGACCGCCACCGGACCCTTCGCGACCTCCTTGACAGCGAGGGTCCGCGCTCGCCAGACGAGGTGCTCCGCATCGGTCGCGAGCTTCTGGCAGGTCTGCGGGTGGTCCACGAGCGCGGCCTCGTGCACTGCGACGTGAAGCCGGCCAACGTCATGCTCGGACCGGGTCCGGCCAAGCTCATCGACTTCGGGATCGCGACCCAGCCCCACGGCGGGACCGAGGGCGACACGAGCATCGGCTCACTGCGGTTCATGTCGCCGGAGCAGCTGCACGGCCAGGCGCTCATGCCGGCCAGCGACCTGTTCAGCCTCGGCGCCGTCCTCTACGAGTCGCTCACCGGGCGGCCTCCGTATCCGGGCGAGACGCCCGAGGAGGTCAGCGCCGCCCAGGCCGCAGGACGCGTCAGGCCGCCATCGACGATCGTCGACGGCATCCCCGGCCGGCTGGACGAGGCGATCCTCCAGGCGCTGCGCCGCGATCCGCACGAGCGCTTCGAGAGCGCCGATGCGATGGCGGCGTCGCTCGATGCATCGGCCGACGATCTCGCGGGGCGTCGCGACGACGACACGACACAGATGGTCCGCGTTCCGCCGCCCATCCCGGGCTCCGACCGCGCACCGGCGGGCTATGTTCCACCCGTCGCGGCTCCGCAGCCCTCGCCGGCGCCAGCCCCGCGTCGCGCCACTCCGGCGCCGCGCCGCGGCGGGAGCGCATGGGGCCTGATCGGCACGCTGCTCGTGCTCGCGGCCGCGGCGCTGGTGGTCGTGCTCGTCGTGTTCCCGCTCCTCGAGCTCGGCCGCGAGGGTGGGGGAGCCCCGGGCGGCACCTCCACCGCCCAACCCACGGCCGAGCCAGATCCGAACACGGTCGTCGTGCCGGACCTCGTCGGCATGGCGACCGCCGAGGCGCTCGACGCCGCTCGGGCGTCCGGGCTGAGCTGGACCCTGTACTGCGACGAGGACCAGGACCGGCCGGCGGGCATCATCGACCAGGAGCCACGGGCGGGGCGACAGGTTGCGCCGGGGAGCACGTTCAGCCTGTATTCCGCGCGGTTCGCCGACTGCCAGTGACCCCTATACTCACGGCCCGTCTGCCCCGCTAAGGAGCCGTTCAGCATGCGCGTGCGCGCCACCACCACCGCCCCCGCCTCGATCGAGGTCGACGTCCTCGCGGTTCCGATCTATCGCGACGAGAGCGAGCTCCCGGGCGACCTCGGCGAGCTCGACCAGGCATCGGGCGGCGTGATCCGCGCGGCCATGGAGTGGGGAGAGTTCAACGCCCTCGAGCACGCCTCCGCCCTCATCGACGCGGGCACGCTGCCGGCCGGGCGCCTGCTCCTGCTCAACGCTGGCGCGCGAGGCCGCGGGGCCTGGCGGGCGCGGCGGCTGGCGGCCGTCGCCACGCGGCGGCTGAACGGGCGCGGGGCCGCCTCGGTGGGGCTCTGGCTGCGCGACGGCGAGGGGCCCGCCGAATGGAGCGCCGCGGCGGCCGGCGCCGTCGCCGGCGAGTACCGGCCGACCGCCATCTACGGCCGCGTTCGTGACACCGATGCGATGAAGCGCTCGGTCGGCGAGGTCCAGGTCATCGGTGCCGAGCAGGGGGCGCTCGACGAGGGCGCCGTCATCGGCGAGGGCCTCGCGTTCGGGCGAGACCTGGCCAACCGCGCCGCCAACGACCTGACGCCGGAGCGAACGGCCGAGATCGCGCGCGAGCTCGAGGCGGACGGCTGCACGGTCGAGGTCCTCGAGCCGGCCGACATGGAGCGCCTCGGGATGGGCTGCCTGCTCGGCGTCGGGCAGGGTGGCGGTCATCCGCCCCGCCTCATCGGCATCAAGCTGCCGGGCTGGGCCGACGGCGGCGACCGCCGCCTGGCGATCGTCGGCAAGGGAGTCTGCTTCGACTCGGGAGGCATCAGCATCAAACCGGCCGAGGGCATGGGCGACATGAAGCACGACAAGTCCGGTGCCGCCGCGGTCATCGCGGCCGCCCGGACGGTCGCGCGCCTGGCGCCCGACACGCCGCTCATGGCGGTCGCGCCGATGGTCGAGAACATGCCCGGCGGAAATGCTCAGCGCCCGGGCGACGTGGTGAAGGCCATGAACGGGCTGACCGTCGAGGTCACCAACACCGATGCCGAAGGCCGCCTCATCCTCGCCGATGCCATGACCTGGGCGGAGAAGGAGGGTGCGACGCACGTCGTCGACGTGGCGACGCTCACCGGTGCGCAGGCCGTCGCATTCGGCGACCAGGTCAGCGCGTACTTCGCGCGTCCACGCGAGTGGGGCGAGCGCATCGGTGCCGCCGCCGAGGCCGCCGGGGAGTGGTTCTGGGAGATGCCGCTCGTCGCCGAGTACCGCGTGGCGTACGACTCGCCGCACGCCGACATCGTCAACTCCGGCACTCGTGACGGCTCGCTGATCAAGTCCGCCGTCTTCCTCAGCGAGTTCGTGACCGTGCCCTGGGTGCACGTCGACATCGCCGGCACCGCCTACCTCGGCGCGGACAAGCCGTACGGGCCGAAGGGCGCGACGGGCGCCGCCGTGGCGACGCTCGTCCGGCTCGCGCTCGACTTCGCCGACGAACCGGACGCCTGAGCCGCCGATCGATCGGCGCAACGGCGCAGGGACGCCTGACGGGGCCGATCCGCCGCGTGGGTCGCTCCGGCGGGCGATTCGCGGCGATTCCCGTGGGGTGGGCGTATCGGCGAATCAGTAGCCGGAATCCCGTGGGGCGGGATGGCTCAGAGGCCGAGGCGGCCGATCCCGGGTGCCAAGGCTCCCGTGGTGCGGGAATTCGGCCAATCAGTGGCCGATACGCCCGTGGGGCGGGAGCGCGGTCGCGGCGCTGGCTCAATCGCGGTGACGTGGCAAGCGATTCCCGTGGGGCGGGAGCAACGGCGAATCAGTTGCCGGAATCCCGTGGGGCGGGACGCTCGGACGCCGAAGCGGCCGACCTCGGGTCGCCAAGCCTCCCGTGGTGCGGGAATTCGGCCAATCAGTGGCCGATACGCCCGTCGGGCGGGAGCGTGGTCGCGGCGCTGGCTCAATGACGGGCACGCGTCACGCGATTCCCGTGGGGTGGGAACGCGGCCCGCGGCATCGGTGCTTCAGCCGTGCCCCACACGAGACGAACTCGAGCCCCGCCCGAGCTGATCGGACGGGGCTCGCGCGAATGAAGACGGCCTAGCGGTCGTCGTCGGCGACGTCGCGGACGGTGTCCTTCGCCTCGCCCCACTCGTTCTGCAGCTTGCCCTCGGCCTGGTCCATCTTGCCCTCGGCCTCGGTCGAGGCGTCGTCGGTGACGTCGCCCCACTCTTCCTTCACCTTGCCGCCGGCCTCCTTGAGGGGGCCTTCCACGCGATCCTTGTCCATGGTTGCAGTCCTCCCGATGCGGGCCGGCACAGCATGCCGGCGTGATCCATGCCCTATCGCACGGGTCGTGCCAGCTCTGATGTCCCGACGTACGGACGATCGGCCTATGGCCGCGACGAGACCGCCGACTAGGATGCTGGTGCCGCGGCGCACCGGCCGGGGCGCGCGACGTTCCCCTCAGGAGGCACCGATTTGACCCTCGTGACGCTCGCGGTGGGCGCGATCTTCGCGATCGCTGGCGCAGCGGCGGAGCGGCTCGCGAGCGTGTGGCCGCCCGACGAGGCGAAGCACCGTCCGCCGGGCGTGCGAACCGTGGCGCTGGCGGCCCTCAGCGGCCTCTCCGCCGCGGCGATCACCGCGGGTTCCGAGCTGCCGTGGTGGGCGACGGCGGTGTACCTCGCGCTCCTCGCGCTCATGATCGTGCTCACGGCGACCGACCTCGAGCAGCGGCGATCTGCCGCACATCGTCCTCGATCCGCTCATCGCCGTGGCCGTGGTGTTCGTTCCCTTCAACCCTGCCGTCGCCCCGCTCGACGCGATCATCGGGGCGGTGGCGGCCGTCGGCTTCCTCGGGGCGCTGGCGCTCGTCGTGCGCGGCGGCCTGGCGGTCGGCGACCTGTACCTCGTGACGCCCATCGGCCTGATGCTCGGCTGGCCGGGTGTCTTCACCGCCCTCTTCGTCGCTGCCTTCCTCGCGGCCGGGACGAGCCTCGCGCTGCTGGCTGCCCGACGGGTCGGCATGCGCAGCTACATCCCGTTCGGGCCGTTCCTGGTGGGCGGCGCCGTGCTCGCGCTGGTGCTTGGCGACGGCGCGCTCACCGTCGTGCGCTGACGGGACCGATTCGACCGCGCCTCTCCGGGCTGGTACCCTCCGCGCGATGCATCCGGCTCTCACGCGCCGGCGCCGTCACCTGATGATGACGCGCCGCACCGTGCGCCGCGGCTCCCAGCGGCGGGGCCTCGCCACGTTCCTTCTCATCGCCCTCGGCGTCTTCGGCCTGACCTTCGCCGGGTCGGTCATGGGCACCGCCGGCGGCATGTTCGCGGCGTACACGTACTACGCGTCCGACCTGCCGGACCCGAACATCCTCGACGACGACCGCCTCGAGCCGGCGCAGTCGACCTACGTCTACGACCGCACCGGCAAGACCCTGCTCGCCCGTTTCGAGTGCCAGAACCGCGAGGCGGTCGAGTTCGGGGAGCTGCCGGAGGTGATCTGGCAGGCGACCGTCGCCAGCGAGGATCGCACGTACTGGGAGAACAACGGCGTCGACATCCAGGCCACGGTTCGCGCCGCCCTCGCCAACCTCGAGGCGGGCACGATCGTGCAGGGCGCGTCGACGATCACCCAGCAGGTGATCGACTACGCCCGCGTGTTCCAGGCGGAGGGCGAGTCGACCCAGGTCGAGGCGGGCGCGAGCCCGGCGGCCAGCGTCGAGGCCGCCGACCCGGACGACCCGGCCACCGAGGGCAACGACCCGGAGGAGCAGGCCGACGTCTGCCAGCCGCCCGAGCCGACCCAGTCGACGGACTTCGAGGACAAGATCCGCGAGAACATCCTGGCGATGCAGGTCACCGCGGCGTACCCGGGCCGCGAGGGCAAGGAACGCATCCTCGAGATGTACCTCAACCTCATCTACTACGGCAACGGCTCGTACGGGATCAACGCCGCGGCGGCGAACTACTTCGGCATCACCGACCTCAACGAGCTGAGCATCAGCCAGGTCGCCTTCCTGTCCGCGCTGCCCCAGCTCCCGTCGGTCCTCGACCCGTATCAGAACCCGAAGGGCGAGCCGGGGAGCGAGGAAGCCGCGGCCGATGCGCTCCGCGAGCGCGACCTCGTCCTCGGCGCGATGGTGGAGGAGAACTACATCACCGCACGCGAGGCGCGCGAGGCTCGCAACACGACCTGGCTGGAGATGGAGCCCCGACGCCTCACCAGCATCCTGCGCGAGCCGCACTTCAGCTTCCGGGTGCGCGAGGAGGCCGAACGCATCCTCGGCTCGCTCGAGGGCGTGACCGATGGCGCGCTGGCCGTCCGCACCGGCGGCTACCGGATCATCACCACCCTCGACTACGAGCTGCAGCAGGAAGCGAAGCGCCTCGTCGCCGAGTGGGTCGCGACGCTGCAGGGCTTCAACGTCAACAACTCGGCCCTGGTGGCGATCGACTCGCCGACCGGCGAGATCGTCTCGTACGTCGGGTCGGTCGACTACTACAACCGCGAGGCGCCCGAGGTGCAGGGCCAGTACGACGTCGCCGGGCTCGGCCGTCGCCAGCCGGGATCGGCCTTCAAGCCGATCACATACGCATCGTCCTTCAAGTCACGCGACGCGACCGTCAGCACGATGCTCGTCGACGCCATGACCGAGTTCGGGGTGACCGGGACGACCTCGTATCGGCCCACCAACGCCGACATCAAGGAGCACGGCCCCGTCCTCGCGGTCGATGCGCTGCGCTACTCGCTGAACATCCCCTCGGTCCAGATGCAGTACCTGGTCGGCGCGCAGCAGACGGCCGAGTTCGCGGAGTCGCTCGGGATCGCGAGCGCCGAGTACATCATGGGCCTGGATCCCGGCCTCTCCCTGGCGCTCGGCTCGGTCCCGGTCAACCTCACGAACATGACCCAGGCGTACAGTGCGTTCGCGCAGCAGGGTGCCCTGAACCCGGCGACGACGATCATCGAGATCCGCGACAAGAACAACCGGGTCGTGTACACCCGCGAGGACAACGGCCCCGATCGGACACGTCCGATGACGCGGGCCGAGGCCTACCTGCCGCACTACATCCTCGAGGGCAACACCGATCCGGCTCGCAACACGCTGTGGGGCGAGCGCGCGCAGCTCAACACGCCCGACGGCCAGCGACGGCCCGCCGGCTTCAAGACCGGGACCACGAACGACTTCCGCGACGTCTCCGGCTTCGGCTACGTGCCGGGCAGCCTGACCACCGGCGTGTGGATGGGCAACAACAACCAGGAGCCGATGTCGAACGAGTTCTCCGGTGGTCTCTTCAGCGCCGATGGACCGCTGTTCCTGTGGCACGACTTCATGGAGGTCGCCCTCAACCAGGGCTGGGAGTGGAACGGCAACCAACCCGTCGGCCAGACGAGCTTCCCGCAACCGGAAGGGATCGTGAACGCCAGCGTCTGTCGCTGGACGGGGATGTCGGCGACGAACAACTGCGGGCCCACGGTCACCCTGCCGTTCCTCGAGGGTACGGTTCCGCCGCTCAACAACGTCCATTCGCTCGGTTGCCTCGACCTCGAGCAGTACGTGGGGCAGGCGACCCCGACGCGACCGACGCAATGGGTCACCGCGGCCGACGCCTGGTCCGACCGGGTGGTGAACGGCCAGACCGGCCCCAGCGGCGATCCGGCGAATGCATCGGATGACCCGAACGTGAAGCTCGCGATCGCCCCGCTGTACGGCGAGTCCGGGTTCCCATCGGTCTGTGGAGAGCGCACCTTCATTCCCAGACCGAGTCCGCGCGGTGGTGACGGCGACGGGGATGGGGACGGTGACGGCGATGGGGACGGGGATGGCGGACGGTCGACGGCGACGGACGGCGGCGGGAACGGCGGGGGGAACGGCGGGGGAACGGCGGGGGGAACGGCGGCGGCGGCTGACGCGTGGCTCGCGGCTAGAATCGGCCCGTGTCCACCTCGGTCCTGACCCTCATCCTCGCCGGCGGCGAGGGTGAGCGGCTCAGCATCCTGTCGCAGGTGCGCGCGAAGCCGGGAGTCCCGTTCGGCGGCAAGTACCGCATCATCGACTTTGCGCTCAGCAACGCCGTGAACTCCGGCCTGACCGACGTCGGAATCCTGACGCAGTACGCTCCGCGCTCGCTCATCGACCACATCGGCGTCGGCCGGCCGTGGGACCTGGACCGCAGCCGCGGGGGTGTCGCCCTGCTCCAGCCGTTCATCGGGCGCGACCGCGCGCGCGAGTGGTATCGCGGCACGGCCGACGCGGTGCTCCAGAACCTCGACTTCATCCACGACCGCAACCCGGAGCTCGTGCTGGTCCTGGCCGGCGACCACGTCTACAAGATGGACTACCGACCCTTCATCGACCTCCACCGCGAGCGCGACGCGGAGGTCACCTGCGCGGTGCGCACCGTGCCGCTCGCCGAGGCGCATCGGTTCGGCATCCTCGCGGTCGATGCGGAAGGACGGGTGACGGACTTCGTCGAGAAGCCGGCGGATCCGCCCTCGAACCTCGTGAGCATGGGCGTGTACGTCTTCAGCTGGCCGCTCCTGCGCGACCTGCTCAGCACCGATCGGCCCGACTTCGGGCATGACATCCTGCCGTGGATGGTCGCGACGGATCGGCGTGTCTACGCCTACGAGTTCAGCGGCTACTGGCAGGACGTCGGCACGGTCGAGAGCTATTGGGCCACGAGCCTCGACCTGCTCAGCGACGACCCGGGCATCGAGCTCAACGACCTCGGCTGGCTGATCTACACGAGGAGCGAGGAGCGGCCGCCGGCCCGCATCGGTCCCGACGCGCGCGTCAGTCGCTCGATGATCAGCCACGGCTGCGTCATCGACGGGCTCGTCGAGCACAGCGTGCTCTCGCCGGGCGTTCGCGTCGCTGCCGGCGCCGAGGTTCGCGATTCGATCGTCATGTTCGACGCCGTGGTGGAGGAGGGCGCCATCCTCGATCGCGCGATCGTCGACAAGGAGGCGCACGTCGGAACCGGGTGCCGCGTCGGGGCCGGTGACGACCTCACGCCGAACCGGATCGAGCCCGAGCGCCTGTTCGCCGGCATCACGATCGTCGGCAAGCGCGCCCGCGTTCCCCGCGGGGTCGAGATCGGGCGCAACTGTCGGATCGACCCCGGCGTCATCGAGCGCGACTTCGGTGGCGCCACGAGCGTCGCATCCGGTGAGACGGTGTACGCCGCGTCGGCCGCTTCGTGAGCGGCGAGGCGCCGCCGATCGACCGGTGGCTCGGCGAGCTCGGGCTCGAGGTCGTCGCCAGCACCGCCGACGGCGGAGGCCAGGCCCTCAGCCGCGACGTGGTCGTGGACGGGCGGCGGCGATTCGACCTGAGGGTGACCGTTGCCTGGGTGGCGGGGGTCGGCTGCTCCCTGTGGGCATACTATGGATTCGAGGCGATGGAGATCCCGAAGCGCGTGTACGCGAGGATGCTCCGCGCCAACTTCGATTACCCGTACGTCAAGTTCGCCCTGACCGATGACGACCGCCCGATGCTCATGACCGAGCTGCCGACGGCCGCGCTCGATCGTGACGAGCTCGGCCGCGGCCTGACACGGCTGGCGATCGTCGCCGACCGGCTGCTCGACGAGACCGCTGTCGCCGTCGCCGATCGCGGGCTGCTGCCCGATTGGAGCGGGCGCACGAACCGCAACCCGGCGCTGCTGGAGGCGTACGCCCTCGACGTGGAATCGGCGATGCCGGCGTGGCAGCCCGTCCCGCTGAAGCCGCGTCGGCGCGGGTGGCTCGCGCGCGTGATGGGCCGGGCGTGATGGGCCGTCGTTCGTTCGCGGCGTTGCTGGCCGCGATTGTCCTCGTCATCGGAGCCGTGCCCGGCGCACCGGCCCCGGTGGCCGCGGCCGAGTACACCCTCGAGTCGAACGCGCGCTACCAGATCCGGACCGAGCGGCGCGAGATCGGCGTGCGCGTGGGGCTCGAGTTCACGAATACCACCCCGAACCCGTCGGGACAGTTCAGCGTCTTCGAGGAGATCAGCCTCGCGGTCCACGACGAGGCCACCGACTTCGCCGCCCGCGACAACGAGGGACAGCTGACCGTGCGGGACGCGGTGCGCAGGGTGCGCGGTGACCGCGTGCACGTGGCGACGATCGAGCTGCGGGAGGGGGTCCGATACGAGGACTCGGTCCGCGTCACGCTCACCTACAGCCTTCCCGACGGCGAGGGCGATGGCCAGGTGCGCGTGCGCCCGTCGCTCGCGATCTTCCCGGCCTGGAGCTTCGGCACGTCCGGCCGGGTCTCGGTCGACATCCCGGCCGGCTACGAGATGCGCGTCGACGGCGACCCGCTCACGGCCGATGGGGACGAGCTCGTGAGCGGCCGGATCAGGGATCCCTCGGAATGGCTGGCGCTCGTCACGGCCGTCGCGCCCGCCACGCACTCCTCTCACGAGGCCACCGTGCCGCTCGAGGGCGGGACCGCCGACCTGGTCGTGCGGTCATTTCCCGATGACGGCGGATGGGGGATGCGGACGCTCGAGACGGTCTCCGCCGCGCTGCCCCTGATCGAGGCCGAGCTCGGGCTGCCCTATCCGATGCGCGGCCAGCTCATCCTCGTCGAGTCGGTGCCGGCCACGATCACCGGCTTCGGCGAGTCCTCCTCGACCGGCACCGAAATCCCCATCAGCTTCGACCAGCCACCGTTCACTGCCCTGCACCAGGTCACGCATGTCTGGCTGCCGCCGACGCTGGTGGAGGACCGCTGGATCGCCGAGGGACTCGCCAGCCAGGTGGCGGCCAGCGTCGCCGCCGAGCTCGACCTCGACGCGCCCTTCGACCCGGTCGCCGAGGCGGAGGAGCACGCCGACGCGGCCTTCCCGCTCGACGCCTGGTCCGCGAGTCCGGACCCGGCGGCCGATGCCTACGGCTACGCCGCATCCTGGGCGTTCCTCGACGAGATCGAAGGGGCCGCCGGCGATGAGGCGATCCAGGCGGTCCTCGCTCGTGTCGCAGCATCGGTCGGCTCGTACGAGCCCGGCGAGGTTGCACCGGAGCCCACGCCCGACGGGGTGGCCGACCCGGCGTTCCCGCTCAGCAGCCGCTCGTTCCTCGACCACCTCGAGGCGGTGTCCGATGCCGACCTGGCTCCGCTCTTCGCGGACCGCGTGCTGACCGAGGCCGACGTCGCGCTGCTCGAGCCGCGCTCCGCGGCGCGCGAGGACTTCGATGCCCTCGTGGCGACCGCCGACGGGTGGGGCGCTCCGGACCCGGTTGCCTCCGCCATGGCGGACTGGCGCTTCGACGACGCCACGGCGCAGATGGACGACGCCCGCGCCTGGCTCGAGGAGCGAGACGCCCTGCTCGACGAGATGGCCGCGGCCGGCCTCGCCGCGCCGGATCGGCTGCACCAGGCGTACCGCGCGTACGGCGGCGCCCCGGAGGCGCAGAGCGAGCTCGAGGCCGAGCGCGAGGTCGTGGTCGCCTACACGGTGGCGGCGGAGCGGGTGAACGCCGAGCGGTCACTCATCGAGCGCCTCGGGCTCGTCGGCGGCCCGGACCCCGAGGTCCAGCTGGCCATGGCCAACGGGCGATTCACCGCCGGCGACCTGCGCGGGTCGATGGAAGCGATCGCGGAGGCGGAGCGGATCGTCGACCTCGCTTCGACGGCGGGGCTCGTCCGCATCGTGAGCCTGCTGCTCGTGGTCCTCATCGCCGCCGCGGTGGTGGTCGTCCTCTTCAGGCGTCGCGCGTACACTGCTCGGCCATGACCCGGGACCGCCCAAGCCCTCACTTCCCGACGGCGGCCGACGTGCTCGCGGGTGAGACCGCCGACGTGTACTTCCAGCGCGCGCGGACGATCCTCGCTGCCGAGGGCCTCGATCCTGTTGTCACGATGGAGGTCTTCTCGCGCGGCGCGGGCGTGCTCTGTGGCGCGGAGGAGGCGATCGCCTATCTGCGCGAGATCTTCGCCGAGGCAAACGGCACCGCCCAGCCGATCGTCGAGTCGCTCCACGACGGCGACCGCTTCGAGCCGAAGGAGGTCGTCATGCGCATCCAGGCGCGCTACTCGGCCTTCGGCCTCTACGAGACCGCCATCCTCGGCATCCTCGCCAGCTCCTCGGGTTGGGCGACCGCCGCGCGCCGCATCGTCGATGCCGCCGACCCGATCCCGGTCATCGGCTTCGGCGCCCGGCACGTCCACCCGAGCGTGGCGGACCAGATGGACTACGCCTCGGTCGTGGGGGGCTGCATCGGGGCCTCCACGCCGGCCGGGGCGCGCCTGGCGGGGCTGTCCCCGACCGGGACGATGCCACATGCCCTCGTCCTCATCTTCGGTGACACGGTGCGCGCCGCGGAGGCCTTCGACCGCCATATCGACCCAGACGTGCCACGCGTCATCCTCGTCGACACGTTCAAGGACGAGGCGGAGGAGTCGCTGCGCGTGGCCGATGCGCTCGGCGAGCGGCTGTGGGGCGTACGCCTCGACACCCCCTCGGAACGCGGGCGGGTTACACCCGAGCTCGTGCGCGAGGTGCGATCCCGCCTGGACCTGGCCGGTCACGAGCGCGTGAAGATCGTCGTCTCCGGCGGGTTCGACGAGGAGCGCATCGGTGTATTCAAGGCCGCGGGAGCGCCAGTCGACTCGTTCGCCGTGGGCAGCGCGATCAGCAAGGCCAGCCCGATCGACTTCACCGGCGACCTCAAGGAGATCGATGGCCGCCCGGTCGCCAAGCGCGGCCGGCTCCCCGGTCGCACCGAGAACCCGCGATTGGAGCGGATCGACCTCCAGCGCTAGGCTGGACCGATGCAGCCCGAGCGCGAGACTGCCTACGAGCTCTTCCAGCGCGGCTCCCGCATGCTCGCCGATCGCCACCCCGGCGCGGCGGCCGTGCTGCTGGAGCGGGCGCTGGCCCTCGAGCCCGGCAAGGCCTCCATCCTCGAGGCGCTCGGGCAGGCGTACTTCAACGTCGGGTCGCACGAGCTTGCCGCCGAGCGCTTCGCGGCGATCGTGGAGGCCGATCCGCTCGCGCACTACGCGCACTTCGGCCTCGGCCTGTCGCGGGCGCGCCTGGGCGATGACCGCGCCGCGCGACGCCACCTGCGGATGGCAGTCTTCCTGAAGCCGGAGAGCGACGACTACCAGCGTGCCCTTGCGCGACTCGGGGACGCGGCCTAGGCCTACGCCGCGCGGCGTGACCGGCGCTCGCGTGCGAGCCGTGCCTGCAGCAGGCCGAGCACCGCGGCCTCTGGCGCGCGCAGCGCGTGTGCGCCGCGGCCGGCGCCACGCGCCCGCTCGGCGAGCGCCTCGACGAACGAGCCGTCGAGGTACGCGTCGACCACGTCGGGGTGGACGTAGCACGCGCGGCACACCGTCGGCGTGTTGCCGAGGAGCTTCGCCACGGCCTCGACGGCCCGCACGACCGCCCGCTTGCGCCCCGCCTCGTCGTCGATCTCGCTGAACTCCTGGAGCGCCATCGCCGCCGCCACCGTGCCGGCCCACGTGCGGAAGTCCTTCGCCGTGAAGTCGTCGCCGCTGATCTCGCGCAGGTAGGCGTTCACGTCGTCGGACGTGACCTCCTGGCGCTTGCCGTCCGCGTCGTGATACTGGAAGAGCGTCTGGCCGGGCAGCTCCTGCACCTGGCGGACGATGCGGGCGAGGCGCTCGTCGCGGACGCCGATCTCGTGCTCCTTCCCGCCCTTGCCGCGGAAGCTGAAGCGCAGGGTCGCGCCGCGGACCTCGACGTGGCGGTCGCGCATCGTCGACAGGCCATAGCTGCGGTTCTCGCGCGCGTACTCGTCGTTGCCGACCCGGATCAGCGTCGCCTCGAGGAGGCGAAGGACGAGCGCGAGCACCTTCTCGCGTGGGAGCCCGCGGCGGCGGAGGTCGCGATCTGTCCGGCGACGGATGCGCGGGAGGGCGCGGGCGAACTCGATGAGCCGGCCGTACTTCGCTTCGTCGCGGACCTCGCGCCATCTTCGGTGGTATCGGTACTGCTTGCGGCCGCGGGCGTCGCGGCCGGTTGCCTGGAGGTGGCCGCGCCTGACGGGCGAGATCCAGACATCGGTCCATGCCGGCGGGATGGCGAGCGACCGGATCTCATCGACGCGGCTCTCGTCGGTGATCCGCTCGCCGTCGGGACCGACGTAGCTGAAGCCCTTACCGGCGCGCCGGCGCCGGATGCCGGGCATCGTGTCGGTGACGTAGCGAAGCCCGGCCTCCTCGGCGGAGGCCACCGGATCATTCGGGTCGAGCGTCATGCGGGGACGCCGTTCGGCAACCGGCGTGCCAACGCACGCCGCTAGCGAGCGAGGCGGCGGGCGAGCCACCCGATGGCCGCCAGGCTCTTGGCGTCGACGATCCGGCCGTCGTCGATCGCCTCGAGCGCCTCGTCGAGGGTGATCCACGACGCCTCGAGCTGCTCGTCGGGGTCGGCCTGGCCGGGCGCATCGGTCAGCCCGGTGGCCAGGTACAGGTGCATCAGCTCGTCACAGAAGCCGGGGGCGGTGTAGAAGCGGGGTCCGGCCACCCACGTCGTCGCGGCGAGGCCGCACTCCTCGGCGAGCTCGCGTTTGGCGGTTTCCTCCGGCGGCTCGTCAGGCTCGAGGGTGCCCGCCGGGATCTCGAGCAGCGCCTGCTCCCGTGGCGTGGCGCCACTGGCGGACCGTCGCCAGATGCTCGCCGTCCCACGCGAGGATGGCAACGGCTCCGGGGTGCTCGACGATCTCGCGGCGGGTCCGGTGGCCGTCGGCGCGCTCGACCTCGTCGACGCGGACCGCGATCCGCTTCCCGGTCCAGGGCCGCGTGCTGCTGATCGTGCGTTCTTCCATCGGTGCCTGTCGGTCACCCCGCGATCATGCGTATCGGCCGCTCACCTTACAGGCTGCGCCAGCGGCAGGCGGAAGCCGATCAGGCCATGGTCGGGGGGCCGTGAACCCGGCTAGCATGCGGCCGAGATGTTCACCGCTGCCCGATGATCGAGACCACCGGCCTCGGCAAGGTCTTCGGCACGCTCACCGCGGTCCACGATCTGACCTTCACGGTCGGTGACGGCGAGATCTTCGGCCTCCTCGGGCCGAACGGCGCCGGCAAGACGACGAGCGTGCGAATGCTGGCCGGGCTGATCGCCCCGACGACCGGCGGCGCCGCGATCAACGGCCTGCAGCTCGGCCCCGACTCCCAGGGCATCCGGGCCAGGACCGGCATCCTCACCGAGTCGCCCGGCCTCCACGATCGGCTCACCGCACGGCAGAATCTCGGCTACTACGGGCGCCTCTACGGGATGCGCGGCGCGGACCTGCGACGGGCCGTCGACCGATACCTCGGTGTCGTCGGACTCGCCGATGCGGGCGACCGGCGCGTCGGCGGCTTCAGCAAGGGGATGCGCCAGAAGGTCGCCATTGCCCGCGCGCTGCTCCACGAGCCCGAGGTGCTGTACCTCGACGAGCCGACGAGCGCCCTCGATCCGTCGGCGGCCAAGACGATCCGCGACTTCGTGGCCACGCTCCGTGACGCCGGCCGAAGCATCGTGGTGTGCACGCACAACCTCGACGAGGCGGAACGGCTGTGCGACCGGATCGGCATCATGCGCGGCACGCTGCTGCAGGTCGACACGCCGGCGCGGCTGCGCCGGCGCAACGGGACCGCATCGGTGCGGGTCGACCTCGTCGGGGCGCGCCGGCCGGAGTCGTTCCTCGACCTGCTCGGCGACCTCCCATTCGTCGCGGGTGCCCGCGCGTCGAACGGCTCGCTGCTCGTCGAGGTCGGTGACCCGCGCGGCGACAACCCCGAGCTGGTGCGAAGCCTCGTCGACGCGGGCGCGCGGATCGTGGGCGTGGCCGAGGAGGCGGTGACGCTCGAGCAGGTGTACCTCGACCTCGTGGGCGAGGCCGCGACGCGCGACAGCCACTCCATCGGTCAGGGGGGCGAGTGATGCGGCTGGGTTACGTCTGGGCGATCGTCGTCAAGGAGGCGCGCGACCTGCTCTCGAACCGCCTCCTCCTCGGCGCCGTCGTCTTCCCGGCGCTGATCTTCGCCGCGATCCCGACCGGGATCATCGCCTTCATCGAGGTCAACGAGATCGACCCGGACCAGATGGGCCAGGTGGAGCAGTACATCAGCCAGTTCCCGGACCTCGATCCCAAGCTGGCCGCCCAGGGATTCATCGTCCTGAACTTCCTGGCCTACTTCCTCCTCATTCCGGCCATGGTGCCGATGGCGATCGCGACCCAGTCGGTCATCGGCGAGAAGACGGCACGATCGCTCGAGCCGCAGCTGGCGACGCCGATCGAGGTGTCCGAGCTGATCATCGGCAAGGCGCTGGCCGCGGCTGCGCCGGCGGTCCTGGCCACGTGGTCGGTGTTCGTCCTCTACGGGCTCGTCAACGGCGCCATCGCCGACCCGGCCCTCACGCGGCTCATCTTCAACGACGTCTGGCGGGTCGCGATGCTCAGCCTGGTGCCGCTCATCTGCCTGCTCAGCGTCCTGCTCGGGATCATCGTCAGCGCGCGGGTCAACGACGCGCGTACCGCGCAACAGCTGGGCAGCTTCATCGTCATCCCGGTCATCGCGGTGGCCATTGCCGGGTTCTTCAGCGGCCAGGCGTCGTTCACGATGGAGCAGGTGCTCATCGGCGACCTCGTGGTGGCGATCCTCATCGGCGTGGCCGTCGCGCTGGGCAGCTGGATCTTCGACCGCGAGCAGATCCTCACCCGGATGGCCTGAGGCGAGACCGATGCCGATGCAGCTCGCGATGGTCGGCCTGGTCGTCGGCGACATGAAGCGGTCGCTCGAGTTCTACCGTCGCCTGGGGCTCGACATCCCCGTCGACGCGGACGAGAAGCGCTTCGTCATGCACCGCATGCCAAGCGGCGTGACGATCTTCTTCGACACGGTCTTCTTCCCGGGAAACGACCCGGAGCGCCGGCCCGCACCGAGGGGCAGCTACAACATCGCGCTCGAGTTTTACGCCGGGACGCGTGCCGCGGTCGATGGCCTTTTCGACGAGCTCACCGGCCTCGGCTACGTCGGTCGCAAGGCGCCGTGGAAGTCGGACGGGCCGTACGCCGCGATCGTGGAGGACCCCGACGGCAACCCGATCCTCATCACCGCCGAGGACCCCGGCGCGGAGATCTGACCCTCGGTCGACTCAGCCCGGCGTGCGGTCCTCGATCTCCCAGGCATGGTCGAGGGCGTGCCAGGCGGAGCGGCGGATGGCGTAGCGCGGCGTCCACGGCCGCTTCACCTTGTTCGGCGCGGGGAGCTCATCGCCGGCGGCCAGCAACTGCAGCGCCTCGACGAACGATCGGCGCAGCTCGGCCAGCGATTGGCCCGATGCCTTCGTCCCGAGCTGGTGGACGTAGGCGGATTCCGCCTCGCGCACGTGCTCGACCATCTTCGGGACCTGGCGCCCGCCGCCGCGCGGGCCGAGCGTGAGGGTCACGCCGTCCGCCACGCGCGCGGCCGCGTCGAACGCCGCCCATGACGCCTCGAGCAGCGCCACGAGGCGCTTCAGCTCACGAGAGGGGAGCGGTTCTGCCTCGGCGCGCGCGGTCGAGCTGGGGACGCCGAACTCGGTGCCGCCGCCACCCGACTGGCGCTCGACGATCTCGACGCCCCGGGTTGTGGCGGGTGGCCGGAACGAGACCTTGGCGCGCTTCGCTACCCGCGCGTAGCGCGGGGCGTACCCGACGAGCGACTCGATCGCTTCATCGGGCGTCTTCGCGCTGCGCGACCACCCGGGCCAATCGAGCGCGCTCGCGAAGGCGCGCTTCGGCGCGACCTCGACGACGACGCGGAGCCCCACGTGTGTGCGCCAGGCTCAGGCCGTGTGGTGCTCGCTGCGGTGGAGCCGGCGGATGAGGACGCGCAGGATCGGGACGGCGACCTCGGGGTGCTCCTCGAGCAGCGCGGTGAACTCCCATGCCGGGAAGAGGAGGCAATCGGTCTCGCCGGCGGCCACGACGGTTGCCGAGCGCGGGTGCTCCTCGATGAGGGCCAGCTCGCCGAAGAAATCGCCCGCCGCGAGCTGGCCGATCTCCTTGCCGTCCTGCTCGACGCGGGCTGCGCCGGAGAGAAGGATGTAGAGCGCCGTGCCGGTCGATCCCTCGCGGACGATCTCCTCCTCCGCGGAGTACGTGCGGCGCTTGCCGACCTCCGCCAGGCGACGGCGCACGCGCGGTTCGAGGCCCGCCAGGAGCGGTACCGATGCAAGTTGCTGCTCGAGCTCCACCGTCATCCTCCGTGCGTCTCAGTTGGGGGTGGGGGACATCCTACACCGCCCGATCAGGCATGCTGCCGCGGCCCGGCCGCGTCCGGGAAGGGTCGTCGGCCGCCTGCTTCGAGGCCCGCGGCCCTAGCCCTTGACCGCTCCGCCGAGGATGCCGCGCACGAAGTATCGCTGCATGCTCACGAACACGACCAGTGGCAGCGCCATGCTGATGAACGCCGCAGCCGTCAGCAGGTGATAGCCCTGCCCGAGTGAGTTCACCAGGTTCGCGATCGTGACCGTCATCGGAGCCACCTGCTGCGTGCCGCCGACGAGGATGAGGGCCACCAGGAGGTCGTTCCAGACGAACATGAACTGGAAGATCACCAGCGAGGCGATCGCCGGCACCGATAGCGGCAGGACCAGACGGAAGAACGCGGTGGTCGGGCTCGCTCCGTCGAGATAGGCGGACTCGAACATCTCCCGCGGCAATGCGCCGATGAAGTTGCGCAGCAGGAAGATGGCAAATGGCAGCCCGAAGCCGGTGTGCGCCAGCCACACCGCCGAGAACGACCCGGTCAGCCCGATCTGCGTCGTGAACTGGAGGACGGGGATGAGCGCCGACTGCAGTGGCACGACCAGGAGGCCGACGACGAGGATGAACAGCAGGTTCCGGCCCGGGAAGTTCATCCAGGCGAAGGCATAGGCCGCGTAGGCGGCGATCAGGATCGGAATGACCACGGCCGGGATCGTGATGAACAGGCTGTTGACGAAGCTGGTCGCCATGTTGTTCTCGGTCAGCACCGCCTGGTAGTTCTCGAGCGTGAACTCGAACGGGAGACGGAATGCGTTCCACCACCCGGTGGTGAGGACCTCGTTCGCCGGCCGCAGCGAGCTGACGAAGAGCGCAACGGTGGGCAGGAGCCAGATGATCGACACGAGGATGAGGACGGAGTGGAGCGCGGCGCGGCTGATCCAGCTCCGGCCGCCGCCCGCCATCGCCTCAACTCGCGGGCCCGCGACCGTGGCCTCGTCCCCGACGCCGATGACCGGCGTTGCCGGTCCGGATGAGCCGGTCATCGGATCGCCTCCTGCGCCTGGAATCGGCTGATGTTGATGAGCATCACCGGGATGATGGTCAGCAGCAGGATGATGGCGACCGCAGCTGCCGTCCCTGCATCGAAGTTGACGAACCGGGCATGGTAGAAGAGGGTGCCGATCACCTCGGTTCCGTACTGGCCGTTCGTCATGACGTACACGATGTCGAACGTCTTCAGGGCGGTGATCACGATCGTGGTGGCGACCACCGCGATCGTCGGGGCCAGGAGGGGGAGGATGATGCGGGAGAACACCTGCAGCTCGCTGGCTCCGTCCATGCGCGCCGCCTCGAGCAGCTCGGACGAGATGCCCTTGAGGCCGGCCGACAGGATCACGGTCGCGAAGCCGACCCACATCCACACGCCCACGATGATCAGCATGAAGGTGTTTCGCGGCCACACGGTCAGCCATGACTGCGGTTCGATGCCGACCAGGCCGGTCGCGGCGTTGAGCGTGCCGCGCGTGGGGCTGAAGTCGTACATGAAGCTCCAGATCACGCCCGCCGCCACGAAGCTGATGGCCAGCGGGATGAAGATCAGCCCCTTGACCAGGCTCTCGTACCGCACCCGATCGGCGAGGACGGCGATGATGAGGCCGACGATGACCACGATGCCGGCGAAGAACACGATCCACAGCGCCGTGTTCAAGATCGCGTTCCAGAAGGTTTCGTTCGAGACGAGCCCGGCGTAGTTGTCGATCCCGACGAACTCCGTCGAGTCACGGTTCTGCAGGCTCAGGATGAAGGTTCTGATCGTCGGATAGATGAGGTACGCAATCAGGAATGCGAAGGCCGGGGCCAGCCACAGCCACGGCCGAAATGCGGGCCGTCGGCGCTCGGGCAGCAGCCGGAGCAGCCGCTCGGTGAGGAGTGCGTAGCCGACGGTGACGGCGGGCACCCCGACCACCACCACCAGCGCCATCCCGAGGGTCCCCAAATCCACTGCGTTCCTCCTCAGTGAGCTCGGGTCGCGATCAATGGAAGACGCGGAGCCGACGGCGCGTCGGCCCCGCGTCGAACACGTTTAGCCTACCTGGCCCACTGGCCGAAGGCCTCCCACGCCTCCCTGATTTCGGGCGAGGTCCAGGCATGGGTGCCCTGCCACCAGGCGTCGTACACCTCCGGGCCGGACTGGCGCAGGACGAAGTCCTCGATCCAGTCGGTGCCGGGCCAGCCCTCGGATCCGGCGCCGCTGTTCAGCCCGATTCCCCACGGCGTTCCACCGTCGGCCTTGATCTCCTCGACCAGGGCGTCGAGCCCCTCGAAGTCTTCAGGCACGGCGTAGCCGTTCTCCTCGAACTGCGCCGGGTTGTACCAGATGAACCCCTTGGGGCTGACCTTGATGAAGACCCCCACAAGGTGGCCGTCGACGCTCCCGTCCGTGATCAACCCCTCGTTCCACTCCTCGGCCATCGCCTCGGTGTCGATCACGTCCCCGAGCGCGTACACGTCCCCGCTGCGCGCAAACTGCGCCATTGCGCCCGGGCCCGGGAGGCCGGCCACGTCCGGCGGGTTACCGCCCTCGATGCGCGTCGTCAGGGTGGCGTTGATGTCACGGGTGGCCTCGTAGTTCACCGTCACGCCGGTGCGCTCGACCCACGGTGCGATGACGGCCTCGAATGACTCCTGCTCCGCGTCGGCCCAGACGGCCAGGATGCTGATCTCGCCACCGAGACCGGCGTCGTCGGCCGGCGGCGCCGTAGCGACCGGCGGGCTTGCCGTCTCGATGTCGGCGTAGGCGCTCGCCTGCGTCTCGTCCAGGCCCTCCAGGATGGAGTCCAGATTGCCGGGACTCTGCACGTACTCCAGGATGCCGGCGCGGAAGGCGGCCTCCATCTCGGCCGGCATCTTGTCCGACGCGTCGTATCGCACCGTGTCGGCGTTGATCAGGCTCTCAGCCAATCGCCTGGCCGTGTCGTCCGGGTACGACTCCAGCGGAACCGCCGAGTTTCCGGAGACGGCACCGCCACGCGAGGGCCAGATGCCCTGTGCCTCCGCGGTCACCAGGTAGCGCATGAGGGACGCTGCCTGCGGCGTGTCGTTGAACATCCCGAACAGGTCCGCCGACGTTGTCACCGCATCGAATTCCATGGCTGGCTGCGGGAAGAAGTCGTACGTCTCACCCGCCACCGCAACGTCCGGGAAGTTCGTCTCGAAGAATCCCGCCTCGCCGGCCATGAAGCTGGCCTGGTGATGCAGGAAGCAGCCCGGCGGATCGGTGAAGAGGCAGTCGCCGCCATTGCCGAACTGGGTGTTCAGCGCGCCGTCCGCCCCCTGAAAGACGTAGCCCGTCTCCCCGCCGTCCCCGTCCCCGTCGCCGCCGCCGCACGCGCTCAGCACGAGCATGCCGATGACAAACGGGGTTACCAGTCGAAATCTACGCATCCGATTCCTCCACCTGCTCCTAGGTGCGCGACTGACGCCGCGCGGTCCATCGGTTTTCCGCGTGGAGGGAGCCAGCGGGCTCCCCCGCGCTGCTCGGGCTTCGGTTGTAGCTCGGGTCCTGTCGTTCAGCCCGCGAGGGCCTTCTCCGAATCGGGATCGAAGACGTGGAGCTTCTCCATGGGTACGGCGAACGTGACGGTGTCGCCGACGCCGACCTTCTTGTCCGACGGCAGCAGGGCGACGATCTCGTGGCCCTCGGCCTGGGCATGGACGAGCTCCTCGCTGCCGAGGTACTCGACGACGTCCACCTTGGCCGGAAAGCGCACCGCATCGCCATCGGTGCCATTCGCCAGCACGATGTGCTCAGGCCGGAAGCCGATGAGCACGTTCGTGCCGTCGGGGCGCGAGTCCGCGGCCCGGGCCTGGTCGCCGGCGAGCACCAGCTTGGCGCCGCCGAGGATCAGGTCCTTGCCCTCGGACGTCGTCGTCGCGAAGTTCATGGCCGGAGAGCCGATGAATCCGGCGACGAAGACGTTCACCGGGTGGTCGTAGAGCTCCTGCGGCGTGCCGACCTGCTGGAGGACGCCGTCTCGCATGACCGCGATACGGTCTCCCATCGTCATCGCCTCGACCTGGTCGTGCGTCACGTAGACCGTCGTCGTGCCGAGGCGCTGATGGAGCCGCGCGATCTCGGCGCGAGTCTGCACCCGCAGCTTGGCGTCGAGGTTCGACAGCGGCTCGTCCATGAGGAACACCGACGGCTCGCGCACGATCGCGCGGCCGAGAGCCACGCGCTGGCGCTGCCCGCCGGAGAGCGCCTTCGGCTTGCGATCGAGGAACTTCTCGAGGCCGAGGATGTCGGCCGCCTCCTTGACGCGGCGCTCGATGTCGGCCTTCGGGGTCTTGCGCAGCTTCAGCCCGAAGGCGAGGTTGTCGTAGACGCTCATGTGCGGATAGAGGGCGTAGCTCTGGAAGACCATCGCGATGTCACGGTCCTTCGGCGCCACGTCGTTCACGACGCGATCGCCGATGAGCAGGCGCCCGTCGGTGATCTCCTCGAGCCCGGCGACGCACCGCAGCGCGGTCGTCTTGCCACAGCCGGACGGGCCGACCAGGCAGATGAACTCGCCGTCGCCGATCTCCAGGTTGAGGTCGTTGACGGCGAGGACGTCCTCGCCGTACTTCTTGAAGAGGTGATCGAAGGTGACTGTCGCCATCGAGTCTCCGTTCCTGCTGTAGTCGCACGGCAAGCCAGATCGGGCCGTGGCGGCCCATGCTCGGGGAAGGCATCATAGTACGGTGCGCAACAGGCCGATCCTGCCGGCGCCCTCTCGCTGACGATCCCCATGCCGATGTCCATGCTCCGCTGGCTCCTCGCACGCGCCTCAGTCGTCCTCGTCCTCGCCGCACTCGCCGGCCGGGCGTGGGACGCGTGGAGGCGTCGCGGGCGCGAGGGCGTTGCGCGGCGTCGCGCCGAGCGCGAGCCCCTGCCCTCGCTGTACGACGTCCACCCCGGGGCCAGCACCGCGCCGCGCCGGCGCATCGGGCTCCAGGCGGTGCCGACCGACCGCATCGTCGGCACGCTGCGGAACCCCTCCCAGAACACGGCCGATTTCCTGCCGTTGCCCGGCCTGCGCGGGAAGAACTGGGAGGCGCGCTGGCAGCGCATCAACCGCGCCATGGACCGGCTCGAGACGCTCCCGGCCGTGGAGCTCGTTCAGGCCGGCGACGACTACTACGTGGCCGACGGCCACAATCGCGTGGCCGCCGCCCGTCAGGCCGGCGCCGTCGAGATCGACGCCGATGTCACCCAGCTCGTCCTGCCCGGCGTGACGCACCCGGGCCAGGCGACCCTCGACACCGGCAGCCTCGCCGGGGCATCGCAGGTGCGGCAGGCCGCCGCCGGCAGGCAGTCGCGCACCGTGGAGCAGCGCGACGCTCTCGACGAGGTCTCGCGTCACGACCTGCTCCGCTCGGATGAGGAGCGCACATGACCGATCGGCTCCGCGTGGGCTGGCCGGACCCGGCCCCATTCGCCGAGCGCGGTGAGCGCCCGATCCGCATCCTCGCCGTCTCGGACGAGCCCGATCCGTCCCTCGACTCGCCGGGGACCCGCCAGCGGCTCGGCCCGATCGACATGATCATCGGGGCCGGTGACCTCCGACCGGAGTACCTCTCGTTCATCGGCGACGCCTTCGGGGCGCCACTCCACTACGTCCGTGGCAACCACGACGTCGGCGCCGCCTGGGCCCACACGGAGCCCGCGCTGCTGCCGGAGCCGATGCCGGACGCCAAGCTCGTCGACGAGGGAGGGGTGCGCATCATCGGCTTCTCCGGGTCGCCGACGTACTCGGGGCGAGGGCTCGAGGTGCCGGCGGCCGGCATGTGGCGAAAGGCCCTTCACGCCTGGCTGCGGGCCGCGCGCGCGGGCCCGGTGCTCGTGGTCAGCCATGCGCCACCCCGCGACGTCAACGACGACGACGACCTGGCGCATCGTGGCTTCACCGCCTTCCGCTGGCTGATGAGCCGGCTCGAGCCCCCCTTGTGGCTGCACGGCCATACCGCGCTCGTGCGCCGTGGCATCGACCAGCGCTCCGTTCGGATGAACGGGACGCTGTTCTACAACTGCACCGGCGCGACGCTGATCGAGCTCATTCCACCCAACGCCGATGGATGAGCCGGTCCCGATTCGGCGGGCGGCGGTCGGCTGCCTGTTCATCGCCCTCGCCGGCCTGGCGGTCGCGCTCCTCGTGCGACCGGCGATCTTCTACTTCGCGCCGCCGCGCGACGACTCGGCGGTCGTCGTCGCCACCACCGCCGAGGTCTTCGATGGGCCGGTGCTGCGCGACGTGCTGCTCACGCGGTCGTACGGCTGGGACGGGGAGCGTGACGCCGGCGACGGGCGCGTGCAACTGAGCGTGATCGTGGCGCCCGGGCCGTTCGTCGGGGTGACCGCGGTTGCCGCCGCAAGCCCGGTGACCGACGACTGCGACGTCGTGATCGGTCCGGACGGCCTCACCGACTGTGACGGCCGCGCGTGGACCGTCGACGGCGTGCCGCTGCAGACCGGGGTCCCGCCGCTCGATCGCTTCCCGGTCGACGTGGTGGGTGGAGCGGTGACCGTCGACCTGACGCGTACGCTCGAGGACTGATCGCTCGGCACGGCGCGTGCACCAGAGCCCGCGCGACGCGCCGGCCCCGGCGCGTCCCACAAGGAGGACCTCATGCCCGATCTCGGCATCCTGGGGTGGATCATCATCGGCCTCGTCGCCGGCGCGATCGCCGGCTTCTTCGTGCCCGGCCGCGAGCGGATGGGCTGTATTGGCACACTGCTGGTCGGGGTCGCCGGTGGCCTGATAGGTGGCTTCCTGTGGGTGAACGTGCTCGGCCAGAACGAGGCGTCCGGCTGGCTCGGTGCGCTGGTCATCGCCGTGCTCGGCTCGATCCTCGTCCTCGTCGTCCTCCGCACCATGAGCCGCGGCAACTAGCGCGTCTCCGTCCGGCGTTTCGGCCGGCGAAGGTCGGCGTCTCAGCCGGTCGTTCCGCAGGGGTGAAGTCGGTCGAGCTCGGTTGCGCGGTCGGGCACTTTGGGCGACGATACCGATGCGCCGCGCTGCGACCACGCGCGGCGTTTCGTGGTGGCCTTAGCTCAACCGGCAGAGCATCGGATTGTGGATCCGAAGGTTACGGGTTCGACCCCCGTAGGCCACCCCACACCTCGCACGAGTCGAACGATGTTCGCGACATCCCGATGAACGCGCTCGACATGTCGACTCCGTGACGAGTGCCGGTGTCTAGCTCTCCTCCCGCGCAACGATGACGCGCGGCAGCCCGGCACGCAGGGCGCGCGGCGGTCCGTTCGAGGGCCCCTCGACGGTCGAGTTGGGAAGGGCGTGCTCGTCGCGGACCAGCGGGCGGGCGGTCGACGAGCTCTGGACGGTGTGGACGACGCGGACCACGCGGAAGATCAGCTTGTCGCCGCTGTCGGCGATCCACTCGACGAGGTCGCCGGCGCGCGGCAGCGGAGCCCCATGCTCGAGGTCCGCGGACCAGTCCTCGTCCTCGACGACGAGCGTCCACGGCATCAGCGAGGTCGGTGGCCCGCCGCCCTCCTCCGCCCCGAGTGTCTCAGGCTGATCGGTCATCGTCGTCGGAGACCCGGTGCAGGCGGCACGAGCGCTGCACGAGCGAGTCGAGCTCGGCCACGGAGAACGGCTTGTCCCGCGCCGGCGAGGTCAGCGCCAGGATTCGGTCGCCGGTGAGCACGACGGTCGGGATGCTGGCCAGTTGGGGGTCCTGCGACATCGCGCGGTAGAGCTCGAAGCCGTCCATGCGCGGCATGCGCAGGTCGGTGAGCACGACACACGGGTGCGTGCCCTCCTGCAGCCGGTCCAGGGCGTCCGCGCCGTCGATCGCGATCGAGACCAGGTGGCCCGATTCCGATAGCGCGTCGATGTATAGCGAGCGGAGGCTCGCGTCGTCGTCCACGACGAGCACCGAGTGGCGCTTCATGACATTCCCCACTGCCGATCTCCCCCGTCGTGAGCGCAGCACGTGGCGTGCCGCTCGCGCATGGCTGGATGGTCATGGTCACGGCTGGTACTCCATGCGGCACGGGTCATCCCTCCCACCGGGACGTCTCGGCTACTGACCGGCACGCGGTGCGGACCTAGCGTACTCCAGGGGCGCCGAGCCGCCCTCAACACCGCACCTTGGGGACCACCGGATGCTCGAAACCGGCGCACGACGGCCGCGACGCATCGTCGCCCGCACGCTCGGACTTGGCATCAGCACGCTCGTCGCTGCGGGCCTCGTGACCTGGACGCCGGCGGCGACGAGCGGGTGGAGCCAGGGTGCCGCCGAGTCGACGCTGTGGCAGCTGATGAACGGCGCGCGTTCGAACAACGGTGTGGCGCCGGTGCAGCAGCACTCGACGCTCGTCGGCCTGGCCCGATGGCGCAGCTCGGACATGCTGGCGAAGGACTACTTCAGCCACACGATCGCCGGCTGCGGCTGCCTGGTGTACGTCTACTACGACTCGAACGGCCTCGCCTACGACTGGGCCGGCGAGAACATCGGCTGGAACTCGGGCCTTGGCGATGCGCAGTCGCCGGTCCGAGTCCACGAGCAGTTCATGGGCTCCGCCGGCCACCGCGCCAACGTCCTCGACCGCCGGTTCACGCACGGGGGCGTCGGGGCCGCCGCCGCCGACGGGAAGGAATTCCAGGGCTACGTCCAGGACACGCGCATGTACACCGAGCTGTTCATGGAGGCATCGGGCGGTGGCTCCGCGGCCCCGCCCCCACAGCAGCCCGCCCCACCGTCGTCCGGTGGCGGAGGAGGCGGCGCGGCGCCGGCTCCCGCTGCCGCGGCAGCTCCGGCCAGGAAGCCGAAGCCACGGCCGAAGCCCGCGGAGAAGCGGATGGACGCCCCCACGCGCCCGCGGTCATCGGAGGGCATCGACGGCGTCAACCTGGTCGTCTCGGCTCCGACGAACCGCGTCCTCCAGCTCCACCTTCGCGCCGACGAGATCGCCGCCACCCGAGCTGCCGCGCTGGGCGTGACGCAGCCGGTCACCGCCCAGGTGGGGACGGTGAGCGCGACCGCGACGTCGATGGAGGTCTCCGCGCCCCCGGCATCCGAGCCAGGCTTCCTCGACGGACTCGTCGGCGCGGTCCTCGGCTTTCTGTTCGGCTGAACGGCCTCGGCGGCGTCGGCCGCTGGCTAGACTGTCGGCCGTGCCCGTGATCCTCGAGGCCCGAGACCTCGTCAAGCACTATCCGCTCGGCGAGGGCGAGGTCACCGCGCTCCGCGGCATCTCGCTGTCCGTCGAGAAGGGCGAGTTCGTGGCGATCATGGGCGCATCGGGCTCGGGCAAGTCGACGATGCTCCACCTCCTCGGCGGCCTCGACCTGCCGACGTCGGGCGAAGTCGTCATCGACGGGATCGCCATCTCGAGCCTGGACGAGGAGCACCGGACCCTCACGCGCCGGGCCAAGACCGGCTTCGTGTTCCAGTACTTCAACCTCATCCCGCTCCTGAGCGTCGCGGAGAACGTCGCGCTGCCCTTCCTCATCGCCGGCGACCCGGTGACACGTCACCGCGACCGGATCGACGAGCTCCTGGGCCTGGTCGGCCTGGCGGACAAGGCGCAGCATCGGCCCGATCAGCTCTCGGCCGGCGAGCAGCAGCGCGTGGCCCTGGCCAGGGCGCTGGCCACCGGGCCGGCCATCCTCCTGGCCGACGAGCCGACCGGCAACCTCGACTTCACGACCGGCACCGAGATTCTCGACCTGCTGTGGGACTCTGCCGATCGGCTCGGCCAGACGATCGTGCTGGTGACGCACGACGCGCGTGCCGCCGCGTACGCCGACCGGGTCATCGTCGTCCGCGATGGCGAGGTCCGCGACGAGATCGCCCTCGGTCGCCGCCGCGACCACGAGGCGGGACCGCTGATCCGGCGCCTCGCCGCCCTGGGCCTGTAACGACCGATGCGCCTCGCGACGCTCGCCTGGCGCGGGCTGCTCTCGCGGCCGCTGCGGACCACGCTGGCCGTGCTCGGCATCGCGCTGGGGGTGGCGGCCGTGACCGCGACGATCGTCGTCGGCTCCGCGTCCGAGCAGGCGCTCCAGAGCGCCACCGCCGACCTCCTCGGTCGGGCCGACGTCCGCCTGCGCGCCTTCGCCGATGAGGGGTTCGGCCCGCGGACCGTGCAGGCCATCCGATCGCTGCCCGGCGTCGTCGCCGCGGCGCCGGTCTCGGAGCGCAGGCTCACGGTCTCGACCGCGCCGGGCGAGGACGAGCGCGTCTTCACGCTGCTGGTGCTCGGGATCGACCCGGAGATCGATGCCGCCATCCGGCGACCGAGCCTCGTCGACGGCATCGCGCTGTCCGCCGACGCGCCGACCGACGCGCTCGTCCCGGCCTCGTGGGCGGCGCGCAACGGCCGCGTCCTGGGGGACACGCTCCTCATCTCCGGGCGGCGGGAGGAGATGCCGGGGCTGCGGATCGTCGGGCTCATGGACGACACCGGGCTGGCGGCCCTCGACGGCGGAGACCTGATCATCGCCTCGCGCACGACCCTCGACGCGGCCTTCGAGACGCCCGCACCGATCCGCTACGTCGACCTCGACCTCGGCGAGGACCCGACGGCCGAGGAGATCGCCGCCGTCACCGACACCCTGACCGAGCCGTTCGTCGTCGAGACGCCGGCGGACGCGGCGCGCCGGTTCGCATCGGCCCAGGAAGGGTTCGTCGGGGTGGCGCTGCTGTTCGGGGCGGTGTCGCTGGTGGTCGGCGCGTTCCTGATCGGTAATGCGCTGGCGATGACGGTCGGGGAGCGAACGCGAGAGCTCGGGCTGCTCCGAGCCGCCGGGACGACCTCGCGGCAGGTGCTCGGGATCGTCGTGCGCCAGGCGCTCGCCCTCGGCCTGGCCGGCAGCGTCGCCGGCGTGCTCGGTGGGATCGTCCTGGCCGGCGCGTTGATCGGCTTCCTCTCGGCGACCCGAGCGGTCCTCGTCGTCGGCCTGCCACTGCCGGTCGGTGGGCTGCTGGCGGCCTTCGCGCTCGGCCTCGTCGTGACGTTCCTCGGTGCCGTGGCGCCCGCCGTGCGCGCGGCCCGGCTCTCACCCCTCGACGCGCTCCGCCCGCAGCGTCGTGCCGAGCGCGGCCTGACTGATCGTCTCCGGCCGCTCGTCCTCGCCGAGCTGCTCGTGGTCGTCGTGGGTCTCACGCTGGCCGCAGTCCTCGACGTCGGGACCGCCGTCGTGCCGATCACGCTGTCGCTGGCGCTGATGGTCGGCGGCGCGGTGGCAGCGGCCTACGTCCTCGAGCCGCTCGGGCGCGTCGTCGGCCGACCGTTCGAGTGGTTCTTCGGCGCCCAGGGACTCCTCGGGCGGGCGAACCTGTCGCGCGACCGGGCGCGGACCGGGCTGACGGTGGGGGCGATGATGATCGCGCTCGCGGCGGTCGTGGCGCTGGGCACTGTCGCCGAGTCGGCTCGGGCCGCGACCGAGCAGCGGGTGGCGTCGATCCTGCCAGGCGGCCATGCCATCCGCAGCGGCGTCGCGCTCGACACCGAGGCCTTCCGCGCCTCGTTCGATGCCACGCCCGGCGTCGCGATCGCGAGCCCCATCCACGAGGTCGCGGTGGTCCGCGTCACGCCCGACGGCCAGGAGGAGGCCAGCGTGGCCGGGATCGACCCGAACGTCTTCGCCGACAACGATGCGCTCGACATCGACGGCGCGAGCAGGGGTGACGCCTTTGCCGCACTCCGCGGTGGCGGGGCGGTCCTCGTGCCGGAGGCGCTCGCCGAGCGGGCGGGGATCGAGGTTGGAGACACGGTGACCCTCGGTCCTCCCGGCAGGCTCGGCACCGACCTTCGGGTGGCCGGCATCGTCCGCTACTCGCTGCCGGCGCGGACCGACGAGGGCGCCCTGCTGGTGAGCAGCGCGGACGCTCGCGAGCAGTTCGGCGCCACGACCGCCTCGCTGTGGATCATGGTCCCGCGGCCGGACGTCGCGCCGGCCGCCTTCGTCGCCGCCGTGCGAGAGACGGCCGTCCAGCTCGGCGCCGAGCCGCTGACGGCGCGCGACCTGGCCGGCGAGCTGTCGAGCACACTGGACCGGCTCATCGGCCTCTTCGACGTCCTGGCGCTCATCGCCGTCGTCATCGCCGCGCTCGGGATCGTCAACACGATGGCGGTCGGCATCGGTGAGCGGATGCGCGAGATCGCGATCCTGCGCTCCCAGGGCATGACGGTCGGGCAGGTGCAGGCCATGGTCGTGGCCGAGGCCTCGATCATGGGCGCCATCGCCGGCCTGCTGGCGCTGGTGACCGGCCTGCTCGTGGCATGGGCGCTCGTCGGCGGCGGCGTCTCGACCGACCTGAACGCCGGCCTGCGGCTGCCGTGGCCGCTGCTCGTCGCGGTCGTGCTGGCCGGGACGGGCATCGCCGCCCTGGCGGGTCTCTATCCGGCACGGGTGGCGGCGTCGCAGCCGATCGTGCCGAGCCTCAAGCACTTCGAATAAGGAGCCAGTCCCAGATGCCACCCGGATTTCAGCAGCTCAGCGCCGGCCGCGGGTTCGTCGGCCGGCTCGAGACGGGGAGCGACCTCGTCGAGGAGATCGAGCGCTACTGCGCGGAGCAGGGCGTGCTGGCGGCGCAGGTGACCGTCATCGGTGCCGTGCGCCGGGCCGCGTACGCGTACTACGAGCAGGGCGATCACCGCTATCTCGAGCTGTCGTCGGAGACCCACCACGAGGTCGTCGGCTTCACCGGAAACGTCAGCATGCGCGACGACCGCCCGTTTCTCCACGCGCACGCCACCTTCGCCGATGCCTCCGGTGCCTGCGTCGGCGGCCACCTGCTGCGCGGCTGCGAGGTCTTCGCCGCCGAGGTGATGATCCGCGAGATCACCGGCGTCGAGCTCGTGCGCCACCCGGACGAGGCGACCGGCCTGGCCCTGTGGTGAATGCCCGCCGAGCGGGACTTTTGGGGGATGGCGCGGTGGGCCCCACGATCGCGATGCTGTGGACACCGTATCGCTGCCCGCACGGAAGGTTGTCTGGATGCCCGAGCTCCTCGGCCTCATCGGCCTCATCATCGCCACCGTCCTCTACGCGTTGCTCGTGCGTCGGCGGTCAGTGCTGCGACTCGGCGCCGAGAGCCTGAACCGAGCCCTGTCCGCCTCGAACGAGATCGCGCTGGCACGCATGAGCCGAGGTTTCCGCGCACCGGCCCCGATCAGTGAAGCCACCGAGATCGTCACCGACCGGCGCGCGGGCACCGACCGCCGTCGTGTGTGGGATCGACGACGGGGTCGTGGCCGCCGCACGGGTGGCGACCGCCGGCGCGGGGCGACATCGGTCTAGGCTGCTAGCCTGCATCGGTCATGACCGATGCGGACCTCGCCACCCTCCTCGAGCCGCAGTCGCCCCAGATTCGTGACATCTTCGGCGCCCTGCGCGCGCTCGCGCGCGAGGTCATGCCCGACGCGCAAGAGCAGGTCGACCTGCCCGACCGGGTCCTGGCCTGGGGCTTCGGGCCGCCCGGCGGCGTTCGGATGAGCGGCTTCGCGGTCGGGCTGATCCCGCATGCCGCCCACGTGAACGTCCAGCTCGCCGACGGCGCGCTGCTGCCAGACCCGGCGGGGATCGTCGAGGGCACCGGCAAGCGCATCCGCCATGTGAAGTGCCGCTCGCTCGACGACGTCGCCCGCCCCGCGCTACGGGCGCTCCTCGCAGAGCAGGCCGCGCGCCGACGCGCGTCCGCTCAGGGGTAGACGGCGAGGACGAGGAACGCGCCAAGCAGGACGAGGTGGACGGCGCCCTCCTGCACCGTCGCCCGGCCGGGCAGGACGGTCAGCGCAGCCAGCACGACGGTGATCGCAAGGAGCACGAGCTGCGTCGGCTCGAGGCCGAGCACGAGCGGCCCGGTGAGCCAGATCGACGCGACCGCGACGGCCGGGACGGTCAGGCCAATGCTTGCGATTGCCGACCCGAAGGCCAGGTTGAGCGAGCTCTGGACCCGGTCGCGCCGGGCGTTGCGAACGGCCGCGAGCGACTCCGGCAGCAGCACGAGCAGGGCGATGACGACGCCCACGGCGGACGCCGGCGCGCCGATCGCGCTCACGCCGTCCTCGATCGCGGGTGACGCGATCTTGGCCAGCCCGACGACCGCGACGAGGGCCACGAGCAGGAGTCCCAGGCTGGCGAAGGCTCGTGGGTCCGATGGCGGATCGGCGTCATCGGCGGCATCGGCCTCGGGCACGAAGAAGTCCCGATGGCGGACCGTCTGGACGATGACGAACGACGCGTAGAGCACGATCGACGCGATGGCCGCGAACGCGAGCTGAGCCGGTGAGAATTCGGGACCGGGGGTGGTCGTCGTGAAGCTCGGGAGCACGAGCGTGAGGGTGGCGAGCGTCGCGATCGTCGCGAGCGCGGTCGCCGCACCTTCAGCGTTGAAGGTCGCGACGTGCCGGCGGAGGGCGCCGATCAGCACGGACACGCCGAGGATGCCGTTGCACGTGATCATCACCGCGGCGAAGACCGTGTCTCGGGCGAGCGAGGCGGTCGTCGGCCCGCCCGTCACCATCAGCGTCACGATCAGCGCCACCTCGATGACGGTCACGGCGACGGCAAGCACGAGCGACCCGTACGGCTCGCCGACCCGATGCGCAACGACTTCGGCATGGTGAACCGCAGCCAGGACCGATGCGGCCAGCAGCACGGCGACGACTCCGACCACGACCGGGCCGGTCTCCCAGCCCCACGCAACCGCGACGAGGATCGTCCCGATGAACGGAATCCAGACCGTCCAGTCGCGGGCCCACGCGGGAGGTCGCCAGCGTGGCCGACGCTCGCCGATGTCGGCGTCATCCATGCGCGAAATGATATGGGCAGGCTCGGGGTCGGGGCGGCCTGCTAGCTCAGTGGATTGACCGGCGCAGGGTGCTGCGGTCTCAGCTGTTGTATGCCGACATGATCCGGTCCTTCGTGCCGGATCGATGCTCAGGGTCCGAGTCGTGCGTTGCCGTGCCGCCCGGTGAGGGACGGGCGGCGGCGAGGTCGAGCTCCTCGTCACGGACGAGCGTGTTGATCGCGTCGACGTAGGCATCGAGGCTTGCCTGCAGGACACTGTCGTCGACCGCGCGACCCGGATAGATCGGCCCGTCGGATGCGTCGCTTCGCCGGACGCCGACCGTGATCGTCGCCTTCGCCTCGTGGCCGACCCCGGTGGCGTGGACGTCGTAAGAGGTGAGGACGATTCCCGGCGCGAGGAGTGGCGCGAGGGCATTGTCGACGGCGCGCAGCAGCGCGTCGATCGCGCCGTTGCCGTCGGCGTTGGCTCGCCAGCGGTGGCCGCCGCCACGGAGGATCACGTTCGCGCGGCTGGGCCGTTCGCTGCCGCTGCTGGCTGCCCATCGCTCGACCGTCACGTCGGCGATCGGGTCGGGCAGGCGGTTCATCGGTGACAACGTCATGAGGGAGACTCCTGCTGGATTCGGGTGAGCCAATGCGCGTACTGAGGGGCGGTGCCTCGCACCGCCTCGAAGTACCGCGCCTGGAGGTCAAGGGAGACGGGGAAGGACGGGTTGCCGACGGGTCGGTCGTCGATCGACGCGACCGGTGCAACCTGGGCTCCGGTGCCGGTGAGGAACACCTCGTCGGCCAGGTACAGCTCGGATCGGTCGATCCGGCGCTCGGAGACGGCGTAGCCGGCATCCCCCGCGATCTGGAGGATGGCGTCGCGCGTGATGCCGGGCAGCACGTCGTCGACGAGCGGCGGCGTGGCGATCTCGCGCCCGAAGACGACGAACACGTTGGCCGCCGACGCCTCGGCGACGTGACCGTCCGCAGTGAGGAGAATCGCGTCGTCGTAGCCGCCGGCATGCGCGTCCTCCGTTGCCTGTGCGGCGTTCACGTACGAGCCCGCGATCTTGCCGCGAGCCGGGATCGCGTTGTCGGAGACGCGCTGCCAGCTCGAGACAGTCACCCGGATCCCGCCGGTCGGGAGGTAGTCGCCCAGCGCCATCGTGAAGATCGCCACGCGATCGTCGAGGTTGCTGAGCTGCACGCGGATCGAGTGCGCCGCCTTGTAGACGAGCGGCCGGACGTAGACGTCGCCGGGATGCTCGTTGCGGCGGAGGAGCTCGCAGGTGATTTCGACGAGGCTGGATGCCGACTCGGGGACTGTCGCGCGGAGGAGTCGCGCGTTGCGAAGGAGCCGTTCGTAGTGCTCGACCGCGAACAGGAGGGCGAGGCTGCCATCGTGCTGTCGATAGGCGCGGATGCCTTCGAACACCGATGTGCCGTAGTTGAGCGCGTGGGTGGCCAGGCTGAGCTGCGCCGATCCGAACGGCACGACGTCACCGCGGAAGTAGGCCCATGCCCCGAGCGCCGGCCTCCGGCCGTCAAGGTCGGCACTCGTCGGCAGGATCGGCTCGACGGCGGTCACGATGCCTCCGCCGTCGGCTGCGGCACGGGGACCGCCGCCCGCGACGACGCGAGCTCGTCGCGACGCTCCGGCTGGGCGTCGAGGGTCCAGATCGCGTACTCGAAGGAGTCGTGGAGCGCGGCCATCGAGGCGGCGATGATGTTCGCGTCGGCGCCAGCGGTGATCCACGTGCCCGATGCGTGGCCGGTCTCGATGATCACCCGCGTGCGTGCGGCCGTCGCGGCCTCGCCGTCGAGGATCCGGACCTTGTAGTCGACGAGGTGCACGCCGTCCAGCGCCGGGTAGAAGGCCACGAGCGCCTTCCGGAGTGCCAGGTCCAGCGCGTTGACCGGCCCGTTGCCGTCGGCCGCGGTGTGCAGCATCTCGCCGTCGACCTCGACCTTGACGCTTGCCTCGGCTCGGGACCCGGACCCGTTGCGGCGCTCGACGATCGTGGTGAAGTCGACGATGCGGAACGGGGCAGCGTAGCCGGGCCGATGCCGGCGAACGAGGACGGCGAACGACGCGTCGGCCCCCTCGAAGCTCGCGCCCTCGGACTCCAGCTGCTTCACGAGGCGCGAGAGCTCGGCCGCGTCGATTCCCTCGGCCGCGAGCGGTCCAAGCTGGCGCACGCGCCAGGCGGCGTTGGCGCGGCCCCCGAGCTCACTGACGACGAGCCGCGACGTGCCGCCGACGAGCGCGGGATCGATGTGCTGGTACGCGCGATCGACGCGGACGGTGGCGGCTCCGTGGACCCCGCCCTTGTGCGCGAACGCGCTCGTGCCGACGTACGGCGCGTGCGCGTCCGGGGCGATGTTCGACATCTCCGCGACGAAGTGCGCGAGATCGGGGAGGTGGGAGAGGTCGTCGCCCGCGGGCACGGTCGGGAGGCCGACCTTCAGCGCCAGGTTGGCCCAGATCGTCACGAGGTTCGCATTGCCACATCGCTCGCCATAGCCGTTGATCGTGCCCTGGACGTGGGTGGCGCCGGCCTGGACGGCGGCGAGGGAGTTTGCCACCGCCAGGCCCGCGTCATCGTGAACGTGGATGCCGAGCGCCGCGCGACCCTCCTCGGCGAGCTCGGGAGCCACGCTCCGCGTCATCGCGACCACCTCATCGGTGAGGCAGCCGCCGTTGGTGTCACAGAGGACGACCGTCGTCGCGCCGGCGTCGACCGCCACGCGCAGCGTCGCCAGGGCATAGGCCGCGTCGGCCTTGTAGCCGTCGAAGAAGTGCTCGGCGTCGTACACGACCTCGCGACCCGCCGCGGCCAGGTGCGCGACCGACTCACCGATCATCGCGAGGTTCTCCTCGGGCGTGGCGCCGAGCACCTCGGTCACGTGGAGCAGCCAGCTCTTCCCGAAGATCGTCGTGACCGGCGTCTCCGCGTCGATGAGGGCGCGGATGTTCGGGTCGTCCTCGACCCGGTTCGCGCGGTGGCGCGTCGATCCGAACGCCGCGAGTCGGGCGTGGCGGAATGTCATCGCCCGTGCGGCGGCGAAGAACTCGATGTCCTTCGGGTTCGACCCGGGCCACCCACCCTCGACATAGGGGAAGCCGGCCTCGTCTAGCCGGCGGGCGATCTTCAGCTTGTCCGCCAGGCTCAGGACCATGCCCTCGCGCTGCGTCCCGTCGCGAAGGGTCGTGTCGTACAGGAGCACCGGCCCGCTCATGCGGCCACTCCGGCCGGCGCGCCAAGCTGCTCCAGGAGGAAGCCCGCGACGTCCGCGGACGTCGCCGTTCCGCCGAGGTCGGGCGTGCGTGGACCCGCGTCGATCGTCAGGAGCGTGGCCGCCTCGAGGACGTCGCCGGCCTCGGTCTCGCCGAACGAGAGCTTCAGCATCATCGCCGCGCTGGCCACGGTCGCGAGCGGGTTGGCGATGCCGCGGCCCGCGATCTGCGGGGCGCTGCCGTGGACCGGCTCGTACATCCCGAAGCGTCCGTGAGCCGTCGACCGTGCTCCAAGCGACGCCGAGGGCAGGAGCCCGAGCGATCCGGCGATCGCCGCCGCCTCGTCGGACAGGATGTCGCCGAACAGGTTCTCGGTGACGATGACGTCGAAGCGGCCGGGATCGGCCATCAGCAGGTAGGCCGTCGAGTCGACGAGGGCGTGCTCGACCTCGACGTCCGGGTGGCGTTGCGCGACTTCGTCGACGACCTCTCGCCACAGGCGGCTGCTGGCGAGGACGTTGGCCTTGTCGACACTCGTCACGTGGCCTCGCCGGTCCGTCGCGAGCTCGAAGGCAAGCTCGACGATCCGCTCGATCTCCGGCCGCGTGTAGCGCAGCGTGTCGACCGCTGCCGCCTGCCCGTCCACCTCCAGGCGACCCTGGGGCCGCCCGAAGTACAGGCCTCCCGTGAGCTCGCGAACGATCAGCAGGTCGGCGCCACGACGAACCTCGGCGCGGAGCGGCGAGGACTCGCTGAGCGCGTCGTGCGCGCGGACCGGCCGCAGGTTCGCGAACAGCTGGAGCTCGGAGCGGAGGCGCAGCAGCGCGTCCTCGGGGCGCACGGCCGCCGTCGGGTCGTCCCACTTCGGCCCGCCGATGGCGCCGAGCAGCACGGCGTCGGCATCGCGGCAGGCGGCAAGCGTGTCCTCGGGCAGTGGCGTGGCGTGGGCGTCGATCGCGGCCCCACCGACGGGCGCCTCGAGCCAGGTCACGTCGTAGTCGAAGCGACGGCCAAGGGCATCGACGCACGTGCGCGCCACGCCACAGACCTCCGGACCGATGCCGTCGCCCGCGAGCAGGACAACCCGGTACGAGGTCATGCCGGCTTCTCCGCGCTCATCGTCGCCGTGACTGCATCGTGGTCCGCGAGCAGCTTGTTCATTGCCGACAGGTAGGCGCGGAGGCTCGCCTCGACGACATTCGTCGAGAGGCCGTGGCCGGTGAAGACGCGCGGGACCTCGGCGTCGCCGGCCGGACCCGCGATCTTCACGGTCGCCTCGCCCTGGGCGTCCTCGCCGGAGCCGACGCTGCGAAGCGCGTAGTCGACGAGCTGTGGACGGCCGCCGATGATCTGTTCGAGGGCATTGTCAACCGCCGAGAGAAGGGCGTCGACCGGGCCGTTTCCGCCCGAGAACGCGCGGAACGTCTGGCCACCGAAAAACAACGACACGTTGCCGCTGCTCGACTCGCCCTGGCGGGAGGCGGTCGCCCAGTGCTCGAGCTCGACGAGGCGCGGCACCGGGTCGGCACGCAGCTCCGCGAGGGCAAGCAGGTCCGCATCGGTGACCTGCTTCTTTCGGTCGGCGAGCGCGATGGCCTCGGAGTACAGGCGATCGAGCTCCTCCGGCTCGACGTGGATCCCGAGCCGGCGCAGCCGCTCATCGAACCCGGCTCGACCCGACAGCTTCCCGAGCGTCAACGACGAGCCGGAGAGGCCGACCGATTCGGGCGTCATGATCTCGTAGGTCAGCGGGTTCTTCAGGAACCCGTCCTGGTGGATGCCCGACTCGTGGGCAAAGGCATTGCTGCCGACGACGCTCTTGTTCGGTTGCACGACGATGCCCGTGAGGTAGCTGACCAGCCGGCTCGTGGCGCTCAGCTGCTCGGTCGCGATCCCGGTCGTCGCGCCGCGATACTGGCCAGGGCGCGTTCGAAGGGTCATGACGACCTCCTCGAGCGAGGCGTTGCCGGCGCGTTCGCCGAGGCCGTTCATCGTGACCTCGACCTGGCGCGCACCGGCCTGGATACCGGCCAGCGTGTTCGCCGTGGCCAGGCCGAGGTCGTTGTGGCAATGGGTGCTGACGATTCCCCGCCGGCCGACGAGCTTCACGACCTGGCGGACGAGGGCGCCGTACTCCTTCGGCTCGGCATAGCCGACCGTGTCGGGGACGTTGATGACCGATGCGCCCGCCTCGACGGCCACCGCGAACGCCGTCATCAGGAAGTCGGGCTCCGTCCGCGACGCATCCTCGGCGCTGAACTCGACGTCGTGGTCCGGCCCGACGAGGCGTCGTGCCTGCCGGACGCAGGTGCGGATCCGCTCGAGGACGTCCTCGCGCGTGCTCCGCAGCTTGTGGGTGATGTGGATGTCGCTCGTGGCGATGAAGACGTGGAGCTGCCGGCGGCGAGCCGGCTCGAGCGCAGCCGCGGCGACGGTCACGTCCGCCGGGACGCATCGGGCGAGCGCGGCGATCGCGGGACCGTCGGCCGTGCCACCGACCTCGGTCGCGATCCGCTTGACCGCCTCCACCTCGCCGGGCGAGGCGGCCGGGAAGCCGGCCTCGATGACGTCGACGCGCAGGCGGGCCAGCTGGCGTGCGACGCTGACCTTCTCGTCGACCGTCAGCGAGGCCCCCGGCGTCTGCTCGCCGTCGCGCAGGGTGGTGTCGAAGACCCGGATCCGTCGCGGCATTCAGGCGACCCCTTCGCCGGGCACGGCCTCGGCCTTGGCGCGCTCGCCAGATGTCCACCCCTCGGGGGCGGAGCGCGGGTCGATGAATGGCATGTGGGCGCGCAGCCCCGCGCCGACGGACTCGATTCGCGAGGCGGCGCCCTCGGCCCGCAGGCGCCGGAATTCAGGCGCCCCGCGCCGGCCCTCGTCGATCCAGCGCCGCGCGAACGACCCATCCTGGATCTCGGACAGGATCTGGCGCATCTCGGCGCGCGTCCGCTCGTCGACGATGCGCCGGCCCGACACGTAGTCGCCGAACTCGGCCGTGTCGCTGATCGAGTACCGCATGTAGGACAGCCCGCCCTGGTACATGAGGTCGACGATCAGCTTCAGCTCGTGCATGGTCTCGAAGTAGGCGAGCTCCGGCTGGTAGCCGGCATCCACGAGTGTGTCGAAGCCGGCCTGGACGAGTGCCGTCACGCCACCGCACAGCACAGCCTGCTCGCCGAACAGATCCGTCTCCGTCTCTTCGGCGAACGTCGTCTCGAGGACGCCGGCTCGGGCGGCGCCAATGCCACGGGCGTAGGCAAGCGTGCGTGACCGCGCCGAGCCCGTCGCGTCACGATGGACGGCATACAGCGCGGGGACGCCTCCGCCGCCCTCGTAGAGACGGCGTACGAGGTGGCCGGGGCCCTTCGGCGCGACCATCCCGACGTCGATCCCGCCCGGCGGGTCGATCTCGCCGAAGTGGATGTTGAAGCCGTGGGCGAACATCAGCAGCGTCCCGTCGCGCAGGTTCGGCTCGACGTCCGCGCGATAGACCGATGGCGCGGCGGTATCTGGAACGAGCATCATCACGACGTTGGCGTCGGCGGTCGCGGCGGCGGCATCGGTCACGCGCAGGCCGGCGCCCCTCGCCCGCTCGGCCGATGGCGAGTCCGGTCGCAGGCCGACGACGACGTCGATGCCCGACTCGGCGAGGTTGCGAGCGTGCGCCTCGCCCTGGCTGCCGTAACCGATCACGGCCACGCGCTGCCCCTCGAGCGCACCGCCGTCGATGTCGGCGTCGTAGATGAGCTTGGTCATGAGGTCGCTCCATCTGAAGTGGTGGGGGGTTGGGTCGTCATTGCCACGGCCCCGGCGCGCACGAGGCGGCGGAGACCGAAGGCGCGCAGCACGTCGAGGGTCCGGTCCAGCAGGTCCGGCGGGGCCGTCAGGCGCACGCGCCAGGTCCCCGAGTCCGTCGTCAGCGGCTCGCCGCCGCCCGCGGCGATCGCCGACCGCAGCGCACGTTCGGCATCGGGGTCGCCGGGCGCATCGAGCTCGACGAGCGCGAGCTCGAGCTCGAGATGTGGACCGTGCGCCAGGTCGGTCACCTCGAGGACGTCGATGAGCCGCTGGAGCTGAGAGAGCACCTGGCGCAGGTGACCCTCGTCGCCGCGCAGCACGATCGTCATCCAGGACCGACCCGGCTCGTGGGTCGCGCCGACGGTGAGCGACTCGATGTTGAAGCTCCGCGCACGGAGCAGCCCCGCGACGCGGCTCAGCGTCCCGGGCCGGTCGACGACGAGGGCACAGACGACGTGACGGCCCTGGACGGCGTCCGGCTCCCCGGCCGGTATGGTGATGGGGCGGGCGGTGGAAACGCTCACTCGGCGGACCCCTCGACCATCTCCGACAGCCCCTTGCCGGGGAGCATCATCGGGTAGACGTTCTGCGCCTCGTCGAGGTGGAAGTCGATGAGCGCCGGCCCGGGAACCTCGCGCGCCCGCGCGATGACCTCGTCGACCTCCTCCGGCCGTCGCGCGCGCCAGGCCGGGATCCCGTACGCGCTGCAGAGGCGGACGAGGTCGGGACCGATCAGCTCGGCCGAATGGTAGTTCTCGTCGTAGATGATCTCCTGCCACTGCCGGATCATCCCGAGGCGGTGGTTGTTCAGGACCGCGATCCGCAGCGGGATCTGGTCCTGCACCAGCGTCGCGAGCTCCTGCATCGTCATCTGGAAGCCGCCGTCGCCGGTGATCGCCCACGTCTCGCGCTCCGGCGCGCCGAGCGCGGCACCCATTCCCGCCGGGACGCTGTAGCCCATCGTGCCCAGGCCGCCGGAGCTGAGATGACGGTACGGGTGGCGGAAGCCGAAATAGCGGGCCGCCCACATCTGGTTCTGGCCGACGTCGCTGACCAGCGTGGCCTCGTGGCCGGTCGCTTCACCGATGCGGGCGACGACGTAGTCGGCAGACAGCCGGCCCTCACGCCACGCCCCGGAGCCGTGCCAGGAACGCGCCTCGCTGCGTTCTCGCCAGCTCGCCAGCTGCTCGAGCCAGGCGATGCGTGGCTGGGACTTCGGCAGGTGGCGAAGGAGCGAGGCTAGGAGGTCGCCCGCATCGGCGACGATCCCGAGATCGGTGCGAACGTTCTTGCCGATCTCGGAGCGATCGACGTCAACGTGGACGATTCGTGCGTTCGGCGCGAACGTGCTCGTCTTCCCGGTGATCCGATCGTCGTAGCGGCAGCCGATGCCGATCAGCAGGTCGCATTGCTGGATGGCCTTGTTGGCGTGCATCCAGCCGTGCATGCCGGCGTAGCCCGCCGACAGCCGATGCGCCTCGTCGATGTTGCCGATGCCGAGCAGCGTGTGCGCGACCGGGATCTCGGCCCGCTCGGCGACCTCGACGAGCAGCTCGGTCGCGGCGCTGATCTGGACCCCATGGCCGGCGAGGATCAGCGGTCGCTCGGCGTCGGCGATCATGCCGGCCAGCTCTTCTGCCTCGGCGACGTCGCCCCGCAGCGGACGCAGGAGGCCCGGCAGGCGCAGCTCGAATGGCTCCGGGTACGGAGCGTCGGTCTCGATCTGGAGGACGTCCTTCGGGAAGTCGAGGAGGACCGGCCCAGGGCGCCCGCTGCGAGCGATCTCGAACGCCTCGGCGACCGCGAGGGGGACTTCGTCGGGGTCCATGACCACCGTCGCGTACTTCGTCACCGGCTGGGCGATTCCGACGATGTCGGTCTCCTGGAACGCGTCCTTGCCGAGCAGGGCGCGCGGGACGTTGCCCGTGATCGCGACGATCGGGACCGAGTCCATCATCGCCGTCGCCAGGCCGATGACGAGATTGATGGCGCCGGGGCCGCTCGTCGCCATCGCGACGCCCACGCCCTGCGTCACGCGGCTGAAGCCATCAGCCGCGTGGGCGCCGCCCTGCTCGTGTCGGACGAGGATGTGCCTGAGCGGGAACTCGCGCAGCACGTCGTAGATCGGCAGGACCGTGCCGCCCGGGTAGCCGAAGATCGTGGTTACGCCCTCGCGCACGAGGGCCTCGCACACGGCGCGAGCGCCGGTGCGCGGGGCGACGCGTCGCGACGGCTCGCGGGGTTCGGCCGGGAGTCTCAGGGCGGTCACGAAATCGAAGTCCTTCCGTTACGTGAAGAATCCCGCCGGCCTGTTGGCTGGCGGGACTGGGTTCTCGCTGCGTTGGCGCCTGTCGGCTAGTCCGTCGCGCGGCCTCCATCCCGCCATCCAAGGAGGATGACGAGCCGAAGAATCGCGATTACGAGCAATCCGAGGCCACCGATGGCGATCGGCGTGCTGCTCGGATCGGCGGCCGCGTGGCCGCGCTCGATGGACATGGCCGGAACGCTAGCAGCGCTGTCAACCCCAACGCCGAATCCTGCGTGAACCGGGGGTCGAGATCGGCGAAATCGCGTCATCGCCGTCGGAATCCGTCGGATTCCGTTGTCCTCATGGTTGACGGTCGAGCGCCCGGCGGAGCCTCAGCCCGGTCGTGACGGCTCCCTCGGATGCCGGCGACACGAGGGCCGCGTACTTTGCCAGCACGCCGCCGGTGTAGCGCGGCTCGGGAGCCGTCCAGGCCGCTCGCCGCCGCTCGAGCTCGGCGTCGTCGACGACAAGGTCCATCTGGCGGTTGTCGACGTCGATGACGACCTCGTCTCCTTCCTCCACGAGGGCGAGCGGCCCGCCGAGGGCCGCCTCCGGCGCGACGTGCCCGATCATCAGCCCGTGGGTCCCGCCGCTGAACCGGCCGTCGGTGATGAGCGCAACGTCGGCGCCGAGACCCTCTCCGACGAGCGCGGCGGTGACCGACAGCATCTCCTGCATCCCCGGGCCACCCACCGGGCCCTCGTAGCGGATGACGACGACGTCGCCGGGGCCGATCCGCTGCGCGCGCACCGCGTCGAAGCACGCGGTCTCGGTGTCGAATACCCGCGCCGGACCGCGAAAGTAGCGCGTCTCATGGCCGGCCAGCTTGATGACGCAGCCGTCCGGTGCCAGGCTGCCGCGCAGGATGGCAAGTCCGCCCGTGGGCTTGATCGGGTGGTCGATCGACACGACGACCTCCTGGCCGGGCGTCTCGACGGCCGCACTCGCGATCTCGGCCAGTGACCGCCCGTCGACGTTCGGGGTGGACCCGTCGATGAGGCCGCGCTTGAGCAGCTCGCGGGCCACGAGGCCCACGCCGCCCGCCTCGTGGATGTCGAGGGCGGTGTACCGGCCGCCGGGCATCAGCGACGCGACGATCGGTGTCCGCTCCGCGATGCGGTCGAAGTCCTCGAGCCCGAGCGGGATACCGAGCTCGTGCGCGATCGCCAGGAGGTGGAGGACCCCGTTCGTCGAGCCGCCGGTCGCCGCGATCGAGGCGATCGCGTTGTCGATCGCCGGCCGCGTCATGATCTGCGACGGGCGGACCCCGCCATTGACGAGTTCCATCACGAGCCGGCCGGCTCGGTCCGCGGCGTCGAGCTTTGCCGGGTCCGTGGCCGGGATGCCGTTCAGCCCACCGGGACTGATGCCAAGGAACTCGAGCGCGGTGCTCATCGTGTTGGCCGTGAACTGGCCGCCGCACGCGCCCGGTCCGGGGCACGCGAGGTCCTCGATCTCGCGCAGCTCGTCGAGGGTGATCTTCCCGGCTCGGTACGCCCCGATCGCCTCGAACACGGTGACGACGGTCGCGTCGCGCTTCCCCCGCAGGACGCCGGGATTGATCGTGCCGCCGTACAGCGCCAGGCCGGGCAGGTCCAGGCGGGCGAGCGCCATCGTGGCGCCCGGAAGCGTCTTGTCGCAGCCGACGATGCAGACGAGCCCGTCGAACAGGTGGCCGCGAGCGACGAGCTCGATCGAGTCGGCGATCACCTCGCGGCTGACGAGGGACGCCTTCATCCCTTCGGTGCCCATGCTGACGCCGTCGGAGACGGCGATCGTGTTGAACTCCATCGGCGTGCCACCCGCCGCACGGACGCCGGCCTTCACCCGCTCCGCGAGCTCACGCTGGTTGTAGTTGCATGGCATCGTCTCGATCCACGTCGTCCCGACACCGATGATCGGCCTCGAGAGGTCCTCGTCGGTGAAGCCGATGGCTTTGAGCATCGCGCGCGCGGCGGCGCGATCGGGCCCATCGAGGAGCACGCGCGAATGCTCGCGAGGGTCGTAGGGGGCGGTGTCGAGATCCAGCTCGGCCATGGGCGGGACTATAGGCGACCTGTCCGAGCGTGAGCGGATGGCCCACTTGACGGATCGACTAGGGTCGCAGGCACCGATGGGAAGCACGACCTCCGCTGCGGGACGCCCGCGCACGATCGTCGAGAAGATCTGGGACGAACACGTCGTCGTGCGCGGCACGGGCGGCGGACCCGACGTTCTCGGGATCGACCTCCACCTGGTCCACGAGGTCACGAGCCCGCAGGCATTCGACGGCCTGCGGGAGCGCGGCCTCGGGGTCCGGCGGCCTGGACAGACGGTCGCGACGCTCGACCACTCGATCCCGACGACCGACCGCTCGCTGCCGATCGTGGATCCGATCGCAGCGACCCAGGTGAGGCGGATGGAGGAGAACGCGCGCGAGTTCGGGATCCCGCTCCACGGCATCGGCTCGCCTCACCAGGGGATCGTCCACGTCATCGGTCCCGAGCTGGGCCTGACACAGCCGGGCATGACGATCGTGTGCGGCGACTCGCACACGCCCACGCACGGCGCGTTCGGTGCGCTCGCGTTCGGCATCGGCACGACGGAGGTCGAGCACGTCCTCGCCACCCAGTCGCTCATCCAGCGGCGGCCGAAGACGTTCGAGGTGCGGGTCGACGGCACGCTCCATCCGGGCGTGACGGCCAAGGACATCATCCTGTCGCTGCTCAGCCGAATCGGGATCGGCGGCGCCACCGGGCACGTCCTCGAGTACCGCGGGAGCGCCATCCGCGCGCTCGAGATGGAGGGCCGGATGACGATCTGCAACATGAGCATCGAAGGCGGTGCGCGCGCCGGCCTCGTCGCCCCCGACGAGGTGACGTTCGCGTATGTTCGCGGACGCCCGCACGCGCCGAGCGGGGCGGACTGGGAGGCGGCCATGGAGCGCTGGCTCCGCCTGCCGACCGATGACGGCGCCGCGTTCGACCATTCGATCGCGTTCGACGCGGGCGAGCTCGCGCCGATGGTGACCTACGGCACGAACCCGGGCATGGGCTTCCCGATCACCGAGCGCATCCCGGACCCCGATCGCCTGGCGGACGCGGCCGATCGCGACGCGCTGCGCTCCGCGCTGGCGTACATGGCGCTGACGCCCGGCGAGCCGATCCTCGGCCGCCCGATCGACGTCGTCTTCGTGGGCTCCTGCACCAACTCGCGGATCAGCGACCTGCGCGAGGCGGCGCGCCTGCTCCGCGGCCGTCACGTCGCCGACGGGGTGCGGATGATGGTCGTGCCCGGCTCGACCGACGTGAAGCGTCAGGCCGAGGCGGAAGGGCTGGCGTCGGCCTTCCGCGACGCAGGGGCCGAGTGGCGCGAGGCTGGATGCAGCATGTGCATTGCGATGAACGGCGACGAGCTCCAGCCGGGCCAGTACTGCGTCAGCACCTCGAACCGTAACTTCGAGGGTCGCCAGGGCAAGGGCGGCCGCACGTTCCTCGCCTCGCCCCTCACGGCGGTGGCCTCGGCCGTCACCGGGCGGCTGTCCGACCCGAGGGCCCTGCTGTGACGCGCGAGAAGTTCGTCACGCTCACGTCCGCGATCGTGCCGCTGCCGCGCGCGAACGTCGACACCGACCAGATCATCCCGGCACGCTTCCTCAAGACGGTGAACCGGGCGGGCCTCGGCGACCAGCTGTTCTGCGACTGGCGCTATCGGGACGACGGCAGTCCCGATCCGGCGTTCGTCCTCAACCGGCCCGACATGGCCGGCCGCTCGATCCTCCTCGCCGGCGACAACTTCGGCTGCGGCTCGTCGCGCGAGCACGCGCCGTGGGCCCTCATGGGGTGGGGGATCCGAGCGGTGGTGAGCAGCAGCTTCGCGGACATCTTCCGCAACAACGCGCTGAAGAACGGCCTGCTGCCGGTTGCGGTCCCGCCCGGCGAGCTGGCCGCCCTGTTCCGCCTCGTCGAGGCCGATCCCGCCGCGACGCTGACCGTCGACCTGGAGGGGCAGGAGCTGCGGCTGCCGGACCGGACCGCGATCGGGTTCGTGATCGACGCGTTCGCGCGGCGCATGATCCTCGACGGCACCGACGAGCTCGGGTACCTGCTCGGTCTCGAGCCCGAGATCGCCGCCTACGAGGCGACGCACCCTCCTCGGATCGACACGCTCAGGGCCAGCCAGTAGCGGCACGTGCCGTGTCCTGACGCAGGCCGGGACACAGGCGAGCCTAGGAGCTCGATTCGGTGAGCCAGTCGATCGCCTCGAGGTAGCCGCGCCAGCCCCGGCCGACGACCTGGTGCCGCGTCGCGGGCGCGGTCACCGACACGCGGCGCCACGGTTCGCGCGCGGTGATGTCGCTGATGTGCACCTCGACCGCGGGACGGGCGGCGGCGACGAGCGCGTCGTGCAGGGCGTAGCTCGTGTGCGAGAGCGCGCCGAAGTTGCAGACCACCGCGTCGAAGCCGCCCGCCTCCAGCCGATCGATGAGGGCGCCCTCGTGGTTCGACTGGAGGTCGACGAGCTCGGCGCCACGCCCTGACGCGTGCTCGCGGCACGCACTGACGATCTCGTCCAGGGTCGTCGAACCGTAGATCTCCGGCTCGCGCCGTCCCAGCGTACCGAGGTTCGGGCCGTTGAGGAGGAGGATTCGCATCGGTCAATGATCCTCGCCGCCGGTGGTGAACGAGCCGAGGATGCGCAACGAGCTCGTGTGCTCGCGCAGGCCGGCGAGCGCACCGCGCAGCGGCTCACCGTCCGCGTCGCCGGCGACCTGGATGAGGAACCGATATCGCCACGGCCCCTCGCCGGATGGCCGTGACTCGATCCGCGACAGGTTGATGCCGGCCGCTGCCAGCGATCCCAGGGCGCGATGCAGGTCGCCCGGCCGGTGCCCGGTCTCGAACGTGATGAGCGTCTCTCGCTCCGTGCCGCTCGGCGCAAGCGGACCGGCCGGCTCGGCCGGCGCGGCGGCGCCATCCGCCACGAGGACGGCGAACCGTGTGAGGTTGTGGTCCGCGTCCTGGATGTCGGGAACGGCCACGGTCAGCCCGTAGCGCGCTGCCGCCCGGCGCGACGCGATCGCCGCGGTCGTCCGGTCGCCGCTCGCCGCGAGCTCGCGTGCGGCGCCCGCCGTATCGGCCGCGGGCACGACCTCCCAGCCGTGCCCGGCAAGGAACCGCCCGCACTGCGCGAGCGCCTGCCAATGGCTGCTCACGCGGCGAACGTCCTCGAGGGCGGCGCCATCGAGGACGAGCAGCTGATGGCGGATCGGCAGCATCACCTCGCCGACGACCCGCAGCGTTCCGCCGGCGAGGGCGTCGAGGGCGTCGCCGACCGTTCCGGCCAGCGAGTTCTCCAGTGGCAGGACGCCGGCGTGCACCGTGCCCGACTCGACGGCGGCGCAGACCGCCGAGAATGTCGCGACCCCCATCGGCTCCACGCCCTCGCCGAACCAGCCGATGACCGCCTCCTCGCCGAAGGCGCCCGGCTCACCCTGGTACGCGACGCGGCTCATGCGCGGATCACCTCGAGAGCGCGGGTGAGCTCGGCCTCGGAGACGTCGTCAGCCTCGACGACCCGGCCGATCTCCAGCGACAGGATCCAGCGCTGGCGGCCGTCGGCCCGCTTCTTGTCGGTCCGCATCGCGCTGCGGACCGCATCGGCGTCGAAGGCGAGCCGCGGACGGAAGCCGAGCCGATGGAGGAGTGCGTCGAGGCGCGGCGCCAGCTCCGGATCGGCTCCGCGCGCCGCCGCGATCGCGGCGGCAACCCGGAGCCCGAGCGCGACCGCCGATCCGTGCCGCAGCCGATAGCCGGATGCGACCTCCAGTGCGTGACCGGCGGTGTGGCCGAGGTTGAGGGTCCGCCGCTCGCCGGACTCGAACGGGTCGCGGGCGCAGACCCCGAGCTTCAGGCGGGCGCTGCGCTCGACGATCGCGTAGCGGGCCGCCTCGTCATCGGTCAGGGCGGCCCGTCCGCGGGACTCCAGCAGCCGCCACAGCGCCGGGTCGCCGATGAGCGCCGACTTCACCGATTCGGCCATGCCGTCCCGTCTGAGCCTCGGGACGAGCGTCCGCAGATGTGCGACGTCGGCGACGACCGCCACCGGCGGCCAGAAGGCGCCGGCCGCGTTCTTCGCTCCGGCCAGGTCGACGGCTACCTTGCCGCCGATCGCGCTGTCGGCCATCGCCAGCCACGTCGTCGGGACGTGGACGAGGGGCAGCCCGCGGTTGAACAGCGCCGCGGCCGTGCCGGCGAGGTCGCCGACCGTCCCGCCCCCGACCGCCACGAGCGCCTCGCCGCGCTCCACCCGCTGCTCGGCGAGCCACTCCAGCAGCGTCCAGAGCGGCCGCAGCCGCTTCGAGCGCTCGCCGCCTTCCACGTCGAGCCGGGCGCGCGCCGGTACGCTGAACGTCAGGCGCCGATCGACGACCGCCACGCCGGGCGGGACGAGCTCCTCCAGCGGCAGGTCGACGCCGCTCACGAGCCGCGCCCTCGCCGGGCCGATGGGGTGATGACGCTCGACGTCGGCGTCGTACAGGCGACGGCCAGGCCGCGGGGCCTCGGCGGCCAGCAGGGCCCGAACGACCGCCGCCGCGGCCCGCGTGGCGTCGAGCCGAACGTCGGCCGCACGGTAGAACGGCGCACGCTCGTCGAGGACCGCTCGGAACCGGTCGGCGGAATAGGGTCGGAACGTCGGCCGGTCGACCGGGTCGTGCTCGAGCCGGGCGACGAGCGCCTCGGGCGGCGCGTCGAGCCACGCCACCGTGCCGTGGTGCCACAGTGCCCAGCGGTTCAGCGGGTCGATGATCGCGCCTCCTCCGACGCCGATGACCGCTCCGACGCGCCGGCATGCGTCCGCCACGACGGCCGATTCCGCCTCGCGGAAGGCCGGCTCGCCGTGCTCGGCGAGGTAGGCGGGGACCGCGGATCCGTGGCTCGCCTCGAACAGGGCGTCGGTGTCGACGAACTCCCGATCGAGGGCGCGAGCCAACAGCCGCCCGACGGTCGACTTGCCGCTGCCCGGCATCCCGACGAGGACGACGCCGTCGCCGGCCTCACCCATCGCTGTCGGCTCCCAGCTCGACGCGCAGCGCTTGGGCCATGACCGCCACGGGCGCCCGGTTGCCGGTCCACAGCTCGAAGCTCAGGACCGCCTGCGAGAGGAGCATTCCCGCGCCGCCCTGCGCCTTCGCACCACGCTCCCGGGCATCGCGGACGAGCCGGGTCGGCGTCGGGCGGTAGACGAGATCGAGCACGGCGAGGTCGGGCCGCAGGAGGTCGGGGTCGACCGGCGTCTCGTCGGATTCCGTGCCGACCGGCGTCGCATTCACGAGCAGGTCCGCCGTGGCCAGCAGTGATGGCAGTTCGGTCCAGCGTGCGCGGTCCACGACGGCGACCTCGGCGCCGGCATCGGCCAGCGCGGCCTGCACGGCGCGCGAGGCACCGCCGTTCCCGAGCACGACGGCCCGCCGCACGGCGCCGAGGCCGCCGAGCTCCTCGGCCACGGCCGGCAGGTCGGTGTTGTGGGCCGCGAGCCGGGCGCCGCGCCGCACGAGCGTGTTCGCTGCACCGAGCCGCCGCACCTCCGGCGCGACGTCGTCGACGAGGTCGCAGACCGCCAGCTTGTGCGGCTGCGTCACGTTCGCTCCGAGGCGTCCCGGCGCGCGAAGCGCGGCGACGGCATCGGCCAGGCGGTCCGGGGCGACGTCGGCCAGCTCGTAGCGGGCATCCATGCCGAGCGCGGCGAACGCCGCATCGTGCATGGCCGGGGAGGCCGAGTAGCCGATGTGGTGGCCGAGCAGCACGACGAGTTCCGTCATGCCGGCCGGCGGCGCTCGGTGCGGCGGCGGCGCCGCGCCACGGCGGCCCGCAGGTCCGCCATCGAGTCACCGCCGAACGAGTGGAGGAGCTGGTCGGCGAGCGCCAGGGCCACCATCGCCTCGCCGACGATCGCCGCACGGGCGAGGACGGTAACGTCGCTGCGCTCGATGTGCGCGCGGCCCGATTCGCCCGTCGCCAGGTCGACCGACGGGAGCGCCTTGCGCAGCGTCGAGACCGGCTTCTGGGCGGCCCGGACGACGATCGGCTCGCCGTTGCTGATTCCGCCCTCGATGCCACCGGCCCGGTTCGTCTCGCGCCGCCAGCCGGCGTCATCGGCGGCGACGACGTCGTGGACTGCGGAGCCAGACCGGTCGACGACGCCGAAGCCGAGGCCGAGCTCGACGCCCTTCACGCCGGGGATGGCCATGACCGCCCCGGCCAGCAGGCCGTCGAGCCGCGTGTCCCACTCGGACGAGCTGCCGATGCCGATCGGGACGCGCTCGGCCACGACGACGAACGAGCCGCCGATGGAGTCGCCGGCCTCCTTCGCGCGGTCGACCTCCGCGACCATCAGGGCCTCGGCCTCCGGATCCGGGCAACGGAGCGCCGACGGCTCGCGCAGGTCGCGGTCGGGCCAGTCGGCCGGGATGCGGGCCATCGGGTCCGACGCGTCGGGATACGCCCGCACCGGGCCGAGCTGGTCGACGAACGACCAGATCCGCACGCCCGTGGCCGCCAGCAGCTGGCGGGCGAGTGAGCCGGCGACGACGCGCGGGACCGTCGACCGTGCAGACGCGCGCTCGAGGACGTCGCGCACGTCATCGGTGCCGTACTTCAGGACGCCGGCGAGGTCGACGTGTCCGGGGCGGGCTCGGGTGATCGGCTTCGGACGGCGCTCGGCCGGGACCGGCTCGACCGACATCCGATCGGTCCAGTTGACCCAGTCGCGGTTGTCGACGGCGAAGCCGACCGGCGACCCGAGCGTGCGACCGTAGCGGATGCCGGCGATCCACCGCACGCGGTCGCGCTCGATCTGCATGCGCCGGCCGCTGCCGTACCCGTGCTGGCGCCGCTTCAGGTCGAGGTCGACGCGGCGAGTCGACACGCGCAGTCCCGCCGGCAGGCCCTCGATGACGCCGACGAGCCCCGGGCCGTGCGACTCGCCCGCGGTCAGCAGCCGCAGGCGCCTCATGAAGCGACCCGGGTCAGGTCGGCCCAGAACGTCGGGTAGCTGACGGCGACGCAGCTCGGGTCGTCGAGCTCCACCGCCGATGCGACGCCGGCCAGTGCCGCGACCGCGAACGCGATCGCGATCCGATGGTCCCCGTGCGTGGCGATGCGTGCCTCCTGCGGCGTTCCACGCGAGACTCGCCAGCCGTCCGGCAGCTCGGTGACCGATGCGCCGATCGCCGCCAGCCCGGCGACCGTGGCCGCGATTCGGTCGGACTCCTTGACCCGCAGCTCCGATGCGTCCCGTAGCTCAGAGGTTCCGCTGGCTCCGGCCATGAGGACGCCGACCAGGGGAAGCTCGTCGATGAGCGCCGCGACCTCGGCACCGGCGACCTCGATCGGGCCGAGGTCGCGACCGCCCCGGACGCGGATCTCCCCGATCGGCTCGGGTCCCGTCTCGTCAGTGGCGACGCTCGACACGTCAGCGCCCATCCGCCGCACGAGGTCGAGCAGAGCCGTGCGCGTCGGGTTGAGGCCCACGTCGATGAGCGTGATCTGCGCGTCGGGATGCAGTGCTGCGGCAACGATCCATGGAGCCGCGGCCGACACGTCGCCGGGCACCCGCATCGAGAGCGGACGAGGGCGTGCAGGACCATGGACCGTCGTCACCAGTCCGTCCCGCTCGATCGGGACGCCCGCAGCGCCGAGCATCCGCTCCGTATGGTCACGGACGGCCGCGGGGGCGTGGATGCGGGTCGGGCCGTCGGCCGCGAGGCCGGCCAGGGCGGCGGCACCGAGCAGCTGTGCGCTCGCGACCGGCAGGCGGTGGGTGACGGCCGCGAGGCTCGCGCGCCCGGCGACGGTGAGCGGAGCACGGCCGTCGGTCGTCGTGACCTCCACGCCGGCGGCACGCAGCAGGTCAGCGACGCGCTCCATCGGTCGCGTCCGCAGCGATGCGTCGCCATCAAGGGTTGCGCGCAGCGGAAGACCGGCCAGTGCGCCAGCCAGCAGGCGCATCGTCGTGCCGGAGTTTCCGCAGTCGAGCGCCGCGCTCCGGGACGGTCGTCCCGCGATCGCGATGCGCGCCTGCGACCCGCTGCGCTCCTCCTCGACCGACACGCCGAGCGCCCGCAGGCAGGCCGCCGTGCTGAGGACGTCGCGGCCCGGAGCGTCCACCTCCACGACCGCCGGACCGCCCGCCAGTGCGTTCACGATGAGCGCCCGGTGGGCGATCGACTTGTCGGCGGGGAGGCTCAGGCGACCCAGCAGGCGCGCAGCCGGCCGCGTCGGACCCGGCGCCGCCGTCTCGATCGTCACCGATCGCTCGCCGCCGTCACGTCCCCGCGGCGGACCTCTGCCTGGGCATGACGGCGCTGCACGGAGCGCGAGGCGCGCAGGACGGCGTCGAAGACCATCGTCAGCTCGACCGGCGACATCGGCCCATCGGCGCTCGCCGCTCGCTCGAGGAGGTCCCGCTCGCGGCGGACGTCGTGGCCATGCGCGTGCGGCCCGCGATGAAGCTGGACGTCGAGCGCAAGCGCGGCCCGCTCCTGCAGGAGATCGGCGAGGCGGGTGTCGACCTCATCGATGCGGTCGCGCAGCTCGTCGATCCCGCTCGCCGGCGCCGGTCGCTCCGGCATCGGCGCTCGCTCGTCTCCGGCACCGCGCACGAACTGGAGGCGGCGAAGCTCGTCCATGAGCGTGCCGAACTCGTCGAACGAGAGGCTCTGGTCGCCGTCGGAAAGGGCAGCCGGGGGATCGGGGTGAACCTCGATGAGCAGTCCATCGGCGCCGACCGCGGCACCGGCAAGCGCCATCGGCCCGACGAGCGCCCGCGCCCCGGTGCCGTGCGACGGATCGATGACGATCGGCAGGTGCGTCTTCTGGCGCAGCACCGGCACCGCGGAGAGGTCGAGCGTGTTCCGCGTTGCGGTCTCGAACGTCCGGATGCCGCGCTCGCAGAGGATGACGTTCGGGTTGCCGGCGGCCAGGACGTACTCGGCCGCCAGCAGCCACTCCTCGATCGTCGACGAGAGCCCGCGCTTCAGCAGGACCGGATGACGGCTCTGGCCGACGGCGCGCAGAAGGGCGAAGTTCTGCATGTTCCGCGCGCCGACCTGGAGGATGTCGACATGCTCGTCGAATGCCTCGACGTCACCGGTGTCAATGACCTCGCTGATGACGGGCATCCCGGTCGCCTCCCGCGCCTCGGCGAGCAGCTCCAGGGCGGCGACGCCGAGGCCCTGGAACGAGTACGGGGAGGTGCGCGGCTTGTAGGCGCCGCCACGCAGGATCCGGGCGCCCTCGCGGCGCACGCAGCGGGCCGTCTCCATGAGCTGCTCGCGTGACTCGATCGCGCACGGCCCGGCCATGACGACGAGCTCGGTACCCAGGCCGATCTCAAGGGTCCCGACACGCACCCGGGTGCGCTCGCCGGGCTCCTGGATGCTCGCGAGCTTGTACGGCGAGCTGACACGGATGACCTGGTCGACGCCGGGCAGCGTGCCGAGGTGGCTGACGCGCTCGAGATCGCTGCCCACCACGCCGATGACGGTCCGCTCGTCACCGACGCTGAGGAACGCCTCGAGGCCGTTCTCCTCGATGGCTCGCTTGACCCCATCCACGTCCGCCCGCGTTGCCGTCGGACGCATCACCACGATCATCTTTCTGTCGCCTTTCTTCCCGCTGCCCGCAACGGGGAAACAAAAAACGCAGGAGCTTTCGCTTCCTGCGTCCGCGGGCACGAGTGCCTACGCCGGCGAGCCCTGCTCGCCTGCCTCGTACCCGCTACACGTAAAACCACTTGTGGGACATCGGTCCGCGGACTGTACGGCTCGATCCTTTCCGATGTCAACCATTCCGTCCGAGTCTCTCGGCGTCGACGCCGGAGAGGATGCTTCGCCCGCCGTCGACGGTCCAGACGGCTCCGGTCACGTACCCGGCGGCCGTCCCGGCCAGGAAGCCGATGACGGCAGCGACCTCGTCCGCCGTGCCCATCCGGCCAAGCGGGACGTCAGTTCGTCGATCAGCCGGGAGCAGCCGCTCGTCGAAGTCGGTCGCGATCGCTCCCGGCGCGACGACGTTGACGCGCACCCCGTCGGGCGCGCCGATGACCGCGAAGGAGCGGGCGATGCCCTCGAGGCCGGCCTTCGCCGCGGCATAGGCCGGGGAGCGCAACGAGCCTTCCGATGCCCCGACGATCGAGCCGACCAGGACCGCGGACCCGGCTCCCGCCACGAGCCCCGGCCAGCAGCACCGCAGGGCTTCGTACGGCGCGGTCAGGTCGACGGCAAGGACCTCATCCCAGTGGGATCGGCTGTCCCACGGCCCTGACGGAGGGATGCCGGCCGCGCACACCAGCGCGCCGACGCGGCCGTCGCAGCGGTCGAGGGCGTCGGCGAGCACCGCGGAGTCACCGGCGTCACCGGTGATCGTCGTCCCGGGCGCCCGGTCGATGCCGACGACCCGCCAGCCGTCCGCGGCAAAGAGCGTCGCCGTCGCGCGGCCGATGCCGGCTGCGGCGCCCGTGACGATCGCGGTGCGCGCCGTCTCGGTCACGCCTCTTCCGCAGCCCTGGCCAGCGCCTCGCCGATGGCGGTTACTGCCTCGTCGACCTCGTCGGCGGTGATCACGAGCGGCGGGACGAGGCGCAGGGTCGTGTCGCCGGTCGCATTGACGAGGACCCCGAGCTCGTCGCGAGCGAGGGCCATCGCGCGGCGGGCGATCGGCCCGGCGGTCTCGACGCCGATCATCAGCCCGCGGCCACGGACATCGGTCGCTAGCCCGCGAACGATGAGCGGTCGCAGGCCATCGAGGAAGCGGGCGCCCATCGCGCGTGCGTTGCCGAGCAGATCCTGCTCGTCGATGACGGCCAGCGTCGCGATGGCTGCCGCACACACCAGCGGATTGCCACCGAGGGTCGTCCCGTGGTCGCCGACGTGGAACGCCGCGGCGTCCTCGCGCACGAGCATCGCGCCGATCGGGACCCCGCCACCGAGTCCCTTCGCGACCGTGACGACGTCGGGGACGATGGGGGTCTGCTCGAAGGCGAAGAACGTTCCGGTTCGACCCATGCCGGTCTGGATCTCGTCGAGCATGAGCAGCGCACCGACCGCATCGGCCAGCTCGCGGGCTGCGACGAGGAAGTCGTCCGACAGTGGATGGATGCCGCTCTCGCCCTGGATCGGCTCGAGGAGGATGGCGGCCGTGCGCTGGGTGACCGCGGCGCGGAGTGCATCGGTGTCGTCCCGGTCGACCTGGACGAAGCCCGCCGGGAGTGGGGCGAACGGTTGCTGGTACTTCGGCTGCCACGTCGCCGCCAGCGAGCCGAAGGTCCGCCCGTGGAACGAGTCCGTCAGCGAGACGATCTCGCGCGCGTCGCGTTCGAGGCCGTGGCGCCGCGCCAGCTTGATCGCCGCTTCGTTCGCCTCCGTGCCGGAGTTGGTGAAGAACGCGCGGTCGAACGGCGTGCGCGCGACCAGAGCCTCCGCCAGCTCGATCTGCGGCAGGGTGTAGTAGAGGTTCGAGGTCGTCAGGAGGGTACGAGCCTGGGCGCTCAGCGCATCCGCCACGGCCGGGTGCGCGTGCCCGAGGACATCGACCGCGATCCCGGCCACGAGGTCGAGGTACGAGCGGCCGGCGTCGTCCCACACGCGGCAGCCCTCGCCTCGGACGAGGACGATCGGCTGGCGAGCGTAGACCTGGAGGTGGACGCGCGCCTCGCGCTCGATCGCCGTGCTCAGCGTCGTCGGTGCCCTAGCCACCCTGCACCTCCTCACCCGCGCGCAAGCGCTCGAACTGCTCGCGAACTCGGCGGAGCGCCTCGCGATCCCGGCACGCGATGAAGATCGTGTCGTCGCCCGCGAGGGTGCCCACGACGCCATCAAGCGGCAGCAGGTCGACCGCGCGCGCGATCGCGTTCGCGGCGCCGGGCGACGTCCTCAGGATGAGGAGCGGTGCCGCCTCGTCGACCTGGAGCGGCAGGTCCAGGAGCAGCCGTCGCAGCCGGTCGGCCGCGCCGGGGTCGTGAGATCCGGGAAGATCGTCGCTCGCGAGGTACACCGGCGCCCCGTTGCGCACGCCGCGCACGATTCCGAGCTCGGCGAAGTCGCGGGACACGGTCGCTTGCGTGACCGTGATGCCCTGCCGTTTCAGCTCGGCGACGATCTGCTCCTGCGAGTGGATCTCGCCCGTGGCGATCAGCCGTCGGATGAGCTGGCGTCGCGCGAGTGGGGTCCGAAGGTCGTCGGTCATGATGCGGCGACCAGTGTGCCAGCCGCGGCGCCGGCGAGGGCGCGTCGGAGGTCGTCCGGCGAGCGGCCGTCCACGATGCGCACGTCGCACCCGACGTCCACCGCCGCCAGGGCGGCGCGCAGCTTCGGGCGCATCCCGGCGGAAGCGCTGCCGTCGACCAGCATCCCCTCGGCCGCCTCGCGGTCCAGGCGCTCGACGAGCCTGTCCTCGAGCAGCACGCCCGGCACGTCGGTGCAGAGGAGCAGCAGCCCGCCGCGCGCACCCGCGATCGACCCGGCGGCCTCGTCGGCGTTGACGTTGAGGAGGTCGCCGTTCGCATCGGCGGCGATCGACGCGACGACCGGCATGAGGCCGCGGGCAAGCAGGGGATCGAGGACTCCGACGTCGGCACCGACCACCTCGCCCACCTCCCCGAGCCGTGGGTCACGGCGCCGGACGTCGAGCAGGCCGCCATCGACGCCGGTGAGGCCGATCGCGCGGCGCCCATGCCGGCCGAACGCGGCGACGAGCCGGGTGTTCACGAGGCCCGCGAGCACGGCCACGGCGACCTCGAGCGTCGCCGGATCGGTCACCCGCAGCCCGTCGTGGCTCCGTGGAACGAGCCCGAGCCTCGTGCTCCAGTCGGCGACCTCGTTGCCACCGCCGTGCACCACGACCGTCGTCGCCGGTGCCTCGGCGGCGATGACCGCGAGGCCCGCCGCGTGCTGGCCGGCGATGCCACCCACCTTGATCGTGACCGGCGTCGGGCTCACGTCCGGTACTCGCTGTTGATCGCGACGTATGCCGCGGAGAGGTCGCAGCCCCATGCCATGCCGGTGCCGGAACCGATGCCGAGGTCGAGCGCGATTCGGACGACCTTCCCGCGCAGCGCCCGCGATGCGGCTCGCTCGTCGTACGGGAGCGGGGCGCCGTCGTAGACGGTGACCGGTCCAAGGCGCACGACGAGCGTGTCGGGGTCGAATCGACCGCCGGCTCGTCCAGCAGCGGCGGCGATCCGACCCCAGTTGGGATCGGCGCCGTGCACGGCGGTCTTCACGAGGCTCGAGCCGGCCACGGCCCGTGCGGTGAGCCGCGCTTCGCGGTCGGTATGCGCGCCGCGGACCTCGACGTCGATCCGATGGCTTGCGCCCTCGCCGTCGGCAGCAATCTGCTCCGCCAGCGAGCGACAGACCGACTCGAGCCCCGCGGCGAAGGCCTCGAGCGCGGCTCCGTTCAGCGTGCGCCCGCCCTCTGCGCCGCTGGCGAGCACGAGGACGGTGTCGTTCGTCGACGGGTCGCCGTCGACGGTGACCTGGTTGAACGTGCGGTCGACGCTCGAGCGCAGGGTTGCGCGAAGGTCGGCGGGCGAGATCGGTGCATCGGTGCTGATGAACGCGAGCATCGTGCCCATCTGCGGATGGATCATGCCCGAGCCCTTCGCCATGCCGCCGAGCCTGGCCATCCGCCCCCGGCCGAGATCGACCTCGACGGCTGCCTGCTTCGGGCGCGTGTCGGTGGTCATGATCGCCCGTGCTGCCTCGGCGTCCGCCCGCCGTCCGGCAGCGGGCTGCAGGGTCGCGAGCGCGGCACCGATGCGATCCACGTTCAGCCGCGAGCCGATGAGGCCGGTCGAGGCGGTGAGCACCGCGCGCGGCGCAACGCCGATGTGACGCGCAGCCAGCGCCTGGACCGCTCGCGCGTCCTCGATGCCCTGCGCGCCGGTCCCGGCATTCGCGCAGCCCGCGTTCGCCACGACCGCGGTGATGCGGCCCCGGCTCGCGCGCAGCGAGCGCATCGAGATCTCGACCGGTGCGGCCCGCAGACGATTGCGCGTGAACGTCGCGGCGGCGGGCACCGGCCCGCGGTCGCTGACGACGAGGACGAGGTCCGGTCCGTCGCCCGAGCGAAGGCCCGCACGCGCAGCCGCGACCCGGAAGCCGCGGGGCGTCGTGATCCCGCCGGAGATGGGCCGGACGCTCACGGATACACGCCGACGGCGCCGAGCCCGGCCGTCTCGACCAGGCCCCGCGCGACGTTCATGTTCTGGATCGCCTGTCCAGCGGCACCCTTGCCGAGGTTGTCGATGGCAGCGATGACCACCGCCCGGTGCGGGCCGCTGCGCACCGCGTGCACGAACGCGTGGTTTGAGCCGGCGGCAAGCTTCGACGACGGCGGCTTCGCGACCGGGTGCACGAACGGCTCGGCGCCGTACGCGTCGTCGAGGAGGCCGCGCAGCGCGTCATCGTCAAGATCGTCGCTGAGCGTCAGGTAGCAGGTCGCGATGATGCCGCGGACCTGCGGAATGAGGTGCGGGACGAACGTCAGGCCGATCTCATCGGCCCCGGCCGCTGCCAGGCCCTGGGTGATCTCGGGGGTATGGCGGTGGCGCGGCAGCCCGTACGCCTTCGTGCCACCCTCGAGCTCCGTGTACAGGAAGTCGACGCCGGCGCTGCGTCCCGCTCCCGACACGCCGGACTTCGCATCGACGACGAGGTCGCCGGCGAGGATGCCTGCCCTCGCGAACGGCCCGAGCGCGAGGAGCGCGGCGGTCGGGTAGCAGCCGGGGTTCGCGATGAGCGTGGCACCCGCCAGGCGATCCCGCGCGACCTCGGTGAGGCCATAGACCGCGTCGGCCAGCGCGTCGGGAGCCGGATGCTCGAAGCCGTACCACTCGGGGTAGGCGGCCGGGTCGCGCAGGCGCAGGTCGGAGCCGACGTCGACGACCGTCGTCCCGCCGCGCGCCAGGTCCACGGCGAGCTCGGCCGACTGGCCGTGCGGGAGGGCGAGGAACGCGACGTCCACATCGCCCGGCGCAGGCTGGCCGTCGGTCAGGCGCAGGCCGAGCGGTCCGAGGTGCGGAAACTCGTCGGCGAGGAGCGCGTCCTGGCGACCGCGGGCGAACAGTCCCGCGATGCGCACCGCGGGATGCTGCGACAGGAGCCGGACGAGCTCGGCGCCGGCGTATCCGGACGCGCCGACCACGGCGACCGAGAGGGGAGCGCTCACCGGCTGAGTATGCACGGTGCGTGCATAATCATGCAAGACCGCGCCGCCCTCCGGCAGGTTGACGGCGCCGGCCGTCACGACCTAGCATGCGGCACCAATCGAACACGGCGTCGACCGGGACGAGTACCCCGTCGCACGGCCACCACAGCGAGCCGGAATGGTGCAAGCCGGCGTGGACCGGGCGGGCGAATGGCCCCGCGAGCTTCGCCCCGAGCGTTCTGTCCCCGAGCCGGGGACGACGTAGGCGGCGACGGAAGGCCCCCGTTATCCATGGGCTGGCGCATCGGTCTTCGATCGGACCCGTGCGCGACGAGCGCGGACCGCATCGGTCCGAACGCAGGGTGGCACCGCGGAACTACGCCTCCGTCCCTCCGGATGGAGGCGTTGGCATGTTCTGGACGAGACACCGATGACCACCGCAGTCCCACCCCTCGCACCGGTCCACAGCCTCGAGCTCGCGGCCGATACGCTCTCGCCGATCGCCGCAGCGCTCCGGCTCGGGAGCCGATGCGCGTTCCTGCTCGAGTCGGTCGAGGAGGGTGCCCGATACGGCCGCTACTCGCTCGTCGGCGTTCATGGCCGGACGCTCGAGGTGCGCGGCGAGCGCGCGACGCTGCACGACGCGGACGCGACCGAGACATTCGAGGCGCCCGATCCGCTCGAGGCGCTGCGCCGCGTGCTGCCGCACCGCTCTCCGGCAGTCGGCGACCCGGCGTTCACGTTGTCGTCCGGCGTGGGCTACCTCGCCTACGAGACCGCTGCCCGCTGGGAGCGGGTTCCGGTGCCCGAGGCCGACCCGCTCGGCCTGCCCGACGCGGTGTTCCACCTGCCGTCGTCGGTGATCGTGTTCGACCACCTCGAGCAGGTGGCACGCGTCTCGACGCTGCGGGACGCGTCGGCCGAGGATCGCATGGCCGCGATCGTCGCCGCGCTCGAGGTCCCGGCCGCGGCCGAGGCCCCGGCGCGCGTGCGCGCCCGCCCCGTGCCGACCGAGGCAGACCCGCGGGCCCGGGTCCGGTACGAGGCCGGCGTGAGCCGCCTCGTCGAGGACATCCATGCGGGCGAGATGCTCCAGTGCGTGCTCGCGCGACGCTTCAGCGTCGAGACCGATCGGACGCCGATCGAGATCTATCGGTCGCTGCGCCGGATCAACCCGTCGCCGTACCTGTTCTACCTCGACCTCGCGGTCGTCGCGCCGGGAGCGGCGCTCGTGGGCGCCTCGCCCGAGCTCCTCGTCCGCGTCCGCGGCGACGAGGTCGTCACGCGCCCGATCGCCGGGACCCGACCGCGAGCCGAGGACCCCGTCGACGACCAGGCGCTCGAAGATGACCTGCGCGCCGATCCGAAGGAGCTGGCCGAGCACGCGATGCTCGTCGATCTGGCCCGCAACGATGTCGGCCGGGTCGCGCGGCCGGCGACCGTGGAGGTGACCAGCCTCCGCACGGTCGAGCGCTACCGACACGTGATGCACCTCGTCTCCGAGGTGCGTGGCAGCCTCAGCCCCGACCTCGACGCGTTCGACGCGGTGCGCGCCGTGTTCCCGGCAGGAACGCTGTCCGGCGCACCGAAGGTCCGCGCGATGGAGGCGATCGCCGAGCTCGAGGGGGAGCGGCGCGGGCCGTACGGCGGGGCGATCGGCTACTTCAGCCCGCACGACGTCGAGTGCGCGATCACGATCCGCTCGGCGGTGATCCACGACGGGACGGCCACGGTCCACGCCGGGGCGGGCGTCGTGGCCGATTCGCTGCCGTTCCGCGAGGCGGCCGAGGTCGCGTCGAAGGCGGCGAGCATGCTCGCCGCGGTGGCGGAGGGTTCCGACGCATGACCGGCACCGTCTTCCTCCTCGACAACTACGACTCGTTCACCTACAACCTCGTCCAGCTCCTCGGCGGGCTCGGAGTCGAAGTCGTCGTGGCCCGCAACGACGAGATCACCGTGGACGACGTCCGGGCGCTCGCGCCGACGGCGATCGTCATCTCGCCGGGGCCGTCGCGGCCTGAACGGGCCGGCATCAGCGTCGAGCTCGTGCGCGAGCTCGGGCCGACGACGCCGCTCCTCGGCGTGTGCCTCGGTCACCAGGCGATCGGGGTCGCGTACGGGGCCGGCGTGATCCGGGTGCCTCCCGTGCACGGCAAGGCGACGGCGATCCACCACGAGCGCGCCGGCTCGTTCGGCGCCATCTCCTCGCCGGTCATGGCGGCCCGCTATCACTCGCTCGCGCTCGATCCGGCGACCCTGCCGGCCGATCTCGAGGCCACCGCGTGGTCCGACGATGGGATCGTCATGGCGGTGCGCCATCGCGAGCACCCGGTGGAGGGCTTCCAGTTCCACCCGGAGTCGATCCTCACCGACGATGGCCCGGCCCTCGTCGCCGCGTTCCTGGCGCGCTCGGCGGTGCCGGTGTGACGGCGGCGGCACCCACCCGCACCGCGCTCGCCGCGGCCGTCGAGCTCGTTGCCGGCGGAGCGCCGCTCCCGGCGCCGCTGGCGGAGGCGGCAATGGAGGAGGTGATGGCCGGCGATGCCTCGCCGGTCCAGGTCGCGGCCCTCCTCGCGATGCTCCGCGTGCGCGGCGAGAGCGCCGAGGAGCTCGCCGCGTTCGCGCGCGTCATGCGCGCGCACGCCGTGACGGTGCAGGCGCCCGACGGCGCAGTCGACCTGTGCGGAACCGGTGCCGACGGCCTGCACACGCTCAACGTATCGACCCTCGCCGCGTTCGTCGTGGCCGGTGCGGGCACGCCGGTGGCGAAGCACGGCAACCGCGCAATCACGAGCCGATGCGGGTCGGCCGACCTCATCGAGGCGCTCGGCATTCCGCTCGACCCCGGGCCGGAAGCGGTCGGGCGCTCGATCGCCGAGGTCGGCTTCGGGTTCATGTTCGCGCCGTCGTACCACCCGGCCATGCGGCACGCGATGCCGATCCGCCGCGAGCTGCCGATGCGGACGGCATTCAACCTCCTGGGTCCTCTCAGCTCGCCGGCCGGCGTGCGGCGCCAGTTGCTCGGGGTGGCGGACCCGCGACTCCTGCCCCTCGTCGCCGGTGCGCTGGCGCGCCTCGGGACGATCCGGGCGCTGGTCGTCCACGGCGCGGACGGGACCGACGAGCTCTCCCTCGACGGACCGAGCCGGGCGATCCTCGTCGAGGGGCTCGAGACGCGCGAGACCGTCATCGACGCGGCGGAGCTTGGGCTCGAGCCGGCGCCGGTCGCGGCGCTCGCCGGCGGCGACGCACGGACGAACGCCGCGATCGCGATGTCCGTGCTCGGCGGCGAGCCCGGCCCGGCGCGCGACGTCGTCGTGCTGAACGCCGCCGCGGCGCTGTTCGTCGCCGGCGCGGTGGAGGGCGTGGCTGCCGGGATCGGGCCGGCGGCCGAGTCGATCGACTCGGGTCGCGCCGCCGAGGTCGTGGCGGCGCTCGCGAGGCCGGCAGCATGAGCGTCCTCGCGCCCCTGCTCGACGCCGCGCGGACGCGTGCTCGGCGCGATGCGCGCGTGACGCCGATCCGCGAGCTGCGTCGCCGCGCCGCGACGATGGCGGACGCGCCCCGCTTCGAGACCGCCCTCCGCTACGCGGACGAGCTCGCCATCGTGGCGGAGATCAAGCGTGCCTCGCCGTCATCCGGTCGCTTCCCGCACGTGGCCGAAGGGGCCGAGGCGGCCGGCGCGCTGGCGGCGGCCTACGCCCGAGCCGGCGCCGCCGCGCTGTCGGTGCTCACCGAGCCGACGCGCTTCGGCGGCAGCGACGAGGATCTCGTCGCGGCAGCGCGCGCCGGCGTGCCGGTGCTGCGCAAGGACTTCACCGTCGAGCCGTACCAGGTATGGCAGGCGCGCGTGCTCGGTGCGGCCGCCGTCCTCGTCATCGTCCGCGCGATGCCGGACGACCGCCTGCGGTCCCTGCTGGCTGCGGCGGGCGAGGCCGGCCTGGACGCGCTCGTCGAGGTCCATGACGCCGCCGAGCTCGAACGCGCGCTGGCGGCCGATGCGACCCTCATCGGCATCAATGCCCGGGACCTCGACACGCTCGAGGTGGATCGGGAAGCGGCGCTGCGGCTCGTCGGCACCGGGCGCAACGCGGGCGCAACGGTCGTCGTCGAGAGCGGGCTCAGTGCTGCGAATCACGTGCGTGCGGCGGCCGAGGCGGGCGCCCACGCGGTCCTCGTCGGCTCGGCCTTCGTGGCCGATCGCCGTCCGGAGGCTCGCCTCCGCGAGCTCCGCGGGGCTGGAAGGCGAACGGGCATCGCCGTCCCGAGCCACCCGGGCCGCACGGCGGTCAAGGTGTGCGGCATCCGCAACGCCGGCGGCGTGCATGCCGCGGTGGCCGCCGATGCCGACCTCGCCGGCTTCGTCATCGCACCGGGGAGCCCGCGGCGCGTCGGGCCCGCCGAGGCCGGGTCACTTGCGAGCGGTCTCGGCACCGTGCGCCCGGTGCTCGTCACTCGCGACGCGTCGCCCGACGAGGTCGCCGACGCCCGAAGGCTGAGCGGGATCGACGGCGTGCAGCTCGCCGGCTTCGACGCGGTGCCCGCATGGGTGTCCGCGCTGCGGCCGCGTCCGGAGGTCCTCATCGGCGTCATCCATCGGCCGCGCGCGACGCGCGAGGCGCTCTGTCGCGCGGAGGCGTGGTTCGCCGCCGGTGCCACGCACGTCCTGCTCGACGGCGCGTCACCCGCCGACGGTGGAGGCAGCGGCGAACGAGGATCGATTGACGTCGCCAGGCGGCTGAACCGCGTCGTCCCGGTCGGCGTGGCCGGCGGCCTCGGGCCGTCGAACGTCGGCGACGTGGTTCGTCGGGCGCGCCCCGCCCTCGTCGACGCCGCATCGGGCCTGGAGCAGCGGGGTCGCTCGAGCCCGGCCCGGATCCGAAGCTTCGTGCGGCGGGCGCGGCTGGACCCGACCGGGGCCGGCAGGGTCGACCGTCGAGGCCGGTTCGGGGCCTTCGGCGGCCGCTACATCCCCGAGACGCTCGTCGCGCCGCTCGACGAGCTCGAGCGGGCGTGGGGGTCGGCGCGGCGTGACCCCGGGTACCGGACCGAGCTCGCGACGCTCCAGCGCGACTTCATCGGCCGGCCGACTCCGCTGCACGAGATCCCGGCGGAGGTGCTGGCGGACGGCGCGGCGGACGGCGTGCGGGTCTTCGTGAAGCGCGAGGACCTGGCACACACCGGGGCGCACAAGATCAACAACGCGATCGGCCAGGCGCTGCTCGCGAGCCGGCTCGGGAAGCGACGCGTTGTCGCCGAGACGGGGGCGGGACAGCATGGCGTGGCGACCGCATCGGCCTGCGCGCTGCTCGGCCTCGACTGCGTCGTGTACATGGGCAGCACCGATATCGAGCGCCAGGCGCCGAACGTGCGCCGCATGCACCTGCTGGGCGCCGAGGTCCGGCCCGTCACCACCGGCAACGGGACGCTGCGCGACGCGCTGAACGAGGCGCTGCGCGACTGGGTCGCGAACGCCGAGACGACGGCCTACGTCCTCGGCTCGGCGGCGGGGCCGCATCCGTACCCGGAGATGGTGGCCGACCTCCAGTCGATCATCGGTCGTGAGGCTCGCGCGCAGTTCCTCGAGCGCACCGGCCGCCTGCCGGACGTGGCGATCGCCTCGGTCGGCGGTGGCAGCAACGCGATCGGGCTGTTTCGGGGATTCCTCGACGCACGGACCCGCCTCGTCGGCGTCGAGGCCGGCGGACGCGGTGACGGGCTGGGCGACAACGCCGCCTCGCTCGGGCTCGGGTCTCCGGGCGTCCTGCATGGCGCCTTCACGTACCTCATCCAGACCGATGGCGGCCAGGTCGTCGAGCCGCACTCGGTCTCGGCCGGCCTCGACTATCCGGGCGTCGGGCCGCAGCTGGCGGCGTTGGCGGCGTCGGGCAGGCTCGAGGTCGACCGAGCCTCGGACACCGATGCCGTGGCGGCGCTCCACCGGCTCACGCGTCGCTCCGGCATCCTGCCCGCCCTCGAGCCGTCGCACGCCCTGGCGGTCGCCGGCCGCATGCTCCCGGCCCTCGCCCCCGGCACGACGGTCGTCGTGAACCTCTCCGGGCGCGGGGACAAGGACCTCGACATCGTCGAGCGCTTCGCGCCGGAGGCGGTTCCGTGAAGCTCCCCGTCGGTGCGCGGCGCGTCCGCGACGCGTTCGAGGCCGCCGCCGGCCGGCCGCTCCTCGTCGCCTACGTGATCGCGGGGCACCCGGACGCCGATACGGCCCTCGCGGCGGCCGATGCGGCACTCGAAGCCGGCGCCGACGTGCTCGAGGTCGGCGTGCCGTTCAGCGATCCGGTGGCCGACGGTCCGGTCATCGCCTCGGCCGCCCGCGCCGCCGTCGCCCATGGTGCCGGGCTCGACACCGCGATCGAGATGGTCCGGGCCCTGCGTGAACGTGGCCGCCGCCAGCCGATGCTCGCCATGGGCTACCTGAACCCGATCGTGGCGCGTGGCGCGACGACGACGCGTTCGCGCGCTGGCGGAGGCCGGCGTCGACGGGCTCATCGTGCCCGACCTGCCCGCCGGTGAGGATCCGCAGCTCGAGCGCGCCGTTCGCGATGCCGGACTCGGCATCGCGTTCCTCGTCGCGCCGAACACCGCGCCAGACCGCCTGGAGCTCGCGATCGGCGCGTCGACGGCCTTTCTGTACGTCGTGCCACTGTTCGGGGTCACCGGTGCCCGCGACCGGGTCGGCGACGCCGCGGTGCCGCTGCTCGCACGCGTCCGCGAGACTGCCGCCGGCCGGGTCCCCGTGGCGGTCGGCTTCGGCGTCGCGAGGCCGGAGCACGTCCGCGCGCTGGCATCGGCGACCGACGCGATCGTCGTCGGCTCGGCCATCGTGAGCGCCCTCGACGAGCGCGGTCCGCGCGGCGTGGCGGACCTCGTCGCCTCGCTCGCGGCAGCCGCGCGCGGCGAGCCGGTACCGGCGTAAGGCTCAGGCACTCGCCGCGATCGGCTCCTTCTCGGCCAGCGACTCGAGGAGGATCTCGGTCAGCTGGTCCCACTCGACGAGGAACGCGTCGTGGCCCTTGTCGGAGACGATCTCCCGATCGGCCGCTTCCACGCCGGCGGCCCGGGCAGCTTCGACGAGCGCCGAGACCTGCCGCGGGCCGTACAGGATGTCGCCGGTGATCCCCACGCCGGTCAGCCGGACCCCGGCCGTTGCCAGCGAGCGGAGGGCTGCCACGACGCCGCCGCGGTCGCGCCCGATGTCGTGCCGGTTCATCGCCCCCACCAGGGCCTCGTACGACCCCGCATGGAACCGATGGCGCAGCTTCGTTCCCTGGTGCTCGAGATACGAGCCGATGCCGTCGCGCGTGTCGAAGTCGACCTCCGACCGATACGTCGTCATCGCCAGCTGGCGCGCCAGCTCCAGCCCACGATCGCGGTCCAGCGACAGGAGCTGGAGCTGGATGTGGTTCCAGGCGGCCGCCAGGTTGCCGATGCGAGCCGGCGCCGCGATCGGCATGACCCGATCGACGGCCGCCGGTCGCTCGAGCGCCACCTCGAGCGCCACCATCCCGCCCAGCGAGCCGCCCACGACGAGGTCGAGACCCTCGACGCCGAGCGCGTCGAGGGCGGCCCACTGGGCGCGGGCGAGGTCTCGCGGCGTGACCTCCGGGAAGTCGGGCAGCTCGCGCGGCCCGGTCGTCCCGTAGCACGACCCGAGCAGGTTCAGGCCGATGACCTGACGCCCCTGGACGTCCAGCGCTCGACCCGGCCCGATCAGCGGCTCCCACCAGTCGCCCGCGGCGTCCGCGGAGCCGGTGAGCGCGTGGATGACCAGGACGGCGCGGTCCTCGGTCGGCCCGTCCCGGCGGAACGCCACCCGGAGGTCGGGGATCAGGCCGCCGCCCTCGGTCCGGAACGGACCGAGGCGCAGCGGTGGCTCTCCCGGGCTGAGCGGGAGCAACGTCATGCCGCGGCCCCCTCCCGGACTGCGACGGCCAGGGCCTGGTCGAGGTCGGCGATGATGTCGTCGACGGCCTCGATCCCGACGCTCAGCCGCACGAGGTCGGGCGTGACGCCCGAGGCGCGCTGCCCCTCGTCGTCGAGCTGCTGGTGCGTCGTCGACGCCGGGTGGATGATCAGCGACTTCGCGTCACCGACGTTCGCGAGCAGGCTGAACAGCTTGACGCTGTCGATCAGCGTGCGGCCGGCCTCGACCCCGCCGGCGACCCCGAAGGTGACGATTCCTCCCGATCCTCCGGCCAGGTAGCGTTGCGCGTTCGCATACGTCGGATGGGACGGCAGGCCCGGGTAGCTGACCCAGGCGATGCGGTCATCGCCCTCGAGCCATTTCGCGACGGCAAGCGCGTTTGCCGAATGGCGCTCGATCCGGAGGGGGAGCGTCTCGAGGCCCTGGATGAAGAGCCACGAGTTGAACGGTGACAACGCCGGGCCGATGTCGCGCAGCAGCTGCACGCGGAGCTTGATGATGAAGGCGAGCGGCCCGAATGCCGTCGTGTAGGACACGCCGTGATAGGACGGGTCGGGCTCGACGAAGTCGCTGAAGCGCGGAGACGCCGCCCAGTCGAACTTCCCGGCGTCGACGACGACGCCGCCGATCGACGTCCCGTGCCCGCCGATCCACTTCGTCGCCGAGTGGATGACGATGTCGGCGCCGTGCTCGATCGGCTTCGCCAGGATCGGCGCGAACGTGTTGTCGATGACGAGCGGCAGGCCCTGGGCGTGGGCGGCATCGGCGATGGCACCGATGTCCGGGACGTCGAGCCGCGGGTTCCCGATCGTCTCGATGTAGTACGCCTTCGTGCGCTCGTCGGTCTTTGCGACGAAGTCGGCCGGGTCGTTGCCCTCCACCCACCGCACCTCGATACCGAACCGGGGGAGCGTGTAGTGGAAGAGGTTGTAGGTCCCGCCGTAGAGCGAGGTGGACGCGACGAAGTTGTCGCCGGCGCTCGCCAGGTTGAGGATCGTCAGCGTCTCGGCCGCCTGGCCCGAGGCGAGCCCGAGCGCCGCCGCCCCGCCCTCGAGCGCAGCGATCCGCTGCTCGAAGACATCGGTCGTCGGGTTCATGATCCGGGTGTAGATGTTCCCGAACTCCTGGAGCGCGAAGAGCCGCGCGGCATGCCCCGCGTCCTGGAAGTTGTACGAGCTCGTCGCGTAGATCGGGACGGCGCGCGAGCCGGTCGTCGGATCCGGCTGTTGCCCCGCGTGCAGAGCCAGCGTCTCGGTGAGCAGCGCGCGCTCGGGAGCCTGGCCGTTGCCGTTGCCGTTGTCGCTCATGAGTGAGATGACCTCGCGTCGACCACCAGGGGACTCAAGGGGGCCCGGCCACGGTGGTCGATGGCGACGCGGGACCCCGTTGGTGGGGGTGCGGCGTGTCCGCGTCGCTGGAACGAAAACGGCCGCACGCTTCTCGACGAGAAGGTGCGGCCCCGATCAGTCCTGAGCCGATGTCAGCAGTGGCTCGCGCTCAGGCTGAGTCCTCCAGGCGGCGGGGCCGCCAGGGCATACACATGCAGGCGTCGTGCGGGAGGACGTAATCGGGATCCATCGGTGTTTCGACGCTACCAGCCCTGTCAACGATTGCGAATCGGTTGCGCGCGATCGCTCCCCGGGCGCCACTGCACCGTAACCGCGGCGCTGCCGACATCCGCCTCGCACGGCGGCAGCATGGGGCCGATGGAGGTCGCGGGATCGATGCGGACCGAGGTGCTCTCCCCGCTGCCTGCACCGCTGTACGACCCGCGGCACGACCACGATGCGTGTGGCGTCGGCTTCGTCGCCGACCTCCACGGCGGCCACAGGTCGGCGATCGTCCCGCTCGCGCTCGAGGCGCTCGCCGCCCTCGCCCACCGCGGTGCGCGCGCCGCCGACGACACGACTGGAGACGGCGCCGGGATCTCGTTTCCGATCTCCCGACGGTTCCGGCGTCGCCTCCTCACCGACGCGGGGGTATCTCCGGTGTCGGGGCGGCGCGTCGCCATCGGGATGTGCTTCCTCCCGCGCATCGCGATCGACGCCGCGGTCAAGCGCATCGAGCGCACCGCGGCAGTCCTCGGCACCCACGTCGCCGGCTGGCGCGAGGTGCCCGTCGACTGGTCGCTGACTGCCGGCAGCAGCCTGGAGGGAGCGCCGGAGATCCGACAGGCAATCGTCGTGGCCGACAGGCCGATGAGCCGGATTGCTTTCGCGCGGGCGCTGGCGACCATCCGCCGTGCGGTTGAGGCGGACGCGGCCGCCGACGCGATCCTCGGCGATCTCACGATCGTGAGCCTGTCGCCATCGACCGTCGTCTACAAGGGCCTCTTCGTCGGCGACGAGCTCGGGCGCTTCTACGGCGACCTCGGAGCCGCGGACCTCGACGCGCGGTACGCGCTCTTCCATCAGCGCTACAGCACGAACACGTTCCCGTCGTGGGCGCTCGCCCAGCCGTTCGGGTACCTCGCCCACAACGGCGAGATCAACACGATCCGCTCGAATCGCGAGGCGATGCGCGGGCGTCGCCATCGCCTCGGCGGGGGCCACTGGGCCCGGCGGGTCGTTGACGCCGGGCCGCTCGTCAGCGTCGACGGCTCCGACTCGAGAGCGCTCGACGACGCGCTGGAGATGCTCCTCTTGTCCGGAATGCCGATCGACCGAGCGCTCGCGACGCTCGTCCCGGCCGCCCAGGGCCTCGGCGGTCCCCCCGAGCTGCTGCCCGCCCGGTCGGAGCCGTGGGACGGACCGGCGGCCCTCGTCTTCGCCGACGGGCGCCGGGTCGGCGCGCTGCTCGATCGGAACGGGCTCCGCCCGATCGCGCTCGCGACGACGGCCGACGGGCTCGTCGTCGCCTCGTCGGAGGCCGGCAGCGTCGAGCTCGATCCGGGCCGCGTGACGATGCGCCACCGGCTCGGGCCGGGCGAGCTCGTCGTCGCGGACACGCGGACGGGTGTGCTGAGTGGCCCGAGCGACCGTGTCAAAGGGTCGCGCGCCGTCCCGATCCGGATGGCGGCGCCGCCGAGACTCCCGACCGACCCCGATCCCGAACCCGACCCGCGGGCCAGGGTCGCCCACGGGCTCGATGCCGAGGTCGTGCGCCAGTCGATCCGGCCGATGGCCGCGGACGGCCACGAGGCGATCTGGAGCATGGGCGACGACACCCCGGTTGCGGCGCTGGCCACCCGACGCCGGCGGGCGACCGGGTTCCTTCGCCAGGCGTTCGCGCAGGTCACGAACCCGGCGCTCGATCCTCAGCGCGAGCTCGCCGTCATGTCCCTCGAGCTCGCGATCGGCCGCCAGCCGACCTTCCTCGGCGGGGCTGGCGCGATGACGACCTCGGTCGAGCAGCCGATCAGGAGCCGGCCGGAATGGGCCGCGCTGCTCGCCGCCTTCGATCGCGGCCGCGTCGTCCACCTCGACGCCACGTGGTCGCGGCGTCGTGGCGCGGCCGGGTTGGCCACGGCCCTCGACCGCCTCGCGCGTCGGGCGCGGAGCGGCGCTCGTCGTGGCGCGGTCCTCCTCGTCCTGTCCGATCGGGCGGCCGGCGAGAGCCGGGTGCCGATGCCGGCGGTCCTCGCCGTCGGTCGCGTTCACCAGTCACTCGTCGCCGCCGGCCTGCGATCGGCGACCGATCTCGTCGTCGAGGCGGGCGATGCGTTCGACGTGCACGACGTTGCGATGCTGATCGCGGCCGGGGCCTCGGCCGTCCACCCGTGGCTCCTGCTCGAGCTCGCCGCCGAGCAGGCGCACACGCGCGGCGCCGAGGAGCTGACGCCGGACGTCGCGGTGCGCCACGTCGTCGAGGCGCTCGACGCCGGCCTGCGCAAGGTGCTCGCACGAATGGGCATTTCGAGCCTCGCCTCGTATCGCGGGGGCCAGCTGTTCGACACGATTGGGCTCCACCCGGAGATCGTCGCCTCGTGCTTCCCGGCGGCCGGCGCGTGGCCTGGCGCGACGGGCTTCTCCGAGATGGCGAGCGCGGCGCTCGAGGCCAATCGGCGCGCGTACGGCCCCGACGTGCCGAACCTCGAGGATCCCGGCCTCGTGCGGTTCCGCGGCAGCGGCGAACGCCATGCGTTCGCGCCACCGGTCGTCAAGGCGACCCAGGCGCTGGCCGACGTTGCCACGCCGCTCGACGAGCGGCTCGCCGCCTATCGCGAGGCGGCGGCGCGGGGCGGCGCCGCCCAGCCGCGCGACCTCCTCGGCCTGCGGCGCGCGCCTCGCCCGCTGCCCGCGGACGAGGTCGAGCCCGCGTCGAGGATCGTCCGCCGCTTCGTCAGCTCCGCGATGAGCCTCGGCGCACTGTCGGTCGAGGCGCACCAGGCGATCAGCATCGGGATGGCGCGGCTCGGCGGCTCGGCGAACTCCGGCGAGGGGGGCGAGGACCCGGCGTGGTATGCGGCTGGCGGAGACGGCGATCGGCATGACGCCGCGATCAAGCAGGTCGCGTCGGCCCGCTTCGGCGTCACGGCCGAGTACCTGGCGCGGGCGGAGCAGCTCGAGATCAAGATCGCGCAGGGATCGAAGCCGGGGGAGGGCGGGCAGCTCCCCGGCCGGAAGGCGACCGCCTTCATCGCCCAGCTGCGGCGTGGCCAGCCGGGGATGACGATGATCAGCCCGCCCCCGCACCACGACATCTACTCGATCGAGGATCTCGCCCAGCTGATCGGTGACCTCCGCGCGATCAACCCGACCGCGCGGATCGGTGTCAAGCTCGTCGCGGCCCGAGGGATCGGGACGATCGCCGCCGGCGTCGCGAAGGCGCACGCCGACTACATCCTCGTGTCCGGCCACGCGGGCGGCACCGGCGCGTCGCCGCTCTCGTCGATCAAGCATGCCGGGCTGCCGTGGGAGCTCGGGCTGGCCGAGGTCCACCAGGTGCTGGTCCGGAACCGACTCCGCGATCGGGTGGCCCTACGCACCGACGGCGGCCTCCAGACCGGCAGGGACGTCGTCGTCGCGGCGGCGCTCGGCGCCGAGGAGTATGGCTTCGGAACCGCCGCGCTCGTCGCGCTTGGCTGCGACATGGCGCGTCAGTGCCACCTCGACACGTGCCCGACCGGGATCGCGACCCAGCGCGAGGACCTGCGGGCGAAGTTCACCGGCACGCCGGAGCACGTCGTCGCCTTCTTCCAGGCGATCGCCGAGGACGTCCGGCACGAGCTGTCGCTCGTCGGGGCGCGCTCGCTCGGAGAGATCGTCGGTCGCACGGATCTGCTGACCCCGGGGCCGGCACCTGCCATCGACGTCGAGGCAATGCTCGCCGCGCCGAGCTGGCGGCCGGACCGAGCACGGCGGCAGCCGCCAAAGGACGTCGGCCGGACGGCGGTCCCACCGCCGGACACCGCGTTCGAGGCCGCCGTGGTCGATGCCATCGGCGCGCGGGTGGACGGCGGCGATGGTGTCGTAATCGAGCGGCGGGTGACGCCGCGGGACCGGAGCGTCGGAGCCCGGCTGGCGGGGTTCCTCGCCCGCCGACCGGAGCCGCGCCGGATGCCGCGCGTCCGCTACCACCTGCGCGGCAGCGCCGGGCAGTCGCTCGGCGCCTTCGCCGTGGCCGGCCTGCGGATCGTTGTCGAGGGGGAGGCGAACGACTACGTCGGCAAGGGCCTCTCGGGCGGGACGGTCGTCGTCCGTCCCCCGGCCGTGACCCCGGAGGACGGGACCGATGACGCGCCGACGATCGTCGGAAACGTCTGCCTCTACGGCGCCACCGCCGGCGCGCTGCACGTCGTCGGCCGCGCCGCGATGCGTTTCGGGGTCCGGAACTCCGGCGCGCGGGCCGTCGTCGAGGGCGTCGGCGCCCACGGGTGCGAGTACATGACCGGGGGCGTCGTCGTCGTGCTGGGGGAGATCGGTCCGAACTTCGGCGCCGGCATGACCGGTGGCCGCGCGTTCGTCCTCGCCGGCACCGACCCGCGGCTCCTGAACGCCGACAGCGTCGCGACCCGGCCGCTGACCGCGGCCGACGAGCGCCTGCTCCGCGAACTGCTCGTCGCGCACGCCGGCGAGGGGAGCGGGCGCGCCGCCCGCGCACTGGCTGGGTGGCGGCCGGACGCCTACGCCGTCGTCGAGCCGCGCGCCGACGACGCGCGCGAGACCGAGGGACGCGAGCCGGCCCCCTTGGCTATGGCTCGATGAGCCGGTAGCCGAGCGCGCGGACCGGGACGGGGGTCGCGGCGCCGGCGTCGCGGAGCTTGGCTCGGAGCCGCGCCACATGCGGCTTCACCCACAGCGGATCCGGGTTTGGCTCATCGCGCCAGCCGGCAGCGAGCAGCGTGTCGTGCGTGACGAGGTCGCCCCTGGCGGAGACGAGCGCATCGAGCAGGGCGAACTCGATCGGGGTGAGCGCCAGGAGGCGATCGTTCGCCCACGCCTCGTGGCGCCGGGGGTCGATCCGGACGGACCCGAGATCGTGCTCGCGCCCCGGCTCGGAGCGCGGGCGGCGCGTGACGGCGCGGATGCGGGCAAGCAGCTCGGCCTTGCCGAACGGCTTCGTCACGTAGTCGTCCGCTCCGGCGTCGAGCGCCTCGACCTTCGCCTGCTCCTGCCCCTCGCCGGAGAGCACGATGATCGGCGTCGACGAGCGCTCGCGGATCGCCTGGCAGACGGCCAGCCCGTCCCGGCCCGGCATCGCGAGGTCGAGAATCACGAGGTCCGGGCGGTCGGCGTCGTACCGGCGAAGCCCTTCGTCGCCGTCGTACGCTGCGCTCACCCGGTGGCCCTCGCTCCCGACAAGCGCGGCGACCGCACCGACCATGGCCGGCTCATCGTCGATGACGAGGATTCGCAGGGCCCGCGCGGTCACGGCCCTGCCCGCCGGCCATCCGGGCGGGGGAGGGCGGTCACGAACTGGCTGCCGCCGGACGGCTTGTCCTCGATCCAGAGCCGACCGCCCATCGCGGTGACCAGCCGGCGCGCCGCGAAGAGCCCGACGCCGGATCCGGGCCGTCCCTCGTCCAGTCGGACGAACGGCTCGAAGACGCTCTCGCGGAATGCCGGAGCGATCCCGGGACCATCGTCGCCGACCGCGAGCCGGATCTCGTCTCCGTCGGTCCAATCGGCCACCACGATCGTCGCGCCTTCGGGTGCGTACTTCGCGGCGTTCTCCAGCAGCAGCTCGAGCACCTGCGCCAGGCGCGCGGGGTCGCCGATCGCGCTGCGGTTCCCATCGGCATACCGCTCGAGCCGATGCCGCCGCAGGAGCGGCCCGAGGCGGGTCAGCACCTCGTCGACGACCGGACCGACAGCGAACGTGCGGACGTCGATCGTGAGGAGGCGGTCAGCGCGGACGGTGTCCATGATCGTCGCAACCAGCTCGTCGAGCCGTTCGACCTGGCCGATCGCCGATGCGTGCCACCGCCCCGCATCCGGGGTCGCCGCGGCCGCCTCGGCCAACAGGTCGAGGTACGCGCGCACGACGGCGAGGGGCGTGCGCAGCTGGTGCGTCACGACGGCGATCAGCTCGGCCCGCGCCTGGTCGACGCTTCGCAAGCCGTCGAGCTGGGCCTCGGTCTCGAGATGGAGCCGACGCCGCTCGACGACACCGGAGAGGGGGCCGGCGATCGTGGCCAGCCGAGCCACCTCGTTCGGCGGAAACGAGCGCCGGGCCACCGTCTTCACGTTGATGACGCCGATGACCTCGCCGCCGACCTCGAGCGGGAGGGCGAGGATCGAGGTGTAGCGTTCATGGTCGACGCCGCGAATCCAGGCACAGCGCGGATCGTTCGCCAGGTCCGTGCTGACGACCGGCTCCCGCGACTCGGCCGCGATCCCGGTGATGCCCTCGCCGATGGCAAGGCGCGCGACTCCGATGTGCTGGCGGTCGACGCCGTTCGTCGCGGCCAGGGTCAGACCGCCGTGGTCGCGGTCCACGAGGTACAGCGAGCAGACCTCGGCGCCCATCGCCACGGTGCTGCGGTCGACGATCAGCTGCATGAGCTCGTCCCACGTGCGCGCGGCCGTGCCGAGCTGCGCGATCTCGCGCAGCGCCGCGAGCTCGCCCTCGCTGTCGATCCCCGCGGCCACCGACGTCGTCAGGCTGCTGGGCCGGCCAGGAGGTCGACGAGAAGCGCCTGCTGGACGTAGAGCCGGTTCTCGGCCTGGTCGAGCACGACCGAGGTGGGCCCGTCGAGCGCCTCGTCGCTGATCTCCTCGCCGCGGTGCGCCGGCAGGCAGTGCATGACGAGCGCCTGCGGGTTGTCGGCGAGCAGGCGTGCGTCGACCCGGTAGCCGGAGAAGCGGAGGCGGCGAAGGTCGGCCTCAGTTTCGGCGCCCATGCTCGTCCACGTGTCCGTGTACACCGCATCCGCGTCGCGAACGGCGGCGCGAGGGTCGCTCGCGATGTCGACGGATCCGCCCATGCGTCGCGCGGCGAGGGCCGCCTTGCGGACCACGGCCGGATCCGGCTCGTAGCCGGGTGGCGTCGCCACGCGCAGATGGAGCCCGGCCTGGGAGCCTGCCAGGAGCAGGGAGTGCGCGACATTGTTGCCGTCCCCGACGAACGTCAGCCGGCGGCCCCGCAGGTCGCCGAGGTGCTGCTGCAGCGTCAGCATGTCCGCGAGCGCCTGGCATGGGTGCTCGTGGTCGGAGAGCGCATTGACGACCGGCACGGACGACGCCTCGGCGAGCTCGAGCAGGGTCGCGTGCGCGAACGTGCGGAAGACGATCGCGTCGACCCAGCGGCTGAGGTTGCGACCGACGTCGGTCGCGGTCTCCCGCCGCCCGATGCCGACCTCGTCAGGTCCCAGGTACAGCCCGCGACCGCCGAGCTGGGACACGCCGACGTCGAACGTCACCCGTGTCCGGAGGCTCGGCTTCTCGAAGAGCATCGCCACCTGCTGCCCCGCCAGCGATTGCGGCAGCCGCCCCGACCGGCGCACGTTGCGGAACGCGGCCGCGCGCCCGAGGACCCGTTCCTGCCCGTCGGCGCCGAGGTCGAGTGACGAGAGGAAGTGGCGAGGAGGCGCGGCAAGCCGGCTCGACGGTCGCACCCGCGCCGGCGCGGGTGCGGTCACGGCGTCAGCACCATCGCCGTGTTCCAGCGGCGTCGGGCGATGCCCGATGCGCGGTCCGCATCGAGGACGCTCGGGACCGCCTCCCACGGGACTTCGTCGAAGCCGTGCAGGGCGAAGAAGCCGGGGTTGGCGGTGAGGACGTAGAGCGACCCGATGCCTGCCTCGCGCGCGTCGCGGACGATCGCCCGGACGAGCATCGCCCCGAACCCGCGGCCCTGTGCCGCGTCCGTGACGGCGAGCGAGCGGAGCTCGCCGATCGCGTCGCCGTAGTCGCGGAAGGCCGCGATGCCGACGACCGCCCCGTCCAGCTCGCACACGCGGAACGTCCCGATCTGCTCGGCGATCTCTTCCGGCGTCCGCGACAGGAGGATCCCGCGGCCGGCGTAGCGCTGGTTGATCTGCAGGATCACGTCGACGTCGGCGAGTCGCGCGCGGCGCTGGAAGGAGGCGCCGGCGGTGAGCGGCGAGACGACGTGCGCGCTGACGACCGCCCCGGAGCCGTTCGCGGCGGCGGGTGGCTTCGCGATTGGCGCCCCGGCGAACGCAGCGCTCTCGCCGGCTCGGGCGGAGACGGCCGCGCCGACCGGGACCCGCCCTCGCCGCTCGGTCGCGAGGCGGGCCAGGAGCGGTTCCTCGTCCGGGTCCTCGAATGGGCCGCGGATCGCCGACTGCGTGCGCACCGGAAGCCCCCAGAGCGTGATGAACCCAACGGCAGCCTCGTGGTCGAACGAGTCCTCGGCGCCGTAGCTCGCCAGCGTGAGGTCGTACAGCGAGGTCGGGGATCGGCGCCCGACGACCTGGGCCGTACCGGCCGTCAGTCGAATCCGGACCTCGCCGGTCACATGGCGCTGTGTCCAGCCGACGAACGCCCGCAGCGCGCGAGAGAGCTCGCTGTACCAGAGCCCGTCGTACGCCAGCGTCGCGAACCGATCCGCAACCTGCCGCTTGAATGCCAGGAGCTCGCGGGAGAGGGTGAGGGACTCGAGCGCGTCGTGCGCCAGATGGAGCGCCGTCGCTGCCGGAGCCTCGTACACCTCGCGGCTCTTGATGCCGACGAGCCGATCCTCGATGTGATCGATGCGTCCGACCCCATAGGCGCCGGCGGTCCGGTTGAGCTCGTCCACGAGCGATGGGCCATCGAGCCGTCGCCCGTCAAGGCTGACCGGAATGCCCGAGGCGAACCCGACGACCACCTCGTGCGGCTCCCGCGGTGCGTCGACGGGATCAACGGTCCATGCGTATGCCTCCGGTGGGGGCGCAACCCAGGGATCCTCGAGGACGCCGGCCTCGACCGACCGGCCCCACAGGTTGAGGTCGATGCTGAACGGCGATCCGGGTCCGGCATCGATCTCGATGCCCTGGGCCCGAGCGTAGGCGACCTCCTCGTCGCGATTCATCCCCATCCCGACCCGCATCGGCGCGATCACGGAGAGGCTCGGATCGAGCGCCGCGACCGCGACATCGAAGCGAACCTGGTCGTTGCCCTTGCCGGTGCAGCCGTGAGCGACGGATCGCGCCCCCACGTCATGGGCGACCTCGACGAGCAGCCGCGCGATCAGTGGCCTGGCGATCGCGGTCGCCAGTGGATAGACCCCCTGGTAGCGAGCGCCGGCCTGGAGCGTCGGCCACACGAAGTCGGTGACGAAGGCCGCGCGCGCGTCCACCGCGAGAGCTTCCCGTGCGCCGCCGGCGATCGCGCGGGCGAGGACCTCGTCGGAGGAGGCACCGGCGCCGACGTCGGCGGTCAGCGTCACGACGTCGACCCCGCGCGTTTCCCGCAGCCAGGGAACGGCGACAGAGGTATCGAGGCCGCCGGAATAGGCGAGGACGACGGTGTCCGTCATGCGATTCGCTCCTTGATCTCGTTCAGCGCGGCTCTGACGCGTGCCGGGTTCGTTCCACCGGGGACGTCGGCGGCCGCGAGCGCCTCGTCCAGCGTCGGGATCGGGTGTTGTTCCTGGGCGAGCTCGGGGAGACGTCGTCGGAGCTCGTCGAGCGGCAGGTCGGCGAGGTCGCATCCGAGCTCGTCGGCACGTGCGACCAGGTCGCCGACCCGCCAGTGCGCCTCCCGGAAGGGCACGCCCGCTCGCAGCAGCCGCTCGGCCAGCGCGGTCGCCAGCGTGTGGCCGCCCGTGGCTGCTCGGCGCATTGCCTCGCGATCGAAGGCGACCTCCTCGAGCATCCCGTTCATGGCGTCCAGGCACAGGAGCAGCGACTCGATCGCCTCCTCCATCGGTGCCCGCAGCTCCTGGAGGTCGCGGTGATAGCCGAGCGGCAGGCCGGTGACGCATCCGAGCATCGACGACAGCGCGCCGTGGGCTCGTGCGGCGCGCGCACGGATCAGCTCGGCAACGTCAGGGTTGCGCTTGTTCGGGAGCATCGAGCTGCCGGTCGCGTATCCGTCGCCGATGCGCGCGAAGCCGAAGTAGGGCGTCGACCACAGCACGAGGTCGGCGCCGATGCGGGAGAGGTGGCTGAAGGCGATGGCCGCCGCCGAGACGGCCTCGATCGCGTAGTCCCGATCGGCGACCGCGTCCAGGCTGTTCGTGGAGATCGAGCCGAATCCGACGCGCGCCGCGAGCCGTTCGCGGTCGATCGGCAGCCCGCTCCCGACGGATGCGCCCGAGCCGAGGGGAGATCGGTCGAGCCTCCGCGAAGCGTCGGCGAACCGCTCGCGGTCCCGAAGCAGCGCTTCGGCGTGGGCGAGGAGGTGGTGGGCCAGCAGCATCGGCTGGGCGGGTTGCGTATGCGTATGCGCCGGCACGACCGTCTCGACCTCGTCCGCCGCCCGACGCACGATCGTTCGTGCACACGCCAGCAGGCCCAGGTCGATGCGTCGGACGGCGTCGAGCAGCCAGAGGCGTTCATCGGCGACGACTTCCTCGTTCCGGCTTCGACCGGCCTGGAGCTGCCCGGCCAGCTCCGGCCCAACCGCCTCGCGGACCGCGGCCTCCACGTTCATGTGGACGTCCTCGTGCTGGTCGTTCCAGGCGAACGTGCCCGCAGCGAGATCGGCTTCGATCCGCTCGAGTGTCTCGTCCAGGCGCTCGAGCCCGGTTGCGTCCACGAGGCCGGCAGCAGCAAGCTCGGCCACCCAGGCGCGCGAGGCGGCGACGTCGTAGGGCGCGAGCGGACGATCGATGCTGATCGAATTCGAGAGCTCGGCCGCCGCGCCGACGAGCGGCGCCCGGACGCGACCTCCCCAGAGCGGGCGGGCTGATTGCGTCATGGACGCATGAGCATACAGGTTGATTGCATGATCATGCAAGATCGCTGCCTGAGCCGGCTACCGCTGGACAGACGCGCGCTAGTGCTTTAGTGTGATGAAGTGACGAACCAGCCAGGCGGTGCGCTCCGGACCGCGGAAGACCGATGGATGACGGACGAGATCACGGAGCTCGCCGATGCCATGACCCAGCTGCGCGATCGCGGAGAGGCGCTCCGCTTCCTGCGGGATCTCTGCACGGTCAACGAGCTGAAGGAGCTCGGCCAGCGCTGGCACGTCGCGCGCCTGCTGGACGATGGCGTCAGCTATCACGAAATCAGCGAGCGAACCGGGGCGTCGAGCGCGACGATCAGCCGGGTCGGGCAGTGGCTGCGCTATGGCCGCGACGGCTACCGGCTGATCATCGATCGCGGGCATCGAGCGAGGAGACGCCGGTGAGCGCGCGGGACGGCGCGCTGCGCCTTGCGCTCCCGAGCAAGGGCCGCCTGGCCGAGCCGGCGGGCGCGCTGCTGCGCGACGCGGGGATCGACGTCGAGCTCAGCGAGCGACGGCTGAGCGCGGTCGCGAGGAACGTCGACCTCGAGCTCCTCTTCGTCAGGACCGAGGACATCACCGAGTACGTGCGCGACGGCCTCGTGGACCTTGGGGTCACCGGCCAGGACCTCGTCGCTGAGCGCGGCGGCGGGACGGTCCAGCTGCTCGAGCTCGGCTTCGGCACCTGCACGCTCGTCGTGGCCGTGCCGGTCCGCGGGACGATCGGCTCGGTCGACGAGCTCGCAGGCTGCCGCATCGCGACGACATTCCCACGGCTTACCCGCGAGTTCCTCGTCGAGCACCGCATCGAGGCCCAGATCGTGGAGGTCACGGGTGCGGTCGAGGTCACACCGCAGCTCGGGGTCGCCGACGCGGTCGTGGACCTCGTCGCCAGCGGTGGCACGCTGCGCGTCAACGGGCTCCGACCGATCGCGACGATCCTCGAGTCCCAGGCGGCCCTTGTGACCCGCAGCTCCGACGTGGCCGAGGACCCGCGTGTCGTGGCCCTGATGTCCATGCTCCGCAGCGTCGTCGAGGCCCGTGGGCGCGAGTACATGATGATGAACGCGCCCGCGTCGGCGATCGACCGGATCCGTGAGATCATCCCGGGCCTGTCCGGCCCGACCGTGATGCCGCTGGCCGACCCATCGATGATCGCCGTCCACTCCGTCGTCGAGCGTGGCCAGCTCTGGCGGATCGTCCCGGCGCTCAAGGAAGCCGGGGCCAGGGACATCCTCATCGTCCCGATCGAGAAAGTGATCCGATGACGGCGCGGGCGCCGACGACGGTTCTCGGTCGATGCTTCGAGTGGTCTGCAGCCTCCGGAGGAGAGCGTGACGCATGGGTCGCCACGCTCCGTCCCGCAGCAGAGAGCGTCGACGTCCGGCCGATCATCGACGACGTCCGGCGCAACGGCGACGCTGCGATTCGCGCGCTCACGCTGCGCTTCGACGCCGTCGAGCTCGACGGGCTCTGGGTCGACCCGGCGGAGGTCGAGGCTGCCGCGTCGGCCGTCGAACCACGCCTGCTCGCGGCGATCGACGCGTCGATCGCCGCCGTGCGGCGGTTCCACGCCGATCAGCGCGACGCGCTGCGAGCCGAACGGAAGGTGCAGACGCGACCCGGGATCGTGGCATGGAGACGATGGGTCCCGCTCGAGCGCGTCGGGGCGTATGTTCCCGGTGGTCGAGCGCCCCTCGCCAGCTCGGTCGTCATGGTCGGCATCCCGGCTCGACTGGCGGGGGTCGCGGAGATGATGATCGCGACGCCACCCGGACCCGACGGGACGGTCGCACCGGCAATCCTGGCTGCTGCGCATCGCGTCGGTGTCGACCGCGTGCTGAGGGTCGGAGGCGCGCAGGCGGTCGCCGCGATGGCCTACGGGACCGACAGCGTCCCGCGAGTCGACCGCATCGTCGGCGCCGGGAGCGCGTGGGTGACCGCGGCGAAGCGTGCCGTCTCGTCGGACGTGTCGATCGATCTGCCGGCCGGCCCGAGCGAGTGCCTGATCGTCGCGGACGGATCGGCCGACCCCGAGGTCGTCGCCCTCGACCTTCTCGCCCAGGCCGAGCACGGCCCTGATTCGATCGCGGTCCTCGTCACCGACGATCGCGCGGTCCTCGCGGCTGTCGAGGCTGTCGTTCCGTCGGCCGCCGCCGGCCTCGCCACCGGCGGGGCCGCCCTCGAAACTCTGCGGCGCTTCGGCGCCGCGATCCTCATCGACACCCTGGATGAGGCACCGGCGGTCGCCGATGCGATCGCCGCGGAGCACGTCTCGCTCCAGTGCGCCTCGGCCGAGGAGCTGGGAGAACGCGTGAGAAACGCCGGCGCGATCTTCCTCGGCCCATGGGCCGCGATCGCCGCCGCGGACTACGCCACCGGAACGAACCATGTGCTGCCGACGGGCGGCGCCGCGCGCGCAAACAGCGGCCTCGGGGTCGAGACCTACGGCCGATGGATCGAGGTCCAGCACGCCACGCCGGGTGGCGTGCGGTCGGCCGCGGATACCGTCGACGTGCTTGCCGGCGCCGAGGGGCTGCCGGCCCATGCGCGGTCGGTCCGCCTCCGCGCCGAGCGGGCCGCCGGCGTCGAGGGGGCGGACGACCCACTGATGCTCCTTCGCCGTCCGGAGCCGATCGATGCCTACCCCGCCGAGCCATCGGACGAGGACCTCGCGGCTTCGCTGGGGGTGCCGGTCGAGCGGATCGCGCGCCTCGACATGAACACGATGCCGGGCGGATCCCACGCCGAGTACGGGGATCTGGCCTATCGCCGCCTGCGCCGCGCCCTGGCGTTCGCCTCCGGTGTCACGCCTGAGCGGATCGTGCCGGGGGCAGGAGCCGACGAGCTGATTCGCCTCGTCACGACCCAGGCCGTCGGCCCAGGGGACGCCGTCGTCATCCCAACCCCGACGTTCGCGATGTTTGCCGTCGAGGCGCGTCTGGCGGGCGCTCGGGTCGTGACGGTCGAGCGGTCGGACCTCGCAATGCGTCAGCCAGCCGGTGTGATCCGCCAGGCGGCAGAGGAATCCTCAGCGCGGCTCGTCTGGCTCTGCTCGCCGAACAACCCGACGGGCGACGCCTACGACCTCGAGGACATCCGGCAGCTCGCCACGGGCCTCGGAGCCCTGGTCGTGGTCGACGAGGTCTATCTCGAGTTCGCGGAGCAGTCGCTCGGGATCGAGCCGAACGCCAGCTCGGCGGCCAAGCTGCAGGACGAGCTGTCGAACGTCCTCGTGCTGCGCTCGCTCTCGAAGGCGTACGGGATCGCCGGCGCTCGGGTCGGGTACCTCGTGGTGCCGGCCCCGCTGGCGGCACGATTCGACGCCGTGAGGCTGCCGCTGTCGGTCGCCGCGCCCAGCGAGGAGATCGCGATCGCAGCCCTGGCCGACGTCGGCGGTGCCCGGGCGCGACGCGCGGCGATCCTCGTCGAGCGCGACAGGCTGGCATCGACGCTGGAACGGCTGGGCTGCCGCGGTGCTCCCGTCGTCGGCGAACTTCGTCAGCTTCCGTCCGCCCGACGCCGATGCGTTGGCCGATGACCTCGAAGCACGCGGCATCGTCCTGCGTCGCTATCCGGCCGGGCCGATGACCGGGTGGCTGCGGGCCACGGCCCGCACCGGGCCGGAGGCCGACCGATTCATCGATGCACTGGAGGAGCTGCTGCCATGACCCGCGAGGCCCGCGTCGAGCGAGCGACGGCAGAGACGACGATCCGCGTCGCGCTCGACCTCGATGGCACCGGGATCGGTCGAAACGAGACCGGCATCGGGCTCTTCGACCACCTCCTGGACCAGCTCGCGCGGCACGGGCTGCTCGACCTCGAAGTCGAAGCGCGGGGCGATCTGGTCGTCGACGAGCATCACACGGTCGAGGACACCGGCATTCTCATCGGCCGGGCGCTCGACCAGGCGCTCGGCGACCGCGCGGGGATCCGTCGCTACGGGGATGCGCGGATCCCGATGGACGAGGCGCTGGCAACCTGCGCGCTCGACCTCGGCGGCCGGCCCTACGCGGCGATCACACCGCGTCCGGACCCGCTGACGGGCACCAGCCCGTGGCTCGAGCTCTTTCCGCACTTCCTCGAGTCCGTCGCGCGCGAGGGCCGGCTGGCGCTCCATCTCGACGTCAGCGGTGCGGCGAGCGTCCATCATCACGTGGAGGCCGGCATGAAGGCGTTCGCGCGGGCGCTGCGCGCCGCGGCCGAGCCGGACTCTCGGCTGGCCGCGACCGATGTGCCGAGCACGAAGGGTGCGCTCGGGTGATCGCCGTCGTCGACTTCGGTTCGGGCAACACGCGATCGGTGCTGCGGGCGCTCGGACGCGTCGGCGCCGACGCTCGCCTTGCGACCCGACCCGAGGAGCTGGCCGGCGTCGAGCGCGTCGTCTTCCCCGGGGTGGGAGCAGCCGGATCGGCGGTGCGATCGCTCCAGGACTCAGGGCTCTGGGACGGTGTGATCGAGGCGGCGCGACGGAAGACGCCGCTGCTCGGCATCTGCCTGGGCGCGCAGCTGCTTCTCGACGGCAGCGACGAGGACGGCGCGCCCGGCCTCGGCCTGGTCGCCGGTCGCTGCCGCGCGTTTCCGGCGCCCGATGCCGGCGGCCCGCGCGTCGTGCCCCACATCGGCTGGAACGCGGTCGAGCTTCGAGGCGGCCACGCGGCGGATGCCTACTTCGTCCATGGCTACTGGCTGGAGCCGGCCGATCCATCGATTGTTCGCGGCACGACCGAGGTCGACGGGTTCCGCTTCCCGAGCCTGCTGCGTGCCGGCGCGTTGACCGGGACACAGTTTCATCCGGAGAAGAGCGGTCGGTTCGGGCACGCCCTGCTCACGGCCTTCGCCAGCGGGCTGCTCGACGCGCCGGCGCGGGAGCCGGCGTGGACCTGATCCCGGCGATCGACCTCCTCGACGGCGAGGCGGTCCGCCTGACCCAGGGCGACTACGCGCGCCGGGCTGCTCACGTCGCCGATCCCGAGTCCGTCGTCCGCGGGTGGGTGGCCGCGGGCGTCCGTCATCTCCACCTCGTCGACCTCGACGGCGCGAGGGCCGGGCGGCCGGCGAACCTGCCGGTCGCGGCACGCCTGGCGGAGGCCGCACGCGCCGAGGCCGGCGGGGAGTCAATGCGCGTCGAGTTCGGCGGGGGATTGCGCCGGGCCGAGGACATCGGGACCGCGCTCGCTGCCGGGATCGATGTCGCGATCCTCGGCACGGCCGCGGTGGAGGACCCGGAGCTCGTCCGCGAAGCAGTCGCTCGCTGGCCGGGCCGGATCGGCGCGTCCATCGACGTTCGCGACGACACGCTCGTGGTCGATGGCTGGACCCGATCGACCGATGCCGGCGCCGATGCCGTGACGATGGCACGCGGCCTCGCCGACGCCGGCGTGTGCCAGCTCGTCGTGACCGACACTCGGCGCGACGGGACCGGCGCCGGGCCGAACTTCGTCCTGCTGGAGCGGATGCGGGCCGCCCTGCCGGCGACGCGACTCGTCGCCGCCGGGGGCATCGCCAGCGCGGCGGCGCTGCGGACCCTTGCGGAGGCGGGCGTCGACGGCGCGATCGTCGGCCTCGCCCTCGTCGACGGCTCGCTGCAGGTCGGGATGGCCCTCGAGGCCGCGCGGGACGTGGCCTGATGCCGCTCGCCGCGCGCCTGCTGGCCTGTCTCGACGTCGCGGCAGGTCGCGTCGTCAAGGGGACGCGATTCGTGGACCTCGTCGACGCGGGCGATCCGGCGGAGCTCGCGGAGCGCTACGCGGCGGACGGCGCCGACGAGATCGTCATCCTCGACATCGCCGCCACCCGAGCCGGCCGCCCGGCCATGGTGGATCTCATCAGCCGCGCGGCGGCCGCGCTCGACGTCCCGCTGGCCGTCGGAGGCGGCGTCGCGACGTATGACGATGCCGCCGCCCTCCTCGACGCCGGCGCCGACAAGGTCAGCCTGAACAGCGCGGCGCTGCGGGACCCGTCGCTCATCGGTCGCGTCGCCTCCAGGCTCGGGTCCCAGTCCGTGGTGGTCGCGATCGACGCCGCGCGCACCGCCGGTGGCTGGGAGGTGCACGGTGTCTCCGGTTCCGAAGCGACGGGGCGCGACGCGCGGGATTGGGCGGTCGAGGCCACCGAGCGAGGCGCAGGTGAGGTCCTCCTGACCAGCATCGATCGAGACGGAACGAGAAGCGGCTACGACGTCGAGCTGACGAGGGCCGTCGCTGACCGGGTCCGTGTGCCGGTCATCGCATCCGGCGGTGCCGGTGGGGCCGCGGACATTGCCGAGGTCCTGACGACCGGAGGCGCCCAGGCGGCGCTGCTCGCCTCGCTCCTCCATCGCGGGCTTGCGACGATCCCGGCGCTCAAGGCGGAGCTCGCCGGCCTGGGCGTGCGCGTTCGCCCGGCAGCGCAGGTGCTCGACCCAGCGGAGGTGGCGACGTGGCTTGGCTGAACGACGAGCGACCCCGGTGGGCGTCCGACGAGGCACTGCTGCCGGTCATCGTCCAGGACGCCGCCGACGGGACTGTCCTCATGCTGGCGTGGGCGAACCGCGAGGCCACCGATCTGACCGAGCGGACCGGCCTGGCGCACTTCTGGTCGCGCAGCCGCGGGCGACTGTGGCGCAAGGGCGAAACGAGTGGCAACGTGCTCCACGTCGTCGACCTGGCGACCGACTGCGACGGCGACGCCTTGCTGTATCAGGTCCACGCCGCAGGTCCTGCCTGCCACACCGGGCAGCGGACGTGCTTCGCGGGCGCCGCGGGCGCCGGGACGCTTGGCCGGCTCGAGCGAGTCATCGACGACCGGCGCATGGCGAGCACGGACGATTCCTACACCGCGCGCCTCCTCGAGGGCGGTCCGCGGCGACCGGCCGAGAAGGTCGTCGAGGAGGCCGGCGAGGTCGCGACGGCCGCCCTGGCCGGAAGCGTCGATGAGCTCGCCGGTGAGGCAGCCGATCTGCTGTACCACCTCCTCGTGCTGCTCGCCTCGCGGGACGTCAGCCTGGCCGACGTCCTCGGCGTGCTCGAGGCCCGAAGCGCGGGAGACGCCGGGTGAGCGCCCGCGTCCTCGACGAGCTGGCGGGGTTCGCACACGACCTGCTCGATGAGACCGACCGGATCGCGCTGGAGGCGTTTCGGGCGGGGATGAGTCCGGACCGGAAGGCCGACGGCACGCTCGTGACGGCCACCGACGTCGAGATCGAGCGCCTGATCCGTGACAGGTTGGCCGCTCGCTTCCCGGCCGATGGGTTCATCGGCGAGGAGCTCGGGACGGAGGCGGACGACGCCGAACGCGTGTGGATCGTCGACCCGATCGATGCCACCCACAACTTCGTGCGCGGGATCGGGATCTTCGCCACGCTCGTGGCCGCGCGGATCGACGACGAGCTCGCGATCGGCTTCGTCTCGGCGCCGGCGCTGGGCGAGCGGTGGTGGGGGATCGCCGGGCGCGGGGCATTCCGCCGTGACGCTGCGGGCGAGCGGCGCATCGGTGTCTCGTCCATCGATCGCCTGTCCGGCGGCCAGCTGCTCTACGGCGATGCCGGCTCGCTCGACGGTCGGGTCGTACGGGTCGCGACGCACGCATGGCGCAGTCGCGGGTTCGGCGACTTCTGGAGCCACATGCTCGTCGCATCGGGCTCCGCCGAGGCGATGGTGGAGGACGGCGTCAATCCCTACGACATGGCCGCGCCGTACGTCGTCGTAACTGAAGCCGGTGGTCGGATGACCGACTTGGACGGCCACCCGTCATGGACCGATCCCCGGCTCGTCTCGAGCAACGGGCGCGTGCACGACGAGCTCCTGGCGCGGCTCCGGGACGAATCGATCGAGCGGCAGACCGGAGCAACGGGGTCCGGCTGAACCGCCCACCAGCGGATGCGGATCGGCCGCCGCGTCAGCTCGTCACGGGGCGCAGGAGGGCGTACTCGCCGTTGTAGCGGACGCCGAGCGCGTTGTTGAACAGGTTCAGCATGTTGATGTAGCCGATCAGGAACGTCAGCTCGACAACCTCGGGATCGGTGAAGTGCTCGTGCAGCTCGCTGACCAGCGGCTCGGGGATGTGGTTCGAGTCGGTCATGACGGCGCGCGTGTACGCGATCGCGAGCCGCTCGCGCGGCACGAGCGACTCGGTGTGCTCGATGACGACGAGCGGCTCGGCAACGATGTCCGCGATGTCGACGAGGTCGCAGTGCGAGCTCGTGCAGAACTGGCACTCGTTCGTCTTCGACGACGTGATGATGACCAGCTCCTTGATCCGCCGCTCCAGCAATCCGCCCGGATAGACGCAGCCACCGAATCCGGCGAACCCGCGCAGGATCTCGGGTCGAAGGCACATCGCCTGGATCATCTCGACCGGCGGACGGCCGCGCTCCCAGAGGCCGCGGCTCTCGTCGAAGGACGGGTCGTCCTTGACGGCCTCGAATGCGGACTCGATCTGCTCGGGTAGGACGGTGACGCGCATCGGTGGCACTCCTCGACGGACGGCGGCGGGCGGTCAGCGTACCAACCTCATCCTGCCGTGGATCGGAGCGCTCTCTCAGATGAGGAGGAAGACGCCCATCGCGATGAGCCACAACGACCAGGCGACGTAGGCGATCGGCACGATCGTGCCCGCCAGCGGCCAGCCGTCCCGTTCGTTGGGCCCAACGAACTCGAGTGAGCCCACGAGCATGGCCATCCCGATCGCCAGCCCAACAAGACCGAGCCAGTCCGGCAGCACGGCGGTCGACAGGATCGAGGCCGCCACCAGCAAGGTCCACAGCCCGGTCAACAGGTAGCCCAGGTGTTCGCCGATGCCCACCCCGAGCACGCGATGGAGCGTCGCGAAGATGACCTCGATCGTCCGTCGGGTGGCCTCAGCATCCGGTCCCTCGGCCGCGACGTAGCGACGCGCGAGCTCCGGAACGGCGAACGGCCAGCGCACCAGGCCGAGCGCCTGCACGAGCCCGGCGGCCGCGCCGAAGACGATCGAGAGCACGGTGAGCGCCGGCGGTGCGGCGAGGACCACGGCGAGCAGGGCGACCAGGGGGAGCATCGCCAGCGCACTGACCAGTAGGGCCTGCCAGCGCAGGACGAGGCCGGACCCACCGGCCGCAACGCGCCGCAGGATCTCGTCGGGCTGTCTGCGCAGAATGTCCGGATAGTCGAACGCTCGACCGAGTTCGAAGAACGCGAGGTTGAACGCGATCGGCACCGCGATCAGCAGGATCGCGGCCGCGACCTCAACGCTCAAGCTCGCCCGCTCCCTCCGGATGAAGCAGCATCCCGACACTGCCCGCCACGGCCGCGACCAGGCCGACGACGTGCATGAGGCTCCCGAGCAGCACGCCCGGATTCCCGACGTCGGTCAGCTGCGCGACGAACTCACCCGTCATCAGGGCCGCCACGATCGCTCCCACTCCCAGCACCAGCGGCACGAGGAGCCCGACGTAGGGCGTCCAGCGACGCCGCACGAAGGCCACGATGACCGCCGCAGCGAGCAGGATGATCGGCCCGGCGAGCGTGGGATAGAGCTCCGATCCTGCAGCGATCTGGAGCAGCATGCCGGCAGCCGTCAGCACCAGTCCGGTCACGCTCAACGTTGCCGCGCCGGACAGCCGGCTCACGCTCATCAATGCCTCCATCTCCTGTGCTGCGACACCATTGAGTGATTCGTCACCGCATCGGCGCCTGCAGGCATGGTCGGCAATAGGCTCGCCACTGTCATGACGTGACCGTCACGCTGCGCCCCGTCCGTCCCCTCCTGTAGCCTCTGCCGAGATGGTGGTCAGCGGGTCCCTCCTCGAGACGAAGTTCTACGTACCGCGACCGCGACACAGCCTCGTGTCGCGTCGGAGGCTGAACGAGAGCCTGAACGGAACGACCGAATCGAAGCTGACGCTGCTTTCTGCGCCGGCCGGGTTCGGTAAGACGACGCTGCTGGCCGAGTGGCTCACAGCGACTCGGGCAGATGGGCGGCTCGAAGCCTGGCTCGCTCTCGATCCGGCTGACAACGACCCTGCGGCCTTCTGGACCTACCTGATCTCCTCCTTGCGGACGGTGGTGCCCGATATCGGCGAAGGCTCGCTGTCGTTGCTGAAGTCAGGGGAGCGACCCAGCGAGGCGGTCCTGGCCCCGTTGCTGAACGAGCTCGGGGCGCTTCCGACCGATGCCGTGCTCGTGCTCGATGACTACCACGTGATCGATACACCGGCCATCCATGACGGCTTGGCGTACGTGCTCGACCACCTGCCGCGACCGATGCACATCGTGATCGCCACACGCGCGGACCCAGCGCTCCCGCTGGCCCGTCTGCGCGCGCGCGGCGAGCTCGTCGAGATCCGCGCTGCCGACCTGCGCTTCACGCCCGCCGAGACCGCCGCGTACCTCAACGAGGTGATGGGCCTCGATCTGCCGGCGCAGCACGTGGCGGCGCTGGAGGGCCGGACCGAAGGCTGGATCGCCGCGCTCCAGCTGGCCGCCATCTCGATGCAGGGGCGCGACGACGTCGCGAGCTTCATCGCCGAGTTTGCGGGGGACGACCGGTACATCGTCGATTACCTCGTCGAGGAGGTCCTGCATCGGCAGTCCGAAGACGTCCGCAGCTTCCTGCTGCGGACTTCGGTCCTAGCCCGCATGAGCGGGTCCCTGTGCGATGCCGTCACCGGCCAGGATGGTGGGAGGGCGACACTTGAAGCCCTCGATCGGGGGAACCTGTTCGTCGTCCCGCTGGACGATCGGCGCCAGTGGTATCGATACCACCACCTGTTCGCCGAGGTGCTCCAGGCGCGACTCCTGGATGAGCGGGCGGACGAGGCGCAGGACCTCCATCGCCGGGCGAGCGACTGGTTCGAACAGAACGGCGAACCCATCGAGGCCATCCGCCATGCCATCCTCGGCAAGGACCTTGAGCGTGCCGCGGGCCTGATCGAGCTCGCAATCCCCGCGACGCGCCGGGAGCGGCAGGACGGCGTCTTGCGTCACTGGCTGGAAGGGCTCCCGGACGAGGTGATCCGTGCGAGGCCCGTGCTGTGCGACGCGTATGCCGCGTCACTCCTCGTGCGCGGCGAGTCCGAAGGCGTTGAGGCGCGCCTGCAGGATGCCGAGCGGTGGCTCGGTCGCGCGACAGGCGACCCGGTCATCGTGGACGAGGAGGCCTACCGCAACCTGCCAGGTTCGATCGCCATCCACCGGGCCGGCCTCGCCCAACTCCTCGGCGATACCGGAGGCACCGTCCGCCACGCGCGCCGGGCGCTCCAACTCGTCCGCGACGACAACCATCTCGCCCGTGGATCTGCATCGGCGCTCCTTGGCCTCGCGGAGTGGGCGAACGGCAATCTCGATGCTGCGTACCGCGGATACGCCGATGCCATGGCGAGCCTGGAGCGTGCTGGGTACCTCTCGGATGTGGTGGGTTGCGCGATCACACTGGCCGACATCCGGATCGCGCAAGGCCGGCTCAACGAGGCCACGCAGATCTACGAGCGCGGGTTGCAGCTTGCGACCCGTCCCGGGGACCGGATGCTTCGTGGCGCGGCGGACATGCACGTCGGCATCGCCGCCATCCTTTGCGAGCGAAATGACATCGATGGGGCACTGGACCACCTGCTGAAGGGCGATGAGCTGGGGGAGGAGAACGGCCTGCCGCAGAACCCGTATCGATCCCGCGTCGTCATGGCCCGGATTCGGCGGGCCGAAGGAGATCTCGACGCCGCGCTCGAGCTCCTTGCCGCGGCGGAACGGGTGTTCTTCAGCGACTTCGCGCCGCGCGTGCGCCCAGTCCCCGCGTTGATCGCGCGGGTGTGGATCGCGGCAGGGAAGTTCTCCGAGGCGTGGGGCTGGGCGCATGAGCATGGCGTGTCGGCCGCCGACGATCCAGGCTATGTCCGCGAGTTCGAACATGCCACCCTTGCGAGGTTGATGCTCGCGCAGGGAGTGCGAGACAGGAACGACGAACAGGTCCGCGAGGCGAAGCAACTCCTGGACAGCCTGCTGAGGGCCGCGAGCGGGGGAGGGAGGTCGGGGAGCGTCATCGACATCCTCGTCGCGCAGGCCCTCACACTCCACGCCACGGGCGACTCAGCGTCCGCCATGGAGACGCTCGAGCGCGCCGTCGTCCTGGGTGAGCCAGAGGGCTACGTTCGCACCTTCGTCGACGAAGGGGCACCGATGGAGGGGCTGCTGACGCTGGCCTCGAAGCAGCGCGCGGCACCGGATGCCGTGTCCAGGCTCCTGGCTGCCTTCGGACGGCCTCGTGGGTCGGCCGTCGACCAGCCGCTGATCGAGCCGCTCAGCGAGCGCGAGCTCGAGGTCCTCCGCCTCCTGGAGAGCGACCTCCATGGGCCGGACATCGCGCGCGAGCTGTTCGTGTCGCTGAACACGGTCCGGACGCACACGAAGAACATCTACGCCAAGCTCGGCGTGAACAGCCGACGGGCTGCGGTAAGACGCTCCGCGGAGCTCGGGCTCCTGTCCCGGACCGGCACGGGCCGCCGCCCGACCGCGTAGGTCCTCACCGCCGCAGCCGTCGCGACCGGGTTCGTCCGCCCTTCTGCGAATCACCACATTCCATCACCACCTCTGGTGATGCGCACTCACCACCTCGGATCTCACCGTGGGCCTCAGGCCGATCAGGTCGGCACCGCCGGCCAGAGGCCCAGATGGGAACGCGCACGAGGAGGCACATGAGCGAACGACACACCTTGGACGGCCCTGGCCCCGAGGCCGGACGTTACGAGATTCGGCTCATGGGGCGCCTCCACGAGCGCTGGGCCGCCCGGTTCGACGGTCTGAGCGTCAGCCATCGGGGCGACGGGACGACCGTTCTCAGCGGTGCCATCGCGGATCAGGCGGCGCTCCATGGCCTCCTCCAGCGCGTGCGAGACCTGGGCCTGCCGCTCCTCTCGGTCGAGCGGGTCGGGACCGATACACCCGATCCGGCCGATCCCAATCAATCCACGAAAGGGAACTGACATGGCGACCACCGCCCGTACCGCCGTCGCGAGTCGCGGCGCATTCGATCCGACGAGGAAGACCGCGCTCGTCGCGGGCATCCTCTACCTGCTCACCTTCGCCAGCTCGATCCCGGCAGCCCTGCTGCTCGGCTCCGCGCTGAGCGATCCCAACTACATCCTCGGCGCGGGCGCCGACGGCGGGGTCCGCGCCGCCGCACTCCTCGACATCGTGAACGCCCTCACCGCCATCGGGACCGCCGTCGCGCTCTATTCCGTGGTGAGGCGCCAACACGAGGGCTTGGCCATCGGCTTCGTGAGCTCGCGCGTGTTCGAGGCCGCCATCCTCTTCATCGGCACCGTCAGCGTCCTCTCGATCGCGATCATGCGCGAGACGGCCGCCGCCGCCGCCGACCCCGCATCCCTGGTTGCCGTCGGCACTTCGCTCAGCACCGTCTACGAGACGGCCTTCGTGCTGGGGACCGGCATCCCTGCCCTCAATGCCGTCCTGCTCGGCTGGTTGCTGTTCCGATCCGGACTCGTCCCGCGCGCGATTCCGGTGATCGGGCTCATCGCAGCGCCGCTGTTTACCTCCTGGATCATTGGCTGGATCTTCGGCGTGACCGAGGGCGGCACCCCGTGGCACGCCATCGGCGTTGTGCCGATCTTCATCTGGGAGCTCTCACTCGGCCTCTGGATGACCTTCAAGGGCTTCAACCGCTCCGCGCCGATCGTCGTGGCAGCCATCGCCGAGGCGGCAGGTCCCGAAGGATCGGCGACGTCCACCCCGGCACCGGCCGCCGTCGCGGCGAAGGCGGGTGCGGCATGACCGCCGCATCCGGAGCGGTCGCGAAGACGCCGCCCCGCATCGTGGTCAGGACCTTCTGGAGTCTGCACCGCGCGGCCTACCGGCTCAGCGGGGGGCGCATCGGCCTCTCGCGGCCGGAGGCCGGATCCCGGTTCGGGATGATGCGGCTCACGACGCTCGGGCGGCGCTCTGGCCAGCAGCGCGTGACGATGGTCGGCTTCTACCCCGACGGCGACAACCTCGTCACGCTGGCCATGAACGGTTGGGCCGATGCCCAGCCGGCCTGGTGGCTGAACCTCCAGGCGCACCCCGACACCACGGTCGTGCTGCCCGACGGCCCGCGTCCCGTCCGTGCCCGAGCCGCGACCGGCGAGGAGCGTGAGCGGCTGTGGGTCCAGTTCCGCGACTACCCCGGCTGGGGCGACGACATCGACGCGCTCGCCGCACGCCGATCCATCGAGACGGCCGTCGTCGTCCTCGAGCCACGCCATCCCGTTCAGGGAGGAGGGACCTCGTCATGAGACTGCTACGAGAGCTTTCGCGGCGCAAGCTGCGGACGACGCTCACCGTCATCGGCATCACCATCGGCATCTGGGCACTCGTCGTGTTCAGCTCGATGGCCAACCAGATCAACAGCCTCGTCGGCATGGGGGCGGAGTTCTACGCCGACAAGATCGTGGTCACCGACGGTGAGGCCTTTGGCAGCTCGCCGATGCGTCTCGCCGCCGCAGAGACCATCGCCGCGCTCGACGACGTGGCGGCGGTCGAGCCGAAGATCGAGTTCCTGTGGGAGTCCGATCCGCCCGTCGGGTTCTCCACGCCGCACCTGGTGACCGGAGTCATCCCGGGAGCCGATGCCGGACACGAGACGTTCGACCTCGAGCTGGCGACCGGACGGATGCTCACGGTCGAGGACACCGGAAACGTCGTCGTGCTCGGCGCAACCGTCGCCCGCACGCATGGTGTGGTCGCCGGTGACTCCCTCGAGATTCGTGGCCAGGCGTTCGAGGTGCTGGGTACGCTCCAGCCGACGCTGACGTCGCCCGACATCACGGGGCTCATCCCGCTCGCGACCGCCCAGGTGATCTATCTCGGTGACCTGCCTCCGCTGGTGGCCGAGTCTCTCGAGGCGGGCGAGGTGGTCAGCCAGATCGTCGTCTACCCGACCGAGGGCGCCGACTTCGCCGCGGTGGCGTCCGCCATCGAGGCAACCGTCGAGAACAGCGCCACCATGACCGGTGCCGAGTTCAACGAGAGCGTCGGCGCGACGACGGGGATCTTCACGGCCGTGATCGTCGGGGTCGCCGTCGTCAGCCTGGTTGTCGGTGGCCTGTCGGTCATCAACACGATGGCAATGAGCGTCGCCGAGCGCACCCGCGAGATCGGCATCAAGCGCGCCATCGGCGGCTCACGCGGCCGGATCGTCCGTGAGCTGGTGGCCGAGGCGGGCGTCATCGGCCTCATGGGAGGGCTCGTCGGACTTGCCCTCGGGGCGATCGTCGTCTTCGCCGCCAACGAGCTCGGGCGGGCGGGCGGAACCGTGCTCTTCGACCTGACGCCCGCGACGGCCGCCTTCGCGGTCGGCTTCAGCACGATCCTCGGAATGTTGGCCGGCATCGTCCCGGCCTGGAGCGCGGCACGGCTCGACCCGGTGTCGGCCCTGCGTTACGAATGATGAAGGAGCGAACGATGTCCCTGCTTGAAGGCACCAACCTGCGAAAGACCTACCGGCTCTCGCGCCGGACCAGCGTCGAGGCCCTGCGCGGCGTCGACATCGACATCGCCGCCGGCGAGATGGTGGCGATCATGGGGCCCTCCGGCTCCGGCAAGAGCACGCTGATGCACATCCTCGGGCTGCTCCACTCGCCGGACCGCGGTGACGGGCCGATGCCCGGGCTTCGGATCGACGGCGCCGACGCGACGGCGCTCTCCGATCGCGAACGGACCCAGGTCCGGGCGCGGTGGATGGGCTTCGTGTTCCAGTCCTTCAACCTCGTGCCGACGCTGACGGCCGGCGAGAACGTGGCCCTGGCAGCGGAGTACGCCGGGATCGCGCGCGCATCGGTCCGGACGGCCGCACGCGAGGCGCTGGACTCGGTCGGCCTGGCCGATCGGGCCGGCCACCGGCCGATGGAGCTCTCCGGCGGCGAGCAGCAGCGGGTCGCGATCGCCCGTGCCCTCGTGACGGAGCCGAAGGTGATCCTCGGCGACGAGCCGACGGGCAACCTCGACTCGACGCGATCCACCGAGGTGCTCGCGATGCTGCGCCGCTTCAATCGGGAGCGCGGGCAGACATTCATCCTCGTCACCCACGATCCGGAGGTTGGCGCGGCCTGCGACCGGATCATCCGCATGCGCGACGGGCTCATCGTTGCCGATGAGCGCGTCGTAGAGCTCGACGAGGTGGCTGCATGAACGGCATCGGTCCCGCCGTCAGCGGCGGACGACGCCGGCCGTCAGCCCCCTGATGAAGCTGCCCTGGACCAGCAGGAACAGGAGCAGCGGCGGGAGGATCACGATGGCCATGCCCGCGAACGTCAGTCCCTGGTCGGTGGCGTAGAACGTCGAGAACCGCGTCAACGCCAGCTGAACCGTGAAGGCATCCGGATCCTGGATGAGCACGAGGGCTCCGGCGAAGTCATTCCAGGTGAGCACGGCGACGAGGACTGCAACGGCCAGGATCCCCGGCCGCGCCAGCGGGATGACGATCCGGAGCAGGACGTCGAGCCGCCCGGCGCCGTCCACTCGGGCGGCGTCGATGAGATCCCCGGGGATGGTCCGGAAGTAGCCGACCAGGATCACCGTCGCGAACGAGACGTTCGCCACCGCGTTGACCAGCGCGAGCCCGGGCAGGCTGTTGATCAGGCCGAGGGCACGGAACATCGTGAACAGCGGCACGATCAGGACCTCGGTGGGGATGATCAACGGGGCCAGCAGCAGCGTGAACAGGACGGCGCGGCCCGGGGGTCGCAGGTTGGCGAGGGCGTAGGCCGCAGCGACGGACAGTGTCAGGACGATCGCGACGGTCATGGCGGTCACGTACGCCGAGTTCGCCAGCGCGGCGCCGAGCTGCCCCCGATCCCAGGCAGCGCCGATGTTCCCGATGGCCGGCGGCCAGCTCAGGTCCCATGGCGCGCGATAGATGTCGGCCGTCGGCCTGACGGCGTTCGTCAGCGTCCAGACCACTGGATACAGCCAGAGCACGGCGAGGGCGATGAGCAGCACGACCGACCACCGCACTCGACGCAGGCCTGTCATGAGCTCACCATCGCGGCGCGCGGGTTCAGGATCCGGTACTCCACCACGGTGATCAGCAGGATCACGAGCAGGAGGATCATCGCCATCGCCTGCGCGTATCCGATGTCCAGGAATCTGAACGCCGTCGTATAGACGTGGGTCGCGACCGTCTCGGTCGCGTGGGACGGGCCTCCAGCCGTCATGATCCACACCATGTCGAAGATCCGCAGCGTGCCGAGCGTCGTCAGCAGAACGAGCGCGAACGTCTGCGGCCACAGCAGCGGCCAGGTGACGTGCCGGAGCCGATGCCACCGGCCCGCGCCCTCGAGAACCGCGTAGTCGTAGTAGTCGCGCGGCAGCGCCTGGATCGCCGCGGCATACACGACCATGCTGAAGCCGGCGAATCGCCACAGGAACGCGGCCATGACCGCCCAGAGCGCGGTGTCCGCATCGGCCAGGGGTGCAATCGCCGACGTCTCGAATCCGAGCGCCGCGCCCACTGTTGCTCCGATCCCGAAGAATGGCGCGTAGAGGAACTTCCAGACCGCGCCGACCGCCACGGATGCGAGCACGAACGGTGCGAAGAAGGCGACGATGAAGAAGGTCCGTCCGCGCCGCACATCGGCGACGAGGACGGCGAGCAGCAGCCCGATGCCCGTCTGCAGCACGACCGCCGCACCGGTGAACAGGATCGTGTTCAGCAGGCTCCGATGGAAGACCGCGTCTCCGAGGATCGCGCGCGCGTAGTTGGCGAGTCCGACGAACCGCGTCGCGTCGAGACCCTGGCCGTCGTGAGTGCTCAGCGCGATGCCGTAGAGGAGCGGATAGAACAGGAATCCGCCCAGGATCACGAGGATCGGGAGTACGAATCCCAGGTCGATCGCGCGTTCGCGAGCTGAACGTCGAAGCACGGCCAAATGCGATTCCCCCGGAGATGGAGTGGTCAGAGATACGGGTCGCACAACCTCGGTGCTTGACCGGGTTCGCCGTGCGCTCGTATCGTCGAACGGTCGCCGAGTGCCGTCCGGACTGCGAGGACGCTACCGGATCGGCGGCGGCCACGCGAGCCTGGGGGAAGCCCACTGGAACCGGACCGTCCCAACATCGACAGCCACTGGCGGCGCCCGCAGTCGCGCCGCGACGTGCTCAAGTTCGCTGCATCGATCGCGCTCGGCGGCGCGCTCTCGCCGCTGATTGCCGCGTGCGGCGGTCCGAGGGGAAGCGAACGAGCCTCCACGGATCCGGCGTCTTCGGACACGATCACCGTGCTCGTCGGCAGCGGTTCCGACCCGAGCAGCGCCCCGGCCCTGGGGACGGTCTACGACGACTTCGCGGCCCAGAACCCCGGCATCGAATGGGACATCCGACTGCTCCCGGGCGGAGGCCCCGAATGGGATCGCCGCGCACGCGCCTCGATCACGTCCGGGGAGGAGGTGGGGCTCGTGATGATCAACGGCCAGCAGGTTCGCGGCTGGGTGCGCGATGGCCTGCTGGCCGACCTCGGTGCCATTCCGGAGCTGCGCACCGTGCTCGGGCGCGTCCCCGAGCAGTACCACCTCACCGGTCCCGGCGAGGCCACCGTCCGAGCCTTCCCGTTGGCGATCACCGGGGGCGTCCACACGACCGGCATCTACTACAACAAGGCCCTGCTTGACCGAGCCGGGCTGGCGCCTCCCAGGACGTTCGCGGACCTCAAGGCGGCCGTGGCCCCGCTGTCTGCGATCGGCGTGGCTCCGCTAGTGCACTGCTCTGGGGACGTCGTGTTCAACCAGATGCTCATCACCTGGGTGCTGCCGATGATCGCCGAGAGGACGGGCGACCCGATCGAGTTCGCCGAGAGCGCGATCAGGGGCGATGTCCGCTATGACAGCCCTCAGTGGATCGAGGCATTCGAGATGATCGCCGACCTGCGAACGTCGGGGGTCCTGCTCGAAGGATCGGCCGCCGCCGATTACGCGACGATGCAGCAGCTCGTCCTGCAGGGAAGGGCTGCCATGACCTACAACGGCTCGTGGCTCCTGCCCGAACTGCTTGCTGGCTCGCCTGCGATCGACTTCGACCTGCACGTGGCGCCGCCACCGATGATCGACGGGGCTTCAAGACCGCGCCCGATCCTGGCGTGGACCGGTGTCGGGTTGCCGGCCGATGCCGCCGCGAGCCGTGACGATGTGTACGCGTTCCTCGAGTATGCGAGCCGGCCGGAGGTCGATGCGGCGGTGGTGGAGGGGCTGCAGTCCTACTCACCGATGAGCGAATCGAACGTCGGGATCGAGCACGAGGTCGCCCAGGAGTTCCTCCCGATGTTCGACGATGCCATCACGCCGCTCGACTGGTTGTGGGAGCCGGAGATCACCGCCGAGCTCGACAGCCAGGTTCAGGGCCTGGTGAGAGGCGACACGGATCCGACGACGGCCGCCGCGGCCGTCGTCGCCGTCGCCGAAGAGTTGCGGGCGTCCGGTCGCGGCTACTACCCATGACCACTCTGGCCCGGCTTCCCACGCGCGCGACCAGCTTCAGCTGGCGCTTAACGCCCGCCCCGCCGACAAATCACCACGTCGATCACCACGTCTGGTGATGCGTGCTCACCGTCGGCGGTCCGATCTTGGTCAGAGCCGATCAGGTCGGCAGAGCCGGCCAGTAGGCCAGACCATGCGAGCGGCGCCGAGTCGCCGGCGCAGAGCAACGGAGGCGCGCGCATGGGAAACAGCGACGGCGGCCGGGGGCTCTTTGAGGTGGCTCGTGCGTACCGGGCGGTCTACGCCCTTCGGACCGATTACGACCGTCAATCGGTCATGACAGTGTCGGCCGCCATCGCATACGGCGAGCGGATCCTACGAATGGACGTCCACATGCCGGCCGATGCAGCGGCAATCGGCGAGGTAGGGCCACTCCTGCAGTGATCGGTGCAGGCCCCGATTCCACACCGTTAGAGTGAGGCGTGGCGCGCCCGCTGGTCGACACGAAGCTCTACGCACCTAGGCCGCGGACCGGTCTGGTCGCTCGTCCGCAGCTTATCGAGCGCTTGGATCGAGGGGCCGCGACAAGCTCGACGCTGATGTCCGCTCCGGCCGGTTTCGGCAAGACGACGCTGCTCGCTGAGTGGTTGGCATCCTCCGCGCTCACTGAACGCTCCATCGGCTGGCTCTCACTCGACCAGAGCGACAACGAGCCCGCGACGTTCTGGGCCTACCTGATTCGTGCGCTGCAGAGCGGCGGCGCCGCGAATCGGCGCGAATCCGCTGTCCCTCTTACAGGACTCACAGCCACCGCCAATCACGATGGTCCTTGCCACGGTGCTCAACGAGCTGGCCACCGTGCCGCGCGACGTCGTGCTGGTCCTCGACGACTATCACGTAATCGATGCGCCCGAGATTCATGCAGGGATGACGTTCCTGCTGGAGCACCTGCCCCCGCGGGCTCACGTCGTGATCGCCACACGTGCCGACCCGGCGCTGCCGCTGGCCCGCCTGCGGGCGCGGGGTGAGCTCGTCGAGATCCGCGCCGCCGATCTGCGCTTCACGCCCGACGCGGCAGATGCCTACCTCAACGTGGTGATGGGGCTAGATCTCGCCGCGAGCGATGTCGCTGCGCTGGAGGCGCGCACCGAGGGATGGATCGCCGCGCTCCAACTCGCGGCACTTTCGATGCAAGGTCGAGACGACGTCGCCGGCTTCATTGCCAATTTTGCCGGAGACGACCGTTACATCGTCGATTACCTCGCCGAAGAGGTCCTTCAGCGTCAGCCCGAACAGATTCGTAGCTTCCTGCTGCGGACTTCCATCCTGGACCGGCTTTGTGGCCCGCTGTGCGATGTAGTAACCAACCAGGGTGCCGGCAAGGCGATGCTCGAAGCGCTCGATCGAGCCAATCTGTTCGTGGTTCCGCTCGACGACCGTCGCCGGTGGTATCGATACCACCACCTTTTCGCGGATGTGCTGCGAGCGCGCCTGTTCGACGAGGAGCCCGAGCGAGTGTCCGAACTCCATCGGGCGGCGAGCAGCTGGTACGAGCAGAACGGTGAGCGTGCCGAGGCCATCCAGCACGCGTTGGCCGGCAAGGACTTTGAGCGAGCGGCCAACATGATCGAGCTTGCCCTCCCTGAAATGCGCAGGGCTCGACTCGAGACAACGAGGCGTCGCTGGCTCGAAGCGCTTCCTGATGAGGTCTTGAGGGTAAGGCCCGTTCTGGGCGTCGGGTATGTGGGAGCCCTCATGGCTCGCGGCGATTTCCACGACGTTGAGGCCCACCTGCGCGACGCGGAGCGATGGCTGGATCGTCCCACAAGCGCGGAGCGAAGGTCGAAATCCGGATCGCCTGAGGCGGTCGTCGTCGATGAGGTGGAGTTCCGTCGTCTGCCGAGCGCGATCGCCATGTACCGCGCCGCACAAGCACAGCTCCGCGGCGACGTGCCAGGCACGTTGGGGCATGCGCGCCGGGCGTTGGACCTTGCCGGTAAGGACGATCATTCTGGGCGTGGCGGGGCGGCAGGGTTCCTTGCACTGGCTCACTGGGGCAGCGGGGAGCTCGAGACCGCGCACCGCTTCTGGGCAGAGGCACAGGAGAACCTGCTCAAGGCGGGTTTCATCGTCGACGCCATCGGATGCTTCAGACCTCTCGCGGAGATCCGATTCGCACAGGGTCGCCTCCGAGAAGCGATGAGCACCTACGAACGGGGCGTCAGGCTCGGGGCCGACCGCCGGCCGACCGCGATGCGCGGAACGGCCGATTTGCACGTCGGCATGAGTGAACTGTTCCTTGAATTCGATGATCTTGATGCCGCCTCCGATCGCCTCCTGACGAGCCGGAGCTTGGCGAGCACGCCCACCTGCCGCAGAACGCGTATCGCTGGAACGTGGCTATGGCTCGGATCCGTGAGGCCGAGGGCGACCTGGATGGCGCGCTCGGCCTGCTCCACGAGGCGGAGCGCCTGTACGTCAGCGAGTACTACCCGGCCGTCCGGCCAATCCACGCAGTGCGGGCACGGATGCAGGCGGCCAGCGGCCGGCTGAGCGACGCCGCTGAATGGGCAGGGGAGCGTGAGCTATCGGCCGAGGACGACCTCTCCTACCTCCGCGAGTACGAGCACGTCACGCTGGCCCGCGTGCGTCTGGCCCAGGCCCGCCAGAACCGCGACGGTGCCGCGGCCAACGAGGCCGTCGCGCTGCTCGATCGACTCCTGGAGGCGGCTGAGATGGGCGGCCGGCAGCGGAGCGTCGTCGAGATCCTGGTGCTGCTCGCGATCGGTCAGCACGCGCGCGGGAATTCGAAGGCAGCGCTCGAGCCCTTGGGCAGGGCGCTGGCCCTGGCCGAGCCGGAGGGCTACGTCCGCACGTTCGCGGCCGAGGGCGCGCCGATGTCCGCGCTGCTGGAGGCGGCCGTCACGCACGGAGTCGCGCGGGAGCACGCCCGCCGCTTGCTGAGCGGTGCCGCCCACCGTGCTCGCAGCCAGCCGCTGGCGGAGCCGCTGAGCGAGCGCGAGCTCGAGGTCCTGCGCCTCCTGGCGACCGACCTGGACGGGCCCGGCATCGCGCGCGAGCTGGTCGTCGCGTTGAGCACCGTCCGCAGCCACACGAAGAGCATCTACGCGAAGCTCAGCGTGAAGAGCCGGCGAGCCGCCGTCCAGCGTGGCGAGGAGCTCGGCCTCATGGCTGCCCGAACGAGCCGCCGCTAGCCGCTGAATCCCCACAGCAATCCCCAACGGATGGGGATGCGCGGTCCCCGCTCCCCGTCGACCGTAGTTGCACCAACACGTCGGCGACCCCGGCGACGCAACCGACGGGATTCAGGAAGGAGCGCGATGGGCAGCACGAGCGGGTCGGGGGTTGCGGGCCGCGAGGCTCGGCGCTACGAGATCCGCGTCACGGGGCACCTCGACACCCGGTGGGCCGCCTGGTTCGAGGGTATGAGCCTTACCCACGCCGCGGACGGCACGACCGCCCTCAGCGGGATGGTCGCCGACCAGGCGGCACTGCACGGTCTGCTTCAGAAGCTGCGGGACCTCGGCGTTCCGCTCATCTCGATTACCGATGGAGGCCAGAAATGAAGGTCACAACCACTGGACTGATCCGATCGACGGGCATCGCGGCCATGCTAGCCGGAGCGCTCTTCGTCATTCTCCAAGTCGTCCATCCGCCTGAGACCGTGGAGGCGGTCGCCACCGATGCATGGGCAATCGTCCATTACGTTACGTTCGCCATGCTCACGCTGTTCGTCGTGGGCATCACGGGCATCTATGCCCGGCAGGTCGAAAAGCTCGGCTGGATTGGCCTGGCCGGCTTCGTCGTCCTGAGCCTCGGGCTCCTGCTCAACATCGCCGGCGCCGCCATCGAGGCATTCGTCGAGCCGCTGCTTGCGACCAGTAATCCCGGCTTCGTGGAAGCGTTCAACGCGATGGTCATGGGCACTCCGTATAGCGTCGACCTCGGCGCCATCCCGACGGTGTGGTCTGCGGCGAGCGCGGCCTTCCTCGCCGGCACCGTGCTGTTCGGCATCGCCAACCTGCGCGCCGGCATCCCTCGCGGCGGGCGTCAGGCATCTTCGCCTTCGGCCTCGCCATCGGTCTGCCCGTCGCGACTCTGCTCGGCAATGTGCGGCTGGCAGCCGTGCCGATCAGCGTAGGCCTGGTCTGGCTGGGCTACTCACTGTGGTCGGAGGGGCGGAAGAGCGTCACCGAACGCGCGCCCGAAGCCGCGGCGGCCCAGCCCGACCCGGTCACGGCCTCGTAGCTCACTTCACGAACCGGCTGGCGGGCTCACCCCGCCAGCCTCCTCACGGAGGGCATAGACATGACGTCGATCCGAAAGACCGCGCTCGTCGCCGGCATCTTCTACCTGGTCACTTTCATCAGCTCGATCCCCGCGTACTTCCTGCAGGAGCCCTTGCTGACCAACCCCGACTACATCGTCAGCGGTGGTTCCGATACCCAGGTGATCCTTGGCAGCTTCCTCGATCTGGTTACGGCCTTCGCCGGCATCGGCACCGCCGTAGCCTTGTTCTGGGTTGTGAAGCGGCAGAGCGAGGGATTCGCGCTCGGCTTCGTCACCACGCGGGTGATGGAGGGAGCGATCATCGTCGTCAGCACGGTTGCGCTGCTCGCAGTGGTGGCACTGCGGCAGGAAGGCGCAACGGGCGCGGAGGCGACGATGCTCACCGCCATCCAGCAGGCGCTTGTGACCGTCCGCGACTGGACGTTCCTCTTCGGCCCGGGACTCATGCCGGTCCTTAATGCGGTCCTGCTCGGGACGATCATGTACCGATCGCGGCTCGTGCCAAGGATCATCCCGGCGGCGGACTGATCGGCGCACCGCTGCTGTTCTCCTCGACGATCGGCACGATGTTCGGAGTCAACGACCCCCAATCGGCGTGGACGGGCATCGCGACGATTCCGATCTTCTTCTGGGAGTTGTCAGTCGGCCTGTGGATGACATTCAGGGGCTTCAACCCGTCCGCCCCGATCTTGTCCGAGGCTCCCGCGAATCGCGCAGGGCACGCCATGTCCGGTGTGGCCGCCTCGGCTGCCCCTGCAGTTAAGGGAGGCACGGCGTGACCGCGGTGTGCAAGGAGGCGCCTCGAACACCGACGCGCCGCGCGGGGGGGCGCATCGTCTGGATGGTGCCCCGAGCCTTCCATCGGCTCAGCGGGAGGCCGTTTCGGCCCCGCGCGACCGAGGGCCGGTCCGCTGCATGCGCGTGCCGAGCGCTCTGAGGAGCTGACGGGAAGGGCGATTCAGTCGGCTACCGCGCGTGGGCGGGGAGCGTCTTGCGCCCAGTTTGCCGCTCTGTTTCCGCCTCTTTCGTGGGCTTGGGACTCCCAAGGCTCCTGGCGAACCGCCAGACCGAGGTACGCCGCGGACGGCAACGGCGCGTGTCAGGCTCCATCCTCGCCGGAGAGGTCCTTGTCCTCCATCTCCCAGGCATGGTCGAGTGTGTGATAGGCAGAGTGCCGGAGGAGGAATGGTAGCGTCCACGACCGCATGCGCCGCGCGACCTCCCCGGCGTTGTACGCGCGCATCGCCGCGAGGTAGGCATCTCGATGGTGCCGCAGTCCCTCGGGGGTCAGTGCTCCCTCCTCGGGAATGCGCAACCCGACCTGCTTCGCGAAATCCTCGCTTTCGGTGCGAATGGTGTGGCGGATGATCCGGTCGCGGTCGCGTCCTCCCCCGCGTGGGCCCTTGCGCAGCTCCGGGGAGACTCCGCGCCGCGACGCCGTCGAAGTACGTCCAGCACGCCCGCAGTAACGTGAACCCGCGCTCGAGCTCCGCGTCGGTCATCGGCCCGTGCTCGGTCGAAGAGGGCGAGAACGAGATGCCCCAGAAGTCGGTCGAACCCGTACCGACCCTGTCCTCCACGATCTCGAGTTGCCCGGCGGCGTCGAAGTCGCTTGCCAGCCCGGCGAGGCCCGCGACCGGCCGGTAGCGCTCCCGATAGTCCTCGAGCGTCTCCAGGGCGAGCTCGGGGCTCTTCGCGCCCCGACTCCACCCTGGCCAGTCGATGCCGAAGGCCACACACCGCTTGCCCTTAGGGCCTCGTTCGATGACCGTGCGGACGGGCATGGCTGAGTATTGCATGGGACCACCGTCTCCTTGGGAGACGTCACCCTGGGTCGCCACCCTCGATCCGCAGGTCCACCTCGATGCTCCGGCCGCCACGGATCCGCCATGCGCGCAGCGCGCGCTCGGGCGTGGCATCGGGATCGGCCAGGGTGGCGAGGACGTAGAACGGCTCGGGATACATCGCCACCCGCAGGTCGGTGGCCGACGGCACCGCTGGAGAGCGCGTGTGCGAGTGGAAGATGCCGACCAGGTCACGGTCGGCGGCTTCGATCTCGAGGGTAATCCGCAGCAGGTCGTCGGGGTGGACGTTGTAGCGCAGCGCCGAGCGTTCGCTGTTCCGGGCAGGGTGGAACGCGACCGCCTGACCGGTTCGGAGGCTGCCTGACATCAGTCCGCACGCCTCGTTGGGTAGCTCGGCGTGCGAGTGGTCGAGCATGGCCCGCGCCAGCGGGGCCGGCAGCGTCAGGCTCTGCCCGACATCGTGAGCCGACTCGCTCACCACAGCAGCGAGCCCTCCAGGTCGTCGCTGAGCTGTTCGAGATCACGCGTCCACAGGTCCGCGGAAAGGTACTTCCAACCGCCATCGGCCAGCAGCACAACCACCGTGCCGCGCGCCATCTGGTGGGCGATCTTGAGTGCTACGGCGATTGCTGCCCCGGAGGAGAGCCCGCCCAAGATCCCCTCCTCGCGCAGCAGCAGACGGAGACCGATGATGGCCTCGCGGTTGGTGACGAGCAGCCGGTCGTCGAGGACCGAGGGATCGAGGACCGGAGGCACGAAGCCCTCGTCGAGGGAGCGCAGCCCCTGGACCTGCTCGCCAGGCAGCGGCTCGGCCGCGACGATGCGGACGCCCGGTCGCGCTCGCTTGAGAAAGCGCCCGACGCCCGTCAGCGTGCCACCGGTTCCGAGGCCGGCCACGAAGACGTCGATGTCGCCCGCCTGGGCCAGGACCTCGGGCCCGGTCGATTCCTCGTGCACCCGCGGGTTCGCCGGATTGCCGTATTGGAAGGGCATGAACAGCGACGAGTCGGCCGCCGCCAGCTCCTCGGCCATTCGAACCCCGCCGTTGCTGCCACCCTCACCGGGCGAAAACACGATCTCGGCGCCGTACAGCCGCAGGAGCTGCTCGCGCTCACGGGTCGTGTTGTCGGGCATCACGATTCGCACCGGGTGACCGAGCCGAGCGCCGAGCATGGCCAGGCTGACCCCGGTATTGCCACTCGACGGCTCGAGGATCGTCTGCCCCGGACGCAGGGCGCCACTCGTGCGCGCGTCGGAGAGCATCGCCCACGCCACGCGGTCCTTGACGCTACCGGTCGGGTTGTTGCCCTCCAGCTTGGCCAGCAGCCGCACTCCGGCGTGCGGCGCCAGGCGCGGAAGCTCCACCATCGGCGTGTTGCCGATCGCACCGGTGATGTCGCGGGATGCGGGCGGCACTGCCATGACCGGATCGCGAGCGGTCGTGACGACCGCTGCAGCCTGACGACGCGTCATCCGCCGGCCATGGCAGGCAGGAGGATGATCGTATCGGCATCACCGATCGGGGTCGCCAGGCCCTGGGCGTAGCGAACGTCGCGGCCGTTGACGTACACGTTGATGAACTGGCTGAGCTTGCCGTCCTCGGTGACGCGTTCGCGGAGGGCCGGAAAGCGGGCGAACACGTCGTCCAGGGCCTCGGACACCGTCCCACCGCCGGCCGTCAGCTCGCGGCTGCCGCCGGTGTTCTCACGCAGGACGGGAGGGATGCGAATGATGCTCATCGCGCCGGTCCCGCGGGCGAGACCTCGATCTGATCCGGTGACGTTTCCGGGCGGGTCGATCCTTCGCCGCAGGCGGGGCAGGCCGGATCCCGCCAGATGCGGACCTCGTCGAAGGTGGTGCCGGCCGCGTCGAGCAGCAGCAGCCGACCGGCCAGGGTCTCGCCGGTCCCGAGCAGCAGCTTGAAGACCTCGTTGGCTTGCAGCAGGCCGACGATCCCAGGCAGAACGCCGAGGACGCCGGCGACGTCGCAGGCGGGCGCCAGCTCGGGCGGAGGCTGGGTGGGGTACATGCAGCGGTAGCACGGCCCGGCGAACGGGATGAAGGTCGTGACCTGGCCGTCCCAGCGATAGATCGAACCGTGAACCACCGGCTTGCGCAGCTTGAGAGCGGCGTCGTTGAGCACGTAGCGAGTGTCGAAGTTGTCCGTCCCGTCGACGATCACCTCGTAGTCGGCGAGCAGGGCTTCCACGTTGTCCGGGCCGAGCCGCTGCTCGTGCTTGACGACGTGGGTCTCGGGATTCAGGGCCCGCAGCGTCAGTTCGGCCGAATCGACCTTCTTCATGCCAATCCGATCAGTCGCATGCAGCACCTGGCGCTGGAGATTGGACTCGTCGACCACGTCGTCGTCGACCAGGCCGATCGTCCCCACGCCCGAGGCCGCGAGATAGAGGGCGATCGGCGATCCCAGGCCGCCGGCGCCGATGAGCAGCACCCTGGCATCCAGCAGCCGGCGCTGTCCCCCTTGCCCCACTTCGGGGATGAGCACCTGGCGGCTGTATCTGCGTTTCTGCTCGGGCGAGAGGAGCGGCGCCGGCTCCTCCCAATCCCCGCCGGCCAGGCGCCATTCGTTGAGATGGGCCTTCAGGTTGACGACGGTGCGGTAGCCGAGCTCGTTCAGCGTCCTCGATGCTCGTGCCGACCGGACGCCCGAAAGACAGTGGACGAGCAACGCGGTGTCGCGATCAGGGACCTCGGACTCGATACGCGAGGCAACATCGGCCAGCGGGATGTGCACGGCGCCGGGGAGATGACCCTCGTCCCATTCGACGCGCTCGCGCACATCGATCACCCGGTACCCGGCATCTCTCAGCTGTCGGGCCTCAACGACGCCCACCTCGCGGAAGGTGGCGGATGGTTGATCGGTCGTCATCGGCTTGTGCTCCCTTGGAGTCAGTGGATCTTGATTGTCAGCCGACGATGCGCAGCACGGATCCGCTGCGGTCGACGGTGAAGGCCATGGGCACCACTGCGATGCCGTACTTGCGAGCCAGGTCCGGACGTTCGCGCACGTCGACCACGTGGACCCGCCGACCGGCGTCGAGCAGCCGGCCGGTCAGGGCGTGGCAATCGGTGCACAGCGGATGGGTGAACGCCACCACCTGATCGTCGTGACCGGAGTCGGCCGACAGGCCGAGCTCGGCCAACGAGAGCCCGTCGAGCGGCAGGGCACGCACGCCACGCAGGCGCGCACCGATGCGATAGACCCAGCAGCCAGTGCAGAATCCGGTGATGGCCGCCAGCAATGCCAATCCCGCGACGAGCAGGCCGAATGCTGCGCCGACAACAGCGAAGCCCGAGAGATACGCCAGGCTGGCAACGCTGAGCACCACGAAGCCCAGCAGTGTTCGCGAATCGCGGCGGCCGGCTGTCCTCGATCGGACCCTCACCGAATCGCGGCTGGACGACTTCGAAGTAGAAGACGCAGGCGAGGCAGTATTGGCGGCCGAAGCGCAGACCGATACCCAGCTGGGCGGCCAACAGGGCGAGAATCGGCCAGATACCGGTGAGGACGGCCACGAGCGAGCCGACGCCGATGACTGCCTGGTTGAATCGCGGAGCCCGGGCGTCGATGACGTCCAGGTCGCGGTAGGGATGCGCGGTGCGGGTCGGGACTGACATTGGGACGGGGCCTCCGAGCACGGTCGACAGCGGTCGCAGCGGTGTGCGATCACGAGGACGGCGGAAGGAGGGACCGAGCGGGCGAGGCGGTTTCGAGGCCTCGATCAGGCGGTGAGGAGGCTCCTCCCGCCTAGCGACAGGTGCAGGTGCAACCGGTGCGGATGACTGTCGGTGCGCTCATGTCGTCGATACCTTCGCACCCCGCGGGCTCCGCTGCAACTACCAAGAAGACCGCGCGTCGGACGCGGCCAGCAGAGGCTCGAGCGCGACCGCCGTGGTCACGGGGCCGTTCCGAGCGCTATGGCACAATGCAAGCACGAGTCGTCCGCTCAATTCGAGCGTGAATGTGCGCCCGTAGCTCAGTGGATCAGAGCAGCTGACTTCGGACTATCCCAGCCGATGCGCTGTAGCACCGAGCGTGGGCGGGGGAGCGTAGAGCGTCGAGTTATCTGCTGTGTTTTCAGCCTCTTCGATGGGCTTGGACTTCCAATGTTCCAAGGAGCATTGGGTCACGCCTATCAGCTGACGCTTGCGGGATGCTCAATTACGCGACGGCCCTCATCGCGCCTGCTCCTCCGCGTGGGCGATCTCGCGCTCGATGAGGGCCTCGAGGGGCCTCGACGCACCTGGCCGGGAGAGGAGATTCTGCACCCGCTCCCACGCGGCCTCCGCGGCGGCGCGGTCCTTCCGCGCCTTGAACATGCCGAGGCGGCCAGCGGGTATGCCAACGGGGGACTGGATCAGTAGGAAGCGTGCCGGCCAAAGGTGCGGCACACGATCGTTCAATGCATATCGAGTATCGGCCTTCTACAGCTTGTTGGTGGGCCGTGAAGGTCCGGCCAGGCGCACGGAGTGGGTGACGGCGTCGCGAAGATTGCGCTCATGAACGGATCGGGCCTTTTGCTGTCCCCGCGCGGGCGGGAGACAGCGGGCCCGGCTGGTACAGTCGCCCACCAGGAGCCGACCGCCGTCGGAGCAAGCCCGTGCCATCGACACCGGAGCCAGGGGCGCATCTTCGGGGCCGCCACGCCGAATGCGAAGCGCTCGACCGGCTCGTCGCGGCGGCGCGCGCCGGAACGAGCGGCACCCTCGTCCTGCGCGGCCAGGCTGGGATCGGCAAGACGGCGCTGCTCGAGTACGTGGTGGAGCATGCGACCGACTGCCGGGTGGCCCGAGTCTCGGGAGTCGAGACGGAGATGGAGATTGCGTACGGCGGTCTCCACCAGCTGTGCGTGCCGTTCCTCGACAATCTCGAGCGGCTCCCAGAGCCACAGCGCGCCGCTCTCGGAACGGCGTTCGGGCTGGTTGCCGGGCACGCCTCGGACCGACTCCTCGTCGGTCTGGCCGTCCTCGGTCTCCTTGCGAGGGCTGCGGACGACCGGCCGCTCGTGTGTGTCATCGACGACGCCCACTGGCTGGACAGCGTCTCGGCGCAGGCGATCGCATTCGTCGCGCGCCGCATCCTCGCCGATCGCATCGCCATGGTCCTCGCTGTTCGTGAGCCGTTCGACGAGGCGACGTTCGCGGGCCTCCCGCACATGGCGGTCGGCGGCCTTTCCCCGGCGGACGCCGGGACGCTGCTCGACTCCGTGATCGGCGCGCCGCTCGACCCGCGTGTCCGTGATCGCATCCTCGCCGAGACGCGCGGAAACCCCCTCGCCCTGATCGAGCTCCCCCGTGCCTGGACGATTGCGGAGCTCGCCGATGTCTTCGCCGAGGCGCGCGACCTGCCGTTGACCGGCCGCCTGGAAGAGGGCTTCCTGCGACGAATCGAGGCGCTCCCGGCGGACAGCCGGCGGCTCCTCGCCACGGCCGCGGCCGAGCCGCTCGGCGACACGACCATCCTGTGGCGGGCAGCGGGAATTCAGGGCCTGGGACCCGACGCAGCTGCCGCGGCAGAGGCCGGGGGGCTCATCGAGGTCGGCGAGCGGATCCGCTTCCGGCATCCGCTGGTTCGGGCCACTGCCTACCGCATGGCGTCGCCTGCGGAGCGACACGACGTCCACCGAGCGCTCGCCGAGGCGACCGACCCAATCTCCGACCCGGACCGGCGCGCGTGGCACCGGTCGCAGACGACGGACACCCCCGACGAGGAGATCGCCGCGGAACTGGAGCAGTCTTCGGGCCGGGCCCGGGCACGTGGCGGGCTCGTTGCTGCCTCCGCCCTGCTCGAGCGCGCGGCGCATCTCACGCCGGACCCGGGCGACAGAGCGCGACGCTCCCTTGCGGCCGCCTGGGCGAAGCGCGATGCCGGACAGCTGCACGCGGCGAATGGGCTCCTCGCGGAGGCCGAGGGCGGTCCACCGGACATCCTCCGCGCCGGCGAGACGGAGCACCTCCGTGGCCAGATCGCCTTCGACCAACGCCGCGGCACGGAGTCGGCCCGCCTCCTCCTCGAGGCGGCAGGCGCCCTCGAGCCGCTGGACGTGGCACAGGCGCGCGAGATGTACCTGGACGCGTTCATCGCTGCGGCGTGGGCCACCGGCCCGGACGCCGCCGATGTCCTCACTCAGGCGGCGAACGCCGCTCGCAACGCCCTGAAGCCGTCGGCGACGATGCGGCCGATCGACCTCGTCCTCGACGCCCTGGCCACGCGCCACATCGACGGGTACGTGGCCGCGGCACCGCTCCTGGTTCGCGCGATGGACGCGCTGCGAGCCATCGAGCCCGGCTCAGAGCACACGGGCCGGATGCTCGGCCTGGGCGGGAGCCGCGTCAGCACGCTGATCGCCACCGATCTGTGGGACTTCGCCGCGGCGCGCGAATTTGCCGAGCGCGCCGTCCACTTGGCGCGCGCTGCGGGTGCCCTCGTGGAGCTGCAGTTTGCGCTGAACGTCCTCGCCTCGCACGAGATCCTGTCCGGGAACCTCGCTGTGGCCGCCGGGCTCATCGAAGAAGCTCGGACCGCGGCGGAGGCGATCGGCAACCCGTCGATCACGTATGCCGCGATGCTGCTCGGCGCTTATCGCGGCGAGGCGCGTGAGGCTTCCGACCCGCCCGCGCCCCAGCGGAACGAGGCGGACCCACCCCTCGACGGCCGGGTGGTCTCGTTCGCCGACTATTCGGCAGCGGTCCTCGACAACAGCCACGGCCGTCATGATGCCGCCCTGGCGGCGGCCCTGCGCGTCTTCGGTCGCGATGTGGTCGGCGGCTACCAGGTCATGGTGGTCGCCGAGCTTGGCCAGGCGGCGTCGCGCACGGGCGACCGCCCATTGCTGGAGCTCGCCCGGGGACGATCGGCCGAGCGCGCCCACGTGGCGGGAACGGACTGGGCGGCTGGCGTCGACGCGCGACTTGCCGCATGGCTCGCCACCGGCCGAGCGGCGGACGACGCCCACCGCGAATCGATCGATCGCCTGACGCGCGCGGGCCTGCGGACCGAGGTCGCGCGCGGCCGGCTCCTGCACGGGGAGTGGCTGCGTCGCGAAGGGCGACGGATCGATGCTCGCGAACAGCTGCGCGCCGCCCACGAGATGTCCAGCGCCCTGGGCCTCGACGCCATCGCCGAGCGGACCCGGATCGAGCTCCTCGCGACTGGCGAGAAGGTGCGGAAGCGGAGCGTCGCGACAGCCGACACCCTGACGGCGCAGGAGCTGCAGATCGCCCGCCTCGCCCAGGACGGTCTCTCGAACACTGAGATCGGGACGCGGTTGTTCCTCAGTCCGCGGACCGTCGAGTGGCACCTCCGCAAGGTCTTCTCGAAGCTCGACCTGACTTCGCGTCGCCAGCTACGAACGGCCACCCTCGAGCTCGGCTCCGCATCTCCGATGGCCGGTACCGAGCAGCGCTGACGCAGCGTCCGGACTGACCCCAAGGGTCGCGTAGCGCTTCCGGCGGACGCGAGTCTGCGCACACGCGTCGGGTCACGTGGGTTCAACGGGCGCGACCGGTGGTCGGTTCGGACGATCGTGTGTGCCATTGAGATCACCGCGGACGGACCGAGGTGATCGGCGAATCACAGGAGCTGACCGATGTCACAGACACTGCCCACGCCGGCCCTCCCGCCCGTGGCAGATCCAACAGCAATCCGCCCGTTCCGGGTCGAGCCGGCGCCCCAGGGGGCGCTCGACGACCTCCGTCGCCGCGTGGAGGCGACGCGATGGCCCGACCGCGAGACGGACCCATCCCAGGGCGTCCAGCTGGACACAATCGAGGAGCTGGCGCGCTACTGGGCCACCGGCTACGACTGGCGCACGTTCGAACGGCGATTCGCAGCACTGCCGCACTTCGTCACCGAGATCGATGGCGTGGACATCCACTTCGTTCACGTTCGCTCGCAGGTCGCGGACGCCCTGCCGCTCATCGTGACGCACGGGTGGCCCGGATCGACCATCGAGCAACTGAAGCTGATCGGGCCACTGACGGACCCGACGACCCACGGCGCGGACGCATCGGACGCGTTCCATCTCGTCATCCCGTCGTTGCCGGGACACGGCTTCTAGGCAACCCCACGGAAACCGGTTGGGATCCGATCCGGATCGCTAAGGCCTGGGTGGAGCTGATGCGCCGACTCGGATACGACCGGTACGTCGCGCAGGGCGGCGACTGGGGCAATGCCGTGACGGAGCAGATGGCGCTCCTGAAGCCCGACGGGCTGCTCGGCATCCACACGAACATGCCGGCAACCGTCCCTCCCGAGATCTCGGCTGCGCTCGCAAGCGGCGGCCCGAAGCCGACCGGTCTCACTGCCGATGAGGCGAAGGCTTTCGACATCCTCCGACACTTCTTCGCAACGGGAGTCGGCTACGCGCAGGAGATGAGCAACCGTCCCCAGACCCCGTACGGCATCGTCGACTCGCCCATCGGCCTGGCGGCATGGATGCTCGATCACGACGAGGCCAGCTATCGGCTGATCTCCGGCGCGTTCGCGGGGACAGCCGGGCGGCGTGTCACGTGACGACGTCCCGACAACGTCACCCATTACTGGCTACGACCACGGGGATCTCCGCGGCACGGCTGTACTGGGAGAGCCACCTCGCGTTCTTCGACGCCAAGGGCGTCGAGATCCCGGTTGGCGTGACGGTCTTCCCCACGGCTGATCCGGCACCACGAGCTGGGCAGAGCGCGCGTATCCGCAACTCATCCGATTCAACCAGGTTGATCGCGGCGGCCACTTCGCTGCCTGGGAACAGCCCGAGATCCTGTCCGAGGAGGTGCGCGCAACGTTTCGATCGCTTCGTCTACCACCTGTGACCACTTCTACCTTCTCAACCACTCTGATTTCGAAAGGGACACTCCAATGACTTCGATCGACTTCTACGGCGAGCGGCACGGCCGTCGCCCGCCACCACCCCCAAGTACGGCGCTGCCTTCTTCGAGAAGCTGCTGGCGCGGCGCCGGCGTCGCCCAGGCGGTCGGGCTCGCCCTGATCGCAACCGTCGTCTACAGCCTCCAGCCGGTCGGCCCGTTCATCGCAGCGCCGCTATTCGGCCTGGCGATCCTCAATCTGACCTGGTGGTCGGCGGCGCTCCGGACGACGCTCGCGGACCAGGGCCTGGACGGCTGGGGCGCGGCGGCGACAGCCGCGAGCTCCGCGGTCAACGCGATCTTCTTCGTGCTACTGGCGCTGGTCACGGCCGCAGCGGCGGTCGCCGGCACCGACCCGA
>CAWGIY010000005.1:0-70277 GCA_963822845.1 uncultured Chloroflexia bacterium | reverse complement strand
CGCGGTACTCCCCGTAGACCGTGCGTAGCGCCCCGCACATCTCGCCGATCGTGGCGTACGCCTCGACCGCGGCGACGATCGCGGGCATGAGATTGACGTCGCCGCGGCGCGCCTCGTCGGCGAGCCGCCGGACGGCCGTCGCATGCGCATCGGCGTCGCGCTCGGCCCGCACGCGCGCGAGCCGGTCGAGGTGGCGACGCTCCTGCTCCGCGCTGATCTCGAGCAGCGGGATGCGCAGCTCTTCGTCCGGATCGGCGAAGCGCGTGACGCCGACGATCTCGCGCTCGTGCTGCTCGAGCTCTCGCTGCTGCTCATAGGCGGCGTCGGCGATCTCGGCCTGCGGGTACCCGGCCTCGAGCGCCTTGACCATCCCGCCCATCTCGTCGATCCGCGCGATGTAGCGCCACGCCGCCTGCTCGGTCTGGTTGGTCAGCGTCTCGACGAAGTACGAGCCGGCCAGCGGGTCGACGGTGTTCGCCACGCCGGCCTCCTCGGCGAGGATCTGTTGCTGGCGCAGGGCGAGCAGCGCGGCGTCCTCGGAGGGGACGGCCCAGGCCTCGTCGTACGCATCGGTATGGAGCGACTGGGTCCCGCCGAGCACCCCGGCCAATGCCTGGATGGCGACCCGGGTCAGGTTGTTCAACGGTTGCTGCGCGGTCAGCGACACGCCGGCGGTCTGGGTGTGGAAGCGCATCCAGGTCGAACGCTCGTTCTCGGCGCCGAAGCGCTCGCGGCATAGCTTGTACCAGATCCGGCGCGCGGCGCGGAACTTGGCGATCTCCTCGAAGAAGTCGTTGTGGGAGTTGAAGAAGAAGCTCAATCGCGGGGCGAAGTCGTCGAATCGGAGGCCGCGGGCGAGGGCGTCCTCCACGTAGGCGATGCCGTCGGCGATCGTGAAGGCCAGCTCCTGGATCGCGGTCGAGCCTGCCTCGCGGATGTGGTAGCCGCTGATCGAGATCGTGTTCCACTTCGGCAGCTCGCGGGTGCCCCATTCGACCGTATCGGTCACGAGCTTCAGCGACGGCGCCGGCGGGAAGATGTACTCCTTCTGGGCGATGAACTCCTTGAGGATGTCGTTCTGGAGCGTCCCCGACAGCTGCGCCCGTGGCACGCCGGCCTTCTCGGCCGCGACGATGTACATCGCCCAGATCATCGCGGCGGGGGAGTTGATCGTCATCGAGGTGCTGATCTCGCCCACCGGCAGCCCGTCGAGCAGGATCTCCATGTCGGCAAGCGAGCTGACCGCAACGCCGCACGTGCCGAACTCGCCCTCGGCCATCGGCTCGTCGTGGTCGTAGCCGTACAGCGTCGGCATGTCGTAGGCGATCGAGAGGCCCGTGCCGCCCTCGCGGATCAGCGTCTTGAAGCGCGCGTTCGTGTCCTCGGCGGTGCCGAAGCCGGCGAACATCCGCATCGTCCACAGCCGCCCACGGTGGCCGGTCGGGTGGATGCCGCGCGTGAACGGTGGCTCCCCGGGCAGGCCGAGATCGTCGATCTCGTCCCAGCCGGCGCCACCGTCGGCGTCATGGCTGAACCGATAGCGTGGCCGGTCCGCATCGGGATCGTTGGCTGGATCCACCAGGTCGGCCGGGGTGTAGACGCGGCCGATCTCGACGCCAGACTGGGTAATGAACCGTGAGCGGCGCTCCGGCGCACGCTCCACGGCCGGCTTCAGCCGCTCGGCCTCCCATCGGTCCTGGTGCTCGCGCCAGCGCTCGTCGTCGCTCATGCGGTGCATGTTGGCGGCAAGGTGGATGCCGCCGCAAGCCGCGGCCGCTCAGCCCGCGCGCGCCGCCTCGCGCTCGAGCATGGCCGCGCGCCTCGCCTGGAAGCGCGATGCGTCTGCGTCGAGGGTGGTAAGGAACGCCCGCAGCTCGTTGCGGCGCACCTCCGCGGATGCGTCGAGGCCCTCGAGGGAGAACACTTCCCAGTGGTTGAGCAACGGCCAGATGACGTCGTCGTGGTGGACGCGGATGTCGTAGATCCCGGCCTTGGCCATCCGCGCCGCCTTGCGCGCGAAGTTCTCCATGCCCGCGCCGGGCATCTGGAAGCCGATGACCTCGTCGGCGATGGCGTGCACCGCGGCGGACGGGTCGAGCTTGATGGCCTCCGTCAGCAGGTCGCGGTAGAAGACCATGTGGAGATTCTCGTCCGCTGCGATGCGCGCCATGATCCGGTCGGCGACGGGATCGGACGAGTAGCGGCCGGTGTTGCGGTGGCTGATCCGTGTCGCCAGCTCCTGGAACGCGACGTAGGCGATCCCGCGCAGCACGTTGCCGCCGTCATCGTGGTCGTAGGCGAGCTGGACCTGGTTCATCCGCGACCGCTCGAGGGAGTAGGGGTCGATGTTGCGAGTGACGACGAGGTAGTCGCGCAGGACGATCGCGTGCCGCCCCTCCTCCGCGGTCCATCGATTCACCCAGTTGATCCACGGGCCGTCGCCGGCGCCGAACATCCGGTGGATCTCGCGGTGGTAGCTCGGCAGGTTGTCCTCGGTGAGCAGGTTCACCTCGAAGGCGATCTGGGCAACGCCGCTGATGCGAGGCTGGTCCGGCGTCCACGGCTCCTTGTCGAAATCGCGTCCGAGCGAGTACGGGATGAAATCGTGGGGGAACCACTCCTGCGCCATCTCGAGGTGACGATTCAGCAGCCGCTCGGCGGCAGGCTCGAGCTCGGACAGCAGGTCACGCGGTGGCGTGAAGGTCAGGGGGGAGGTCACGGGAGCTCCGTAGCGGTCTCAGAAGTCGCCCACGAGCGAGGCGCGATGCGCATCTCAGGTACGGGGCAACCCACACTGTCGCATGAATCGCGCAGGGACGCTGTGGGACCTACGGGTAGAGGCCGCGCAAGGTCGTGGCTTCGGCGACCCGCGAGACCGCGACCATCATTCCAGCGCTGCGCAGGTCGACCCGCTCGAGCTCCGCCATGGCCTGGATCTCGGCCATCGCCTCGTCCACGATCCGGTCGAGCTGGGCGGTGATCTCGGTCTCGGTCCAGAAGAAGGCCTGCATGTCCTGCACCCACTCGAAGTAGCCGAGGACGGTGCCGCCGGCCGTGGCGACGATGTCGGGAATCACCGTCACGCCGCGGTCGTCGAGGATCGCGTCGGCCGCGCGCGTCGTCCCGCCGTTGGCCACCTCGGCGACGATCGCGGCCGGGATCGAGCTGGCGTTCGCCTCCGTCACCTCGCCCTGGAGCCCGGCGAGCACGAGGACGTCGCACTCGAGTCCGAAGATGTCAGCCTTCGTCAGCGCGTCGGTCTCGGGCAGGCCGCCGATCGCGTCGTGCTCCTGCATCCATTCGATGGCCCGGGTCACGTCGATCCCGGCGGGCGTGGCCACGGCGTCGCGGTCGTCGGCGATGCCGATGATGCGCGCTCCCGTCGCAGCCAGCTCCTCGGCCACGGTCATCCCGACGCGCCCGAAGCCCTGGATCGCCACGCGGGCCGTGGCCAGGTCGACTCCCTTGGCGGCGGCGACGGCAGCGATGCACCGGTGCGCCCCGCGCGCCGTCGCGCTGCGCCGGCCGCGGGTGCCACCGACCGCCAGCGGCTTGCCGATCACCGAGGCCGAGATCGTGTGGCCGCGATGCATCGACAGGGTGTCCATGATCCAGGCCATCGTCTGGGACCCGGTGTTCACGTCCGGCGACGGGATGTCGCTGTCGGGGCCGATGAGCGGACCGATCTCCGTCGCGTAGCGGCGAGTGAGTCCCTGGCGCTCGTTCGCGCTGAGGCGCCGCGGGTTGACCCGCACCCCGCCGGCGGCACCGCCGAACGGGATCTTCACGAGCGCCGCCTTCCAGGTGTTGAGCATCGCGAGCGCGCGGACCTCGTCGAGGTCGAGGTTCGGGACGTAGCGGATCCCGCCGCTGGTCGGTCCGCGGTTGACGTTGTGGTGAACGCGGTAGCCGGTGTAGACCTCGACGTGACCGTCGTCATGGGTGACGGGGAAGTGGACGGTGAGCTCACGCTTCGGCATGCGCAGCACGCGGTGCATGCTCTCGTCGAGATGAAGCCGCTCGGCGGCTGCGTCGACCTCTCCCTGGGCGGTGGCCCAGATCCCGTTCGCCCTCGCCACATTCGGCTTCGATGTAGCCATCTCCCCTTGGCACGCTCCATTGCGAGGTGAGTCGCCGCGCCTCCAGCGGCACGGGCGTCCGAGGATACCGCGTCCGAGCAACGTGGCAACATGTGCGCCCACCCATCCCATGACCGATGCGTCGGCGGCCCGCATTCGCCCCGACCGACGCTCACGAAGGAGGACCGCCGATGGCGCCGCGCGTCATGACCGTCTCCGGACCGATCCCGCCCGACAGGCTCGGCTTCACGCTCCCGCACGAGCACACCGGCATCTATCTCTGGCACATCGAGAAGCGCTGGGACTACTGGGAGCTCACGCCCGACGAGGACCTCATCACCGATGAGCTGCGCGACTTCCGCCGCCGCGGGGGCGCCACCCTCGTCGATCTGACCCTCGACGGCGTCGGCCGCGACCCCGGCCGCCTGCGGCGGCTGGCCGGCGCGACGGGCCTCAACATCGTCATGGGCACCGGCTGGTATCGCGGCGCCCACTATCCGGCCGAGGCGTCGATCGACCGCCGCGCGGTGGACGACCTGGCGGCGGTGATGGTCGCCGAGTTCAACGATGGCGTCGGAGGGAGCGGCATCCGGCCCGGGATCATCGGCGAGATCGGGACCGACAAGCCGTGGGTCAGCGCGCTCGAGGAGCGCGTGCATCGGGCGGCGGCGCGTGCATCGGTCCAGACCGGGATGGCGATCACGACGCACGGCGTGCAGTCCGCCGTCGGGCTGGCACAGCTCAAGATCTTCACCGAGGAGGGCGTCGATCCCTCGCGCGTCGTCATCGGTCACGCCGACTCCCACCCGGACCTCGACTTCTTCCTCGCCGTGCTCGACGCCGGCGCGAACCTCCAGTTCGATTTCCTCAGCCACCGGTTCGGCGTGGAGGAGGCCCTCGAGCCGCGGCTGGTCGAGATGATCGTCGAGCTGCTGGAGCGCGGATACGCGTCGCAGCTGCTCCTGTCCCAGGACGTGTGCCACAACCGGATGCTCAAGGCATACGGCGGCTTCGGCTACGTCTACCTCCACCAGCATTTTCTCCCGACGCTCCGCACCGCCGCGGTGGCGGAGGGCGAGATCAAGACGATGACGATCGACAACCCGGCCCGGATCCTCGCGATTCCGTAGCTTTCGTAGCGTGCGACTTCCCGCCCCGCGGGCGTAACGGACAGCCAGTGGCCGGTTCCTGCGCCACACGGGAGCTCCGGCCACGCTGCGGCGCCGCTCCTTGGCCAGGCCTGCCGCCCCGCGGGATTTCGGCCACTCAGTGGCCGTTGTGCCCGCCCCACGCAAGTCCGAGCACCGTCCACGGCATACTCGCCCGATGGCAGCTCCCCGCGACCCCGTCGCCGACCTGAAGCGCATCGCCTATCTGCTCGAGGCGATGCAGGAGCCGGCGTTCCGGATCCGCGCCTTCCGCGGGGCCGCCACCGCCCTGACCGAGATGGGGCCGGACGAGGTCCAGCGCCTCGCGAACACCGGAGGCCTGCGGGGCGTGAGCGGGATCGGCGAGGTCACCGAGCGGACGATCCTCGAGAGCCTGCGCGGCGAGGAGCCGGTCTACCTGCGCCGCCTGGTGTCCACGGGCGGCCAGCCACTGGACGAGGGAGCCCGAACACTGCTCGAGGCGCTCCGCGGCGACCTGCACGCCCACACCCTCGCCTCGGACGGCGGCGCGACGATCCGCGAGATGGCAGAGACCGCCATCGAGATCGGCCACGAGTACCTCGTCATCACCGACCACTCGCCGCGGCTGACCGTGGCCAACGGGCTCGAGACCGAGCGGCTGATGGGCCAGCTCGACGAGATCGCCGCGCTCAACGCGCAGCTGGCGCCGTTCAGGATCCTCACCGGCATCGAGGTCGACATCAACGAGGACGGCTCGCTCGATCAGACTCCGGACGTCCTCGAGCGGCTGGACGTCGTCGTCGGCAGCGTCCACTCAGCGCTGCGCATGGACGAACGGCCGATGACCCGCCGCATGGTCACCGCGCTCGCCGACCCGAACCTCGACGTCCTCGGCCACTGCACCGGGCGGATGAAGGCCGGGCGGCGGAACCGGCCGCCGTCGACGTTCGACGCCGACATCGTGTTCGCCGCCGCGGCGCGCTTCGACAAGGCGATCGAGGTGAATTCGCGGCCCGAGCGGCTCGACCCGCCGAAGCGGCTGCTGCGTCTGGCGGTCGAGGCCGGCTGCCGCGTGTCGATCGACTCCGACGCCCACACCCTCGGCCAGCTGTCGTGGCTGCGCAACGGCTGTGAGCGCGCCTTCCTCTGTGGCGTCACGCCGGCGATCGTCGTCAACGCGCTGTCCGTCGAGGAGCTCCTGGCCTGGACCGCCTCGCACTCGGCGTAGGTTTGGCGCCGGGCTCCTCATCGGTCCGTAGGCCAACCACGTTGGCATGCGATGAGCCGGCGTGGCGCGAGACCTGCATCGGTCAGGAGCGGGCCATACTTGAGCGCCCCACCAGCACTGGAGGAATCCCATGCCTGTTGCCAGGGTCACCGAACTCTCCTGCACCTCGAACGACAGTTTCGAGGACGCCATCCGCCAGGGCGTCGATCGCGCCACACAGACCCTCCGCGGTGTCCGCGGCGCGTGGGTCAAGGAGCAGCGCGTGAGCGTCGGCAGCGACGGCGCGCTCGAGTTCCAGGTCAACATCCTCGTGACGTTCGTCCTCGAGGACTGAGGCCGATGGCGCCGGCGGCACTCCCGCCGGCTGCTACTCCGCCAGGCCGATCCGTCCTTCGGCGCGCGTGAACAGCTTCCGATAGGTCGGGTTGCTGACGCGCTGGCTGACCATCGCCGCGTCGAGCGGCTTCTTGCTGCGCGGCGGCGCGTAGCGACCGCGCTCGAGGACGGCGGCGGCGAGGTCGGCCGCCGGCAACGGGCCGCGCTCACGAAGGACGGCGATCATCTCGTCGTGGAGCGCCACCTTCTCGCCTGATGGAGCGGCGCTCGCGCGCTTGCGCTTCGCGGGCTTCTCGGCCTTCTCGGCCTTCGGCTCCGGTGCCGGTGACTCGGTGGCCGCCGCCTCGGGTCGAGGTTCGGGCGCCACGCGAGGCGCCTCGGCGGTCCGTTCGGCGGGCTGCGGGGTGGTCATGCCTGACGCCGCCTCGAGCGCGGCCAGTCGAGCCTCGATCGCGGCGATCAGCCCGAGCACCCGGTCCGTGCCGGGCGCCGCCGGACGCGCGCCACCCCGCGCGGCGTCGATTCGCTCCTCGACCCACTGGCGTACCAGGTCCCCCGGACGCATGTCGGCCTCCGCGGCCAGCTGCTTGAGCGTCCCGACGCGGCGCGGGTCGAGCCGGATCGACATTCCGCCCTCGTCGACAGGTCCTCGGTCGTGGCGCGGTCCGCGCGGTGGATAGGGCGGCCTGTCGCCGCGTGGCCGGTCGCGCTGCCAGTCGCCGCCACCGCCCTGGCGTGGCGGGCCTCCGCTGCGGTCGGGCGGGCCACGTCGGTCGGGTCGGTCGGGTCGATCGGGTCGGCGGTCGTACGGGCCGCGTCTGTTGAAACTCATCGTTTCAACGGTACTTCAACGGACAATTTCGTGCTGCGCGCGTTTCAACCGGCGCGTTAGAACGAGCCCGAGCCGCCACCTCCGCCGCCACCCCCACCGCCACTGAACCCGCCTCCGCCACTCGACGACGAGCTCGACGGCGGGCTCGCCCCGACGCTGCCGAGGGCGCCGAACATGCCGCCGATGTCGGGGATCGCCGAGTCGCTGAATGCCGAGCCCGAGCCCTCGCTGATGCCCCCGGCGCCGGCCGCCACCGACGCCGCGGACCAGCCGCCGCCGCCGGACGACGAGGAGCCGAGCCAGATCGGGTAGTACGCGGCCGCGGCCGTGCCCGTCGCCTCGCGGGCCTGCGCCAGGCCGCGCGCGAGGAGCGACGACACCTCGTCGCGCAGACCGAGGGCCAGGCCCCACACGACGGCCTTGTCCGGCGTGTCGGCCAGCGTCGCGACCTCGGGATCCTTCACCACTTCGCCGATGTCGCGCGCCTGCTCCATCGTCTTGCGCAGGGTGCGCCGGTAGGCCGTCAGCATCGCGTCGACGTACGCGCCGGCATCGGTTCGTTGGCTCATGGCCGTCCCGAAGCCGATGGTCCCGAGCCCACCGAGGACGAGCGCTCCGCCCACGAGGACGAGACCGCTCATCGGGATGGCGATGCCGGCCCAGATGATCCCGCCGCCGACGAGCGCGACGCCGACGCCGATGCCGACCATGCGGCCGATCGAGGGGCCCGGCATCCGCGCCAGCCAGCCGATGCGAACCGCCTGCTCCTCGAGCGCCCGCTTGATCGGCGCGAGCTCGTCGTTGAGCTTCCACAGCGAGGTCCGGCTCAGGCGATCGTCCGAGCCGCCGAGCCGCCGGACCGTGTCCCACGCCTCGTTCTGCGGGCCGCCGAGCGGCTGCCGGTCGCCGTCACGGTGGACGACGATCGCCGGATCGGTGAGCGGATCGGGGTCGTCGTCGGACTTGACCTCCCTGACGCGGTCGAGGTTCTCGAAGCTGATGCGGCCGCTGCCGGCCAGCTCGACGAGGGTCGTGTTGATCGTGTGCTGATCGGCCCGCCCCTGGCGGATGACCGTCGCGAGCGCGGGCGTCATGTCCGCCGGCGGGCCGGCCATGAGGACCGACGGCGAGTCGGCGAGGTCTGGGTCGTCACCCTCGCGGCGCCACCTCCGCCACGCCCAGCCGAGCGTGCCGATCAGCGCCAGCGGCGCGCCGATGATCCCGATCACGGCGTTGATCTGGCGCGATCGCTCGAGCTCCGCCTGCGCCTCGGGGTCGGCGCGTTCGGTCACCTCCCGCACGGACTCGACGATCGCTCCCTCGCGGTCGCCGGCGACCGCCATCGGCACGAACGTCTCGTCGATGATCGCCTGGAGGTCGCTCTCGCTCGCGTACGAATTGACGAACCCGGAGCCGCCGAACAGGCTGACGCGGCTCTCGCCGGGGTCGGGGTCGAGGCCGACCATCAGCACGACGCCGTCGTCGAAGCCGGCGCGGCCGATACCCCACTGGTCGACGAGCGCCCGCGCGTTCTCGAGGTTCTCGTCCTCGCTGATGTCGGGCGAGTGCTGGGTGTAGACGACCATCTCGGCGCCGACCTCGGCCTCCATCTCGTCGATGAGTGCCTCGATCTCGTCGATCGCCGCGGCGCCGAGCAACCCAGCCTCGTCGTAGACCGCCTGGTCCTCGATCGGATCGGGGAACGGCGGCCCCGCAGCAAGCGCCAGCAGTGGCGTCAGGGCGAGGAGCGCGAGCGCGCTCGGGAGCGCGCGAGCCCATCGGTGCATCAAATGAAGCATACTGGTTGGCACTCGGCTTGCTTCGAAGCCGATCGCAACGAGCGGCGCAGTGCCCACGCGCGGACGAACGTCCCGCACGCCGCCACTCCGGCCTGACCTGCACGGCCGGTGCGCGACCCTCTCCTGGAGTTCCACACGTGAAGATTCGAACCGGGGCCGGGATGGCCCTGTTCGTCGCTGCGGTCGTGATGATCGTGGCGACTGCCGGCGTGGCCGCCGTGACGGTCCGCGAGCCGGCGCCCAAGCCCGAAGCTCCGCTGCTCGGCCCCGCGCCGCGCGCCGAGGACCTTCCGCTCGACCGCGGTAGGCCTACCGAGCGCGGCGAGGTGCTGTCCGGAGCGCCGGACCAGGCGCCGAAGCCCGACGCCACCGGCATCGGGAGCAACTATCCGGGCACGTCGGGGTGGATCGGTGAAGCCACCGTGGCCCTGCCCGGCGCCCTCGGCGGCCGGTACACCGGCGAGGTGAACGGCTTCGTGACCGTCTGCGCGGACCGATGCGCACGCCTTGCCGTCGTCGACTGGTGCCAGTGCTACTGGGGCACAGCCGACCAGCGCGTCGTCGACCTGTCTCACGCGGCCTGGGCGCTCGTCAGCGATCGACCGCTCGAAGCGGGCCTCATCGAGGTGCGCGTCTTCTCCGAGCGCTGAGTCGCGCTACGAGCAGCTGACGGTCACCTCGGCCGGCTCGTCGGCCAGGCCGGGGATCGTCTCGGTCTGCTCGGCAGTCGCCCCGCCCTCGATGCGGCTCGTCAGTGTCGAGCGTGTCCGCAGCCGCTCGCCGGAGGCACCCAGCGCGATGAGCTGGCACTTCGCGCGCCCGGGCCTCGTGCCCTCGTTCGTGACGGCGTAGGTGATCGAGTAGCCGGGGTCGGCGGGTGCCACCGCGCGCACCTCGGCTTCGTACGGGCCGACGCCACGAAGCGAGAGGCTGGCCGCCACCGCCAGGCCGATCACCGCCAGCACGATCGCCGCGGCCACCGTGCCGTGGTACTGCGACGCCGACGGCGCCGTCATGCCGGCGCGGTTGCAGACCTCGCACAGCGACTCGTTCGGGTCGATCTCCCGGCCGCACTTGATGCAGCGCCCGAGCTGCGACGACGAGGTCATCGGTGCCCCGCCGGGAGGCGCTCGCCGGCGACGATCGGGACCTGCAGCCAGTTCTCCTGCGGCGCCAGCGGGCAGGACCACGCCGGGTCGTACACGCACGACGGGTGGTACGCGTAGTTGAAGTCGAGCACCAGCTCGCCGTCGGTGGAGCCGAGGTCGGCGCCCTTCGCCGAGTCCCACAGATAGCGGCCGCCGCCGTAGGTCTCGCGGCCGCTGGTGGCGTCGCGGAACGGGATGAAGATCCCGCCGGAGTACTCGTCGAGCCAGAAGACGGCCAGGCGGCACGGTGTGCCGTCGACGGTGAAGCTCACCCAGCCGATGCGGTGAAACGACATCCGCTCGCCGTCGCCCGAGCGCGGGACGTCCACCGCGCGGACAGCATCAGGATCGGGCTCGAGACGCGCGCGCAGCGCGAGGGATGACGCGTGGCGGAAGTACGCGACGCCACGGAAGTCGCGACGCTCCCCCTCGGGCACCGGCGACGACGGATGCTCGCCGAACAGGCGATCGCGCGCCGCGCGGAAGGCCACGGCTCGCATCTCCGGCGCGCGCCGATCGGCCCGCATGCCGGCGTAGAGCTCGGCCACGCGGCGGCGCCAATCGGCCAGGGCCAGGTGCTCGTCGGGGGAGGTCGCCATCGGCCCGACGATGATGCACGAGAACGGGCGGGCCGGCGAACCGGCCCGCCCGAGCGGGGTTCAGCTGGAACGGCGATACCTAGAAGCCGTTGTCCGCCAGCCACTGCGCGGCGGCGTCCTCGTAGGAGTCGCCGTTGATGACGACCGCCGCACCGAGATTCGTCAGCTCCTCGGTGGTCAGCAGCGCGTTGATCGGGTCGAGCGTCGAAGTGATCGTGTCACCCGCCGCGTCCATCAGCTCCTGTCGCACGACGGGGATGAGGTTCTGCGCGGGCGCGAGCCCCTGGTCGTCCTCGAGCAGGACGAGGTTGAAGGCGGCGATCTCCGGCGACGTCGTGCACACCTGCGCGACGTCGATGCTGCCGGCGTTGAGCGCCTCGGCGATTGCCGGCGAGCAGGCCGGGAGCTCCTCGATCTCGAGGCTCGCGAACTCGATGCCGTAGACCTCCTCGAGGCCGATGCCGCAGTTCGGGTTCTCCCCGCACTCCGGCGCAACGCCCCATGTCACATCGCCCGACACCTCGGCCAGGTCGGAGAGCGTGGCGAGGCTGAACTCGTCGGCGGTCTCCTGCCGGACGGCGAAGCCATCGGCATCGGTCCCGGGCGTCGGGTCGAGCGCCACGAGGCCGTCAGCCTCCAGCAGGCCGCGGAGCTCCTCGAGCGTCGCGTCGAGGTCCGAGGTGGGCTCGCCGCCGTAGGTCACCGCGAGGTAGCCGCCGACGTACTCGGGCATGAGGTCGATCTGGCCATCCAACAGGCCCGGATGGGTGACGTCGCGAGCTCCGAGCTCCAGCTGGCGCTCGACGGTGAATCCGGCGCCTTCGAGGGCCTGGGCATAGATCTCGGCCACCACGGCCGACTCCCAGAATCCCGCCGACGCGATGGTGATGTCGGGCAGGTCGGCTGCCGGGCTATCGGCGCCGTCCGTCCCTTCGCCCCCACCCGGCGAGCAGGCACTGACGACCAGCGCCAGCAGCGCCGCCCCGAGGGCGAGCGTGCGGTTCCTCCGCATGGGTTTCCTCCTGTGCGGTGCGAAGACCGGCGGCCACATGGGCCGACCGATCAGGATCGGGGCAGTCTAGCAGCGGACGCTGAATGCGCCCTCATACCGGGATGGGACCCGTCGGCTCCGGAATGCGCGTCTCTCGGCGCAGGCCGGGCGACGTGGCGGCATGCTGGAGCCCCGCAAAGGCGGCTTCGGTGACGATCGCGAGGAGCGCGACGACCGTGGCGCTTCCGAAGATGCGTACCTCGTCGCCGGTGTTGATGCCGGCGATGATCACCTGGCCGAGCGTGCCGCCGCCCACGACTGCCACCAGTGTCGCCGTCGCGACGATCTGCACGGCCGACGTGCGCAGGCCGGCCAGGATCACCGGGGTCGCGATCGGCACTTCGACGCGCGCCAGCACGTCGCGTTCGCGCATGCCCATCCCGCGCGCGGCCTCGACGAGTTCCGCATCGACCTCGCGCAGGCCGACGTAGGTGTTCACCACGATCGGAGGGATCCCCAGCAGGGTCAGCGCGATGATCCCCGGCACCGGGCCGACACCGAGGCCGAGCGGCAGGAGGAGGAGGAACGCCACGCCCAGCAGCCCGAGCGACGGAACGGCTCGGCCGATGTTGGCGATGGCCACCACCGCGCCGGCCCCCTTTCCGGTGTGGCCGATGGCGAACCCAACCGGCAGGCCGATGGCGACGGCCGCCACCAGCGACACGCCGGAGATCCAGAGGTGCTCCCAGAGCCGCACGAGCAGTCCGTTGCCGCCGCTCCAGGTTGCCGGGTCGGCGAGCCAGGCGCCGACCTCGCCGAGGAACTCGGTCATCCGGATGCCCGCCGGCGCGCCCACGGCGTGAGCCAGCGCTGGAGCGCCTGGAGCAGCAGGTCCGCGATCACCGCGATCCCGACCGCCAGGACGATCCCGGTGAGCGTGGCGGTCGCTCCGAACGAGCCACGGTTGATCCCGATCGTCACGATCAGGTACCCGAGGCCGCCGAGGCCGATGAGGGCAGTGACCGTCACGAGGCCGATGGTCGTGACGGTCGCGATGCGGACGCCGGCCATGACCACCGGCACCGCCAGCGGCAGCTCGACGCGGAGCAGCCGCTGGGTCGGCGTGTAGCCCATGCCCGAGGCCGCCTCGATGGCATCGGCCGGGACGCCGCGCAGGCCCTCGACGATGTTTCGGACCAGGATCAGGAGCGTGTAGCCGACGAGCGCGATCTCCGCGGTGAGGACGGTGCCGATGCCCGTGATCGGTGCCAGCAGCGCGAACAGCGCCAGCGATGGGATCGAGTAGAGCGTTCCGGTCACGCCCAGCACCGGCCCATAGCTGATCGGCAACCTGCGAACGAGCAACGCGAGGCCGAACGACAGGATCAGACCGATGCCGACCGCGAGCCCGGTCAAATACAGATGCTCGAGCAGCAGCGAGCCGATGAGATCGAGGTTTTCGACGACCCAGCCCGGGTCGATCCTCACCATCTAGCTCGCCGCCTCGGCGGTCTCGCCCACCCCATGCAGCCGGCCCTCGGCGTCTCGCACCGGCTCGCGCAGGCGCTCACCGATCGCATCGACACTGACGAGACCGATGACGCGCTCGCGCGCGTCGACGACCACGCCGAGCTGGACGCTCGACGCGAGCAGGGTCGAGAGCGCGTCGCGCAGCGTCGTCTCGGCCTCCACCGTCGGCGCGCCCGGCGTGGCAGCACCCGGGTCGATCGGTCCAGTGCCGGCGAGGTCGTGCTCGTCGATCCAACCCAGCGGGTGCCCCTGGTCGTCGACGAGGAGGGCGTAGTGGAGCGGCTCCACGCCGTCGAGCCGCCGGCGCACCTCAGCGCGGTCCTCCCCGGCGTGGACGATCACCGGCTCGATGACGTCCAGATCGCGGACGCGGCCGAGCGAGAGGCGCTTCAGTCCTCGATCGGCCCCGACGAACCGCTCGACGAACTCGGACGCCGGGTTGGCGAGGATTGCGGCCGGGGTGTCGTACTGCGCCAGGACCCCGCCGCGCTGGAGAATCGCGATGCGGTCGGCCATCTTGATCGCCTCGTCGACGTCGTGCGTGACGAAGATCACCGTCTTGCGGACCTGCTCCTGCAGGCGCAGGAACTCGTTCTGCAGGCGGTCGCGGCGAATCGGGTCGACCGCGCCGAACGGCTCGTCCATGAGCATCACCGGCGGATCGGCGGCCAGGGCGCGCGCGACACCGACGCGCTGGCGCTCGCCGCCGGACAGCTCGCTGGGGTAGCGATCGCGGTACTCCGCGGGCTCGAGGCCGATGAGGTCGAGGAGCTCGTCGCTCCGGTCCCTGACCCGGGGAGCCGGCCAACCCAGGAGGCGCGGCACGACGGCGACGTTCTCGCCGACGGTCAGATGCGGGAACAGCCCGACCTGCTGGATGACGTAGCCGATGCGCCGACGCAGCTCGACCGCCGGCAGGCTCGCCACGTCCTGCCCGCCGATCATGATCCGGCCGCTCGTCGGCTCGATGAGCCGGTTGACCATCTTCATGCTCGTCGTCTTGCCGCAGCCGGACGGGCCGACGAGGACGCAGATCTCGCCGGCGGGCACGGTCAGCGTCAGGTCGTCGACCGCCGGGGGAGCGTCGGGACCGCCATATCGCTTCGTGACGTGCTCGAATGCGACGACGGCGCCGGCGCTCTCCTGCATCGGGCAATTCTAGGACCCGTTCGAGGCGGGACCGGGCTAGCGCAGGCGCCAGATGAGCGGGCCGCCGTCGTAGACGAGCTCGAAGGCCGCCGTCGACGCGAAGTCGACCGGTGCGTCGCACGGAGTCGGTCGTGGACCGTCGACGAGGTGCGTCGCGCCGTAGGCCCGCATGAGCGCTGCCGAGCGGTCCGGATCGCCGCCGCAGTAGATCTCGACGACGTCCGCGATGCGCGCGTCGGGGGAGTAGCCGAGGTTGGCGACGTATGGCCCGAAGGTGGTCAGCCGGCGCCGGCCGGCTGCATCGGTCAGCGAGTTGACCCAGCCGTCGGTCACGAATACCGCGTCGGGCGGCGTGTTCGTCGCCACCCAGCGCGCGGCGGCAAGCTCCGGCCCCGAGAGCACCTGGAGGTTCGAGGTCGCCGTCCAGGCGGCCACGAGCAGTGGCGAGGGCAGGCTGACGAGGAGCACGAGCGCGATTGCCGGCACCGGCCAGCGGTGGATCAGCCACGCGGCAAGGAGGCCGACCGCGACCCACATCGCCTGGAAGTACTTGTTCATGTCGAAGTCGATGACGCTGACCTGCACGACGTTCGGGACGACGAAGAGGCCGATGACCCACGCGGCGAGGAAGCCGCGATGGGGCACCCGCGGCAGGAGGAGCGCGGCCAGCGCCAGCAGGAACGGGATCCCCAGGTTGGTCAGGTAGAAGAAGGCGACCGCGGCCGGACCGTCCACGATGGGCGCCGATGGCCAGCCCGCGACGATGCGGAGCCAGCCGGAGCCGGTGGCCTGCAGCGCTGGCGCCAGCACGAATGGAGCGGCCACGAGATACGGCGCGAGCAGGATCAACGCATTGCGTGGCGCGCGATCGTCCAGCAGCCGGCCGCCGGCGACGACCCAGGCCAGCGCCAGCAGCGGGAAGACCGGGAAGAAGAAGAAGTGGAACGGCGCCAGCAGGGCGCCGAGCAGCCCGGCCAGGCCGATGAGCCACGGCCGATCGCGCCAGCCGGCGACGCGCTGGCGGGCCGTCGGCAGGCCGGCGACGAGCAGCAGCACCGCCCCGACCAGCATGGGCAGGCCGGCGGTCGTGGCGCGATGGGCGAGGAGCCCGGTGCCCATCACCGACGGGACGCGGAAGTAGGGCCAGCCGGTCAGCCACTGGTTGTCGTAGCTGTTGTGCGAGACGAGGTAGGCGAGGTCGCCGGCACCGACCGGCGCCCCAACCGCGGTCGGGACGACGGTCAGATCGCCGAGGAGCCGGATCCAGCCGAGGCCTCCGGTGAAGATCACGAGCGCCGCCGCGAGGACGGCCGCGCGACGCGCGCGTGGCCCGCGCAGGAGCCGGCGAGCGAGCGAGAAGACGAGCAGCGCCAACGCCCCGGCGAGGGTCGCCGACTGGACGACCATGGCGGGGATCGAGAAGAGCCCGGCGGCCTCCGCCAGGATCGCGGCATGGAAGTCGGCAAACCAGTGGTAGACGAGCGGCTCGCCGGCGAAGTACGGAACGTCCGGCGGGAAGTTCCCACCGGAGTTGAGGGACTCCGCGATCGACAGGTGGACGCCGAGGTCGCTCCAGTTCGAGCCGCCCGAGCTCACGCCGTCGGCGGTCACGCGCCAGATGCCGTCCCCGAGGACGACCCCGACGATCGCGGCGGCCAGGAGGGCCACGGCAAGCGCCGGTGCCGCGTGGCGCAGCGCCCGAGGGCTCGGGCTCCCGACGCCGCGCCAGGCGGCGAGCGGCAGCGCCAGGCCGAGCAGCGCCGCCACGCCGAGGACCACGCCGCGGTCGTAGCCGCCGGCGAGGTGGCTGAACCAATGGACGAGGTGGGTCGAGACGGCCACGGTGAGCACGACGGCCAGGCCGATGCGCCCGGCGACATCGATCCTGGAGCGCACGGCGGCGAGCGCCACCCAGCCGGGGACCACGAGCAGGAGCGGCCAGACCACGACGACCGCCAACGGCGGGAACAGCCACGCCAGCGCCAACGCCGCTGCAAGCGCCACGCTGGCGAGGAGGGCGCGGCGGGCACGCGGGCTCATCGGCTGCGGATCATACGATGCGGTCCCATACTGGCCGCCGATGCCGTGGGTGAGCGAGCGAGCGCGACCAATCTGGCTGGCCGCGGCGGCGTGCGCGGCCGGCTTCCTCCTCATGGCGCTGCTCGTGATCTCGGGGATCACCGACCCGATCGATGCCGCGATCACCGCGGTGGTGCGGGCACCCGAGCTTCACGACGCGCTCGCTCCGCTGGCCCGGGTCACCGAGCTCGGCTCGACGTGGGCGATCATCGGCGTCGGCGCGCTCGTCCTCGTGGTGGGGTGGCTGGGCGGCCGGCCACGCGATGGCGTAGCCGGTGCGCTGACGATCGCGATCGGCGCGCTCATCATCGAGACCGCCAAGCGACTGTTCGGGCGCGCCAGGCCGGACTTCCTCGAGCCGATCATCGTGGAGGTGGGCTTCAGCTTTCCCTCGGGCCACTCCGCGAACGCGGCTGTCGCCTACGGAGTTCTCGGAGTCCTCGTCGCGCGGTTGCCGTGGCCGACGGCCATCCGGGTTGCGATCGAGCTCGTGCTCGGCGCCATCGTCCTCGGCGTCGGCCTGTCGCGCGTGTGGTTGGGCGTTCACTATCCGACTGACGTCGTTGCCGGGTGGCTCCTCGGCGGCACGATCGTGCTGACCTATGCGGCGCTCACCCTCCCGGTGCCGCCTGAGCCAGCCGCGGAAGCGGTTGACGCGGATCCAGCAGCGCAACGATCCGATCGACCTGCTGCTGGCTGAGGACCTCGTCGGCGCTGGCCAAGCTCGCCAGGCGTTCCGCATCGGCCTCGACGATCACGCCGATCTCGTCGCCGCGTGGCACCTCGACGTCCATCTCCGACGGCGGCACGAGGATCGCCGTGACGGTTGCCGGCAGCGCGGCACGCTCGAGGTAGAGGGTCAGGCGGCGCCCTGCCAGCCGGGCCGTGTTGATCGGGGCGGCTTCCCACGGCACCCACGACTCGGTGCCACGGTTCCATCGGTACCAGTGTCCGTTGCGGCGGGCGTGGCGTCCGCGCTCTCCGGCCGTCGTGATGGCGAACGTGCCGCCGGGTCCGACGAGGACGGCGTCGATCGCCTCCATCCCACCGGGGGCGACCGAGCGGAACCAATGCCAGCCATCGTCGAGGCGCCGCCCGAGGCTGGCGGCCAGGCGGTCACCGTGGGGCAGCGCGGGGATGCCCAATCGGCGCGATCGAGGAGTTGGGTGAGTGATCATCGGGTGCGCGGACTTTCGCTGTCGAGGGCGTCGGATGGGCGTCTTGGAGTGTAGCGCGGGACCGGGCCGTTGAGGAGGGTTCCGAGGCTCAACGCCGTATGATGCGGCCCATGGTCGACACGCGGGCCTCGCTCACCGACGCCGTGCGCACGCTCCTGGCGGAGATCGGGGAGGATCCGTCCCGGGATGGGCTGGCGGGCACCCCGGAACGCGTGCGACGGATGTACGACGAGCTGACGGCGGGCTACCACGTCGACCCAGACGCACTCATCAATGGCGCGTGTTTCAACGTCGACTACGACGAGATGGTCGTCGTGCGCGACATCGAGTTCTTCAGCCTCTGCGAGCACCACCTCCTGCCCTTCATCGGCCGCGCGCACGTGGGATACCTGCCGCGCGGCCGGGTCGTCGGGCTGTCCAAGATCCCGCGCATCGTGGACATGTACGCCAAGCGGCTCCAGATCCAGGAGCGGCTGACCGTGCAGGTGGCCGATTTCCTCATGGAGCGGCTCGAGCCGAAGGGCGTCGCGTGCGTCGTGGAAGCCACGCATCTGTGCACGATGATGCGAGGCGTGAAGAAGCAGGAGGCGACGATGGTCACCTCCAGCATGACCGGAACGTTCCGTCGCGACGCCAGGACCCGTGCCGAGTTCATGGGGCTGATCGGGAAGGGCGGCACGCGCTGATCGGTTGGCTGGCCGCCGCGCACCTGGCGGCCGTCGCACTGCTCACGTTCCTGCCGCTGCCGATTGGTGCCGAGGCCATCGCCGACGCCAGGGCGGTCGCCACCTACGAGCACAACGCCGTCCCGCTCGCGACGTTGCGCCTTCAGCTCGCTGACGGGATCACCCCGTTCGAGCTGCGCAACCTCGTCGGCAACTTCCTCCTGCTCCTGCCGCTCGGGATCTACGGACCGATCCTGACGCCGCGCCTGCGCTCCCTTCCGGCCATCCTGCTGCTCGGCGCCGGCATCTCCGCGCTCATCGAGCTCGGCCAGCTGGCCGTCGCGACGGCCTACGGCTTCCCGGTGCGCGTCGCCGACGTCGACGATGTCCTGCTCAACACCCTCGGCGTGCTCGCCGGCTACCTGCTGTGGCGCGCCTGGTCGGCGACCGCATCGGTAGACTCCGACCATGCCGTACGCGGACCCGCTGACGGATGATCAGATCGTCGCAGCGCTCGGCGGCCTGGACGGATGGACGCGCGAGGGTGATGCGATCCGTCGCACCGTCGTCTGCGCCGACTTTCGCGCGGCGATCGCGCTCGTGAACGCCGTGGCCGATGCCGCCGAAGCGGCGAACCACCATCCCGACATCGACGTGCGCCGGTATCGCCGCGTCACGTTGACGCTGACGACCCACGCCGCGAAGGCGATCACGGTGCGCGACACCGAGCTGGCGGCGGAGATCGACCGGCTCGCCGCTAGAATCGGCGCCGCATGAACGACGAGACGCCGATCCGCGTCCTCATCGCCAAGCCCGGGCTCGACGGGCACGACCGCGGCGCGAAGGTCCTTGCCCGCGGCCTGCGCGACGAGGGCTTCGAGGTCATCTACACCGGGCTGCGCCAGACGCCGGAGATGATCGCGGATGCCGCCGAGCAGGAGGATGTCGACGTGGTCGGCCTCTCGATCCTGTCCGGGGCGCACATGGCGCTGCTGCCGCGGACCGTGGAGCTCCTGCGCGAGCGTGGCATGGCGGAGGTGCTCGTCGCCGCGGGTGGGATCATCCCCGACGCCGACATCGCCAAGCTCAAGCAGGCGGGGATCGCCGAGATCTTCGGCCCCGGCACCTCGATCGGCCAGATCGCGCGCTACTTCCGCGAGAACGTCAAGCGCCCATGACGCTGGCGCGTATATACATATATACGCGATCGACCGATGGTCGATGAGCTGGCCGCGGGCGGTCGCCGCCCGCTCGCCAGGCTGCTGACGCGGATCGAAGGCGGCGACCCATCGGTCCGTGAGCTCCTGCCGGCGCTGTTCGCGGCTGGAAAGGGCGCACACGTCGTCGGCATCACCGGGCCGCCGGGAAGCGGCAAGTCGACGCTCGTCAATGCGCTCATCGGGGAGTGGCGCAAGCGCGCGCGTCGCGTCGGCGTGCTGGCGGTCGACCCGTCGTCGCCGTACACCCGCGGCGCGATCCTCGGCGACCGGATCCGGATGATGGACCACCACGCCGACCCCGACGTCTTCATGCGCTCGATGGCCAGCCGCGGCGAGCTCGGCGGCATCGCCGCCACGACCTGGATCGCCGCTGCCGCGCTCGACGCCGCCGGCTACGACCCGGTGCTGATCGAGACCGTCGGCGCCGGCCAGTCGGAGGTCGAGGTCGCCCGCGTCGCGGAGACCACCGTCGTCGTCGAGGCGCCCGAGATGGGGGACGAGGTGCAGGCCATCAAGGCCGGCCTGCTCGAGGTGGCCGACGTCATCGTCGTCAACAAGGGCGACCGCCCCGGCGCGGATCGCGCCGCTCGCCAGCTGCGCGCGATGCTGTCGACCGCCGGCGGCCGGATCGAGCGCAAGCCGCCATCGGTGATGCTCACGACCGCCACGACCGGCGACGGCGTCTCCGCCCTGGCCGACGCCGTGGACGCGCATCGTTCTGTCGCCCGCGAACCGCTGGCCGCTCGCGACCGCGCCGCGCACCAGGTTCGGCGCGCGCTGGCGGACCTGGCGGCACGGCGGGCGACCGGTTCGACGGACTGGGATGCGACGGTGAGCGCGGTGGCCGAGCACGAGATCGACCCGCTGACCGCCGCCGAGCGGTTGCTGGAGGCGCGATGATGGCGGTGACCGACTTCGGCAGGGGATGATCGCGACGGCGAAGCGGTGCGGCCCTCAGATCGCGGCGAGCGCCTGCACCTCGACGAGCATCTCCTCGCTCGCGAGGCCGCTCACGACGAGGAGCGTGCTGGGCGGATAGCGGCCGTCGGGCCAGAACCGGGGAAACTCGCGGGTTCGCCACGCTCGGAGGCGCGGGATGTCCTCGCGGCGCGTGAGGAAGGTCATCGTCTGGATCACGTTCGCCCAGCGCGCCCCGGCGGCCTCCAGCGCGGCACCGATGTTGTCGAAGACCTGGGCACACTGGCCCTCGATGTCGTCGACCGCGACGAGCTTCCCGTCGGGCCCGATCGCCACCTGGCCGGCGATCACGACCAGCCTCGCGCCGGCGGGCACCCGGGCGACGTGCGAGTAGGTGCCGGCCGGCTGGCTCACGGTCGCGGGGTTGAAGATCTCGATCTCGCTCATGCGCCGCAGTATGCCGCCCGGACGGCTGCTACCCTGCTCGCTCCATGAGCATCGACCGCGTCTTCGTCGTCGGCGCAGGCCTGATGGGCCACGGTATCGCGCAGGTCAGCGCCGCCGCCGGCAAGAGCGTGACCCTCTCCGACCGCACCGCCGAGCTGGCCGAGAAGGGCAAGGCGCGCGTCGCCGGCAACCTCGCCCGCCAGGTCGAGAAGGGCAAGCTCGAGCAACCGAGCGCGGACGAGATTCTCGGCCGGATCGCCACCGCCGAAGGGACCGATGCGGCCGAAGGGCACGACATCGTCATCGAGGCGGTCTTCGAGGACGAGTCGGTCAAGCGCGAGACGTGGGCGGCGCTGACGCGCTCCGCCGACCCGGGCGCGATCTTCGCCAGCAATACCAGCAGCATCAGCATCACCAGCCTCGCGACGGCAACGGACCGCGCGCCGAAGTTCATCGGTCTCCACTTCTTCTCGCCGGTCCCGGTGATGGGGCTCATCGAGATCATTCGCGGCCTCGAGACCGATGACGCCACCGAGGCCGCGGCCAGGGGCTTCGCCGGGGACCTCGGCAAGACGGTCATCGAGTCGAAGGACTATCCGGGGTTCCTCGTCAACCGGATGCTCGGCCCGTTCATCAACGAGGCGGTCTTCGCGCTGATGGAGTCGACGGGCAGCGCCGAGGACATCGACACCGGCGCGAGGCTCGGCCTGAACCACCCGATGGGGCCGCTGGAGCTCAGCGACTTCATCGGCAACGACGTGATGCTCAATGTCATGGACGTGCTGCACCGCGGCTTCGGCGACCCGAAGTTCCGCGCTGCGCCGCTGCTGCGCCAGATGGTCGCAGCCGGCCACCTGGGCCGGAAGACGGGACGGGGCTTCTACCGCTACGACGAGACCGGGAAGAAGCTGAGCTGATGGCGGTCGAGACGGCGCTGGCGCGCGACCCGTTCGCCCTCAGCGAGGAGGAGCGCTCCGTTCGCGACACCGTCCGCGATTGGGCCCAGCGCGAGGTCGCTCCCGGCGCCGCGCAACGCGACGAGGAGGAGCGCTACGACGTCTCGCTCTTCCATCGAGCCGGCGAGCTGGGCATCACCGGGCTCCCGTATCCGGAGCGATATGGCGGGGCGGAGCTGGGCACGTTCGCCTGGGCGCTGGCCGCGGAGGAGGTCGCGGCGGCCGACATGGGCCTCGGTGTCTCGCTTTCCGTCCACATCCTCAGCCAGCTCTGCATCTTCTCCAGCGGCACCGACGAGCAGAAGGACCGATACCTGCCGCCGATGACCGCCGGCCGCGAGCTCGGCGCCTTCGCGCTCACCGAGCCGGGCGCCGGTTCCGACGCCGCCTCCCTGTCGCTTTCCGCGCGGCGCGACGGGGACGCGTACCTGCTGAACGGCACGAAGATCTGGATCACGAACGCCGGTGAGGCGGCGCGCTACATCGTCTTCGGCACCGTCGACCGGTCCCTCGGCAAGAACGGCATCACTGCGTTCGTCGTCGAGGCCGACACCCCCGGCTTCCGGCTCGGCAGCAAGGAGCGGAAGATGGGCATTCGCGGCACGACCGGCTACGAGCTCGTCTTCACCGATGCGCGCGTGCCCGCCGAGAACCGCCTCGGCGAGGAGGGCCAGGGGCTGAAGGTCGCGCTCGGCTCGCTCGGCGCGGGGCGGATCGGGATCGCATCGGTGTGCGTCGGCCTGGCGCGCAACGCCCTCGAGCTCGCCGCCAGGTACGCGCTCCAGCGCCGGCAGTTCGGCCGGGCCATCGCCGACCAGGAGATGATCCAGGCGATGCTGGCCGAGATGGCGGTCCGCGTCGACGCCGCGCGGCTCCTCACCTGGCGCGCGGCCCGCATGCGCGACGCCGGGCAGCCGATCAACTCCGCCTCGAGCATGGCGAAGTGGTACGCGTCCGACACCGCGATGGCGGTGACGACCGACGCGGTCCAGGTCTACGGTGGCGCCGGCTATTCCAGGGACAACCCGGTCGAGCGGCTCATGCGCGATGCGAAGGGCGCGCAGATCTACGAGGGCACCAACCAGATCCATCGGCTCATCGTGGCCCAGGGGCTGCTCGACAGCGTCCGCCACGAGGCCTGATCTCTCGACCCCTGAGGAGGAGGAGGCGAAGGACCGATGACGACCACCAGCGCTCCATCCGAGGCGCCAGCTGCCGACAGCGCCACCCAGTCACCGGGCGGCCGGCTCATGCAGACGCCCGAGATCGAGCCACTGACGGTCGCACCCGAGGATCGGGCGCTGAACGTCGTCGACCTCATCCATCGGTCCGTCGAGCGCTATCCCGGGCGCGAGGCGATGCGCTGGAAGCTGCCCAAGGCCCAGCGCGCGGAGGGCGCCGACGAGTCGGCCTGGACGAGCCGGACCTACCGGCAGCTGTGGGATTGGGTGACCGGCCTTTCGCTCGGCCTGCGCGACCTCGGCGTGGCCGATGGCGACAGCGTGGCGATCATCGCCCGCACCCGGCCGGAGTGGACGGTCAGCGACCTGGCGTCACTGGCGCTCGGCGCCGTCACCTGCCCGATCTACCCGCAGTCCGAGGCGGGGCAGGCGGCGTTCGTCATCAACAACGTCGGCGCGAAGGTCGTCTTCGTCGAGAACACCCAGCAGGCCCACAAGATCGAGTCGATCCGGTCCGAGTGCCCGACCCTCCAGCACGTCATCAGCATGGAGGCCAGCGGCAAGCTGCCGCCGGGGACCCTGACCCTCGACGACGTGATGGCTCGCGCCGACATGGACGCCGCCACCCGGATCGCGTGGCAGGACGCCTGGAAGAAGATCGACCGCGACCATCACGCCACCGTCATCCACACCTCGGGCACGACCGCCAACCCGAAGGGCGCGGTCCTCAGCCACGGCAACCTGCTGTACAACTTCGAGGCGGCCAGCCAGGTCATCGACTTCTACGAGACCGATGTCTTCCTCGCCTTCCTCCCGCTGAGCCACATCTACGGACGGATCGTCGACGAGGTCGTTGCGCTGGGCCGCGGCGCGGCCGTCGTCTTCGCCGAGGCGCTGATCGAGCGGCTGCCGGCCAACATGGTCGAGGTCCAGCCGACGGTGATGGGCTCGGTGCCGCGCCTCTACGAACGCGTCTACGCCCGCGTCCTGGCCGCGGTCGAGTCCGGGTCGCCGACGCGGCAGCGGATCTTCCATTGGGCCGCCGGGCTCGGGAAGCAGAAGTACGCGAACCATCTCGCCGGCAAGGCGGACTCGCCCTGGTTGACGCTCCAGCTGCGCCTGGCCGACGCGCTCGTCTTCGGCAAGATCCGAGCGCGCACCGGCGGTCGGGTTCGGTACTTCGTCTCCGGCTCCGCGCCGCTGGCGCGCGAGATCGGCGAGTTCTTCTACGGCATGGGGATGCTCGTGCTCGAGGGCTACGGTCTGACGGAGACGAGCCCCTTCGTGTCGATCAACCGCCCGGGCGACTTCGTGTTCGGCACGGTCGGGCGGCCGGCGCCGGGGTCGGAGGTGAAGATCGACCCGGAGACCGGCGAGATCCTCGTCCGCGGCCCGCAGATCATGCAGGGCTATCTCAACCAGCCGGAGGAGACGGCGAAGGCGATCGATGCCGACGCCTGGTTCCACACCGGCGACATCGGCGAGCTCGACGAGATCGGCCGCATCAAGATCACCGATCGGCTCAAGAACATCATCATCCTCGGCAACGGCAAGAACGTCTCGCCGGCCCCGATGGAGGCCGCGTTGTCGACGTCGCGGTACATCGCGCAGGCGGTGATCCTCGGCGACCGCCAGGCCTACACCGGAGCGCTCATCGCCCCCGACTTCGACGAGCTTGGGGCCTGGGCCGCCCAGCAGGGGATCGCCGAGATGCCGCCGGAGCAGCTGGTCGAGGAGAAGGCGGTCGACAAGCTCTTCGACGCCGAGGTGAAGCGCACGCTCGAGAGCTTCGCGATCTACGAGCGACCGCGGCGCGTCGCCCTCCTGCCGCGCCTGCTGACCGAGGAGGCGGGGGAGCTGACGCCGTCGCTGAAGACGAAGAATCGCGTCGTCCTGGCCAATTGGCCCGACAAGATCGCCTACCTCTTCGACGAGAAGCCTCGCGCCGCCGATTGATCGGCGGAATCGCACGTGGAAGGCGGCTCGCGTTGCGTTTCGCCGATGGATCGGCGGCTGATGAGCGTGAGGTGTGCGCCGGCGTGCTGCTCGTGCGTGGGATCCGCCGATGGAACGGCGAAACCACTCCTGGGTCGCGTTTCGTGCGCGATTTCGCCGATCCAACGATGAACCGCCGGGAGCGCGGCTCCCGGCGGCATCGGTCTCGGGGTGGAGGTGCCCGTCAGCGGAGGCCGATCGCGACCTCCTCGAGCAGGTCGTAGGCATCCTGCATCCCGGCCTCCATGCCGGTCGCGATGATCATGTCGCGGACCTCCGCGACGTGGCACTCGGTGACCGAGGTCATCGTCGTGCGCCCGCCGGACTCCTCGAGCGTCACGGTGTTGACCGCCGCGCCGTCGTCCGACACGCCGGGCATCTCGAACACCTCGGTGTAGACGAGGCGCTCGTTCGGCACGATCTCGGAATACGTGCCGTGGAACGCGACCTCGGTGCTGTCGGGCGTGACCATCACGTAGCGCCAGTTGCCGCCGACCCGCAGGTCGACATCGCAGATGGTCACCTCGCCGCGCTTCGCGTTCCACCAGCGGCGGATGAGCTCGGGCTCCGTGAGGGCCCGATAGACGAGGTCCTTCGGCGCGTTGAAGTCGCGTGTGACGTGGATCTGGGTTTCGCCCGGCAGGGTGACCACCGCCGTGCCGCTACTCGCCGTCGTCGCCATGGGGTTGCTCCTTTCGTTCGCTGTCCTTGAGCTCGTCCAGCAGGACGTCCAGCTGCTCGAATCGCTCGTTCATCAGCCGCTCGTACCCCACGACCCAGTCGTGGATCGGCTTGAGCGACCGGCCATTGAGCCGATACATCCGCTGCCTCCCTGCGTCGCGCACCTCCACGAGGTCCACCTCGCGGAGGACCCGCAGGTGCTTGCTGACCTGCGGCTGTGCCAGCCCGAGCTGCGCGACAAGCTCGTTCACCGATGCCTCGCCACCGGCCAGCAGGTCGAGGATCTGCCGGCGACGGGGCTCCGCCACCGCGTTGAACGCATCCGTCGTGGTTGCCGCTCGTGCCATTGCGTCGAATCATATACCGATATCGGCATATGTCAAGCCGCGAGGTGTGCGTTCCTGCCAAATTCACATGAGGTGCGCATTTGACCGATGAGTCACGCTCAGCGCCCGCTCGCGCCGTCCCGATAGCCTGACCAACGCGCACCTGGTGTGAATCTGACCGGTTCGCTCGCCTCGGAAGCCAGGCGGGTACCATCACGGCATGCGTGACGTGTACATCCTGTCGGCCGCTCGGACGCCCATCGGCAAGTTCGGTGGGGCGCTGTCGACGACGCCCGCCACCGACCTCGGCGCCACCGCCATCCGCGCCGCCGTCGAGCGCTCGGGCGTCGCTCCGGAGAAGGTCGACGAGGCGATCATGGGCCAGGTGCTCCAGGCCGGAGCGGGCCAGGCGCCGGCGCGCCAGGCGGCCCTGAAGGCGGGGCTGCCCGAGGGCGTGAGCGCGACCACCATCAACAAGGTGTGCGGCTCCGGGCTGAAGGCGGTGATGATCGGCGCATCGGCCATTCGCGCCGGAGACGCGGAGCTCATCGTCGCCGGCGGCATGGAGAGCATGAACATGGCGCCGTACCTGCTGCCGCAGGCCCGCACTGGCTACCGCCTCGGCAACGGGGTGCTCGTCGACGCGACCGTCCACGACGGGCTGTGGTGCTCGACCTGCGACGTCCACATGGGCCTCCATGCCGAGCGGGTGGCGGCCAAGCACGAGGTCAGCCGCACCGCACAGGACGAGTTCGCGCTTCGTTCGCACCAGCGCGCGGTCGCGGCCCAGGAGGCGGGGCGTTTCGACGACGAGATCGTGCCGGTCACCGTGCCGGGCAAGAAGGGCGACACCGTCGTGACGGCCGATGAGGGCCCACGGGCCGACACCTCGCTCGAAGCGCTCGCGAAGCTCAATCCGGCCTTCCAGCCCGACGGCGGATCGGTCACCGCCGGCAATGCGCCGGGCATCACCGATGGCGCCGCCGCGCTCGTCATCGGTTCCGAGGAGGCACTGAACGGCGCCCAGCCGATGGCCCGCATCACCGGCTACGCCCAGGCCGACGTCGCGCCCGAGTGGCTGTTCGAGGCACCGATCCACGGCGTGCGACGCCTGATCGACAAGGTCGGCGGCAGCCTCGAGGACTTCGACCTCATCGAGATCAACGAGGCCTTCGCCGCGCAGGTCCTGGCCGATGGCAACGAGCTCGGATTCGACTGGGATCGCGTCAACGTCAACGGCGGCGCGATCGCGCTCGGCCATCCGATCGGTGCGTCCGGCGCGCGCGTGCTCACGACGCTGCTGTACGAGCTGCGTCGGCGCGGCGGCGGCAAGGGACTCGCCACGCTCTGCCTCGGGGGCGGGGGAGCCGTTGCCATGGCGGTCGAGACGGTCTGACGCTCGACGAAGGCCGGCGCCTAGCCGCGTCAGGCGAGGTCCGCCAGGATCGCATCCAGCGTCGTCGCGATGAGCCCTGCCTCCTCACGGGTGATGCACAGCGGCGGACGGATCTTCAGGACGTTGCCGTGTCGGGCGCTCGTGCCGATCAGCACGCCGCGCTCCGCCATCTCGTCCTTGACCCGGCCCGCAAGGTCGCCGGCGGGCTCGCGGGAGTCGCGGTCGCGCACGAGCTCGACGCCGGTCATGAGGCCTCGCCCTCTGATGTCGCCGATCGCCGGCTGGCCCGCCGCCACGCTTCCGAGCGCCGACCGCAGCTCATCGCCGACGACGGCGGCGTTCGACACCAGGTCTTCGTCGGCGAGCACGTCGAGGACGGCCAGCGCGGCGGCGCACGCCACGGGGTTGCCGCCGAATGTCGAGAAGAACGTCGTGTCCGCCCCGAACCGATCGACGATGTCGGAGCGCGTGATCACGGCCGCGACCGGGTGCCCGTTGCCCATCGGCTTGCCCAGGGTGACGATGTCTGGGACCACGCCCCAGCGCGAGAAGCCCCACATCTCGCCGGTCCGGCCGTAGCCGGACTGGACCTCGTCGGCGACGAACAGGGCGCCGGCGTCCCGAGCGGCGGCGACGATCTCGGCGACCACGGCCGGTGCGGGCACGAAGATGCCGTCCGACGTGAAGGTCGAGTCGACGAAGAGTGCCGCCGGCCGCCGGCCGCGCTCGGCCAGCCGCCGCACCGCCTCGACGATCTCGCTGCGCCCCACCGACGCGGGGTCCGCGGCATCGGCGTACGGGCCGCGGTAGGTGTCCGGAGCGAGGTAGGCCTCCGCGCGAGCGGGCCGCTCGCCGCGGGGCCACTCGGAGGCGGAGAAGTCGGCGATCGCATCGGTCACGCCGTGGTAGCTCCAGGCCGTGGCGATGCCCGCATCGGCCCCGGTGACGGTCGTGGCCAGGCGCCAGGCGAGGTCGTTCGCCTCGGAGCCGGAGTTCACGAAGAGGACCGTATCGAGGCCATCGGGCATCGTCGCGACCAGGCGCTCCGCCAGCTCCACGACGTGCTCGTGGAGATAGCGCGTGTTCGTGTTCAGCGTCGCCGCCTGTCGTGCGATGGCGTCGACGACTCGGGGGTGCGCGTGCCCGACCACCGGCACGTTGTTGTACGCGTCGAGGTAGCGACGTCCGTCGGCGGCCTCCATCCAGGCGCCATCGCCGCGCACGAGATGCAGCGGCGTCCGGTACGAGAGCGACTCGAGCGCGCTGCCGAGCACGCGGCGGCGCCGGGCCAGCAGCTCGCCGGACGGGACTCGTCGCCGGATCGGCGCTCGGGCGATGGCCTCCATGCGCGCCGCCGCCTCGTCGAAGCCGATCGACTCCAGCTGCTCGAGGAGCGCCCAGGCGGGCTCCGCCCAGCCACGGATGTACTCGTTGTCGGGGTACTGCGGCATGCGCCAGGCGGAGATGAGGATCGTCTGCGCCATCCTCCCGGCCAGCAGGTCGCCGAGCAGCGCCGCTTCGCCCTCCTCCAGCGGGAGGACCGATGCGTAGCCCCCCAGGAACGCCTCGCTCACCTCGAAGAGGTCGGTCCGGCCGCGCACGAGCGACTGCAGCGTGGCAGGGACGTCGAGCACGAGCGCCGTGTGCGCCATGTCGCCGAAGTCGATGATCCCGGTGACCTGCTGCCCCTCGTCGAGGAGCAGGTTGTCGAGCGTGACGTCGTTATGGATGAGCTGGCCGCGGAGCCGGGGCAGGGCCGGTACCACGTGCTTGTCGAAGCGGGCGAGCGTCCGAGCCAGCAGCTCACGCCGGGCGGGATCGTCGATCGGTGGCGCCAGGCGCGCCAGCTCTGGCACGTACCGCTGATCCCACCAGATCCGTCGACCGGCCGCCGGGTGGAAGAAGCCCCGAAGCGCGATGCTGATGCGCGCCACGACCTCCCCGATCCGCGTGAGCGTCGCCGCATCCAACTCGGTCGCGGACGCGTTGCGTCCAGGCAACAGGGGCAGGAGCCGGACGAGGTGGGTCGAGCCGTCGACCTCGGCGCTGGCGATCGGCGAGCCGTGGAGCGCGGGACGCGCCAGGGGCACCGGGAGGGAAGCGTCGAGCATCGCGATCCGTTCGACCGCGGCCACCTCCATCTCGACCACGCCGCGGTCTTCGGCGGCGTTCGAGACCTTCAGGACCCAGGCGCCGCCATCGGCATCGGTCAGCCGGAAGTTCTGGTCTCGCTCGCTGACGATGTCGGTGGCGACCACCTCGAGGCCGAAGTGGGCGCGCGCGAGGTCTGCCGCCTGGTCGGGGCTCAACGCGGGCGGGGCGGCGTCGAGCACGTCGGTCGTCATCGGTGCGGATCGTACCGTGTGCGTTCGCCGAGCTCGACGGGCACACCTCGCGGGCCCAACGGGGGGCGTGCGATAGAATCGGCAACCGTCACCCGCGAAATCGGCCTGCTTCCGCCTCGAGACCATGGCGTGCAGAGGCGCCGGCGACGCGAGCAGCACAGGAGGCTCTGGAGCGCACCTGATGGCCAGCATGAACCAGGTGGCGGAGGCACCGAACATCTGGGCCGTGGCCCAGTCCCAGTTCGACCACGCCGCCGACAAGCTCGACCTCGACGACGGCATGCGCCGCGTCCTGCGCGTCCCGCAGCGCGAACTGACCGTCAACTTTCCGGTCACCCTCGACAGCGGCGACGTCCAGGTCTTCACGGGGCATCGCGTCCAGCACAACGTCAGCCGCGGCCCGGCCAAGGGCGGCATCCGCTACCACCAGGACGTGACCCTGGACGAGGTGCGGGCGCTGGCGATGTGGATGACCTGGAAATGCGCCTGCGTGAACATCCCGTACGGCGGCGGCAAGGGCGGCGTGATCGTCGACCCCAAGAAGCTCACGCTCCGCGAGGTGGAGGGGATGACCCGGCGCTTCACGACCGAGATCAGCCCGCTCATCGGTCCGGACCGCGACATCCCCGCGCCCGACGTCAACACGAACGCCCAGACGATGGCCTGGATCATGGACACCTACTCCATGCACCACGGCTACACGATTCACGGGGTCGTGACCGGCAAGCCGATCTCCGTCGGCGGATCGCTCGGCCGCAACGAAGCCACGGCCCGCGGCGCCGTCTTCACGCTGCTCGAGTGGGCAAAGGTCGCCAACACCCGCCTCGAAGGGCTGCGCGTCGCCATCCAGGGCTATGGCAACGCCGGCAGCATCGCCGCGACGCTGCTCGCGGCAGAGGGAGTCGTGATCATCGCCGTCAGTGACTCGACCGGCGGCATCCACAATCCCTCCGGGCTCGATCCGGCCAAGGTCAGCGCGTGGAAGCAGGAGCACGGCACGGTCGTCGGCTTCCCCGGCGCCGACGAGGTCACGAACCAGGAGATCCTCGAGATCGACTGCGACATCCTCGTGCCGGCGGCCCTCGAGAACCAGATCACCAAGCACAACGCGGCGAACGTGAAGGCGAAGGTCATCGCCGAGGCCGCCAACGGGCCCACGACGCCGGAGGCCGACGAGATCCTCCACGACCGCGGCGTGTACCTGATCCCCGACATCCTCTGCAATGCCGGCGGCGTGACGGTCAGCTACTTCGAGTGGGTCCAGGACATGCAGAGCTTCTTCTGGACCGAGCAGCGCATCAACGAGAGCCTCAAGGAGATCATGGATCGCGCCTTCGAGGCCGTCCACGCCATGAGCGAGGATCGCGAGGTCGACATGCGCACCGCCGCGTACATGGTCGCCGTCGCTCGCGTGGCCGAGGCGACCACCCTGCGTGGGCTCTACCCCTAGCCATGCTCGATCACGAAGAGCGATTCCTGTTCCGGGAGGAGATCCACAACCTGGCGAACGCGCTCGCCGATCCCGGGCAGCTCGACAACGTCGAGGATCTCCTCGCCGAGGTCACGACGAGCCCCCGCTTCGACGCCGACGTCTTCACCCTCGAGCGCTCGCTGCAGGTGATGGTCGGCGCGCGGGCCGGATCGACGCTGGTGGGGCTGTTGACGGTCGACCGCGGGGTCTTCGAGGAGCTCGGCGACATCGGTCTGCCGACCGAGGTCCAGGAACGGCTCACGTCGTGGCGCGCACGGTTCGGGCTGGTGATCGACAACGCGCTCAACTTCCTGAACAACCCGGACGGCATCCAGGGCCACAACTTCGGCACCCAGGTGTCTCACTCCGAGCCCGGGCTCACCCTCCAGGGCCGATTGACGTTGGTCCGCTACAACAACGAGCCGCAATTCTTCATCGCCGATGCGGACGTGCTGCTCAACGTCGCCGCCGACATGCTCGAGCGCCTGGGCGAGCACCTCGAGCCGGAGATGATCGACGCGGAGCTCGTCACCCGCCTGCGCGAGGGCGTCGACCTCGTCGAGCGCCGCACGAAGGCGCGAAGCTGCACGGCTGCGTCACGCCGCGTGACCGCGAAGCGGGTGTTCCTTGCGGCCACGGGGCAGAACCGCGGCAAGACGACCACGTCACTCGGCCTGCTGGCGGCGATCCGCGACCGCGGCCTGAGCCTCGGATTCCTCAAGCCGGTCGGCCAGCGCTACCTCGTCGTCGACGGCACTCGCGCCGACGAGGACGCCGTCCTCATGAGCGAGGCCTTCGGCCTGCCGGACCCGCTGGACGACATGTCGCCGGTCACGTTGCCGCGGCACTTCACGACCGACTACGTGATGGGGCGCGTCGACGACGACCTCGGCGCGCAGGTCGCCGCTGCCCATGCACGCATCGCCGCCGACAAGGACGTCGTGGTCATCGAGGGCACCGGGCACGCCGGCGTCGGCGCGGTGGTCGGCCTGTCGAACGCGCGGGTGGCGGCATTGCTCGACGCGCCGGTGATCATCGTGTCGGAGGGCGGCGTCGGCCGGCCGATCGACGAGATCGTGCTCAACGGCGCGCTCTTCGCCGCGCACGGCGTGCGCGTCATCGGTGCGGTCGTGAACAAGGTCGACGTCGAGTCGCATCCACACCTGCCCGAGGTCCTCCAGCGCGGGCTGGCGCAGCACGGCGTCGAGCTGCTGGCCTGCATCCCGTACTCGCAGTTCCTCGCGAACCCCTCGCTGGAGCTGATCGCCACGCACCTCGACGGGGAGCTGCTCGCGGGCGAGGCGACCCCTGGCGCCACCATCGGCTGGGTCGCGATCGGTGCCATGCAGGCGGTGCACGCCGTCGAGCTGCTGCGGGACCGGACCCTGCTGATCACCCCCGGCGACCGCGAGGATCTCGTGCTCGCGGCGATCGAGGCCAACCGCGGCGCGGCCGTGCCACGGGTGATCGGGGTGGTGCTGACCGGCGGCTTCCGGCCCGTGCCCCGCGTGCTGGAGGCGCTTCGCGACGCCGAGATCTTCGCCTACCTCGTGCGGACCGATACGTACCGCACCGCCCAGGCCGTCGACGAGATCCTCGTGAAGACGCACTCCTCGGACGTCGAGAAGATCTCGACGATCATCGAGCTCGTGGACGGGGCGCTGGACGTCGACGCGCTCCTCGCGCGCCTCTAGCGCGTTCTCCGTGCGCGCGTAGATACGATATACGCCAGCGCCGAACACACGACGGGAGGCCGGACGTGGGCACCCGCCGGCCTCCCATGCACCGGCGGCGCCTCTTGGCCTGACGGCCTGCGCCTCGGTGGCAGCCGCATCATACGAACCGGATGGCGGCCGGCACTAGTACTTTCGATGACGAGTTGGGTGGGCCGAACCCCGAATCGCGCGGCTCGGCCAGTTCCCCGACGTCGCGCTTCCCACCGGGCGGGCGTATCGGCCACTCAGTGTCCGATCCTGCCGCCGGGCGGGACAGCTGAGCGACCCAGACCGCCGTCAGCGTCGCCAGACCTGCCGCCGGGCGGGAATTCGGCCACTCATTGGCCGTTACGCCCGTGCCACGGGATTCTCGGCGCCGCGACCCCTACAGCACGTCCCAGCCGAGCGGCATGTTGTCGGTCAGCCGCGCCCGACCGACCCACACGGCCACGAGGGCCCACGCCGGCCCGGCGACGCGTTGGAGCTCGGCGAGTGACTCGGCATCGGCGACGCTGACGTAGTCGATCCGCGCCTTCGACTCGCCGGCCAGGACATCGGTCATGCGCCAGCGGAGCACCTCCGCCGAGCGTTCCCCGGCGTCGTACGAGGCCTTCGCCGCATTCAGCGCGTTGTAGAGGCACGTCGCGGCGTGGCGCTCCTCGATCCCGAGCAGCGCATTGGCGGACGACACGGCAAGGCCGTCGTCCTCGCGGACCGTGGGGCACACCACGAGATCGAGCTTCAGGAACAGGTCGCGGAGCATGTGGCGCACGATGACCACCTGCTGGGCATGGCGCTGGCCCATGTAGAGGCGGGCGGGACCGACGAGGTGGATGAGCTTGAGCATCACCGTCGTCAGCCCGTCCAGGTGCCCGGGCCGAGAGGCCCCCTCGAGCTGGCGGGTGAGGCCCTCGACGGTGACGCGGGTGGTGTCATCGGGCGGGTAGAGCGTCGTGACCTCGGGGAGGAAGCAGATGTCGACCTCGGCGTGCTCCAGGAGGGTGAGATCGCGCGAGTGATCGCGTGTTCCGGGGTCGCCACCCTCGTCGAGCGACGTGAAGGCGTGCGGGTTCACGAAGGAGGAGGCGACCACGCAGCCGGTCTCGGCGCGCGCGCGCTTGATCAACGAGAGCTGGCCGTCGTGGAGCATCCCCATCGTCGGGACGAAGCCGACGCTGTTGCCTGCGAGGCGACGCTCGAGAATCGTGTCGCGCAGCTCGTCCGCGTGGTGGACGACGATCACGAACGGCGGCGTCGGCGGGAGGCGTCGCCTTCCGCGGTGTTGGCGGTGCGGCGGTATCGGTCGGCGATCAGGTCCCAGAGCCGCTCGGCGACCTGTCGCTTGGGGAGCATCGGCCAGTCGGTCAGGGCGCCCTCGGCGCCGAAGACGGTCACCTTGTTCTCGTCCGAGCCGATCGCGTCGAACGGCCCGCCCACCACGTTGCCGACGATGAGGTCGAGACCCTTGTCCCGCAGCTTGCCCACCGCGTTGGCCTCGAGGTCGGTCGACTCCGCCGCGAAGCCGATGAGGAACGGGCGCATGTCGTCGGGCATCTCGCCGACCTCGGCCACGATGTCCGGGTTCGGCACGAGCTCGATCTGGAGGTTGTCGCCGGAGCGCTTGATCTTGCGCTGGCTCGCCTTGGCCGGCGCGAAGTCGGCGACCGCCGCCGCCATGACCAGGATGTCGGCGCCCGGCGCGGCGCGCAGGACCGACTCGCGCATCGCCTGCGCGGTGGTCGCATCGACCACCGTGACGCCGCGCGGCGGGGTGACGCTCATGGCGCCCGCGATGAGCGTGACCGATGCGCCCCGGTCGCGTGCGGACTCGGCGAGGGCCGTGCCCATCTTCCCCGACGAGCGGTTGCCGATGAAGCGCACCGGGTCGAGCGGCTCGCGGGTGCCGCCGGCGCTGACCACGACGTGCAGGCCCTCGAGATCACCGGAGCGCGCGAAGAGGCGCTCGACGGCCTCGAGGATGGTCGGTGGCTCGGCCAGCCGGCCGATGCCGGTCAGGCCCGACGCGAGCTCGCCGACCTCTGGCTCGACGATGATGTGGCCGAACTCGCGCAGCGTGGCGACGTTGCGCTGGGTGGCCGGGTGCGTCCACATGCCGGCGTCCATGGCCGGCGCGACGATCACCGGAGCGCGGCTGGCGCAGGCGATCGCGGTCACCGCGTTCCCGACCAGTCCGGCCGCCAGCTCTCCGATGAGATTGGCGGTCGCCGGGGCCATCACGATCGCATCGGCCGCCTCGGCCAGCTCGATATGCGCGATCTGCTCGTCGGCGTCGAGCTCCATGACGTCGGCCACCACCGGACGGTGGGTGAGCGACTCGAAGGTGAGCGGACCGACGAAGCGGGTCGCCGCCGAGGTCATCGCCACGTCGACGACCGCGCCGCGGTCGCCGAGCAGGCGCACGAGGCTCACCGCCTTGTACGCGGCGATGCTGCCCGAGACGCCGACGACGATGCGGCGGCCGGCGAGCGGCCCGAGGCTCTCGGTCATGTCGTGCTGCCGGTCCGGGTCGCCGCGCGCTGCCGATCACGGAGCGCCTGCCACGCGTAGCCGATGCCGCGCAGGGTCAGGTCGGGCTCGACGGCATCGATGCCCGGCACCTCCCGCAGCCACGGCTGATGGGTATAGCCGCCGGTGGCCACGACGGTCACGCGGCTGCCCTCCGGCGAGCGCTCGAGGAGCTCCGTCCGCAGCGCCGTCAGCAGGCCGCTGACGAGCCCGATGTACCCGAGCACCATTCCCGACTGCATGGCGTGGACGGTGTTGGCGCCGATCGCCGATGGCGGACGACGCAGCTCGATGCGCGGCAGCTTGCTGGCCCGCCCGACGAGCGCCTCGAGGCTGAGGCCCAATCCCGGCGCGATGGCGCCGCCGACATACGCGCCGTCGGCGTCGACGATGTCGAAGTTCGTGCTCGTGCCGAGGTCGATGACGATGGCCGGCCCGCCGAACTCGGTCCGCGCCGCGAGCGCGTTGGCGAGGCGGTCCGCGCCGGCCTCGCTCGGACGGTCGATGCGGACGTCGAGGATCCCGTCGAGCGTGGAGGCCTCGATGAGGGCCGGCGTGACGCCGATGCGCTCGGTGACGAGTCGCTCCCAGGTCTCGGTGAGCGGCGGCACAACGCTGGCGAGCGCCACGGCATCGAGCTCGTCGAGGCGGTGGCCGTCCAGTGCGAGGAGGGCGGTGAGCATGGCTGCCACCTCGTCGGCGGTCGCGTTCGCCCGGGTGATGGCCCGCCACGAGCGGGCCAATCGGTCATCCTCGAAGAGGCCGATGGTGACGTTCGTGTTGCCGATGTCGGCCGCCAGCAGCTTCACCGGCCGTATCCTAGCAGCCGATCTGCGCCGATCCGCCGCGCCGGAAGCCGGTTCCCGACGCGCCGACGATCCGCTACCGTGGTCCGATGCCCGAGGCGCGCGCCAAGCTCTACATCAACACCGGCGTCGTCACCGCCAAGAGCGACATCTACAACATCCTCCGCCCCCTCCTCAAGCAGACGGTCTCGTACACGTACTACCGTGGCACGAAGGTCGAGTCGAGCGGGACCGGCTGGGTGGAGCGGATCGTCGTCGACCACCCCGACATCGCCTCGTACTTCACGCCGCTGGCCATCTGCGTGAACCTCGACTCGTTCGACTACCTCCAGTTCGACACCACCAGCGACCAGCTGCTGGTGTACACGCTGACGATCGGCAACGAGCGAGTCGTGCTCGAGTTCTCCGCCGGCGCCGCCCAGCGGCTCGCCGAGCTGACCGATGGCGAACCGAACGGGACGACCGCCGCGCGGCCCCTGCCGCGCAATGCGGAAGAGCTCGCGCGCGACCTGCGCTTCATTCAGATGGAGCTCCTCATGTCGGCCGATGCGGACCAGTCCGAGGGCGAGCGCAGCGACGAGGACGAGGACGGGGCGTGACCGCCACGCCGGCGCCCGCGAGGACGCGGCCGCGGGGAGGGCCCGCAGCGCCCCACATCCGATCCGTGCTTCCCAGCGGATTGCGCGTCGTGACCCAGAACATGCCCGGCGCGCGATCGGCGAGCGTCGCGATCCTCGTGCCAGTCGGGTCGAGGCACGAGGACGAGGCTCACGCCGGCCTCTCGCATCTCCTCGAGCATCTCGTCTTCAAGGGCACGCGCGGCCATCCCGAGGCGGGCGCGCTGTCGCAGGTCGTCGAGGGGGTCGGCGGATCGATCAACGCGAGCACCGATCGGGAGCTGACCGTGTACAGCTCCAAGGTGCCGGCCGAGCGCCTCGCCACCGCGCTGCACGCGGTCAGCGAGCTCGCACTGCACCCGATGCTGCGGCGGCGCGACCTGTCGGCCGAGAAGCCGGTGATCGTCGACGAGATCCGCATGTACGTCGACTCGCCGTCGGACCACGTCTTCACCCTCTTCGACGAGCTGCTCTACGGCCGTCATCCGCTCGGCCGCGAGATCGCCGGCACGATCGGCTCCGTCCGTCGGGCGACGTACCGTGGCGTCATCGACCACTGGCGCGCCGCCTATCGCACAGGCCGCATGGTCCTGAGCGTTGCCGGCGCGATCGACCACGAGCAGGTCGTGCGTGCCGCCGCCGAGTGGCACGCGGCCGGGCCGAGCGAGGATGGCCATCCGGCGCGCCGCCCGCCACTCGTGGAGCCGGCGCCGAAGCCCGCCCCACCGAGCGCGCTGCGCGTGTCGCATCGGCGCCTCAGCCAGGGCAACCTGTGCCTCGGCATGCCCGGGGTCGCCCGCGACGACCCGGATCGCTGGGCGCTCGACCTCCTCGGCGCGATCCTCGGCGACGGGATGGGCAGCCGCCTCTTCCTCGAGCTGCGCGAACGCCAGTCGCTCGTCTACGACGTCTCGACCTTCAGTGCGATGTACGCGGACGCCGGCAGCTTCGGCGTGCATGCCGGCTTCGACCCCGAGGACGCCGAACGGGTCGTCACCGCCATCCTTGACCAGCTCGACCGCATCAGCACCGATCCAGTCCGCCCCGACGAGCTCGACCGCGCGAGGGCCTACACGCGCGGCCGGCTCGAGCTGCGGATGGAGGACTCCGGCGCCGTCGCCGGCTGGATCGGGACCGGGGAGACGCTGCTGCCGGAGATCCTCACCGTCGACGAGGTCATCCAGCGTCTCGAAGCCGTCACGATTGACGACCTCCTGCGCGTCGCGCGACGCCTGCTCTTACCTTCCCAGGCGCGCCTCGCCGTCCTCGGGCCGTTCCGCAGCCGGACGCGGTTCGAGCGCGCCCTGCGGCCGTGAGCCCGAGGCGGGCATCGACGCCCGCGCCGGAACCGGACGAGCCCACGACCGAAACCGACGATCCCGCCGCGGAACCGGACGAGCCCGCGACGGACTCGCGGGCCGAGGCAACCGCCGCTCCCGAGCCCGACTCGGACGCCGAGTCGACGACAGAAACCACCGAGGAGCAGCCTGAGCCTGAGCCTGAGCCAGGCGCCGCCGAAGCCGTGGATGATCCCGACACGCATCCGGTCGCGGAGGCCGACGACGTCCAGGTCATCGATCTCATCCGGGACGAGCTCGCCCTCGCGCGTGCGCAGATCGACGCCGGGCTGCTCGGGCTCGCCGAGGGAACCGTGCGACGGCGCCTGGCGCACCTCGAGGCCGACGGCATCAGCGCCGACGACGAGACCGATGCCCTGCGCCTGCTGCTCGCCGAGACCCTCTGGCGGCAGGGACGCTCGACGTCCGCGCGCCGCTCGCTCGAGGCGATCCGGCCGGTCAGTCCGCAGCGGCGGCTGCCGGTGGCGATGCTGATCGAGGCCGAGACGCTGGCGGCCGCCGGCGAGGCCGACCGCGCCGCCGGCGCGCAGGAGCGGCTGTTGGCCGCCATCGGTCCCGACGCCGCCTTCGAGATTGCCGGTGGCGTGGCCGGCCGGATCAGCTGGCCACTGCCGGAAGCGTTGCAGCCCGGGTCGGGTCGTGTGCCGCAGCCGCCCTGGACCGCACGGCCCGATCGTCCCGACGAAACGGAGCCGATCGACGACGAACGAGTTGCCGCAGGCCGGGGGAGGCTTGAGGAGTCGCGAGTCGCGTACGTGTCGGGCGACCTGGCGCGCGGCGACGCGGAGATGTCGATTGCCGTCCGGCTCGACCCGGCTCTGGCGGGCGACGGCGTGGGCCTCATCGAGCCCACCCTCGGCACCCAGCCGCCGGCGGAGCGTCTGCTACTCTACGGCGACCTGCTCAACGCCGCCGGTCGCGAGGCGGAAGCCACTCGCGCGTATGACCTGGCCGCGGACCGTCGGAGCGGGGCCGCCAGCACCTGAGGAGCTCGATCTTCGTCATGCAGCGCACCCTCGTCCTCGCCAAGCCCGATGCCGTCCAGCGCGGGCTCATCGGCGAGATCATCGGCCGTTTCGAGCGCAAGGGCCTGAAGGTGGTCGGCCTGCGGCTGCTGTCCGTGTCGCGCGAGATGGCCGAGCGCCACTACGCGGTCCATGCCGGCAAGCACTTCTACGACGGCCTCGTCGAGTTCATCACCTCGGGGCCGGTCGCGGCCGTCGCCCTCGAGGGTCCCGACGCGATCGCCGTCGTGCGGCTGATGGTCGGCAAGACGATGCCCAACGAGGCAGACCCCGGAACGATCCGTGGCGACCTCGGCGTCGCCGGGCTCCGCAACCTGATCCACGCGTCCGACGCCCCCGACACGGCCGAGGCAGAGCTCGAGCTCTGGTTCGGGTCCGACGCGCTCGTCGGCTACCGCCGCGAGATCGACGAGTGGATCGTGGCCGAGGAGCCCGCGCGGGCCTAGGTCACTCGCCCGCCGTCAGCGTCGGGTACTCGGGCCGCTCGATCAGCCCGATCCGCTCGAGCGGGAAGTAGCGCAGCCAGGCGCGGCCGAGGATCAGCTCCTCGTCGATCGGCCCGAACACGCGCGAGTCCTGGCTCGACGGGCGGTTGTCGCCGAGCACGAAGTACTCGTCATCGCCGACGATCCAGGTCAGCGGGCAATCCGGCCGCGGGCAGTCCGTTGGCGCGGTGGTGCCGTCCTCTCGCGTGACGACATACGGCTCCTCGATTCGGACTGGGCTCTCACCGGGACGCTGCACGAAGACGCGCCCGTTCTCGAGCGTGATCGTGTCGCCGGGCATGCCGATGATCCGCTTGATGAACGGGATCCCATCGGTCGCCAGGCCGGACCCGGACGGAGGGTTGAAGACGACGACGTCGCCGTATTGATAGCCGCCGAACCGGACCGAGAGCTTGTCGATGAGGATGTACTCCCCGTTGACGATCGTCGGGGACATGGAGCTCTGCTGCACTTCGAACGGCTGCGCCACGAAGTTGTGGATCACGAGATAGATGAGCAGCGTCAGGACCAGTGTCTCGACGATCTCGAAGGCGCATCCGAGGGCACGGCGCGAAGAGGCGCGCTCGCCGGTGGCGGGCGCGCCGGAAGGATCGGTCTCTTCGGAGATGTAGGTCATGGCCCTGGGCATGCGAGGCGCGGAGCGACAGGATAGCGCACCGGCTGATCTAGACTCCGCGGCACCAATGGGCACCCTCATCCTCGCGCGGCACTCGACCACCGAGGCCTCCGCCGCCGGCCGGAACCTTGGCCGGCGCACCGATCCGCCGCTCGCCGCGGCGGGAACGGAGCTCGCCGCACGGCTCGGCGCGACCCTGCGCACCGAGCTCGACGAGCTGCCGCACGATGACCTGCGACTGCTCTCGAGCCCGGCCCTGCGCTGCCGCCAGACGCTCGCGGCGGTCGCAGAAGGCGTCGGCGTGGCTGATGCGGTCGAGGTCCATGACGGGCTCCTCGAGATCGACTACGGCGCGTGGGACGGACTGACCGCGGACGAGTGCCGCGCCCGCGACCCGGAGCTGCGGGCGGCGTGGGAGGCCGACCCGTTCGCCACCCGCTGCCCAGACGGCGAGAGCGGCCAGGACGTGCTGCAACGGGTCGCGGCCGTGCTCGACCCGCTCGAGGCATGGGTCGCCGCCGACCGGGCGCGGTGCGCGATCGTCATCGCCCACAACCACGTCATCCGGGTGCGGCTGTGCTCGATGTTCGGATGGCCGATGCGCGAGTACCGCGACCGACTCTCGCAGGACCCGGCGGGGTACAGCATGATCGGGCTCGGGAGCGGGACCCCCGTCGTCCGCCGCGTGAACGCCGCGCCGGGAGCGTGAGGGCTCTCGATCGATCGAGCTGACGAGAACTCCCTCGCGCGAATTGGTCTCCACACGTCGACAGCGAGAACACCCCCGCGGCCCGGCACGGCACGTGCGTAACGGCATGGAACCCGGGCCAGGAGCCCGTCCCCCGAGTCCCGAGGCCGCGGACCGGCATGGGGCGGACCCCAACCTATAATCGTGGGCCCACACAGCGCTGAGGTCAGATGTCGATCGAGGTCAGCCAGCAGCTCCAGCCCGTGATGCAGGTCAAGGTGACCCCGAAGCAGATCGCCGCGAACTACATCCTGCAGATGAGCTCGGTCGAGCTCCAGGAGGCGATCAGCCAGGAGCTTGACGAGAACCCCGCGCTCGAGATGAACGAGCTGCCGACCTGCCCGATCTGCGGCAGCCCGGTCGCCGGCAACTACTGCACCGACTGCATGCCGCGCAAGGGGGAGGATGGCGAGGAAGGCGGCCGGATGCTGAGCACGGACGACCTGCCCGGCGACGGCGCGTCCCGTCTCCGCGACGAGGCCGACGAATTCGACCCGATCGCCCGCGCCGAAGCTGACTTCACCCTCGAGGACCACCTCACCTGGAATCTCCACGCGCTGCTGCCGAGCCGCCTCCATCCCGTGGCCGACCACGTCATCGGTGCGCTCGACTCGAACGGCTTCCTGACCGAGACCGATGCGGAGATCGCCGAGGCCACGGGCGTGACGCTCGACGATGTCGCGCAGGTCCTCGGCGCGATGAAGGGGCTGGAACCGATCGGCATCGGCTCACGATCGATCACCGAGTCGCTCCTGTCCCAGCTCGAGTTCCTGCGCGAGGAGGGGGAGTTGGGGATCCCGGACCACGCCGAGGAGGTCGTGGGCAAGCACCTCTCCGATCTCGGCGAGCGGCGGTTCCGCGAGGCGGCAAGCGCGGTCGGCATCACACAGCGCGAGGTGACCGACATCTGGCACTTCGTGAAGGCCAACCTCAACCCGTACCCGACCGCGGCGTTCACCGCGGCGGTGAGTGGGGACAGCGGACGGACGATCGTCCGCCCAGACGTCCTCATCCGGACGATCGACGGTGAGCTGGCGGTCGAGGTCGTCGAGTCGCGCCGCTTCACCCTGCGTGTGGCACCGATCTACTCGGCGCTCAGCTCGAAGCTGCGCAGCAACGACACGACCGAGGACGAGAAGCAGCACGTTCGCCAGTACGTCGGGCGCGCGAAGTTCTTCATCGACAACATCAACCGCCGCCGCGCCACGATCCAGCGCATCGCCGAGGCCCTCGTCGATCGCCAGCACGACTACCTCCTCCATGGCGTCCAGCACCTCGTGCCACTCACCCGCGCCGAGGTCGGGGAGCTGATCGGGATGCACGAGTCGACCGTCAGCCGCGCGACCGCGGAGAAGTACGTGATGATCCCCTCCGGCGAGGTCGTCCCGTTCAGCCACTTCTTCACCGCGTCGCTGGGCATCAAGGATCAGATCCGCCGGATGATCGACGCGGAGGACCCGAGCCACCCGTTGAGCGACCAGGAGATCGCCGACGCGCTGGCCGCGGATGGGGTGGCGCTCGCCCGGCGAACGGTTGCGAAGTACCGCGACGAGCTTCAGATCCTTCCCGCGCGCTTGCGACATCGCTGACCCACGGCTGGCACCCGGATCGATGCGGGCCGTCCTCCTCCGCAGCCTCGCCGTGATCGGCGTGGGCGGGATCGTGCTCGCCGGCGTCCTCTACGTTGCGAGCACCTTCGATGCCCGCCCACCGACCGTGGTCGAGGTCCGCCTGACCGCGCCATCGGGCGATGACGACCGAGTCGCGCTCATCACCACGAGCCTGGAGGTCACCTTCAGCGAGCCGGTGACGACCGACGGCGTCGAGGATGCCGTGCGCCTCGAGCCGGACGTGTCCGGAGCGGTGACCTGGAGCGGCAGCACGATGATCTTCACCCCGGCCGACCCACTCGCGCTCGAGACCGAGTACGTCCTGACCGTCGACGAGGGGATCAGCGACCTCTCCGGCAACCAGATGACCGAGCTGCCGCCGCCCTTCGAGTTCGTGACCGCGGGCCGGCCGACCCTCGCCGAGTCCGAACCCGCCGACGGCGCCGAGGAGGTCCCACTCGACGCACCGATCGCGCTCACGTTCTCGACGCTCATGGACATCGCGTCGGTCGAGGACCAGCTCCGCCTGAGCCCGTCCTTCGACCACGAGCTGCGGTGGAGTGGTGAGCTGCTCGAGATCGTGCCCAGCCAACCGCTCGAACCGGACAGCGACTACGCGGTCGAGATCGATGCCGATGCCGCCGACGCCGCGGGCGTCACCCTCGGCGATCCGATCCGCATCGCGTTCCGGACCGTCACCTCTGACCTTGCCGCGCTGACGCTCGTGCCAACCGACGGCGTGGATGGAGTCGCGCCGATCTCCCCGATCGCGGTCATCTTCAATCAGCCGATCGACCCGGAGACCATCGCGGGTGAGCAGCTGACGATCAGCCCCGAGGTCGCCGGCACCCTCGAGGTCGTGGCGCTCCCCGACGATCCCCTCGACGACGCCGGCTCAGGCAGCCTCCTGCGGTTCACGCCATCGGGGCCGCTGCCGCCGAACACGACGTTCGACGTCGAGCTCGCCGCCGAGCTCACGACGACCACCGGCGAGACGATGGCCGGGCCGCTGCGCTGGTCGTTCAACACCGGCGCCCCCACGGCGGCCCTCTCGAACGGGATCACGTTCGTCACCGACCGCGCGGGCATCGCGAACGTGTGGGTCATGAACGTCGACGGCACCGGGCAGCGGCAGGTCAGCGCCGAGCTGGAGCCGGTGCTCGACTACGCCGTCGCGCCGGACGGCAGCTCGCTCGTCGTCTCGGACGGCCGGCGACTCGTCTACCAGCGCGCCGACGGCAGCGATCGTCGCGAGCTGACCGATGAGGCCCACCTGGAGTTCGATCCGACCTACTCGCCGGACGGCCAGCGCGTCGCCTTCGCGCGCGCCGACGTTGAGACCGGCGGCGGGCTCGGGCTGTGGGAGTGGGACGTCGGCGGCGGCGACGCCATGCCGATCGCCATTCCCGGAGTGCCGGGCGCGAGCCCGACGCCATCGGCGGGATCCTCCGACGAAGGGCAGGCGATCCGTGCGCCGCGCTATGCGCCGGACGGTGAGGCGCTGGCCTTCGTGGACCTGGCGGGCTCGGTCGGCATCCTCGAGCTGCCCACCGAGCTGCTCACGCTCGCGCCATTCGACGCGGCCTATGCGCCGATCTGGATGCCCGACTCGTCGGGCGTGCTGCTGACAGGCACGCCGGGCAACGGTGCGGCATCCGGCGCGACGTTCGATCCACCCGTCGCCCCGCTGATCGGCGGTGCCGGAGACGCAATCCATCGGCTCGCACGGTCCAGTGCCACGACGACGGACCTCGGTGTCGGGGCCGGGGCGACGGTGCTCGGCGTCGGCCCGGACGGCAGCATCGCGTACGCCGGTCCCGACGGCCTGCTCCGGATCGCCGAGAGCCTCGGCGAAATGCCCTCGGCCGTGGTGCTGACCGACGAGCCTGTCGCAGCGGCCGCGATCGCGCCGAGCGAGCCGGACGCGGTCGTCGTCTTCGCGGACAGCGGAGCTCTCGGCTCGGTCGAGCTCGTCGACCTCGACGACGGCGAGCGGACGCCGCTCGCGCCGGATGGAGCCGGCCCACGCTGGCTGCCGTGACCCTCGGGCTGCGCTCCGTGCTAAGATTCGCGGCCTTCGCTGGTGGGGTACGTGACCCTGTCCTCCCGCCGGCGTTTCGTGTGCGTCAACCCCCGGCTGTGAGCGTGCCTTACCATGGCCGCCGGCCGCGCTCGGAGGTCTCATGGAGCTGATCACCTGGGTGGTCCCGGTCGCAGGTATCGCGGCCGTCCTCTTCGCCCTCTACCTCGCCCGCGACGTGATGTCGCGCGACACCGGCACGCCGGAGATGGTGGCCGTCGGCGACACGATCCGCGAGGGCGCCGATGCCTTCGTGAAGCGCCAGTACACGACGATCGGCGTGCTCGCGCTCGTCGGTGCGGTCGTCATCGGCCTGGTGATCGGCATCGTCGAGACCGCGGAGGTCGCCGACGTGCCCTCCCTCGCGGGTCCCCCGATCGGCATCCTGACCGCGATCGCCTTCCTCGTCGGCGCCGCCTGCTCGATGGCGTCGGGGATCATCGGCATGTTCGTCAGCGTCCGCTCGAACGTGCGCACGGCCGCGGCGGCCCGCACCAGCCTCGTCGGGGCGGTCCAGGTGGCGATGCGCGGCGGCGCCGTCTCCGGCTTCCTGGTCGTCGCCCTCAGCCTGCTCGGCGTGTGGGGCATCTTCACCGTCTACGAGACGTTCGTCGCCGATGTCACCGTCGCCGAGGCGCCGTTCCTCATCGTCGGCTTCGGCTTCGGAGCGAGCTTCGTCGCGCTGTTCGCCCAGCTCGGCGGCGGCATCTACACGAAGGCCGCCGACGTCGGCTCCGACCTCGTCGGCAAGGTCGAAGCGGGCATCCCCGAGGACGACCCGCGCAACGCGGGCGTCATCGCCGACCTCGTGGGCGACAACGTCGGCGACTGCGCCGGCCGTGGTGCCGACCTCTTCGAGTCGACCGCCGCCGAGAACATCGGCGCCATGATCCTCGGCGTCGCCGCCTTCGCGATCGCGGAGAGCGCGGGCTGGCCGAACCCCGAGGCCTGGATCTTCTTCCCGCTCGTCATCCGCGCGTTCGGCCTGCTCGCCACGATCATCGCGATGTTCTTCATCCGCGGTTCCGAGACCGAGAACCCGATGAACATCCTGAACCGCGGCTACTGGGTCACGACGATCCTGTCGGTCGCGGCCCTGGCGTTCGTCACCTTCGTGATGATGGACACGAACGGCACGATCTCGAACGGGCTGCCGGTCTGGGTCTGGTTCTTCTTCGCCGGCGTCGTCGGCCTCATCACGAGCGTCGTGTTCGTGTACATCACCCAGTACTACACCGCCGGCACGTTCCGGCCGGTGCGCGAGATCGCGGAGGCCTCGAAGACCGGACCCGCGACGAACATCATCAGCGGCACCGCGGTCGGCTTCGAGACGACCTTCGTCACGGCCATCACGATCGGCATCGCCCTGATCGCCAGCCACTGGCTCGGCAGCCAGGCCGGGCTCCTCGCGGCCGATGGCCACGATGTGGGCGGCATCTTCGGCACCGCCGTCGCCACCATGGGCATGCTGATGACCACGGCCTACATCCTGGCCATGGACACCTTCGGACCGATCACCGACAACGCCGGCGGCGTGGCCGAGTTCAGCCGCTCCGAGGCGCACACGCGGGAGATCACCGACCGTCTCGACGCGGTCGGCAACACGACGAAGGCGCTCACCAAGGGCTACGCGATCGCATCGGCTTCGCTTGCGGCCTTCCTGCTGTTCAGCGCGTACATCGACAAGGTCAACCTCATCATCGGCAACCAGATCGAGGCCGGGCGCACCGACATCGAGCTGCTCACCGCGGTCAACCTCGCCGACGTCGGCGTCTTCGTCGCCGCGCTCATCGGCGCGATGCTGGCGTACTTCTTCAGCAGCCTGGCGATCCGGGCGGTCGGCAAGACGGCCCAGACGATCATCGTCGAGGTCCGCCGCCAGTTCCGCGAGATGCCGGGGATCATGGACTACACCCAGCGCCCGGACTATGCGCGGGTCGTCGACATCACGACACGAGCCGCCCTGCGCGAGATGGTCGCTCCCGGGCTCGTGGCCGTCGCCACACCGATCCTCGTCGGCCTGCTGCTCGGCTACCAGGCCGTCGCCGGCTTCCTGATGGTCGGCACGATCTCCGGCGTGCTGCTGGCGACCGTCCTCAACAACGGTGGTGGCGCGTGGGACAACGCGAAGAAGTTCATCGAGTCCGGCAACCTCAAGGATGCCGCCGGCAACGTGCTCGGCAAGAACACCGATGCCCACGCGGCCGCGGTCGTCGGCGACACCGTCGGTGACCCGTTCAAGGACACCGCCGGGCCGTCGCTGCACGTGCTCGTGAAGCTGCTCGCCACGATCACCCTGGTGCTCGCCCCGCTGTTCATCCGGTAAGGCGCATTTGGACGTCGTCATCCAGGCCGCGATCATCGGCCTCCTGCAGGGGCTGACCGAGTTCATCCCGGTCAGCTCCTCGGCGCACCTCGAGCTGGCGCCATGGATCTTCGGCTGGGAGGAAGACGAGCTCATCGGCTCGCTTGCCTTCGACGTCTTCCTCCATCTCGGAACGCTCGTCGCGCTCCTCGTGTACTTCGCCCGAGACTGGGTGCGGTACATCCGGGCCGCGTGGGCGAGTGTCCGCGAACGGAGCATCAGCGCGGACCCCGATCGGCGGATCGCGTGGCTGCTCGTGGCCGCCACGATCCCGGCGGCGGTCATCGGCTTCGCGCTCGAGGAGTTCATCGGCGACACGTTCCACGGCGACAGCGACGCGGCGCGCCTCGCGATCGCCGGCTTCCTCGTGGTGGGCGGGATCCTGCTGTGGCTGGCCGACCGCTTCGGGCGCCGCAGCCGAGAGCTCGAGCAGGTCAACGCGCCGGCGGCGCTGACGATCGGCTTCAGCCAGGCGCTCGCGCTGCTGCCGGGGATCAGCCGATCGGGGGCGACGATCACGGCCGGCCTGGCCCTGGGGCTCACCCGCGAGTCGGCCGCGCGCTTCAGCTTTCTGCTGGCCACGCCGATCACCCTGGGCGCCGGCCTGTACGGGTCGCGGCGCCTGCTGACCGAGGCGCATACCGGGGTCGAGTGGCTCGCCATCGGGGTCGGGTTCGTGGTCGCGGCCGTGTCCGGGCTGGTGGCGATCGGCTTCCTGCTGTCGTGGCTCCGTCGTCGCTCGGTGGCCGCCTTCAGCCTGTACCGCATCGGCTTCGCCGCGCTCATCGTCATGCTGGTTTTCATCGGTCATTGATGTCCAGCAGGCTTTGACGAGCGGGGCGAGCGCGCCTACAATCGCTCGGCAGCCGGGACACCGGCGCGCGCCTGGCCCGCCCGACCCAGTGGGTGGGGGGTACGGCCAGCTTCAGGAGACGCCGCCGTGAAGGGCGGGGCCTGAAGCGTTTTTTGTTATCGAGCGCGGGACGCCCAGTCGTTCCCCACGACATGGACGAGCCTCCCCGGAGGCGCCGCAGGAGGATGAGGGGTTCAAATGGTGAACACCAAGCCGGTCTACCTCACCGCCGAGGGCCTTGCGAAGCTCAAGGCCGAGCTCAGCGAGCTCATCTCCGTCGATCGGCCGCGGGTCGCGGCGCGCATCCACGAGGCGAAGCTCGACGGCGACCTGAGCGAGAACGCCGAGTACGAGGATGCCAAGCAGGAGCAGTCGTTCCTGGAGGGACGCATCGCGACGCTCGAGCTCCAGCTGCGCAACGCCGAGGTCATCTCGAAGACGAACGGCGACAAGGTCGGCATCGGCTCGAAGGTCGTCATCAAGGGCGGCGACGGCGAGGAGACGTTCACGATCGTCGGCTCGGCCGAGGCGGCGCCCCGCGAGGGCCGCATCAGCAACGAGTCGCCCGTCGGCTCGGCGCTCATGGGCCTGAAGAAGGGCGACCGGTTCACGGTGCAGGCCCCGGCCGGACCGATCGAGTACACGCTCGTCCGCATCGGGTAGCGGCCCGTGTTCTGGGCTGACGAGATCGCGGCATCGGCGGTCGGCCCGCAGGTCGTCAACGACTCGAAGACCCCGTCCGGCACCGTCCACGTCGGCTCCCTCCGCGGGCCGGTGGTCGTCGACACGATTGCACGCGCCCTCCGCAACGCCGGCGTGCCGGTGGAGCTGCGCTACGGGGTCGACGACCTCGACCCGATGGACGCCCAGGCGCTCCTGACCCCCGACGCGATCGAGCGCTCGATGGGCGTGCCGTTGTCGCACGTCCCCGATCCGGAGGGCGACTGCCACCCGTCGTATGCCCGCCACTTCGCGGGGGTCTTCGTCGACACGTTCGACGGGCTCGGCATCCGCCCGGACACCTACTACTGGATGAGCGAGGTCTACGGCTCGGGCGCCATGGACCGATACATCCGCACCGCGCTCGACGCCGCCGCGACGATCCGCGACATCTACCGCCGCGTCGCCAACGTCAACCACCCCGACGAGTGGCATCCGCTGTTCGTCGTCTGCGAGAGCTGCGGCCGGCTCGGCACGACGATCGTCACCGGCTGGGACGGGGAGCTGGTCTCGTACGAGTGCCGCGCCGACCTCGTGGAATGGGCGACCGGCTGCGGCCACGCCGGCCGGGTCTCGCCGTTCGGGGGCCGCGCCAAGCTGCCCTACAACGTCGACTGGGCGGCGAAGTGGGACCTCTTCGGCGTCACGATCGAGCCGGCGGGGAAGGACCTGTCGACGAAGGGCGGCTCGCGGGACCGATCAGACGCGATCGCGCGCGAGGTCTTCGGCAACGAGCCGCCCCTCAACGTGCCCTACGAGTTCCTCAACCTCGGCGGGCGCAAGATGTCGACCTCGAAGGGCATCGGCGCCTCGGCGGCCCGCATGGCGGAGGTCGTGCCGCCCGAACAGCTGCGGCTCCTCTTCCTGCGGCCTCGGCCGAACACCGCGATCGACTTCGACCCGGAGGGCACCGATGCGATCCCGCGCCTCTTCGACGAGTCCGACCGCCTCGCCGCCGCGACGGCCGGCCGTGAGGTCCGAGGGGAGCTGCCGCCGCACCACGACCGCGTCTTCACCTACAGCCTCGTCGAGCCCGATGCCGACGTCGCCGCCGAGGCGGCCGCCTACCGCCCGGCGTTCAGCCACCTCGCGCTGCTCGAGCAGATCCCGGGGATCGATGTGGTTGAGCGCGTGACGGCCGAGAAGGGGTCGCCGCTGGCCGATCGCGAGGCCGCCATCCTCGACCTGCGCCGCGCCGCCGCGCGCGCCTGGCTGGAGGCCTACGCGCCGGACTCCGCGCGCCTGGCCGTGCAACGCGACGCGCTTCCCGCCGCGGCCGACGAGCTCGATCCGGCCCAGCGCGCGTACCTCGGGGCGCTGGCATCGGCGCTCGCCGATGTCACCTGGGACGGCGAGTCGGTGCAGGGGTCGATCTTCGCCACCGCCACCGAGCACGGCCTGCCGGCTGGCCGCGCCTTCGCTGCCCTCTACCTTGCGCTCCTCGGGCGCAGCTCCGGGCCCCGCGCGGGCTGGCTTCTCGCCGCGCTGGATCGATCCTTCGTGCTCGACCGCCTGCGCGAAGGCGCGGGTGCCGGGGTGAGTGCATGAGCGTCGGCCTGCAGCGCCTCCGCGAAGACGCCGACCGGCTGAAGCTGGCGGCCGCTGACAAGGGCGAGGATCCGTCCGTCGTCGACCGCGCACTCGACCTCGACGAGCGCCGCCGGGCGCTCGTCGCCGAGGCCGACGCCCTCAAGGCGGAGCGCAACGAGGCCAGCCGCCGCATCGGTGAGGCGATCCGGGGCGGGGCGGACCCGACCGGTGCCGAGGTGGGGGAGCTGAAGGCCGCGTCGGCCGCGAGCGCCGAGCGGATCGATGCACTCGACGCCGACCTCGCCAACGTCGACGCCGACCTCGCCGATGCGATGCTGCGCATCCCGAACCCCGCGGACCCCGACGTGCCGGTCGGCGGCGAGGACGCGAACCTCACGGTCCGCACCTGGGGCGAGCCGCTCCCGCGCGACGGACGCGTGCCGCACTGGGAGCTCGCCGAGCGCCTCGGAATCATCGACATGGGTCGCGGCGCGAAGGTCACCGGCTCGGGCTGGCCGGTCTACGTCGGCGACGGCGCGATCCTGCAGCGCGCGCTCATCAACTGGTTCCTCGACGTCCACTCCAGAGAGCACGGGATGATCGAGGTCTGGCCCCCGGTCCTCGTCAACGCCGACTCGGCCCGCGGCACCGGGCAGATCCCCGACAAGGAGGACCAGATGTACGTCGCCACGCGCGACGACCTGTATCTGATCCCGACGGCCGAGGTGCCGGTCACGAACCTTCACCGCGACGAGATCCTCGACGCCGAGGCGCTGCCGATCCGCTACGCGGCCTACTCCGCCTCCTTCCGTCGCGAGGCCGGCGCCGCCGGCCGCGACACGCGCGGGATCCTGCGGGTCCATCAGTTCGACAAGGTCGAGATGGTGAGCTTCACCGCTCCCGAGGATTCGGCGGACGAGCTCGAGTGGCTGACCGGTTGCGCGGAGACGCTCCTCCAGCGGCTCGGCCTCGCCTACCGGGTCGTGTTGATGAGCACGCGCGAGATGGGCTTCGTCCAGGCCCGCAAGTACGATCTCGAGGTCTGGGCGCCAGGCGTCGAGCGCTGGCTCGAGGTCAGCAGCGTCAGCAACTTCCGCGACTACCAGGCGAGGCGGATGGCCATCCGCCATCGGTCCGAGGCCGGGGCCAAGCCGGAGCTCGTCCACACGCTCAACGGCTCCGGGCTGGCGCTGCCGCGGACGGTCGCCGCGATCCTCGAGACCTTCCAGCAGCCCGACGGCACGATCGCGATCCCCGATGTGCTGCGCCCGGCATTCGGCGGGCGTGAGCGGCTCGCGTAACGCCGCGAGAACGAGAGTAGGGCCATGCGCCCGGCCATCATCATCGCGGCAATCGCCGTCCTCGTCGTCCTCGCGGGGGTTGCCGCGCTCGCGTTGCTCTTCCTGGCCGGAGCGCCGGGCGGATCGCCGGACGGTTCCGGGGAAGACGCCGCGCCGGCGGTGTTCGTCGGGGCGGGGGACATCGCGGAATGCCCGACCCAGGCAGACGAGGCCACCGCGGCCATTCTCGACGAGGTCGTCGCCGAGCATCCCGACGCCGTCGTCTTCACGACCGGCGACAACGCCTACCCGGACGGGTCCTTCGAGGAGTACCTCGAGTGCTACGGGCCTTCATGGGGGCGGCACAAGGAGCGGACCCGGCCGGCGGTCGGCAACCACGAGTTCAAGCAGACTCAGGCAGAGGGGTACAACCGCTACTGGGGTGACGCGGGCGGGCCGTTCGACCTCTACTACTACTCGTTCGACCTGGAGGCCTGGCACATCGTCGTCCTCAACAGCGAGTGCCATCGGGTCGGCTGCGAGTTCGGTTCGGACGACGGCGAGCAGGTCGAGTGGCTCGATCGGGACCTCGAGGAGAGTGGTGCCGGCTGCACGATCGCGATCTGGCATACGCCTCGCTGGAGCTCAGGTCGATACGGCAACGACCCCGAGTACCGCACGCTCTGGCAGGTCCTCTACGATCACGGTGCCGAGATCGTGCTCAACGGTCACGAGCATCTCTACGAGCGGTTCGAGCCGATGGCCCCCGACGGCACGCTCGACCCCGACAGGGGCATCCGCCAGTTCACGATCGGGACGGGTGGTGGCAACCTGCGAGGATTTCCGGACCTCGCCGACAACAGCGCGGCCCGCGGCTCCGAGCACGGGGTCCTCCAGCTGACACTCGAGAATGGAAGCTTCGAGTGGGCGTTCCTCCCGGTCGATGGGGGATCGTTCACGGATGCCGGCAGCGGGACCTGCCACTGAGCCGGGGTCCTCGAGGCGGGTCAGTGGGAGCCGTGGACCACTGCGTGCCCGCGTCCCCGGGCGATCAGCCATCGGTTCACCGGGAAGGTCACGACCCACGCGACCGCAAGGGCGATGGCCAGGCTGCCCCAGAACAGCCAGCTGCTCAATGACGCGTCCATTGCACCGGGGATGAGCAGCAGGATCGCGTTGTCGACGATCTCCATCACGGTGATCGAGGCGGTATCGGCCACCAGGGCCAGCCCGAGCGCCGCACGCAGCGCCAGGCCCGATGCGACCAGCGGCCAGATCGTCAGGCTGTACCCGAAGATGAAGGCAAGCCCGATCGCCAGTGCGATCGTCGCCGCCGTGCTCCAGCCGAGCGCGGTCCCGATGACCACGCCCAGCACCTCACCGATGCCGCAGCCGATGAGGCAGTGCGTCGTCGCCCGCGCCGCGAGCCGGTTGACCGAGACCACCTCATGGGTGGCGTGCGCTGTGTGGTCCATGCATCGAACCTAGCGAAGGCGTCAACTCTCCGCAGGTTCCTTGCTACTCTGGCGGCACCGCGGAGGGGTGGCAGAGTGGACGAATGCAGCGGTCTTGAAAACCGCCGTGGGTGCAAGCCCACCGTGGGTTCGAATCCCACCCCCTCCGCCAGCTTCTCGATCGCCATCGATTGGTCTTGCACAGGCGCGTCGGTGTGTCGCCGCCGAGATTCATGAGACGGTACTCATCCTGGCGTAACCGAGAAGCTCCGGTGGCCGCCTAGGTTGGCGCCATGCCCTTAGTCGCGCGACGAGTGGTGACGGGCCTCTATGCCGTCGACGTCCTCATCGCACTCGCGTTCGTCGGCCACCTGGTCTTCGGGCCAATTGGCAACACGATTCTCGCCCGCCAGCTCATGCCGGCGGGTGAGGCCAATTTCCCGACGTGGTACTCGTCCATGCAGTGGGCGCTGGCGGGCGTACTCCTGGTCCTCTACGCCACGCACGCCCCGAGGCATCTGAAGGGCGGGATTCGACTCTACCTGCCCGCCGCCGCGGCCTTCGCGTTGTCCATCGACGAGACCGCCCAGATCCATGAGTGGGTCGGTCAAGCGACCGACGCGCTGCTTCCGGGCGGAGCGCGCAGCGAAACCTTCTTCGCCATCACCGGCATCTGGATGCTCATCCTGGTCCCGATCGCGATCGCGGCAGCGGTCTGGATCGGCGTTCTGGTGGTGGACCACCTGCGCGCGGCTCCATCCGCGGCACGTCTCCTGATCGGCGGCGTGGCGATCTTCGTCGTCGGGGCAGGTGTCGTGGAGATTGCGACCAACCTTGCGGCCGGCAATCTAGCGATGCAGGTTGCGATTGAGACCATCGAGGAGCTCACCGAGATGCTCGGCGCCACGACGGTGGTGTGGGGTTCGCTGGAGCTCCTGCGCGCCGCCGGCTTCCGGGTGGTCCGGGCGACGCCTGGCGGGTGCTGGCGCGCGTGATCGGATTTATCGGTCGCAGGTGCAGGCGACGGTGCGCAGTGCGGTCGACTTCCACCAGTGGTCCGGGCAGCCGCCGACGATCTCGCGCATCGTCGAGCGAAGGCGCTGCTCGTGGGCTCGGCGCCCTCCGCCGTCGATGACGCGAAGCGTCACGGTCGAATCGGTCTGGAGGGCGAGTGCGTTCGTCGTCATGTCCCCATCCTGATGGCCCGCCGATGCCAATTCGACGGGCACGCGCCCGAGGGTCAGGGAGACAAGCGCCGATCGGCGCCTACGTCATTCGCCGAGGCCGGGAACGACATGGTGCAGACGGCAACGCGCCTCGTACGTTTCGTCGCCGATGCCGCCGATGACGATGAGCGGCGAATCGGCCGGAGCGGGTTCGCCGTCGATGAGCCGCTGGGTGCGGGTGGCGGGCTCGCCGCAGGCCATGCAGATGGCTGTCAGCTTCGTGACCTGGTCGGCCAGCGCCAGGAGGCGCGGCATCGTCCCGAACGGGACGCCGCGGAAGTCGCGGTCGAGCCCGGTGACGATCACCTGCTTGCCGGTCGCGGCCAGCGCCTCGACCGCTTCCGGCAGGCCCTCGTCGAAGAACTGGCCCTCCTCGATCGCCACGATGTCGGCCGCCCCGACCGCGGCCTCGATCTCAGACGAGTGGTCGACCGTGATGGCGCGGTGCTCGGCGCCGGAGCGCGAGACGACGGTGATCTCGTTGGTCCGCGTGTCGAGGCGCGGCTTCACCAGCACGACCTGGCGGCCGGCGATGGAGAAGCGTCGGAGCAGGCGCAGCATCTCGTCGGTCTTGCCGCAGAACATGCAGCCGGCGATGACGTGCACCCAGCCATGGGTGAAGAACATCGGGCCAGCGGAGTGTACGAGAAGCCGATAGGCCCGCGTTCAGCCCTCCAGCGATGCGACCAGCACGGGATCCGATGTCGGCTGGTCGACCCGTTCGGCCTCGACGGTCACGGCAAACGTCGTCGCGCCGGCCAGATCGTGCTCGAGCGCGACGACGACGAGGTCGTCGGGATCCTCGAGCGTCCCAACGGCAGTCGGCGTGCCGGCCGCGTCCAGCAGCCACAGCTCGTAGATGTGGTCGGCGGGCAGCTCGGCGAGGTCCTCGGCGACGAAGTGCGCCACATCGCCCGACTCGATCACCCAGCCGGCGCCAGCGCTGCCGGCCACGGCGAACGCCGCCTCGGCGTTGGCGACGGCGCGCAGCGCGTCCTCGCGCTCGGCCAGCTGAGCATTCAGGCTGAGCCCCCACGCGCCGAGGCCGACGGCCGCGGCCAGCGCGACGGCGGCGACGCCGGCCATCACCGGCTGGAGCCGCCACCACGCGCGCTTCGGCTCGCGCGCGGGCGTCGGCGTCACGGCAGCGGGACGGTGCTCCTGCGGCGTCGTCGCGACGGTCGCCATCAGGCGATCGCGCAGCGGCGGGCTCGGCATGACCGCCGCCTCGGCGGCGCCCATCGCGTCCGCAGCACCGATGAGCCCGCGCGCCTCGCCGTGCGGCTGGTCGCAGGTGTCGAGGTGCTCGCTGATCGCGCGATCCTCGTCGGCCTCGACCGCGCCCAGCGCATAGGCGCCGGCCAGCTCGTCGACCTGGGCGCAGGTCATGGTGCTCATCGTCCGGAATCCTCTCGCAGCGCGGGCTCGAGCGCCGGCAGCGGCGCGCCGCTGCTCCCGGCCAGCGCGTCACGCAGCTTGGCGAGGCCGAGCCGCAGGCGGCCGGCAGCCGTCCCCGGCGCGACGCCCGTCATCTCGGCCACCTCGCGGTACGTGTAGCCCTCGAAGTAGGCGAGCTCGAGCGCCCGCCGCTGCTCATCAGGCAGGCCGTCCAGGGCCACGCGTACCTCGGCCGCCGAGGTCCGCCGCAACGCGTCCTCCCACGTCGGATTCGGGCCCGTACGCAGGAGCGAGCGCTCGTCGGCATCGTCGACGTCGACGCTGACGCGCCGCGCGCGGATCCGATCGATGGCGCGGTTGCGGACGACGGTCAGCAGCCAGCCGCGCAGCGAACCGCGGCCGGCATCGAACCGGTCGATCTTCCTCCACACCGCCACGAATGCGTCGTGCACCACGTCCTCCGCTTCCGTCCGATCGGCCACCACGCGCAGGGCGACGGCGAGGGCCGTGCCGGCGTACCGGTCGTACAGCTCGCCCAGCGCCTGGGCCTGGCCGGCCCGGATCCGTTCGGCCAGCCGGGCGTCGGACTCCCGCTCGTCGGTCATCCGGCGCCTATCAAGGGAACGCGGGACGTCACGTCGCACATCACCGGGCGGAGCCCTTCAGTCGCCGACGACGGCGAGCCCTCTTCCGGGACGCCGAGCTCGTCGGCCAGCGCGGTGCGCAGTGCATCGGCCGGCGGTGCGGCGCCGCTGAGCAGCTTCAGCGTGGCCGCGGTCGAGGCCAGGAAGGCCGCCTGCCCGTTGGCGACCGTGCCGCCGCGTTCCCTGGCGGCCTCCATCAGCGGGGTCGAGGCCCGGTTGAGGACGAGGTCGAGGACGTATCGGTCCGGTGGCAGCAGCTCGTCGGGGATCGGCGACTCGCCCTCCTCGACGCCGATGCCGCTGGCGTTGATCAGCACCTCCGCGCGCGCCAGCTCCGCCTCGATGATCGCGTCGTGCCAAGGTCGTGCCCGGAGCTCCATGTGCCGTGCCGCCCGTGAGAAGTGGGCGACCAGCGCCTCGGCCTTGTGCAGGTGCCGGTTGAGGACGACGACGTGCTGGAAGCCGGCACCGATGAGCACCGCGACCACCGCTCGCGCTCCGCCGCCCGCGCCGAGGACGACCGCGTTGCGCGGCCACTTGCCCTTGACCCGCGGCAGGATCGAGACGAGCCCGGCGCGCACCCCGTCGAGGTCCGAGTTGTAGCCGCGGAGCCGCCCGTCGACGCGGGCGAACACGTTGACCGCGCCGCTCAAGCGGGCGTCGTCGCTCAGCCAGTCCGACAGCGGGGGCGCCTTCTCCTTGTGGGGTGAAGCGATCAGCGCGCCGACGAAGTCGTCGCCGGCCCGGACCTCGTTGAGGGCATCGGCCAGCTGATGCGGTCGCGCCTCGCGTTGCTCGAGCTGGATCGGGCTGCCGGCATCGGTCAATGCCCGGCGCAGGACGCCCTCCAGCACCGTGTGCGGGAGCGGGTAGCCGATGATCGGAAGTCTGGTTGCAGGCATACGCGGCACGCTAGAGGATGGGCTCGGGCGATCGTCAAAGCCGGGGACGGCGAGATCGTCCGGGGCGAGGGCCCATGCTATCATCGGCCGCGGCCGAGGAGAGGTCGCATAGTGGCCTAGTGCGGCGGTTTGCTAAACCGTTGAAGGGGGTTTCCTCTTCCGAGGGTTCGAATCCCTCCCTCTCCGCCACTCAGATCCGCCTCTTCTCGACCGATGCGGATCACGCGGGTGCCCGTAGCTCAGTGGATAGAGCGTCAGCTTGCGGAGCTGAAAGTCGGAGGTTCGAGTCCTCTCGGGCACGCCACCCATCTGCACACGAAAGAGCCCCCTTCGGCGGGCTCTTGGTGATCATCGACGGAAGTATCCCGATGAACGTTTCGCCGCATCACCAGCGTCCGACCAAATACCCGTGGCCAGGCCGCGCATCCGGCGCGGCGATCGTTCTTGGGCTTGTGCTGGTAGTGCTCATCGGCTTCGTCCTCGTCGCCGATCCATTCGGCAACGACAACGAGGAACGCGACCCGGCACCGACGCAGACGAGCGCTGCGCAGCGGTCTTAGCTCGGCTCAGGTGCGAGGAACGCTGCCGTTAGAGTCGAGGGTTACGGTGATGGAGGGGTGCCCGAGCCGCTCCTGCACGACCTTCGGATGGATGCCCGCACCCCGGCCATCGGCAATACCGGCGAACCGTCGGCTCTCGGGCGAACCCTACGCAGGTGCTGGCGCCGTCGCAATCTGAGCGCTCCGCTCGGACCGCATCAGTGCGAAGCCGATCCAGCCGACTGCGAGCGCCAGCGGGACCTGGTACGGCGTGCTCCCCGCGAGAATGCCGACCACTCCTCCGACGATGAGCAGGACGGCAGCTGGACGCGGGTAGACGTTGGCGCGGAACGTCGCGATCCCGAAGGTGATCCACCCGATCGCGAACAGTCCAAACGTCGCGGCAGCTCCGACCAACAGCGAACCGGAGATCGCACCGGTCATCACCTCGGGCGCGGTGGCCGCGATGCGGGGAGCGATGAAGCTCTCGAACCACCAATCGCCGGCGACGAGGAGGGTTCCGAGGAACGCGACGAGGTAACCGGCGAGGCCCAGCCTGCCGGCGTGGTCGGCCTGCCTGAGGTACAGGCCCGTCAAGGCGAGCAGCAGCGCGTACATGGCAAGCAGCGCCAGCCCGTACCTCACCGTGTGGACGACACTATCCGCGGACTGCGCACCCATCGCGAGGCCGAGCGCAAGGTTCAGTCCCTGGCTCACGACGATCAACGCCGCCGCGATCACGCTGAGGGGGCCCACCAGGCGACCGAGTTGATGAAGCGTCATGGCTTCTCCCTGTGGCTCGTGCGACTCCGGCACCGACGAGCGCACGGCTCGGTCCCGGTGCGGCCCGTGTCGGCATCGGCTCGTTACCAGGTGTCGGTCGGGGGAATCTCCCCCCGCCACAGGTCGGTCCGGCAAGTGCTGCCGGACCGGAGAAGTGTCTCATGGACGTCCTAATTCCCAGGGCAGCCGGACCTAGATCCAGCACCAGCCAGGAGGCGGCTCGCCGGTGGCCGTCGTGTCATCCGGCAGCGTCTGGCCAGCGCAGTCGCGGAAGGGAACGTGAAGCCGCCACGCGTCGGACGAGATCGGCAGGGCCACGAGCAGCGGCAGGTAGAACCCGAAGGACGCGACCAGCACGAGCGCGTACGCGCCCGCCACGACCCGCGTCGCCATCCGCTCCCAGGCCAGCGCCGCGAAGAAGCCGAGCGCCAGGCACAGGAACGGGATCGTCGGCAGCAGATACCAGATGAACGTCTGGTCACGGTCGCCAGACAGCACGAGCCACGGCAGGTAGGTCCCCAACGCGCCCGCCAGGATCACGAGCTCCGGGCGCAGCACGCCCCAGCCGGCCTTCCACCACGTCACGAAGAGCGCAGCCAGCGCGACCAACCCGGGCCACCAGGCGACGGGGTTGCCCATCGCCAGGATCTCGCGATACGCGCCGCCCTCGTCGGAGAACCAGTACGCGACCGGACGCTTGATGAGCGGCCACGACCACGGCGGCGACTGGTACGGGTGGTCGCCCGAAAGCGCGGTGTGGAAGTCGAGCATTGCGCGCTGGTGCTCCCAGATGCCGCGCCAGACGGTCCCCTCGACCCACGGCAGGCCGACCAGCTCACCCGGCATCCGCCCGGTGTAGCTGGCGACGTAGACGAGCAGCGGCACGATCCCCAGCAGCACGACCGTCGGCAGCGCCTCCCGGCGCACGGCACCGATGACCCACGCACCCCAGCCGGCCTCCGGCTCCGCCCGCCTGCGCTCGGCGATCTCCCACGCCACCACCAGGCCGATGACGGCCGGCGCGACGTACGCGCCCGACCACTTCACCGCCACCGCGGCGCCGAGGCAGACGCCGGCAAGCAGCCGCCACGGGCGGCCGAGGGTGAGCCGCCACCACCAGGGCGCATCGGTCCATTCGCGCCTGCGGTCGCGGTCGAGGACGATCGCCAGGACCGCGCCGACGACGAAGAACGTGATGAAGGCGTCGAGCATCCCGACGCGCGAGTGGACGAGGTGGAGGAAGTCGATGGCCAGCAGCCCGGTCGCGGCCGCCGCACCGACGGTCGCCGCGGTCGGCGTCGTGATCGGTCTCAGGAGGCGCCAACCGAGCGGGTAGACGAGCGCCACCGTGGCCGTGCCGACGACCGCCGCCGCCACGCGCCAGCCGAACGGGTCGTAGCCGAAGAGGGCGATGCCCGACCCGATCAGCCACTTCCCGAGGGGCGGGTGCGCTCGGCTGGCGAGATCGGTGATGCCGCATGCCGGCTCGGTGCCGATGACGTACCAGCACGCGTCGCGCGCGTAGAAGATCTCGTCGAAGACCAGCTCCACCGGCCGATCCAGGCTTGCCAGCCGCAGGACGGCGGCGCCGAGCGTGATCGCCACGAGCAGCACCGTGTCGAGCCGGGACCAGCCGCGGACGGACGATTGATGCAGCTCCATCGGTCCTTCGTAATCCTGGGGACACGCCTCCGCCTTCAGGAGGCGGGGCACATGTTGGAGGTTGACACAATCATGGGCATGGCTCGAACCGTCGCGGCCGTCTTCGGCGCGGTGTACATCGTCGCCGGCATCGCCGGCTTCGTCCTCGAGACGCCGCTCTTCGGGCTGTTCGACGTGAACGTGCTGCACAACGTCGTGCACATCGCCATCGGCGCGATCCTCCTCTACGGCGCCACGACGACGCCGCTTGCCGTCATGACCACGCGGGGCATCGGCGCGCTGCTCCTCGTGCTCGGGGTCCTCGGGATTCCGATCCCGGACGGCTTCGGCCTCGTGCCGCTCGGTGGCAACGACATCTGGCTGCACCTCGCCTCGGGCGCGATCCTCCTCGCGGCAGGCTTCCTCGGCACGAGCAGCGAGACCGCCACCGCCTAGGAGCGGGCCTTGTGAGACCGATGAGCCCGGCCGGTCGGCCGGGCTCGTTTGCCTGGTTGCCGGCGCGCGTCAGTCAATCGGTACCGTCGGCCCGGCCGTCCGCTGAGCCGTCGTGGGCCAGGTTCTCCGAGCAGCCCATGCTGGCCGGGTCGGCCTTCTGGCCGCGCCACACGAGGTAGCGCGCGTGGTCGGACGTGGCGGCGAGCCGCGCCCGGGCGTACGAGTTGTACGGGTGGATCCAGGCATCGTCGCGCGGCAGCCCGTGTCCCGGGATGAAGTGGAAGGCGAGGTCTCGACCGGCGCAGCTGGTGACGACGACGTAGGCGTTCTCCCACGATGGCTCGAGGCGCTGCACGGACCAGCCCGGTAGCCGGTCGGCCAGCGCGGCGCGCACCTCGGCGCGCCCGGCGTCGGGCAGCGTCGGGATCGGGACAGTCAGCGCGAAGAGGAACGCACCGGCCAGCGAGGCAATGATCAATGCCCCCCGGCCAAGGTTCCCTGGAAGCCTCAGCATGTTGGTGATCCGGGTCATGGGTGTCTACTCGGGCCTGATGCAGGAAGCGTACCGGGCCTCTGCTAGACTCGCCAACGGCGCGGCCCGACCGGCTGGCGCGGGAGGCGGACTGGGTGAACTACGAGCTCTTCATGGCCGAGGCGATCGCCGAGGCCAGGCGCGGCGCCGAGGCGGGGGAGGCACCGGTCGGATCAGTGGCGGTCATCGACGACGCGATGATCGCGCGAGACCACGACCGCTCCACGATGTCCGAGGACCCGACCGCCCACGCCGTCCTTCTCACCGTCCAGGCTGCCGCCCGCAAGCTCGGGCCGCGGCGGCTGGCCGAGGCGACGATCTTCACGACCCACGAGCCGTGCGCCATGTGCGTCGGGGCCCTCGTCGAGTCGCGCGTCCGCGCCCTCGTCTTCGCCGTGCCCGACCCCGATCGTGGCGCCGCCGGCAGCGTCCTGCAGCTGGCCCGCGACCCGAAACTGCCCCATCAGCTGTCGGTCGTGTCGGGGGTGCGCGAGTCCGACGCGAGGCGGTTGGCGTCGGAGTTCGCATCGGTCTAGCCGTCCTAGGGTATATACGTATATACGCTGGATCTTGCGGTAGACTCCCACCGGCGCGGAGAGGTGTCCGAGTGGTTGAAGGTGCCGCTCTCGAAAAGCGGTGTGCGGGTAACCGTACCGTGGGTTCGAATCCCACCCTCTCCGCCACGCCGAATCCTTCTCGGAGAGGTCGCCTAGAGGCCTAGGGCGCGGCACTGGAAATGCCGTTCGGGGCAACCCGTCGTGGGTTCGAATCCCACCCTCTCCGCCACTCCGTAGCTCGGTGATCATCGAGGGCAGGCCATGGTGAGTGAGGTCGACCTGCGCTATCTCGACCGCTGCGTCGAGCTCGCGGCCGAGGCCCTGGCGGCAGGCGACGAGCCGTTCGGATCGGTCCTTGTGAATGCGGACGGGACCATCCTCGCCGAGGATCACAACCACGTCGCCGGCGGCGATCGCACGCGCCACCCGGAGTTCGAGCTGGCGCGCTGGGCCGCTGCGAACATGACGCCCGAGGAACGGGCGGCGGCAACGGTGTACACGTCGGGCGAGCACTGCCCGATGTGCGCGGCCGCTCATGGCTGGGTGGGACTGGGCCGGATCGTCTACGCGACCTCGTCCGTGCAGCTCTCGGCATGGCTGGCGGAGCTGGGCGTTCCGCCACCTCCGGTGCGAACGCTACCGATCCAGGAAGTCGTTCCCGGTGCCGCGGTGGACGGTCCCGTCCCGGCCCTTGCCGAGCGGATCCGTGACCTGCACCGTCGCTTCCACGCGGCCATCGATTGACCGATGAGGACCGGGGACCTACCATCGCGGCCGGTCGTGCTAGGCGGGGAACTAGCGGTGCCCTGTATCCGCAATCCGCTACAGCGGAGCTGAATTCCCGGTCGAGGTCCGCCCCGTTCGCCCACCACCACCGTGCCCGACGTCGAGAGTCGGGTCCCGCGCAGCGTTGGTCCGTGAACCCCGTCAGGTCCGGAAGGAAGCAGCGGTAAGCGATCGCCTTCGGGTGCCGCGGGACAACCTGGCTGGAGCCGGGCGCGTGGGTGAGTGCGAGCAGGGGCGTGGTCGACACCGGGTGCACGACCTCTTCCTTCCCCCTTCCCCGAACGGGGTCGGTGGCGCCCGAATCGGTGTACGGTAGATCCAGCATGCCCGCACCCCAGCCGACGGCCGACGCCGACCTCGCCCCGGTCGCCGGCCAGCACATCGCGCTCTACCGTCGCTTCCGTGCCCAGCGCTTCGCGGAGCTCGTCGGGCAGGACCCGATCGTCGTCACCCTGCGCCGCGCGGTGAGCGGCGACCGCCTGGCCCACGCCTACCTCTTCGTCGGGCCGCGCGGGACGGGGAAGACCTCGACGGCCCGGATCCTGGCCAAGGCGATCAACTGCACGAACCTCGGCGCCGACGGCGAGCCGTGCGACGCCTGCCCGGCCTGCACGTCCATCCGTGAGGGCCGGGCGCTCGACGTCATCGAGATCGATGCTGCGTCGCACGGCGCCGTCGAGGACGCCCGCGACCTCGTCATGCGCGCGCTGACGTCGCCCTCGGAGCTCCGCAAGCGGGTCTACATCATCGACGAGGTCCACATGCTCAGCGCGCACGCCTTCAACGCGCTGCTCAAGCTCATCGAGGAGCCCCCGGACCACGTCGTCTTCATCCTGGCCACGACCGATACCCACAAGGTGCCGGCCACGATCATCAGCCGCACCCAGCGCCACGACTTCCGCCGCCTGCCGGAGGCGACGATCATCGGCAAGCTGCGACGGATCGTCGAGGCCGAGAGCGCCGAGGCCGACGACGACGCGCTGGCTCTCATCGCCCGCCTCGCCGACGGTGGCATGCGCGACGCCGAGTCGCTGCTCGACCAGGTCCTCGCCTACGCCGACGGTCGCCTCGCCGAGTCCGACGTCCGCGAGGCGGTCGGCCTCGCCGATGATGCGGCGATCGGTGCCCTCGTCGATGCCTACCTCGCCGCCGATGCTCCTGCCGCCCTCGACGCCGTCGCCTCCCTCGCCGATGCCGGACGCGACCTGGCCCAGGTGGCCGCCCAGGCCGAGGCCGACACGCGCCGCCGGCTCCTCGCCTCCGCCGCCGACCCCGTGGCGGCGCGGCGTCTCGCCGCGGTCCTGCGCGCGCTCGCCGAGGCCGCCGGGGCCGGCGCTCGCGAGGGTCGCGCGCGCCTCATGCTCGAGCTCCTGGCGGTCGAGCCGCTGCCCGCGGCGCCGGTCGCCTTCCCGGTGACCCAGCCCGCGCGCGAGCCTGCCCGCGCTGCGCCTGTCGCCACCGAACCTCCGAAGCCGGCCCCGGAACCAGCTCCGGAGCCCATCCAGGCGGCGGAGCCGCCGTCGCCGGCAGCCGTCGCCGGCAAAGGAGCCGTCGCCGGCGGCGCACAGGAGCCGTCGCCGGCAAAGGAGCCGGCCGCCGCATCGGTGTCCGCGACGTCATCGGCCGGTCTCGACGAGATCCGTGTCGGCTGGGCGACCGTCGTCGATCGCGCCAGCCCGGTCATCAAGCCGCTGCTCAAGGAGTGTCGCCCGATCGCGCGCGATGGGGCGCGCCTGACGCTCGCCTTCCCGGAGGGACGCGACTTCATGCGCTCGCGCATCTCGCAGCGTGCCGGCCAGATCGAGGCGCTGCTGACCGACATGTTCGGCGGCGCGTTCGCGATCGAATGCGTGGCCAGCAACCTCGAGCTCGAGCCGCTGACCGTCGAGGAGGCGGTCGGCGACCCATCCGACGACCCAGAGGCCCGCGCCCTGCTCGAGGGTGTCCTGAAGATCACCGGCGGCGAGCTGGTCGACGCGCCGGAAGTGCGCTGACCCGGCGAAGCATCAACCCACCGCAGACGAGGAGACGGCGTGAACATCGGGCAGATCGCCAAGATGGCGCAGCAGATGCAGACCCAGATGGCGCAGGCGCAGGAAGAGCTCAAGCAGACGACGCTCGAAGCGACCGCCGGTGGGGGAGCGGTGCGGGTCGTCATCACCGGCGCGCAGGAGGTGCGTGCCATCGAGATCGATCCATCCGCGATCGACCCCGACGAGGCCGAGATGCTCCAGGACCTGGTCATGACCGCCGTCAACGAGGCCATCGGCCGCAGCAAGCAGCTCGAGCGCGATCGGATGTCGGGCATCGCGGGCGCGATGGGCCTGCCCGGCATGCCGGGCCTGCCGGGGCTCGGCTAGCCCTCGATGGCCGGTCTCATCGCGCCGGTCGCACGCCTGATCGAGGAGTTCAGCAAGCTGCCAGGGGTCGGTACCAAGACGGCCCAGCGGCTGACCTACCACGTCCTCCGCAGCTCGACCGATGACGCCCGCTCGTTGGCCGCCGCGCTCGTCGCGATCAAGGAGCAGGTCGCGTACTGCACCACGTGCTGCAACATCACCGAGGCCGGCGTCGACCCGTGCGACATCTGCGCCGATCCGCGCCGCGAGTCGAGCCGCATCTGCGTCGTCGAGGAGCCGCTCGACGTGCTGGCCATCGAGCGCACCGGTGCGTTCCGCGGCCGCTACCACGTCCTTCACGGCGCCATCAGCCCGATCGACGGCATCGGTCCCGAGCGCCTTCGCGTCCGTGAGCTCATCGTGCGCGTCGAGGGCGACGGGGTCGAGGAGGTGATCCTCGCCACCAACCCGAACCTCGAGGGCGAGGCGACGGCCATGTACCTCGCCGACCTGCTGACGCCCCATGTCGCGTCCGTGACGCGCATCGCGCGCGGCCTCCCGGTCGGCGGCGACCTCGAGTACGCCGACGACGTGACCCTCATCCGCTCGCTCCAGGGTCGCCGCGCGGTCGAGCGCTGAGCCGAGCCTCGATGCCAACCGAGTTGGCCTACGGACCGATGGGGTGCGGTTCCTCGGTCACTCGGCCAACGTGACGTGCCGTCGGACCGAAACAAAGCCTTCACGGACCGCTCGGCGATCCGTAGGCCAATGGTATTGGCGCCCGGCGATGTGGACCAGATTCGCGGCGGAGATCGCTGCATGGCACTTCCCCTCGGTTGACGCCCTGTCGCCGCTGTCCTAAGATGCAGCTTCGCGCCGGCAGATCGCCGGCCGATGTGCCACGAACGGCGGCCGACGGCCGCGCAGCGTGACCATCGCGAGTTCGCCTCTCAACAGGAGTGCTCGAATCGAACGAAGCCGACCCGCACGAGCGGCAAGGCAGAGTGGCTTACCAGCTGAAGAGTGACAGGAATCCACACGAGTCAGCGGGACAAACGTCGTACTCGTTAACCGGTGAGAAGGCTCCGGCCAGACCACTGGTTTCGTTTTGTACGGAGAGTTTGATCCTGGCTCAGGACAAACGCTGGCGGGGTGCGTGAGACATGCAAGTCGAACGAGGTGCTACCGAGCTTGCTTGGTAGTTACCTAGTGGCGGACGGCTGAGTAACGCGTAGGTGACCTACCCGGAAGTGGGGAATAACTGCCCGAAAGGGTGGCTAATACCGCATGTGGTCGGCGATTCGATTCGCCGTCCAAAGGAGAAATCCGCTTCCGGCGGGGCCTGCGTCCGATTAGCTAGTTGGTGGGGTAACGGCTCACCAAGGCGACGATCGGTAGCTGGTCTGAGAGGATGATCAGCCAGACTGGGACTGAGAACGGCCCAGACTCCTACGGGAGGCAGCAGTCGGGAATTTTGCCCAATGAGCGAAAGCTTGAGGCAGCAACTCCGCGTGAGGGATGAAGGCTCTCGGGTCGTAAACCTCTTTTCTCAGGGAAGATCCAAGACGGTACCTGAGGAATAAGCCACGGCTAACTACGTGCCAGCAGCCGCGGTAATACGTAGGTGGCAAGCGTTGTCCGGATTTACTGGGCGTAAAGAGCGCGCAGGCGGCTGGTCAAGTCCGATGTGAAATCTCCCGGCTCAACTGGGAAACTGCATCGGAAACTGACCGGCTTGAAGGTGGGAGAGGGTAGTGGAATTCCCGGTGTAGTGGTGAAATGCGTAGATATCGGGAGGAACACCAGTGGCGAAGGCGACTACCTGGCCCATTCTTGACGCTGAGGCGCGAAAGCTAGGGGAGCGAACGGGATTAGATACCCCGGTAGTCCTAGCCGTAAACGATGAACACTAGGCGTAGTCGGTATCGACCCCGGCTGTGCCGTAGCTAACGCATTAAGTGTTCCGCCTGGGGAGTACGGCCGCAAGGCTAAAACTCAAAGGAATTGACGGGGGCCCGCACAAGCAGCGGAGCGTGTGGTTTAATTCGTCGCAACGCGAAGAACCTTACCAGGGCTTGACATGTGGCGGAAAACGGCGGAAACGTCGTCCTCCCGCAAGGGACCGTCATGCAGGTGTTGCATGGCTGTCGTCAGCTCGTGTCGTGAGATGTTGGGTTAAGTCCCGCAACGAGCGCAACCCCCGTGGCATGTTGTATCTCTCATGCCAGACTGCCGAGAGAAACTCGGAGGAAGGTGGGGATGACGCCAAGTCAGCATGGCCCTTACGCCCTGGGCTACACACACGCTACAATGGCCGGTACAACGGGTTGCCAAACCGCGAGGTGGAGCTAATCCCTTAAAGCCGGTCTCAGTTCGGATTGCAGGCTGCAACTCGCCTGCATGAAGCCGGAGTTGCTAGTAACCGCAGGTCAGCATACTGCGGTGAATATGTTCCCGGGCCTTGTACACACCGCCCGTCACGTCATGAAAGCCGATAACACCCGAAGCCGGTGGGCCAACCGCAAGGAGGCAGCCGTCGAAGGTGGGATTGGTGATTGGGACGAAGTCGTAACAAGGTAGCCGTACCGGAAGGTGCGGCTGGATCACCTCCTTTCTAGGGAGTTTGTGGAGCCGGTTCGCCGGATCCACCGATCCCAGGTCGATCGGCCAGCTCGCCGAAAGGACCGATGCCTCGAGGGGGTATCGGTGAATGAGCTTGGTCGCCCTCGAAAACTGACGACCTGATTCCCGCTGACAACGCGGATTCCTGTCACTCTTCAGCCGACGCAAGCCGCTTGCGAGGCCGCCCGGATGGGCGGCTTCTTCGTGTCCGGCGTTCCGCGCGGTCGGTTGCCGTCGGGCGGGCGTATCGGCCGCTCATAGGCCGATATTCCCGTGGGACGAGAGCAACGGCCAACCTGGCCGGCCGCAGCGTTGGCGGAACTCCCACTGGGCGCGAATTCGGCGACGCAGTGTCCGTTAGGCCCACCCGGCGGGAACCACGGTTGGTTGCACGGCCACCCATGCACCGTGCTACGATGCCGCCTCCCGAGGGGCGTTTAGCTCAGCTGGTTAGAGCACTGCCCTGATAAGGCAGAGGTCTCTGGTTCGAGTCCAGAAACGCCCACCACCTCTCTCCCTCGACCGATGGAGCGCCGTGCCTGCTGATCCGGCCCCTCCCGGCACACCGACGACAGACGCACGGCCGATGGGGATCCTGGACGAGCCAAACGAGGACCGCGCGCTGCACGCCACGCTCGGCGGGGTCGTCTACGCTCGCCACCCGGTCCGAACCGAACTCGTCACCCCCGCAGACACCGATGCGTCCGCGGTCGTCAAGCGCTACGCCGCCCCCCTCGGCGAGGACGTGCGGCTCGTCGCCGTCAGCGAGCGGATGGTGGCCATCACCCAGGGCCGCTCCTACCCGATCAAGGACATTCGACCAGGCCGGCTGGCGCGGACGCTCGAGCGCTTCGTGACGCGGCCCGGGTACGGCATCGGTCTGGGGTCGGCGGAGACGATGGAGCTCGCCATCCGCGAGGTCGGCGCCCCGCGCATCCTGCTCGCGGCCGCCGCGTCTGCGGTCACGAAGCCGTTCGGCGTTCACGGCGTCTTCTACCGCGTCGCCGGCCCGCAGGCCAAGGCGATCGACGGGCCGACCAGCTACACGATCCCGCCCTACAACCAGGCCGCGACCCTCGGCCCGAAGAACCCGGACGCCGCGGCTCGAGCGATCGCAGCCGCCATCGATGCTCCGGTTGCCATCATCGACGCCAACGACGCCGGCTGTGCCGTGCTCGGTGCCAGCCCGGGCGTCGACCGCCGCTTCGTCGAGCGCCTCTTCGCCGACAACCCGCTCGGCCAGGCGCGCGAGCAGACACCCGCCTGCGTCGTCCGCGAGGTGCCCTGGCCGCCCGGCCGCGATCTGCCGCCGGAGCCGCGCCGGCGCCTCACGCCGCCCTGAGCCGCCCATGGGCCGCGGTGAGCTGATCCTGACCCTCTCGTGCCCGGACCGGCGCGGGATCGTCTACGCGGTGGCCCGCGTCATCGCCGACGGCGGCGGCAACATCGTCGACAGCCAGCAGTTCGGCGATCCCGACGAGGCCGTCTTCTTCATGCGCGTCCACTTCGCGGACGAGAAGCGGACCGGCGTCGAGGCGTGGCGCACCGCGATCGGCGCGGTCGCCGACGAGTTCGGCATGCGCTGGGAGCTCCACGACGGCGACCACCGCCCGCGCATCCTCGTCGCCGTCTCCCGCGAGGGCCACTGCCTGAACGACCTGCTGTACCGATGGCGCAGCGGCGCCATCGTGGCGGACATCGTCAGCGTTGCCTCGGCCCTGCCCGACCACGCCGCGCTCGTCGCCGGCTACGGCCTTCCGTACCACCGCCTTCCCGGCCCGGAGACCGATGCCGGCGCGCGCGACCGGGCGCTGCTCGACCTGGTCGAGGCGCACGACATCGAGCTCGTCGTCCTCGCGCGCTACATGCAGGTCCTCGGCGCCGAGGCCTGCCACGCCCTCGCCGGACGAGCGATCAACATCCACCACTCGTTCCTGCCCTCGTTCAAAGGCGCCCGACCGTACGCGCAGGCCCACGCCCGCGGGGTGAAGCTCATCGGCGCCACCGCCCACTACGTCACCGATGAGCTCGATTCCGGACCGATCATCGAGCAGGAGGTCGCGCGCGTCGACCACGCCCACAGCGTCGCCGAGCTGGCTCGGGTCGGGCGCGACGTCGAGTGCGTGGCCCTCGCTCGCGCCGTGCGCTGGCACGTCGAGCACCGGATCCTGCTCCACGGCGACCGGACGGTCGTTTTCCGCTAGGATCAATCGGCGTCGTGGGGATGTAGCTCAGCTGGGAGAGCACCTCCTTTGCAAGGAGGGGGTCAGGGGTTCGAGTCCCCTCATCTCCACCACCCACACTGTCGAACAGATGTGCTATTCTGGTCGTCCGACGGTCTCGATCGCGTGTGAAAACGAGCTC